>CAWABP010000029.1:0-291273 GCA_963780315.1 Candidatus Acidiferrales bacterium | reverse complement strand
CAGCCACTGACTGATGATGCGATTCGTAATCATCTGACTGGAAAGCACACGATCAGCCTTTATCCACTTCTACCCGACGACACCTGCTGGTTTTTCCAGTGGATTTCGACAAGAAGTCCTGGGTAGCTGATCAGCATCATTTGCGCAACATGCAGGCCATTTAGTTCCCTTCGCCATGAGCGCTCGCGGTCAGGGAATGGCGCGCATGTATGGATATTCTTTGACCGTTCGGTGTCCGCTGCCGATGCGCGAAGGCTGGGATGTGCCTTGTTGACACGCACCATGGAGAATAGACATGAAATCGGCCTTGATTCATACGACCGCCTCTTCCCCAACCAGGACACCATGCCCAAAGGCGGTTTCGGAAATCTGATTGCGTTGCCATTGCAAAAGCGTCCCAGAGAGCAAGGCAACAGCGTGTTTTTGGATGAATTGTTTCAGCCTCATCCTGATCAGTGGAGGTTTTTAGAGTCGGTTCAGAGAATGCCAATCGATCAGCTCGCTCGAATAACTCACTCGATAGCTCCCGAAGGGAATCCCATCGGAGTGCACCTCCATGTGCCCGATGAGGACGAGGGCGAAGCTCCATGGCTCTGGCGACCTTCCCGAAAACGGAAGGAAAGACAAATCACCGGTCCGCTACCTGCGAATGTTCGTGTCGTGGCGAGCAATCTTATCTATATCGAGAAAGGGGGCCTGCCGCCCGCGATGGTGGATCGCCTGATTCGCATCGCTGCCTTTCAAAACCCTGAGTTTTACAAAGCTCAAGCGATGCGGCTCTCGACCTACGGTAAGCCGCGGATCATATCCTGCAGTGAAGACTTCCCCGAGCACATCGGCCTTCCAAGAGGGTGCATGGAAGAGATAGTCCGTGTTTTCAACTCACATCACGTCAATGTGGAAGTTCATGATGAACGAACCGAGGGGCAGTCAATCGACGTTTCTTTCCACGGTGAATTGCGGCCTGAACAACGAGACGCCATCGAGCAGGTGCTTGCGTATGACCAAGGCATACTATGTGCGCCAACGGCATTCGGAAAGACAGTGGTGGGGGCTTGCCTTATCGCCAAACGAGCGGTCAACGCCCTGATCCTCGTGCATCGGCGTCAACTGATGGACCAATGGCGCGAGCGATTAGCGGTGTTTCTGGCTTTGCCGATTGGGCACATCGGACAATTTGGGGGAGGGAAAGCTAAGAGAACCGGTTTGATTGATGTTGCTGTAATCCAAAGCTTGCAGCGTAAAGGAGCAGTTGAAGATTTCGTCGCGGACTATGGCCACGTGATTGTGGATGAATGTCATCATCTGTCAGCAGTCACGTTTGAGCGAGTTCTTCGCGAAGTCAAAGCAAAATACGTTTTGGGATTGACGGCAACACCAACTCGAAAAGACGGGCACCATCCCGTCATCTACATGCAATGCGGCCCGATTCGTTTTCATCTCAGCCCGAAGAAAGCTGCCGAGTCTTCACCACTCCAACATAAGGTCTTCCCCAGGATCACTGATTTCGACTGGAATCGGCCTGAAAATGAGACAGCCATTCAAGATATTTATGCTGCTCTCATCGTTAGCCAAGAGAGGAACGACCTGATCGTCCAAGATCTTCAGCAGGCTTTGGCCAGCGGACGTTCACCACTTGTTC
This sequence comes from Candidatus Acidiferrales bacterium, assembly GCA_963780315.1. Classification (GTDB taxonomy): domain Bacteria; phylum Acidobacteriota; class Terriglobia; order Acidiferrales; family UBA7541; genus Acidiferrum. The sequence continues at coordinate 289,631 of CAWABP010000029.1, read as the reverse complement.
TGACAAGTCGGACGGAACATCTCGATTACTTGGCTGAACGCCTGCGTGGGCTTTGTCCGCACATTTTCATTTTGAAGGGTGGAATGGGTGCCAAGCAAAGAAAGAGCCTGGCTGAATCTCTCGCCGCCGTTCCTTGCGATGAGCCGCGCGTGATCCTAGCGACCGGAAGTTACCTCGGCGAGGGATTTGACGACGCGCGTCTTGATACGCTTCTCCTTGCAATGCCGATTTCTTGGAAAGGTACGTTACAACAGTATGTGGGCCGCCTGCACCGCCTCCACGAAAACAAGAGCGAAGTCCACGTCTACGACTACGCGGATGTGATGGTGCCTATGCTGGCTCGCATGTACAAGAAGCGGCTTGCAGGGTATTCTGCGCTCGGCTATACGCTTGTCGATGTGGTTCGGAGTTGATGCCGCGTCTGCAATTATGAAGAGAGGAGAAAAGCGCGTCGCTGCAAGTTGTGAGGATATAAGAAGAACTCGGCGCCGTGCCGGGGGATTGCCAAAGATGCAACTTCCAGAAGGCATATTCCGCACGAAAAAACGGAAGAATGATCAAACTGAAGCTTCAAATTGTCTCCCCCTGAGGGAGCAATCTGGTGCCGGGGTGGGAGTCGAACCCCTCGGGAGGGTTGATAATACGTAAGTTATTGATTCTATGAAATGGCAAATTCGTGAAAAACTGCAAAAACGTCGAACTAAGTTACACGCGGGGTACACGGAATAATTTCAGAGATTCCCTCGTATTTTGAATTGGACTCCACCAACATGGGTTAGGTTGGACCGACAAACGACGCTCACGCAACTGCAATCTAGTTCGCAAGTTTGGCCTCCGGGTGGCCCACGACGAGCGGTAATGGTTGCCAAAACGTATTGTCAAAGTACCCTGCTCCCAGTAGCCTCGGTTCGGATCCTGACAGATCATAAACAAAGTAATCGCTTATTCCGTCGCGAGATGGGTGCAGCCTCCAATACTTAATCGCCGTCCATTGGTTCATCCCGATGACGACAACGTACCTGCCCGGACGCAAAGGATTAGGCGCGATGAATTCATAACCAAGCACCTGGCCCTCAAACTCTTTGCCACTGAGTAAGATGTGACCGTTCGTCGCGCGCAGCGGTAACTCGTCTCCTATACGGCGAATTATGGAGTTCGTCGCATTGTCGCCAACGAGAATCAAGTTGGATTTCTCAATGTCGGAATCGCTAACCTCTGTATCCCACTTACTCGGACAATCCACAAAATACGCGTTGTGCCATTCTGTCAGCAATTCCTGCACAAGATTGTGAACAATATCTTTCTGTTCCGGTGTACCCTGTGTTCCTTCGACTATGAGTACGGAACGCCCAAATGCATCCTCAATGGGCCCATGCCCGACGCTAAATCGCTGAAGAAGGCTGTTCACCGGCACCCCACCGGGTGCAAGCGTGCGCTGTTTTCCCCTGAAGAATTCAAAAAGAGAGCGCTTCACTCCCATGGGGTCCTGAGAGAAACCGTGCAGCCCACCTTCAGTGCGCACAAAGGTTATGTCCACGCCGGCTTTTTGCCCTACAGAACTGAACAAAGCGGAGTCCTGCGCGGGAGGATTTCCCTGCTCCTCATGAGAAATGAAAACAGGGGTATTCACCAGGGTTCCGACCGCACTAATCGGCGAAGCAAATTGTATCCATGGATCGAAATAGGGAGAACGGTTTCGGATGATCGTAATTGGTCCTTCCACTGCGATGGCTGCGAAGCGCTCTGGATACCGTTCACCCAAAAGAAGTGCTTGTCGGCCACCTTCACAATCTCCGACCAGGAATATTCGTGCGGAATCGATTGGATAGTCAGCACGCACAGCATCAAGTGCTTCAAATACATCGGTGTTCCAGATTGCGGTACCCCCCAGGTTGTTACCTCGACCCCACACCTGCAAAACGGCGAATCCATAATCATCCCCGAGTATCCTGTACCGTTCCGCCTCTTCAAAAGAAGCAATCTGGTAACTCTCAAGAAATGGGAGATTGGTCAGTGCAGTCCAGGGAAGGACGATAACAAGCGGAATGGCCGTCCCTGTGCCCTGCAATCTTTCTGGAACGTGGACCCAATAGTTGAGAATCTGATTATCCACGGATGATCGATAACCACGAAGATGGGTCCCCGGAGCGCGAAGAAAGGTCTCAACACTCTGCCCCAGGGCTGCATAATTATTCTCCAACTCAGCGAAGGAGGCGGCGACCTTTTGGTCCCAGGCATCGCTATTGCGGCTTTCGGGCTTAAGCAGGTGTTTGAGTCTGGCCAATTGGGCCTGAAGATCGATGGCCACTTGCTCATCCTTCACTTCGAAAGGCCGAGCCTGGCCGGTAAGCCGCTCATAGCCTGTCTCCAGATTCCCGTAGTAGAAGGGTTTTTCGATTGGCTGACCAGCAGCAGTAATTCTACAGTAGTAAACCCTATCCTTTTCCAGCTTCTCCAGATTCCGGGTTATCTTGCGGCCCGAGCCAGGCTTCCACGAGTCCACAACCACATGCCCCGAATCCGTGATTTCAGCGTGAATGTCCTTCGATGTTGGTATCAGGTCGCCGCGCAATACCAAGGGCTCTCCTGCCGCTACAACGCTCCCCTCAAGAATTGGGTTGATCGCATTTCCACCGGCCAACTCCAACGCTCGTGCATGGGGATACAATGTGACAATCACTCGCCAGTCCCCGGTCAAATTTCCCGCTTTGACGAGGAGGAAGTTGCTGCCTTTCTTTAGTCTCGCCTCGGCCAGCTTGCTGAATTTCCGAATCGCACGGTGTACGACAAGATGGTCTGTCATCAACAATTCGTGATTCAGCCAAAGCTTCAAGTTGTCGTCGGCTCCAGCGGCAATCACAACGTCCTGGTCAACCGTGCTCTCCACAATTACCGCGACATAGGCAATCCCGTAGTCGAACGGGCGGTTAGCAGTTGCAAGTTCGAGGATGTTCGTTTTCGGATTTCCGGAGATCAGTTCGTTCACAAACTCCTTGTGGAGTGTGATTCCCGCTTTTGGCGTTTTGAGAGAGGCGAAGGTCGCGGCGTCAATCGTTGTCTCCTTCTGCCCAAAATCTTCCAGGTAATCGTGATTCAACCCTATGGAACGCGTTTCTGCCCCCGGATCCTCTATCTCCTTCTGCTCAAACCGAAAGGGACCAAGCAACTGCCACTGCTTGATGGGCATTTCACTGTCAGCAGCAGGGAACACGGCTTGTACGACCGGAGCCTGGGCAACCGCGAAATTGCTTCCCATGAGCAGCCCAAGGCCAACGATCAGCCTTCGCGAGACAGCACATACGGTCTTGAAAGGTGATCGGTTCATGGCTTTGTTCCTCCATCGAGATTCTCGACGCTATGGGGAGCCGGCAGTTGCTCACAAGTTTGTGCCCGAAGAGCGTACTCTAGCTTTTGTGGGAAGAGTTGCGATAGCCCACGCCACGCCGCGGACGCTTCGCAGGGGCTTGTGTACCACACGAGCGTCGTAGGCAAAAGGTCGTCTATTTGCTGCCGGGGACCATTGTACAAACGGTTGTTGTGCGAAGCTGTGATGGGGTTCACATGTTCCCACCGCGCTGTTGCCAGGTGAAAGTTCTGCAGAGCGAGGTCTTTTTGCCCGTTTTGGAGGTATATCTCGCCCATTCTTAGATCAGGGCGTGCCAGAGAGCCGTCGATGAAGTTGACTTTTCTGTAGCAATCCATTGCTTGCGCATCATCACCGCGTTGGGCATAGACCTCGCCTAGGTTGAACCAGAGTAAGGCCAAATTAGGGAGTTGGTTTGCCGCGTCTTGCAGGAGCTCCATGGACCTGGCCCAGTTTTGAGAATACTGATAGAGCTTGCCCAATCTTGCTTCGAGGATCGGATCTCTTCCTTGGCCAAGCCTGGTTTCGATCTTTTTGATGCAAGCAGCCACGATGGCATTGGCTTCCTCGGGATGTCGTTCTTGATATCGGTTAAAGAAAGGAGAATCTACAATCGAGGGCGACAGCTCAATGGCTGCTTCGAACTGCTCTTTTCCCGCCTGGGCATAGCCACTCTCATCTAAGAACATTCCGTAGCTCAGATGAAACACAGCGTTGTCAGGGTCAATCAGAGTGGCCTCTCGCCAATCCTTTTCGGCGGCTGTGCCATCTCCCAACAGGTGTTCCAGCCAAGCCAGATTATGGTAGGCAACAGCGTCCCGGCTATTCAAATGCAGCGCCTGACGGTAATCGTCTATCGCCCTGCGAGCGGATTGCTGGTCCACGGCAGTCATGGCTGAGTCCATCCCATGAACGGTCCGCGGACATTGCGGTGGCAGCTTTTGACTCGCGCAGTATCCGCTCCAAGCGTAGTAACGTGCGTTTCCCGGCCAGAGCCGGATCGCCTCGTCAATGCTCTTTCTCGCGCCGGCAAAGTCGGTCGCGAGAATCTGCCCGTAAAACGTCTTCAAATCGGAATCGGCGCGGTCGTAGTCGCCAACCACGAAAGAAAGTACGACTACTAGGGTGGCCAACACGATAGCAATGGGCTTCATCCTCATGTTACTTGCCTGGCACCGGCAGACACACCAAGGCTGACATCGCGGCTACTAAGGATAGAGTCAGTTGGTGCTCGAACAAAGATGAATAGGTCAGCTCCCTGAACAAAACTGCGATTAGACCAGCCGCAAAGCAGCAAGCCATCGCCTTGCGCGCAGACAGTTCGGTAAACGTCGTCTGAAGGTTGTCTCCAGGATTCGCGCTATCGCCCTTTTTGCGGCCTCCCGGAGAGGTCGCGAGCGCCTCTGGCGGAGAATGGCGGATGGTGCGGATGAACTCACGGGCCACGAGGAGCAAGAATGTGCAATAAAGCAGGAAACCAATCATTCCTTTCTCGACTAGGACCTGGATTGGCAGGCTGAATGTTCGGCTGGCAAACCCGGTAGTTTCTTCCTGGTCCGCGGTCGAAGTGAGGGCTAGGGCGGCATTTCCGGCTCCGACTCCCCAGAATGGGTGCGCCCGAACCACCTCGAACGACCGATTCCATATCTCGAAGCGGCCTTGCGTGCTGCGAGTCTGCGACGTGTGCTGACCTGCGTATGCCTTGGGCAGCCCGGGGTAGAAGACTGCTTCGCAAGCGAGTACCAAAACCAATGCAGTCAGAGCCGTTCCGAGCAGAACTGCGGCTGCCCGCATGGTGAACAGCCGGCTTGCCAACAGAAACGCACACAGCAGGAAGCAGAACACGACGGCGCTCCAGAAGACCCCGCGGGATAGGGATAGGCAGATGGCTGCGGTAATCAGTAGCGGCACCACCAGAGCCGCAGCGGCAAGCCATTTCCTTTGTTTTTGCCACAAATACACGGGGGCGACACATGCGAAAGGCAGCGCCAGCAGGAGCAAGGTGAACCATTCGCCGGGAATCCAAGGACTGGGTGGAGTAATGAGCCTCGACCGGAAGGCCACCAGATTCGTAAGCCCTGCCGCGCCCAGGCGATTCGCATTTTCGTGGAACTGGCTCACGCCGGAGGATGCCAGATAGCCTCCGCCCAGTCCGAGTAGGCCGCTGAAAACTGCCACCTGCAGACCGGTTCGAATCGCGAGACGAGTTGCACAGTAAATCAGTGCGAAAATGGCGATGGCCACGGTCGCTCGAACGCTGTTCGCGCGGTACTGAGAGAACAAAAGCGAAGGGATTTCAAACGCGGCGAGGAGTAGCACGCTCCAGTCCACCACCCGCATCCGAATGCTTTTCGTGGGGAGGAGCAGAATGGCGGCGAGCAAAATGGCGGCAAACCAAAGAGTGATGCTGGCTACACTTGAGTACATTCCTGCTAGCAAGCCGGCTAGAATGCCGACCCAAGCAAGTTCAACGTAGATGTTGCGGGCAAGCGATTTATCGCGCTGTCCGGGTGGCCTCTGATTGTAGATTGAGGAGCTTCCCATTTGTCGGAGACGGCTTCCTGGGTCAAATCTTTTGTAAAGCTCGCGGAGTTTGCGGTCAGCGATCAGATTCAAACGCACTAATCTGCTTTCCAGAAAAGGACAAAACAAAAAAACCTAAGAAAAGTCAAAATCCCCACGCCTAAAACCGACGTATGGGCACCTGCGTTTTCTTCGCATTTAGCACCCGGGCCACCCTCCGTTCCTGGTCTGTCCTCTCTTGGAACTCCCATTCCTAAAAGGGTGTCCGAAGCAACTCTATTCCAACATGCGACAAACCCTTCCCCGGGCTTTCGATAAGGTACCGTGAAGAAAATCTTGGCGAAGGCGTCCCACCAACTGTCACCGCTGCTATCGCCGCTCGTTGTCAAATACCTTTTGCCAATCGTCGGGCAAAAGGCCCCGGTGTTGCCTCCCCACGCGGCGGGAGAAGAAGACCAAACCGACGACCGACGCTACTGTGACCAATATTCCCACGACACTCGGGTGGAAGACCGCAGTCAAGCCACCATTGACCACAATCCACCCGCATGCGACGGCGCCCAAGAGTGCAAGCCTCTTGCGGTAGAACAGGAATGCCAGAGTGGCTCCCGAGGCGAGAAATAGGATCGTTTCGCCGAAGTTGTGTCTCCAAAATGCCGTGGAACTCATGATGAACAGGATCGTTATTACAGACCCCATAAGCATCATGAACCACGTACGTAGAGTCCATCTCTCGTTCCCCATTTCTCGACCTCACTGCGTCCAGGTGGGCGCGGCACAAGCGGCCTCGGCCGCCAAATACATTGCAGCATCCCAACCAATCTTAGCTACGAATACCCCTTTTAGAATATTGAGGCCCACTCTTCCAGCAACCGTACCTCCCAAAGATTGGCTGGTTGTTCCAACGGCGACAGGGTTATATACCCCCGCCGTAGCGGAAACCGGAGTTGACAACGTTGTTACTGTCCCAATCGCAACTTGCGCCCCCGCATGCTCAGCAACCTGGATCGTGCCCTCGGTAGCAATTCCGGCTACCTGATCGACTCCCCCGCTTCCAGTAGCCAGCGAGGATGTATCGCTGAAGAAATTGCTACCCAAAAATTCGGGGATGCGTCCCCCTGACATTGTGCTAAGAGATTTCGTTTGCGCCAGTGCAGCTGCGCATCTGTTCACATTTTTTGAGATCGTCCACAAACTTGGGCCGCTAGGGGGTGCTGGAACAGTTCCACCTCCACCAGGAGGAGTGCCAGGGGGTGGTCCACAGCTCATATCCGGTGGGCAGCTGCCCGGGGGAGGCGGGGAAGGCGGATCGGGAAACCAGTCACAACCGCCAGTCTTCTCGCCTCCCTCAACCTCAACCGACCAGCACTGCCAATAGAGGCCCAGCGGATCGGTGAACCCTAACGGATTGTTCAACACGTAAGCGTAACGGTTCCACGATTGAGGATTCATCGGATTCACGGCAACCTGTCCAGCCGGATCGGGCGACGGCCAGCGGCCCTGGGTATTGTACTCGCGATAAAGGAAATCGTAATCGCCGGATAATGGGTCCGACACGGTGTCCATATTCTGTCCCGTGAAGGATGCATCAGTGGTGCCATTTTGAGCGTAGGTCTCCCCGAAGGGCGCGTACGCTGTGGTTGAAGTAACTGTCCGCGACGGCGAGGAAGTCGCCCGCGCGCTGCCCAGCCAGTCGGAATGTCTATAGTGATCCACACCTGCACTCGTGTAGACGGCCGTTGCTTTGCCGGGGAGGGAAACAAATGCATTCTGCAAAGTCTGCCCGCTAGTCCCGCTCATGAGCGCCAGTTTAGCACCTGAAGGGGCATAAACGATCTCCGTATAGACATTGGAACGATTCTGCTCCACCATGCGATCCAGTGCGTCAAAGGTCGCGCCAACAGTGTCGATCGTGATGGAATTTCCGTCCGCGTCCCATGTGTAATGGTGAACCGCGTCCCACAATACGTTTCCGTTGTTGTCGTACTGCGCCGTGACGCTCGCAACGGTGTTAATGCGGTTCCTCGTCAGGTAATAAGTCGCCGCGAACCCGCTGGGGCTTCCGGATTTGACGATGTTGCCGAACGGATCGTAGGTAAAGGACTGGCTAGCCACACTGCCACAACTCGCGCTGGTGACTCTCACCAAATCATCGTAGCCAGTATCAGAACGGTTGTCTATTTGTTCGCGGTAAGCGTCGGAAGATGTGGGTGGCACGGTGGAGGGAAGACGTGATTCTCGCTGATGGATCAGCCAGTCGAGTGATGCGCTCGGTTGTGCTCGGCCCACTCAGCGAAATTGCCGGTCGCCGTGAAGCCCGCAGACTTCTTGATGCTCACCTCAGCCCAATCAACCAAGGGCAGTATCGCCCGGAAGCAACCATGTTGTTCTCGAAGTTCGTTTCAGAGTGCTTCGAGCCGGGCGTACTGCCGACACTCAAGTTTGCTACCCAGGAGATTTACTCCGCTCTCCTGCGGAAGCACTTGACTCCCCGATTTGGTGATCAACGTCTGTGCGACATTTCCAGAATCGAGGTCCAGCAATACGTTCTGGAAAAACTCAAGCAAGGGTTTGCCTGGGAGACCGCTAACCACCTACGCAACCTAATGAGCAAGGTTCTAGGAACTGCAGTCAGTTGGGACTATCTGGCGGAAAACATCGTTCGCGGTGTGAAGATGCCAGAACGTTTTCTCAAGCGACCCCACCAGTTCCTGAATGTAGATGAAGCACGGTGTCTAATTGCCGCGTGTACAGAACCGACCCGGACCATCGTTTTGCTCTCCTTCATGACTGGACTGCGGATTGGGGAAATCCTGGCATTACGGTGGAAACGCATAGATTTTGTCAGGGAGACGTTGGTCGTTGCGGAGACTTGCTACTTGGGGCGATTTGGTACACCAAAGACCCGTGCTAGCAGGAGGGAGGTCCCGCTGTCGCCTGCGGTTGTAGAAGCATTGAAAGCCCATTTCTCTATTTCTGCAGATCGCAACCCCGAGGCTTTGGTATTCGCCACTCGCAACGGCGGTCCCTTAGCATCTAATAATTTACGGAACAGGGGATTACGATCAGCATGCAAGCGTGCTGGGCTCCCAAGGTTGAGTTGGCATGCGCTTCGCCACACCCACGGGACGCTCTTGCATGTCCAGGGAACTCCCCTAAAGGTCGCACAGGCCCAACTTGGGCATTCAGACTTGGCAACAACTCTCCAGGTGTATACACACGCCAGCGTGATTGCTCAGCGTGAGGCTGTGAACCTCCTTGAGGGGCAATTGTTCCCAAGTGTTCCCAAAAACGTCGTAGAAAGCAGCAGTACAGAAGAGGCGGCTTCGCCAATTAATTGATTTTTCAAGGTTAAGTGGCGCGCCCAGGGAGATTCGAACTCCCGACCTCTTGCTCCGGAGGCAAGCGCTCTATCCAGCTGAGCTACGGGCGCGCCGGTGAACTGACTTTCTAAGTTTAGCGTGTCCTTTTGCACTGCGCCAGTGGCCTCCACTTATCGTGGCCTGGCCTCGCGCCGCGATTCCTTCTTGCGTTAACCTTTCGATCGGATCTTGATATCGTGTGCCAATTTCTCGATCTCTTCCGCTTTCTTCATCAAGTTCAGTGAAAGCACCTTCGTGGAATCCGTCTTGTCAGACTCTGCCTTCAGTTCCGTGACCAGTTCGTACAGCCGCTCGACCTTTTTGTGAATGTCCTTCTCATTTTCTTCCAGCATGTGTTTTTCTGGGGTGGGCTGGCTGGCGTCTGCCGGGGGTGGGGGTCCCGCAGTCACTAGCGGCGGAGGAGTTGGAATCGGATTCTGGGCTATCGCGAGGGTCCCGACTAACCCCGTCGCCGCTCCCGCGGAGAGTAACTCACCCAAAAACAAGCGTCGCGTTTTCATTGCACTTCCTCCTGCCTCCGCCATCCTCTTCGCACACGCCCTCACTGCATCACATCCCTAGCAATGCTATACTCCCCCTCCGACAACCCTTATGTCCAGTCTGCTGACGCATCTTCCCGAGTTCACGCTTGCTCATCTGCTGCACCTCGTCCTGATCTTTGTGGTCGCGATTATCCTGAACCGGCTTTTGCGCGCCGCAACCAACCTGATCGTGAAGCAGGCTGCCTCGCAAACGCGCGCCGCTCAAGCAAGAGAACAACAGACACGTACGCTTTCCGGGGTGCTTTACAGCGCGGGTAGCAAAGCCGTCTGGGCCGTGGCGCTGCTCACCGCCGCGCAGGAAATTGGCATCAACGTTTTTCCGGTGGCAGCGCTCGCCGGCCTGGCCACTCTCGCCCTTGGCCTTGGCGCTCAAAATTTCATCCGTGACATCATCACCGGCTTCCAGATCATTATCGAAGACCAGTTTGTCGTCGGCGATAGCATTCAGGTTGGCGACACCGAGGGCCGCGTCGAGCATATTTCCCTGCGGCGCACTGTCCTCCGCGATTCGCGCGGCGCCCTGGTGACGCTTTCCAATGGCGAAATTCGCACTCTCGCCAATCTCAGCCGCGATTGGTCGCAAGCGTTCGTCGATGTAGCCGTGTCTCCCAACATGCCCCAGGAAAAACTGCTGCAGATTCTCGAGACTGCCGCTGCCGCCCTGCGCAGCGATCCAGCATGGTCTCAAGCTCTTGTGGATGGGCCGCGCCTCCTTGGCCTGCAATCTTTCGACCAGTCGGCCTCCACTGTCCGCCTCCAGGTTCGCACCGCGCCGTCGCATCATGAAGATGTAGCTCGCGAACTGCGCCGCCGCATCCAATTGGAGTTCCAGCGGCTAGGTATGCCCCTGTACAATGTCCAGCGCGTCGAGCTGGTGCAGCCTGCTACTTCCCAGGATTCCCCGCCGCCGGCTCATTCCGGGTGAAATAAAAGGAGAACCTCTGATGGCCCAGATCACCTATGACGAAGTGAACCTCATGCTCCGGCTCTACGATCTCCGCCGCGAACCTCGTCTGCGCGAAGCGCGCGCGTGGTTCGTCGAGCATTTTCGTGCGGCCACGCCGGAAGAGCTGATGCAGAGATATCCGCAGGGCAGCCAGGAAAACACGTACATTCGCATGGTCATTAGCTATTGGGACATGGTCGCCAGCATCGTAAACCGTGGGATGATTAACGACGAACTCTTTTTCGAAAGCAATGGAGAAATCTGGGTGGTGTGGGACCGTATGCGCTCAATTGTGCCCACCTGGCGCGCCGCTTTCAAAAACCCCGTTCTCTTTTCCGCAATAGAAGAGACTTGCGCAAGGCTCGAAGCCTGGCGTGAACGGCGCGCCCCGGGTTCGACCGCTGCCATGCGGCAGATGATGGAGGGTAGCCGTACCAAGTTCAAATAACCCGCGCCACCGCGAGGCTTTTGCTCTCGGCTACTGGTGAGAAATCAGGACCGCGCTTTCTGCCAGAGATCTTTCATCTTCCTGGGTCAACACTGCCGGCTTCGCCAAACGCACACAATTCCGACCAGACTCTTTCGCGTCGTATAGCGCCATGTCTGCCGCGTGCAGGATATCGTCGGCATCGCGATTGGGAAAATCAATAGAAAGCTCCACCCCAATGCTGATCGTAACCTTTATCGATTTCGTTGCTAGCATAATGGGTTTGGCTGAAATCGTGTTCCGCAGATTTTCCGCCCGGGATACCGAGCTTGCTGGATCGCACTTGTTCAACACCACCAGGAACTCTTCTCCTCCGTAGCGACCCACCATGTCATAAGACCTCACCGACGAGTGAAGTCTCCGCGCAACTTCCCGTAGAACATCATCCCCCGCCGCGTGCCCGTGCTGGTCGTTCACCATTTTGAAGTGATCGATATCGCACATCATCACCGCGCTGCAACACTTTTCGCGCCGCGAACGCACAACCTCGCGCGACACCAATTCGACAATCACTCCGCGATTCCATAGCGAAGTCAGCACATCGTGCGTGGCCTGAAATCTCATGCTCTCGCGGGCCTCCACCAGGTGGTCTTCCAGTTCCAGGATACGTTCCCCGGCGCGCAGCCGGGCTTTCAATTCATCCGTGTTGTATGGCTTTGTCAAGTAATCGTCCGCGCCAGATTCGAGCCCTTCGACGATGTCCTGCTTCGTTTCGCGAGACGATAAGAGAATCAGGTAGGTGTGGCGTGCTCTTTTCGGCGCCGAACTTCCCGGCAAACTTCGATGCCATCCCTTCCCGGCCTGATCCAATCTAATAACGCCAGCCGCGGCGGATCCTCTTTGCTTAGTTCCGCCAGCGCGCGGCAACCGTCTTCCACCGCCGTAACGTCATAGCCGGCCCGTTGCAGAGTTCTCTGCAAGAGCGTCCGGGAAATCGAAGCGTCTTCTGCTACCAGAATTCTCATGCGCCAACCTCCGCCAGGTGCGTCTCCACCTCCGGCATAATTCCCGCAAGCGAGTGTTCCAGTTGCACCAGCAACACCTCTGCCTCATCCCGCGCGCCGCCTCGCGCGGCCGTCTCCAAAGCCGCCGCTGTTTCTGCAGCGACATTCATCGACAGATTTCTCAGCATGCCCTTCGGTGTATGACCGGCACGCGACAATTCCGCCAGGTCCTCTCGCGCCAGGGCTTCGCGGGCTTTCACCCGGTTTGCTTGGCTATCGTCACGGAATATCTGCAGGAGTTCCCTGAAAAAGTCCTGGTCGCCTTCCAGTCGCTCGAGCAATTCCGTGACGTTCCACTCATTTTCGGAACACTGGCTCCGGGATGATACTTCTCCACCCGTTTCCGCTGGTGCGCTTTGTGCCGTCGCCCGATCGATTTCCTTACGGAGCACTTCTCGCCGTCTCGGTTTCGTCAGATAACCATCCATATCTGCCTCCAAACATCGTTTTCATTCTGCGCCGCCGCATGCGCAGCCGTTCAAAGCCCCATCACTTGCCTTCATGTTGGCCGCCACGCCTTGCCAGACGGACGACACCTCTCCCCTATCTCGATGTTCAATGTGCAAGGCGCGCGCCATTGCCGCGACCACAAAGGCATTTAGAGAAGGGGAATAAACGACTTGTGGAGTTAGAAATCTCTAGGGAAAGAGAAGAGTGTCCATCCGGAACACTCCTGCGCTTTTCGATTCACTTCCGCGCAGAGTCTTCCGTCATGGCATTTTTGCAATTGTCGCAACTCCTGCGAAGCGACCACTTTAGTCTGTTAAGCCGAATTGTTCCGGTGAGAATAGTGAATCTCAGAGAGGCTCGCCAGACGCTCGGCGGCGCTTTCCGGCGTGATGTCTCGTTGGGGAGTCGCCAGCATTTCATAACCAACCATGAACTTGCGCACCGTCGCTGAACGCAACAAGGGCGGATAGTAATGCGCATGAAAGTGGCACTCAGTGTGTGGCGAACCATCGCACGGCCGTTGGTGGAATCCCATCGAGTAAGGAAACGCCGTCTCGAACAAATTGTCGTAGCGGATGGTCGTCTTCTGGAGAATCTGTGCAAGCAAATCGCGCTCGTTTGATGAAAGTTCGTGCATTGTCGCGACATGGCGCTTGCTTAGCAGCAGAGTTTCAAAGGGCCACACCGCCCAATACGGGACGATTACAGCAAAGCCTTCGTTCTGGCAAACGACACGTTCGTTATTGCGGAGTTCAAGCTTCAGGTAGTCGCACAGCATGCAGGATTTCTTTTCGTTGCTATACGCCTCGAACGCGGAAACTTCCCTGCTTGGCAGGTTCGGCAGTGAAGCGTTCGACCAAATCTGGCAATGCGGATGAGGGTTGCTGGCGCCCATTAGCGCTCCGCGATTCTCGAAGATCTGAATATGGCGAACCCAGGGAATCGCTTGCAATTCCTGGAACTGCTCGGACCAAACATCAATGACTTGTCGAATCTCTCCTTTTGACATCACCGGAATGGTCAGATCGTGTCGCGCAGAAAAACACACCACCCGGCAAATCCCCGGTTCGGCTTTGGCGATGAGTAGATCAGCTTCATTTGAGTCGGCCGGGCGGGTGTTGGGAAGCAAAGCCGCAAAATCATTCTCGAAGGTGAATGTGGATGTGTACTGAGGGTTGCGCACGCCGCCGGCACGTTCGTTACCGGGGCAGAGATAGCAGCCAGGATCATACTCAACCGCTTTTGCCATCGCTTCCTTATCCACGCGTCCAAGCCACGGCCGCTGCGTTCGATGAGGCGAAACCAGGACCCATTCGCGAATCAGCGGGTTAAAGCGGCGATGCGGGCTCTGCGCAAACTCAGAAGGACTCATACAGCTCCTCGTGGGTGTTCGGTCATTCTGAACGCTGGTTCCAATCGCTCCAAGTTCAACTTTTTCGCCTCCTTGAGCGGTTGCATTGATGCAGTTGTTGGGCTAATTACTCGATTGATGCTCTGGTTGCGATTGTACCGAAATCTTTCGCAATGTGTCTGCGGTTTCCTCCGCACTTTTGGTCAACGAGGCGCAGCACGCCGGACGCAATAAGCTTGCGCGTTACAAGCCGCGAGATATAGAGAGCAGAGCTGCGCTGCTCAGTTCGCCATTTCGGTGAATGTCGCGACGGGATGGCCGAGTTGAAAGGGGCCTTCCGCGGTCACGGTAACCGTGCCGGCCGTGCTTGGAAGCGTAAGCGTGACGCTGGCCACGCCGGAAGAGTTGGTCGTGGCTAACTGGCTGGTTGTGCTGCCATAAGTTCCACCCGAAAGCGTTCCCGCACTAGTTGTGAAACGAATCGTGGCGCCTGCGGCAGTACCACCTGACGAACCCGGGACAAGTGTTGCCGAAAGAGTGAGATTCGCGCCTTTGCCGCCGGTTTGCCCATCGCCCGTTTTTGTAAGAGTCGCAGGCGGATTTCCGACGACGATCCACCCGCCTTGCTTCTGCTGAACACTCGAACTGTCAGTGCTCATCACGGTGAAATGATAGAAGCCAGGAGTCATTCCAGCATTGACGGTGATGACTCCGTGACCCGTGAGCGGCGTCTGCGAGAGGTTGGCATCGGTGAGGCTCATCGTGCCACCGCCGGCATCGAACGAGGCACTCGAGAGCGTCACGGTAGCACCACCGGATTTGGCCGAAGTGATGTAAGGATTCAGGGTCACAGTGCCGCCTGCAGGAACCATGATGGTGTCCGGATTCAGGTCCCATTCTGCGGCTGGAACGGAGTTTTGCGCTCCGGTTACGACCAGCAGCGTGGCGGTGTACGGCGCAAATGTCTGCGATGCGCTCCAAGGTTTGCTGGAGGACGCAACAATTGCGGTGGGAGAAGACTGCGAAAGCGTATAGGACGTGTATGTTCCACCAACGAAATTGCTCAAGTTGAAAGTCACATTGGCGGCGTTTGCTGGATCTTTGTTGACCACCATGATGGTGAGCGGAGTGCCCGCGGGACCTAGCGCCGCAAACACGCTGAAGAGATTAGGATCGCCGTTGTGAGTGGGGGAGACGGAAGTGGTCCCGAATGTGTGATGACCGCCATCGTAGTTGGTGTAGAGCTTCAGCGCCTGGTAATTCGGATTCGCTGGGTCAGGAGCGACCCAACGAGTTGCCAGAGACATGCGCTCACGGCCAAGGATCCCGTACGCATCCGCGTCGCCCAACGCAGTCGAAAAGTCGGCTGCGCCGGCAAATTCGGCGCTCCACTCTGTGAATGCCAACGGTACCTCGGGATAGGTGGCGTTGAGGATTGCCCGCATGCGCGGAATGCGGAACGGAATCGCGTGATTGGGTTGAATGGAAGTGGTGTAGACCTGATTAATGGTGCCTGACGGGCTGGTGAAGGTGGGATCCCAATAGTCGCGGTAAATGCTCGTGGCCAACGCCTGCTTCTCGAGCTGTGTGTAGGTTGAGGTATCCGGTCCATCCGGGTAAGCGTGGATGTCAAATACATCCACGGATTGCACGCCGTCAATCTGGTCACGCCAGTAGACCTCGTTCAGCCACCAGGGGAGGAAATCCTGGCCCGCGTGCGCGCCTTTGTCATTACCATTCTCCCCATTCCAGTAAAACCACCAACAGCAGCTCACCGGCCCAAGCCGGACCGCGGCGGGATCCCAAGTCTTTAACGCGCGAGCTTCGGTTAGATAAGTGTCTCGCAGTTCTTCGTACCCAGAGGGATTAGGATGAATGTCGAAGTGCGTGCCGCCCCAGATGTCGATCTCATTGTCCATGTCGTATAAGTGACAGGAAACGAACGAGGGGAAATACGGAATCGGACAAGTAGATGTGTTACCGAATGCGGTTGCCAGAGCGGCAGCCCAGTCCTTCCGATAAACTGCACTCGCGCAACCCGCAGTCGCCCAGGATGGGCAGGACTCAGAGGAATCGTCGAGCAATGGGAAATAGGTGCGATTGATTTGGGCGCTTGACGCGGTAAGGTGAGTCGTACAATCAGTCGCCAAACCGTTCCCGGCATCGGTGTTGTACTGGTCGAAACTGCACTGCTGAGCGTTGTCCCGTGATTTCGAGAACGTCCAGTGGTAATTGTCCACGCCCCCTTGAGTAGTAGAGGTCTCCGGACTCTGTGCCACCCAATTCATCATCACCATCGTCATGAGCGGGTTACTACCTGCAGCATGAACATCTTTGATGAATTGCGTCGAGTTGCTGTCAGCCGAATTATTCAACGCGCTCCAGTTATAGTCCTCGAAGTAGTAATCGTCGTCGGCATTGTCTGTACCTAGTTGCCAGTTGTACGTGGACGCAGCGTTGCCGCCCCAGCGTACAAGAGTGAGACCACTGTCAGTGATGGTGGCAGCATCCTTCGGAAAGGCCCCGCCGTAGACAAACGAACTAATCGGATGGCGATTGCTGAGAGTGTCGATGTTGACCGTAACTGAACTGCTTGCGGCGGGAGTCGCCGTAGCCTCAGCGGAGTTACCGCTCTCGCCTCCAGCGTTGACAGCTGTCACAACATAATAATAAGGAGTTCCATTCGTTAAGCCGGTATCCGTGTAAGGGGATGCCGTGGGGGCCGCTACCTGCGTGTACGGTCCACCGCTGGCGGTACCGCGCTTGACGTGGTAACCAGTCGCGCCAGCAGACGCAGTCCATGACAAAACGACCTGGGCATTACCAGCAGCAGCATTCAAACCAGTTGGCGCGGCTGGTGGTGCGACAGGTGTGGCAGTCACTTCCGAAGAGTTCGCACTCTCTCCGCCGGAGCTCACTGCGGAGACGACAAAGTAATAAGGTACGCCATTCGTCAGACCGGTATCGGCGTAGCTAGTGGTAGATGGAGAAGCGATCGTTGTGTAAGGGCCGCCCGAGGTGCCGGATCGCTTCACGTTATAACTCGTTGCGCCGGTGCTTGCAGTCCAGGTCACAGTCACCGAGGCATTCCCGGGAGCCGCAGAAACGCCAGTCGGAACCGCGGGAACTGCCGCGACGGGCGTGGCATGGACTTCGGCGGAGTTCGCACTCTCACCCGCGGAATTCACTGCGGAGACGACGTAATAATAAGGTGTGCCATTTGTGAGGCCGGAATCGGCATAACTGGCCGCAGTGGGGGAAGCGATTTTGGTGTAAGGTCCGCCGGAAGTTTGCGAGCGTTTTACGTTGTAACTAGTGGCACCTGTGCTGGCGGTCCAAGTCAAGGTCACCGAGGCATTCCCGGCTGTAGCGGTGACGCCAGTGGGTGCCGACGGAACTTGCACACCGCCGCCTCCACCACCCCCGCTGTTGCCTCCACCCCCGCACCCGCCAAAGGTGCTTACCAAAGCAAGAAACGCAACCAGGGAAAAAAGAATTCGAGATTGAAACCAGGATTTCACAGGGCTACCCCCGCCGCGACTCTTTGAGAGGCGAGCCAAGCGGCTTGTCATGATCAGACTTGGCATTGAGCGCAATGCACAGAAGTCTCGAAGGCTCGCTTCAGAGGAGAGGGGAAACCTGAGGCGAACCTCGTGGATAAATGGAATCGTAAACGCTTACGGTGCTTGAGACAAGCTCTATCCTCAGAATTTCCAGGAAGGCCGCTGCCCGATTGGGCTTACTGGGATTCGTAGGCGTGCCAAGAATGGCCTCAGCTAGCGAAACTCCGAGCCATACAAGCTTAAGGCACTGGCAAGCTGGAGACTTCCCGGATTGGCTGCCCTTCCTTGATTTCGTAGATGGCGTCCCCCGAAAGGTCAGAGAACTCCTGTTTCAGGCCGCTGGGCCAATCGACTTCGATCTTGTTCATCATGGTATCGCTCCCCAGACCGAAGTGCAGCCGCGTATCGTCAGTGGAGTTGTAGCTGCCACCTCCATGCACTTCATCAATCTGCACCATCTTGGAGGTGATGACGCGGACTCGCGCGCCGATCGCAGCGGCATTGCTCTTTGTGCCGATCAGACGAAGCAACACGCGGTGATTGCCGTTCACGGTGTCGTTCAAAAACACCGAGGGTGGGCCGGCAACGTTGAAAACGACCATATCCAGATTGCCGTCATTATTAATGTCGCCAAAAGCTGTGCCGCGGCGGGAAAGCAAGGGCCCGTCATTAAGGCCGGCCGCTTCGGCGATTTCCTCAAACGTGCGGTTGCCCAGATTACGGAACAATTGCATGGGCTCCGCAAAACGGGCCTCGCCTGGAATCGTGTCCATTAAAGATGTGAAATTGCCGTTAGCTATCACGATTTCGGGCCAACCGTCGTTATCGAAATCACCGAAACCTACACCCCACTTGACGGGAGCGGTGGTCAGCGCGGCGATTTTCGCGGAGGTGGCAATATCCGTGAAGAAATCGCCGCGATTCCAGTACAAGCTGGAAGGTTGATTGCCGAAGCGGGTGACCATGAGATCGAGCTTGCCGTCGCGATCAAGATCACCAAAACTCCCCGCCATATTTCCATTGAACTGGCCGAAGGGGCCCAGTCCCACGCCAGATGGAATTCCCACTTCTTCAAACGTGCCGTCGTGGTTGTTGTGATAGAGATAATTCCAGGCGGAATCGTTGGCCACAAAGAGGTCGGGCCATCCATCATTGTCATAGTCGCCCCAGGCAACCCCCATTCCGTGCAGTTTGCGCGGATCGTTCACTCCTGCTTTGACTGATACATCTTCAAAGGTGCCATCACCGCGATTCCGAAACAGGAAGTCTGTCTCACCTTCCATCGGGTCCGGCAATTCCACCAGTACACCTTTATAACCGAAAGATTTGGAAGGCTCGGGAAGGTGTCGCGGGTCGGTCTTTACGTATCGCGAGACAAACAGATCGAGATGTCCATCCCGGTCGTAATCGGCCCAGGCGGCCCCGGTGCTGAAGCCGCCAACCTCGAGCCCAGCTTTCTTGGTGACGTCCTCAAATTTGCAGTTCCCTAAATTGTGGTACAGCACGTTGTGGCCGTAGCCAGTAACGTACAAATCCGGCAGACCGTCATTGTCATAGTCACCCACGGCAATGCCCATGCCGTAGCCCTTGGTGGTGAGCCCGGCGGATTTGGTAATGTCCGTAAAGTGGAGCGTGGGCGAATTGGAGTCCTGATGATAGAGGGTGATCATGGGCTCTCCACCCTGAAGAAAACTTTCAATCGTGGAGTCGTTGATTACGGCGATGTCCAGTTTGCCGTCGTTGTCGCAATCGAACAGAGCCACGCCTCCGCCCGCCATCGTATCCAGCACGTAGCGGCGGTCCAGCCGGGTGTGAGGCACGGTAGTGATTCCGGCTTGCGCAGACACGTCTTTGAAATGCAGGCGCGATTTTGCATCGGGAACAGCTGCACTGATGCCGGGTTTGGGAGCAACTGGCAACGGCGAGACGCCTTGTTTCACTGCAGGCTGCTTGGTGTCGACGCTCTGTGGGATAGCCTCGACGCGCGGCGTTTGGCAAAGGAGAACCGCGAGCACCCCGAAATGAAGAATTGTTGATCGAAACATGAGTCCGTGAGCAGCTTAACAAATCCGCAGGAGAGAGGGCTAGCGCTGGCAACCGGTTTGGGGCGAACTTGCGCCTTAGGGCAATCACAAATACGACTAATCACAAATTCAGTTCCTACGCCGAAGCGTTTTGCAAAACCTGGTGAGGCTGACAGTACTGCTGCACAACTGAATTTATCGCCAGCCTCGCGTATCAATCCAAATGTGCATGTTATTTATTTTAAAACACTTAACATGAATTTACGCATGGAATTGCCGGCCAAAGCGGCCATTCCCCGGCAAATTTAGGGCGACTCTTGGATGTACGACCAAATCTGTCCTGCTAATCGGCTCTCATTGACGCCTGGAGGGGAGCCATAATGCCTCAGAAAAAACGATATTCAGAATCTGGTTTTCCAAAAGAACCCTTGACAGCCACAACCCAAAGGCGTAATAGAAAGGTATTAGTCGTAAACGATTACGGTGAAATATCGTTTTTTGCCGTAGCTCGCTCCTCGAAATTCCATTTTTTGACAGGGTGTTGGGTTGGAAATTCTGAAAATGAACCGGGGGTGCCTCAGTGCGTAATTATGTAAGTAAATTAACAGATAGTATGACCGCGCGCCGGATCACCGTAGTTCTTGGTGTGATCCTAGCCGCGTTTCTTTTGTTGCAACCGCCAGCGTTCGCGCAATCGCAGTTCGCAACGTTGAGCGGTGAAGTGCATGATCCCAGCGGAGCTGTCATAAGCCAGGCAAAGGTCTCGGTGAAGGGCGTCAATTTGGGAGAATCCCGCGAGTACCAGACCAATGATGACGGCTTCTTCACAATAGCTACCCTCCCTGCAGGAACCTACAACATTACCGTCGAAAAAGTAGGATTCCAGAAATGGCAGGGCAAGAATATCGTTCTGAACGGCGGCGACAGCCGCACCATGAATATTTCATTGAAGGTTGGAGCGGTGACCGACACAGTGGTCGTCGAAGCCAGCTCCATCGAACTTGCGGTCACGGATACCGGCGAGAAGTCCTCGCTGATTTCCGAAAAGGATCTGCAGGACATCGCGCTGGTCAGCCGCAACGCCAGCGAATATGTCAAGCTGTTGCCCGGCGCGACCCTGTCGGCGACCACCGGAAAGAACCAGTCCGCGTTCAGCGGCCAGGTTGTGGGCATCAACGGCTTTGTTCCCAACGGGACGAATGCTGGCGGTTTGAGCGCCGTGAACATCAACGGCCAAGCCGTCAACATCACCATGGACGGGCAGAGTTCATTCGACCCGGGCGCATATGGTAACGCCACCCCCGTGAATCCAAATCCGGACATGATTTCCGAAGTCAAGGTCATGACTTCGAACTTCTCGGCGGAGAACACCCAAGGCCCCGTGGTCGTGAATACGGTCACCAAGGGCGGAGGCAGCGAATTCCACGGGTCAGCGTACCTCAACGCCCGGAACTCCGTGTTAAATGCTACCGACAAATTCAATACGGAATCAAAGAGTTGCTCTGGCGGCACATGCACCTATCCTGCGGGTTACAGTCCAAAGCCGGACAGCTCGTATTACTATCCCGGCGGCAACCTCGGCGGCCCGGTAATCATTCCGCATACTGGCTTCAACAAGAGCCACAAGAAGTTGTTCTTCTTTGAAGGTTTTGAAGACTACCACCAGATCGTTGACGCGGGTGTCGAACGCGCCTTTGTGCCTGACGCCAAGATGCTGAGCGGCGACTTCAGTGAATTCAGTGCGGTCGATCCGAGGACCATTACCCCAGCCAATCCACTTGGAAAGACGTTTGGTGCAGAGCAGGGACGAGCGGCCGTGGGTGTCATTCCGACGACGCCAGGAAGCGGCTGGGCCAATGGGATGAATTACATTACGGCGAACCGGGGAGCTTGTACCATCACTGGCGGTGTCATGGCTCCGGCGTGCATTGACCCCAATGCCGTGTTGCTTTTGAAGGACTACTTGCCGACGCCCAACATTCCGTTGGCTCAGACCGACCCCAAAAACGGCTTCAACTTTATTTCAAACTACACCGCGCCTCAGATCTCCTGGCAGAACGTTGCCCGCGTAGACTGGGCCATCAGCGATTTCACCAAGTTCTATGTGTCGTGGAGCAGACAACGGGAATCCGCCACGATGCCTTACGGTTTGTGGAATGGGTCTTGTGACAATTGCGTGCCGTCGCCGAGCGCGGTGGTGGGACAGAACGGCTCCGACCTCCTGGTCGCGAGTTTTGTGAAGGTGTTTTCGCCTACGCTAACCAGCGAGTCGCGTTTCGCTTACACCAAGATCACTTTCCCGACCACCCCGACCGATCCCGCCAAGCTGCTGCGCAAGGACGCGGGATTCCCGCTCACCGGGATTTACGGTAACCCAATGATGCCAGCGTTGCTAAGTTGGAACGATAGTTTCCCCAATATGGGGGATGTAGGCCACGATTACCATCCGACCATGATCGCCAACAAGGGCATCCCCAGTGCTGCTGAAAACCTCACCAAGGTCATCGGCACCCATACGCTGAAGACCGGCTTCTACTGGGAGCATCTCTACAATACTCAGGACAATTGGGGCCAGTACATGGGTGTCCTCAACTACAACGAGTGGGGTACACCAACTGGTAACAACTATGCGGATGCGCTGACGGGCATCGGCGCGGGCTACTCCGAACAGGCATTGCCTCCGCCAACGGAGCTCGCCCAGAACGAGCTCTCTTTCTACCTGGAAGACAGTTGGAAAGCTACGAGGCGCCTGACACTTAACCTCGGAATGCGCTTCGAGCACATCGGTAAGCCTTACGCTCCGGTGGACAACGTCGGATTGGCCACCTTCTTCCCAAGTTTGTACGTTCCCAACTCTGGCCCCGATGCCAACTCTGGTATTACCTGGCATAAGCTTAACCCATCTATTCCACTTTCCGGCGCAACTAGCGCATTCGTTTTCCCCGAGCCGCGACTAGATGCCGCGTATGACATGTTCGGCAATGGCAAGACGGTGCTCCGCGGAGGCTGGGGCATGTACCGGTTCTACGATTCCGTACAGAGCAATAACTATACGGGTCCGGCTGGCGCAGCCTTTGGTTCCGTGAGCTACTCCTGCGGCAATGGCGATGCGGCCTGCGCCAGTTGGGAAACCATTGACTCCGCGAAACAGTCCCCCCCAGCAACTATGGCACTAGCGGGCTTGGCCCGGGGCTGAAGGGTGTTAGCGTTTACAATCCAGCGGATCATGAGCAACCGCTACTCTATGAATACAACTTCAGCATTGACCAGGTGCTGCCTGCCAAGTTCAAGCTGGAAGTTACCTATGCCGGAAACAAGGGCACTGACTTCCAAGAGCAGGTCAACGTCAATTACATCCCCCTAGGCACCTTGACGTCAGCAGCGGCCCAGGCAAACCCGCTCTGTGCCGGCACAACCAATATCACCTCAACCGCGTGTTATCAGGCATACACCAAGTATCCGAACTACTCGAGTAGTTCAGGACTCAACGACGCCGTGACTGCCGGGAAGTCGCGCTTTGACGCTCTCGAAGTTTCGCTCAAGCGTTCCTATAGCTGGATGACGATGCAGGCGAACTATACCTGGTCGAAGACTCTGGCTGCCAACCAGGCCAGCGGCAATTCCTACTTCACCGCTGCGTTGCCAGACTACGGCACGGACTGGCTCTACGGAATCTCTCAACAGGACCGTGGACATGCCTTCAACATCGTCTACATATTCTTTCTCCCAAAGATCCAGGGAGCTAACGCTTTCGTCAGGGGAGTCGCCAACAACTGGCAGATTTCCGGCGTCACCACGATCGAGAGCGGGATGCAATTGTCCAATGCCTCGTCCGGCTCTAACCGGGCCTTCAACATCGTTCAGGGTGGCTCCACAGCCCAGGACGTGACCCATTTGCTGGGCACTCCGCAGATGACCCTGTTCCCAGAGATCGTATGCGATCCCGCGAAGGGCTTAAAGCCAGGCTATTTTGCCAACCCAAGCTGCTTTAAACCGGAACCTGCAGGGAAGCTCGGAGATGCGAGCATTCCTTACCTCCCGGGTCCGATGTACTGGAACAGCGACCTGGCCGTGTCCAAGAAATTCAAAATCACGGAACGCAAAGAGTTGGAATTCCGCGCCTCCGCGTTTAACTTCATGAACCATGGATTGCTATCGTTCACCAACGGCGACAGCAACCTCCAACTGCAGCTCAACGACCTCGGCCAGGTGGTGACCGGGGCAAGCATGCTCTATCCAGGCGCCACAGTTGATGGCGTCACATACCCAGATGTGGTCATGTCATGCCAAATGACGACGGTCGGTGCCACAATTAACCACAGGACGTATCCGAACGGAATCCCGTGCGCTGGCACTACAACCTTCGGCGAGGCCACGCACCATGTGGGCAGTCGCATCATGGAGCTCAGCCTCAAGTTCTCGTTCTAACTAACTTAAAGTATCCAACCATGGGGTGGTCCTACTGGGCCACCCCATGTATATTTTAGGTATGCTAGTTTTTCCCTCCCTTCTGGCTTTGCTGCTAGCCGCTCATCCCAGTCTGCAGTCTTCCCCGCAAACTACATTTGAACAGACCGCCAAGCAGGCGGATGCTGCGCGCGCAGCCGACCATTTGAACGAGGCGGAGAAACTCTATTCAAAGAGCCTGCGGCTCAAACCGGCGTGGAGCGAAGGCTGGTGGGCGCTGGGGAGCCTGCTGTACGACCAGGATCGCTTTGCAGAGGCGCAGGAGGCGTTTAAGCGCTTCGTTGCGGCCGCCGCTAAGCCTGGCCCCGGTTTCGCTTTTCTGGCGCTCTGTGAGTACGAGACGCACGATTTTGAAGCATCCTTGAAGCACTTTCAGGCTTGGTCGAAGGCGGGATCTCCCGGCAATGATGCCTTGATTGATGTGGCTGGCTATCATTGGGCCCTGTTGTTAACACAAAAGGGAGAGTTCGAGCCGGCGCTCTACCTCTTGGCCGCCAAAGCCAAGAAGCTTGGCGATACTCCTGCTCTGTCAGAAGCCATGGGCCTGGCGTCGCTGCTGATGCCCAATCTTCCGGAAGATTATCCCCCTCAAAAACGGGAAGCGGTCTGGTTAGCGGGCCAAGCCGCGCTCTTCTGCTCGCGCCAGGACTATGCGAGGAGCGATGCGTATGCACAAAGGCTGGCCTTGCGATACGGTGGCGAGCCCAATGTCCACTACCTGCTGGGTACGCTGCTAGGGTTTCAGCGAAGATTCCCCGAGGCCGAGCAGGAGTATCAGAAGGAACTACAGGTCTCGCCGGAGCACGTCCCGGCAATGGTGGAGTTGGCTCTGGCAGAACTGGAGGACTCCAAGCCCGAACAGGCCTTGCCTTTGGCGGAGCGGGCCGTGGCGCTCGCACCGAAAAATGCCAGAGCTCATCTTGCCTGCGGAAAGGCCCTCCTCGCCACGGAACGCATCGCGGAGGCGGCTCATGAGATGGAAATCGCAAAGGAATTTGCTCCGGGCAGCCCCCAGGTGCGTTCCGTGCTTGCGAATGCCTACCTGCGTTTGGGCCGTGTGAAGGAAGCAAAACGCGAGTCGGAGGCGTTTCTGGCGCTGACGCGGAAGGTAGAATCCCTGGCTCCCGCTTCCCAGAAACTGGCGCCCGCTGGAAAATCGGAGCCCAAACAATGAGGCGCACCCTGCTGCTTCGTGGCGCAATTTCCATGGCTTTCCTCTCTTTGGGGATTTGTGCGTTGCAACTCTCCACGAGTGCCCGTCAATCAGAGTCTTCCGGAAGCGTTGAAAAGCCGCAAAGTTTCGCGCAACTTTCCCGGGCTGCCAACGCCGCTCGGAACGAAAATCGAGACGACGAGGCCATCCCTCTCTATTCGCAAGCTCTAAAACTTCAGCCGGACTGGCAAGAGGGATTGTGGTATCTCGGCACGCTTCTGTACGAAAAGGAGGACTACGGCCGTTCGCGCGATGTCTTTCGCAAGTTTGTGGCGATTGCTCCCCAGGAAGGTCCCGGCTGGGCCGTGTTGGGCATGAGTGAATTTCAAACGCGTGAATACCCTCGCGCGTTGGATCACCTGCAACATGCCCTGGCTATCGGCCTCGGAGATCGCAAGGACTTGGCGCGGTCGGCGCAGTATTTCCAAGCGGTGATCCTCACGCGGCTGGAACACTACGATGACAGCATGACGGTCCTCGGCTCCTTGCAGCGTTCAGGCGAGAATCCCGACTTGCTCGTCGACCCAATCGGACTGGCGGCCCTGCGAATGCCACTCCTGCCCTCGGAGATACCACCGGACCTCCGGGAACTGGTTCGCATGGCAGGCCAGGGGTCATTGACGATTGAAAGCGAGCACCAGGATGAGACTGACCGGGTCTTCAGCGGAATGGTGGCCCATTACCCAAACGAACCCGGCGTGCATTTTCTCTATGGCATCTACCTGATTGATGTGCGCCCAGAGGAAGGCATTCGAGAGATGAAGCGCGAACTTGAAATCTCCCCGTTTCATCTGGGAGCGCGGCTCCGGATAGCAGAAGAATACATCAAGGAGCTGAAGTTTGAGGACGCCCTGCAATTCGCCGACGCGGCGATCAAGCTGGAACCGAACAACGCGCAAGCGCACATGATTCTGGGGGAGGCCCTGGTTGGCAAAGGGGATCTTTCAAAGGGGATCGCAGAGTTGGAAGCGGCACGGAAAGACTCGCCGGATTCAGTGAGGACGCATTGGGATTTGTTGCGGGCTTATACCAGCACCGGTAGGAGTGCAGACGCAAAACGGGAAAAGGAAGAGATTGAAAAACTCAACCGCCTGGATTCCAAGCAGGTGCCCTAGATCAGGAGAAGTTTCCGTCAGTAGAGTCTTGGCGGCGAGTCATACCTGCGGCAACATTTTCCTGGTTCTCAGGACTTCGGCTTTAACTCTGTTTCACGCGCCTTATCGTTGAGTTTCTGAACGATCTCGCGCTCGCGCAAGCTGTCCTTGGGAAGATTCATACGGGCGTAGAGCGCCGCCAATTGGACATGAACCTCAAGAAAATCGGGATATTCGTGCTCCAACTGTTCAAACTCCGTGCGGGCGTCCTCGAGTTTGTCCAGCGCGGCGTGGAGTGAAGCGATTTGGAAGCGTGCCTCCGGAGAACCCGGGCGCAAAAGGAGCGCACGATCTTCATACGGCATGGCTTGCGCATAGTTGCCTTCATGCCGAAAGATGCTGCCCAGATAAAGATTGGCGCTGAAATCATTGGGGTCAAGCTGCAGCGCGTGTTGAAACGCCGCCTTGGCGTCCTGGATACTCTCCGCGCCGGTACTGAGCAGGGCGTGCCCATAGAGCGACCAGGCGTCAGGCAAATTGGGGTTCTCATCCACTGCCTTCCGGAGAGTGGCCGCTGCGGCAGCGAAGTCTTGGGCGGCGAATTGTGCCTGCCCGAGCAATACATTCGCCTCGGGCGTATCTCCGAGTTTGAGGATGCGATCAATAACCACGCCACCTTCGCGACTCTTTCCCTGCCGGAGAAGCGCGGTACCCAGCGCATAGTCCACCGTAAGATCCTCTGGATTGGCATCGTATTCCGGCTGCAGAAGCGCAACCACTTCCGCTTCCCTGCCTAGCCGCAGGTCACAATCGGCAAGCAGGTAGAGCGTCTGGCGATTTTCCGGATGATCCTTGCGCAAATCTTGCAGGGCTTCAGCGGTCTTCGCAAAATCCTCTTGTTTATACAAGGCCAGTGCGAGATTCAAGCGCACGACCTCATTCTTGGGATCGTGCTTCAGTGCTTGCTCATAATTACTGATCGCATCCGTGTAGCGGCCCAGGCGCACTAGCGCTACCGCAAGATCGGTCAGAATGGGTATCGAATCCGGCTGCAGCTTCAACGCCTGCTGATACAGCGCAACCGCTTGCTCAAATTCACCACGATCAAACGCAGACGAGGCTTCTTTATACTTTTCCTCGGCGGATTGCGCTCGGATCGCCGCGGGCAACCCCGCAGACAGTAGCGCTGCGATGGCGGCAAAAAGAACGAGCCTTCCTAACAGGCGAGCCATCTCTTCCGGCAGGCATGCATCCTGCCGAATGGCGCCACTTGTATTGAGTTTCATCACAAATTACCGTGGATTTTGGTGCGGTAGCAACAAGCGGACGGAACGATCGAAAGCTCGTTCGCGCTTCGGTTAAGGAAGGGAGGAATCCTCCTATAACCCGCATGAACGTTGGCGAAATTTTGGAGGCGCGGGTGAGAATCGAACTCACGCATAAAGGTTTTGCAGACCTCTCCCTTACCACTTGGGTACCGCGCCTTAGCGCTTATTATAACGGAAACCTTGCACGCCTGTCAGTGGACCGACCGTTGTTATTCAAACACCTTGAACTGCGCGATCATTTCTTCGTTGGCTCTTCGATCTGGGCTTCCCGCAGAAACCTTGCCGATTCTTCGGGAGGCGTCGGATTGATATAGAAGCCCGTGCCCCATTCAAACCCCGCCACCTTGGTCAGCTTGGGAATGATCTCGATGTGCCAGTGATAATGATCGTTGATCTCTTCCCCGATCGGCGAAGTGTGAATCATGAAGTTGAACGCCGGGCGGTCCAGCACCGCGTCCATGCGCATCAATGTGTCCTTCAGCATGTTCGCCAAACTGGCGTACATGGAGCTTTGATTGTTCTCATAAGCCGATCCGTGAACCTTGGGCAGCAACCACATTTCAAACGGAAATCGCGGCGCATACGGCGCCAGTGTTATGAAATGGTCGTTCTCGCCGATGACGCGCTCGCCCGTATCCCGCTCCTGACGAATGATGTCGCAGAAAATGCAGCGCTCTTTTTCGTCGTAGTAATGCCAGCAATTATCCACTTCCTCGCGCACGCGCCGCGGCACAATCGGTAATGCGATCAGTTGCGAATGCGGGTGCTCCACCGAAGCCCCGGCAGCTTCTCCGTGATTCTTGAAAATCAGCACGTAACGGAAGCGCTTGTCATTCTTCAGATCCAGCATGCGGTCGCGATAAGCCCACAGCACATCTTCCACGGATTTCTGCGGCAATTGTGCCAGGGTCGTCTGGTGCTGGGGCGTCTCGATAATTACTTCGTGCGCCCCAATTCCGTTCATTTTGTCGAACAGCCCTTCGCCTTCGCGATCGAGTTCGCCCTCAATCCCAAGTGCTGGAAAACGGTTCGGCACCACACGAATGTTCCACCCGGATGAATTCGCGCTTCCCCCGTTACGTCCGTAGGCCAAAATCTCCGGCGGCGTCTTCCCTTCGTTCCCCGGGCAGAATGGACAGTTGCGCGGCGCACCCGGGAAAACGCTTTCGCGCAGAAAATCCATCGGCCGCTTTCCGCGGTCGGTAGAAATAATTACCCAGCGTCCTGTAATTGGATCCTTACGTAACTCCGGCAAAGAGCCCTCCGAACGAACCTGCAAGGCACCCCAAGCAGACACCCTCTGCAAACACGATATTGTACCTCGACTTTGCCTTTGGAAGATGTAAAGACCATCACATCTCGTTACATCGCTGCTGACCTTTTCCCTGGCCGCAACAGGGTTCTGCCCCTTTGAAACTGGGTCACGCTTGGGGGCTGAGCGCGGCTTTGTGCAGACGGACAACGGGAGGTTGGCCGGGCGTGTTATCAATCGCCACCACATCAAACCGCACCGGGCATTCCTTCAGATGTCGCTCGCGCAGAAAATAGTGGGCCGTACGCACGAGCACTTCATGCTTTCCCCGCGTGATACTCAATTCAGGCGCAGCGGGCTTCCCTTTTACAGCCAGGCGAGTGCGCACTTCCACAAACGCCAGCGTGTCGCCGTCGAAACCGATCAAGTCGATCTCGCCTTTGGCGCGTGCAGGCGCATGGTTGCGCGCTATGAAGATGTATCCAAGACGCCGCAAATACCAGTAGGCGTAAGTCTCTCCGCGCACACCGGTCCGCAGCGCCGCAAGACGTTCCGTCGTCGCACCGGCTTCACCAGCAGCGGCTTGCGCGGAATCTTGCAAGCCAAAACGCGCCTTCCACTGCACGATCGCGAATCCGATGCGCGCCAGCATTCTTCCTTATTACTTTATAGCTAAGACAATCTCTAGTATAAACAAAAATCCCGCGGCGAACTGAACTTTCTGCCGCCACGGGATTAGGTTATTTCGGGACGAGAACTCGCTAAAGCATCTTCTCCGCTTCCCGAATGCTTTCTTCCAGGATATGAATTGCGCAGTCGGCCTGCTCTTCGTCGATGATGAGCGGCGGCGACACGCGGATGGAGTTCTCCCCCGATTCCAGTGTGAGCAAACCGCGATGGAACGCGCTAACCACCACTTTATTGCGAAGCTCCGGAGATTTTTCCTTGGTGCGCTGGTCGCGAACAATCTCCAATCCGATCATCAGCCCTTTGCCGCGCACATCGCCGACAATCTTGAACCGGCTGGGCCAATCGCTGATCTTGCTGAAGATGTACTCGCCGATCTTCTGTGCATTGGCCATCAACCCGCCCTCAATCAAATCGAGAGTGGCCAATGCAGAAGCGATGCACACCGGATTTCCCCCGTAAGTCGTGCCGTGCGATCCAGGCTTCCACTGCATTACGCTTTCTCTGGCAATGAACGCGCTGATGGGCATGCCGCTGCCAAGCCCTTTCGCAGTCAGCACGATGTCCGGCGTGATCCCGGCATGATCGTAAGCCCACATCTTTCCAGTACGGCCCACTCCGGATTGCACTTCATCCAGGATCAGCATGATGCCGTGCTGGTTGCAAATGCGCTGTAGTTCCTGCAGGAAAAATGCCGGCGCGGGAATGAATCCACCTTCGCCTTGAATTGGCTCGACGATAATTGCCGCGACTTCTTCCGGCGCGAATAAACGCTTGAAGATTTGCTGCTCGAGTTGCTCGATGATTTCCCCGCCACAAGTTTCCTGGGTGTGCCCTAGTGCGCAGCGATACGCGTACGGAAAAGGAATGTGCTCGACGCCGCCAAGCAGCGTGCCGAAGTACTTGCGCTGCGTACTCTTTGAGGCCGTCAGCGAAAGCGAGCCGAGCGTACGCCCGTGGAAGCAGCCGTAAAACGCGATCAGCTTGTCGCGTCGCGTGGCGTAACGCGCCAGCTTAATCGCGCCTTCCACCGCTTCCGTTCCGCTATTGCCGAAGAACACTTTGTGCTGGTGCGGCTTCGGCATTGTGGCCACGAGGCGCTCCGCAAGTTGCGGCATGTGCCGATGATAGAAATCCGTGCCGGCAATGTGGATGAGTTCCGCAGCCTGCTTCTGAATGGCTTGCACCACATGGGGGTGGCAATGGCCCGTTGAGCAGACGGCAATGCCCGCGGCAAAATCCAGGAACGCGTTTCCGTCGGGATCTTCCACGATTGCGCCGTAACCGCGATGAGCTACGAGCGGATATTCGCGAAAGAGCGATGGCGAAATATATTTTTTGTCGTACTCGATCACTTCCTGGGATTTTGGACCAGGCAAAGGCATTTTGATTCGAGGGAGTTTCGTTTCCGTGGCGGTAATCATAATTCCTCCAAAAGTCCTGTGCGGTGATACAAGTTATTGCCGGAGTAAGAGTGGAGAGGGCAGGTGGAGTTTTTCTGTAACCTGCTGAAAGCGAAGGGCTTAATCTACGCTGTAAAGCCCGGGACGCAAATTTGCTGGACGAAATTTCCGCGGCACGCGCGGGCCCGCCGCAACTCGATCATGCTTCAAAAAGTGGAAGTACTTCATTTGCGTTTCCAGCGGACGCTGCCGCCCTTGGCATCTTCCAAAAGTATACCACGCTCAGCGAGTTCCTTGCGGATGCGATCGCTGGCGGCAAAATCGCGCCGTTGCCGCGCGGACTGGCGTTCGGCGACAAGCTTTTCGATTTCTGCTTCGTCCACTCCGCCGGAAGCATCGGCGTAACCTAGCGCCTGAAGCTTCTCCGCGTCGTTGTCCTCCATAACCGCGAACACGCGATCAAAATTCGCAAGCAACTCCTGCACGAGAGCAACTTCTCCCTGGCGAAAGTCACCTTTGTCCATGGCGATGTTGGCTTCGCGCACGAGATCAAATACGGCCGCCAGAGCTTGCGCCGTGTTCAGATCGTCGGAAATTCCGGCATCGAAATCATCCGCGGCTTTCGCTATGCGCTCGGCGATGGCCGGTTGCGAGCCCGCCGGGAATTTCTCTTGTTTCAGACGCGCCGCGAAGTTGCGCAAGCGCTCGACGGAACTGGTGGCCTGCTGCAATCCATCGAAAGTGAAATTCAGCTGGCGCCGGTACGGCACGCTGGCAAGCGCAAAACGCAGCGCCGAAGGCTTGTAGCCCTTGGCGAACAGATCGCGCAATGTAAAGAAGTTGCCCAGCGATTTAGACATCTTCTCGCCTTCCACCAGCAGATGCTCCGCGTGCATCCAGTAATGCACGAAGTGCTTCCCCGTGGCCGCTTCACTTTGCGCAATTTCGTTTTCGTGGTGCGGGAACGCCAGATCGATGCCGCCAGTATGAATGTCCAGCGTTTCGCCAAGATATTTCATGGCCATCGCGGAGCATTCGATGTGCCAGCCGGGACGGCCTGCGCCAATCGCGGTTTCCCAGAAATGTTCGCCGGGCTTGGGCGCTTTCCAAAGCGCGAAATCTCGCGCGCTCTCTTTATCGTAGCGATCGTTATCCACGCGCGCTCCCGCCTGAATGCCGGTCAAATCAATCTTCGAGAGTTTGCCGTAATCCTTGAACTTGGCGATGCGGTAGTAGATCGAGCCTTCGCTGGGATAGGTGTAGGTATTTTTCTGAAGGCGCTGGATCAGCGCGACCATCTCGTCAATATGTTCCGTCGCGCGAATCCAATGCTCCGGCGATTCGATGCTGAGCGTGCGGCAATCGGCGAAGAAGGCCTGCACAAACTTTTCCGTGTACTCGCGGATGGAGACGCCCGCTTTCGCGGCATTGGCGATGATGCGGTCGTCCACGTCAGTCAAGTTCATAACGTGGGTCAGCTTGAAGCCGCGCAATTTCAGGAAACGCCGCAAGATATCCTGGAAAACAAAGGTGCGGTAATTGCCGATGTGCGCGTAGTCGTAGACGGTGGGGCCGCAAGTGTACATCCCCACCTCGCCGGGCTTCAGCGGCACGAATCGTTCAACGTTGCCGGAGAGGGTGTTGTGGACACGGATTTCGTGCATGACGCCTCGGTTAAGCCTTTCGATGGCATGCCAAACAGGTAAGTGTATCCGAGGGGTCGCAGCAGCCGCAACGACGCGGGGCGCAAGAGTAACGCCGCCGAGAAGTCTGCAGTTCACCGTTGACAGTTCACGGTGAGACGAAGAGTTGGGGGTGGAATGCTGAACTAGTGCGATTCCCGTTGCGGTTCGGGAAGGAAGTGTTCGCGAGAGAAGTATCTTCTCCTGGGTGTTTTTCTGAAGAGTATCAAAACATAGGGGTTAGAGCGAAGTTCCACGGAGCCCCTGAGGGTATCCTGTTAATTCGCAGCGGCATAGGGCTAAGTTCACTTTCCGGTTACTGGGAACATCCGAACTAATTCGTAGGCTCGAGCCTGCACCGGCGTCGGCTCGGTCACCTGGCGGAAAGTCAAATTCGTCTTCTCCTCCGACTTCTCTGACTTGAGCGCGTAAGTCACTCTGGCCCGGTTGGCCAACTCCGCCAGCAGGCCCTGGAAACTGTGCACCGGAAGACCATCCACAGTTTGCTGCGAGCGTTTTTTTCGCTGAACGGAATCCGAGGGTTTCGCCGGCAGAATCGGATCGCGGCGTTTGCGCTCCTCCCATCGTTCTTCATCCTCGAACAACAGCGGCGCCCAAGCCCGGCGCAGATGCCATTCCACATAGTAGGCCAACACGCACAGAAAAATGTGCGCTGGCACGCGATCCTCAGTGCGATGTCGAATCGGTCGCACCAAGAGATCGATCCCCTTCAGACAACGAAAAGCTCGTTCCACTTCCGCCAGGCTCTTGTAGCTCCGCACCGTGTCTTCCGCGGAAAGCCGTTCCACCGGCTCGCTCGTACGCAGTACATAAATCCCGTCCAGCTTCTCTTCCTGCTCGATCGACTGCGCACGGCGACTCCAGGCGAAGCTGCCCTCGCCGATTTTGCACGCAAAGTGTTTGCCCACTTTGTAGCGTCCCAGCACCTTCCCCACCTTCAACCCAATCTCCACAGCCGTGAGCGCCTTCTTCTTGCGTCGCGTCACTTCCTTGCTGATCTTCTCCAAGCTCTTCTCGGTGGCTTCCAGTAACGCCTCCCGTTTCCGCCTTCGCTCCTCCTCCAACACCGGGTTATGGCAAACCATCAGCCGCTCGCCCGGATAATCCGGTGCGGTGATCTCGGCCAGATTCTTCTGGTCCAGCAACGATAGTTGCAAGGCCCCCTGCTTCACCAATTCGCGAATCGCCGTGCTGGTCAGCGCCGTGATCCAACCAAAACCAGGATGCTGCTTGAGCTTGTCGATCTGCGGCTGGGTCAGCATCCCACGATCTCCCACCAGCACTACCCGGGACAATTTAAAGCGCTCCCGCAGCTTCTCGATTTGGTCGCCTACCGTCGTCGAGTCTCCCGTATTTCCCGGATACACCTCCACCGCCACCGGACATCCCTCGCCATTGGTCATCACGCCGTACACGATGATCGGCAAACCCTTCTTGCCATCGCGGTCGTGTCCAAATTGTGCCAGCGGGCAGGTGCGTCCCTCATAGAAACTGCTCGAAACGTCATAGAGCACCAGGCCACCCTCGCTCAGATGGCGAGCGGCCAGCTTTTTCTCGATGCGCTCCTTGCGCTCGAAAAGCCAGTCCATGGCTTCGTAGAGATCATTCTCCGTGGCCTCTGCTACTCCCAACTCTTCTGCCAGGGTGGTGGTGTGCCAGTGATGGGTGGTCGCCAGTTTCGACGCCGGGGAAATCAAGCGCTGAACGACCATGGCCACGACCAAGTCTCGTTCGCGGCAGCGCTCGGCCGAGATCAGGCGATCCAGTTCGAGCTTGCCGATCATTTCCAGGATGGCTTCCACCTGGCCGTGAGGAAGGGATTTCTGTGTAGCGAACAAATCGTGCGGAGAGACCAGCCGCTCGTCGCACAACAGGCGGCGGAAGGTTTCGATTTTTTCTGGGGGCCAAGCGGAGAGGTTGGCCAAGGTGCGCTTGCGGGTTTTGTTGCCTTCGCGCCAGGCTTCGCGGAGGAGGACGGCGGGCGGGGAGTTGCGGTTGGGGACGGTATCGATGTACATGGGGGCAATAAATCACACATACATCGCGTTGTCAAGCACAATATGCATACTTACATGGGTGCATTATAATTTGCAAACCCTAGGCTAATCCGGAGATTTTCAAGGGCTTATCCTCGAATTACGCCTCTGTTATTGGTGGAACTTCGGGTTAGAAGCGCAAGAGTGTGAAAACAAGGCACCTAGAAACTCCTGGTATTGGTGTGCAAACCCCTTGTTTTAGGGCAGGACACCCGAGGTTGTCTCAACGAGTTATGCCTGGCCCACCCGCTCGGATGCTCCAGATCCAAGGAGGGCGCTCGAAAGAATTGGAATTCCTCCACTTTGTAAACCCGAGGTCAAACCCTCGAGTGATCACGACTTTTAGAAGGTCGATTTCACGAGTCTGTGGATCGTTCTGCAACACTCGCGCCGCGACCTTATCGGCGAAGGCTTCGTCGTCCCCCTAATTTCCCCGCCAGAGAACATCTATGACGAAGGTCCTTTTGCCCTTGCCCCACTTCCGGCCTAACCAGCCCGAATTCCTCACCTGCACCTGCTGAACTCCGTCTATACTCTCGACCAGCTTTGCGTCCTGGATCATCGCGGAAGATAGCCTCCATTCCGCGAAATCGTTGTCGAAAACCCATGTAGCCGCGAGGAGAACAGTAAGGATTACCCAATGCATCTTCCAAATCGGCGGCGTTTTCATTGGGCCAAGTATGTCCGCGTCTGCCACATAAGTTCCGGCCGCCAGATCGTGAATTCCCTGCCTAGTATGCCGATTGAAGGGCACAAGGTAGAACGTAGCGCCGCTAATTGCAGAAATGAGCAAAGCAATCAGGGTAAAAACGATCCAGGGCAGTCGAGTGATGGGAAGAGCGGTTGCCGAAAGATAGACAGCGATTGCGAAGAGCGAATAGCGGACGAGGGACTTCGTCAGAGAAATGGTGTTCCCAGTCCCGTCAACAACCTGCAGGTCCATGATCCTCTTACCCAGAGTCTGCCCATTTCCAATTTTGCTGTTCAGAATCACGAAATAAGGAAGGGCAATGCAAGAACCAAGCAGGGGACCCCACATGCCGATATGAGAGAGCCTTTCACGGAAAGGAAAAGTCACCGCCAGGCCTGCAGCGCCAAGGATGATGGCATCCAGGCAGTAGGCAAAGAACCGCCGCCAGAACGATCCGATAATGTGTTCCCACGGAAATGTAGAAGGAACTGAGGGAGTATCATCAGATGGGGGCGGGACCTCTGCACTCAAGGATCATCTCACTGAAACGGCAAAGTACGCGGTAATATGAGCGATTTTTTGCAGAAATGCCAGGGGTCTGCAAGCGCATTAAAGGGAGAAGAAGAGAGAGGTCGGGCACTGCGCTTCGGCGCTCGCCAAAAATGACCCACTTATGCTTTTTTGAAGTGACCCACCCGAAAAACAGGATTCGGAACAGGATTTGAAGCAGAGGATCTCATTGCTGCTGGGCAGTGGGGCTGCGGGAATCTTCGACAGCGGTTTCCATTTAGCAAGGATGTTGCCCGTTGGGCTTACGAGGAAGCAGATCATTCAACTTTGCGGTTCTCTCAACGAAGGTCCTTCGATATGGATCGTGTGGCAGCGGTGCCGTAGACGGCTGAGCATGGCGTTGACCAGATCTTTGTTTGCCAAAATGTTGTGCCACTGATTGTAGTCGAGATTGGTAGTGAGGATGGTTGCCTTTCGGCCGTAGCGTTCCTCCATGAGCTTGAAAAAGATGTTGGTCTGCTCGGGCCGCACGTTGACGTACCCTAGCTCATCGATCAGGAGCGCGTCCACGCGAGCCAGGCGCTTGATGAGCTTGCGTGAGGAGCGGTCCGCAAGCGAAGCATACATCTCATCGAGCAGGTCTTGCGCTTTGATGAACAAGCCGCGATAGCCGTTCTGCAAGGCTTTCAGCAGCAGTCCCGAAGCGAGTCCCGTCTTTCCCACACCGGTTGGGCCGATGAAGACGATATTCTCGGCACGAGGAATGAACTCCAGTTCGGCAAGTTCCTGGATCTGGCGGCGCGAGACGCCCGGCTGCTTCTTGAAAGGAAACGACTCCAGGGTCCACTGTTCCGGCAGTCGCGCCTGCTGGATGCGGTACTGCAGACATTTTTCCTGCCGTTCATGCCATTGCGCTTGCAACAGTCGGAGAAGGAACTCGCTGTAGGAGGGCGAGTTGTTCTTGGCATTTTCCAACTCCTGGTCAAGAATCGTGGCCATCTTTTTCAGGCGCAGATTCTCCAGCAGTTGCTGAGTTTCTTCCGTCATGCTCGTCTCCCTAGTTCAAACGGATCTGGAAGTATTCCCGGCCGAGCTTTCTGAGGATCACCGTCTCGACGCGATCGAGATCGTACAGTCCGTACTGTGCGGCTTCTTCGAGTGCCTCTCGCAGAGGCTCGCGGGGATAGTCATTCACCATCGAGAGCAAGCGCCGCAACGCCAGGGTTCCGCGGCCGGCACTGTGTTCCTTGAGGGCTTGCACGTAGCCGGCAAGTTCAGGAAGTGTTTCCAGCAAGATCTTTTCTTCGAGTGACGTCTCCGACAGCTTCACTCCTCGACCACGCGGGCGACGATGCTCGGGCAAGGTAAAGTGGCGCCCGGTTGGTTCCGCGACCCTGGGATGGGTGGCGATCAGGCGCGGTCCCTCATAGATCTCGATGGTGTCCTTGCTCTCGCGTACCTCTACACGTCGGCCGATCATTTCCACGGGGACGGAATAGCGGTTGGTCGCAACGCTGACATAACCTTCGACATCCACGATGCGCTGATGCAGAAGGTAGACCGGAGGCACCCAGACTGGCAGTGGTTTCAGGAACGCTTGCTCGATGGCAAAGAGTTCTCGCGCGCTGGCCTTGAGTTTCGCTCGGAAAGTTCCGTTCACCTTGTCGCACCACTCGCGAGCCTGGCGGTTGGCGTCCTCCCAGTCCCGGAAGGCGCGGCCGGCCAAAAAGTTGTTTTCAATATAGGAGAACCTCCGTTCCACGTGAGCGGAACGATTGGCATCTCCTTTCTCATGGGCTTTGAACGCGAAGTGGTAGCGTTCACCAAAGGCTTGCATCTCCGGGACGGGAACCATATCGCGTCCGGTCCCCTGGAGCACCACCAGATGCGTGTTGTCGATCATGCAGGTGGTACAGCCGCCGCCCAGGTAGTGCAAGGCATCGGTAAGGAACACCTTGCAGTGGAAGCGCGTGAAGTTGGGATAGAACTGAAAGAAGACCATGCGGGAGTAACACAGAACCAACGAGGCCGTTTGCACGCGGCGCTCTTTACCACCTAGGTTGATGATGTGCGGCGAAGTGTCGTGCTGCATCTCCTGGCCCGGTTCGAAGGAGTACCGCCCGACCGGTTTCTTTTCTTCCTGGCCGATTCCTTGACGCCGACAGAAGGCCGTCAAGGCTTGGTAGGAAAAATTAGCGCCCGAGGCGATCAACTCTTCATGCACACGAACGAGATTTCCTTTGCACGATGCATAGAGCTCCAGAATCGCCTCGCGGTACGGAGCGGCTGCTTCGGGACGTTCGATGCGGGGCACCTCGGCCGAACCTGCGCGGAGCACTTCTCGCACCGCGCCGCGCGAAACTCTCATGACCCGTGCAATACTGCGCAGGCTGTGCCCCTGTTCATGCAGCTTGAGGATTGCCGTTCGTGTGCTCTGGTCCAGCATGTCCCATCTCCTGATCAAAACGTTCTGCCATACTACGGATCTCCTCCAGAGACTGCCGAAGACTCCGCGCCAACTCTTCACGTTCTCTTTCCAGGAGATTTTGCAGCGCTCCTTGGCGAAGCCGCCGATGCGCCCGTCGCGCGACCGAGCCCAACACTTCGATATCGGTCCGCAGATTCTCCTCGGGACTCGATGACGGTGGAGGAGATGTCAGCGACTCCTTGAAGGCCTTCAGGAAAAGCAACGGGGCTTCGAGCAAACGTTGGCGGGTGACCGCGTTTCCGTCACGATACGCGGCATAAAGAACGGCCATGTCCCGGCTACTCAGCCGGGACGAACCAACCCCTTCGACCAGCCGAAGGCAGGCTTGCTGGTTGGCGCGCGCCAAAGGAACCAAATACTTTTCCGCGGCATGCGCCACGATTTCGCCTCGACGCACGCGTTCCTGAATCGATTCCGGCAGTTCGCGCACCAGGGCCAGGCGCCGGCTGACCCAACTGACCGAGCGAGTGAAACGTCGGGCCAACTCTTCCAGGGACAGTTGGAATCGCTCGTGGAGTTCCACGAGCAGCCAGCTCTGCTCCAACGCCGTTTCCGATTCCCCCGTGTGCCACAGCCGACTCACCACCAAAGCTTCTGCCTCGCCGCACTCCCAGCAGAAGCTACCGACCGTGTCGCGGCCGAGACGGCGCAGGGAACGCACCCGCTTGTAGCCATCGATCACTACAAAGTGTTCATCACCATCCTGCTTCACCACCACGATGGGAACCTGTTGGCCGACTTCGGCGAGCGAGCTCAACAGTCGTCGCTCGTGATCCGGGCGCACGATCCGCAGCCGGTCGTAACGCAGTTCCAATTGATGAAATTCCAGCTCCATCCCTTCCGCCTTCGATGGAATCAGAACACAACGCGGATCTCGTCTTGCACGAGGTACCCCCCAAGTAGTCCTCTATCCCCAGTAGATTCAAGAAAATAGCCTCATAACTCGTCTTGCGCGGTACTCAGGAGTAGTGTGCCCATAACTCCAATGAAATCAGCACCTTTGACCCCGAACTCGTCTTGCGCGAGATCCCAGGGAAGTCGCGACAGCGGTGGCCGTAACCTTAATGGTTCCGGTGGCTTTTCTGACAGACTCCGATCCTGGATCCGCCGAGCAATGAAATAGTCGGGATTCCGTGCGCACCACTTAGCTTGGGCTTGTTGGTGACGGGTCTTCTGGCAGGAGGAATTACGACAAGCCCGCTGACGAGCACCTACCCGCGGGTCAGGTCGGAACCAATGTCGACAAATACGGCAAGGTCTCTTCGCAAGGTTTCCCATGGCGACTATTGTCGCCATCCTTATATTCAACTGCGTGCGCGATCCTCTGTCACCCTGCGGTCTGGTGGGTCAATTCTGCGAAGCAAAGCCGGTCCATTCTTGGCGAGCGGTGAAGCACTGCGTGCGGAAGACCTGGGAAGAGGTTTCTCACTTGGCAGCGGTGCGCAATCGATGGCGATGCAAAAGCTGTTGGTGCAGGGATTCGGCGAAAAAGAACCCGCCCGCTTTCAGTTGCTCGAGAACTTTCGGAAAGTCCGCGACCAGGCCCATCGTGTCCGCGCGCTCCAATACGCCAAGTCTCCCAGAAAACGAGAGATTCTCGTGCCCAATGGCGATTAGATAGCGGAGAGGAGTTGTATTGGAAACGGCGATCATGCCGCTACTTTGCTAACGATGAGCGCGGCGCGAAGCCGCCTCAAACAGCGCCGCTTCGCGATCGAGATCCGCCTCCGCGATGGCAACAACGGCACCTGGTGCCGGCCCAAAAAATCTTCCGTCTCGATTCGTGACAGGCCCAGCATTTCCGAGACCTGATAGAGCGTTACGGATTGCTCGCGGTAACCTTGCAAGGCAAGAGCCTCCAAAGCGCGGCGAGAAACGTCTCCACCGGCGGCGAGGCGCTGGGCGACGTCATCGGAAACGTGCAGGGTGACTTCCAGAAACTGAAGTCTAGCACGCTCGATATCGTTTGGCACCGCCTCGAAGACTAGCTCAGCGCGGAACTTTCCCCCGCCAGCGCAGCCACGCGCACATACAGCGATGGGCGAAATCGACGGGTTGGCAATACATCAGCGGGCATCCTCCGACGATGCAGGGGATACCGGCGCGAGCGCATTCCTGGGTTGCCTCGATGGAGACGCTTCCCTGTCCAAACGAGCGGTGGAACCAGATGCGGCGGACATTGCGCGCGGCTGCTTGTTGCACCACTTGCTGCGAAACGTTGGGGTGAGTAGCGATGACCAAGCCATCGAGTTCACCAGGAATGCTTGCCAGATTCGGGTAGCAGGTTGCGCCTTCCACTTCAGAGGCGTTGGGATTGATTGGGAAGACTTCGTAACCGGATTTGCGGAGTTTGCAGAACACGGCATTCGCGGCGCTTTGCTTTCCGCGAGAAACTCCGGCAACGGCGATACGTTTTCCGCTGAGAAAATCGGCAATAAGAGCAGGGACCTGGGGCATGGTTGCCTCCTTGGTGCGATTCAATCACAGTGCAGGTTACACAACAATGACAGCGAGCACACAGGCAAAACGTTTGCTCGGCGCAGGGTTTCGTTACTTCTTGGCTTTCGAGCTGCTCAGAGCGGACTTTGAGATCAGGAGCAGGCCTTCCGCCTCGTCCACCGCTTCAACTTTCAAGTACGGTTCGCGCTCGTTATCACCAGCGAACACAAAAACCCGGAAGTAGTAGGCCTTTCCTGCTAACGCCGTCAGCTCCGCCGCTCCACTCAATTTCTGAAAAGACTCGAAATTCGATTGCCAATCCGAACACACACGGTGATCGCCCGGTTCCACAGCAAACGACAGATACGAGGCACCGTGGTTCGCGCCAAGCCAATTCCCGTCTAGTCCCACACGCGTTGTCACATGCGAGAGTTGCATGTATCCGGGGTTCCATTTTTCTTCTTGGATCACATACACCATGGCCTTACGCGGCCCCGGTTGCGTCACGGCGTGTTGCTTCTTATCTGTCTTGACGTCGAAATTGATGTTCGCTGGGCCGCACCCCGCCGCCGCCCGCGCGTCGATTGGCTGGTCCTGCGCAAAAACCGGCGCTGCCAACACCACTGCCACGAACAGGTACCTGTACATGAGCTACCTCCCACATCGTGAGCGAGTGTGAGCCTTGAATCGTGCTCTGCTTATAAGACGTTCCGCGGAAGCGGCCGGTTTCTGCAACGTGATGCTGTGTTTGCTCCATGGAAACCGATGAGGGGGTCAGCTCGATTTGTCCAGACGGAAGGCGGCGGCCTGGAAGTCGCCGTGCAATTCCGGTTCGAGGCCGTGCTCCATCCAGTAGCGGCCGGAGGCAACTGGCAGTGTGCCCACGGCCGCTTTGCCGGCGATCGGCGTCAGCGTGTAGGTTGCATCCGGATCCAGACCCTTCACATACAGAGTTGGGAAGGGATAGCCCATTTGGCCGGAATGCAGAAAAGCAAAAATAACCGCCTGGTTCTTGTCTGGCGAAACGGATTCCGTGGCGGAGAATTCGCTTCCGTCGCGCGGGGAAAGCAAGCGATAGAGAGAACCGTGCTGTACCGTGTCGCGCACCAATTTATAGGCAGAGATCAAACGCGTCGCGGTGGCAAAATCCTCCAGCGTCCAATTGTTCAGATTGTCGCCTACGCCAAGCGAGCCCTGCATGGAGGAAAGGAAACGATACTCGAGCGAGGTCGAGCGGTGATTCACCCAATTAGGCGAGCCGGTAACCCAAGCCATCATCACGCCCGGCGAATAAGCCTGGGTGAAGCCATCCTGAATTCTGAGGCGATCGAAGGGGTCGGTATCGTCAGAGGTCCAGATCTGATCGGTGTAGTGCATGATACCGAGATCGGCGCGGCCACCACCGCTTGAGCAGGATTCGATTTCGAGGCCGGGATGTTTGGCGCGCAGTTCCGCAAGGATGGAATAAAGATTCTCGGTGAACTTGACGTAAACCTTCTGCTGCTCGCTGTCCTGCGTCGAGTTGGCAATCGCAGGCCAGCCGGGCTCGGACCAGCCGCGGTTGTAATCCCACTTCAGAAAGCTGATGTCGTTTTCACGTAGCAGCGCGTCGAGGAAATGGAAAACATATTGGCGAACATCCGGGCGCGCGAGATTCAGCACAAGCTGCTGACGAGCCTCCGTGCGCGGGCGTCCGGGGAAATTGAGAACCCAGTCGGGATGTTTGCGATAAAGGTCGCTGTCTGGGTTGACCATTTCCGGCTCGACCCAGAGGCCGAAATCCATGTGCAGGGCGTGCACCTTATCAATCAGCGGTTTCAGGCCGTTTGGAAATTTTTTGGGATTCACGTACCAATCGCCGAGGCCTGCATGATCGTTAACGCGTTGGCCGAACCAGCCGTCGTCCATCACGAAGCGTTCAATGCCGATTTTTGCGGCGGCTTCGGCAAGCCTTATCTGCCCGGCTTCGTCGACATTAAATTCTGTGGCTTCCCAAGAATTATAGAGCACGGGACGGGGGCGAGGCTGCGATGCCTGGGGCAGAATGTGCGCCAATTCGAAGCGATGGAGCAGGCGTGAAGCTTCTCCGGCGCCGTTCGCTGAATAGCCGGCGTAGAAGACGGGAGTTTCCAGATGTTCACCGGGCGCGAGCGCGTAAGCGAAGTCGAAGGAGTTGTAACCGCCGGTAACGCGCACCTGGCGCACCTGATCGAGTTCGACGGAGATGCGCCACGAGCCGCTCCAGGCAAGAGCGCCAAACCAGACGTCGCCTGATTCTTCGTTCGCGAAATCACCACGAGCGATAGCAAACCACGGATTGTTCTGCTGGCCGGTAGCACCGCGTCGGCTCTCGAGGACGGTTTCGCCGGGCTGGATGCGCTGTTGGTGAATCAGAAATTCCCCGCCCCACCGTCCTGCCAGATAGCGCAGGCTGTAATCGCTGCCGTGAGGAAGAGTCCAGGTGGCGGCGGAAGCGCTGTTGACGACGATGCGAACGGTGCCGCGATTTTCGATGACGGCGGAACGGCCAATGATTCCGGTGTCGGCGTCCATCTGATAACGCAGCGTAACGAAGACGTTGCGCTCGATATCCTTCAGGAGAACGGTGAGCGTTTGCCCGTCGATTTTGTACGAGACGTAGTGGAGGACAAGGTCGCGATTGCCATCCTGAAAACTAATTTTCAGTGCGGGCTCGGTGTACAGGCCCTGGCCCCAGCCGGCGAATTCCTGGGGAGTGGTGCTCGTGCTGGGATCCTGCGAGGCGACGCCGGGATCGGATCTTGCGGGGCCGATGAGATCGCCGAGGGAAAGCGCGGCGCCCCAGTAAAGCGGCTGTAGTCCGCCACGTTCGTTGATCCCGAAAGCGTAAGTGACACCGGAGGAATCCAGGCGGAAGACTTTGCGCGCTTCGTCATAGTGGACGGCGGCGTGCGTCGGGATCATGGAGGCAGCAAGATAGGCAGCGAACAGGAAACGGGCGGAAATTCGAATGAACATAGTTTCGTGGCTCCGATGATGCGCGGCGCTGAATGTTGCGAAGTTCTTGTGGCACCGCGAAACGATATTACCTTGACCCGGAGTGAACAGATGTGATTTCTTGGCAAGTCCGTGCGCGAGATTTTTTCGGTAGGGAGGGGCAAATGATAGCAGCGTCGATGGCATTTTCGGCGCAGGGGCCCAGGAATCTGCCTGCGATTCTGTGGGGCGGACTCGCCTGCGGCGTGCTTGATATTACCGCCGCGTTCGTTGTTTACGGCTCGTTTGGACTGAGGCCGATTCCACTGCTGCAGGGAATCGCCGCCGGATTGCTGGGGCCGAAAGCCAGAGAGGGCGCACTTGCAACGGCGGCGCTGGGGCTGCTTCTTCATTTCGTGATTGCGTTTGGCGCGGCGACGGTCTTCGTGCTGGCGAGCCGCCGAATTAGCGTACTCCTTCAGCATGCCGTGATTGCGGGGTTTTTGTATGGCGTGGCCGTGTACTTCTTCATGAATCGCGTTGTTTTGCCTCTTTCCGCGGCAGCGAAATATCCATTTTCGTTGGAGATGATGGTCATCGGAGTGGTCATACACATGTTCTGTGTGGGTCTGCCGATCGCGCTGGCCGCGCGGCGGTTCGCAAATTAGCTTCACGGCGAAGCGGATCCCTCTCAAATGCAAATCTGTTTCCAGCTTTCATTTCATTTTGGATGGCAATTTGATGTGGCGTCCCGCGACCATGAATTCGCC
The DNA here is from genome assembly GCA_963780315.1 of Candidatus Acidiferrales bacterium. Lineage (GTDB taxonomy): Bacteria > Acidobacteriota > Terriglobia > Acidiferrales > UBA7541 > Acidiferrum. Next base: position 244,958 of record CAWABP010000029.1, on the reverse strand, counting down.
GAAACCACAATGATGAATTGTGCGGGGATTTTTCTTTGCGGGATTGATCCAGGCTTCGACGACTTCCAGGATAAAAATGCAATATTTCTCCGCCATGTTGGCATCGGCCACTTTGCATTCTAGATTGGCGTAACATTCGGAGATTAGGGGCGCGGCGCCTTGTGAGGCAGGCAGCGGCGTGAGATGGAATTTCTTGAACTTATCGACGCGGCGTCCCGAGATGTTTCCGCAGCCCACGACTTTCTTTGCCAGCTCGGCAGTGGGGATGTTGATCACGCATTCGCCCGTCTCCTTCAGAATGTCGTAAGTGTAGTTGCGATTGCTGATCACGCACGCAACCAGGGGCGGCTCGAACTCAACCATCATGTGCCACGACATGGTCATCACGTTGGCTTTTCCGCCGCGAGCGGAACTGACCAGCACGACTGGCCCAGGCTCCAACAAGCGATAGACCCGAGAGAGTGGAAGGGCTGCTTTTTTCATGGTTGCGAACTCCTGAGGCGCACTCTTGGCGCACCCGGCTGAGCGTATCGTACTGCTCGGCGCGTGGAACGTGCACGGTTATACTGGGATTGACTTCTTAATGGATAGATAAATGGCCAAGGAAAACCTTCGCGTGCGAATTTTATGGATTACTGTTCTGGTTGCCGTGACGTGTTTGCTTTGGTCATGTTCCGCGTTGGCCCAGGAAGAGAGTAAGCCCCCGGTTGCGCCGGAACCCGCACGGAAACCAGAAAACCCGCAGCCTGCCAAACCACACCGCTTCTGGGACAAGGAAAACGGGTGGCTCTTTGCGGGTATTGGAGCGTCTCGCACGCTGGATTACTTTTCCACGCTGAACTTTCGCAGGCGCGGTGACAATGAGGTGCTGCTAACAAATTCTGTGGTTGACAACCACGCAGCGTTTGCCTCAATCGAAGCCGCCGCCACAGGTCTATCGATTGGCGTTTCGGGCCTGTTTCACCACTACGGCCACCACAAACTGGAGCGCTGGGTCTCCATCGTGCACATCACTGCGGCGACCGCTGGCGCGGCACACAACTATTCATTGAAGACGGTACACACCACAACTACAACCTCGCAAGTTGCGACGCACCGCTGAAACACAAAACAAAGCTACACAAGAATGGGCAAACGCATCCGCCAAAGAACACAATCTGCAACAAAAAGGGACGGCACACAGATGCGGCCGCCCCTTTATTGTTTGCCGCAAACGCGGCTGTGGTTTCAGCTAGAAAGTCACTCTCACGCCGATCTGAACCTGGCGAGAAGAATAGGCAAAGTTGCTGTTGGAGTTGGTCAGGCTGCCGAAGACGGGAAGAGCAGAGGTCGTGTTCGTAGGAGTCGTCCAGTTAAAGTTGAGGCAAGGAGCTGTATTGCTGCATTGCACTTTTGTTACTCCGTCGGGGAGCGTGATGTTGCTTGTGGTGACGAAATAACCCGTATTGTTTTCGCCCGTGTAGTTTTGGTGGTTGAACAAGTTGAAGCCTTCTCCCATCACCTCAACACCGTAACGCTCCTTGAACAGGAATTTCTTCGAGAGGCGCAGGTCAACAACCTGAGTGCGTGGCAATGAGAAAGAGTTTCGGCCGATGATGTCGATTCCCTTCCGCCCACCGGAACCGTTGATACTCGATCCCAAAGCTTTATAGGTGATGCCGTTAACAACGAGGTTTGGTGGGGTGCCGGAAGTCACAAGCGAGTATGGCAAACCATTTTGAGCTTGGTAGAGAGGAGCGATTTGCCAACCGTTGAGTAGGTAACCCGCCAATCCCTGGACCTTCCAAGGCGCTTCCGCGATCATGCTGAAGACAATGCGATTGCGGACGTCGAAAATGGAGTTTCCCTTTTCGGCCTTGAGATCAGTTGGCACGAGAAGGTCATTGGTGTCTGAGAACGTGCTGGCGTTCTGCCCGTAGTCGATGGAGTGAGAAAATGTGTAGTTGGCGTTGAACTGCAGATGGTTGCTGATGCGTTTGTTGGCTTGTACCGCCATCGCGTTGTAGCTGGAGTTCGTGCCGCTGAAGATGTCGCTCATGGACCCGAAATTAGCATTCGGGCGCGTTGCAGGCGTTGGAAGTAATTCAATCCCGTAGTAAGCGGTCGTGTAGGAACTGCCGTCAGCCAGTGGTCCCTTCCCCGTTGGGTCCACGACTTTATAGGAAATATTAGCCGGGGTGACCGGATTGATATTGGTATCCACGAAATTCGGCAGGTGCCGGCCAAGGCTTCCCATGTAACTGACGGAAAGCACAGTGTTCCAGCCGATTTCGCGTTCCAAGGACAGGTCCATTTCCTGGACCGATGGCGCCTTGAAGTGTGGATCAAAGTAGGCGATGCTCAGCGCGGAAGCGGCGGAAGGTTGGGTCGACAGGATCTCTGGAAACGAAGGCGCACCAGGACTGGTTTTGGAGTAAAAGTAGGAGAATTGAGCGCCCGGCTCGCCCGTGCTGGTCAGGGCATTGTAGATCGTGGAGTTGATGATTCGGCCAAAATAGATGCCGTAGCCGCCGCGCAAAGATGTCTTGCCGTTGCCAGTAATGTCCCAGGCAAAACCCAGACGTGGCCCGAAATTATTCTTGTCGCTCGGCATATGGGCCGTTTGAGGCGCCAAAGGATTGGGAAGAATGGCGGAGGGGATCATCTCATCCTCATACCGGAGACCCAGGGTTAGCGAGAGCCTGGGACGAATGCGCCAGCTATCTTCGGCGAAGAATGCGATGTCGCCGGTGTTGAAGGTAAAGCCCAGCGGACCGAATGCTTGTTGGAAGTTGTTATAGCAAGGAATATGGGCGTTACCCGTTGTCGTGCACGTGTTCACGGCGTAGAGATCTGAGAAATAGTCCATCAACGTGGAATAGCTGAAAGAGCCGTATTGATAACGGAGGTTTTCGCTCACGTCATGCGTGTGGGCGAAATCCACGCCAAACTTGACCGCGTGCTTGCCGCGGGTCCAGGTGATCGTGTCGGCAAATTGCGTGCGGCGCTCGTCAGGATACAGGGGACGCTGCAGAAAAGTGGGAACGCCCATGTCAAAACCGTTTGTGATGAAGACATCGGGCGGCAGGCCGAGAGGATTCGTGTACCCCGGGAAACTCGGTGATGTCAGAAAGTTGGACTGTTCGTACGCTGTGGGCGATTGCGCGAACTCGAATTCGAGATCGCGGCCATACTGGAAGCGCGCCTCGTTGGAGAGGGTGTGGGTCAGGAAAGTGTATAGCTTGGCGACGCCCCAGGTGTCTTGAACGTAGTCGTTGCCAAAGCTGGCGATGCCGTACGTATTGCTGGCTTGCGTCTGGATTCCAGCGGGCGAGGCCCAACGCATCCTGTTGACCTCAAAGGAAGCGTGATTCTTGGAATTGATTTGCCAATCCAGCTTCGGAAAGTAGATGGTCTGCTGGCCCTTGCGCGGCACAGGGCCGAGTTCTCCCAGAAGACCCTGCAAGCCGTTGGTGTAATCCGTGAGCGCCTGATCCGCGGTGACGCCAAGGCGCCCGGCAAGCGTGGTGATTGTCGAGCTTGTTACCAACGGAACGCTAAAGAAAGCGGTTGGATTCGTAGCTTTTGCTGTCCCGGGGAAGTTGCGGTCATAACGATCGAAGGCAAAATAGAAGAACAGTTTGTCTTTGATGATGTGCCCGCCCACACCGAAGCCGTACATTTTGCGTACATCCACAGGCTTGTAAGGAGTGGTGGTAAAGACTCCGGGCGAAGTTTGCGATGTCAGGGTGGTGAAAGGATTGGTGGCGCCCCAGGAATTGTCGCGATCGTAGAAATAAACTTCGCCATGGTAATCGTTGGTGCCGCTCTTGGTGACCGTATTCACGACGGCCCCTGCCGAGCGTCCGTATTCCGAGGAATAGTTAGAGGTATTGACTTGAAACTCTTGCACGGCAGCCTTGGCGCTGGAATAGCCCGCTCGTGTTCGGCCGCGTTCCTCAGAAAAGAACGCCTGGTTGTTATCCGCCCCGTCAACGGTATTGTTGTTGAGCAGCGTGCTCATGCCTCGGAAACTGAGCAGACCAAAGCCATTGATATCGTTCACGACACCAGGCGTAAGGAGGGAAAAGTCTGACCAGCGTCCGCCGTTAATCGGAAGATTCTGGATGTCGGTCTGGTCCACCAATGGCCCAAAGCCGGGATCCGTCGTATTGACCTGGGTAGTATTTTCCGTTACCAGGACAGTCTCCCCGGCGGAAGCGGGATTCAGACGCGGATCGATCTCCGTGGTAACGCCAACTTGGACGTCGACTCTCTGAACTTCAAAATTTGCAAAACCGGTGGCTACTACTTTCAAGGTGTAGGAAGCGGGCTGCAGCTTCAGTACTTGAAAATGGCCGGTGTCATCGGTAGTAGTGGTTTGCTCAAAGTTGGTGCCGTTGTTTCGCACCGTAACCGTGACATTTGGAACTACCGCACCGCTGGAATCGAAAACTGTTCCGCCAATGGCCCCGTCGGTGGTGGATTGCGCGCGCGACGGGCTGGCGGAAATCAACAGGAACAGAAAACTGCACAGAAATCCTGCAAGGAACTTCGCTAAGCGGTTCATGAACACCTCTCCCTTTGCACCTTGTCAATGCTTTTAGGACGGGTTGCGGACGATCCTGGAGCGATTCAAACGGAGTAATAGACCCGCAAAAAACGGAATTGGGGCAACCCCTCCAGATGCCGAACTGTATACCGAGAAACTACCAACGAAGTGTTATGGTTGTATCACAGAATGTTTACAGTCTGAACATACACTCCTGTGGAAATCAGGTGAGACCTGTTGAAAGACGATTTCTGATGCGCCGCTACACAACAAGAGAAGGTGCTAGCCCTACCAGCCTTAACATGACTGACCGTGTTGCAATTTCGGCGACGGATTTCCACAGGCGACACGGGGAAATCAGTGAGATCGGCGGAACACGCAGAGGAATAAGCGGGTTACGTACGATTGCGGAGACATCACCCGATCGTAGGGAGCTGCTGGTATTCTCAACTGGCAGCCAAATGTGGCCGCAAAAATCATAAAAAGAGCGGAACACTTGCCACCGATCATCAGCGCACAGGGATTGTCAAAACGGTTTGGCGCATCGCCCCTATTCAAAAATATATCGTTCACAGTGAACGAGGGTGATCGCATCGGGGTAATAGGGCCAAACGGGTCCGGCAAATCCACCTTGCTGGCCATGTTAAACGGGCAGGTGAGTCCCGACGCCGGAGAAGTGGCCATTCGCAAGGGCGTGCGACTGAGCGCGGTGCTGCAAATTTCGGAATTTACTCCCGGAGAAACAATTCGCACGGTGATCGAAAAGGCGCTAGATCGCGCCAATGTGGCGGAGAGCGAGCGCCTTTCGCGTATCCCTGAGATTTTGGGGCGTGCGGGGCTCAGCGATCTGAATGCAGAAGCCGCCACACTTTCTGGCGGATGGCGCAAGCGATTGGCGATTGCGGAAGCGCTGGTGCAAGCGCCGGACATTCTGCTGCTCGATGAGCCGACGAACCATTTGGACCTGGCAGGCATCGAGTGGCTCGAAAGCGTTTTGCGGAGCGCGGCGTTTGCGTGCGTGGTGGTTAGCCACGACCGCTATTTCCTGGAAAATGTGGCGAACGAAATGGTGGAGCTCAGCGCCGCTTACGACGACGGAGCGCTAAAGGTCTCCGGGAACTACAGCACATTTTTGGAAGCGAAGGAAGAGTATCTGCACGCGCAGAGGAACCGGCAAGAAGCGCTGGAAAATCGCGTGCACACGGAGATCGAGTGGTTGCGGCGCGGGCCGAAGGCGCGAACGACGAAATCGAAAGCGCGCATAGATAAAGCGCACGAAATGATCGGCGAGCTTGCGGAGTTGAACGCGCGCACGCGAAGCACCAGCGCGCAGATTGATTTTTCTTCATCGGGGCGGCAGACGAAACAGTTGATCACGCTGGACGGCGTGGGTTGCACGATGGGTGAGCGGACGCTGTTCAGCGATGTGCATTTCATCATCACGTCGGGGATGCGCGTGGGCCTGGTGGGACCGAATGGCAGCGGCAAGACGACGCTGCTGCGATTGCTGAACGGCGAATTGCAGCCGGCACGCGGGAGCATGCGCCGGGCGGCTGCGTTGCGCATGGTGTACTTCGACCAGAATCGCGTGCTCGACCCGGAGATGACGCTGCGTCGCGCGCTGGCGCCGGATAGCGATGCGGTGATTTATCAGGACCGTGTGATCCATGTGGCAGCGTGGGCGGCGCGATTTCTGTTTACTGGCGAGCAACTCAATCAGAAAGTCGGGCGGCTTTCCGGCGGCGAACGCGCGCGCGTGCTGATCGCGCAATTAATGCTGCAACCGGCGGACGTGCTGCTGCTGGATGAGCCGACTAACGACCTGGACATTCCCACGCTGGAAATTCTGGAGGAAAGCCTGCTGGAATATCGCGGGGCGCTGGTGCTGGTGACGCACGATCGCTACATGCTGGACCGCGTTTCCACCGTGGTAATGGGGCTGGACGGGCTGGGTGGCGCGGAACGCTTTGCGGATTACCAGCAGTGGGAGGCGTGGCAGCGCGCACAGCAAGCCGCGGAAAAGAGTAATCGTTCAGCAGAAACGCAGAGCCCGAACAGGGTGGTAAGTGCACCGAAGACTTCGTTGACGAAGAAGAAACTGTCTTACAAGGAAGCTCGCGAGTTTGAGGGGATCGAAGAACGCATCGCTGAAGCAGAGAGAGATTTGCAGACCAAACATGATGCGCTGCTGGACCCTGCGATCATGAGCGATGGAGCGCGCCTACACGCGGCGTCGCTGGAACTGGAAGCGGCGCAGAAAACGATTGATGCGTTGTATGAGAGGTGGGCGGAGCTTGAGCGGAAGCTGAACTGAATCTGGCGCCAGCCCGATGAGCGGAAGGCGGCGGATGCGGCTCGATTGACAGGAATTGGCTCGAGCCATAAAGTCCAGACATCTGAGAGCACTGAGTTTTGGAGAGGGGATGCGATGCGGAAATTGAGAGTGGTTTTAGCTTGTGGGGCATTGGCATGCAGCGCGAGCGCGGGATGGCCGCAAGAGAAAACCGCGGCGCAAGTGAAGAAGCCACTGACGGCGGAGAGTTTTCTGGAATGGCGCGATGTGCAAGACCCGCAATTTTCTCCCGACGGTACCAAGGTCGCTTTTGTTGTGAGCGATCCACAGAAAGGCGAAAAGCGCACGCGGCACATTTGGATGTACGACAAAGGGAGCAACACAACGCGGCAATTTACGTACTCGGAGAAATCCGAGTCGCGGCCGCGATGGTCACCCGAGGGAAACCAGTTGGCGTTTCTATCCAACCGAGGAGGAGACGAAGAACAAATTTACATTTTGCGGAGTGAGGGCGGTGAAGGCGCCGCGGCCACAAAGGAAAAAGCCAGTGTGACGGTGTTTGAATGGTCGCCGGACGGACAAACGATCGCTTACTTGGCACCGGATCCCAAAGGCGAAGCTCTGGAAAAGAAAGAAAAAGAGAAGGACGACGCGCATGTAGTGGACAAAGACGAGAAACACCCGCGCCTGCGATTGCTGCACCTGGCCAATCACGAATCGCGTGCGTTGACCGAGCCGAACTGGGAAGTGAAGGAACTGGCGTGGCTGCCCGATGGGCAAAGCATCGCCGTGATTGCAACGAATCGTCCGGCGAGCGACGAATACACGGACCGGATCTATCTGGTCAATACCAAAGATGGAAAGATGAAAGAACTGCTGGCGCCGAACGGGCCGGTTGGTGATTTGCGCGTGTCTCCTGGCGGAACGACGCTTAGTTTTACAGGGTGCCGCGAGGATGGCCCTGAAGCTGGCGATATTCTGCTCCTCCCCGTTACCGGAGGTGCAGCGCGCAATTTGACCGGAGCAAGTTTGGACCGGCCGATCATGGATTATCACTGGGCTAAGGGCGGCTGGCTGATTGCCGATTACGCCGAAGGGTTCGCCATCAAGTTCGTGGGCTACAACAGCGAAGGAGAAAAAAAGGATTCGCGCGAATTGCCGACAAATCCGAATCAGTTTGCGGTGGCGGCCTCTGGAGAGATCGCGTTTGTGGGATCAAATTCCGCAGCTATGCCGGAACTCTGGCTGCGAGATACCAAAGGCGACGCCCAGGCTGTGAGTCATTTGAACGATGGGCTGAAAGATTATGCCGTAAGCATCCCGGAAGTTTACAAATACAAATCGCTTGATGGACTGGAGATCGAGGCCGCGTTGTTGCGGCCGGCTGGCTATGACGGCAAAACACGATTGCCATTGGTAGTTCTGGTGCATGGCGGGCCGACGGGGAGGTGGCGAGACACCATCGATACTTGGGGACAATTGCTGGTGGCGCGGGGTTACGCCGTGTTCTATCCGAACGTGCGTGGATCAACCGGGTACGGAGAGAAATTTGTGGAAATGAATCGCGCGGATTGGGGCGGCGGAGATTTCAAGGACGTGATGGAGGGTGTGAAAGATCTGATCAAGAAAGGGATTGCCGACCCGGAACGTATGGGAATTGGCGGGTGGTCGTACGGCGGTTACATGGCGGAATGGGCCGTGACGCAGACGACGCAGTTCAAAGCAGCGGTTTCCGGAGCCGGCATGTCCAACTTGATTTCGGAATTTGGCGCAGAAGAGCATCCGGCGTATGACGAGTGGTTCTGGGGCACACCTTATGAGAAGCCGGAAGGATTTCTGAACTCCTCGCCCTTCCTTTATATAAAGAATGCGAAGACGCCGACACTCATTCTGCAGGGCGCGGCGGACACCATCGATCCGCCCGGGCAGAGCCAGGAACTCTACCGCGGGTTGAAGCACTATGGGGTTACGGCAGAACTGGTAATGTATCCGCGCGAGCCACACGGCCCGCGCGAGGCCAAGCATCGCGTGGACATTGAAAACAGGATGGTGGAATGGTTTGACAAGTATTTGAAACCGGCGAAGTAATCTTTCTTCTTTCGGTTCCTGATCGCTGATATCTGTTCGCTCATATCCTGCCCCGGCCTCCGGATATCAGATATCAGCGACCGGCGATCAGGAAGCAAAAATCACAACGAGGCCCCCTTGCGCCAGCACCCGCTCAATGCTGTCTATACCGCGCCTACAATGAAGCGCCGGTACGAGGTGTGGTTTCTGCGCTGCGGCTTGGTCGACGGCAGCGGCGCTTGGTGGTTCCGGTATCTGGTGATGAATCTGGGCCGTGGCCGGTGGGGTAGCGAAGCAACAGCGATGCCTGCGCAAGTTTGGGCAACTTGGTTTCCTCAAAATGGTGGGCCGCGCAGTTTTCTTCAGGGTTATCCGCTCGAGAAACTGGAATTGAGCCGACGCCGCAAGCTTCCGTTCCATTGCCGGATTGCAGAGAGCGGAATCGAAGAAGGAGTGTGCTGGGGAAGTTTGCGGGTGGATGGCCACTTTGTGTCCTGACACTTGCAGTTGAACTCGACATTTGGAACAACGTTGAGCGATAAGGGCTGGATCGGCTTTTGCCGTTCGCCGCACTCGGATGCGATCTTTTCCGGTGAAATCGTGCTGGATGGGAGGAAATTCGATGCGACGCCGCTGGGGTTTGGCGTGCAAGGACACAATTGCGGTTACCGGCATCGCACGTACCGGCGATGGGTGCACGCGTACTTCCAGCAACCAGCCGGCGTGGCGAGCACCCTGGAGGCGCTGGTGTACGATTTGCCATTCGGTATGGTATTTCGCCACGCAGTGTTATGGCACAAAGGAAAGGCCGATCATCTGCGCAAGGTGAGAGAGCGGGAAATCTTGCGCGACGCGCAGCGGCTGAAGTGGGTCCTTGCCGCTGAGACAACCGAGGGCACACATCTTGAAGTTCAAGTGGAGGGGCTTGCGCCGGGAATTCATCAGTTGCGCTATATGAGAACCGACGGCAAGAGCACGCTTCCTGTCTCGGACGCGAGCCTTGCGCGCGCAGCGCTTCGGATCGGCGATGGCGAGGTGTTGGAGACGGATGGTGGCGCGGTTTTAAAGATGGGTGGCGAATAACCACACCGAGCATAGAAGGGAGCGACGGGAATCATGGAGAGTTCAGCCAAGTGGGATGCGGGCCTGTACGACGAGAAGCACTCGTTTGTGTGGAAGATGGCGGCGGGTTTGGTGGAATTGCTGGAACCCAAGCCGGGCGAACGCATCCTGGACATCGGCTGCGGAACGGGCCACTTGACTGCGCAAATCGCCGCAAGCGGCGCGATGATCCGCGGGATAGACCAGTCGGAAGAAATGATCCGGCAAGCGCGCGAAAAATTTCCGGAGTTGCAGTTTGATGTGATGGACGCGCGAGAGATTAAGCTGAACGAATCATTTGATGCCGTATTTTCCAATGCCACCCTTCATTGGATCAAAGAACCGGAGCGCGTTATCCAGGGAATCTCCAGAATCTTGCGGCCCGGCGGACGCTTCGTTGCGGAATTCGGCGGCAAGGGAAATGTTGCGGGGTTGATGGAAGCGTTGGAAAAAGCGTGGAACAAGCTGCGGCCGGAAACGCCGATTGAGAGCCCATGGTTCTATCCGAGTGTGGCCGAATACGCTGGCCTACTGGAGTGGCACGGGCTTGAAGTCACTTACGCGCTTTTATTTGACCGGCCAACGCCGCTGGAAGATGGCGAACGCGGCTTGCGCACCTGGCTGGAAATGTTCGGCGGGAGAATGACGGATAGGCTGCAAAAAGAGAAACGCGACTATTTGTTTGAAGAGATTGAGAGCCAGGCGCGGGGCAAATTGTTCAAGGATGGCCAGTGGGTGATGGACTACCGGCGATTGCAGGTGGTCGCGAAAAAGCTCTAGTGGCGGCCGAAGCCGGGGCAACGTCAGCGTGAGAAAACGACCGCGACCCGATCTTCGTAGGCGCGATTCCAATCTGGTTGCAAGCGAAGGAAATTCGCAAGAGAGCAATGTGGCTCCAGGATGATTGTGTGGATGCCGGTGAGCGCCGGGTGCGGGTCCATGTCCACCTGATAAAGGTGAATGAAGTTTTCGAGGAAAGCGTCGCCATACAAATCAGCGCGGCCATCAATGTAAACGGGATAGCGCGGGTAAAGCTTCCAGATCAGATAACCACCAAAATCATAGGAGTTGAGAATAGGAGCGGGAAGATGATTCTCGTCCAGGAACGAAACCGCTTTGGAGGGGAAGCGCGATTGCTCAAGTGTAAGTTCGTTCGACAGGTGATCGGCCACCACGTTAGAAGAGAGGACCACAACCAAAATCAAAACGCCGACAGCAAGGGTGCGGCGAAGCAAAAGCGGCAGCACCGGAAAGGTCCAAGAGCGCTGGACCGGGATTGACGCATAGGCTGCCAGCAGGGGGAAGGCAACAAGAACAAAGATAGGCAGATTGCGCATGGAGTGAAGGGCGGCCAAGCCAAAGAACCCGAACAGGAGCACTTCACTGGGGCGAGGCCGTGACGGAGAAAGAGCGAAAGCGGCCACTGTTAGAAACAAAAGAGCGGCGAAGGGATAAAAAATGGCCAGATGGAAATCCGGCGAGTGCCATTCCATGATTCCGGACTGCATGGCGGAAGAGCGCAGTGTTTCAAAGGGGTAGGAGTACATTGCGAAGCCATTGGCATTGAGCGGGACTACAACCATGCAGGCAATAAGAACGGCCGCGAGGCCCAAAAGGCGACGCTTTGCCTCTCCGGCTTCGTGCAAGCGCCAGAACCAATCGCCCGCCGTACCCAAAAGGAAAAGGACAACAAGCGCAGGACCCAAAATGTAGGCGCCATGAAGATTCACCCACAGCACGGTCAACACAGGAAGCGCGAAGAGATCGCGGTAGCGGCCATGCGAAATAAAACGGCGCAAGAAAAAGAGGAACACGGTAGCCAGAAGCAACGTGAAAACGAGTGGGCGCACGGAAAACGATGGACGAGCCGCCCATAGCCCCAATCCCAGGGTGAGAAGGCGGACCCACAACGGCCCGGGCAGGGACCGGTAGGCAAACCAGAAGGCCAGCGCGAGAATCACGCCGCAGAGGCAGAGCAATCCCGGTGAATCCGCCAACGAGTACACGTAATAGAAAAGGACGTCCGAAAGCCATTCGTGGGTGGTCCAGGGTTTTCCTGCAAACGTTGATGAGAAAGGATCGGTGTGTGGGATCGAATGAGTCTGAAGAATGTACCGGCCGGTGCTGAGGTGCCACCACATGTCCGCGGAGGGGATTGCGGGGGTGCAGAAGGAAAAGATGGCCAACAGTAAGGCGAAGGAAAGCAAGGAGCGTTCCAGCAAGCCAACTCCCGGGGAAGAAGGCGGAAGAGTCTCGGCGGGCGAGGACTCCGGGATAGTGTCAGGCATGGACCAGCCTTTCCTCTGCAAGGGCTGCAATCAAAAAGGAAGTGAATCAATCTTGGATACTCCGTAAAGTGTAAGCCGGAGGAAGAGCGACTAAATCGAAAAATATCAAGGAGTTTCCGGCTGGTAGCTCTAGCTTGTGGTGTGGACTATAGTGCCACAATAGGTTGAGTAGGGCTTTACAGGGGCAGGGGGCCGTGCTAGGCTTGGTTCCCGTACCGCCATCTTAGCGCCAGGCGGCTGGGCTCTGAACGAGAACCTGCCAAACGTGTTTGCTTTCTGTCTGTTACGGACAGGAGCGTCGCCGGAAAATCCCCTGCCCTCGAGGAAAGGAAAAGTCGTCTCTCTTCGCGCGGAAGAACTGTGGCCATTTTGCGAACGCTCGCCGCGGTTCGATAGCATTGCAATGCGCGCCGAGTTTGGGGATTGAGGTAAGCCGCGAAGTGGATGTTCACGACAAAAGGGGACACCTTGCTTAAGCTCCGAAAAGTGGAAATTGTAGGTTTCAAGTCCTTCTGCGAACGGACTGTAGTCACGTTCAGCGGACTGGGCAGCACCTGCATCGTCGGCCCGAATGGCTGCGGAAAATCCAACGTCGTCGACGCTATCAGTTGGGTGCTGGGCGAGCAAAGCCACAAGTCGCTGCGCGCGGAACGCATGTCTGACTGCATCTTCAACGGGACAACCAAGCGGCCTCCTCTGGGCATGGCCGAAGTCACTATCACCATGGAAGATGCGGAACTTGCGGAAGCGGCGCGGTTCGTATTGGCAGCGGAAGAAGAAGAGGCAGAGAGGGAAAACCTGGCCGCTGACGGAACTGATAGCTCTGCGATTGGTAGCAGCGGGGAGCAATCGGTAGAAGCGGCTGCGACTCTGGATGAACTCAACCTAGAATTGGCTTTATCAACGGAGTCGTCACAGGAAGCAGCGGAAGCAGGCTTCAAGGGCAAGCGCAAAAAGAAGGCAGACAGGCCTGAGTTGATAACGCGCCCCGGCGAAGTGGTGGTTAGCCGCAGATTATACCGCAGCGGCCAAAGCGAATACCTCATCAACGGCCGCGTGGCCCGGTTGCGCGACATTCAGGAAATGTTTATGGGCGTGGGCTTGGGACCGGATTCTTACGCCATTATCGAACAAGGGCGCATCGGGCAGATCCTTGCCACGAAACCGATGGAGCGCCGCGCCATCATCGAAGAAGCCGCGGGCGTAACCAAATTCAAAACCAAGAAGCGCCTTAGCGAGGCCAAGCTGGAATCCTCCAAGCTGAACCTGGCGCGCGTGAACGACATTGTGGTGGAAGTGGAAAAGCAGTTGGGCTCCCTGAAGCGGCAAGCGGCCAAGGCGCGGCGCTACTCGGAAATTCGCGAACAAATGCGCGGCATCGTTCGCCAGATGCTGGCGGGAAAAGCGCGCGAACTGGATGCGGAAGCCGAGCGTCTGGGCACGCGGTTGGCGGAATTGACGGCTGCGGAAACGCAGCAAGCGCTATCCATTCATGAAGAGGAAGCGGAGCAGGATCGCCTGAACCAGCGCATTTACTCGCTGGACGCGGAAATCCGCCAGAACCAGAACGTGGTGAATCAAACGGCCCTGGAAGTGGATCGCAGCGAAAATCGCATCACCTTTAACCACACGCGCAGCGCGGAACTGGCCGGCCGGAATGAACAGATTACGGCGGAGCGCCACGCTCTTGCGGCGCAGACGACCGAATGGGAAGCGCGTAACGCGGCGCAGCAGCAGATAGTAGAAACGGTACGCACGGAATCCGTCACTGTAAACGCGCGCGTCGAGGAACTGGGCACACGCGCCTCTTTCCGCACAACGCAAATCGCGGAATCGGAAGCACGGATGGAAGCGCTGCGGCGCTCCGCGACTCAGGCCAATGACAGTTTGCTGTGGCTGCATGGCGAGCAGAAGCAGGCTGAAGAGGCGCTGGTCCATCAGGGCGGGGCGCTGCGCAAGCTGGAAGAACGCGAAGGCACGCTGATGGAATCTTCCATCACCGTGCGCGACGACGCTGACCGCGCAGCCCAAGATTGGCAGAGCGCCACGAACCAATTGGCTATACTGCAACGGCAGGCCGCGGAAGTTCAGGCACGTATGGCGGAACTTCGTCAAAAGACCGAGGAAACGAGGAAGCACGCGGATTCCCTCCGCGACTCGCTGGCCGGGGTGCGCGCGCGTCACTCCACCCTGACACAAATCCTGAACGATCACTCGTACACGGGCGAAGCAGTACAAAAACTTTTCGCGGCCAACGAGCGCCATGGCGGCGACAATTTCCATGCCGTTGGAGTGCTGGCGGACTACGCCGAAGTACAAGAACAGCACGAAGCCGCCTTTGAGCAGTATATGCGTGATGAGCTGGAATACGTGGTCGTGGAAACGTATGACCACGCCCGCGCGGGAGTCTCGCTGCTGCGCAATGAAGTGGGCGGACGCGCCACGTTTTTTGTCGATTCACTTCGCAATCTGAAACTCGACGAATACGAGCCCATCATGCATTTCCGCTCGGAAGACGGCGTGATTTCCCGGCTCGATAAATTGGTGGAGTTCCGCGATCCGCTGGGGCCGGCGGCAAAGCACTTCCTCCCGCGTCTCCGTTCCGGCTACTTGACGGATAGCGCTGTTGCCGCGGAAAAACTAGCCCGCGAATATCCACAATATGCGTTTGTGACCCCCGAAGGCACGTGCTACCAGGGCCGCATGGTCACCGGTGGCAAACCGGACGAGGCTGGACCGCTCGGGATGAAACGCGAGCTACGCACTGTGAATGCGGAAGTAATCCACCTGGAGCACCAGAGTGGCTTGATGCAGGCGGAACTCGAAACTCTCACCGTGGAATTGCGCGCCACGGAAGCGGCCAACGAGGAACTTACCGCACAAAACCGCGAGGCAGAGCGCAACCTATTCGCAGCGAAGCACCGCCACGACCAGATGCAGAGCGAACTGGCGCGGCTGGGACTTGAACTGACGGCGTGTCAGGACGAACTGGCGCGGATGCGCAAGGAAATTGCCGCCGTGCAGGAGCGCGCGGAACGTGCCCGGCTAGAACATGAAGCCGCCGCCACCACGCGAGCCGAGGCGGAAGCCGAGAGCGCCCGCCTGGCCGAAGAAGTTGTGCAGCTTCGCGCAATGGTGCAGGCCGAGCAGGAAGAATTAGCCACTGCCCGCGCGGAACTCGCCACCATGAACGAACGCATGGCTTCCGTGGAGTCCATTGCGATGCGGCTGCAGGAAGAGCGAGCCGATCTGGAACGTCGCGAAACGGCGCTCCGGCAACAGGAAGCGTCCATCAGCGAAGAAACAGCAGCCATGGCCCGGCAAACGGAAGAATTGACGCAGCAATTGGAAGTGCTTCGCGCCGAAAAGACGCGGCTCGAAGAAAAACAAAAGCAACTTGAACAGGAATGGGAGGAAGGCCGCACGCGCGTGACACAGGCCGAGGATCACCTGCGCCTGGCGCGGCAGTCATTGCAGGAAATGCGCGAGGAGCGCGGCCATTTTGAGGTGGACAAAGCTCGCAACGATTCCGACCGCCAGCATTTGCGGGAGACCTGCCTCGCCGAAGTGAACGCGCAGCCCGAAGATTTGATCGCCTCCGAAACCGCCTTCATGTCCGGCGAAGAACTTGTGCTTGCCGAAACCAACTATCGCGAAATGAAGCAGCGCATTGAAAACATGGGCGCGGTAAACATGATGGCGCTGGAAGAATTCAACGAATGCGAGCAGCGCTTTACGTTCCTGACGCGTGAACGGGACGACCTGCTGCAGTCCATCGCTGATACCCAGCAAGCCATCAAGGAACTCGACCTCATCACCAAAGAAAAATTCGAGCAAGCCTTCCTGGCCATCAACACTAATTTTTCCGCCGCGTTTCACACCATCTTCGGCGGCGGCATGGCGGAAATGCGCTTGACGGAACCGGACAGCTCCGGTGACGCGGGAATCGATATCGTGGCTTCGCCGCCAGGCAAGCGCCTGCAAAACGTTTTGCTGCTATCGGGGGGCGAAAAAGCCATGACCGCGCTGGCGCTGCTGATCGCCATTTTCCGTTACCAACCCAGCCCGTTCTGCATCCTGGACGAAGTGGATGCGCCCCTGGATGAAGCCAACGTGGGACGCTTCACGCGTTTAATCAGCGATATGAGCGCGCAAACGCAATTCATCATCGTCACGCACAATCGCAAAACGATGGAGACGGGCAGCGTGCTCTACGGCGTCACCATGCAGGAGCCGGGCGTCTCCAAGCTCGTCAGTGTCCGTTGGGAAGGCGAAGAAACAGCGCCCACGCGAAAACAGCGCGTCTCCGCAGCCACCGCCGCGTAAGAATTCTTTCATATTTCTAATAGTCGATAAGGGCGGAGGCGATTCCGCCCTATTCTTATTCAGGAGCATGCCCCACCTCTTTGGTCGTTTGTCACATAGGACGTGCTGCAGTTCAGACACTAGCGGATGCCCGGGCGGCACCCTTTAGCGGCGCGGCGTTTCGTTACCCCCTCCGTACATTTTTGGCCCACCCCATGATTTTGGGTGTTGATTCCCGCGATTCTGCATGTAATATATATATTATACATGCAAACAAGGGCGCAGCAACATCAAAAACTCAGTCGCTTACGTCGGGAACTGCTCGAATCTTTGGAGCGGCTGCGGAAGACTCTCGAAGTTGCCTTGGCCCGCACCCCGTTGGTCAAGGGCAGTGTCTATCAGATCGCCCGCCGCTGCGGTAATGCGCACTGCCGTTGTACCCGCGGCCAACTGCACCGTAATTTCGTCCTGACCTGGAGTGAGCAGGGGCACCACCGCATGCGTTCCCTGCCACCCGAACGGGTCGCCGAGATCCGCATGAAAAGTAAGGAGTATGCTCGATTGCGTCGGGCCCGGAGTGAAATATCGGCACTTGGCAACCGCCTCCTGGCCCTGCTCGATCAGATCCAGGAGTTGCGCCGCGAGGCGCCTTGAGATGAGTGAGTCGGGACTGTCGACATCCGCCGCGATGCTGTTTGAGCGCAACGATGCGCAGGTGCTCGAAGCGTTTCGTCGCGGCGAGTTTGATTACGTCGATGCCATCGGCGAAGTCAGCGAAGCCGACTTCTTCCGAGTCATCACCGAGCGGAAGATCTTGGACAAGCTGGCCCAGAGCTACCCCTCCCCACGCGAGCGGCACGATGTGCCCTTGTGGGTCTATCTGGCCAGCAACCTGTCCATGCGTTTTCATGGCGAGCATCACTTTCATGCCTTTCCCTTCCTGGTGCGCTCCAGCAGCATGATCGAGGCTTTTGGTCCGGCCATGGGCCACAAGGCCACCCATCCGGAGACCGGCGACATTTCCCTGCGCTGTGCTGGGTTTAACGAAAAGAACGAATACGATCGCCAGACCCCTTGCGACCAGGATTATCTGCGCAAGCTGGCGGGGGATACCGATGCCGAGTTGCTGCAGACCTGGTTCAACCGCGAGGTCGTGGGAATCTTTAAGCAGCACCACGCGTTCGATGCGGAAGGGATCTTTGTTGGCGATGCGAGCTATCTGTTCGTACCGGACAATGAGCACTACGAAGGCTCCTCGCGGCTGCTTTTCGATGAGCAGAATCATCCGGTGGATTCCGCAAAGCTGACTCACGAGCAACAGAAAGCCTACGACTGGCGACGCTGTTACAAGCTGGTGAGCTTGTTGCATACCAATCGCCAGGGGGAGTTCTTCCTGTACGGCGGGCTGCGCCTGACGGCTGGCAAGGACCATGAAGCTCCGGTGCTCTATGAGCTGGTGGATGAATTTGTGCAATGCCATGGCCGCGGGGTAATGAAGCGCTTAATTCTGGATCGTGGCTTTCTGGACGGGGAGAAGATCGGCCATTGCAAGCGCGATCTGGGGATCGACGTGCTGATCCCGGCGCGCAAGGATCTGGAGATCTATAAGGACGTGGTGGGCTTGGCCGAAGGTGGGTTGTTATCGTTTCAACCGGTGCCGGCTCCTTCCCCTCGTACGCCGGCGGTCCCCGTGCACCGTCCGGAAAGCATTCGTAAACGGGAAGAAGCTCGCCAACGCACCTTGGCCAAGAAGAAAGCCGAGGCCGCGCAGAAAACGCAGGAAGTGCAGAAACTCCGCAAGGCGAGCCCGACGGGAACGCCGCCCCCGGAGCAGGCCCGCAGCGAAGTAGCGGCGGTGATGGAGCTGCGAACGTTGAGCACTTGCCCGGTGCCCATCCATGCGGTGGTCAATCGCGAGATCTACAGCGACGGTCACCGAGAGCACTGGGTGCTGCTCGATACCGCTCCCATCCCCGAGCCCCTAGCCACCCGCGAGGAATATGGCCTGCGCACCAGCATCGAAGAGCGGCATCGACAGCTAAAGTGTTTTTCCGATTTAGCGGGGTTCACCTCACGAAGGTTCTCCCTGGTGGTCAATCAAGTAGTTTTCGTGTTGTTGGTGTACAGCTTGCTGCAGTGGTACTGGCAACGGATCCGACGGCCGGAATTCAATCCGAAAACCACGGCTCGTGCCTTGGATCAGCTACGGCCGACGATGACCGTGATCTTGATCTTTTATCAGAGTTATGTGGCCCGCCTGGCTCCGCTTGAATATCAGGAGTTGTTGCTGACGCTGAAGGAAGAGGCGCGCCTAAAAATCTTGGCCAAGACACGACGACTTCGTCGCGGGCTAACCCATCAGCTCGATCACGCTCGCTCTCCCTAGCCTTACTGCGCGTATCCAGAAGTACGATCCAAAAATCTCTCGCTCCCTCAGGCAAAGGCTAGGCTTTCTTCTGCCGTGCAAGATCTCTCGCTCTCGTGACTCGTGAGACCAGGGCCGCGATCCCCCCCTCCTACCTCGAATCGGTTCCTCGCTTATAAAACCTTTCGCTCGCCCTGCCGTGTCCCATCCGCTTGCTTTGCCCCGGCTTATGTCTGAACTGCACACATAGGACGTGATGTGTAACATTGACATCGGCGCGCGCTGGGATAGAATGCAGGACACCCCATCAGAGGACGCTTCCCGTGAGTGCAACTTCAGCAGCCAAAGTCATTCGTGAGACCAATTTTGCCGGACTGACGCCAATCGCCCGCGGAAAGGTGCGAGACATCTATGACCTGGGCGACCGTCTGCTGATCGTGGCCACCGACCGCCTCTCTGCGTTCGATGTGGTCATGCCAACACCGATTCCCGACAAGGGCCGCGTTCTTACGCAGCTCTCACTTTTCTGGTTCAACCTCCTGAAGGAAGTGATTCCTCATCACGTGCTCAGTTCGACTGAGTTTCCTGCCCCGTTCGACAAATTCCAGGGTGACTTGGAGGGGCGCTCGATGGTTGTGCGCACGACAAAGCCTTTGCCGGTCGAATGCGTCGCGCGCGGCTACCTCTCCGGCTCCGGTTGGAAGGAATACCGCGCCTCGGGAAAGATTTGCGGCATTTCCCTGCCGGATGGCTTGCGGGAGTCGGATAAGCTCCCCGAACCGATCTTCACGCCCGCGACGAAAGCGGTTTCAGGGCACGACGAGAATATTCCCTTCGAGCAGGCCGCGGGAACCCTGGGCAGCGAGCTGGCCGAGCAGGTCCGCAGCGTGACTCTGGAACTTTACCGCCGCGCCGCCGCCTACGCTGAACCTCGCGGAATCATTCTGGCGGACACGAAATTCGAATTTGGGCTACTGAACGGCCAGCTCATCTGGATTGACGAAGCGCTGACACCCGATTCCTCACGCTTCTGGCCCGCGGCGCAGTACAAGCCAGGCGGCGCCCAGCCCTCTTTTGACAAACAGTTTGTACGCGACTACCTCGAACGGATCCAGTGGCCCAAGACGCCACCGGGCCCCGACCTGCCCCCCGACGTCGTCGCCGCGACGCGTGCCAAATACCGGGAAGCCTATCGCATCCTGGTGGGGCACGAATTGCACTAGCAAACCGGCCCCATCAACATACGGCAGTCCGCGGAGAGTGCGCACGTGAGAGATCAATTGGAAGGGCTCATAGCCCAAATGGTGGAGCGTGGAATTCTGTTTGACGAGGCGGTGGGGGAGTTCGAAAAGCGCTTCATAAAACGAGTTCTCGAACGCACCGACGGCAACCAGTCGCGCGCCGCTGAAGTCCTGGGAATCCACCGCAACACCCTTAGCCGCAAGATGACCGAATACAAGCTGGATCACCGGCGCAGGCGTTAGAAGGGGATTCGCTCAAAACACCCGGGGCTGCGCTGCATTCCAGCGGCAGTGGTTCTCAAGAAAAAAGGGCCTCGAATCGCGCTCGAGGCCCCTTGGATTATTGCTGGAAAGCGCGAATTACTTGGGTTTTGCCGCAGGCTTGCGGACCGGCTTCTTCGCAGGACCCTTTTCTTTGGGCAAATCGTCGGCGTTCACTTTGCCTTTTTCCAGGTGAATCATGAAGGCGGGATCGGGATCGTAGGAAGTCAAAGTGCCGGTTACGTGCACGAAGCCATCCTTTTCAAGCTTTCCTGCTTCGGGCTGGCCCGGAATCTTGAATTCCATGTTGGCGACAGTCGCGGCTTGAAATTCCTCATCGGTGGTCACAAACGCGGTCTTGATAACGATTGGGTCAGCGCCTGCGGTCACTTCAATCACCTTGCCGGGGACATCGGGAAACTCCAGGCCGCACGCAGCGGTCCATGTGAGCTTGGCCTTATCGCCACCAGCCTTCAGGTCAGCAACGACGGACGCGATAGTCATATTGGCCCGCGCGGCGTCGAGATCGGCGCTGCTGATGAGTTTGTAACTGGCCGGGCGATCCACGGAGCTTGCGGCAAGTTGCAGCAGTTCGTTCATTTCCGCGTCGGTCAACGGATCGCAGACTGTGCCGCCCTGGAAGTTGGACAACAGTTTGCGCAAATAGTCCTTAACGGACTTGGATTGCTTTTCGTTTGCACTCTTGGAAGTGGCGGCGCGAGCAAAGGCCCACAAGGCGTCGAGTTGTTGCGGAGGGGTAGTGCAGGAGTAGGCCTTGCCGAGGTTGTAATTCGCCGTAAGATCATCTGGCGTAATTCCCAGCACGGTCTTGTAGGCATCAACAGCGGCAGTGCAATTCTTGGCGGCCAGGGCAGCATTAGCCGCTGTGAAGTAGAAAAAGACCGTGGACTGCTTTTTTTGTTCGGCAAACTTGACGTCGTCCGCGCCTTCCGGCTTCGGCACGGAATCAACGATCTTGGCACCGGCGATGGCAGCGTCATGAGCGGCATTTGAGGTCGCAGCGTCGGGATTCGGAGTATTGTCGTAGGCGTAAGCGCGGACGGAATAAGCGTCGTACTTCTCCGTGACCGTGGCTTTGTCGCCCAGCGCGATCAGCTTGTCGCAGTACTCGATGGTCTTGGGGTAGTTCTTTTGCGCCCCGTAATTCTTGTAGTACAAAGCATAGATGTAGTTCTGAAGAGCTGAACTGGGGTACTTCGCGACGAAATCGTCCAACAATTTGATCTGATCCGGACCCTTGGCGGCAGCGGCAGCCTGGTAAGCATTGTACTCCGCCATGGTGTACTTAGGCTGAGCCGCCGCGCCTGCCGGTGCATCCTGCGCCATAAGTGGCGTCACCGTGATACAGAACAGGCAAAACGCCGCCAGCACTGCAAGGCTTGCCATCCTACGTATAGCGTTCATTCCCGTTTCTCCTCGCTGCAACCAAATAATTTGAAATGAAATCACGCCATCCGGCCGCAACCCGCATCGCCTGCCGGAAACCCAGTTTACCCTGCGAACCTATTGATGCTCTCTCGGAAACTTTTGAATTATAGGTGCAGCCGCCTTCCGTTCGCAAGCCGCTTCCGGCGGAAAACCGGAAGAGCCTGCGGACGAACGAAAGACCCTCGCCAACCACACGATCGGACCCCGGCGCACCTCCGAGGCATCTGAAATAAGGCGGCATCCTTGGGAGTAAGATGAGTGTCGCATAAAAAGCGTGGCTTGCGCGAGGAACAAATCACATGACACGTATAAGCGAGGTAAACGCCGGAGCAGTCGCGGAGAAACCCCTGGCGGATAGTGTGGCCCTGATCACCGGTAGCAGCCGCGGCATCGGCAAAGCCATCGCCCGGCGATTGTCACAATTGGGCGCCGCGGTTTCTTTGTGCGGGCGCAATAAGGAATCGCTTATGAGGACAACGGAAGAACTGCGCTCCCTGGGGGTCCGAGTGCATGCCCAACCAACGGACGTGACTCAAGCCGGGGAAATTGCCGCGCTGGTCGAGGCTACGGAGTATACACTGGGGCCCATCACCATTCTTGTGAACAATGCGGGCATGGGAGGCTTTGGTCCTATTCATGAAAAGACCGAGGATGAGTGGGACCTGGTAATGAATACAAATTTGAAGAGCGTTTTCCTCGTTTCACGCGCAGTAGTTCCAGCCATGATCCGCCGCGGCAGCGGGGATATTATCAACATCAGCTCCCTGGCGGGGAGAAATACGTTCGCGGGCGGCGGAGTTTATTGCGCTTCCAAGTGGGGCTTGCAGGGATTGAGCGGCTGCATGGCGGAGGACCTGCGTGGTTTCGGGATCCGCGTCAGCGTAATCTGCCCCGGGAGCGTGGCGACGGAGTTCGCCGGTCGCACACCGAAGGATCCGAAGAAGGCGCTGACGGCGGACGATGTGGCCCACGCCGTGGGGATGGTTGCCTTGCAAGGGCCGCAAAGCTTCATCAGCGAAGTACACGTGCGGCCGGTGAAGAAAACGTAGAGAGCAAGGAAGTAGGGCGGTTATTTTTGTGTTGACAATAGTCGTATGAACGACTATAGTCTGCACATGATTAAGAACAGCTTCCCCTCACCTTCCCTCCCTCTTGAAGACCAACTCTTTGTCGCCATCCTTAAAACCGCCGATGGCCTTTCCCAACAAGCCGAACAACTCATCAAATCCGCCGGCCTGACCATGGCGCAGTACAACGTTCTGCGCATATTGCGCGGCGCCGAGCCCGAAGGCCTGCTGTGCCGCGGCATCAGCGACCGCATGATTTCGCACGACCCGGACATCACCCGTCTTCTGGACCGCATGGAAAACCACGGCTGGATCACACGCCAGCGCGAAAAGGAAGACCGTCGTGTGGTGAAAACCCGCATAACGGAAGAAGGCTTGACGATTCTGAGGAAGCTGGACCAGCCCGTCAGGGAATTGCACAAGGGGCAGTTCAGCCACATGAGTGCATCGCAGCTCAAAACATTGGCCAAATTGCTGGAAGAAGTGACAAAGCGTGAACCGGCCGGGTAATTTCGGGCATCCAAACAACATTTTTTGCACCTAAGAACGAAAAGGAGAAACAGCGATGAAGTTGAATATTCCCCGGTTGGCAGTGGCGGCAGGCCTGTTAACAGCGATGGCGTTGCCCGCGAGTGCGGGCACGACAACCTGGCAGATCGATCCGCGTCATTCCTCGGCGCAATTCGGCGTGACCCACTTGATGATTTCGACAGTGCGCGGCGAATTTCACGGCGTAAATGGTACGGTAGTTCTCGACGATAAGGACATTACCAAGTCCACGGTGGACGTTTCCATCGATGCCACGTCGGTGGACACTCGCGAACCCGATCGCGACAAACATTTGAAGAGCGCTGATTTTTTTGATGTCGCCAACTACCCGGCCATTGCGTTCAAGTCTTCCAAGGTCGAGCAAGTCTCCCCCGGCCAGTTGAAGGTAACCGGAGACCTTACGATTCGCGGCAAAACCAGGCAGGTGGTCCTGAATGTGGATGGCCCGAAGTCTCCCATCAAGGACCCCTGGGGACAGCAGCGCTCCGCTGTTTCCGCTACTACCAAGCTCAACCGGCAAGAGTTCGGCGTGAGCTGGAACAAGACACTCGACTCCGGCGGCGTTGTGGTCTCCGATGACGTGAACATCACTCTGGACGTGGAAATGTTTGTTCCCGTAGCAGGCAAGTGAATCGCGTTTGCACTGCGCTGAATTCTCACGAATCGACGGGCGGTGCCAATCCGCCGCCCTCGTTCATCCAATACGTGATAGGCCCAGAGGAGAAAAATGCAGAAATCAGCAGCCACGCAATCTCCGGTACATGAATTGATCCGCGAGCGCTGGAGCCCGCGCGCTTTCTCGGACAAAACAGTCTCGCCGGAAATCCTGCAAAGTTTGTTTGAAGCCGCGCGTTGGGCGCCCTCCTGCAGCAATGAACAGCCTTGGGCATTTCTCGTGGGCGTCAAGGGAGACGGGGACACCTTTCAAAGAATCCTCGGCACACTCGTTGACGCCAACCAGGTGTGGGCAAAGAATGCGCCAGTTTTGGTTATTGCCGTATCGGAACTTGCGTTTGCCAAAAACGGGCAGCCGAATCGCAATGCCTTTTACGATACTGGCGCGGCGGTTTCGCAGTTGACGACGGAAGCAACTTCCCGCGGGCTGTACGTACATCAGATGGCGGGATTCGATCCGCGCAAGGCTGTCGAAGCTTTTGCCATTCCCAACGGTTGGGAGCCTATCAGCGTGTTCGCGCTCGGCTATGCGGGCGATGCACAGACATTGCCGGATACGTTGCGCGAGCGGGAATTGGCGCCGCAGAAGCGCAAGCCCTTGCCCGAATTTGTGATGAGCGGAAACTGGGGCCAAACGGCGCCCTTTGCAACGAAATAACTCTGTTGGAGGCTCCGCCACACCATGCACAATCTCCTCGAATTCGTGCTGCGTCACGGCTACCTGCTCCTGTTGGCCTGGGTATTCCTGGATCAAGCTGGGCTTCCAGTACCCTCAGTTCCCCTGATGCTTGCAGCGGGCGCGCTGGCCGGGGCGGGTCTCATGAATTTTGGCGGCGCGCTCGTCTTATGCATCGTAGCGGCAGTTGCCGCGGACTCAATTTGGTACTACCTGGGACGCAGCCGGGGCATCAAGATTCTGCAATGGCTGTGCAAGATTTCGCTGGAACCCGATTCTTGTGTCAGCCGAGCTGAAGGATTGTTTGAAAAGCAAGGCGCAAGGTCGCTGGTCATCGCAAAATTCCTTCCCGGACTGAACGCGGTAGCCACGCCGCTGGCCGGCATATTCCATATGCGCCTCCGTAAGTTTTTTCTCTTCGACTCGTTGGGCGCGCTGCTCTGGGCCGGCACTTACCTTAGCCTGGGGTATCTCTTGAGCGGACAAATCGAAAAGATTGCGCAGAATGCCGCAACGCTGGGTGGGTGGCTCCTGTTACTTCTTGCGCTGGGGCTCGGCGGTTACATATTCTACAAATTCATGGCCCGCCGGAAATTTCTGCGCGACTTGCACATTGCACGCATCAGCGTGGACGAACTGAAAGCAAAGATCGACGCCGGAGAGCAGATCGCCATCGTCGATCTGCGCCACTCCATCGACTTTGAAGCCGACCCGGAAACCATTCCCGGCGCGTTTCACCTGGATGCAAAAAATCTTGGCGAAAGTCCCGAGCTGCTCCCTCAGAACCGCGAAGTGATTTTGTACTGTACTTGACCAAACGAAGCTTCCAGCGCCCGTGTGGCGCTGCTACTTCGCAGGCGCGGCATCGAGCGAATTCGCCCGCTGCAGGGCGGCCTGGAGGCGTGGCGAGAACGCGGCTACCCCATGCAATCGGCTTCCGGTTGAGATTCGCTGAATAAAACTTTCAAAACTCGCGAAAAAGGAGAATTCGATGAGCATCAATGTGCAGGTGATTTTTTACAGCATGTACGGCCACGTCTACCGCATGGCGGAAGCCATTGTGGAAGGAGCCAAACAGGCGCCGGGCGCAAATGTTTCGCTCTATCAAGTGCAGGAGATCATCCCCGACGACATCTTAGAAAAGTACGGCGCAAAAGGGGCCAAAGCACCATTTGCAAGTGTCCCCGTTGCAAAAGTGGACCAGCTTGCTGATGCCCATGCCATCATCTTTGGAACTCCCACGCGCTTTGGAAACATGGCGGCGCAGATGCGCAATTTCCTGGACCAGACCGGCCAGCTCTGGATGAAGGGCGCGTTGATCGGAAAGGTTGGGAGCGTGTTTGCATCAACAGGAACGCAACACGGCGGCCAGGAAACCACCATCACCAGTTTTCACACCACTCTGCTTCACCACGGGATGGTAATCGTTGGCGTGCCTTACAGCGAGTCCGGGCTTATGCACATGGACGACGTTACCGGCGGCACCCCGTACGGCGCAACGACGTTAGCGGGCCCCAAGGGAACGCGGCAGCCCAGCGAAAACGAATTGAAGATCGCGCGTTTCCAAGGCAAGCACGTCGCCGAAATCGCGTCGCGCCTGTTTGCGAAGTGAAGTGGGCGTTTACAATCGTGGCAGGACGATTCCGCCTTGCGCCTGGTACTTCCCTTTTTTGTCTTTGTAGCTGACTTCGCAGTCTTCGTCGCTCTCAAAGAAAAGGACTTGGCACAATCCCTCGTTGGCATAAATTTTCGCCGGCAGCGGCGTGGTATTGCTGATTTCCAGCGTGACGAAGCCTTCCCACTCCGGTTCGAACGGCGTGACATTTACGATGATGCCGCAGCGCGCGTATGTGGATTTGCCCAGGCAAATCGTGAGCACATTGCGCGGGATGCGGAAATACTCGACGGACCGCGCCAGCGCGAAGGAGTTAGGAGGAATAATGCAGACGTCGCCTTTGTAATCCACCAGCGAGCGCGCGTCGAAATGTTTGGGATCCACCGTGGTCGAGTTCACATTCGTGAAAATGCGGAACTCGTCCGCCACCCGTATGTCGTAGCCATAGGAAGAAACGCCGTAGCTGATGACGCCTTCCCGGACTTGCCGGTCGGTGAACGGCTCGATCATTTTGTGTTCCAACGCCATCTTGCGAATCCAACGGTCGGGCTTTACAGACATCCACGCCTCCTCGCACAAATATCTAGAAAATGTGTTCTTGAAAGTTAAGAGTCTATGCGAGCGAACACTTCTTGACAACCCACGCCACACCCAATAGCATCAGCCCACGTATTGCCGGAGGCAGGCGTGATTAAGCTTGATATTGTAAATGCAGTGGTAGGCAAGACCAACATCAGTCGCACGAAAGCGGAGCAAGCCGTCGAGACGGTATTCGAGTCCCTGAAGGCCGCACTCGGCCGGGGTCAACGCATCGAACTGCGCAAATTCGGAGTTTTTAGTGTGAAGCCGCGCAAAACCGGCATTGGCCGGAACCCTCGCACCGGCGAAGAGGTCAGCATTCCTCCCGGCAAAGCGGTGCGCTTCAAGCCAGGCAAAGAATTGCAAGGCCTGGAAGATACCACTGTAGGTGCGGCCAAGTAAAAATTCGTGACCCCACCGGAAACAGAGCGGCACGCTCGCGCTTTTCTGAATGGCAACACCTGGCGGGATTTTGCCACGACCGGGCCCTTTTACGCAGCACCTCCTCCGCCACCCTCTACTCGTTCCCTTATTCTTGCCACGTTTCTGTTTTTCCTTACCTTGATCACGTGTCTATTGTCCGGCACGCATTTTGCCATTGCTTATGCGCACAATCAGGCCGCTTCGCTGGACACTTTCTTTGAGACGTTCATTCTTGCCTATCGCCATCCTGCCGCGCTTCTCGCCGGACTTCCCTTTGCCATAACGCTGATGACAATTCTGCTGGCGCATGAATTGGGGCACTACTTCGCCTGCCGCTATCACCACATACGCTCCAGTTATCCGATGTTTATTCCCGCGCCGACTCTAATCGGAACTTTTGGCGCGTTCATCCTGATTCGTTCGCCGATTCGTTCCGCGCGAGCGCTGTTTGATGTGGGTGCCTCCGGGCCCATGGTGGGGTTCCTTCTGGCGATTCCGCCGATGGCATATGGCGTGCTCCACGCGAAGGTGATTCCGGGGCTGGCGAGCCATGGCAGCGCTGATTTGATTTTTGGCGTGCCGGGGGTGATGCGCCTCGTCACCGCAGTGATTCAGCCTAATGCCCATGCCGGAGATTTGATTTTGCATCCCGTGGGCCGTGCCGCGTGGGTTGGACTGTTTGCCACGGCGCTGAATTTGTTGCCGGTGGGGCAGCTCGATGGCGGGCACATTCTGCGCTCCGTTAGCCCGCGGCTACATCGAATGGTGTCGCTGGTCTTGCCTCTGATATTGGTGCCAATGGGATATTTCTTGTGGAAGGGCTGGCTGCTCTGGGCCGCGCTATTGTTTGGCGTGCGGTTTATCCGCAGCGCTCCGATTTACGATCCTACGCCGCTGGACCCCAACCGTAGATTTGGCGCGCTCCTGGCGCTATTTGTTTTTCTGCTCTGCTTTATGGCGAATCCGCTGTAACTCTTACTGCCGCTTACTTTGGCGCTGGTATATATTGGACCTGTTACCGCAACCTGGCCTTCCTAAACAATCAAAGCTGCAGTAATGGCTTAATGAAGCGTGGGGAAATGCGAATCTTTCTGAAGCTACTTATCGCGCTCGTTCTTTGTACTCCCTCAATTTTGGCTCAGCCAAACAAAACCCTTTCCGATTCGGAGTTGGCCGCAATTACAGCCCGAGGACGAATGCTGCAGGACTACGATGTCGCGTCCTGGCATGCCACTGACGCTGTGAAAGCCCTGAATCCGCCCGAGGGAGCCGTGCGCAGATACATTGCCCGGAAGACCGATACAGGTTGGATAGTAATGTTCGGGAAATTCGATGAGAACAAGGACGCTTTCCTGATCGCATACGAAGCAATTCAGGCAAGCAGTCCAACAAACTTCACGGTCAACACCATTGACCCGCCGAAAAAGGACTCAGGGTTCTTTTATTCTGCCGCAAAAGCGATTGACCTTGCGCTGCAGAGCTCTAACCTCGAAAGGCGTCCCTACAACACCTACGTCCTCCCCTTGGACTCGGGCCAAATGTATGTTTACGTTCTTCCAGCGCAAACCGTGGCGGAGGTCTACCCGCTTGGCGGAGACACGCGTTTCCTGGTGTCTGCCGATGGCGGCACAATCGTCGAGACACGACGGCTTCACAAGTCAATTCTGGAGAATAAGCAATCCGTCCCAGCAGGAGCAAACCCTGCCGCTGGTGTGCACAGCCATCTGTTGACTGACACGCCGGAAGACACGGACGTTTTCCACGTTCTGCGCCAAACGCATCCTCTGCCGGAATTCGTTGGGACCAAAAGCGGCACCTATGTAGTCAATACGGACGGAACAATCAAGCGCGTCAGGTAGATATTGTACGTCTTCCTTACTCGACAATTCGTTGACTAAGGGCTATTGCTCAAGTTGACCCTAGTTATCGCCGCGCTCCTGCGGCGCGAAAGCAACTCCGCGAAGCACTTCCCCCGCTTTTGCGGCACGAATCGTTACGAAATGGCCCAACCTACCATGGTCGCCGTTGCCCTTCGGCAGTGTGCTGGAGCTAAGAAGGTCCGTCACCTTCACCAACTTGTTCGGATCCGCTCCCTGGTCGCCGCTGGCGCTTACCGTTGACGTCACCGCATAGATCGTTACCGTGCCGTTGTGGTTCGCGTGGCCGGTAATGTTGCGGCAACCGCCCGTTGCTGGGTTGAGCGAAGCGGGATAGTTCGCAACGCTGTAAGGCACGCCAATATTCAGGCCATCTTGCAGGACATAATCCATATGCCAGCTGCCGTTCGCCAAGCTCCATTTTTGGACGCCGGCCGTGGCCAGAGTCGCAGCATCGGCCACATTCCCATTGACCGCTGGCGTTACCAATGTCCCGTCGCCCTCGTCGCAAACATAGAGTGTATTTGAATTGGCAAACCAAATTCCAAAGGGAGACGCCACCGGAGTTGGATTACCTGCCGAATCCACACCGCTTGCCAAGGTTGTGGGGAATCCAGGAAGTATGGTGATGGGCAAGGCCGCAAGTGTTGCAGCGTCGCCGCTTGGCAAAACTCCGGCTTGCCCGACCTGATAAACAGTGTTGACGCCGTTGCCTCCGCTGCCCTTGGACACATACAGGGTGTTGTTGAAAATTGTCAGGCCGCGAAAATTATTGTCCTTGCCCGCCTTATCGGCCTTGCGCGGCTGCCCGGTGAGCGGATCGATAAGCTGCGTGATTTCAAAATCCCCAATCCTGGTGATGATCGGTGGAACAGGAGGCGCCTGGCCGGGAACGAGAAGCTCTGCTCCGTTAGAAGTGATGAGGTTCACACCGGCTTGCACTGTTGGAAGCTGCTTGGAGGAGAGTCCTCCATTGTTGTCATTTCCAGACATGTAATACAGCGAGCCGCCCTTGATTGCCGCACGGCCGTTGTTTCCGCTATAGGCGTTGCCTTCTGTGATGGAAAGGTGGCCTTCGGCATCCACTTCCGCTACGGTGCGGTAGTACTGCGACACGACGGGGTTGGTCGGGTCTACTACACCGGGCGTGTTGGAGTTTGACACATCGAGCTGGTTGGGCGCGGTAACGAAGCCCGGGCCGCCTCGGTAGCCCATGAACGTGATGGACTTTCCATCCGTGGAAAGATTCAGGGCCAGCTCTGATTTCGAGCTGAAGCTGGTGACAATCTGGTTGCTTGGGATGGGCAGAGTGCTGAGCAGGTGGCCATCGGTCGTAATGTTGTCCAGAAAAATTGGCGACGTAACGCCGAAACTCCCGTCAGCCACGTCGTTGTTAAAGACGGCGGGATATGTACCATCGGCGGTGGCCGTGGCACAGGCCACGGTTACGCTAAGGGTGCCTCCGGCAACAAGGGGCACAGCGACGGGCCCAGCAGCGCAGCCTGGCGGCAACGTCTGCCCTACCGTAACGGTTGCTGCATCGCCCACGTAGACGCTACGGCTGAGCACCAACGCGTCGGGCATGAACTCGAAGTGGCCCGGGCCACGATCGTCATCCGCCGTTAGCCTCGTTACAAATGTTGCCGTGAGCAACAGCAACGCCACGACCGCAACTGTTCCAGGAACGATTAGCTTTTTCATGATTATCAGGCCTCCCAGGAGGCCGAAATAATCGCACGCTGAGCGAGCTGTTGATTTACAACTGCGTTAAAGATAGGTGAATGCTGTTTGAACAGGCCGCGAGTGTGCGCGTTCTTAGCTTCGCCGATTGTCGGTAGCTGAGATTCTGATTTCGGCGCAGATCAGGCCTTGCGCGGCAATGCCGTGTGCTCGGTTTGGCGTACAAATCCCGCCTCAGAATCAGGGGTGGACTTCTCGCTGAATGAGGTCCCAGGTCTGAAACAACGCGAGACCTTGTGCGCCGTATGAAGGATTTATCTCTAGCACTTGAAGCCCTCGCTCTGTTGCAGACTTGGTTAGACTCACAACTTGCGGTGAATCGGCACTGACCCCGTACAACTCGGAAATGTCAGAGTGAGTTATTTCCTTTGTATTGCGGAAGACCAAATCGAGAACGATATTGCCTTGCTTGATGTCAGTAAAAATCAGGGCCTGCACTCCCTGCAGACTCAGAACGAAGGGCTGCCGGTCAGTCGTTCTCAGAAATATCTTCACGAGCTTGCTAGGGCCGACCCAGATGCCGTCGAAATAGCCATCATGAAAATTTGGAATCTCCATTGATATCCTCACTACCGTGGCCTCACATCATAGCCCTTTACTGAGTCTCATTTGGTCGCAAACCGAACCACTAGGCGCGGGTGGATGATTGGGCTTAGCGATCACAGCAGCGTGAGCGGGTCCATATCGACTAGCACGGCGGTTTGCGGGATTTCGTGCGCGTCGCAGTAAGCCAGCGCGCCTGTCAACACCTTCGTCAACAGCGTGCGTTTTGGCGACTTCAGCAGAAACTGAAAGCGATGCTCTTTCTTCAAGCGGGCCAATGGAGCCGACGCCGGACCGAGAATGCGCAGACCTTTGCCATCCTGTGGCGAAAAATATTCCGAAAGCTGGCGCGACCAGCGGATCACATTTTCCAGTTTTGTATCCCGCACAATCACGTTGGCCAGCGATGCAAACGGCGGATAGGCCATCGTGCGGCGGAAATGCAGTTCGCGCTCGAAAAATGATAAATAATCCTGGCGCACCGCATCCTGAATCGCGTAATGCTCCGGATAATACGTCTGAATAAGCACGCGGCCGGGCAAATCGCCGCGCCCCGCGCGTCCCGCAACCTGCGTAAGCAACTGAAACGTGCGTTCGGCGGCGCGAAAGTCCGGCAGGCTCAGCCCGGAATCCGCTGAAATTACGCCGACAAGTGTGACGCGCTGAAAGTCGTGCCCCTTGGCGAGCATTTGCGTGCCCACCAGAATATCCAGCGCGCCGGCGGCAAAAGCCCCCAGCGTTTCCTGGTATTGCTGCTTGGTGCGCGCGGTGTCGCGATCCAGCCGGGCAATTCGCGCGCCGGGAAATTCCTTGCGCAGGCGTTCTTCCAGATGCTCGGAGCCTTCGCCGAAAAAATAGACGTACTTCGAATCACACTTTGGGCAAACTTTCGGCACGGCTTGCGTCGAGCCGCAATAATGACATTCCAGCCGATTGCGGCTTTTGTGGTACGTCATGGAGATGCTGCAATTGGCGCACTGTACGCTTGCGCCGCAGCTCCGGCAAAGCACGGACCAGGAATAACCGCGGCGGTTGATCAGAATCAGCGCTTGCGTTTGAAACGAGAGTCCCTCCGCAATTGCCGCGTGAAGCATCTGCGAAATCGGGCTGGCCTGATGCGTTTGCTGAAATTCCTCGCGTAGGTCAACAATTTCCACCGCGGCCAGCGAACGGTTTTCAACGCGCTCGGCCATGGTAAGCAGTTCGTATTTTCCGTTGACGGCATGGTGATACGTTTCCAGCGAAGGCGTGGCGGAACCCAGCAGCGCCGTGGCATTTTCCAACTTGGCGCGCACGATGGCAACGTCGCGGCCGTGATACCGCGGCCTCTCTTCCTGCTTGTAGCTGTTCTCCTGCTCCTCGTCCACGATGAGCAGGCCGAGATTTTCCAGCGGAGCGAATACCGCCGACCGCGTCCCTACAACGACACGCGCCTGCCCGTTGCGTACGCGCCACCATTCCCGCGCGCGCTCGACGTCGCTCAACGCCGAATGCAACACGGCAACGCCTTCAAAGCTGGCCCCAAACCACGCGCGACATTGCCGGCCAATCCACAAAGTCAGCGCAATTTCCGGCACAAGAATAATCGCGGTTTTACCTCGCGCCAAAGTGTCCTGCACTACGCGCAGATAAACCTCCGTTTTGCCGCTGCCGGTAACACCGTGGAGCAATTGCACACCAAACTCGCCCAGCTCAAAACGCGCGCGGATGGCCCCGAATACGCGTTCCTGCGCTTTATTCAACGAGTGCGCTGGGGGAGAATAGCCGGAATCGAAGGGATCCTCAGCGGGATCAATGGGCTCTTCCCAGCTTTCGAGCATTCCTTCACGCAACAGCCGTTCAATCACTGCTCGTGACAATTGGGAAAACCTCAAGAGCTGCGGGAGTGGCAAGGGTCCGCGTTCGGTTTGCAGCAACGCGCGAAGCCGTTCTTCCCTTTCTTCGAGCGGCTTCGAATCGGGTTGCGCTTCCCTTCCCTTCCACGCGACAACTCGTTGCATTTTGCGTTTGCGTCCCTGCAGCGTTTCCAGAATCTGCAGATAGCCGCGCTTTTGCAAACGCTGCAAATCTTCGGGTGGAATTCCAAGCTTGGCGGCCGGGCCAACTTGCCATGTTCCTTTTTTTTCGAGGAGCTTTCGCAGGAATGCCGCCTCTACATCGCCAAGATCTGTCAGTGTCGTGCCTTGCTGGAGCTTCTCCGCCAGCACGCGGCCTGCGGAAGTAAGAACAATCTCGCGTCGTGCCGTAAGTTCCGTGACTGGCGGCATCATCGCGCGCAACACTTCGCCGATCGGAGCAAGGTAGTAGCCCGCGATCCACCGTCCCAGCTCCAGCAGCTTTGGGGTAAGCGCCGGCACAAGATCGATCAGCTTGCTCACGTCACGCATGGTTGTACCAACGGGCGGCGAGTCCGCTAATTCCAGCACCACGCCAACCATTGCTTTTTTGCGGAATGGTACCAGCACGCGGGAGCCGGGCTGCAGTTCCGCTCGCAACTCAAGCGGCACGCTATAGGTGAATGTCGTGCGAAGAGGAACTGGCAAGGCGACGTTGCAGTAGGAAGCAGACATCCCGCGTGTAGTTTAGCAGGTTGGCGAATGCTGTTGATTCGTTGTCATCTTCCTCGCACTCCGGTGTCATTCTCCTCCGCGCTTCGTTGTCGCCCTCCTGCCATTCAGTTGTTATCCCGAGCGAAGCGAGGGACCTGCTTTTCCAACCATCCAGAAATAGAATGAGCTTCTCACCGGCTGATCAGGACAACCCCCACAAAAATAGAAAGAATCCCAAACCACTGCACGCGCGAAACCCGTTCGTGCAGCAGCAGCGCGGCCAGCCCTACGGTCACCGCTCCGTAAAGCGAAGCAAGCACGCTGACCACGGAAATCTGTTCCAGCTGCATGCCAAGATTATTGAACACGTACGCGCTGGTATCGAGAATGCCCACACCCAAAATCCACGGCGAGTCCTTTCGTGACGGCGGCGCCATGGATTTTCCTGCAACAAGAATGACCAGCACCGCGGAAGTGCAACATGTCAACCGGATGATCCAGACGGTGGGCGCGCCACCCAGCAGTGGCACCACGCGAAGTCCCAGCAACCAGAACATCACACCGTAGGTCACCGCCGCCATGAGCGCCCATCCCACACCCAGCCGTTTCTTTGCGGGCTGCGTGACCTTGTCAATCGGGTTGGCGTCGCCGGGAAGCGTTTCGCCGTGCGCCACAAGGATAACGCCAAGGATCGCCAGCGCCATGCCCACGAATCGCGCGACTGTGAGCCGTTCGCCAGTCATCACGGATAGCAGCAAAGTCAGCACGGGATAGCTGGCGGAAAGCGGCGCCACGATGGACATTTTGCCGATTTCAAACGAACGATAAAGCGCCAGCGTACCCGCGGCATTCAGGACGCCCGCAAGAATTCCCCAGGCCCATGGCCGCCAGCCGGAGCCGTCCATCAAATGGCCCCATCCGCCAAGCCAGCGCATCACCAAAGTCAGCAGTACAAAGCCCGTCAGCTGCATGTACAGCATCGTGCGCAGCGTACCGATCTTTCGCGTGGCGAATCGCGCAAACAGGTCGGCGCTTCCCCAAGAGAGCGCGGTCAACAGCCCGTAGAAAATTCCCATGATGGTTTAGGAAAACATGTCCTGGAGAAGTTTGCCTGCGAACGGCAAAAATTGCAGAAAAATTATCTGCATCATGCTATGACGATTTTGATTTCTTTGGCGGCTGCAAACCCAATTCCGCCATCACTTTTTGCAGGTCTTTCCACACTTCGCCCTTGGCGTTGGGATTGCGCAGTAGATAGGCAGGATGGTAGGTGGCCATGAGCTTGTGGCCGCGCCATTCCAGCCACTGTCCGCGGAATTGCGAAATCCCGCGCGTCGTTTCCAGCAAAGTTTTTGCAGCGACGGCGCCCAAACATACGATCACTTTCGGCTTGATCACGTCGATTTGCCGCAGCAAGTATGGCGAGCAGGTGGTCACTTCATCAGGCTCTGGCGCGCGATTTTCCGGTGGCCGGCATTTCACCACGTTGCAAATGTAAACGTCTCGGCGCTGCAGGCCCATGGCTTCGATCATCTGCGTTAGCAGTTTGCCCGCCCGGCCGACAAACGGCAGGCCTTGCGCATCTTCGTCGGCGCCCGGTCCCTCGCCGATGAAGACAAGTTCCGCCTTGGGATTGCCATCTCCAAACACAATCTTGTTGCGGCCCTTGTGCAACTTGCAACGCGTGCAATCGCCGATATCTTCGCGAATCTTCAGCAGCGTGTCGTCTTTGATCTTATCGACACTCTCGAAAAGGGATGCCGCGGATGGCGCGACGATTGGAGCAACTGCAGCCGCTTTCGGTGGCGCTGGCTTGGCGATGGGCTTGGGCAAGAAACTCTCCTGAAGCGCGGAAGTGGGTATAGAGTTTGAAACTGCCGGAGCAAAACTCGCAGCTGCGGCAGTCGGCGTCTGGCGATCGCGATAAAACAAGCGTATACCCAAATCTTCGTAATACCGCAGGCGTTCTTCAATCTGTCGTTGCAGGGATTCCGGAGCGCGTTCAGTCATGGTTCGTCAGTCGCCTGCCCGGTGGGTGGCGGGTTTGCTGCGTAGTGCGCCGCGAAGCCGCAGCGCCTCATCGAGTACGCGCCCGGCCACTTCACTTTTGCTCATTTGTGACAGCGCAAGATCTCGGCCATCGCGCGAAAAGATTGTTACGATGTTGGTGTCGTGATCGAAGCCCGCACCCTCCGCCGTCACATCGTTGGCAACAATCATGTCCGCGTTCTTCTGCGCAAGCTTCTTTCGCGCATTCTCAACGACATGCTCGGTTTCTGCGGCAAAGCCCACTAGAATCCGCTCGCCCTTTTCCTTTGCAAGCGTGGCCAGAATATCGGTGTTGGGTTCCAGGCGAATCGTGAGCGCTTCCTTAGTGCGCTTGATTTTTGAGCTCGCCGGCTCAGCCGGCCGGTAATCGGCGACCGCCGCCGCAAAAACCGCCATCGAGCAAGCCGCAAAATGCTTCCGCGCGGCCGCCAACATTTCTTCCGCCGTGCGCACCGCCACCAGTTCCACTCCCTCGGGAGCAACCAACGCTGTCGGGCCACTGATCAAAATAACTTTTGCGCCTCGCTCCGCCGCCACCTCCGCCACCGCGTAGCCCATTTTCCCCGAAGACCGGTTGGTGATGTAACGGACAGGATCGATGTCCTCGCAGGTGGGCCCGGCAGTAACCATCACGGTTTCTCCGGCAAGTTCGCGTTTCGTTCTTGCGATTTCCTGCACTACTTTCAGAATCTCGTCGAGTTCCGCCAACCTTCCCGGCCCGGTCATGCCGCAGGCAAGATACCCCGCGTTGGGTTCGACAATGCGCACGCCTCGCGCCTTCAGTGTCGCAATATTTTCCTGCGTCGCGGCATGTTGCCACATGTTGACGTTCATTGCGGGAGCAACGATGACCGGCGCGGTGGAGGCGAGATACAGCGTGGAAAGAAAATCGTCAGCCAGGCCGCGAGCAAATTTTGCGAGGATGTCCGCTGTGGCAGGTGCAACCAACAAAAGATCGGTGCGCTGGGCAACAGCAATATGTTCAATCACAGAATCCAGATTGGCTTCGCCGGTGGAAGACTTGGCGAACAGGTCGGTGATGACTTTCTGGCCGCTCAGCGCCGCAAATGTCAGGGGGGTAACAAACTCGCAAGCCGCGCGCGTCATCACTACCTGGACGCTGTGTCCTTCCTGCTGAAGCCGGCGAACAAGTTCCGCAGACTTATAGGCCGCGACTCCACCGGTGACGCCAAGGGTGATGCGCATGGAAGCCTCGCGGGGCGCTACCTGCGCCGCTTCACGCTTTCCTTCTCCTCTTCGCTCCCCGGCTCGGTGAAGTCGTATTCAATCAGGCCATTGGTGACCTCATCGCAGGCGATACGCGTCGCCTTCAAGGAGCGCAGGTTGTCCATCAGAGGAGGTGCGCCCGCCATAATCTGCCGGGCGCGTCGCGCGGCCAGCACGACATAGGCAAACTGGCTCTCCGGAGCTTTGGTTTGCACGGTCATGAGTGTCTTACCCTCCAAACGATGCCAGGACTTGATTTACATTGCCTCGACGGCGGGCGCAGCCGCAGCGAAGAGCCAGGACAATCGCCTGAGCTTCGCGTCCGGCACGTTCCACGTCGTCGTTCACCACACAAAAATCGTAAAAATCTTCGCTGGCCGCAATTTCCTCGCGCGCCTGCGCTAGCCTCCGCGCAATTTCTTCGTCGGGGTCCTGGCCTCGGCTTCGCAACCGCCGCTCCAGTTCCTCTCGCGAAGGAGGCAAAATAAAAATGGCCACGGCTTCCGGTAGCTTCTTCTTTACCTGCGCCGCGCCCTGCACGTCAATCTCGAGCACCAGGTCCAAACCCCGGGCCCGCGATTCGTTCAACCATTTTTTCGGCGTGCCGTAGGAATGCTTTCCGAAGACACGCGCGTATTCCAGAAAATCACCCCGGGCAGCCATGGCGTCAAACTCCGCTTCGGTAACGAAATCATAACATTTTCCGGTGGCCTCGGTCGCCCGCCGGGGCCGGGTAGTACACGATACGGAAGGCATCGTTCCGGGAAGCTCCAATACCTTCTGCACCAGAGTGGATTTTCCCGAGCCCGATGGCCCGGAAACAATCAACAGCAGCGGCGCAAGCCTGTTCCTTTCGCTCATTCGATGTTCTGTACCTGTTCCCGCAATTTTTCGATTTCCGCTTTTATCTCGAGCGCAATTCCTGTAATCGCCAGCGCTTCGCTTTCCACCCCTGGCGTTTTTGAAAGCATGGTATTCGCTTCGCGTTGCATTTCCTGAAGCAGAAAATCCAATTTCTTGCCAAGCTCTCCGGCGCCGTCCAGCAGATGCGCGAACTGCTGCAGATGGCTGTGCAGCCGGTCTAATTCTTCACTGATATCGCTGCGTTCCGCAAGTAGCGCCGCCTCCTGCGCCAGCCGCGCGGGATCGATGCTGCTTCCGCCCAGCAAATCCTTCAGCCGCGAGTCCAGGCGCCGCGCAAACGCGGGGCGCAACGTTTCCATCAACCCGCGTACCCGCTCGACCAGCGTCCCGATCAGCGCCAGGCGCGTGCGGAGTTCCTCGGACAAGTGACGCCCTTCCGCGCGCCGCATCTCGTCCATTTTGTTGAGCGCTTCGCGAAGTTGCGTCTCCAGGACTTTGCCGAACTGCTCCTGTTCCTCATCTGTATCCGGCAATTCCGGAGCGAGCCCCGCAATCACTCCCGGCAGCCGCAACAACGAAACCAGGTCCAACTCCGACTTCGCCCCAGTCTCTCGCCGCAAATCATCCGCGGCGCGCAAATACGCTTGCAGAAGTTCCTGGTTGACGTGCACCGGCGCCGCGCTTCCCGGCTCGACGCTCAGATGAACATCCACGTGGCCGCGATGGATGCGCTCGCGCACCGCCTGCCGCAAACGAATCTCGTGAGCGTCCAATGATTCCGGCAGGCGCAGCTTCACATCCAGAAAACGGTGATTGACGCTTTTCACACTGACGCGGATGAGCCAGCCCTGGTGCTCGCCGCGCACCGTGGCATACCCGGTCATGGAACGGCATTCCAGTTTCGGCGTCGCCGGAGTCGCAGTATGTGTGGTACTTTGTTGGCTCATTCTTTATTTCCCGAATTCAGCGGACTCGAGTTGGGCAGTTCCGTGGGAGTCAGCACTACTTCTTCCGCGAATTGCAGATCGTGCAATCGCGCATAGCTGCCGCCGCTCGCCAGAAGCTCTGCATGCGTCCCGCTTTCCCTGATGGAGCCGTCTTCCAATACAAGAATCTTATCGGCTTTGCGCACAGTTCCCAAGCGGTGTGCAATCACAAAAGCCGTCCGGCCCACCATGAGGTTGCCCAGAGCCTTTTGTACGTACTGCTCCGATTCGGAGTCCAGTTCGGATGTAGCCTCATCCAGAATGAGAATTGGCGAATTCTTCAGGATGGCGCGCGCGATCGCGATTCGTTGGCGCTGCCCTCCGCTCAGACGAGTGCCACGCTCGCCGATCACCGTGTCGTACCCCTGCGGCAAATCCGTGATGAAATCGTGCGCCAAAGCCGCTTGCGCCGCTTCGATGACGCGTTCGCGCGGCACGTCTCCCATTCCGTAGCAGATGTTGCTCACTACCGTGTCGTGGAACAGGATATTTTCCTGCGTCACCATGGCGATCTGGTTGCGCAACGACCTCAGGTTCAATTCTCGAATGTCGGTATCGTCAATGCGAATGCTGCCGGAAGTCACTTCATGGAAACGCGGAATCAGGTTCACCAAAGTGGTTTTTCCGGCGCCGCTCGATCCCACGAGCGCAATCACTTCGCCCTTGCTGGCTGTGAAGTTCACGTTCTGTAGGACCTCGGTATTTTCCGAGTCATAGGAGAAAGCAACATTTTCAAATGCGATTTCGCGCGAGAGGCCCTCGAGGATTTTCCCGCCCTTTTGGTCAATCACTTCCTCTTCACGATCCAGGTAAGCGAATACCTGCATGCTCGCGCCCTGCGCGGCCTGGAATTGCTGGTAAACGTAACCCATGCGCTTCAGAGGCATGTAGGCGTTGAACATCACGTACAGGAACGCGATGAATCCGCCCAACGTGATCTGCTGGTGCTGAATCTGGCTGCGTGCATACAGGATCAGGAGGGGAATCACCACCGCGCTCACCAGGTCCATGAGCGGCGAAGTGATCACCACGGCGCGAACCCAGCGCATGTTCTCTTTCAGCAACCGCCGCGCCACTTCGCGAAACCTACGGACCTCGAAATCTTCCATGCCGAATGCTTTTACGATGCGGTTCCCGCTGACCGTTTCTTCCAGGATTTGGCTCAAGTCGCTCAGGCGCGTTTGACTCTTCTCCGCTGAAACCCGGATCTTTTTCCCCAACTTGTTTATAGGAAAAACCACGATTGGCAGGAGCACCGAAGTTGCCAAAGCCAGCTTCCAGTTCAAGATCAACATAGCCGCGACGAAAGCGATGAACGTGAAGCTCTTCATGAACAGATCGGCCAGGTAATCACTAAGGGCGAAACGGACGCGGTCCACATCGTTGATCGCCACGGAGATAATTCGCCCCGTGGGGTTGTGCTGAAAAAAGCCCATGGGCTGCCGAATCACTCTTCCGTAGAAGGCGTTGCGAAGGTCGCGCGTGGCCGCCAACCCCACGTACTGAATTTCCGTAAGCCCCAGGTATTCCGCAATGGCCTTGCTCACGAAAAGGAACAAAATGGTGAACGCAAACATCGTCCAGACATTGTGAATGCTGGCGGGGAAGAACTTATTCAAGTAAATGACGTGCTTGTTCCACGGCAGCGTCACCAAGGGCAGGCTCGAGCCGAACTTCGCCGGGTCCAGCACAAAGTCCACCGCGGGACGGACCATGAAACCAATGATGGCTTCCGCGGCAGCAACAAACGCGACCAGGATCACACCAAGAGCCAGGCGCACGCCATACGGCTTCGTGTAACTCATCAATCGCTTCAGTTGTGGTGAAAAAAGTGAACCCACTCCCAGGCTCCTGAACCCTTGGTTAAAGTTGGCTTAACCCCTCTTTGTACGCTATTCGGCTGCAGCGCGGCGTGTCAAGTTTTCGAGGGCAGAAGTTGTGTGTCAGTTTCTGGCCAGGGCGTTTGCCATACTTGACGAAGGTTGGACGTCTTATGGAACGAGTTTGTTCCACCGCCTCTCGTAAGTTGTAAAATGCAATTGCTTACTCAGTTTTTGGCTTCTGGGTGTTTTCTTCCGTCTCTACCGTAAAGAGCTTGAAATCGCGGAAGGTGTGCAACAGGATGATGCGATAGGTTCCAAACTCCCAGTACGCTTGCAGTTCCTGCGGTAACCACAATCGCATTTTCCGCGATCGAATCTCCACCGGTGCGTAGTCCACGGACATCGCTCCGTTTCGGAGCCCCACATCCGGAATGTCTTGCATCAGATTCGATTCCATGTGCAGCGCCTGCCCGCTCTCCACGCCAATCCACGCGCGTCCCTTCAGCATCGCCCCGATTTCCTCGCTTGCGATGTGAAACTTCATCGTTCGACGGGGTTTATCTTTCCGCTGCTGAAAATGGATTACCCACGCCTTTTGCCCTTTCCATTTATCCCGGCCCTCGCAATTCATCTCATAATCCGTCTGCATTTCGGGGCGGAAAATAAGCTCGAGCGCCACCTCCCCCGTGTCCTGATCGCTCGCCGGAATGGAATGTCCGCCCTTCCACGGATTCCTATACTCTCGGCTGACCAATCCCCCGCCGTGTTGCTCAAATGCGAAAACATAGTGGAACATGCCGGTGTCGTGTTCTTGGGGGACTCCGCTGTAACTCCATCTTTCATACCTGATTTGTTCTTCGGCGGTGAAGTTCTGCAGGTTCCCGGCCAACTCCAATGCATGCGAGCCGACATTTTTTAACACTTTGGTGACGTCACAAGGCGGAGTGGCCACGAGCGAAGGAAGCGGTGCGTCGACACGCGGCGGTGACCAAATCAAATGTTCGCTCTTAGCCTCTTGCTTAGTCGCATTTCGCTGCTGCGCTGACAGATTCACGTTCGCCATCCATGCTATGCAGCACAGCGCAACAATCACCCGACTCACTCTCATCTTCGCAGTCATTGACATGCCATCAATCCGATTTAACACTGCAACAACCCGAGTCTACACTGATTTCTGTAGGCGTTCATTCTCCCAGGGCCTCTTTTCATGCGAGGAAGAAGCCAGCAACAGTCAGGACTATTAGAACAACGACCCAACGGACCCGGCGAATCCTGCCTGTACCCATCAGAACAATTAGACACCAATGCTTTGGGTTGGTGGGGGCGAGAAAATAGCGGACGTGCTGTCGGCGTCATGGTCGACAGGTCAGCCTCAAGCCCCGATTTGCCTTAACCAGACGTCGGCGCGTCTTGGTCGGTGATCTGATCACCTATTTTTCATTGTGGAATATTAAAACCTATAAGGTATTTGCTTCCACGCTGAAAGAGGGAGGCACTGTCCGCGTCCCCCCGTATTGGCTCCGTTTCGCGAATTCTATCGCAATCGGACTTGCCCTTTTTACAACTCTTTACAATCCTTTGCGATTGCTTGACACACTTGGCCTTACGGGTCTTTATAGTTTCACCAGGCTACGCGGTGGGAGAACCCTTTCGGAGGGTCACAGAATGTCCAAGAAGTGGCAGTTGAATCACCGCACGCGAACGCTCCTTACTTTGGAGTTGGCCATCGTCCTCCCTGCTGCCGCCCTGATGGCCTTCAGCGTCTGGAACCTGAAGCATATTCAGCGCAACCAGCTTGTCGAAGCCGCCATGCAGCGCGATTTCAACGAAGTCTTGCGGTACGCACAAAAGAAAAGCTGGGAGAAGGCCTACAACATGGTGCTTCCCATCCGCAAAGAATTTCCTGACCCTGGCAATGACTCCCAAATCAAGGCCAAGCTGGAGCAAATTCTGTCGGAGCGTCCCGAGTTTTCGTATGCGGCTCTGTACGACAAGAAGACCGATAGGCTGGTGACTAGCATGCAACCCGGCCTCGACATGGACGCGATCATTTGTGGGTACACCCAGGATGAAATGAATCTGCTCGCCAAGTGGTTGCCCTTTGAGGCACCCCACATGGTGAGCGATATTCGAAAGATGGAGCAGGAAAACGAGCTGGCAATGTT
Source organism: Candidatus Acidiferrales bacterium (assembly GCA_963780315.1). Taxonomy (GTDB): domain Bacteria; phylum Acidobacteriota; class Terriglobia; order Acidiferrales; family UBA7541; genus Acidiferrum. Next base: position 201,650 of record CAWABP010000029.1, on the reverse strand, counting down.
TTATGGGGATTGGAATCAGAAGCAGCACGCCTTTTGGAACGTCGCCTATTTCATTCCTCCAGGCGTCGCGAAGGACCGTGAGGTCCTCGGGCTGGTTGCTTTCGACCCCGAGTATCTGCGCCAAAACTTCTTGCCTGCGATGATGAAAGACGTGTTGACCAGCAAGAACGGCCTCAAAACCGCCGACGTCAATCCTCCGGTCATGATGATCCGTCCCTCGATGCCGATGGATGCCACTCCCTGGGTCACTTCCGCAAACTGGGATGGCAGGAAGCCCGAGGCAGAGCGCTCCTTTCAGTGGGTTTTGCAGGGGCTGACGATAGCAATCAAGTACCAGGGCATCACGATTGCGGAACTCGGGAATAGGTTTCTCTGGTACAACTACATTATCCTCGGGGCACTCTCCACCCTCATGGTTGGCGGGATCTTTCTTACCTACCGCAACGTGTCCAGGGAAATGAATCTCGCCCGTCTTAAATCCGATTTCGTCGCCAACGTGTCCCATGAATTGCGCACGCCACTGGCTCTGATCCGTCTCTATGCCGAAACCTTGGAGCTAGGGCGTCTCACCGCAAAGGACAAATATCAGGAGTATTTCCGCATCATTCGTGAGGAGAGTGAACGGCTGACTGCTCTGATCAATAATATCCTCGACTTTTCCCGCATTGAGGCCGGTCGCAAGGAATACGAGTTTAAGGAAACCAATCTTCCCGACCTCGTTTGCTCCACGCTGGACTCCTACCGCTTCCAGATCGAACAAAATGGTTTTGCCTTTGAGGAAAACATCTCCCGCGATATTCCCCCTGTGAACGTAGATCGCGAAGCCATTGCCCGCTCGTTACTCAATCTGGTGAACAACGCCCTGAAGTATTCCAAAGAGCAAAAATACATTGGTGTCAGCCTGTATCGTACAAACGGTTCCGTGAAGCTGGAAGTTCGCGACCATGGCATCGGCATCCCATCCGCCGAGCAGGAGAAGATCTTCGAGAAGTTTTACCGCTGTGGCGATCCCCTGGTTCACAACATCAAGGGCTCGGGCTTGGGCCTTTCGCTCGTCCGCCATATCGTTCGCGCCCACGGTGGTGACATTCAGGTCGAAAGCACCCCGGAGAAAGGAAGCAAATTCACAATCGCGTTGCCGTTGGATCAGTCTTCACAAACAGGGCCCACAATCGCATAAGGGCCAGGGGCTTGGACTGGCACCATGTTCCAGAGAAGCTGTACGGGAGAGGCTATGAGTTCTAGCAAAATTCTGATCGTTGAAGATGAGCCAAATATGGTTGCCGGTCTCCGTGACAATTTCGAGTACGAGGGCTTTCAGGTTATAACCGCGCTCGACGGCGTGGAAGGGCTGGCGCGCGCGCTCAAGGATTCTCCGGACCTGGTCGTCCTCGACGTGATGATGCCGCGCATGAGCGGCCTGGATGTTTGTAAGCAACTAAAAGCCAAGCGTCCCTCGATTCCCATCATCATGCTTACGGCTCGCGGCCAGGAAGTCGATAAGGTTGTAGGCCTCGAATTAGGCGCCGACGATTACGTCACCAAGCCCTTCTCCATTCGCGAACTCCTCGCTCGCGTCAAGGCCGTTTTGCGACGAGCACACACACTCCCGAAAGAGCAGGACAGTTATAGCTTTGGCGACATCGAGGTCAATCTTCGCAGTTACCAGGTTATGCGCGGGGGGCAGCGCGTGGAATTCTCCAGCACAGAGTTTGAACTGCTCAAGCACTTTCTCTGTCATTCCGGAGAAACGCTGAGCCGCGACCGGCTCCTCGATGAGGTCTGGGGCTATGAGAATTTTCCAACCACGCGAACCGTGGATGCCCATATTGTTCGCATCCGCCAGAAACTCGAACCCGTTCCCGAGGAGCCTCGTTATTTTTTGACGATCCACGGCGTCGGTTACAAATTCGTCGGATGACTCAATCATGATGGCCCTGACCGAAAGAATGCTGGACATCAGTCGCCTCAGAACCGGCAGCCGACCGGTAAAGCCCGCTGCGAGTGCAATCGATTGCATGGCCGCTCCAGCCTTGACTGCCGTCGGAGGCGATCTTCCCGAGCGCGCGCAGTTCCTCTCGGACGAACTCGAAGCACTCCGCCGGGACCAGGCAAGTCTACAACAGGCCATCTTCGAAGCCGCCCAGGTGCAGCGCAGACTCTGCGCTCCCCGCGAACTTGTCTGGCGCGAATTCGAGATCGCGGGTGAAATCTTCCCGGTCCGTCATCTCACTGGGGATTTCTTCAAAGTAATGCAGCTCGGCAACTCCCTTGGGGTGGTCCTGGGCGACATCGCGGGCAAAGGACTAACCGCGGGAATCTGGCAAACTCATCTGATGGGCTTAATCCAGCGGTCTGCGCGGAGTCATTTGAGCCCTGCCGACGCCGTGGCGGAAGTCAACCACGAACTGTGCCACGACGAAGGGGCGCCGCCGCTGACTGCACTGTTTTTCGCGCGAATCGACTCACGCACGAACCAACTGGTCTACTGCAATGCCGGCCTGCCGGCTCCGCTGCTCCTACGGGCCAATAAGACTCTTGAACACCTTGTGAAAGGTGGTCCAATGCTTGGAGCTGTGAAAAACGCTTCCTTTGAAACCGGAAGCGTCACTCTGAATCCCGGCGATATGTTTGTCGCTTACTCCGACGGGTTAACCGAATGCCGGAACACTCAGGACGACGAGTTTGAAATGGAGCGGCTAGCAGCCGCAAGCAAATCTGTCTTTGGTGTGAGCGCAAGCAAAGCCCTGTTCTCGCTGCTTGGTACTGTCCTCGATTTCGCTGATTCATGCTCGCCGCATGATGACATGACGCTTATGGTTGTTCGACGTCGCGACGCGCTCACAGGCGGGCAGCACCGTGCGCGCATCAAAGATTTTTCGGCTCCTCAACGGCGATCAGCTTCGGTCTCGCGACCGAAGAACCCGGACCGGGGAGCACATGCATCCAAATAGGTGAGCTGCGGTACACACCGTGGTCCAGAATTTTTGTTAAACGGATCCGGAGTTGTTTGTGTCCGCTACTCCACCAGCAAAGGAGTGCACATGGCTACTCAATCCACATCGGTATTCGTGGGAGAAGCCGCGCTCGGTACGGCTCTAAATCAGGCTCTGCACACTTGTCCTGAGGTTTTGGCCTCCATCTATACCTCTCACTATCCTCACGTTCTGCGGGTCTGCCGTCGATTCTTTCGCCGCCCGGAAGACGCTGAGGATGCCGCGGCTGAAGTCTTCTTGAAACTTCACACGGTCCTCGACCAAAAGGACGAGGAGAATCCATTCCTGCCTTGGGTGTGTCAGGTGGCAGGCCGTCATTGCATTGACAAATTGCGCCGCCGGAAGCGCGAGAATTGTTCACTCATTGCCGGAGATGATCTCTCCGACCTTCCGGACGTTTCCTCGCCTTCTCCTCTCTCCCAATTCCTGCACAATGAAGCAAAACGCCACGTGCGGGAACAGTTGCGTCTCCTGCCGGATTATTACAGGGTTCCGCTGGTGCTCCGCTATTACAAGCGCATGAGTTACTCCGAGATTGCTCGCATACTCGACCGGCGCCTCCCCGCGGTCAAGTCAATCCTCCGCCGCGCTAAAAACCGCTTGCGCCGCAATTTGGGGCACTTGGAAGTGGCCCGGCAATCACCCGGGTTCGCTGCCGCATTCCCCGGCATAACCGCGAACGCCTTGTCTCTTTTTAATCAGCAGAATCTGCCGAAGCCGCCATCCAATCACCCAACCAAATAACACAATCGCAACCCTCCAATAATATATCCGCAACAACTTGGAACTAGCCTGCCACCCTCGATTACGCCCCAGCTAATCCAACGAGGTGAAATCCGCATGAGCAGAGACCGTCGTGACTTCCTGAAGCTCTTGACCGCAGCTGCGGCGTCGGCCGCGATTCCCACGCATCAGCCGCGCCTTGGCAATTCCGGCGAACAATCGGACCGGAACCATCAATGACGTCGAGCACGTTGTCTTCATGATGCAAGAGAACCGATCGTTCGATCACTATTTCGGGACACTGCGTGGTGTGCGCGGGTTTGGAGACCCACGAGCCGTCAAGCTGCCTTCGGGTAGGAGCGTCTGGCATCAGCCTGACCCGAGCAATCCCGACGGCTTCGTGCTCCCTTTCCATCCTCCTGCCTCCAATCTGGGTTTGACGTTTCTAGAGGACACACCGCACGACTGGGAGTCGACGCACGAAGCGTGGAACGGCGCGAAATTTGACCAGTGGGTGCCAAGCAAGGGCACGACTTCCATGGCGCACCTGACCCGCAACGATATTCCATTCCACTATGCGCTTGCCGATGCGTTCACGGTTTGTGACGCGTACCATTGCTCGTTGCTGGGACCGACGGACCCGAACAGGTATCACATGTGGACGGGCTGGGTGGGCAATGATGGAAGCAATGGCGGCCCGGTGATCGACAATGCGGAACTCGGTTATGACTGGTCGACATACCCCGAACGGCTCGTGAAAGCCGGAATTTCCTGGAAGGTGTATCAAGATATTGGCGACGGACTAGACGCCGCCGATTATTGGGGCTGGACAGGCAACGCCTACATTGGCAATTACGGGGACAATTCCCTGCTGTACTTCCATCAATTTCAGAATGCACCAAACGGCGACCCGCTGGCGCAGGGAGCGAAAACCGGTACGAATATTCTGCAGAGCGGAACGCTGTTCGATATCTTCCGCGCAGACATCCTGGCGAATCAGTTGCCGCAAGTCTCGTGGATCGTAGCGCCAGAGGCGTACACGGAACACGGGAACTGGCCGCCGAACTATGGCGCGTGGTACGTCTCGCAAATGCTCGATGCACTGACCGCCAACCCCGAAGTTTGGAGCAAGACCGTTTTCTTCTACATGTTCGACGAAAACGACGGCTTCTTCGATCACATGGTGCCTCCCACTCCGCCACAGTCGCGAACGGAGGGCATCTCGACGGTCGAAACGACCAACGAATTGTTTGCTGGCAGCCCTTCGTACCCCGCTTCTGCGTACACCCCCGGACCGTACGGGCTTGGCATGCGTGTCCCAATGATGGTCATCTCGCCGTGGAGCAAGGGGGGATGGGTCAACTCCCAGGTGTTTGACCACACGTCGTTGATCCGCTTTATCGAGCGCCGCTTCGGAGTTGGGGAGCCGAACATCACCCCATGGCGCCGCGCCGTAGTCGGTGATCTGACTTCCGCGTTCAACTTCGAGTCACCGAACGACGCAGTTGTTGCCCTGCCGAGCACCGCCTCTTATCAACCGCCCAACCAAAACCGTTATCCCGATTACATTCCCACTCCGCCGACCGACCAGGCGCTGCCGGAGCAGGAGCCGGGTACACGTCCGGCACGCGCGCTGCCCTATGAGCTGCATGTCCATGGAGAAGTAAATGCTTCGCAGGGAGGCGTGCAACTTTTCTTCCGGAATACCGGCAGGGCGGGAGCGGTCTTTCAAGTTCGCTCGGGCGACGGCCTTACCGGGCCATGGACGTACACAGTTGGAGCCGGCGACGAAACTTCGGACACTTTGGGGACTGGCGGCGCTGCTTCCTACGATTTCTCAGTCTTCGGCCCGAACGGCTTCCTGCGCACTTTCGCTGGCGGCCTCGCAGCGGGCAGCGCCAACCTCACTGTGAACGCCATTTACGACCAAGAATCGGAGGGCATTGCCCTCGTGATTCGAAACCACGGCTCAAGCCCGGCGAACATAAGTATCTCTGACGCCTACACCGGCAAGACGCACACGCACATCTTGCACCCGCAGGACAGCACTACGTATGTTAGCCCATTGCAGAAATCTTTCGGCTGGTACGACTTCGCCGTGCGGGTAGATTCCGATGCAAGCTTTCAGCGGCAACTTGCAGGACACGTGGAAACCGGAAGACCCAGCGTGACCGATCCGGCTATCGGCGCGTCGGTGCCAGAATCAGCTGTCGCCGAGTAACAATTCTGTTTGTAGTTACGGATAACGGCCTCGCGTAATCCGCAGCCGCGACGTGGAGTCTGCGCAGCTTGCGCGCAGCGGTTTCCGCGAACGCCAGCCCGAGGACGAATCTGGCCAACCAAGGTGCAGCGAACGCTCCTCGGCTCGACGGACATGGAAAACCGCCCAAATACCGAGAACAAGTGAACCCACTTTCAAGTTCTTAAACCTTCTGCAAAACTCTTCGGAGTGCACTATCGGCAGTAGCGCAGCATGTCGGGTCTTCAGCGGCTGGGGTAGTGGGCCAGTTTCCTACAAGCGCGTCAGAACCAGCGGTTCCGCAACGGAGATTGTTAACCGACCAAACCATCTGATTCCATTCAAGTTTTAGCCTATGCTGTGTTAGGAGCAAATTCGCATTGTCTATTTGCTCTTGACTTTCCATATTATCTTGTACATATAATAGGTATAAGAGATGAACGATCCCCTCAACCGCAGCAAACTCTCCGTCACGGAGCGCAACTTCCGCTCTCGAATTTCGCAACTCTCTTCTGGTCAATGGTTTCTTCGAGGCACTCTCTCGGAGCGTTCCGGCACCTGTGGCAAGCCGAATTGCCGTTGTGCTCGTGGGGAACTGCATAAGTCTTTGTACCTGGTGCAAAGCCAAGCGGGGAAGCTTCGCCAGATCTGTGTCCCGAAGGCCTGGCAGCAACGCGTTCGCCAAGCCGTCAAGGACTATCGTCTGATGCAGGAACTGATTGAGGAAGTTTCCGAGCTGGAATGGAAACGACTTCAGGAAAAGAAACGATAATCGTTCTTCGTCGCCTGATCACCTATTCGGAAAAAATCTTTCAGCTTTCCAAAGATATCGTCACTCAGATTTCCGACCGCAGAGAGAAGCCCCGCATTTTCACAGCGGCAGTGGTGAAATCTTCGCTGGTGCTGTTCTGGGCCAGGTTGGGCAGCATCAACGCTTGGAAACAGGTCGGGCGGGCCCGCTTTTGGAAGCGTTGGCTCGAAGAGCCAACCTTCAGTGCCGACAGCCTGGGACGAGTCCATGCGGTGCTCGATGCCAAAGGGTTGCGGCAAGGGCTTCATGACGTTTACGAGCGCCTGAAACGAAACAAAGCCTTGCCGGATATTTACGGCCTGGGTGTAGTCGTTCTCGACGGTCATGAAAGCCACGCCAGTTACCTGCGTCATTGTTCTGGCTGTTTGCAGCGAACTATCCACACTGCGGAGGGCGATCGCATCCAGTTTTATCATCGGCAGGTTACGTTGATGTTGCTGACTGGTGTGCTGCCAGGACGGGAAGCCGTGCGCTTGCTCCTCGATCATGAGCCGCAGCGGCCCGGAGAGGAGGAAGTGGAAACCGCCCTGCGCTTATTGGCGCGCGTGATCCCCGCCTACCCGCGGGCCTTCGATTTGGTGCTCGCCGACGCGCTCTACGCGGAAGCGCCGTTTTTCAACTTTTTGCTCGCTCACGGCAAACACGCTCTGGTGGTGCTCAAGGATGAACGCCGCAACCTCTATCAGGACGCGGCTGGATTATTCAACCATGTGGCGCCTAAACCGGGTAGCTATCGATCCCGCCAGTGCCACTGGTGGGACTTTCCAGACTTACTCACCTGGCCCCAAGTGCTGGCCCCGGTGCGCGTGGTGCGTTCCTTGGAGACTTATACGGTTCGTCGGCAACTCGACAAGCAGGACGATCTTCAACAAAGTGACTGGATCTGGGTGACCACGCTATCGCTGGCCCAATTTCCCGTCGAGCGCATCGTCCATTTAGGGCACCAGCGATGGGATATCGAGAATTATGGCTTCAATGAGTTGGCCAACGAATGGCACTCCGATCACATCTTCAAGCATGATCCGGGCGCTATCGAATGTTTTTTGCTCGTGGCCTTCCTGGCTTACAACATTTTCCATGTCTTTCTGGCGCGCAATGTGAAGCCAGCCGTGCGCCAGGGCAAATCGGAAATCTTCTGGGCCAGGCTCATCGCTGCAGAGCTCTACAGTGAGGTGGTCCCCGCCGGCATGTCGCCCTGAGGTTTTTCGCTCCCCTCGTCCGATACTTCTGCTCGCCCCGGGGATCTTCATCGCGATCTTCCTGCTTGTGGAACCTTCGAATGGTGTTGCTAACTAAGTCCCGCCCTCGAAAAAGCCGTGCGAATTAGCCGTCCCTTCTCTCGCAGGCCCAAAAATCCTCAAAACCTTCACCAACTTACCTATTCTCACCTTCATCCTGGACTGGATGCGGAACCGCTGCGTCAGAACGTAGCCGCTGGCGCGGCGGACGCTTCGCGTGCTACGCTTCCGACGTCATGCTGCAACGTAGGGCTTTTAACTTCGTTTTTAACTTTTCTCTGATTTTCCTAAGCCAAGCAAAATCAATAGACTGCAAGCGAAAAAAGATTCAATTCCCATAGCCGTTAGACCGGGTGCAGCCATTTGCCCGCATCCACCGCAACCGCCAGCGGCCACCTTCAAGGCAGAGCATTTTTAGCTTGGCGGCATGCCGATAGTAGACGTAAGCAGAGTGGAAACGTGACTGAGGCGGGCCGGTGAGCTAAAAATGTTTTGCACTAAGCCGCCGCAAGCTGTGTGCGCTATGGGTTTTGTTTGATAAGTGGGACGCGACGTAGGGGGCACAGGCGGTAGGTAAAGTGCGGAGACGAGCATGCTGGGTTGCAGTTCGGTGTCTTCTGCGGGAACTTTTGGGGCAAGATGCGGGTTGCTTGACTGTCTGCGCGGTGATCTGAACGACAAGAAGCAACAGCAGTCCGTTGACTCGAAAGTGTCGAGCTCGTGGCGAGAGCAATTTGGATTCGTTTACGGTCGCTCATGAAGTATTTTGGATGGTCGGTGAAGAGCGCACTTGAGGCAGCGCCTTGACCGCGACCATGCGACCTCGATGACAAACGGGACATTCCCGAAGAGAGCGGCCCGTGAGCCTCTCGTATCGATCACGATAATCCTCTTGAATCGTGGGCTCGGCAGAGCCTTCCTTTGGAGAAGCCATGCCGAGAAGTTGGCGGCAATGCTCCAACTTCTTCTTGCGATGTCGATTGCCGAGGAACCCGTAGTAGCGAATGCGGTGGAACCCACTCGGTAGCACGTGGAGCAAGAATCGCCGGATGAACTCGTCTGCCGTGAGGGGCATGGTTTTCTGCTGATTGTTGTCGCGGTAGTCTCTCCATTTAAATTTCACTTGGCCATCTTCGATGTCGACGATCCGATGATTGGAAATGGCCACGCGGTGGGTGTAGCGGCCGACATAGTCCACCACTTGCTGTGGCCCGGCGAAAGGTGGCTTGGCGTAGACGACCCATTCCACGTCTCGCATCGAATCGAGATGACGGTTGAAAGCGTGCGGATATTGGAGCGCCTGAAGCGAAGTGAAGAACCGCAACTTGCCGGCGTCGAAGGCCTCCTGCAGATACTGCAGGAACAATCGGCGGAACAGCCGAGAGAGCACCTTTACGGGTAAGAAAAAGTTGGGGCGGCAGGAGATCCACCTGGCACCATCAAGTGAAATCCCGCCGCCTGGAACGACACAATGCAGATGAGGATGGAAAAACAGGTTCTGCCCCCAACTGTGAAGTATGGCGAAAAAACCGATCTCGGCGCCCAGATGTTGGGGATCGGCAGCGATGGTCGACAAGGTCTCAGCAGTGGCTCGGAAGAGTATGCCGTAGACGAGATCTTTGTTCTGGTAAGCGATGGAAGCAACCTGTTCGGGAATGGTGAAGACGACATGAAAATAGTGCGTGTCGAGAACTTCGGACGTTCGTTTTTCAACCCACTCCGCACGTGCGAGTGACTGACATTTTGGGCAATGACGATCCCCGCAGCTGTCGTAGCAGGGCCGCTCGTGATTGCAGCAGTCGCAGCGCTCGAGATGACCGCCGAGAGCTGCGGTTCGACACACCTCGATCGCGGTCATGACGCGCCGTTGAGCGGGGAATAGCGACGCAGCATGCTGCTGACGATAGGCTTCACCGTAGCGGCGGAAGATGTCCGCCACTTCCAGTTTCGGGCGATCCAAGGGGCCCGGCGGTTAGAGGTGTTGCGACGGAGTAGGCTGGATCTCCATCGAAACAGGGCGAGGCAGCAAATCCAGTGGGCTCGATGTCGAGCACACTTTGCTGGTCGCGATGTGCAGATATTTTGCGGTTGTCTCCAGGCTGCGATGGCCGAGCAAGAGTTGAATCTGGCGAATGTCGGTGCCCCATTCAAGCAAGTGACATGCAAAGGCATGCCGCATGGAATGCGGTGTGATCGGTTTAGGAATTTCGGAAATACGGCGGGCTTTCCGACACATCGCCGCAACCGAAGTGGTGGTTATGTGCTGGTCCGGCGTGCCACCCGGAAAGAGCCAGTGCCCAGGCCTTTCGATTCGCCACCAGGCTCGCAGGATCTCTAACAGTTTCGGTGAGAGCATTACGTAACGATCTTTCAGTCCTTTGCCTTGCTCGACACGCAAGACCATGCGCTGGCTGTCGATCGCCGGGAGTGTGAGCGCAACGGCTTCGGAGATGCGCAAGCCGGCGGCGTAGCAGGTGGTTAAGACGGCGCGGTGCTTCCTCATTGCGACACAGTCAAGAAATCGAAGGACTTCCTCTGGGCTGAGGATGATAGGCAGTTTTTTAGGCACCTTGGGAGACGGGATCATGTCGGCCATACACCAGTTCTTTTTGAGGGTCACCCGATAGAGGAAGCGAATCGCGGAGGTGGCAACGCTGATCGAAACTACCCCCAGCTTCCTTTCGTTGGTCAGATAGACCTGATAGGCACGAATCTGTTCCGGACCCAACAACTCTGGTGACTTGTTGAAGTAGCGGGCAAAGCCCAAGACTTCTCGGGTGTAGGAGGCTTGTGTTACAGGCGAAAAGTTTCGGACCTGCATATCCTCGATAAATCGTTGTCGAAGCGACGTCATGGAAAGCTCCTTTGCAAGATGGAATGTGCTGCAGTGAGCAGCCGCTCCATGCTTTAACAAAGAGGACTTCCGTAGCGGGGATATGTTCAACTGGAACAGCGACGAATATGACCGGATAAGCCGACACGACTACAGCGCCACCACTACCGCGCTAGCGGTTTAGTGCAAACGGTTTTATCGAACGCGCGCCAGAGCATCGCGACCACGCGCCCACCCTTCTCAAATGCGCGCCTCCGATAAAACACTAAGGTTTAGCGGTACTAATCCGGCCGACGAGCTGATTACTTCCGGATTGCCGTAATCTGCCCGGAACGCGGGAGCATCCACCACTGAGTGGAATGGATAACCTGTATGCATAACAAAGATGGAACGATTTTGCATGTCGCGAAGGTTACGGCTGCACCGGCGTTTCTGGAAAACCTTTATAGAACACCATCACCTGCCAGACGACATAAAATGCAAAGCCGACCAGAACGACTCCGATTACATTTGTCCAGGTCGCTCCAATTCTCAGCGCGCTCCCCATAAAATCGTTTCCAGGCATGCGGCCCAAGACATAGCCGTTGAAGTAGTTGTCAACGATGTCAAAAAGCGAACTCAAGCAGAAGAGAACGAACACCAACCCAACCAGAAAGGGATTCCTGATCCTTCTCGCCTTCAGAGTTATCAGCCCGATCGACAGAAAGAGAATGTCCCGTATGTATGGGCCGTAGCCTGGTATTGCATCCCGCCAGCTCGGGGCGCGAAGAGTCTGAGAGCGAACCCAACCAACAGTGAATTCACCTTCCCAAAAGTGTGGAACCAAATGATGCTCTACAACCTTGTCCCGTACCAGGATCACGCCTGCCAAATGACTCAACTCATGTAGCGTGCCATATGTGCCAAACCAAAGCAGAAATAAAACAACCGTGTAACTGATCGAAAGCCGAAGTCTTCGAGGCCAGTTGCTGCGCACATAAAGCAGCACCGATGGAAGTAGTATGAATCCGCCAATTTCCAGCGAGGCAATGACATTCCTTGCGTTGATCGAGAACACTTTGCCCAACCACAAGACTGACACGACACCGAAGATGATCACGCCTGCAATTTTCGCCGACTTCTTTCTTTTCTCCATTACGGTTAAATGTCTCTCAGCATGTAGCTTTAATTGACCCGGCCGCCTTGCTCCGTCATCACTCATGTTTGCACTCTCGCACTGACCCATCATACCTCACTGCGCAGGTGCAACGTGTGGTTGCGCGTCCTTGGAACGGGCCTCAGATCTGCCCGTCGAGGTTCTGGATGTGTGGTCGGCAACCCCTACCTCACCGGATTATGGAAGGGTTGCCCCTGATTCAGGCACGATCCCGGCGGGGGCGCGGTTAATCGGTTGCGGTGGTGTTACTGTGTTTGAGATCTAACCCGATGAGGAGGACAGCTATGTCCGAGGTCGTCTACGTTTCCAAAATAAAAATCGAGCGGAAGAACGGTCCACTACGCACCGCCCGTTTGCCCGGCGAGTCGCAGCCGGTTATATTCAGCGCCCACGGCGCGATTGCGCAACACTATAAGGTCGATCCTGCCAACCTCACAGAATCCCACGCTGCTACGATTGATTACGTTATTGCAGCTACCGGCGGTTGAATGCTGGGCACTTTTGGAGGCGCGCTGGACGCGCGTCACATTGATGCGAGCAACGGCAAGCTGGTCGCTGACGTAACTGGCGAAGTAGAAACCGACGAAGGCGTGCTTGTGATTCGCCGGATCCACGTGGCCATGCAGCTCGTCGCGCCTGAACAGGCCCGCGACACCGTGGAGCGCGTGCACGGAATCTACGCGATGCGCTGTCCCCTGTATCGCACCCTGCACAACTCGATCCAGCTCACATCCTCTGTCACGCTGTCGGACAAGTTAGAGCCTGACTTTGTTCAGTCAGTCTAATCTCCTGTTTCGTAGACTAGCGTCGAACCCGGATCCGGGCTGTTCGTTGTTCTTCGGGATTTCCGCGCTGTGGTAGCTGAACGCCGCCGACTTGATCGCTTGTCTCTCAAATCGCGTTCTAGCGCGTTGCAGATGGACCGGTTTCGCTTAGAATCCAGATTGTGACTCCCGGATCAGTACCGACAAGTCGGCTTTTCGTCAGGAAATCAAGCACTGACGAGATGCTTCTGGCGAGTCATCGGCACTTGTCCGATAGCTTGCTGATTTATGGGGCCTCAGCGTCGATACTTCTATGCGGGAAACAAAGCGTAACGCGATGTTGCGCCGAGCCGTCAGTATTAGAGGACGGAAAAGAAACCATGAAACTACACTCAGTCGTAAGAATCAGCTTGGTCTCCTTGATGTTGGTGGGCGCCTTCATCGCTGGGCAACACTACCCGCGCACCGTGGCTGCGCAAAGCCCCCAGAGGTGGGAATACCAAATTGTCGGTTGTGGCGCTGGCTGCTCCGGCCAGGTCGCCCAGATCGACAAGCTAGGCGACGAAGGTTGGGAGGTAGTCACGCTGAACGCGAGTAATCGAGTTCTTCTAAAACGAGCCAAATAGAGACACGAAGGCACTTCACAATCCTGATAGCCCTCCTTGGTTACGATCTTTTTGGTCCGGACGAAACCATGGCGCCCTAAGATCCGAGTGGTCCAAACTGCCGGACAATCAAGTGCCCTCGCAGGCCAGGAACGAGGTTGCGAGAAGCGAAATACGAAGCTCTGCGTGGATTGTCGGCATAACCGGAGTGCTATCCGACATCCACGGCGGCATTAGTCCTGTGAAGTCGGCATCTCGCCAGCAATAGAACGATCACTGCTAGCGCCTTTCCGAGCACTAATTGTCGCGCTGACTCTTGAAGGCGCTCAATAAGTGCATCAGCCTGACAGCGCCAATTGAGGAAGAGATACTTTATTGGCCCAATTTGGAACCTATACCAAGTATGCTTCCCTCTTGGGATGAACGGGGCTGTCGCATCCTTCCGAAGCAGAGGTCCTCTTTATGAATCAGAATTTCGCCGCAATTATCCTCGGTGGTACTGGGCAAGTCGGTGGTGCAGCGGTCGCGGAGCTGCTAGCAATTTCGGAATGCCGAGAAGTGGTGATGGTCACCAGAAAGCCCATTGCGGCGCGATCGCGGGTGCGCGACGTCGTTCTTGATACCGGCGCTGCTGACTTTGCCGAGCGCACTGCCGCCCTTGCCCGCGAAGTTTTGAGCCAAGGTCCCGTCAGCGCCGTGAGCTGTGTGGGTGTAGGTTCTGGATCGATGCGCTGGAGCGAAGAAGAATTGACACGACTTGAACTCGGCGTCGTCGGTGCATTTGCGCGTGGCTGCCATGACGCCGGAATCGCCCAGTTTTGCCTACTTTCTGCGGTAGGAAGCACAGCCCGCAGCCGGTTTCGATATGTCCGCGTAATGGGCATGAAGGAAGACACCGTGCGCAAGATCGCTTTTACTCGCGTCGCCATCTTTCGCCCCGGCATCATTGTAGGCAACGCTCATACCCCGGCTTGGGTCGGTTTGTTGGGAAGCCTCGTGCCTGGGCCGTTCGGCAATATCGATCAGCGAATTCTCGGTCGCTCAATCGCCGCGGAGATAGCTTTGCACAGTCGAGAGGCCGGCGAAGTTATCCGCGAAAATGCCGCAATGAAAAAACTCGCTACACAGTTCAATAGCGTGACCTTGGCATTTTTACGTGAGGTCTAGCCTAAATGAATCGCGAGAGATGAAACCGGAGAGCCGCACTATTTCGAGCTGATCGCCGAAATTTTGTTGGCCTACCCCATCGGCGGTACTCTTGCGTAATGCGACCCCTTCGGTATTCCATCAACGTCACATTGGACGGCTGCGACGATCATCGAGCAATCATCCCGGACGAAAACTTGCATCGTCACGCGACCGAGAACCTCGACCAGGCCGATGCCCTCCTCCTTGGCCGGGTGACTTACGAAATGATGGAGGCAGCGTTCCGGCCGCCGGCGCGGGCTGGAATGGGCATCTCGAAATACATTTTCTGTTCCGGCATGATCGACCACAGCACATTGCGGTCATAACGCATGATGGTGATGAACTTCTGCCCATTCTGAACGCCCTCAGAGCGGATGGCTGTTGGAGTGACATTCACTTTTGCCGTAGTGGTTTTGTTGTGAGAGGTCTAGATCATATCCGCCGAACATGGTTTCGACGTGACTTGTGCACGCAATCCACCGGCAAAAGCCAGCGCCGCGCAAAGCACTAGCAATTTCCAGTTCTCTGACAAGCTTTCTGTCGATCTTTCGCTTTTCGAAATCATGGCTGCTTCACATTTAAACTGGACTTTGAAACGCATTTCGTCCGAATACTGTGTCGCTTCAGGCCTGCTTGGCGGCTAGATCTCCGATAACCGGCAGCTTGAACTGCTCGTGGTTGTAGGCCTTGTACATCAGCAATACCCACAAGAAGAAAAAGACCAAGCCCAGCAGCGAATGCAACATCCAACCCATGCGCCAAAGCATGCCAGGCAAGATGGTCAGGAAGACGCCGAGAGCAAAGTGAAGTGCAAACCAGGCCACGCTCAGAAAAATGGATTGGAAGGCGTGGAAACGCACAAATCGGTCGCGCTTGTAGGGATCCACGACGAGAAAAAAGATCCCCGTCACAAATCCAGCCAAGTAACAGAGGAGCCCCGCGACGTTCGGTTGCAAGCCCTCGAGTGACGCTAGAGAAGGCTGCGTACTGCCCGTCTGGGTAGCAGGAGGCGCCGGTTTTCCGCAACTTGGACAATAAGCCGCACCAGCCACCATATCCACTCCGCAGTATTCACATCTCAGGGTGATCACCTCCGCAAAAACCCGTGCGACGCCGGGTCAAAATTCACGATCAGTTGCAAGCTCACTGCAAGGACCGGCCTACCCGCCGCACCGTCGCCGCGCGGCGGGTGGGCCGGTGATAAGGCCACTACAGTGTGACCATGTGACCGGAAATGGCGCAGGCCGCGTTTCCGACATTTGCGGTGCTGGCCCCCACTTGCACACTCAAATACACTCCAGTGTTGCCTCCCCATGCCGCCGCGGCATACATCTTCACCGGCGACATCAGACTGTAATAGTCGATTGTCCCGGCCGTGCCAACCTTGGTGAAAAAAAGCGAGTGGTTGAGGTTGACGGATCCGCCTCCGCCAATCGGAGCACCAGCCATGGTGAGAACGCCAGGCACGACCAGCGACCCGGTGGCCACACCGGCTGTGCAAGTAATCGTTTCGATCACCAGAGTCTGGCCCGCGGGAACGGTCGCGAGCAAGCAATTGGCAGTCCCTGTAGCGTCAAACGGCGCGAAACATTGGGCCCCAATTCCGGCTCGAGCCTCGTTGTCGGTGTCCACGAAGACAGGAGTGGTTTTGGTGTTGCTCAAGCTCACAGCGGAGGTCCCGCCCAGTGTCACTGGCGGCAAGCTACTGACGCCCACAGTCCCAGTGACCGTGAACGAGGGATTGTTGATGTTAGCGTTGACAGTGCCTTGCACCGGCAGGGGAGTGTTTACAACCGATACAGGAACTGAATTGGGAAGGGCCGCGGGAAGTGCGGCTGCAGTTGAAGCGGGAGGACTTGCAGTGGAACCTCCAGCGATGGCAAGCAGACTGCCACACAAGACCAGAAACGCGAAAATGCTCACTTTCTTCATCGATCTTCTCCTCTCAGAAATGAAATTAGAGTTCAACAACCAGTCGCAGTCCGCGCGGCGCAAATCATGTCCCCCCGCGCGTGTGAAAAACAGACTCACCTCTCCGGTGGGTCATTTCGACGACCGGGTTCGCGCGTATGGTCCGAGAAAGAAACCATGCCCGGCTCTTTTCCTTGCCCTTCGAATATCCAGCACGGCGTTTAGCTTCGACCAAAGTGGCGCGATGCTAGGACTGCTTGGTTGGCGAGTCAAATGAGTTGCTGCTGAGATTCGTCTGAGGAGCCAAACCTCAGATTTCTCGCTAGTTGTTGGCGCGGATGGATGCGCCACGGCAATGCTTCACTTGTGAATGAAGTGATATAATCCGGCGCCTCTGGACGGGGGCACAAACGTTCATGAGTTCTTTATCACCTTCGAGCAAGGTCTTACGCTTTGGTGTTTTCGAGATGAACCTCGATACACATCAACTCCGAAAGGCGGGGACACTCGTACGCCTCCAGCCTCAACCCTTCAAGGTTTTAGCTGTTATGGTGATGCACAGCGGCAAGGTAGTGAGCCGCGGGGAGTTGCGCCACGCCCTCTGGGGGAGACGAAACCTTTGTCGATTTTGAGCAGGGCCTTAATTATTGTATTCGGCAGATCCGCGCCATCCTGGGCGACGAGGCCTTGACCCCGCGTTACGTTGAAACTATCCCGCGTCGCGGCTACCGTTTTATCGCTGCGGTCGAAGGTTTGCCTGTGTTTACGCCAGCCGCTGCCGAAACGGAAAACGGCCGTCGAAGGTCTCCGTGGGCCCGCCTGCGCGGCATTCCGAGTCTGTCCATCGCCGCCGTTCTGATCCTTCTGTTGATTGGAGCCGTCGCATGGACTCGTCTCCCCCATCACCCTGTTTTGACGGAGAAGGACACCATCCTCATTTCGGATTTTGAGAACCGTACAGGGGATTCGATCTTCGATGGTACGTTAAGAAAGGCGCTTTCCTCTGGGCTGAGCCAGTCGCCTTACCTGAACATCGTTTCCGATACCCGGATCCAGGAGTCGTTAACGCTAATGGGAAAGCCGGCCGATACCCGGGTCACGCCGGGGATTGCGCTTCAGATTTGCAAGCGTGAGGGCATCAAGGCGACGCTAAACGGCTCCATCGCCTCATTCGGGAATCAATATGTCGTGACCTAGGAAGCGGTGAACCCGGGTACCGGAGACATTCTAGCGCAAGAGCAGGCTCAGGCTGCCAGTAAAGAACAGGTGCTGCACGCTTTGGGCAGATCTTGCAAGACGCTGCGAGAAAAGCTGGGCGAATCGCTAACCTCTATTAAACGCTTTGACAAACCGCTTAAACAGGCGAACACGCCTTCCCTCGAGGCCTTGCAGCTTTATACCTTGGGTCTGGAAAAATTAGGTCACGAAGGAAATCTGGCGGCGATTCCATTTTTTCAACGTGCCGTTCAGATCGACCCGAACTTTGCGCTGGCCTACGCTCGACTCGGAACCGGGTACGCCAACCTGGAGCAATGGCAGTCCTCCGAACAATACGAAAATAAAGCTATAGCCTTGATCGATCGCGTCAGCGATCGTGAGAGGCTGTATATCACTGGGCACCACTACAATAGGATCGGCGACACGGACAAAGAGATTCAGACCTACGAGGAGTACGCGCGCCTCTATCCCCAGGATGCCGTGCCCCACGGAAATCTGGCCTTCAATTACAGTCTGTTAGGTCAGTACGAAAAGTCTATCGATCATGCCTTGATGGGAATGCGGGCTAACCCAGACGCTGTCGAATTACAGGCAGAATTAGCGGAATCCTATGAGGCTGTTGGGAAGGTATCAGAAGCCAAAGCCATTCTCGTAAAGGGGTCAGAACGCAATCCGGAAAACTGGGACCTGCGTCTGCACTTGTCTAATATCGCTTTGGTTGAGGGAGACACAGCCGCTCAGAGGTTGCAAGACACAGCGCTTAAATCCAGCCCACAAGGCACATTGAACCTGCTCTACCGTGACGCTGCTCTGGCTGCATCGCGAGGTCAACTTCGCAATGCCCGAGAGTTGTACTCTCAAACTAGAGACCTTTCGTTGAAGCTTCACCTCGTGGACAACGCATCCTTTGCCGTTGCGTTGCAAGCGGTCTACGAAGCTTATCACCAGGACTACAGCGCGGCAAAAAGAACGGCTCTGGCGGCTCTGAAACTGTCACGCATACCCGACACCCTCGAGCCTGTGGCGGTAGCCTTGGCGGTAGCGCGCGAAAATCAGCAGGCACAGGCACTGGTCTCCCAGTTAGCAAAGCAGCGGCCGGATGATACGTTCGCGCAGTTCGTGTATGTGCCCATGATTGCGGCGTTGATCGACCTCAACTCGAGCGATGGCGAGAAAGCGCTCCAGGACCTGCGTCCATCCATTCAATATGACCGCGGAAATCTCGATCCCATGCTGGTGCGCGCCAATGCTTATCTAATGGCGAAACGCACCAGCGAGGCCGCAGATGAGTACAGGAGAATTCTCGCTCTCAAAGCTCGATTCCCCTACGACCCGGTTTGTTCGCTGGCGCAGCTTGGTTTGGCGCGGACGTATGCGCTAGCAGGAGACGCGTCCCGAAGCCAAGATGCATACAAAGTGTTTCTGGCGCTTTGGAAAGATGCCGACCCGGACCTGCCTGTTCTTAAACAAGCCAAGAGCGAATACGCAGCTCTCCAGCTGGAGCATTGCCGAAGCCGCTGCATCACTCGCTCTCTTTTTCGATCACGGATCAGAGGTGCTCGGACCGGTACAGCCACAACCGTATCTTCCTTGCGTGGCCCATCTCATGGCTAGCCTCTGCCTCAACTCCCGAGTCGGCTACACGGAAGCTAATCCGGAGGCGACGGGCCGGAAACGGCGTTCTCGGAAGGTGAGTGAGTCCTCCCCGAACTATACTAACTCCTGATCGACGCTATAGTCGGGCATGTTCGGCAACCATCCTTTGACACGCTCTTTTAGCCGACAATTGAAATCAACGATTACCCAAATGTCGTCATCTCAGGATTCACGCTACATGACTTGGATCGAATATCATGAATTGACAAAGCACAGTGCAGAGTCGCTGCGACGAACTCAGCACTACCTCGATTGGGCCAATATGCCCAATCCGTTTCGGCATTATGAAGGCGTTCCGGTCGTGGATTTACCGGCCGACCCGCCGCCTCCACAGATTTCGGCTCTCGAAGTACTCGAGGGCAAAAGAGGAAATACCCTGGTGAGGGACGGTGCGGAATTCCTTTCGCAGTTGATGTTCTATTCCGCCTCGATTAGCGCGTCCAAGCGAGTCCCGTCCACGGGAGCTATCTACTCTCTGCGCGTCAATCCTTCTTCCGGTAATCTCCATCCGACCGAATTTCACTTCTGTACTCGAGGTCTGGTCGATTGGTCAGATGGCCTCTATCATTACCGTCCCTCGTCCCACATGGCAGAACAACGTGCCATCGGAGATTTTGGCGCGAAACTTGTCAACAACTCTGCCCCACTCATTTTCGTTCTGACCAGTATTGCTTGGCGCGAAGCCTGGAAATACAGGGACCGGGCCTATCGGTATTGCTTACACGACATCGGACATGCCTGGCAGGCTCTCACGCTTGCGGCTCGATCTCTCGGAAGCGAGAGTTTTGCTATTGGGCATTTTTTGGATGACAGGGTGGCGGAATCGTGCCTTCTCAGTGCGGATGAGTGGCCCATGTTAATCGTCGGGCTCCACGGCCCGTCCATCCCGGTGAACAAGCTGAATGCAGACGAGACGGCTGTGTTTGGCGGCCAGCCCAACCGACTGTCGGAGGAGCAAGAAACTTATCCACTGATTGAACGCATCCACGCTGCCACGAAGCTAAGCACGGAAACCACCGTCCCCTCTTTTGGCCAGCCGAAGGTATCCCGGCGCGGGGAAGTCAGCCTGCCGTCTCATGTCTCCACAAACCACACCTTCGGCGACGTCGCTCGCACACGGCGCTCCGCTCTTGACTTCAGGGGTGGGAGCGCGTCGATCTCCTTTCCGCAACTTGCGACTCTCCTGTCCACCACGAGGGAGCGTCTCTTCGCCGATTTCGCTACAGAACGTTTCGTCCATCTCTATCTTTACGTCCATCGCGTCGAGGGCTTGGCGCCGGGTGTTTATCGCTTCTGGCCGGAGCATGCAGAACTGGAGAAAATCAAAGATGGGGACCAACGCTCGGTAGCAGCAGCTCTCAGTTTGGGACAAGACCTTGCGGGTAACGCCTGCGTGGCATTCTCCATGATCGGCGATTTTGAGAATGCTGCCAGCAGGTACGGAGATCGTGGCTATCGATACGTGCATTTCGAGGCGGGAGCAATTGGCCAACGAATGTATCTCGCTGCCGAGGCTCTTGGACTGGGAGCAACAGGCATCGGAGCATTCTTTGATGAAGAAGTGAACCGATATCTGGGCCTCTCACCTGAGCTAGGACAAGTCGTCTACCATTTCGCAATCGGTTACCCGGTCGCTGATCCGCGCCTGGAGGCTTGAAAAAGTATGGTCGGTATCCTGGTACACGGAAACAACCACTTCATTCTGTCCGGACCGTTACCTGACGAGGCAACCGCGCTGGCGTTGGTGCGGCACTGGTCCATTGTCCAAATTGGCGAGGCGAAGTCGTCGTCTTTCGGGCAGTGGCAGATTAGGTCGAAAGAGTTTCGAGAGAATCTGGAATGGGCAGTCATTGTCCCGGGCGATCGTGGGACTTCTCCAGGAGTGGCGCAATTACTTGGAGAACTTTCAGCTCGCGGGGTTACCATCCGGAGATTGTGTAACGGCTGCTGGTAGGAAAGAGCAGCGTCCCTCAATCGACAGCGCTTAGAGACCCTTGCCATAAACGGCTTTCGAGGCCATTTCCCCCTCCGATTCTCCAACCAATAGCACGCCTGCTTGGGAGGCAGACGCCCGCGGCTCTTCTTGAACATGCACATCAATGAGTCCAGCCTGCTCGCAACCCGATCCACGTGCCAGCACGCCTAGATACAAAACAGGCGCCGCCTGCATACCTCCTACGGGAAAGAAGAAGAAAGATAAAAACCTACTTGACACTGACCGGACTTCTCACGGAAGGAGTTGGTCGCTGCGTTACGAATCCTTATCCCGTCCGCTTAACCTCAAGTGCGCTGCTTGGCGATTGCGTCCCCGCTCCCTTTCTCCTTGGCGCAAAATGGTAGTGACAATCTCGGTATTACGGCCTATACTCCGCAAGCTCCGCTGTCCGGGTCCTGGCCCCCGAGGTGATTGTCCCAAAGGAGGCGTCCATGTCCCTTCTTTCCCTTTGCGTCGTATTGCTCCTGGCTGCTTCCGCCGAAATGAGCAACTCGGCAAACGCACAGATTTCCGATTCATCCAAGGCCAACTTACAAGAGTTAGTCCGCAAGTCGAGTTTCATTTTTGTCGGCACAGTAAAACGCTTGAACGCAAGTACCGTGCCAATTGTGTCGGCCGATGAAAAAACGGTGACCGTCCACGTGGATGAAGTTGTGTACAACGCCGGCGTGGTCACCGACATCGTGGGAAGCGAAATCACCTTGCAGCTTCAGACCGCTGGCAGCATGAAAGAGAATGAACGCGCCGTATTTTTCACCAACGTAACCACGTACGGAGAGAGTATCGCCGTCGCGGAAGTAGGGCACACCTCAACGGAAGGCCTGGAGGCTGCTCGCACCCAGATCAAAGACACTTTGGCGCGTGTCCCCAACGAACAATTGAGCAAACGCATTGCACAAGCAGATCTAATCGCAACGGGGACCGTTATCGCGGTGCACCCTACTGCGGAGACCCAGCAGCATCCTCCCGCGTCCGAACACGATCCTCAATGGTGGGAAGCCACACTCAAAGTGCAGTCCGTTGAAAAGGGCCCGGCGCAGAAGGGTGACGTGGTCTTCTTTTTTCCCCACAGCGATGACATCCGCTGGTTCGCTTCTCCGAAATTCAAAGAAGGCCAGCAGGGCGTTTTCCTGCTGCATCGTGGCGAGGACACTAATCTTCGCACGCCCGGCTTCACTGCACTGAATCCCCTGGATTTCCAGCCGTTCGATCAGCGCCCCAACGTTCTCAGTCTGATTCACGCAACCCGCAGGTAACATTCGATGACAACCAGGAGGGAGAAATGAAATACGGATGCGTCTACTCACCCATTGCACGGTATCGTAAACTGCTCCTGACGCTCACTGTGATTTTATGCTGCGGTTGCGGACACCTGGACGTTAGCGTCGTTAACATGGTTCCGCGAACCCGCAGCGGCGAAACTTGCCAGGACAGCGAGCCCACCCTCACCGTGGACCCCCGGAATCACGACCAGGTCGCCGCCAGCGCCTTCACCTGGGACAACCTCTG
The DNA here is from genome assembly GCA_963780315.1 of Candidatus Acidiferrales bacterium. Lineage (GTDB taxonomy): Bacteria > Acidobacteriota > Terriglobia > Acidiferrales > UBA7541 > Acidiferrum. Next base: position 178,807 of record CAWABP010000029.1, on the reverse strand, counting down.
CAATGCCCCCGGCAGTCCCGGGGTTCCGGCAACCTTCGGGCAGCTTGCTATGACTGGAGGTCTCGCCCCCATTTATGTTTCCGCCGACCGCGGCGAGCACTGGCATCTCGCTACCAGTGTGCCAAGCGCCGCGGGCGCCACTTTTCCCACGGGCGACATCACCCTGCACTTCAGCGAAACGAAAAACGGCGCGACTGACGTCCTCTATACCGGTATTCTTCATTCTCCCGAGTTCTCCATGCACGTCCTACGCACCCACAACTTTTTTTCCAACACAGCCATGAGCACCTTGGACACCAGGACCAACAACGTGGACCAGCCACACACCCAAGCCCAAACTGTCCCAACCGGGCCCGACGCCGGAAAGGATCGCGTTTACGTTGGGTTCAATAACGGCTTCGGAGGCATCAACCCGAAAAGCGCGTCCGTCGACCTCTCTCTGGATGGCGATGCCGCTAGCCCAACCTTCAACGTTTTCTCCATCGAGTCGCGCAGCACCGGTGCGGCCGGTCAGGACGGGTTTGCGCAGGTTCCCGCCGTCAACCGCGACGGCACTGTCTACGTGGCCTTCTATGGTTATCGCGGTTTCGCCGGGTCCGGAATTTCCACCGACGTTGTGGTCATGCGCGACGACAATTGGGCCAGCGGCGGGACGCCCTTTACCTCGCTGGTCGATTCCGACGGCCATGCCGGCAAACGCGTCGTGCAGAGTGTCGTGCTGCCGTTCGGCTTTATGGCACAGGAACGCCTCGGCGCAAGCAACATGGCCGTTGCGGTCGACCCGGAAGACAGCTCCCACGTGTACGTCGCCTGGGGCGACCAGCCCTCGGGCACGAGCAATCAGACCTTACACGTGCGCCGCTCCACGGATCGCGGCGTCAGTTGGTCCGGCGACCTATTCGCGGTTACGAACGCGATCAGCCCCGCCTTGGCGATCGGCCATCACCATCGTGTGGGCTTCTTGTATCAGCAACTCACCGGGACAGGCGCCAGTCAGCGATGGGAGACGCATTTCACGCGCACGAAGAGACATGATCCGGCGGATTTTGAGACTCCGGACATAATTCTTTCCACAACGCCTGCAGCCACGCCGGCGCTCGTTTTCAATCCTTATTTGGGTGACTACGAACACCTCGTCGCTGTGGAAGACGATTTTTGCGGGGTGTTCACCGCGAATAATACGCCGGACATGGCCAATTTCCCGCGCGGCGTGAAATACCACCGCCACGCGGACTTTGGTACGCACTTGCTCTATGCCGATGCTGCGCACACACAGCAGGTGGGCGCGTCAATCGATCCGTTCTTCTTCCGCATCCACGAAGAGTAGCGCCTGTGTGGAGTAGCGTTGTGGGCTTCTTTGTCCGCGGGGCCTGGACTGCGAAGCTCAGATCGCTTGCACTTACGCGGCCGCGCGGCACCGTCAGGCCTTTCGGCGAGATGTTCGCTCTTCCCTCTGAGCTTTTTAGGCACCCCAAAGGAATGTAGCGGTGCAAAACGTTCCTCATGTGACGCTCCAATTGATGGAAACTATGCGCCGCCCAAAGAACCCCCTTTATGTTTAGGTGGGCGATAAGTCGTGCGATCAAGTGCCCGTCACGGGCCAGAAACGGCGTTCGAGGAGATCGAAGTGCGAACGGCACTCCGAATCGCCGGCACTTCCTCCAACGGGACTTATGGCCCGTGTTCTGCCCTTGATGTCCACGGTAGTCCAGTTAATGAGACGCCAGCTCATTTCCACGTGGGGAAAAGTGCAGAAATCGCTCGAGGAGTCCAGCTACCTTTCAAGCGCACCGCGGTCCCAGTTGGCAAGCGTTGCCGCAGCTGAGTACGTACTTTGGCAAAACTCGAGTAATGAGGCCGTAGGCGACTCCGCGTTTCGCACATCGTCATACATTAGGAGGAATTCACCGAGCCGCCCGTCGTAAAAGGCGGCATCCGGACGGATGGGCTCGTTCTTGAATCCCTGCGGCTCGGGGGCCGCATACGAGTAGAACGCCGCGCCCTGAACGTTGCCACCACCAGGCCAAAAGCCAACACTGCTCACTTCGTGGGAATAGGCTTCTCGGGTCATAGCGTCGATGCCGGGTCGCTCCGGGGCCCGGCGGCCAGAAAACCGCGTGACCGCAAGATCGAAACTTCCCCAGAAGAAGTGCACCGGGCTGGACTTGCCGATGAATTTGGCCCTGAACTGGTTGAGAACCGTATCTACGGATAACAGGATACGCCAGAATTTCTCGACCGATGCGCGGTCGTACGAGGCGTGCACACGGTCCTTATCAAAATCAATCGGATTGGGAATTTCGACCGGTCTTCTCCAGATATTGACTTCAATCTCTGCAGATCGAAGCAATTCCATGAATTCCTGATAGAACTCAGACACCGAGCGCGGCTCCAGCGGAAGAGCTTTTAATAGTCCGTCACTCGTCTCCAGCACAAGCTGATGTCCTATAAAGTCAAAGCACAGTTCGAATGCTCTTTTGCCATAAGGGATACGAGATGTCGTCAAACCGCGAGCCGTTACGTACAAGGGAATATTCCACCAATGGTTCACGACCGGCGTCAGACGCAGCCGGACCTTACCAACGATCTGAGTCCATAGATGGAGCGTTGCATATGTGTCGTTCCATGAACTGAGAGGCAGAGCGGGCCAGCATTCTGGTTGATCAGCAGCAGCGTGAGCCATGGTGACCTCATAGCTATCCTACTCCTCGGTGACAGCCCTACTCCAATACCCCGAAGAGCTTGTTGAGAGAACGCAAGTGACCTTGGGTGACTGCTCGTTTCCTCGAACGGGACTTCTGGACAGCGAGGAAAGCCTGCAATTGTCTGAGCAGGCCGTAATACGGATCACTCGGCCGCAGTTCTCGGAAGAAATGCGGCCGTTTGATACACGTGTCAACTACCGTACGGTAAGGGTGACGGTGCCCGTGGCTGTAGTGCTCCCGGAGGTGCCGGTCACAGTCACAGTGTAAGTGCCTGGCGTCGTGCCAGGATTGCCGCCGCCACCTTTGCTACCACCGGCACATGCGACCAAGCCGCCAGCGAGTATCAGGAGAAAAAGGATCGAGCCAAGCCGCCTCCGGCGACGACGGCCCAGCGACGGCATGACAATTCCGAAGATCAAGCCGAAGGCCAGGGTCGTACCCCCAGCGTACCCTCGGAGACCTTGGGCGGGATGCGCAAGTGCTGCAGTCGTCGCAGCCGTGGTGAAGATGCTGAGTGTGGCCGTTTTAGCGGCAGTGTCGGTGATACCTATCGGGCTGGTCGAACCGAAACTCAGTGTTGGAAGGTTCTGGGCGCCGACCGGGCTGGATGTGATGGCAGCTGTTAGCGCCACACTGCCGGTGAAGCCTCCGCTTGGTGTCACAGTGATCGTCGAAGTGTTGCCGATGGTTGCGCCAGAGCTGACCGAGACGGCGGTACCGCCGACAGTGAACTTAGGAATCGTGACTGTGACTGAGGAGGTGCCGGTGGTCGCGCTGTAGTTGCTGTCGCCCGAATAGCTGCCGGTAAGTGTGTCCGCTCCAGTCGCCAGCGTCCCGGCAGGAATATTGATGGTTGCGCTGCCGCTGGTCAACGCATTTGCCGTGGAAGTGTAACTGCCGCTGCTCAGTGTCACTGTGCCCGTTGGCGTCGGGTTGCCACTGCCGCCGCTAACTGCGACCGTTACGCTGAGTGCTTGCGTCGTCGTGATGTTCGATGAAGACGGCGTCACGGTCACCGTGGCTGGGAGCGCCGAGACGGTCTGCGTCATCGTTGCCGGAGCAGCCACCGTGAAGTTGGCATCGCCAGAATAGGTAGCGCTAATAGAATCGGAACCTACAAACAGCCCTGACGCCGTGCAGGTCGCCTTCCCGGTGGCATCCACCGCCACCGCAGAACAACCGGCGATAGTGCTCCCGTTGACTGTGAAATTCACCTTCCCCGACGGAACAACCGGAGTCAAACTAACACCGGCAAGCTGTGCCGCGAAGGTCACCGGCACGTTGACACTCGTGGAACTCGATGGCGAAGCCGTCAAGCCAAGTGTGGCAGCGAGCGCCGCGACAGTCTGGGTCATCGTAGCCGGAGCAGCCACGGTGAAGTTGCCGTCGCCCGAGTAGGTAGCTGTGATCGGATCAGATCCGGCAGCCAGCGATGAAGTTGTGCAGGTCGCCTTCCCGGTGGCATCCACTGCCACCGCAGAACAACCAGCGATTGTGCTCCCGTTAACTGTGAAATTCACCTTCCCCGACGGAGCAACCGGAGTCAAAGCAACACCGGCGAGCTGTGCTGTGAGGGTCACCGGCACGTTGACACTCGTGGAACTCGATGGCGAAGCCGTCAAGCCAAGTGTGGCAGCGAGCGCCGCGACAGTCTGGGTCATCGTAGCTGGAGCGGTTACGGTGAAGTTGCTGTCGCCAGAATAGGTAGCTGCGATCGGATCAGATCCGGCAGCCAGCGATGAAGTCGTGCAGGTCGCGATGTAGGGCGAAGTCCCAGACACGGCCTGTGTGGTGCATCCGGCGATTGCAGTCCCGTTGGAAGTGAACCCTACCGTGCCGGTGGGTGCAGCCAGGGTTCCTGTCGCGCCTGCAAAGCTAGTGGCGGTAAGGGTGGCTGTGAACGTTACCTGCTGGTTGACGGACACTGACGCCGGCGATGCGCTCACACTCGTCCCGGACTGGTTCTTATTCACGACCTGTGTGAGCGTGTTGGAACTGGCCGCTTGATAGCTGGCGTTGGCCGGGAAGCTGGCGAGGATCGCATGCGATCCGGCCGAAGTGAATGTGAAGATGCAGTTGGGAATAGTTCCGGTTGGGCTGACGGTAACGGCGCAGAGCGTAGTTCCGTTGTCAGAGTAGGTGACTGTCCCACTAGGTATCGGTGTCGGGATCGAGGGAGTGATGACCGCCGAGAACGTGACAGGCTGGTTTACGGAGGATGGGGCCGGCGTCGATGTCAGGTTGATTCCAAAGGACCCCTTGTTCACGGTTTGAACGACCGTGGCCGATGTACTGCCTGTGAAGTTCGCGTCGCTGGACGTGAACACCTCCCAAACGTTGAACGGTCCGCCCGCAGTGAAGATGAATGTGCAGGAGGGCACGTTTCCGCTAGGCCCCACTGTCAGCGGCGTCGTGCAAGTGCCGGTCGGGACAGGAGCGGCGTTGCTGTTGAACGTGACCGTGCCCTGGGGAATGCTGGTGCCCGAGTATTGCGGGGAGATAACGGTCGTAAAGGTCACTGACTGGCCGACGCTCACCGTTCCCGAAGATGAGGTGACCGTTGTCGTGCTTGCAGGATTGACTGTCCCGGTCGTGGTACCGGCGGTCCCGGAGGAAAAGTTGGAGTCACCGCTGTAGGTCGCTGTCACAGTGCCTGGTGCAGCAACCGGTGATGGGAACGAATATACGCAGGTGGCTTGGGGAGGATTGGCAGTATTCAAACCCGCGTTGGCGCAAAGCGTGGTGGCTCCTTGCCTAAAGGTCACTGTTCCGCCCGGCAGTATGGTCTGCGTGCCGGGGCCCGGAGAGGGAACCGTGGCCGTGAAAGTGACGGGCTCGTTGACCACCGGCGGGGTGGTGGCGCTGGAGGCGGCCAGTCCGACAGTCGGAGCTGCCCTGTTGACTGTCAAGTTGATGACGGGGGCCGTGGCGGCGTTGAAATTGTTGTCACCGGCATACGAGGCGCCTATGACGTCGTTGCCCGCCGTGAGTCCTGTTGTGATGCAACTCGCCTGCTGGCTGGCGTTGAGGGCGACCGCCGGACACAGGGGGCTGGCCACCCCGTTGATCGTGAAAGTGACAGGGGTGCCCGTTGTGGCGGGCGCAAACGGAATCAGCGGCGAGACGGTATACGTGACGGTGAACGTCACCGAGGTTCCAACAGAGGTGGAAGCGCCTACCGACGACGCCGTGGCGAGCGTTCCGGACAGCTTGGTTGGGGTGTAGGAGGCCGATACGGTGGTGCTCGAATTCGCGAAGTTTGTATCGCCCGAATAGGTGGCGCTGATGCTGTGCGCGGTGGCGTTCAGCGAATTCGTGCTGCACGTAGCGGTGTACACGCCGGCGTTGACCGCAAGCTGAGACGCACTGCAGCCGCTGATGGCGGTTCCGCTACCGTCCGCAAAAAAGGCTACCGTGCTGGTGGCGGCGCTGCCGGTGGTGGGAGTCACCGGCGTGAAGGTGCCGTGGAGAGTTGCCGTAAAGGTGGCATTCGAGTTCACCGGGCCGGCGGCGGGTGCGGCGATGCTAAGAGTGGTCGCCGCCTGCCCGATTGTGACGGGCAGCGCCGCCGATTCTGCCAGGTTGAAGTTTCCGTCACCGTTGTAGTCTGCCGTAAAGGAATGTGGACCGGCGGTCAGACCAGAAAGGAGGCAAGTGGCCACGTAGTTCGGACCGCTCGCGCTGATGGGCTGCGTCGCGCAGGTGCCGAATGGAGTCCGGTTATCCGAGAACGTGATCGTGCCCGTCGGAGCGGTGGGCGTGAACGGGCCGGTCAGCATGCCCGTCAATGTCACTGCGCCATTGACAGCGGGAGATGCGGGAGTTGACGCCACTGTCAGGGTCGGGGACGCTTTGTCGATGGTGATGGGCAGCGAGGCGGAGGTAGCCGCATTGAAGTTCCCGTTACCGATGTAGTCTGCCGAAATGGAATGCGACCCGGCGGCCAGGTTGGAAAGGACGCAGGTGGCCACGTAGTTCGCGCCGCTTGCGCTGATCGGCTGCGTTGTGCAGGTGCCGAATGGAGTCAGGTTATCCGCGAACGCAATCGTGCCCGTCGGAGCGGTGGGCGTGAACAGGCCGGTCAGCGTGGCCGTAAATGTCACTGCGCCATTGACAGCGGGAGATGCGGGAGTTGACGTCACTGTCAGGGTCGGGGACGCTTTGTCGATGGTGTAGCCGGCGGACCCGGGAGCCGCGACGACGAAGTTCGTATCACCCGAGTATGTCGCGGTGATGGTATTCGCGCCCACCGCCATAGTATTGATTGGGCAGGCCGCTCTCCCATTGGGCTGAACAGTCTGGGTGCATGCGGCGATCGTCGTCCCCCCGAGCTTGAAGGTCATCGTTCCCGAAGGCGTGACGGGAGTCAAAACACCGCTCAGGGCGGCGGTGAACATCACGCTGGTGTTCACGGTGGAAGGGCTTGCGGGCGAAGGTATCAACGACACTGTCGGTGTCGCGGGACCTACCACCTGCGTGACCGCGGCGCTGAAAGCGCTGTTATCGTAGACCGGATCGTTCGCTCCCAGATACTGAACGGTGATGGCATGGCCTGCAGCGCTGGCCGTAAAAACCGAAGTGGTGCAGGCTGCGGTCGAGGTTAAACCTCCGCCCGGTGTCACAGCTAGTCCGGTGGCGCCGCCGCAATCAGAGATTGCGGCCCCATCGCTGAAGAATTCCACTGCGCCGCCGGTCGGAGCGCCATGGCCCGTTGTCCCGGTAACTGTGGCCGTAAACGAAACGCTCTGGTTCAGATTGGATGGACTTGAGCTGCCGGCGGTCCAGGTCACGCTGATGGTGGGCACAATCCCGCCGGTCAACAACGGCCGCGGGTTTAGATTCGGCACTACCGTGACGCTCGAGGCTGCGAGAGGCGAACTGGTGCTGCCGTTGGCCGTCGCCAGGCTCGCGGGCGCGGAGATCGTTGCGCCGGCGATTGCGGCCACTCCCATGGGATTACTGCTTACGGGCACAGCAAAAGACCCTTGCAGGGTCCCGTCGCCTCGGCCGAACAGCACGCTCACGGTCGAGTCCGCAGTATTTGCTACGGCGACATCGGGAATGCCATCGCCGTTGTAATCTGCGACCGCCAGCGCTCCCGGAGCGCTTCCGACTTGATACGAAGCAAGTGCCTGAAACGATCCGTTGCCGTCGCCAGTCATCACCGCGACTGTATTTTCGTTGCTTCGCGAGACCACCAGGTCGGCAATACCCAGCCCCCGCAGATCCGCAAGGGCAATGGACGATAGATCGTTTCCCACAGCAATATCGCCCGCCGTTTTGAAGGTGCCGCTTCCATCGCCAAGCAAAGGCGTAACCGTGCCGCCCGATTTACAAGACGCATCTAGGCCGCAGCGATTTGCGACCAGCAGAGAGGGCGCTGCGCCCGGGTGCAAAGCACCGGCAGCAAGAGCAACCGGAGAATATCCGGCCGGATAAACTGAGGCGTTCCGGAAAGTGCCGTCGCCGGCTCCAAGCAGAATTTCAAGGCTGCCCGGCTGGGAGCACGTAGCGGCCCCGCAGTCCTCGAGGACAGCAAGGTCTGGCTTCCCGTCCTTATTGAAGTCACCCACTGCAACCGCGACCGGGGCACCGCCTACAACAAAGGTGATCGCCTGCCCAAACGTCCCATCCCCTACGCCCAGAAGTATTGAAACCGTGTTATCGAGACGATTGACCGCGACGATATCCAGCTTCTTGTCGCCATTCACATCGGCAAGCGCAACGGATACGGGGCCAGCGCCGACGTCGTACGTCGAGGAGAGCCGATAGACTGCGTTGTCGTCTGCCAGAAAAACGGCCACGCTTCCAGCCGTGTTGCAGGAAATGTCGGAGCCGCAGTAGTTGGCAACCACGAGGCCAAGGATTTTGTCGCCATTCAGATTGCCGGAGGCAATGGAGATCGGCTGCTGGCCCGCGGAGTAAGAACGAGCGGTCTTAAATGTGCCGTCGCCAGCTCCCAGAGGAAGACTCACAGATTGAGATGCATAATCGACGATTGCCAAATCGACATGGCCGTTGCCATAAAAGTCTCCCGCCACGGCGGCAATCGGCGTACTCCCGGCGATATAATCAGTTGAATTCTTGAAGCTCCCATCGCCATTTCCGGCCAGCACGCTGAAGGTGTTGCTGCCTTGGTTGAGTACGATGAGATCGGCCACGCCGTCCCCGTTCACATCCGCCACAACGGTGGAGATAGGTTCACTGCCAACCGGATAAGACACCGGGGGTGCGAATGTTCCGTTACCATTCCCCATCAGGACGGATACCAACTTCTGGGCCGGTTGAGTGATCATCAGGTCGATCTTGCCGTCTTTGTTGAGATCTCTTGAAACGATAGATGAAAGTGAGCCCGCAGCGACGCTGATGTCTGGAAGCGAGCGAAACAGCCCTGCGCCATTGCCGAGCAGAATGCTAACCGTTCCGTCCGCGTTTGCCAGGGCAACGTCAGCGAGGCCGTCGTTGTTGAAGTCTGCCGTAGTAAGTGCCGTTGGCGTCTTACTTAGTGAGTACAGAAAGGGCTTCTTCAGGTTGCCCTTTCCGGCGTTGAGGAAAATGGCTAGCCGGGATTTCCCGGCAACCGCCACATCGACGTTTCCATTGCCGCTGAAATCGCCTGTGGAGAGGAAGGATGGATTGAAACCGACCGCGTAACTTTGCCGCGGTTGCAGTGTCCCATCGCCGTTGCCGAGCAGCACGCTGATCGTGCCCTCGGATTCATTGGAAACGAGAACACTGGGCTTTCCACTACCATCGATATCAGCCAGGACAACGGCACTCGGGTGTGGTCCGGCGTCATACGCTACTCCGCGGGCAAAGCCGCCCTGACCGGCTCCGAGAAATACAGTAATCTTCCCGGATGTATAGTCTGCGATGACCAAGTCCAACTTGCCACTCCGCCTCAAATCACCCGTGGCGACACTCGATGGGGCATAGCCGAGAGGAAACGATGGAGCGACGAGAAAGGTTGAAGCGGCAGTATGGCTCAGAGTTGAGCCCGTCGTAGCCGGTGCGGCTGATTGCGCGCCCACTCCAGTCGCAAGGCATAGACTCGAAAAGAACATTATTGCTACGGCCAACGCAGTACTTCCGATCAGGCGAAGCCACTTATAGCGAATCATTGATATTCTCCAAATTGTGTCGGGATTTGAGATAGCGGAGGCGTCCGCCATGTTGATTGCTGTTGGATCCAGTGTGTGCTGTCTACTCATGCCGATGTTGGCCGAGTTCCTGATTGGAAGTCCAAATCCACACAGGTAGATAGAAGTACGATCTTGCACACAAAGACGGGGCTGGTGGCAGACAACACTTCAGTCACTTGGATCACCTAATTCGATTATTCGGGAGCGAGAGGAAAGCAGAACTTAAGCTAAGTATCGCAGACAGTGGCTGGGTCGGCGGGAATTAAGGCTGAGGGAGACGCGTGTGAGTAACGGGAGGGGAGTTTCGCGAGCTTGGTAACGATAAACGCGCTCGCGCTGACAGTACCGATCAACACCCGGATGGTCTGAAGTTGGCTAGAAACGGCGTTCGGGTCCGTGGCCTGCAAAGTGGACGACCATACTGAACGCGGCGCAGGAGGCCGCCAGTATGGGACGTCGGCAAAAGGCAAGCAAACGCTCACGTGCGAAAACAATACTTCGGCTGCCCGACTTGGAACAGTCGAAGAATGCAGTTCTAAACTCGCTCGCAGCAGCGAGCTCGCAAGAATCGTATGGGCATGCCATCGATGAATTCATCGGGTGGTACTGTTCCGAGCCACGCCTGGCGTTCAACCGTAGTGTTGTCCTCCGTTATCGATTCTTTCTCGAAAAGAAGAACCTGGCGCCTTCGACACTCAACGTGCGCTTAGCGGCCGTGAGACGACTCGCATTCGAGGCAGCTGATACAGGCCTCCTCAGTCCCGAATTGGCCGCCGGAATCGGTCGAGTTAAAGGCGCAAAACGCCTGGGGGTCCGGATCGGAAACTGGCTGACCGTCGAACAGTCCAAAACCTTGCTCGCAGAATCGGGCGGAGATGGCCTGCGCGGCAAACGGGATCGAGCGATTCTAGCGTTGCTCATTGGATGCGGCCTGCGACGCGCTGAACTGGTCGGACTCGAACTGGAAGACTTTCAGGTCCGCGAGGAGCACTGGGTGATCGCCGACCTAATTGGTAAAGGAAAGCACATACGCACAGTTCCAGTTCCGGTCTGGACGAAGCGCGCCGTTGATGATTGGACCGATGCAGCCAAGATAAATGCAGGTGCACTCTTCCGGCGAGTAGGCAGACTAGGAAAGATATGGGGCACAGGGCTCACGCCGAAAGCCATCTGGCACATCGTGCGTATTCCGATGAAGGTGATCAGGATTCCGAACTGATCGTGATCAGCGTTCCGGGATTGATGTGATCAGTCCTCGGAGCGAAGCGACGCTGGCGGTTGCATTTTGCAGAAAGTGATCACGATCGTCAAGGTTGTTGTTGTTGAAGCTGTGCGAAAAGTGGAAATCCCGCGCCGTTTGCGGGATTTCCAAGCGGAGTGGGAACCCCGCTTTTTGGGGTTTCCACGGAGCGGCTTTTCCACAGCTTTGGCGCCGGACGATTTTTTTGCAAAAATCTTCGCGTCAGGATCGTCTAGAAACGACGATCGCCGGCTCGATCGGCCCACAGCATGTGCTGTTTGTCCTCCTCCCGCCTCTTTATATCTTTTTGTCGTTTCCCTGCTTGCGCATCGAGTCGCCGCGCAGCTCGATGCGATGGGCGTTGTGCACCAAGCGATCCAGGATGGCGTCCGCCAGCGTGGGATCTCCGATCTGTTCGTGCCAGCGGGACACTGGCAGTTGCGAGGTCAGGATCATCGAGCGGGCCTGGTAACGATCTTCCGCGATCTCCCAGAAATCCCGCCGTTCCGATTCTGCCATCGGGGCCATCGCCCAGTCGTCCACCGCGAGCACGTCGATGCGATTCAGCCGCCTCAGGAGTTGCCGTAGACTGCCATCGGCCCGCGCCAGGTTCAGATCCCGGAACAGCGCGGCCGTCCGGGTGTAGTAGACCGAGTAGCCGTCCCGGCAGGCTTTCTGCGCCAGGGCCGAAGCCACATAGCTTTTGCCTACGCCGGTTGGACCGAGAACGAAGATGTGTTCGTGGTTCTTCACCCAAGCAGAGTCTTGAGCGAGTGCACGGATTACACTGCGATTCAACCCGCGTTCGGCGCGGTAATCAATGTTTTCCACGCAAGCAGAGCCCTTCAGGCGAGAGGTCTTCAGCCGCCGGGCCAACACTTGGTTCTGCCGCCAGGTCCACTGCTGATCGACCAGCAACGCCAAGCGATCCAGAAAGCTCAGCTCCCGCGAGGCGACGTCTTGTTCTTGTTGTTCGAGTCCTTCGATCATCCCTTGCAGCCTGAGAGATTGGAGTTTTTCCATCATCGGTTGCTGTAGCATGACGCTCCCCTCCTTACTCGAAGTACTCGCCGCCACGAATGTTGTCGTGTGGCGGCGGTGGCGGCAACGCAGGGAGTTGTGTGAATGGTTGCTGGTCGAGCGAGTTCTTCAGGATCGATTTCACGCTCTGGTAGCGACAGGCATTGCTTTCCAAGGCGCGCTGGGCGGCTGCTTCCATGCGCGTTGCCGAGTAGCGTTCGGCGAGCCGGATGATGCCCAGGCACGAGCGATAACCCATCTCCGGATGCGGCTTCTCCGACAGAATGCGCTCGATGAGTTGAGCAGTGTGCGGTCCGATCTGTTCCGCCCAGTGCGCCATGCGTGTGGGAGTCCACTCCAGATGTGCCTGGTGGCTCCTTGGTCGGTGCTCATTCTGCGTGATCGCTTGATCTTTCCCGCGGCCACGGGGATGCGATGCCACGCGCTTCCCCTTGTGGAAGATCTCTACCGTGGTCGGTGTCGATCGAACTTCCACCGGTTCCTCACTAAGGCGGTACGGCACGCTGTAGAAGTTGTGGTCGAAGGCGATGTGATAATCGATGTTCACCCGTGCGTGCGACCACTGACTCATGTCGAACGGCTCAGCCGGGAGGGGCCGCATGGCGGCACGCTCGACGTTTTCGAATACACTCGCGCGCGATCCGTCACGTTTTTTGAAGCGTCGATGATTCAGCTTTTCCAGCAGTTCCCGGATCGCGTGGTTCAAATCCTCGAGCCGGAAGAAGGTGCGATGACGCAGAGCGGCGATGATCCAACGTTCGGCTACGAGCACCCCTGACTCTACTTTGGCCTTGTCCCTTGGACGATACGGACGTGCCGGAACAACTCCGACGCTGTAATGCATCGCCATTTCCTGGTACGTTGGGTTGAGATCCGGATCATAGCGGCACGCGCGGCTCACACCGGTTCGTGTATTATCGGGAACCAGCAGCCTCGGCACGCCTCCAAAATATTCAAAAGCGTGAATGTGGCAACGGAGCCAGGCGGCCATCTGCTGATCCAAGGTGGCTTCGGCATAGGTGTAGCTGCTCGCGCCCAACACCATCAGAAACAGCGCAGCTCCACGGATTTCGCCCGTCTGAGGATTCTGGAGGGGGATGGTTCTTCCGGCCCAATCGACGAAACCCTTCTCTCCAGGGGTGTGGTTCTGGCGTAGAACCACGTCCTGCTTCTGGAGCCACCGCCCGTACAGTTCGCAGAAGCGGCTGTAGCCGTATCCGTCCAGATGGACTTGCCGATACTCTTCCCAAGCCAACTGCAGAGTCAGATGACGATGTTGCTGGAACTGCTCGTGGAGTGCGGGAAAGTCGGGAAGGGTGCGTTGCCGCCGTTCGATGGGATGGCGATCACCGAAAAGTGTTTTTTCGATGCGTTTTTCATCCCAGTCTTCCGGCGGCGGCCAGCCAATCCCGGCCGCTGCGGCTTTCTTCAGATAGTTATGGACTGCACCCTGGCTAATCGAACAAGCGCGGGCGATCTCTCGCTGGCCCAGCTGCAGTTCGAAGCGGAGGCGCAGGACTTCCTTGATCTTACGCATGGACATTCTCCTGGTTGGCACTCGGTCTCTCCCGTAAGGTACATAGGAGAAACAGTTTGCCTGGTGTGATGTCCAGCGCCACCTCGCCCTGTGGAAAACATTCCAAGTTGATCGTGATCACCATTCCAGAGATCACGAAAAACTGATCACGATCACATCGGAATCGGTGATCACGATCAGTTCGGAACACTGATCACGATCATCCCGGAATCGTGATCACGATCGCCCGGAATCACTGATCACGATGCCCCGGAATACGCACATCGTCAAAGCGGCTGCGAAACGTGCCGACATTGAGAATCTCGCTCCGCATGATTTGCGCCGCACCTGTGCACGACTATGCTACTTGGCTGGGGGAGAACTTGAACAAATTCAGTTCTTGCTTGGTCACGCATCAGTTCAGACAACCGAGCATTATTATGCGCAGACACCTTTTATGTGCACCAAGCTGACCTAAGCTAGTGATGGCAATGCGATGCGCATTGGTTTGACTCAACATAATATCCCTGGCTGAGCTTCGGCGGATCTCGGTTCGGACAAGTCATGCGCGGTGTCCTCCCGGAGAGTTATAACGAACGGAGCCAGTCGAGAAGGTCTTTATTTTAAATGTGCTGCAGCACATTTCGTCTACCTGGGATACAAACAGAAACTACGACACGCAGTGAATGACAATCTGGGACTGGAAGACGTCTGACTGAGAACTTACTTCCCCGAACGGGACTTCTGGCCAAGAATAACTTCTGGATAGCCCGTGATACTTCCGCAGTGGGCAACGGCAAACAGAGACAGGCAAGGAGCGCCGACAGAGAGCCGCACGACTATCGCGGGAGACTCGTTTTATAGAGAATGGCTTTGTGGTGCGGGTCAGGGCTGTAGGGGTCGTATACTGGAGCGCCTTTACATCGATAACTGCTTGCCTTTAACAGTGGAATTATTTTGTCAGCTTGCCTTTTTCATTCTGAGCTGCAAGCCCATATCGTATTGCCGCTTCAAGCGTATCGATGTTTATATCCTTTAGAGCTTTAAACCGAATGCAATATCCGGTCACGCTCGCCTTGCCTAGTTTTTTTCCACACGTTTTGGCTAAGTACTTCTTATCTTTGAGACCAAGAATATAGACAGAGATTCCGGTTTTGTTTCCGCTCACACCAATTTGAAAAAACTCTCTACTTTTTCCATTGGCATATTTTATTGTGTGAAATCCATATCCAATCGTAGGGTTGGAAACAGTATGATTTTTGCTGTCTTTACCATCGAAGAACCATAATTTGCATTCTGGTGACACTTGAAGTGTGAGCCGATGCAACTCTCGCATGTCACTGCGTTTTGGCTCCGGTTGGCTGGTAATATACTCCTTGATTTGTTCTTGTACGTCCATGTGTTCTGCTCCCCAGTTGCGCGCACGAAATTATACGACGTTTAATCCTTTTGAACCGCTCCCATTCTCTGTCACACCGGATACTAGGGTTTGGGTCACCTTCTCCCCCTTGCAAGGGCGGGCGGCCCTGACCGTTGAGGTCACTCGACCGCGAGGGCGCCCCGCAAGCCGTCGTTGCGTGGGGGCTTTTCAGAATTTCCAAAGGCTTCAGATGTGTGGAGCGCCGAGAAGCGGGCAGAGGGGCTGGAGTACATGCACCCCAAGCCGAGTTCACATTCCGAACGTATTGTCTGCAAACAGGAAGTAGTTCGGATTACTTCCGGGTGGCCCGTGAGCCGGGCGCAATCACTAGTCTGATTAAGCGGACCACACCCATGGTTAGCGAGGTACACATTTAAGTGAGCCTGGATGCGCGCGTATTCACCACCGATTCCGGGGAAAGGTGCATTCCGCCGCGCGCAGGGGGTCGTAATTCAAGCCACCCCCGGCGAGCGGGAGAAGTACTATTGACAGAATTGGTCTGCTGTCCTATCGTCCTATGACAGTGAGACGCATATGAGACTGCAGATCAATTTCAAGTCCGGCATGCCGATTTACCTTCAAGTGGTAGATCAGATCAAGGCCGCGGCCGCATCGGGGGCGCTGCGGCCCGGCGAGGCGCTCCCTTCCATCCGTCCGCTGGCTGAGGAACTTCGTGTCAACCGCAACACAATCGCCAAAGCTTATTCCGAACTGGAAAGCCTGGGTGTGATCGAGACGCTGCCGGGACGTGGTTGTTTCCTGAAAGAGAATCACTCGGCATTACGCAAGGAAGTCCGGCGCAAGCTGTTGATCGTGGAGATCGACCAGGCCATCGTGCAGGCACACCATTTGCAGGTGCCCCGGAATGAATTCCTGGAATTGATCCATGAACGAATGGACGTGTTGGACGAGAAGCGGCGCGCCAATGAAGACCATAAGAAGGAGGCATGATCGGCCATGAACTCTGCAACTCCCGCTATCCAAATTGAAAATCTCTCCTACGCCTACGGGCGCGCGGACGCCGTCCATGACTTGAGCCTGACGGTCCAGCCCGGTCGGTGTTACGGATTGTTCGGCCGCAACGGCGCGGGAAAGACGACCACAATGAAGTGTCTGCTCAATTTGCTGCGTCCGCAGCGCGGGAAGGTACGCGTATTTGGTCTCGATCCGGTAAAAGAGGAAGTCGCGGTCAAGCAACTCCTCTCTTACGTACCGGACCAGGTGGCGTTCTATCCGTGGATGACTGTTCGCGAGACTCTGGATTACCTGGCTTCCTTCCGTCCGCGGTGGAACCGGAAGACAGAAAGGGACTTGTTCGAGCATTTCGGGCTTGATCCGGGGCAACGCACGGGAAATCTGTCAAAGGGTCAACGAACGCAGGTGGCGTTGATCGTGGCGGTCTGCCCAGAGACGGACTTGCTGGTGCTGGACGAGCCGACGTCGGGGCTGGACCCCATCGTCCGTCGGGAGTTTATCGAGGCGGTGATCGGCGCGTACCAGGAAGGAATTCCGGGGAAGCGCACGATTCTGGTTTCCACCCACCTGATCAACGAATTTGAGGGATTAATAGACGAATTCACAATCATCGATCGCGGGCGGGCGGTGCTGACGCTGGATTCCGATCAGGCTCGCGAGCGTTATCGGAAAATTCGCGCACGGTTTGCGCAAGCGCCGCCGGAACTGGACTTTAAAGCGGCATTGCGGGTGCGGCGCGAGGGCCGCGAACTCGAGTTGATTGCCGATGGTGCGGGCCCCGGTTTGCTGGAGCTCCTTCAGCACCACAATCCCGAGGCCCTCTCGACGGAGTCGCTGACGCTCGAGGAGATCTTCTTTGCGACGTTGAAATCGTAGGAGAGCAGAATGAACGCGAAGACCACGAGAATCTTCAAAGAGGCGCACACGCTGTTCTGGCCCTGGTGCGCGGTGACGCTCGCGGGGGCGCTGCGGCTGTTTGAGCAGGCACAAACCGTTCAGGGGAGCGGCGGTCTTTGGGGAGTTCACACTCTGATCGAGCCGATCAGTCTTCTAGGATTCTTCCTGGGCATTCCGTTGCTGGCGACACTCTCGCTGGGCAGTGAATTCCAGCACCGCACGGTTGGGCTACTGCTGAGTCAACCGGTGGGGCGAATGGAAATCTGGACCGAGAAGATGAGCGTTACAGTGGTTGCCGTGTTTTCGGCGACGTTGGTCTACTGGTATGTCTGGCGGTCAGCGCTTGAGGAGCTCCCGGAGATTTGGGTGTATGCAGGAACGTTGATTCTTGCCATGGTCGCTTCGGCGACATTTTGGACTCTTGTGGCAAGGTCGACGATGGGCGGTCTCGCCTTGAATGGGGTCAACAGCTTCATCCCCCTCGTGTTTTCCATCCGGCGGGACTGGGTTCCAGAAACCACGACCACCCGCTCTGCCGCCGCCGTCGTCTTCCTGTGCTACGCGAGTGTAATGCTCTGGCTTGGCCGGCGAGCGCTGGCGCGATTCCAGGTGACCGGAGGCCCGGCCGGCGAAGATTTGCTGGTGGCCGGCCCGGACGTGATGCCTAGAGCGATGGCCGGATGGTTTCGGAGCCGTCCCACGGGAGCGGTGTTCAACTTAATGCGCAAGGAAATTCGCTTGCTGCGCCCGGTGTGGTTGATCAGCTTGCTGGGCCTCGTGGGCTGGATTAGCCTGCCCATCTTTGGGTACACACTCGAACGCGGATCAGTAGCGGCAGCAATCATGGTGATGGCGTTCACTCCACTAATCGCAGTTCTTGCGGGAAGCCTGTCGCTGGGGGAAGAGAGATCGTCCAGGACACATTCCTGGAACTTGACCCAGCCGGTGCCAGCCGGCCGCCAGTGGCTCATCAAACTGGTCATGGCCCTGTTCACGGGATTGGTTTGTGCGGTGCTGCTCCCCGCAATTGCGGTGATCGCTGGCGGGACTATTTCCGGATCGCCCTTTCTGATAGTGGATCATGCCCCATGGATGGTCTGTGTGCTGGGGGTGGCATTGCTGACGTTTGCCGCATTCTGGTGCGTTTGCGTGGTGAACGGGACGGTGCGCGCGGTGCTGTGGATTTTTCCTGTGATGATCGCCCTCACTCTTGCTGGACGATTCGGGGCATGGCTTGCGCCCGAAGTCGTGACCCTGGCAGTTTCGAGGTTCGATCTGTTCACAGATTTCCGGTTCACCAACGCGGTTTCCAATATCCAGTTGATCAGAACAAGCGCACAGTCGATGCTTTTCGCACTGCTCTTGTTGGCGCCGACGTTGCTTTTGGCGGTGGTGCAGAGCTACCAGTTGTTTCGAAGACAGTTACAGGACAGCAATTTGTTTGTAGTCAGGCGTCTGTTACCCCTCGCCCTGGTGACGTTCCTGAGCCTCTTTTGTTGGATGGCCTTCCTGGCCTCCGTGGTCGAGGCCAAGCAACAGGTGTGGAATATGTTCCATGAAATGCACGAAGCGATTGAGAGGATTCAACCCGGCACCGCGAACCTGGATGCAACGCATCCGCTGCAACTCACGGTGGAAGATCTGGTCAAGGTTGCTCCCCTCTCGGAACGTACGCGACGCTGGCTGGTCAACTCCAGCATCACTGTCGCTCCCGACAAATTTCAACCCGGCAGTCGATACTGCTGCGGAGGAAACTCAAGAGGTACCACTTCCCATCCTGACGGGCCTTATTCGTGGTATTTAGCCACCATCCATTTGCAAAGCGGTTCCAGCTGTACGTTGTCATTCCAGGGCGGACGCTCGTACGGCGTTCTCGGCGGAGTATGTGAGTAAAAGCCTCCGGGCCAGCGTAATCTCCTTGAGAAACATTCGTTGGGAAACCAGACCGACGAGCTGATAACTTCCGGGTTCGCCGTAACTCAGGACTTAACCGCCAGCGGATGGCGACTTGAATCACTTCTACGGGACACCGACAGCCGAGCCAGATCCTACAGTCTGCAATCGTGTTGGTTGCATCGTCCCAACTGCCAGTGATAGGTTTCACACTATGGCTCCGGCGCCGACCATCACGATTCACGTCCCAGGTCCGCTGCGCACGTACTGTGCGGGCGCAGCGCAACTCTCGATCTCGGCGCACACCGTGCGCGCCGCACTTGAGTACCTCCAACGGAGCCACGCCGCTTTGTATCGCAATGTCTGTGACGAAACGGGTACGGTACGCCGGCACCTGAACGTGTTCGTGAACTCGGACAATGTGCGCGACCTCAACGGGGTCGACACAACGCTGACGCCGGGGGACGAGGTCACCATCCTGCCGGCGGTTTCAGGAGGCTAAAGATGGCGGATCGAATCATTCTCACCATCGGCACCAAGAAGGGCGTGTTCGTCGCGGATGCCGCGAAACCGAGGCGCAGCTTCGCTCTGCGCGGGCCCTTCGGCCCGGGCATCCCCGTATACTCGACGCTGATCGACACGCGCGGAACACCGCGCCTCTATGCTTCGAGCTGTGATCCGTTTTTCGGCATGAAAGTGCTGCGTTCGACGGACATGGGGAAAAGCTTCAGGGAGACGAAATCGGCGCCTGCGTTCCCCAAAGACGACGGCCGCGCGCTCGTCAACATCTGGGCACTTGAGGCCGGTGGCGACAAGAAGGACCTATGGTGCGGTGTGGAGCCGGCGTCCTTGTTCAGGAGCCATGACGGTGGCGATTCGTGGGACCTGGTGCCTGCTATTAGCAACCACGATCACACGCGAAAGTGGCAACCCGGCAATGGCGGGCTCTGCATGCACACGATCATTCGCGACGGGAATCGCGTGCACTTGGGCATCTCAACGGGCGGCCACTATTTGAGTGAGGACGGTGGCGAAACATTCAGGGCGTCCAATCAAGGCGTCGGCGCCGGCTTCGCGCCCGACCCCTATCCCGAGTTCGGTCAGTGCGTTCACAAGATCGCGCGGCACGACGACGCGCCCGGTCGGCTCTACATGCAGAACCACGGCGGATGGGCAGATTGGACGGGGCCTGGCGGGCCCCGGCCGGACATTGGCGTACTACGCAGCGACGACTACGGCCACTCGTGGCGGTCGATCGCTAAGGGATTGCCGTCGGACTTCGGATTTCCTATCGTGGTCCACCCGCACGACGCCGATACGGTATACGTCATGCCGCTTGAGGCGACGCGCTGCTGTCCCGGCGGCGCGCCGGCGGTGTGGCGCAGCGAGAATGGCGGCGAGTCGTGGTGCCGGCTCGCACGTGGGTTGCCGAGGAAGCAGAGCTACTTTACCGTCCTGCGCGACGCGATGGACATCGATCAGCTCAAGGCACCTGCACTCTACTTCGGCACGACGACCGGTCAGCTGTGGATTGGGAGGGAAGGTGGTGAGAATTGGGACTGCCTGTTCGATTCGCTGCCGCCGATCTACAACGTCAAGGTCGCGGTCGTGTGATGCCAGCGTAGACCTTCCTTAGTCACTAGAACGTGTAACGCGATACTCGTTGAAGTGACGCACCCGGATAGTGGACGGATTGTGGGCTAACCGGAGTGCTATCCGACTTCCACGGCGGCATTAGTCCTGTGAAGTCGCCAGCGATTATCGGTGACTGCTGGCGCGTTTGTCGTTAACAATCGGAATTTTGAAGCTTAAACCATCTTCGATGAGTGCTTTGGCCTGATGTTGCCGGTTGGGCTTTGGAACGGCCGCCCTTCAGCATACAAGCTCTTTTGATCCCAAGGCCTTTGGGCGCCAGAACCATACAGAAGGGCTCGCGCGGTAGTTTCCACGTAATAAATATTTGAACGCGTCGGAATCTTTCCCGAGCATCTGTACAGGAAATCTGCCAAGTTTATCTGTACAGGTAAACTTCATATATGATATGCTCAATATATGAGTGATCGACCCGGCATCTCTCCACCTGAGCGCGCCTCCGCATTGGCGCTGGAACTGCGGACCTCGCTTGGCAAGTTGAAGCGCAAGCTGCACGGCCAGGCCGGGCACGAAGACCTCACCTCCTCCCAGATATCCGCACTGCTTCGCCTGGAAAAGGAGGGGCCTGCTACGGTGTCGAATCTCGCTCGGGCGGAAGCAATGCGTCCGCAGTCCATGAGTGCGGTCATTGCTCCGCTGGAGGCCGCTGGCCTCGTCAGCGGCACTCCCGATCCGAATGACGGGCGGCAGACCCTGTTCTCATTAACCAAAATGTGCCGGAAGCGTATCCAGGAGCGCAGAGCGGCGAAACAGGACTGGCTGACCAGAACCATCCAGGCCAAGCTCTCTGCTCAAGAGCAGGAGAAGCTCGCGGCAGCTCTCGAAATCTTTGCCAGGCTCGTCGATGACTAACGCTCTTCACTTTACTGATCGCAGACGACCAACCCGCTACGGAAGTCATCTTCAGGAGAACAATCCAAATGTCCCTCACGGCGCTCGACCCCAAAACCGCTCTGATCGTCGTCGACCTTCAGAAGGGCATCGTCAACTTGCCTTCTATCCACCCGATATCCGGTGTCATCGAGCGCAATTTGCGCGTTGATCGATGCCTTCCCGGCGCAAGGTCTCCCAATTGTGCTCGTCAATATCGCTGGCGGAGCGCCAGGTCGAACGGAACAACCGAGACGTCATCAGACGCTACCCGAAGGCTCGGCCGATCTGATTCCAGAATTAGGTCAGCAGCCCAGTGACATTCTTGTGACAAAGCGAACATGGGGAGCATTTGCGAGCACGGACCTTGAGGCCCGATTAAAAGCAATAGGCGTTACGCAGGTCGTCATCACAGGTGTCGCCACCGGAATCGGCGTAGAAGCCACCGCGCGCCAAGCCTATGAGCAGGGCTTCAACGTCACCCTTGCGACCGATGCCATGACCGATGTGCGCCCCGAAGCGCACGAGTACAGTCTCGCGCACGTCTTTCCTCGTCTTGGAGAAACGGGCTCGACGCAGGACGTTCTTGACTTGCTCGCGACAAGGAGCGTTTGACAATGAACTGGCTACACCTCGTGTCCTACTTTTTCGGAGGCCTGTTTCTGGCCAATGTGGTGCCGCATTTCGTCAGCGGCATTATGGGAAAACCCTTTCAGTCGCCGTTCGCAAAGCCTCCGGGGAAGGGCCTCTCCTCCTCGACAGTGAATGTTCTATGGGGCTTCGCAAATTTCGTCTTCGCCTATCTGCTTCTGCTGCGCGTCGGACACTTCGATCTGCGATCCATCGCCTGCACCGCGCCATTTGCGGCTGGCGCACTCCTCGTCAGCCTGCTGTCGGCACGGCATTTCGGTGAGCTTCACGGAGGCAACACCCCGGAACGCCCATGAGGAATCCGCTCGCCGGAACTTTCCGCGCTCTGGAGAATTTCAACTTCCGCTTGTGGACGGCAGGCTGTCTGGTATCGAACATCGGGACCTGGATGCAGCGCGTGGCACAAGACTGGATTGTGCTGACGCAACTGACCCACCATGATGCGACTGCCGTCGGAATTGTCACGGGCCTGCAGTTCGCTCCGCAGTTGCTGTTGCTGCCCTGGAGCGGCTTGGCAGCGGACCGTTTCAACAAGCGCAAGTTGTTGATGCTGACGCAAGCATCCATGGGTGTGCTTGCGACCGCGCTGGGAATCCTGACGATCTCAGGTCACGTCCGGCTTTGGCATGTATATGTGTTTGCCTTTGTCTTTGGCGCGGCTGCGGCACTGGACGCACCTGTGCGGCAAACCTTTGTTGGAGAGCTGGTGGGTGACGTACACCTGCCCAATGCAGTCGCGCTCAACTCGACCTCGTTCTTCGCCGGCCAGATGATCGGCCCGGCTGTGGCCGGTCTTCTCATCGCAAAGATCGGGACCGGCTGGGCATTTCTCCTAAACGGGCTGTCCTTCGGCGCTGTCCTGCTCTCCATGTATCTGCTGCGCGTCCAGGAGCTCAGGACAAACGCGAGAGCCTCGCATTCACCGGGTGGCTTCATCGAAGGATTGCGGTACGTATGGGCCAGGCCGGACCTCCGATCGATCCTCGTCATGCTCTTTCTGATCGGCACATTCGGTCTGAATTTCCCTATCTTCATCTCCACCATGGCGGTGAATGTCTTCCATGCCGATGCGCGCGGATTCGGTTTGCTGTCGTCGATCATGGCGATCGGCACAATGAGCGGAGCGCTTCTTGCGGCCGGGCGCGATAAGCCAAAGTTCGGGTCGCTGTTCCTAGGCGCTGGAGTCTTTGGAATTGGTTGTACGTTTGCCGCGTTCTCTCCTGGATACTGGTGGTTCGCTGCGGCCCTCGCGGTGATCGGAGCGGCCGCCCTCACCCTCACGACCGCGACGAACAGCATGATGCAGCTTTCCACCAAACCCACGATGCGCGGTCGGGTGATGGCGATTCGTGTGGGCGTGGCGCTCGGAGGAACATCGATGGGGGCTCCCTTCCTCGGCTGGGTCGCAAACCACTTCGGTCCGCGCTGGGCGCTCGGAGTAGGCGCTGCATCAGGCTTCGCTGCTGCCATAGTGGCACTCTGCGTCATGGGGCAGCGGATTCCTCTGGCTGGACAAAGTGAACTCGCCGAGCCTTGGCACTCACGCGACGCCCCACTGTCGTGAGCAATCAATCGCCTAAGCATTCATCACCGAGACCGTTTACCCCCGAAAGTCGGCTTGTCGCCAGCGATTATCGTTGACTGCTGGCGCGTTAATCGGGAGTTACAAATCGGTGGTAGAGTCTTCCTGTGTTTTTTGTCGAGGAACTGAGAGTGAGCACGGCGATAGAAAATCTAGATGCCGCCCAGCAACGTGCGATGGCCGGCCGACCGAAGGTCGGCGGTTTCCCTTATCTGGCTGAGACACTGAGGCGCGCAGGAGTGCAGTACAATCACTGGTTTCTGCCGTCTTGTCAGAGCTTGTATTTAACACGCGAAGGGCCGGTCGTGAGCCAGGGTGTGCCGCTGTTCTCCGGCACGTCGGATGTACCAAAATTCAATCGAGATGCGCTCGTCGCAGCGTTGCGGACCGACCAGGCTGGAAAGAGCACCTTTCCAGAATTCCTCTTGGCCTGCTGGCACGCCGGGGTGGTGCGCTACGTTGTCGATTTCGCGGCACGCACATGCACGTATTTCGGGTGCGAGGACGAGAAGTACATCGAAGACTACCCGGAAGTAGCGATTGATTAGGGTCAACCGCCGTCGCGTGACCGGCTAACACCAAAAGTGTTCCAAATGGGATAGATTAACGCCACTGTGCTATTGGATCATTTTTGCGTGAAAAAGAAGGAACTGAGCACAAGACAGTTGCTCTCCGTCCATTGCCCTAAGTGTGGTGTTGCTGCAGGACAGCGTTGTGTGCTGCATTCAGGTACCCTGCGCTCGGAACCACATGTGGACCGGAAGCTTTCCGCGACTGAGGCCAGAGAAACGCGGCATCCAATAACCCGGCGCTATCGGAGGGCCTATCAACCCACGAGCTCTAACATAGAGGCCCCACCCGAAATCTCATTCGATTTGGGCGGAGTGGTCACACGGAATCAAAACTTCGCAGCAGGAGGAATTATTTTCTCCCAAGGCGATGTTGCCGATACGCTCATGTACATTCAAAAAGGCCGGGTGAAAGTTTCCGTGGCCTCCAAGACCGACAAGGAGGCAATAATCGGGATTGTGGGGCCAGGCGAATTTCTTGGTGAAGTGTGCCTTGGGACTCAGAAAATTCGTACGCGAACCGCCACCGCGATTGCCCCCACGGCTCTACAAATCATTGAAAGAGGCGAGATGATCCGAGCGCTCCACGCTGACTACACCCTCTCCTACTGCTTCCTGTCCTATCTGATTTCGCGCAATATTCGGCTCGAAGAGGATTTAATCGACCATGTTTCCCATTTCAGCGAGAGGCGACTCGCCCGCGCTCTACTGGTGCTGGCAGGCAAGGAGAATCGGCGCAAGCTGCGCAGATTTGCCGGAATATCGCAAGGGACTCTGGCAGAAATGATCGGCACTACACGCTCGCGCGTGAACCTTTTTATGAATAAGTTCAGAACGCTTGGCTTCATAAAATGCCGTGGCCGTTTCGACGCGAACCGTGGGATACAGATTAACAGCTCGCTTTTAGCAAACGTTCTCTACAAATAGCTTCAGTTCGTGCGCCCCGGCGGTCTGAAAGCCTCGTATGACTTCAACCCACTCGTGAATGATTTGGCTAAGGTGGATCTTTTGTGGCTCTCGGGTGCCCGGCACAGACATGAGAGGCGAACTCCTTGTCGAGTTCCTCTCCGAACTTTTCCTTCATCTCGTCAATCGTATTGCCGGCGAGCGGCCATGAAGGGTTGAAAACCCAAGCGCATTCGGAGCAAGCCCAGCCCTGAAAATTCGATTCTTCGATCCATACTAGTTTGCGACGCATCGGCCCCATGGCCACCTCGCGATTCGGTGTGGAAAGGCTCTTGTAAATGACGTTGAAGCACCAGTGTTCGGCGGCACAGCGACGACAAAACCAGCGCCCTTCATTGCGCTGAGCAAGGTCCTGCCCGAGTCAGCGCCTTTAGACACACATCAGAACCTGTATGAGTACACAATTTCTGTACATTAGCGGTGAAAGGGGGTCGTTGTCTGTGGGGTATCCAACACTGACAAAATTACTATCTCAACCCGAGGTCCTCCTCGAGCTGTTGAATGACGACGTAGCATTCACAGGCGGCTTCCTCGAGTTTTCTGCGGTTCACAATCTTCACTGCCCCGCGCACGTAATCTATAATTCCTTGTTTTTGCATTACGGAGGCTGCCACGCTCACCGTGGAGCGGTCGGTACCCATCATCGTCGCGATGAAATCGTGGGTAATCGGAAGTATTCCGGAATGCACGCGATCCTGAGTCATGAGCAGCCACCTCGAGAGACGCTGCTGTATATCGTGCAGTCGATTGCACGCCGCGGTCTGTGCGACTTGCATCCCCTGAAGCCCCGCATGTCTGCTTAAGATCATCTGTAATTGCGGAGCCGACCGAAGAATGCGTTCCAGGGCATTGCCCATCATCCGGAAGCCATCGCCAGCGATCTGGATGATTTCGCGAACTGAACTTCTACTCAAGCCGGCCGCCAGTCCTGCCCCAACGTACCCTTCGCTCCCCACTACACCAACTTCCACGGTGCGACCGTCTTTGGTCACTACAACCTGGGAAACCATTCCTCGGTTCGGGAAATAGACAAACTCGATCCTTTGTGTCGGCTCATGAAGGCTGAGATGATGCGGCAGGTCGATATACGTCAAGTCAGGACGCATCGACTCGAATTCGTCTTGGGGCGTCGCCAAGAGCACTTTGTTGCGTACTTGTTTTCCCTCGAAGTTGGTCCGTTGGTCTGCCGCGGTGGCACGAAAGTTTTTCCCACTCATGTTAATCCTGAACGGCACCTGAGTGCCTCGCCTCCGTTGAGTGAAATTTCAGGGGTCTTAGATTCCGCATCAATCTAACCAAAAGGAGGTTTGATAATCTGTCCGAAAGAGAACAACGCTCAAAACCAAAGCAGAGCGGATCATGCGGCTGGACGATTACCCTTCATCTCTGACAATCTTGCCGGATGCGGTATCGCTCGGATAGTTGAAGAAGAGCTGATTGCCATCGGGATCATCGACCACCAGGAGCCGGTAGCCCCACGAACCTTCCTTGACCGGAACGCCCTTGGCCTCGAGTTCGGCGCGCAGCGCATCCAACGCGGCGACTGCGGCCTCGTGTGTCGCCGGCTCGACGTTCAGGGAAATGAACATCAGCCCCTTGCCAATCTTTTCCGGCCACGTGTCGGTCAGGATGAGCGCGCAGCCCTGGCGGTCGACCTGTGCAACGTGCGCTTTGCCATCCGCGTCGTAGCGCCAGGGGCTCGTGAAGCCGAGGCGGTCAACGTAAAAGCGGAGCGCGGCCTCAACGTCAGTCACGTGCAGGACGGGGCGCGCGAACCAGTCTGTCATAGGAGTATATCCTCGAATGAAGAGAACTTCTTCCTACGATACAGACAACTCTGAAGTACTCTCTCCAACGGTCCATATTCCACTCTCATGGCTGGTCCCCGCTTCGGAAACTAACGCACCAGCGCGGCAAGGTGGGAATACGCAATGAGGAATTGCTTTTACTTATCGATATCTCGGTGCATAACCCGTGTCGCAAACCCGCGCTTCTCCAGCGCCTTCTTCATCCATTCCGCCATCATTACCGAGCGATGTTTTCCTCCGGTGCATCCGAACGCGATGGTCAGGTAGCTCTTGCCCTCTTCGATGTAGTGCGGGATTAAATAGGTCAGCAAGCCCTGCATGCGGCGAAGGAATTCCCCGGTCTGCGGAAAAGACTGAATGTAGCGGCGCACTTTGACGTCGCGTCCGGTATACCGCCGCAATTTCGGCACAAAATGCGGGTTCGGCAGGAAGCGCACATCGAACATCAGGTCCGCATCGGTGGGCACGCCAAACTTGTAACCGAAGCTCACCAACGAGAGGAGCAGCGGCCGCTGGTGCTCCGAACGGAAGCGTTGGTTCACAAACTGCCGCAACTCATGCACGTTGAATTGCGAAGTGTCGATCACCACGTCTGCAAGTTTGCGGATCGGGTCCATCAGCGCGCGTTCATGCTCCAGGCTTTCGCGTACGCTGTAATCCTTGCCCAGCGGGTGTGGGCGGCGCGTTTCGCTGTAACGCCGAAGCAGCGCGTCTTCCTGCGCCTCGATGTACACCAGTGTGATGGGATTGTCGCGTCGCAGATGTTTCAGCAGCGCAGGCAACTTTTCCAGTTGCAGTCCCTCGCGCGCATCCACAAGCAAAGCCGCCCGCCGGTATTCACCCCCTCCCCCCGCGTGCAATTCCGCAAAAATCGGGATGAGTTCCACCGGCAGATTATCAACGCACTTGTAGCCCATGTCCTCAAACGCCTTGAGGACCGTGCTTTTCCCAGAACCGGACAATCCTGTAAGAATAACGAGTTGGCGTCCCAAAGTTCTTGTGTTTCGTGATAAATGGGAGTTGCGTTTCACGGCAGGCAGGAGGTCAGCTCTTCACACGGCGTTGGTGCGTGCTGGGAATTCTCATATCCTCGCGGTATTTCGCCACTGTGCGCCGCGTGACGTGGATGCCGTTGTCTTCAAGCTTCTTGGCGATTTGCTCGTCGGTCAGCGGCTTGGCGGTGTCTTCCTCGTCGATCATTTTCTTGACCAGGCGCTTCAGGGTCAGCAACGACATCCCGCCGCCCTCCGGCCCATTCACCGCTTCGCTGAAAAACGAGCGCAGCTCGATGACGCCCTGCGGCGTGTGCGCGTATTTGCTGGCCACCGCGCGGCTGACCGTCGAGGGATGCACGCCGACCTCTTCCGCCACTTCCTTGATCATCATGGGCTTCAGCGTGTCGGGGCCCTTGTCCAGATATTCCCCCTGCCGCGCGATGATGGACTGGCACACGCGAAGAATTGTGTGCTTCCTCTGCTCGATATTCTTCATCAATTGAATCGCTGCCGTGAAGCGCTCTTTCACGTAATTCCGCACTTCCTTGTCGGCCGCGTCGCGCACAAGCAATCTGCGGTAGGTGGGGCTGAGCCGCAGTTGCGGCATGTCGTCTTCATTTAGAAAGACTTGCCACTGGTCGTCCACTTTGCGGAAGTACACATCCGGTTCGACTAAGCGCGGTTCCGTCTTGTTGTAGCGTAGCCCCGGGCGAGGATCGAGTTTCTTTATCGTGTCGATGGCGTGCTTCACGATATCCAGTGGACGATTCAGCGCGCGCGCAATTTCCTTCAACTGATTGGACTGCACTTGTTTCAAATGTTCGGACACAATCTGCTGCGCCAGCGTGTTCTGCGGGTCAAAGGCTTTCAACTGCAGCAGCAGACATTCCCGCAGGTCCCGTGTACCGACGCCGATGGGGTCAAACTCTTGCACCACTGCCAGCGCGTCTTCCAGATCGTCCTGTGTGTACTTGCCATTCTGGGAAAGTTCTTCCACCGAAGCCATCAGGTAACCGTTTTCATCCAGATTGCCGATGATGTTTTCCGCGATTTCCCGCACTTCTTCAGAGCAGATGGTCACGCTCAATTGCCAGGCCAGATGGTCGGTCAGCCCGGCGGGCGAAGAAAGAAACTTCTCAAACGAGGGCCGCTCGGAAACTTCGCGCTCTTGCGACTTGCCGCCGTCTCCCCCGGTATCCAGGTACTGGTTAAAGAACGCGCCAACATCGAATTCGTCGAAGGGATTGGGGGCTTCCTTTTCCGGCACCTTTTCGGTTTCCGCCTTCAGAAACGTTTCGTCGCTGTAGTTGTCGGTGATGGTGGGTTCTTCGGAAAGTTCTTCCAAAACGGGGTTCGCGATCATCTCCTGGTTGATCATCTCGCGAAGTTCTAGCCGGTTCAGCGCCAGCACGCTGACCATCTGAACAAGCCCAGGGGTCAGAATCTGCTTCTGCTGCACCCTGAGGTTAAGTTTTAGTCCCTGCCAAGCCATGGGTTACGTTCTCAGTCCCCGTTCTCGGAACCTGCTCTACTTCTCAGTCTCAAGTCTCTAGCATAAACCTAATTCAGCCGGAAGCTATCCCCAAGGTAGACCCGCCGGACTTCCGGGTCGTTGCTCAACTCCTGTGGAGTACCCTTCTTCATGATTCTCCCATGATTCACGATGTAGGCGCGGTCCGTTACGCTAAGAGTTTCCCGTACGTTGTGGTCTGTGATGAGCACGCCAATTCCCGAACGGCTTAACTCCCTAATCAGGTCCTGAAGGTCCTTTACGGTCAACGGATCAATCCCGGAAAAAGGCTCATCCAGCAGGATAAAGCTAGGCTGAAGAGTCAGGGACCGGGCAATCTCCAGGCGCCGCCGTTCGCCCCCCGACAGCATGTAGGCTTTGCTCTGGCGTACCATTTCCAGCCCCATCTGGACCAGGAGTTCTTCCAGGCGGTCACGTTGCTGCTCAGGCGTAAGCGGCAGGGTCTCCAGCACAGCCAAAAGATTCTCTTCGGTCGTAAGTTGCCGGAAAACCGAGGGTTCCTGCGGCAGGTAGCTGATTCCGCTGCGCGCCCTCAAATACATCGGCAGGTCGGTGATCTCTTCTCCGTTGAGAAGGACACGCCCGGCATCCGGCCGGGCCAACCCTACGATCATGTAAAAGGTAGTGGTCTTGCCGGCTCCATTTGGTCCAAGCAGGCCTACTACTTCGCCATTCCCAATTTCTAGTTCGACGTTATCAACTACCTTGCGTCCCCGGTAGGACTTGCTCAGATCGACGCCTTGGAGTGTGGGCATTCCACTTCACGCGGGATCGCTTGGCGGTCCCCTTATCTCTGGACTCGATGTTTGGTCAGCACCCGCGAACCGTTTCCCGAGTCGACGATGATCGTATCATCCGCTAAAAAGAAGGTCAATTCGCGTCCGGATGTCGTGCCCTGTTCGGGGTCAAAAAGTGTGGGATTTCCACCGCTTAGCACGAATTTTTCGTTTTCGGCGGTGTACACGCCCTTATCGGCCGTGCCCCGACGGCCTCCCTGTTCGACAATTACGCCCCCTGTCCCCACTGCTCGGCTGATTTGGGATGCTCCCCCGGCACCCTCTGGGTGAGTGAAGTACAGATCCAGGATCGGCCCGCGCATGAGTTGGTCTTCGGATTGCACTACCACATTGCGCTCCAGGTGCGCACGGCTCTCCGCGTCCCAATAAGTCAGTGTTCCGCTGGAGACATGCCACAACGCGGGCGGCTTTTTTGCCGCGGGGCTAGTTGCGGGCGCCGCCGAAGCTGGTCCGGTCGCAGTTTGCTGAAACACTCCCCGAACATTCCCCACCGCGTTCATCACGCGCGTCTGTTTCAGCAGTTCGATGGAGTCCGCCTCCAATACAGATGGCCCCTGCCACAGCCGCGCGTGACGCGTGTACAGCGCTCGCCCTGTTTTTGAATTGGCCTGCAGATGATCAGCGGATATGTTCGCGGGCACCGAACCCATGTGCACCGTGCCGGCTTGCCCCGAAAACTCCGTCGAGTGCACGCCACCTTCCGCCTCTACGTCTCCCGTTGACTGCCGGAAGGTAATCCTTTGCGCGTGAGTTTCGCTGCTCGCATCACGCACCATCGCCTGGCCGGTCAACACTGCGGTTTGCGCCACTTTGGCGAACACCGCCTGTTGCGCCTCTCCCGTACGGTCGCCCTCCTTCAAGTGGACGCTGCCCTGCAAATTCATCTGCGACCATCCTCCGGACGGGTCCAGCGCCGCACTCCCTTTTTCGGCGCTCGCCGTTTGTGTCGGCCGCCCCTTCAACTCGCGCTCGGTCTGCACGGCTCCCGTGGCGGTCAGAAGCCGTGCTTTCCCCGCATCCCCAAACTCCATCGCCAACTTGTCAGCTGACAGTTTTGAATGTGCCCCAGCTGCATCAATCCATTCTGTTGCGCCATGCTCGAGAGTTTCGGCGTGCTGCAGGTGGCTGGATTGCCCTTTGGGTCCCAGATGATATGCGAGTTGCAGAGCATTCGTCCGCAGGTTTCGCGACGATCCCGCCTGCGCATCTTGTGTCTGCATAAGGACATCTCCGCGCAAAGTCATCAGCTTCGCTTGATTCACGCGCGGCCACATTTCCATCTCGCCGCGCTGCGCCTGGAACGTTTCTTTCGGCGCGCTTCCTTGTAAGTTTCCTTCCGCCTCAAGAGACTCGATCCAGCCCGTGGGCGCCAGGTTGCACGTCAGCTTTTCCGCTTTCAGGTTTGTCGTTCCATGCGCACCCTGCGAGGTCACCTCTGGAAGTTGTCCCTGCGGCCCGGGCGTCGCCACCAGGGTCTGCGGGCGGGATTGCGAGTCCAGCTTCAGCACCAGCTCCCCAGCCGTCATTTGCTGCGCCTCGGTTGTGGCCGTCACCGGACCTTCCATGACCACACTGTTCGAGTTTTTCCCAAACTCCAGGCTAGTTCCGCGCAGCGCCACTTCCCGGACCGTTCCTCCCTGCGGTTTCGCGCCTTCCTTCGCATTGGTGGGCTGCAGGTTCAATTGCGCATCCTTCACCAGCCTCAAAACGCCCTCTTCCGAAAAATAAACCGCTCCGACCCCTTCGCCACTTCCATTCGGAAATGAGAATTTCACGGGCGCTACGGTTTGCGCGCGGCCGGTGGCACGCTCGAAGGTCACTCCACTGGTCTCCACGCGAACGATGTTGGGAACGCCGGAAGATTCCTTCCGCGTGCGTGCGGCGTTTGCTGCGCTCTGCAGTTCCATCTGCACTTCGCCGCTGCATTGAATGGCCCCATCCCCTTTGGAGTAATTGCAACTGTGCGTGTGAATTACATCATTGCGCTGGCCCGTTTTGCCGAACACAGTAATTGCCACGTCTTCCAGTAAGCTGATGTTTTGGCCTTTGAAGTCCGTGGATTTCGAAGCGTGCAAGGTAAAAATGGTTCGCTCCCCTTCCACTTTGGAAAAGGTCAGCCCAATCGATTGCCGTTCCTTGTCCTCGGTTAACGGTGGCGGGGCATTCTTCTTTTCCGTATGGGCAGTCCACTGCCGCTGCACGTAAATGGCGAAGGTGATTCCCGCCAGCACGAAGGCCAGCACGGCGGACCACCGCGCATAACGCGCCGCTTCGCTCCTCTTCATGTTTTCAGTTAATCAGAATTTCCGTGAGGCGTACAGTTCGGAACGCTGGTTAGCCAGGCGGGTACTCAGCTTAGGACTTATAACTTATAGCTTACAACTTATAACTGTATTTCCTATCCCGCCGCTTCGCTGGACACCGGCAAGATTCCCATATTCGCCGCAGCCACATTGTCGCGATGGGTGTTCTTTACCAGGTACATGGCTTCATCCGCCAGGTGCAGCAAACCTTCTTTGGTCTTCGAGTCGATCGGGTAAGCCGCCACTCCCACGCTCGGCGTGATGTGCGTGTTCAGTCCGTCTTTCTTCAGCCACACCGTCTCGCGAATGATCCTGTGCAGCCGTCGCGCCACGTTGATGGCATTTTCTTTTGATGTCTGCGGCAGCAGGATCACAAATTCGTCACCGCCATAGCGGAACGCGAAATCGATCAGCCGGCAATTGGTCTTCAACGACTCTCCAATTTCCGCGAGCAGTCGCGAGCCTACCAGGTGGCCGTGCGTGTCATTCACCAGCTTGAAGTGGTCCAGGTCAATGAACACGATGGAGAACTCGTAGTTATAGCGCTGCGAACGGTAAATCTCCGTGTCCAGAATGAATCCCATGTGCCGCGCATTGTACAACGAAGTGCAATCGTCCTTGATGGTCAGCTCGTGAATGCGCTTCACGTGCCGCGCATTTTCCAGCGCGATTGCTGCGAAGTCCGAAAGCGCTTCCAGCAGCTTCAAGTCCTTGGGATCAAATCCCTCGGCTCCGACGCAGTTTATCAGTTCGATTACGCCCAGGCAGGTATCCCGGAATTTCACCGGCACGGCCACGATGGACCGCGTCTCCATCTTGGTCTTCTCGTCCACTTTTCCGAAGAATCGCGTATCCTTCGAAGTGTCCGGCACAATTACCACTTCGCCGTGCTGCGCCACCCATCCGGCAATGCCCTGCCCCAGCTTGACGCGAACATCCTTTAGCGCTTGCGAAGCCTTCCCCACCGCCAACTCGAAATAGAGTTCTTGCTTTGCCTCGTCCAGCAGCAGCAGCGACCAGTTGTCTGGCCGCAGAAATTCATCGATCTTCTCCATGATCGTGCGCAAGACTTGATCGAGCTGCAGCGAAGAAGTCAGGGCTTTCCCCAACTCCTGAAACACGGCTATCTCGCCGGCTTCGCGCTGCTCAGAGGCCAGTCCGGTGTTGCGCCGCCGCTCCACCGTCGGGAACTGCTTGATTTCCTCAAGGCTCACTTGAGCACGTTTCTCCCGCTAATCTCGCGGCTCACCGCTTCCCTCATCCGCTGAATCTCCGCGAGTTCAGACACGTATTCCTAAGCCTACACCTGAATCTGCCAATCTGGGTCAGTATAGGCGCCTTGGAAAATCTCGCGCAACCCACTCGTGGTACAGGCGTGGCCATCTTGCCATCCCAGGCATGCCCCTGGATTCCTGCCGACATCGCCGCGTTTCGCTCAGCACCTTGCCCGCGCTCCCCCTCGCTGGCCGGTTTGCGGCTCTAAGCTCAATAATTATGACGGTTAATCAGTACGTTAATCAGTACGTCCTGCTATGTCTGAATCGCTTGACTTGGCCCACTCCCGCGTCATTCTAGAATCCCCTTCGGATTTTCCCTCCTGGTCTGCATCTTCCCTCTCGCTAGCCGGTAGCTGGCCAGCTCAGTGGTGTACTCAACACCTCGAGACTCCCCCTTTTCACAGGGTCCCGAGTGCCAAAGGAAGGCGGCGGAATGGTCACGCCTGACCAGGTCTTGCACGGCTCATACAATTTCGGCCTTGTAACATTGTCGGTTCTGCTGGCCGTCCTGGCTTCCTACGCCGCTCTCGACCTCGCTGGAAGAGTTACTTCCGCGCGCGGTTGGCTCCGAGCTTTGTGGTTGGGCGGCGGCGCCATCGCAATGGGGACTGGCATCTGGTCCATGCACTACGTGGGCATGCTCGCTTTCCGCCTGCCAGTTCTCGTGGAATACGACTGGCCCACAGTTTTGCTTTCACTCCTCGCGGCCATTCCGGCGTCGGCGATCGGCCTATTTGCCGCTAGCGGCAAGCGCATGGGCCCCTATCGTGCAATCGCCGGCAGCGTCTTCATGGGTGGCGCGATTGCTGGCATGCATTACCTTGGCATGGCGGCAATGCGGCTGCCGGCCATGTGTCATTATTCCCTCCCGATCATTGCAGCTTCCGTGGTGCTGGCAATTGCGGTTTCGCTGGTGGCGCTTTTGCTGGAGTTTCGCTTTCGCGGCGAAACGACCTTGGGTAGCTGGGGCAAAGTCCTAAGTGCGGTCGTGATGGGGACGGGCATCCCTCTGGTGCACTACACCGGAATGGCAGCGGCAAGCTTCACTACGTCGCCAGCGGATCTAGGCGATTTGTCCCATGCGCTGCAAATTTCCTCTCTCGGAACTGCCGGAATTGTTGTTGCCACATTGATTCTGCTGGCGTTTGCGGTCACTTCTTCGCTCTTGGAGCGCCGTTTCTCCGCTCAGGTCTTCAGTAACAACGAACGCGCCCCGCTCCTGTTGGACTCGGCGCCGGAAGCTATCGATGGAATCGATACCACAGGAGCTTGCACATTCCGCAACCCGGCATATCTGCAATTGACAGGTTACGAATCGTTTGCCGAGATTCGTGGCAAGGACATGCACAATCTGATTCACCACTCAAAGCCAGATGGCACTCACTATCCCGTGGCCGAATGTCATATCTACGAGGCGTTCCGCATCGGCAGAGGCACGCACATTGATACCGAATCGCTCTGGCGAAAAGACGGTTCCAGCTTTCCCGCGGAGTACTGGCCTCATCCGATCCGCCGTCATGGTCAAGTGATCGGCTCAGTGGTGACCTTTGTGGACATCACGGAACGCAAACAGATAGAAGCAGCCCTCAGCGAGAGTGAGGAGAAATTCCGCGCGGTGTTCGAAGGTGCGCAAATCGGCATCGCTATCACAGAACTGGCCACGGGAAAAGTCACTGTCAATCGAGCATTTCAACAATTCCTGCAATGCCCGGCAGAGGAGTTGCAAGACGCAACTATTTTCGATCGCTTAACACATCCCCAGGATCGCGACCGGGAACAACTCCAAATTCAGAGAATGCTTAACGGAGACTACGATCATCTTCGGATGGAAAAACGCTTCGTGCTGAAGAACGAGAAGGTCGTGTGCGCCAACGTCGAACTCTCGATCCTCAGAAATGTCGCGGGCAAACCGCAATTCGTTCTCGGAACCCTTGTGGACATGACCGAGTTGAAACAGACCGAAAGCGCTTTGCATCGCGCCAAAGAGGCCGCTGAGGCGGGCAGCGAA
The DNA here is from genome assembly GCA_963780315.1 of Candidatus Acidiferrales bacterium. Taxonomy (GTDB): domain Bacteria; phylum Acidobacteriota; class Terriglobia; order Acidiferrales; family UBA7541; genus Acidiferrum. The sequence goes on along the minus strand of CAWABP010000029.1, from coordinate 142,968 downwards.
GCCAAAAGCATTTTTCTGGCAACCATGCGCCATGAGCTTCGCACTCCCATGAATGGCATCCTGGGAATGACCGAGCTGGTCCTGGATACCGAACTCACTCCCGAGCAACGCGACCACCGGGGACTGGTGCAATTCTCCGCTAAATCTTTACCCGCCATCCTCAACGGCATTTTAGATTTTTCAAAAATTGAAGCGGGCAAATTGGACACTGAAGCCATTCCTTTTGATTTGCGCGAGAGCCTTGGTGAGTCCATGAAGTCCCTCAGCGTCCAGGCGCATCAGAAGGGGCTGGAACTTGTCTATGACGTTCATCCGGAAGTCCCTGAGGCGCTGGTTGGCGATCCCTGGCGAATTCGTCAGCTTCTTACCAACCTCATCGGCAACGCCATCAAGTTCACCGCTCGCGGCGAAATCATCGTTCATATCACCGAGGATTCTCGCGAAAGCTTCGTCACCTGCCTGCACTTCGTGGTACAGGACACGGGTCTCGGCATTGCCGAGGAAAAGCGGGAGAAGATCGTTGAAGCTTTCTCGCAAGCTGACGGCTCCATGGCGCGAAAATACGGCGGCACAGGATTGGGACTGACAATCTGCAGCAGGCTTGTAACCATGATGGGTGGCGCGATCTGGGTGGAGAGTCAGCCTGGCCAAGGCAGCAAGGTTCATTTCACACTCCGGGTGGCTCTGCAAGATGCGCCCGCTCCCCGCGCTGAACTTCTGCCGCCAGAGGAATTGCGCGGATTGCGCGCTCTGATTGTCGACGACAACCTCGCCAACCGCAAAGTCCTCACTGGCATGCTCACCCCTTGGGGCATACAGCCCACAGCGGTAGAGGGTGGCCGGGCTGCCCTGAATGCCCTGGAAATCGCTAAGAGCTCCGCTAGTCCGTACCAGATAATCCTGCTCGATGGGCAGATGCCGAAGATGGATGGCTTTGCGCTTGCCGGGCTCATCAGGAAAGATCCTGCTCTGATGGCAGGCACGATCATGATGGTCACTTCGGCGGGGCGCCTTGGCGATGCGGCCCGTTGCCGAGAGTTGGGAATATCTGCGTACCTGCTGAAGCCAATCCTCCAAAGAGAACTGATGCAAGCGATATCGAATGTACTGAAGGCCGGGCCACCCGAGAAAGCACCACTGGTTACGCGGCACTCCCTGCGCGAGGACCGAAACCGCCTACGCATCCTGGTAGTAGAGGACAATGCCGTAAATCAGGCGTTGGCCCTCCGTCTTCTTCAAAAACGCGGGTACACAGTGGTCACCGCTGGAGACGGCCGTGAAGCGCTGCAGACCCTTGTACAAGAAGATTTCGATGTTGTCCTGATGGACGTACAAATGCCTGAAATGGACGGCTTCGAGGCCACCGCAGCCATCCGCGAACGCGAGCGATCTTCAGGCCGCCACATTCCCATCATGGCTATAACGGCCCACGCTCTGAAGGGCGATAGAGAGCGCTGTCTCTCCGCCGGGATGGATGCCTACACCTCAAAACCGATTCGGCCCAGTGACCTGTTCGCAACGATTGAAAAAATCCTGGCCAAACGTGACGAAAAGGACACAACTGACTTGGTCGAGCCCCGGGAGAAACTTACTCAGCCGAGTGAAGCCCTCTTTTCTCCGGGTGTCAGGACGACTCCTCCTCCATTAGTATCGTGAGAGTTCGCTGACGCTCCACCCAAGGGTGTACCCTGAAAGTTCCATTCTCGCGGCGTGCCCAACCGGCGCCCCCAGCCCGTCTCCTCTGGCATACTACTACGCATATGTCCCTTGGTTCGCGCGCTCCCGCAACCCGAGGCTACCGACTCGCACGGAAGTGCTTCGCAATATGCGGCGTTCTACCGGCCCGTGTTCTGCTGGCAGGGGCTTTCCTGCTGACTTCTGCGGGCTCAGCCCGGCGCACGTCAGCGCAACTCGCCACCGTTGAACATCTTGCCAAGCCCGGCTTTTGGCCCACAGAAATCAACAAGTCTTCTTCGGAGTTCGTCGGTTCCTCCGTCTGCGCGAAATGCCATGCGGGGATCGCCGCGGTCCAGCAGACAGTCTCCATGGCGCTTACGGTTTCTCGCGCAGCCGACTCGAAGGTTCTCCACTCTCATCCGCGTTTGAACTTTGCTTACGCTCCCTTCCAATATGAAATCGTTACCTCGCCGTCCGGAAGCACCTACTCCGTGACCGGCGGCACTCGCACCCTTTCCGCCCCTTTAAGCTGGGCCTTCGGCGTCGGCCCTTTTGGCCAGTCGTATCTCTATCAGCAAGACGGACTCTGGCACGAGGCTCGCGTCACTTATTTTAACGAGCTCGATAATCTCCATTTCACGCCGGGTCATGCCATCACTTCTCCGCCACGCGACCTGGAAGAGGCGATGTCGCGCACAGTGACAAAAGAGGATGTAGTGAAGTGCTTCCTGTGCCATGCCACCGGCGTGACCTCCGAATACAAAGTCGATACTGCAAATCTCATCCTGGGAGTTTCCTGTGAGGCCTGCCACGGGCCGGGCGGAAATCACTCGGCCTCAATGCAAGCGGAGATTTTTGCGTTAGGCGGCCCTAGCTTGGAAGGCGACGACGAACTCATTTTTGATCCGGCGCGTCTCGAGCCAAATGATGCGGTGGACTTTTGCGGCGCTTGCCACCTCACCTCGTGGGATGTTCGCCTAAGCGGTCTAAGAGGGCTTGCTGCGCTGAAGTCCCCCGGCTACCGCTTGGCTAAGAGCAAGTGTTGGGGCAAGGGCGATGCGCGCCTCGAATGCACCGCCTGCCACGATCCTCACACGCATACCGACCGCCGGGCTGAGTCGTATGACGCTAAATGCCTGGCCTGCCATATTGCGGATGCGCACTTCACGCCGTCTGCCGATCATCCTGGCCGCGCCTGCCCCGTCAGCAAAGACCGCTGTACCTCTTGCCACATGCCCAAGGTGGATGTTCCAGAAGTTCATCGCGCGCTCACGGATCATGACATACGCATCGCCCATGCCGGTGAGCCCCTCCCGGATTGATTTCGCTGGCCACATTTCGATGTGTACCGTGGGAAGTCGCGGCCATCATCCAGGTTGGTGTAACCTGAAAGTTCCAGGCTCTCTATGTTGCCGAGGCAATTTTGAATGTGCACGTGTCTTGCCTTTGGCGCGGCTGCCGGGCAGAGAAGGCGAATGGCGCGACTTGCAGAAAATCACCACCATCCCGAAAAGATCTTTGCGGATAGGTGCGCCATGCGGCACGAGATAGTTCGCTGCTTGGGGTTGTTTTTGCTGTGCTCAGCTTCGCTTGCACCCCGGGTACATGACGCGAATGAGCAAGCGACTCCAGTGAAATCGCCCGTAATCGTGGTGGGGTTCGTTGGCGGATTTGTACGGCATGACAACGCGGTGCACACCCCCGTGCAACTGGCCGCGCGTCTGGGCAGCGTTTATCCTTCGGGGGTTTACGTGGAAGTGTTTGAAAATCGCCGCCGCGAGGATGCTCATCAGAAGATTTTGAAACTCCTGGACGCCGATCACGAAGGAAAGTTGTCTGACCAGGAGAAACGGGATGCTCGCATCATCATCTACGGGATGAGTTGGGGTGGCTCGGAGACGGTAGCGTTGGCGCGCGAATTGGGAGACGAAAAAATCCCCGTCCTCCTGACCATTCAGGTGGACAGCATCACGAAACCGGGGCAGAACGACGCCTTGATTCCCGCCAACGTAGCCGAAGCTGCCAACTTTTATCAAACGGACGGGCTGCTTCATGGGCAATCTGATATCCGAGCCGTGGATACGTCGCGTACGCGAATTTTAGGCAATTTTCGTTACGACTATAAGTCGCATCCTCTCGCCTGCGAGAACTATCCGTGGTACGACCGGTACTTCGCCAAACAGCACACTGCAATCGAATGCGATCGAGCGGTGTGGAACCGAGTGGAATCGCTGATCCGCTCAAAACTGCCCCCTGCCGGGACGCTGAAACTCAAAAACGGAAATCCCTGAGAATTCTTGTCTCGCACTGCTGCAGCTCAGGGGCCTCATTCCTTTGCATCTCCCGGCGTCAACAGGACATGAGCGCTTTTTGTGGGGTCGCTACTGGCAGCGGAAATCGTGGCAAGCTCCGCCGATACATGCTGCAGGCTCGCCCAATCCTGCTGGAACTCGAGCATAGTTTCGCGCCGGTGCTTCGGGCTTTTCAAGAATGTGCCGGTGCGGGCGAGGAACAGTTTGTAGGACAGTTCTGGATCTGACGCGGAAGATAGAGTGGTACTGGCGCTCACCCCCACTCGAGAGATCACGCCATTCTCCGCGAGGTCCATCCACGCAGCGCCGTCGCTATCCAACGAGACTGTCCCCGCTTCGTCCAGATGTTTGAAGAAATGGGAGAGTTCCTTGCTTCCCAGGACCCCGGTGTTCTCCTGTGCCAGCGAGTCAAAAGCGCCCCGGTAGTTCTTCCATTCCAAGGGCGTGCCAACAATTTGCATTCGCGCCTGGCACAATGCGGCAGCGTCTCGTCCCGACTTTGCAGCAGGGCCATCCGGCGACGGCTCCGCGTTTGGATATCTCTCGAATTCCTTCTCTGGATTAAATCGCCCCATGAAAATGTAGGATGCGGCCACCACGGGCAACTCGTGGTCGGCAAAAATAAGCATGGGAATCAGGAGTTTCTTCGAGCGAAACAACTGCTCGGTTCCCGCGCGGACTTCACTGCTTCGCTTGATGGTTCCCGGCACTTGAGCGAAGTGCACGACGCGAAAATTGCATTCCGGATGACGCTGGGAATAGCGCGTGAACGTGCGGGCCACCGCTTTCGGGCTGGTCATTCCAAAATCGTTCAGAAAGTCTCGACTAACCGCATGCCGGAAATACGTATCGATGATCTGGCGGACAAAATCCGCGCAATTGTGCGTGGCGCCGTTAAAATGGTTTTTGTTCGCCGCATCGTCGAACTCCGCAATCAGCTTGCGATCCTGCTCCTCCGAGGTGTCCACGGCAAAAATGTAGACGCCGCGAATCAGAGTCGCTGCGACCATCTCCCGCCATTCCGACTTGCCGCTGGTTCGGCAACTCTCGCTGGCGCAATATCCGTTCAAATACAATTCCCGGTATCGTTCTTCCAGTGCGTGCTTGATCTTGAACGAGCCGAAAATGGGGCGATTCCGCGGGTCCTCCACTCCATACAGATAAATGCTCAGGGGAACGATGTTCCATTCGAATGACCGATCCTCTCCGATATTGATGTAGGTGCTCATCACAGAGCCCAACTCACCGGGACGGCACAACCTGAGCTTTATTGGCGAGTCGGCACAGATTCCGGAGAAATAGACCGCGGTGTGGCCGCTGCCAGTGATTCTGTCCATGCTTTCATCGAGCGACTCGTTGAGCACCACTCCTACCGCGGCGTGGGCACGGGCCGACACCACCAGCGCAAGCAAAAATGAGAAAACAAATGGCAGAACGGCTGCTCTGAATGTCGTTCCTGCCAGGAATTGTCCACTGGCCAAGCGGCCATTTTTGCAGACACACAGAAACAAGGTTCCTCCTCAGCCAGGCTGGGGGTCGCGGCCCTGCATATCTTTGAACCCTCCGCCGAAGAAAAAGTCGCCTGCCATTTCGTTAACCTACATGGATAGAGGCACTTACGGCTCGAGACACCGTGAGTGAAAAAGGATTTCGCGCCTCTGGCGGTCTCGACAAGGCACTGGACTGAATTCTGGCCAAGATTTACTCTGCTAAATGGCCCTCGCATAAATGCAAGCGAGTTCCTCGTTTGACACTTCCTCTCGCCCCACCTATAGTGACCTCAAGGGACGCCGCGTCACCACTTCGCAGCATTGGCCGCGTCTGCCTCCTTCGCGTTTTTTAGAATTGAGGCTCGCTCGCGCTCCCCGCGGATTGGTCCAGTCCTCCGTCGCTGCTACACTCTCCTCAATAGGGACACAGAATGGCCAAGGGAAGTTTCGGAGAACGTTTAAAGCGCGAGCGCGAGCTTCGCGAGGTCACCCTTGAGGAGATTACCGCGGCCACACGCATCGGTCCTCGCTTCCTGGAAGCCCTGGAAAACGAAGAATGGGACAAACTGCCCGGCGGCGTTTTCAATCGCGGATTTGTGCGTTCCGTGGCGCGCTATCTTGGCCTTGACGAAGAGGTCCTGATTGGCGAGTACGACTTGGCGCACGGCGCGCCGGCGACTCCCGCCCCTCCTCCGCATGAAAGATCATTTCCCTCAGGTTCCCGGTGGATTCCCCTTCTTGTTTTTATCGGCCTGCTCTTCCTAGTTTTGTGCGTGGCCGTCGGTGGCGTCTACGCCTGGCGTCACCACGCCGCGCGTCGCGCCCAGAATCATCCCATGGTTGACGCTCTGGCTGCGGTAAGTCCACCGCCTGCCACCACCGTCGACTCTCCCCCCAACCAACAAATGCAAGACGTTCCCTCAACCGCGCTGGCACCGCCTCTTGATCTGCTCGTCTCCGCAAGCGCTGCCACGCGCGTACGCATTGTTGCCGATGGCCAGCTGCTTTTCGAAGGAGAGCTCTCCTCCGGCGAAAATCGCCACTTCCGCGCCACCAGTGAATTTGTGGTGACCGCAACGGACTCCAGCGCGGTGTTGCTGGAATTGAACGGGCAGGCTATGCCGCCACTTGGCGTTCCGGGAGCCTCGGGTACAATGACCTTAGGTCGCAAGGATCTTAAGCAGGCATCCAGTGGAAACTCTCAGCCCTGAAGTACTCGAAGATTTACGCCACGGACGTGCTCCGCGCGAACGCAAACTCGCTGTCTGTAGCACTGGCGCTCATATTCCTCCCGCCGATCGCGTCGAAATTTTGACAGTCCTCGCGCAGGATGGCGATGAACTGGTTTCCTCTCGCGCACAGGAAGCTCTGCTCTCCGTCGCGCTGGAGGTTTTCCTCGAGGCCATGAACCGAGAGCATCCCCTGCCGGTCCTCTTCACTTACGTGGTCAGAAATTTTGCCACTAAGCCCGGCATGATGGACTCGCTCATCGCCAATAAGAAGTGTCCTGGCGAACAACTCGCGATCGTTGTCGCGCATATGACCGCAGCTCATCTTGATGCGCTTTTTGAGGAACTTGATCGCATTACCCTCTCCCCTACGCTTGCTGTTGCCCTGGAACACCATTCGGGCATCACCGCCGATCAGAAGAGCATTCTGCAAGAGCTGCGGAGCACCGCCATTGACGAAAGCCGCCTAGCGGAAGCAGCCGTGGAAGCCGAGCCCGATCCTGTCCGGCGGCAAACGTTGCTCCAGCAGATCAGCCACATGACCGTATCGCAACGCGTGCAATTCGCCATGAAGGGCGGCTCAGAAGCCCGCCGCACCTTGATCCGTGACTCCAATAAAGTGGTGCAGCGCGCCGTGCTGCAGTCCCCGCGGCTAACCGATCAGGAAGTTGAAGCTTTCGCCAGCATGCCCAGCCTCACCGATGAAATCCTCCGGATGATCGCCACGAACCGGAACTTCCGCAAGAACTATGTCGTTGTCCGCAACCTCATGAACAATGCCAAAACGCCCCTCGACGTCAGTCTGCACATGCTCCCGATCCTGAACGCCCTCGACCTGAAACGCCTTTCCATGAACAAGAATATTCCAGAAACCCTGCGGTCCACCGCGCAAAAGCTCATGCGTACCCGCGCCGATCTCAAGAGATAACACGAGACGCTCCCGCGCACTCCCCCGGATGGCATACCTGCCCGGCTGGAAAATGCAAAAAACCAGCAAACTGGCGTTACACTACTCTCATCTTCATTCAGTGGAGGTGCACGAAATGATTCCGCGCACGGTGGCACCCTTGACTTCCCTGGCATTTCTGGCTGCGGCAGCTCTATCACTGCTTTTCGTAGCGCGCGTTTCGGTGCGCGCCGCCACTGATCCTTGGACTCCCCCGCAAACCGTACAGCCTGCCGACTTGCTCAAGGAGCTAAACGACTCTAAGTCCGCGCCCACAATTCTCTTCGTTGGCTTTAATCGCTTGTACAATTCCGGCCACATCAAAGGCGCCCAATACCACGGCATGGCGGGAAATGAAGCCGGACTACAGGAAATGAAGGCTTGGGTCTCTTCTCTTCCCCGCTCCACGAATCTGGTGATCTATTGTGGTTGCTGCCCGATGGGAACTTGCCCCAATGTTCGCCCCGCGTTCAACGCGCTTCACGATCTTGGCTTCACCAAACTCCGCGTACTTATTCTGCCCACGGATTTTGCCGCGGACTGGGCTGGCAAGGGCTATCCTTTCGAGAAGGGCCAGCAGCCCTAGCGTTTCTTACCTGCGCTTGCCTTGCGGGGCAACTCGCTATTCTGAAAATACTTTTACACGCCGCTTCAACTGACCCGATACACTCATCCCTGTTCCTGACTTGCTGATTGAGGTTCCTATGAAATCTCTGAGTAAATTATTCTTCGCGCTCGTTCTTGGCGGCATCGTTCTTGCTCCTGTCCACGCGCAACCGCAACCCGTGGCGCTCGAATTGAAGACCGCCATTCCTTTCCGTTTCGTCGCGTTCGGCGACACGCGTTTCCACGATCCCGCTGACACCAAACCCGCCAATCCTGAAATTCGTCATGCCCTCGTGACCGCGATTGCCCAGGAAAATCCCGCCTTCATTTCCATTGGCGGCGATATCGTCTTGGATGGTGACAACACAAAGGACTGGCAGGTGTGGGACTCGGAAACTTCTCTCTGGCGCGAAAAGAAAATTCCGGTATATCCCGCGCTCGGCAACCACGATCTGCACGGCAACGTTGATGGCGCGCTGGCTAACTACTACCAGCGATTCCCCGACCTCCAAAGGAACCGCTTCTACTCCACGCGTGTTGCCAATTCATTGATGCTGGTTCTTGACAGCAATGTCGATGAGCTTTCAGGCACGCAGGGCGCGTGGCTCGCAGCCCAGCTTGATCACCTTCCCGCCGCCGTGGATTTCGTGTTTTTCATTTTTCACCATCCGCCTTATACCAGCTCTCTGGACGAGAAAATATACGGCGGCGGACATTCCGCGCGCCCCGCGGAACAAGCCCTGGCCAAAATGCTCGAAGACCGCCAGCAGCGCACGCGCGCGCGTTTCGTTGTTTTTAGCGGTCACGTCCACAATTACGAACGCCACGAGCATGGCGGCATAACTTATTTCGTCACGGGCGGCGGCGGCGCGCATCCCGTCCTCATCCCGCGCGTCCCCGACGACCTCTATAAGGACATGGGCGTCAATTACCACTACCTCCTCACCGAGGTGGATCACACCTGCGCGAAAATCACCATGCACAAAGTTGAGATCAAAGACGGCTCGCCCGTCTGGACCACTCCAGACACCGTGACGATTCGCGTGCCTGCCGCCGCAGCAGCCAAAGCCGCTGATTGAGGGAATGGGGCTCCGCGACGGCCTCGATTTTCTTAATTCCCCGTCGGAATAATCCCCGTGTTTTCCACCATGAGCACCACTGTTCGTTCAGGAGCGCGCGTGCGGTGCAGCATCCCCCTGGGAACAACAAGGCCCTGTCTCGGGTCGAGTGTCACTGTTCTCTCTTGAAGGTCAATCAGGAGCTGCCCTTCCACCACATAGAAGAATTCATCATCAGCGTCGTGTTTGTGCCAGTGGTATTCGCCAAGAAAAACCCCCAGGCGTACCACCGAGCCATTCACCTTGCACAATGTCTGGTTGTACCACTGGAAAGTGCAGGCATCGGCAAGCTTTTTCTCTTCAACAATTTCCATCGGCTGATAGTAAATGTTCAAGCGGGTTTCGTACGGAGACGATTGTGTGTCGCTCATTCCGAGCCTCCCCAGACCTTCGCTGAGTGCATTATCCCACGACGAGCGGACTTCCCATTCCTGCAGTTTTGTCACTTTTTCGCCAGACCTTTTCAAAACCCCGCCTTGCTTTCGCAGGAAAGAATTTCGCGCTAGACTAGCGGCTCCAAGCCTCACTTCGCAGAGTAGAATTCAGACATGAACATCGAGCAACTCCGCAAAATCTGCCTCGCATTTCCCGCTGTCACGGAGCAGATCCAATGGGGCGACGACCTGCTCTTCAAGGTTGCCGGAAAAATGTTCGCCGTCGCTGCCCTGGAGCCGGCCCGCGTCTGGCTTTCCCTCAAGGTCACGCCGGAAAACTTCACGGAGCTCACGGAACGCCCCGGCATTATCCCCGCCCCGTATCTGGCGCGTGCAAAATGGATTGCGTTGGAATCCAGCGAAGCCCTGTCCCCCACTGAACTCGCGCCGCTTCTTCGCACTTCTTATGATCTGGTGGTTGCAAAGCTCCCGCGAAAAACGCGCGACTCTGTGTTGCAGGCTGGCTCGCATGTTGCGACTGGCCGCCGTGCCTCTCGTAAGGGAAAGCGGCCCAGTTCGTCCGTTGCCAAAAAACGCCGCAAATAGTGTGACGCTCGTTCGCGGAGATACACATCTCCGCGAGCATTGCATCGCTTGGAATTGTCCAGGGTTTTATTCCAGAAGGATTATTTGAATTCTTATACTCAGTGCCGCTTGTCTAGCCCATCCCCTTTGAGCCGACAGCACGCCGCAAGGGTCTTGCGCCCGGAATCGGAAACGTCATCTTCCAGAAATTCGTATCGGCAGTCTCAAACTCCAACCCCACATGCAGTTTGCCGTCGCGCTCCCGTTTCACGAATACAACGCGAGTTTCCACCGACCGGCTGGTATTCTCGTTCACCAAAAGCAACGCCTGCCCCGAGAGCACTGGCTCATCCATCACGATTAAAGCGCCTTGTTTGTTGATGGAACGTGTCGCGGCTCGCACACAAAACTTCTCCCCCATCTCATTCTGCCCATGCACCACAACTGGCAAAGACAAGGCCACGCGCAGAGTACGCCTGCGCTCCCGGTACCTAAAATGAAGTACGCCCATGGGGACCTTCCTGCTCCTCAGTTCTTACAACCCGCCCCCAACCGACACCACTGACCTTCCTCAAAAGCGCTCAGCCCCAGTTCGCGGAAACAACCTGGGCTTCCTCGGAAGAAACACTCGTGCGGCCGACTCTGCGGATATTCTGCCAGTTGCACGCAACCCCGGCAATAGCTTAGCCGTACTAAAATACTCTCTTGCATTTCAGTACGCCAGTACTTCTCGAAGGTTTTCCGGGCTTTTCTTCAGTTTCTGGATTCTTTATCCACAGGAAAGACACCAAAGGCCATGGGAAGGACTCCCATGGCCCTTGATCGCTGACATCTAATGAAGCTCAAACTACATACCACTCGCGGAATCGCTCCCCCGGGCCACCGTCAACAGCCACCACCCGGATGAGGCAATACCTCCGCAAACGTTGCAGAGAATCTAGCAAACGTGTCGCCATCTCAGTCCGAACCTATCTTACAGTTAATGAAGGGCTTACCAAGAACAACGGGGGACTCTTCCGCGTCGCTGCGCCAAATCCCCCATCCCGCCCCATTCCTCCCCCAGCTCTACCTTGGCTTACACTGCTTCCCGGCGCGTTCAGCTTTGCAGCAGCTCTACAATCTCCACTTTCCACGGCTCTCTCCCCACATCCACAATCGCCAGCGTGACGGGAAGATGAAACCGACGTGGGCCTGCGCTCCCTGGGTTGAGGTATAGTACTCCCTCTCGTTCCCATTGTTCCGCCTGGTGCGTGTGACCGCTAATCACCGCATCAAATCTCGGCGCCTCAGGCCGCAAATCCAATTCTCTCAGGTTGTGCAGCAAGTACAAACTGGCGCTTCCCGCATCCACAATGGCGGTTGCAGGTAATTCCTTGGCCCAATCATCTGTGTCCACGTTTCCTCGCACCGCGAATACCGGGGCCAAGGCCTTCAATTTCGTCAGCACCTCGGGGCTGCCCACATCTCCCGCATGAACAATCAGGTCCACGCCGCTCAGTGCTCGCGCCTCTTCCGGCCTTAGCAATCCGTGAGTATCCGAGATGACTCCCAGCTTCATTTGCTCGTCAGTCCTTTTCCAGGTACTCCTTTGGCACGTCATCTGCCGGTATTTGCCGGGTTTTCACCTCTGACCTGTCCGCATCGCCCGCGTTCTCCACTCCCTCCAGAATCTCTGCCTCAATGGTCTGACCTTCTTCCAGCAATCCTTCCACACTGTCCGAATCTCCCTCGGGGGTTCTCGGGAGCCCCTGCGTATCGCCCGCTTGCCCAGCCGATTTGGCCCCCAGCCCGCGTGTTTCGTAGGTCACTGCTTCCGCGGGGATCCCTCGCACTTGAGTCTTCTTCGTTTGAGTTTTTTTCTTTTGGGTCTTCTTTTTCGCCGCGGCGCGTGTCTTCCGCACTTGCTTCCTCGCCTTGATCTTGTTCTTCGCTTTTGCTTTTACCTTTGCCTTGCGTTTCTTTGTCTTCTTTCGGGCCATGGCTTCGTCCTCCTCCGCTGAGTCTACCACTCCGGCCACGCACCGCTGCTCCCAGAGTGGAAAATCCTACCGCTCCCACTATAATGCTCAGAGACAAGTTGGCTTCGCGGCCCCGCCTGGACCAATACCAGCTACGGGCCGCCAGAGGATTTTGCGGCCATGAACAAGCAGGAATTGCGCGCCCGCGTTGAAGAAGTAGGTCTCGTGCCCGTGATTCGCACGTCTTCCGCGGAGGATGCGCGCTTCGCCGTCGAAGAAGTCTCCCACGGCGGAATACCCATCATCGAGCTTACGATGACCGTCCCCGGGGCGCTGGAGGTCATCAAGGATCTGGTGAAAAGCGTTCCCAACGTTATTCTTGGAGCGGGCACTGTCTTGGATGTGGATACGGCCCGCCGCTGCATCGAAGCAGGAGTCCAGTTCATCAGCAGCCCCGCGCTGGATATCCGCACGGTCAATTTCGTCGCCGGCCTTCCTAACATTGTTATGATGGCCGGAGCAATGACGCCCACGGAAGTTCTCGCCGCATGGAAAGCCGGATCCGATTTCGTCAAGATTTTCCCTGCCTCATTGGTCGGCGGCGACAATTACATCCGAGCTCTCCGTCGTCCCTTCCCCGAAATCCCGCTGATTGCCGGCGGCGGAGTCACACAGCAGAATGCCGCTTATTACCTCCTCGCCGGCGTCTCCGCTCTCAGCGTCGGCAAGGAACTGATCCCGCGCGAATCCATGTTGCTTCATAAGCCCGATCGCATTCGGGAACTCACGCGGCGCTTCGCCACCATCGTGAAAAGCACCCGGGCCCGCATTGCCGAGTCCCAGGCGCAGTCTGTTCAGACCAACTGAAATTCTCTATCTGTCATCCATAATGTTCTAGAAATCCACGTGCAATCGCAGCGTAGGTACAATCACCGGCCCGCGATCCCGGTTGTATCCTGGATTTACCGCATACTGCAACCCCACCGCCGGAAAGATTCCCCGCCACAAATGCACTGTGTAGTAGCTTTCCAGAATGTTCTCACGGCCATAGCTCAGCTTCCCATCCCCCAGCAGGAATCCGAGCCCGCCGCCAGCAAGATAGGCCGCGTGCGCTTTGCTGATCCCATCACTGACGAACACCAGTCCCACGTGATCACTTCGGCGTCCCCAGCGTCCTCCATTCCCACCTATGCCGATCTGCCACGTCTGATCCACTTCCGTGTAAGCGAATGATTCGTGCTGCCCCTCGTTCCAGCCCCAGCGCCCGAAAATGCCTATCCAATTGGTGAGTGGTTGCTCGAAGTTCAAGCCGAAGCCATACTTGATCGTGGTTTGTAGCGGGTGCGCAGTGATGTCCGGCGTTGCAGTCGCTTGCGGCGTGCCCTGATTCGCCAGCCAATTGCCAACAGCAACTTCGTAGTCGCCCATATTTGCGTGATTCACGTAGCTCAGGGCCTTCACGATTCCCGTCTGTTTTCCAATCACCCGCCCGTGCAACTCGAACTCGACGTTCTCCGCGTGCGCCCGGCTCAAGTCCGCGTCCAGGTGGATCCCGTTCGCCACCTTTGGCATCAGTGCTTCCGCAAAACGCAGCACCCAGTTGCGGTCGTGGTATTCCACCACGGTTCCAAAAGTGAATCCACGGGTATCCGCCGCGTAGTCGTACGCTCCGTTGTTGTCCACCGCCCAGTTCATGAACTGCAGATTCGAATCAGTGCCGTAGGAGTTCACGTCGAAAAAGTCCACCATGCCGAATTTGCCGAAGCGCACTTCGAGGCGCCGCTCCGGCAACTCTCGGAACAGCGAATACGGGCCGCGCTCGGCTACAATCTTTTTCTTGCCCAACGGAATTACCTGGTGCCACATCAATCGCGCCACGTAGGGCGCTTTGGTGAGCTGAGGATTGCGCACCACATCCAGGTTAAAGAAGCCTGCCACGCCCAACGCTTCCGCGAGGCCGTGTCCGCCGGTTTCCTGCACGTCGCACAGGAATTCGGTGGTGTTCGTTGCGCGCCATCCGGTGTATAGCGTCAGCACACGCGAAGTGGCGTCCTGCGCTTCCGGTGTCAGGCTGTTTTTGCCTTGATATGGCGAGTGGAATGCCGGATGCCACTGCGAAATAAAATTCGCCTGACCCGAAATCCAAAGCCGGTCCCACTCCGCGCGAGGAAACATCGTGACCAGTGGGTCCTCAGGGGCTTGCGCGGTATCTTCTTGCGACGCGTTCGCTGCATCTTTTTGGCCGACGCTTTCCTGTGCATGCAACGGCCAGCCCCAACTCGCAGTGAATAGGCAAGCCAATGCCAGTGCGTTGATAAATCCAGTTCGCCAGCCCCCCGCATCGTGTTTCTGATCTCTTGCGCTCATGCCCCGCTTTTTCGCAATCGCCCACGATCCATGTATTCTGAAACTTGAGATTAATCATGGTTAATAGTGGTGGTAAACTATACTTAACCTAGCGACGATGTCAAGCGCGCTCCGCCATTTCCGCTTTTCCGCTGATTCTCACATGGAGATCTGCCATGGCCTGCTAGGGCATGTGCTGCACTATTTCCATGGCGTTGACGCGCGCGCTCTCCACGGTTAGCCCCCAATGCAGATGCGGGCCCGTCACCCGCCCGGTTGCCCCCACCTTCCCCACTTCGCTCCCTGGGGTTACCCGGTCGCCGGCCTTAACTTCGATCGCGGAAAGGTGTGCGTACAGGGTGTAAATACCGTACCCGTGGTCTATGACTATTGTGTTACCCGAGTAATACAATTCCTCGGCAAGTACGACTTTCCCCGCCTGCGCCGCGAACACCGGCGTGCCCGCCTGTGCCGGAAAATCCACCCCCGCATGAGGCGAGCGCGCCTCGCCATTCAATATCCTGCGCCGTCCGAAATTTCCCCCCGTCGTCACTCCCTTCAATGGCAAGAGAAACTTCCCTTCCCAATAGCGCTCCGGCGTCACCGTCTGGAATATCGCGCGCATCTTCTTCTGGTCTTCTTCCGCGCGCTTTTGCTGTTCCGGGTCCGGCTGAACAAACTGCTTTTCAACCTTCAAACGCTCGGTTGGAAATTTGCCTGCCCGCACAGTTACCAACGCGCTGCAAGATCTTTCTTCCCCCGTCGCGTTCTTCCACGAAACTTTCCAAGCGTAGCGCCCAGGCGCCTTCTCCAGATCGACGCCAATCAGCCCGTGCAGGATTTCGCTCTTCTCCCCTTCGCTCCACAAAGGAATCGCGTGCCCATCCCAATCTCCTGAAAAATCGCTGACGGGTTTGATTCGCACCACCTCTGCAAGCAATAGACTTCCTTGTGCAGTTACCCCGGCATTCAATTTGAGCGTGACTCCGCCGTCGCAATTTTTGCGCACCTGCCCATGCAGATGGACGGGCAGCAGGACCAAAGCTGCCGTTGCCAAGGCGACTATTCCCAATATTTTCTTTCGTTTAAACCGCACGCATTTGTTTTTGAGAAGCAAACCCGCTCCTTTTCCACAATCACATGAGGACGTGACCAGCGTCACAGCCCCTCTCTCCCTCTTCCCCCACAATCTTACGCGTAATGACCAGGCGATCCCTAGGAGTGGTCTTGATCGTAACGCTTCTAGGCTGGGCTGTACCCGTCAACCAGCCACTCATAGCGTGCACTGGCATGAACTCTCGGGCAGCAGTTGGGGTGCCGGCAGGAGCTTCACCTGCCCATAAGCCTGAACCTTCCCCATCGCATCACAGCTGCTGCCCTACCGAGGGTTTAAGTTCGACGGACGCCCAGCCCTCAGTCCCTCCTATCTGTCCGCATCACGAGTCACGGAAACAGAATTGTTGTTCCATCTCCGGCAATTCGGCAGAGTTTGCACTATTGCCGGCCGCTGCGAAGCCTCAGATCGTAAAACTCATTCTGGTCTCCGCCGCTGCCACTATGCCGGACGCTTTGCCTAGCGCTCGCTTCACGCGTGCCGCTTCGCTCTCATTGCCAGTACCTGACATTGCTTCTAGCGCCGTTCTTCGCCTCTGAAATCTATCCCCCGCTTTGTCTGCTATTCCATCGTTGTGCCCGCGTGGGACGTGCTTCCCACACTTCGTTCCAAAACTAAACTTTAAGGTGAGAAAATGAAACTTAGAATTCTAGCTGTACTCCTGATCGTTGCACTCGCAGCCTGGTTGCCATTGGCTGCCCAACAATCCGCGCCAACTTCGCAAGCTCCGGCTGCGTCGCAGGACTCAGGCAAGACCGCCGCAAAACCTGCTGGTTGCTGCTGTGACCACAAAACTCAGACGGACAAGGACAATTCTGCCGGCACAGATCACTCCACCATGGCCTGCTGCCAGGGCAAGGATGCCAAAGGTATGGCCTGCTGCGAGAAAAACTCCAAAGACGCCAAGACCGCGATGGACTGCTGCAAGGGCAAGGACGCCAAAATGTGCGCGAAAGATGGCAAGTCCTGCTGTGGAAAAAACGCCACCGCCTGCAACTCCAAAGACGGCAAGGACTGTTGCGCAAGCGGAACCAATTGCTGCGCCAGCAACTCTCACGCCTGATAAACCGCTAGTGTAGGGGGTCCAGCACGCTGGACCCCCTCTCGGCAAAACGCAAAACCAAAACGACTAAGGGCCCTACCTCAAAATGGGGCCCTTTTCTTATTTCCTAAACTTCTCTGCTATTTTTAGTTTCAATCATCCAAATTCCTGCGGGTGACCGTCCACTCCGCAAAGCGTGCTCCAGAGCCTTGCCTGCTTCTTTGAGCACCGGCGCGCCCATCATTTCATCGGAGTTTTCGTCAGGCCGCTGCGTATTCCTTGGCGATTCCGGCGTATAAGTGGCATCCTTTTAGCGTGCTTGCAAATTTGACGGTTCCTGGAATTCACAAAATGCACTTTCGGGGGAATTCATGAAGCGCTTGCAAGTTGTCGTTGCTATCAGCTTGATTACTTTTGGCTTGGCCTGGAGTACCGCTGCGTGGCCGCAGAAAGGTGCCATTCCCACTGCTGGCCGCGAGCAGGAACGCCGCAGCTTCGCCATCAATTTGGCCCGTACCATCCAAAAGGCCGAAGTGGACTTCAAAGCAAAGCATGGCACCTACGCCAATTGGGACTCGCTCATCGGCAATGGATACTTTACCTCCACCGGAACCAAGTGGGCCTCGCCGGATTTCCCCACCGTCGGCCAGGCGCTTTATGGCAGCGGCCCGGAAGTGGTCCCCGGTTGGCGCCTGCGCCTCAGCATCTCCAACAACGGCAATTCCTATGACCTGCTCCTCGAGGATGTCACCGATCCCAAGTGCGGCTATGCCGCCGTTACCGACGAGCGCGGCCGAATCCGCCAAGCCGAGTCCCTCGAATGCCCAATGGCGTAAGCGCGGTGACGCAATCTGAGGCGGGCCACACAATCCAGAGGAGGGGAATGTAGCTCAATCCGCGGAGGAAGCGTGTATAGACTCGTCTTCCCTTTGTATCTCACGCATGGGAAGCACCGAGAAGTATTTATGCCGGCAAGGTTCGCAGCGAAACGCGGGCACGTGGAACAACCGCCACATAAAACCCAGCGGAGTATCCACATGCTCAGAGGAGATGCGCTTTAATTCCAGGTTGCCGCAGATCGGGCAATGCGCGTGCATGGAATCGCCCAAAGGCATCAGCCGCGCATGAAATCTTGTGTGGCAGAAACGGCACCGCCAGGGATAGACACCCAGAATGCTCATAGCATAGTCTGCTATTGCGTGCCGATGCGAACGTCTTGCGCCAATTTGCTTACAAACGGGGCAGGTCATCTGTGGGTTGGGCTTTCATCCAAATTTAAGTCCAGAATAGGTCAAAGTGGTAAGGCTGGCAAGAGGAACAAGGTACTATTTTCGCAGGTACAATAGACCTAGAGGTTTGTAATGGCTAACTACACCGATGCTCATGCCAGGGCGGGTATCTCCGCCGCTTTACCCAAGCTGGAAGTTTGGCCCAACCAGTTTCCCGGCTATGTGATCACTACGCGATTCCCGGAATATTCCTCCGTGTGTCCCAAGACCGGGCTTCCCGATTTCGGCACCATCACCATTCAGTACAAGCCGCTTAAATCGTGCGTTGAGCTCAAATCCTTGAAGATGTACTTGCTCGCCTATCGCAGCCTGGGCATCTTTTATGAAAACGCCGTAAACAAAATCCTCCACGACCTTGTGAACGCGATGCATCCCGATTGGTGCGTCGTCAAAGGCGATTTCACTCCACGTGGCGGCCTGAACACTTCTGTCTTCGCCCGCTGGCCAGAGCGCCATGGCTCTCGCCCTTCGCGCCGTGGTCGGGCTGGCAATTCCCGCTGAACCTTGATGGACTTGTCGCAAAACAAATTGCATAATCCCTATGTCATCGATGCACATCCATGACTGTCATTTCTGAGGAGGGAGAATGAGCATTTCTCCAAATGTACCGGACCCGCAGGAGTCCTACCGTTACGAAAATCTAGGCACACCCCGTTGGATCATCGTATTGTTTATCGTTCTGATTGTTGCCGTCGCGCTGCTGGCCTATGCTGGTTATTCCGCGCAAGGACGTTTGCAGCAGGATCTAGCTAAATCCCAGGAGCAGAATAAAATTCTCTCCGCACAACTCGAACAGGCCAATGGACGCCTCGCCGATCTGAAGGGACAGATGGACGTCACTTCGCAGAAGATCGGCATGACCCAGGCGGAAATTGCCGATGCGAGGAGCCGCGCCGAGGGCATCCGCAAAGCGCAGGCCGCGTCTGACCAGCGCCTCTCGCAGGAAATTTCAGCGGCCCAAAAAGACAGTGAAGCCAAAATCGGCGCCGTCGCAACCGATGTAACCGGCGCGAAAAAAGACATCGAATCCACCAAGAGCGATCTGGAAGCCACCAAGTCCAAACTCGATCGTTCCATGGGCGACATGAATGTCATGAGCGGCCTCATCGCGCGCAATCACGATGACCTCGAGGAGCTTAGGCGCAAAGGCGATCGTAACTATTACGAATTCACTTTGCAAAAGGCCAAGACTCCGCAACGTGTCGGCCCCGTGCAAATGGCGCTGAATAAGACCGACCCCAAGAAATCCAAATACACGATGACTGTGCTCGTTGACGACAAGTCCATCGAAAAGAAGGACAAGACCGCTGGAGAGCCCGTGCAGTTCTACGTCAAGGGTAGCGCCCGGCTCTCCCCCTACGAGATCGTTGTGTTCGACGTCGGCAAGAATCAACTCACCGGCTATCTCGCGACGCCCAAGGACACCGGAACAAGCGCGCCGGCACCTGCTCCCGCTCCCGCTCCCGCCGCGAAGCCCTGATTTTTCTCTGGTAGGGGCGCAGCAGCGCTGCGCCCCATCAGCCCAGGCCGCAAATCCACCTCTCTTCGGGTGTCCGCGTCGCACAGTTGCCACCTATTTCATGCGAAGCCGTTGGCTCTATCCGCAACCGCTGATCCTCTTATTTCTCGTATTCTTCCTTCGCGCGCAAGAGCCTTCTCCTTCTTCGCCGCAAACTATTCATCTCACAGTTGACCGCGTCAATGTCGGCGTCATCGTCACCAATGCTCGCGGCAAGTTTGTCGAAGGCCTGCGTCGCACGGATTTCCACGTTTTCGATAATGGCGCCGAGCAGCCCATCGCAGAATTCGCTCCCGTGGATGATCCCGCACAGGTTTTGCTGCTCATCGAAGCGGGCCCGGCAGTCTACTTCCTGCAGGACGCTCATCTTTATACCGCCAGCGCGCTTCTGGAAGGCCTCTCCCCTGGTGATCGCGTCGCCCTCGTGCGGTATGCCGAGGCGCCTCTCACGCTGCTCGATTTCACCGCGGATAAACGCGCTGCACAAAACGCTCTGGGCGGAATTAGTTTCAATCTTGGTTTTGGTCAGTTGAATCTTTCCGCTAGTTTGAACGCCATTCTCGATGGGCTCGTGCGTGTTCCCGGAAAGAAGACCATCATTTTGCTCTCCACCGGTGTGGACACTTCCGCCAACGAGGCCATCAACCAGTTGCAATCACGCTTGCAGACCGGCGATGTACGCATTCTCTGCGTCTCTCTTAGCGGGCCGCTCCGCAATGGCAAAAATGGTGGCCACGCTAAAATCCAGCAGGCTCAGCAGGGTTTTGCCGACGCCGATGCGCGGCTACAGGCGATTGCCAATGCAACTGGCGGCCGCGTTTTCTTCCCGCAGAATGCCAAGGCGTTCCAGGACACTTACAGGCAGATTGCGCAACTCGTCCGCCACGAATACAGCCTGGCATTCCAGCCGCCGGTTGCCGATGGTGCAGTGCATCAGATTACAGTAACCGTAGATTTATCGGATGAATCGAACAAGGGGAAGCTGATCGAATATCGCGTGGATCACCGCAAAGGGTATCGCGCACCCGCTCCGGCTCCCACTCCATGATTTTCTGAATATTCCGCTCAATGATCGACGCGTTCAGTCT
Organism: Candidatus Acidiferrales bacterium; assembly: GCA_963780315.1. Taxonomy (GTDB): domain Bacteria; phylum Acidobacteriota; class Terriglobia; order Acidiferrales; family UBA7541; genus Acidiferrum. Next base: position 122,275 of record CAWABP010000029.1, on the reverse strand, counting down.
TCGGCAGAGATTTCTTACTCGAATTCCTTCATCGTCTTGGCCATCTCGCGCAAGCGTTGATCCACGCGCGCAAACACCGTTTCCTTCTCGAATCCACCGTCGCCGTTGCGTTGTCCTGCGCAAATGCCTGTCAGCAATTCCACTCCCTGCTCGATGCGTCCGATTGGCCAGATATGGAATTTCCCGCTCTTCACAGCTTCCAGCACGTCTTCCCGCAACATCAGGTCCTCGACGTTTGCCGCGGGAATCATCACTCCCTGAGTCCCGGTCAAGCCCTCGATCCGGCAGGTATCGAAGAATCCTTCAATCTTTTCATTGACCCCGCCGATGGCTTGAATATCGCCGCGTTGATTTATGGAACCAGTCACCGCAATGTCTTGGCGTAGCGGCAACTCCGCGAGCGCCGAAAGCAGCGCGTAAATTTCCGTTGAACTCGCGCTATCCCCGTCTACACCCGAATACGATTGCTCGAAGCAGATGCTTGCCGCCAGCGAAAGCGGCTTGTCTTTCGCAAAACAGCTTCGCAGGTATCCGGCGATGATGTGCACGCCTTTGTCGTGGAACCTGCCGCTGAGGTTTGCTTCGCGTTCAATATTGATGAGCCCTGCCTTGCCCAGCGCCGCGCTCGCGGTGATGCGCACCGGCTTCCCGAATGCGTAACCGCCGATCTCCAGCACGCTCAGCCCATTTACTTGACCCACGCACGCGCCCTTCAGGTCCACCAGCAACGTGCCCTCTTCGATCATTTCCCTTATGCGCGTCTCGATCAGGTTATGGCGCTCCATCTTCGACGCAATCGCCGCGCGCACATGCGCCGCGCGAACTACGTTCTCTCCCGCCCCGGCTGCCGTGTAGTGCGCCTCGCGGGCCAGGTCCGCTATATCCACAAAGCGCGCCGTCACTTTGTTACGCCGCCCCGCTTTCCGCACGCCATACTCCAGAATTGCGGCAAAGGCGCCGCGATCATACGGAAACAGGTTTTCTTTTTCGCTCAGGCCACGCAACCGTCCGGCATACTCTTCGATGACTCCGTCGCTGAGTGGCATCTCTTCGTCAAACTCGACGCGCACCTTGAAAATCTTGCGGAAGTCCTCCTCATACTCGTACAACATTTCGTACAAATCGCGATCCCCAATCAGGATCACCTTCACGTTCAGCTCGACAGGTTCCGGTTTCAGCGCCGTTGTCGCAAAGGGATAGAACACCTCCATCGGCTGAATCTCCAGGCGGTTGTGGTTCAGCGTGCGCTTCAACGCCCGCCATACTCCCGCTTCGGATAGCGCTTCAATTGAATACATAATCAGGAAGCCGCCATCGGCGCGCAGCAGCGACCCGCCGCGCAAGTCCATGAAATCGCTGCTCCAGCCGCCGCGCGCATCATAGGCGCGCTGAATGGTGCCAAACAGATTGGCGTAAGTTGGCGTAGTCTCAAAGATCACCGGAGAATCGTTTTCGCTGTTGTGCGACAAAATCACGTTTACGCCATACACACGGAATGGATCCCGCTCCGGCCCCGGCATCTTCTGCATGAGTTCCGGCGGCTCTCCGGATTGTTCTTCTTCCCCTTCGCGCTCTTTGAACGGCCCCAGGTTATCGAGCAGATGGTGCCGTACCTCTTCCAGGTATTCGACAACTCCATCGCCGGGATACTTTTCCTTCAACTCCTCGATCACTCCATCGACCAGCACCGAGGCCGCTTCCTGTTCCAGGTAGCTCAGCTCGCTCGCGAGTTCCCGCGAAAGCGTCAGCGTCTTCCGGTAGACCACCGTGAATTCCTGACGGAACATTTCGTACTTTCGCTCAATTTCTTCCGCCACTCCCGTCTCTAGTTTTCCTTCGTGCACCATCTTGGCGATATCCTCGATGGGCACCATCTGCCCTTCCAGCACTGGGAAAATTTCCGGCAGGGCAACTGCTCCCACTTGCATATGCCCTAACGCAAACTGTTCGCGGGCAATCCGCCGTGTGAAATCGTCCATCAAATCTTTTTCGCGCACGGAAAAACGTTCGACGATTCGTCCCTTTTGCCGCTGGAACGGTTCGCCCTCAAACACTTGCGGAATCCGCCGCCGCAGGAAATCCACGCCCGCCTGCATGTCTTTCTTGAATACGTTGGCGGACCCGCGCGGAAGAGAGAGCAGCCGCGGCCGGTCTGGTATCTTGAAATTATTGACGTAGCACCGGTCCAGCGAAGGTTTGGTGGCCGGGTGCAAATCCTCGATCATTTGCGCGATGGTGCCGCCGCGACTAGTGCCTGCCAATCCGCAAACAAACACGTTGTAGCCGGGCGCGGAGAGTTCCACGCCCATCTTCAGCGCCCGCAACGCGCGCTCCTGTCCCACAAACCCTTCGCGTTTCTGCGCTTGCGCGGTTGTTTCAAAAGGTACTCGCGAAAGTTCGCATCGCCACCGCAATTTTTCGGGAGGCAGTTCTGTCGGCATGCTCATTGTCTTTTTGGTTGTCGCATCCATTCGAGGCCGTACTCTAGCACAGCGCGTTGTACCACGCGCGGAATTTACCCCGCGCGTTACGCTTTCAGTTACGCAGTCTCCTTCTCCATTTGGTCGCGGTGTTCCATGTACACCCGAAAAACTCCAAGCGCCGCAGCCATAATCGTCGGTCCGGCCACCAAACCTAGCAAGCCGAAAGCATTCAAACCGCCAAGAATGCTGATAAAAAGCAGCAGATCGTTTAATCGGCTGCGATTGCGCATGAGCAACGGCCGGGCAAAATTGTCCGCTATTCCCGCCACGCCTCCGCAGATCGCCACCACCAGCAGCGCCTTGCCCCAGTGCCCGTTGATTCCCAACCACAGCGCCGCCGGAACCCAGATCAGCGCCGAGCCCACCACGGGCACAATCGAAAAAAACGCGATCAGCACTCCCATGAAGATGGGAAGCCCAAGTCCCGTCAGAGCAAAGGCTGCCCCTCCCAGGACTCCTTGAATCACCGCGATCAGCAGGGCTACAGCGACGCTTGCAAATATAAGATCCCGCGATTCCTCCAGCATATCCTTTTGAATATCGGCGTCGAACGGGATCAGATGGCGCAGCGCATGCACGATCTGTTCGCCATCCCGGAACATGAAGAACAGTGCAAACAGCAGGATGAAGAGTTTCACGAAGAACGAAAATAAATTCCTCAACAGCGCCCCTACGCTTGCGGCTAGATACGAACCAATCCGCTCAGCTCCTTGACGCAGTGGGCCAATGATGTCTACGCCCCGCCAGGACTCCGGGAGTCTCGCATTTACCCAATCCGATAAATGCGCCGGCAGCCCTACGGAACCCGTGTTGATCACTTCCTGCACCCGAGCTGATGCGACAACCGCCTCGCGTGCCGCGTACAGCAGCACTAGTATTGCTGGGAGAATCAAGAGCGCCGTAACGCCCACGGTGCAAACTATTGCCGCCCAAGTCGACGACATTTTGCGCAGCAGCCTCAGGTATATGGGATAAAAGAAGATGGCGAAGACCGCCGACCACACCAGCGGCTCAAGAAAAGGTTCTACAATTTGGAAGACCAGGTAGCCCAAAAGGAGCAGGGCGCCGTAGGAGAGGACCGTGGTTAAACGGTCACTCGTTGATGTGTTTCGTTTGGCTTGTGTCATCTGCGTTATATAATCCACCCGGTTCGTGTTGCAACGAACTTTGTGCGGCTTCCAGGTTTCCAGGTCGTCTGCGCCCGAGGATTTAAACACGGTATGCCATTTCGCAAAATTCCGTTCACGTTCGCGCAGGCTCGTCTCCTTGCTGTACTTGCTTTAATCAATTTTGTCAACTTCGCCGACCGGCAAGTCTTGAATCCTCTGGTCCCGCTGCTTCGCCAACACTTTGGCGTGAGCGACGCTCAGCTCGGTTCCCTGCAGATGGTGCTTCTGGTGATTTTGGCTATCGCCAGCATCCCCTTCGGCTACCTCGCCGACCGCTTCAGCGAGCCCAAGATTATTGCTGGGGGCGTATTGTTCTGGAGCTTCGCCGCGATCGCCAGCGGCTTTGCTCCCACTTTTTTTCTTTTGTTCCTCGTGCGCGGACTTGTCGGTATCGGCGAAGCCGCGTATGCCCCCGCTGCGCAATCTTTGATTTCCGATTCTTTCTCCAAGGATAATCGCGCCATGGCGCAGGCGGTCTTTGCCTCCGGCATGATTCTTGGAGGCGTGTCAGGTCTGGCCCTCGGCGGCATCATGGGAGCGCGCCATGGCTGGCAGCATGCCTTTATCATCATGGGCGTCATCGGAATCCTCCCTGGCCTCTCAGCATTCAAGCTCAAGGAACCTCCCCGGCGGCCTCGTTCGGAAGCCATCAGCCCTTTTGAACTTCTTCTCGTGCCCGCTTTCGTCGCCATGATTGCAGCGGGCATCTGTATCACATTTACGACAGTTTCGTTTGTCACCTGGGGCATTGATTACGCCATGAACTACAAGAACTTCAGCCTCAAGGAAGCTGCCCTTTCCCTGGCCATCGTTGCCCTGCTCTCTTCTGTTTTGGGAGTGCTTTCGGGGGGATTCGTTGCGGACCGTCTTCAGAAGCGGCTGAAGTACGGCCGCATTCTCGTCATCTTTGGCGCCTTCATCACCGCGACGCCATTCCTTCTTATCGCCATACAATCCGACGAAAAATGGATGGTGCTGGCCGGGTTCTTCGTGGCCATGTTTTTCATGTCGTGGTACCACGGCCCTACAACGGCGATACTCCACGATCTCACCCCGCAACGCGGCCACGCTACGGCCGTCGGCGTCTATATGTTTGCCACGCAGTTCTTCGGCGCTCTCGGACCGCTGCTGATTGGACGCATCTCCGATATCAGCGATCTGCAGATCGGCCTGCAAGCTGCTACCGCCGTCATGGTTTTCGGTGCTTTATTGTTGTTACTGGTAATCCACTTCGTTCGCCGCGATGGACTGCACCATCCGCGCTTGGCTTCTTTCCGCGCCGAAGACGAGGCTGCACACTAATTCGCTACCGCCTGAGCCCGCAAATTACCTGAGATTATTTTACTTGATGCCAATCATTTCGATCAGCCGCTTCACTTCGTCGTGGGGCACATCGTACAGCGGCCGTTCGTCTTCTTCTTGCAAACGTTCGCGCAAAAATTCCGCCGCCACGAAACTCGCTTCGCGGTCGGTCAGGTCGCGCCCGGCCTTTGTGCGGAACTCTACAAACGCGGTGTGCGCCAGTCCCACGACGCGGCCTTCAGCGTCCACCACGAACTTCGAGTCGATGGTGTCGCTGTGACGCGTCGCAATGGCGTTCCAGATATGCGAGAAGCTGCAGCTATAGACATGGCCGCTCAACTTGGAGGTCACTTCAAATGCGCCAATGAACTCGTTCATGGCGCCGCTGTTGGCAAGCACCGGTAAGCTAGGCACGTTCGCTCCTCATCCCGCTAACTCCGCGCGAAGAACTAGTGTTCAATACCGCTGCGCAAGTGTCAATCCCGCCCTAAATGGCGATGAACAGTGCTCTTTCTGAGGTCCTACCGGTTCTCTCAAATCATTGTGGAAAGTTAATCCCGCGTAAAAGCGCCTGGAATCGCGGTTCGTTGCGCAGGTTTTGCCAGTCCCAACCTACATTTAGATGAACCATGGGCGATTCCTTTGCGACAAAAGCCTTTTCCAGCCAAGAGAGGCACTCCGCGTTTTCCCCGGCATGTGCGTAGAGCCTGGCAATCCGCACCCCGGCCACATGGGTATGCGCGCGGCGCGAGGCAAGGACATCCGCCGCGCGTTTCATTGCCGCCCGGTAATCGCCTCCACCAGGGCCCTCACTCAGGCTTTTGACGACTTCCTGATCACCCAGCACCTCGAAGAACTTCTGCGCTTCCTCAAGTGCTTCCTTGTCCATTCCTTTTTTGTAGTAGGCGCCCCATAGTCCCAAATGCGCATACGAAAGTTGCGGTTGCGTCACAAGGATTTTCTGGAGCAGCGCAATGGCCTCATCGTTGCGTCCGAGATAAACGAGGTGCCACCCATAAAAAGACCTGTGGAAGGAGCTCATCGGGTCGAGTTCCAGGGTTTGTTGAATCTCCTTCTGCCATTCCTGATTGCGCTTCAACGAAACCAGGAAATCGGCATACATGAAATGGGCATCGGCGTTGCTGGGGTTCAGTTGGATGGCCCGAAGGAAATCCTTTTCGGCTGCCGACCAGTTCCATTCATATCCGGTCTCGATGTTCGCAAGGCTTACATGGGCGTCTGCGAGGGTATCGTCCAATTCCAAAGCCTTTTCCGCGGCAGCCTTGGCTTTGATCATCACGTCTCTTGGCGACTGTAGTCCGATGTCACTTCGTTCCAGCCACACGTCCGCCAGGCCAGAATAAGCCAGAGCGTAGTTTGCGTCTTTTTCTAGCGCCAGTTGGTAGTAGTGTTCCGCGTTGTCCAATCCTTCCTTTGAGAGTTTGTACCACTCGAAGCGCCCTTTCAGACATGCCTCGTACGCTTCCGGATTCACTGATCGCGCTTTTGTCAGGCTCGCCCGCCCCTGCGGCGTCAATTTCACCCGGATTTCCTGGGCAATGGCGCGTGTAACTTCGCCCTGCAACGCCAGTACATCGCGCAAATCGCGATCGTACTCCTCGCTCCAGAGCGGTTTCTCCGTAGCCGCATCCACCAGCCGCGCCGTCACACGCACTCGTTCGCCTGACTGCGCCACCGACCCTTCAACAATCTCATCCACGCTCAGTTTCCGCCCAATCTCGCTGAGGGGCAGGGTGGTGCCTTTGAATTGCATCACGGATTGCCGCGAGATCACCCGCAACGGCATCGCTTTCCCCAGTTGCGTGATCAACTCTTCCGTCATTCCGTCCGCCAGATACTCACGGCCGGGATCACCGGAGAGATTCGCCAGCGGCAGGACGGCCAGCGATTGGATCCGGTCCGCTCCGCCCCAAAGCCCGGCGATCCAGCGCCTTGCTTTCGGAACACCGAGCAAGCCCGCGAGGATCAGCGCAACGGCCACGAGCACACCAATCGTTGCCCGCTTCTTCGCGCCAGAAAACTTCTCTCTGCCCTTCGCTGGCACTTGTTCCTTTGAGCGCTCCGCATGCATCTCTCTTTCGATCCAACGAAGATCCACACACAATTCTTTGGCGGACTGGTAACGATTGTTCGGATCTTTCTCCACGCACTTCGCGATGATGCGATCCATCTCCACGGAAATCTTGGAATTGAGAGTCTTTGCGGGAATCGGTGATCGCTTCAGCATCGCGGCAATCAACTGCCCGCCGGGCACATCGGCAAAAGGTCGTTGGCCCGTGGCCATTTCATACAAGACGAGTCCGGCAGCGTACAGGTCGGTGCGTGCGTCTACCTCCCCGCCCAGCAATTGTTCCGGCGCCATATACGGCAAAGTGCCGGAAAGAGAGTGGGTTTGCTCCGTGTTTTCAGTCGCCGCTGTTTCCGTTACCGGCCGCCACAATTTTGCCAAACCGAAATCCAGAATTTTCAGGCGCCCTTCACTGCAAACAAGATTTCCTGGCTTCAAGTCACGGTGCACCACGCCATGTTCGTGAGCGGCAGACAAGCCCTCGGCAAGCTGGATTCCCAGCCGCACAATTTCTTTTTCCGGCAGCGGCCCGCTGTCGAGTTTGCTGCGTAGCGTCTCTCCCGGCAGATATTCCATTACCAGGAAATCGGTTCCCCGCTGCGTATCGAAATCGTGAATCGTGGCGATGTTGGGATGATTCAGCTTGGATAGGGCCCGCGCCTCGTTCTGGAACCGGCGGCGTGCCGTTTCATCGGCAATCGTTCCGCTGTGGAGTACTTTTATTGCGACCTCTCGGTCGAGATGCTCGTCACGGGCGCGATACACCACACCCATGCCTCCACTTCCAATTCTCCCGGTGATGCGATAGTGGCTGAGTTGAAGTCCGAGGAAATGATCCTGGACTTGCGCCTGGTCTGGCATGGGAAGAGCTCCTTCCCAATGGCCCGGAGTCTACGTCGAATCCTAGGCCCGCATCCAGTGCAAGTCAATGCCCGGCGCCGATGCGCATTTTTTCTTCACGCCGTGTCAGACGAACGCGGTCAATCTCGATGCCGTGCATCACTGACTTCGTTCTACGGCTTTTCCCGCCCACGCCGATTACAAAGGTGATATAGATTCACTTATGCAACCCGTTCCGAAGTCCCATCCCGCAGTTACCGCAGCTGGTGTCGTGGCCATCCTGTTCGCCGCATTTGGCGCACTTGGGGCCATCTTCGTGCAAGTCGCTTTGACCTACGTATCGCGTGTCCCTCTCGAGAACAAGGGAGCTGCTCTTCCTGAAGCGGCGCGCGCCATGGCCAGCATGGTTTGGCTATTCTTGCTAGCGCTGAACATCTTCGGTATCTTTGTCGGCGTCTACATTATTCGCCGCCGCAATTGGGCGCGCATCGCCATCCTCATTTGGGGCGGGCTAATGACGTTCTTCTCCGCCGTCTCCTTTGTGACCACGTTGTTGGTGCTGACTTACATGCCTACAACGATGCCTAACGCCAGCGAAGCCGCGCCGGTGTTGGCCGTGATGAAGTGGGTGATGGCGCTGTTCTACACGATTCCGCTGGGCGTGGGAATCTGGTGGCTTGTCCTGTTCACGCGCAAAGCGGTGGTCGAGGAGTTCAATCCGCTTGCGACGCGTTTGCATCCCGGGAAAACGCTGGACGCTTCCGGCTTCCCGCAAGAACCTGTCGCGGCGCCTTCGTACGTTCCGGGCGGACCGACCTGTCCTTTGCCGCTGATCATTATTGCGGGATTGGACATCTTCTCTGCGGCTTCAATGCTGATGTTTCTCGTCATTCCGTATTCGTTGATCTCGTCGATTCCAATCTTCCTGTTTGGCCATGCGTTTTACGGTGGAGTTTCCCTGGCGTTTCTGGCTCTGCTCGGAATCGTCTATCTGGTTTGCGGAATTGGCATCATCAAGCTGAAACCGTGGGCGCTTGATCCGCTAATCTGGTTCCAGGGATTGTTCTTCCTCAGCGGAGTTGTCACCATCTTCAATCCCAATTTCGTGCCGATGATGCGGGGAGCAATCGCGAAGATGATGCCGAAGTTTGCCGGCGAATTACTCGGGAATGCTCAGATTCCTGCGAATCTGTTTCCTTTTTCCGACAGCTATTTCAAGGCAATGATGGGTTTTGGGCTCTTGTTCGGCGCGGGATTTTTGGCGATGCTGATTTTCTACCGCAAAAAGTTTTTGGAAGCGGCGCGCGCAAAGCAAGCCCTGGCGAGCTGAAACTCAGCCCAGCTCATTCGATAAAATTGTCAGCGGCGTTCAGTGTCCCACGAGCGCGGGCGCTTCCGCGTGGGTGTAGTGGCGAATCGCTGCGCCAACTCCGGCGCCGGGTTCGTGGCGATGACCTTGATCGATCAGGGCTTTATCTATGGCGCCAAGCAGTTCCAGCACAAATTGCTTCTGGCTGCAGAAACCCATCAAGCCGAGCCGCCAGATTTGCCCCTTGGTCGCGCCAATACCGCCGGCGATTTCGATGTTGAACTCTTCCAGCAGCTGATTGCGCAGCTTCGCGTCGTCAACGCCCGCGGGAATCTTCACCGCAGTGACGGTGGGCAAGCGGTCCGCAGGCTTCTCCACAAATGGCGTCAGGTTCATCGCTTCCACGCCCGCGATCAGCGCGAGCTGATTCTGGCGGTGACGTTCCCAGCGCGGCTCGAGACCTTCCTCGAGAACAATCCGCATGGCTTCGCGCAGCGCGTAAATCAACGAAATCGGCGGTGTGTGATGATACAGGCGATCCTTGCCCCAATAATTCATCGCTGTGGAAAGATCGAAATACCAGCTCTGCACTTTCGTTTTGCGCGTGCGGAAAACTTCTTCGGCGCGCGGGCTTACCGTGATGGGAGACATTCCCGGAGGCGCGCTCAAAGCTTTTTGCGATCCGCTGAAGCAAATATCAATGCGCTGCTTATCAATGTTCAATGGCACAGCAGCCAGCGAAGCCACCGCATCCACCACCAGCAACGCGCCGCATTCATCGGCGACCTGGCGGAATGGATCGATACTGGTAATCACGCCCGAGGAAGTTTCCCCTTGAGCAAGGCCAATCATCTTGATCTTGCGGCCCTTCGCTACTTTGCGCACGTCTTCGGGGTCCACAGGCTTGCCGTAGGGCGCTTCGACAAGGTGCACCTTGGCAGGCGTGTGCCCCGCGATGACGTGCATGCGTTGCGAAAACATGCCGTTCACGCAGCAGATCGCTTCATCGCCGGCTTCCAACGAATTCAGCACCGAAGCTTCAATGCCGCCAGAACCGGAAGCTGAAAGCGGAAACGTGATGCGGTTCTCAGTCTGGAAAACCTGGCGCAGCAGGACTTGCGTTTCGTCCATGCAGCCACGGAACCACGGGTCCAAATGCCCCACAAGCGGAGTGGCCAGGGCCCGGTAAACACGCGGGTCCATCGAAGACGGCCCGGGAGTCATCATTAAACGTACGGGAGGCTTGAGTTCACCAATTGGGTTGGTCATGAATGCTCCTTTACGGATCCTTATGAATCCACAAGGATGGCCCGCAGGTTCGTACTTCGGGGAGTCGCTGGAGTACGGCGGGAATTCCAGTGTGACCCAGGGGCAGGTCGAGCGCAACGGTCAAATTGGATGGGGCCGGGGGAGTGCCTCTTTGGTCGCATGTTGACGCAACCACAACCGTCATCCCGAGCTTTGAGGGCCTCTTTTCCTATCAAGCAGGTCAAAGCTTCCCCTGGCCAAGAGGCTGGAGCTGGTGCCGCACACCCCCTTGCGGGTGATTTATAAGGTGTGCGGTCTTTGGCTTTTTCTTTTCTGGACGTAGCCTCGAGTACCAGTTTCTAACTTAGTACTCACTAAATAATAGTAAACATACGGTAAATACTGTGCTAAGCTTCATCCGCTATGCTGAGGGGATGCTGCTCCTGTACGATTTCGGAACGCCCCACTCCCTCATCCGCCCCGAAATCCCGCTAAGTCCTTTGTTCCCCCTACATCCAAGAAATTCTCCCGTAACCCCTTTGTTTCCCCTACTTACGCAAAAACAGGGGGGCCCATCTTTTGCGTGATCTGCTCTCCCCTAACTCCTCTGTTTTCTCTCGCCATAGTAACTATACAATAATATATATTAATAATAATATTGTCGGCGCGCCGACATATTGCATATGGCTCACAACTGGCGGAGGCACCTTCAACAGCGGCCCGCCCCAAAAGGACGTGCCCCACACAAACTGTGAACTCTTGACTGTGAATTGCGAGCAGAACTCTCCAAAACATGCTTTTTACAGGGAAATAATCAAACATGTCGGCGCGCCGACATATTTCTCTCGCGACAGAAATACAAGAAATCTGCAATTCTTTGATCCTGGCACCGCGTTTTCTCTCTGCTGTGGACTGTTTTTCTCCCTAAGTCCAATCATTCCCGTACATCCAGGACGTTCGCCCCTAAGTCCAATTATTCCCGTACCTACGCAAAAACAGGGGGGCATTTCTGCAGAACGCCTTCGCCAGTAACTCTTTTGTTTTCTTTCGTAGCGTTAACCATGCAGTTAACAGCATATGTCGGCGCGCCGACATATCGCACGTCGTTCACAACTGGCGCGAGCATGCTCAAGTGCGGCCCGCCTCAGATGGACGGGCCTACCAACCCGAGGCAAACCCAGGAGAAAAACCGCAGGGCTCGCGGACTCTCCCTGCGCTACAGGTGGAGACCCCAAGAGCCGACCTGAGGGTCGGCACCTACAGAAGTAGGAGGACTGTAATTCGCGTGATTGGTCCTGAAGGAATTTGTGTGTTTGAACTGGGGAGGGCAGCTCTTATAATTGCGGGCCGGGGAGGGGGCATGAAAACTATTCGCGGGCTGCTGATGCTGTGGCTGGTTTGTGGCGCGGTGATGACCTGGGCCGAGGAATATCCTGCGCCGCAAGCGGGGAATTTTGTCGTGAAGGACTTTCAGTTCAAGTCCGGGGAGAGATTGGCGGAGGTCAGGCTGCACTATCAAACGCTGGGCACGCCGCAGAAGGACGCGAGCGGAATGGTACGCAACGCGGTGTTGATCCTGCACGGAACGGGAGGAACCGGAAAGCAATTCCTGACGCCGACATTCGCGGGGGCGCTGTTTGGGGCGGGTCAGCTACTGGACGCGACGAAGTACTTCATTATTCTGCCGGACAACGTGGGACACGGGGAATCGAGCAAGCCGAGCGATGGGCTGCACATGCGATTTCCGCACTATGAGTATGACGACATGATCGAACTGCAATACCGGCTGCTGACACAAGGGCTGGGAGTGAACCACTTGCGGCTGGTCATGGGCACGTCGATGGGCGGAATGCACACGTGGTTGTGGGCGGAGCAACATCCGGAGTTCATGGATGCGGCGATGCCACTGGCGAGCTTGCCGATTGAGATTGCGGGACGCAACCGGATGATGCGGCGGATGATCATGGACGATATTCGGACTTCGCCGGACTGGAACAATGGAGAATACACGCAACAGCCGCACGGATTGGCGGCGGCGCTGGGCATACTGCTGTTTATGGGCAGCTGCCCGCTGCAGATGCAGAAGCAAGAGCCGACGCGCGCGCAAGCGGATGAATTTCTGGAAAACTTTATCGCCGCCCACAGGAAGAGCACCGATGCGAACGACATGCTGTATTACTTTGACGCCTCGAGAAACTACAACCCTGAGCCGCAATTGGAAAAAATTACGCAGCCGCTTACGGCGGTGAACTCCGCCGACGATCAGATCAACCCGCCGGAGCTGAAGGTCCTTGACGCGGACATTCGGCGCGTCAAGAAAGGGAAATTCGTCCTGTTGCCGATTACCGATGCCACGCGCGGGCACGGGACGCACTCGTTGCCGGCAATTTGGGGAGGAGATTTGAAGGAATTGTTGGAGCGATCGGCGGCGCCCTGAGCGGAATGCGAGAGAAGCAGCTAGTTGGAAGCGACGGGCTTGGCGGTGGGTGATATTTCGGCGGTGGCGGATTGCAGCACGTCGAGCCTGGCGCGGAGTTGGCCAAGTTCTTTGCCTTCGCGGAGAAGTTCATCCTGCTCGAAGCGACGCTTGGCGTGGGCATCGTCGTTCTCTAAACCACCAGTAAAGTCCTTCAGAAACGCTTCCTCATCTACGACAAACATGCGCATCAGAAGTTGCATTTTGGATTGCTTTTCTTTGATCTGCTGTTCAAGAGAGGCAATCTCCGCTTTGCGCTGCTCGGGATCTTGTGGGATTGCGAGTGAATCCTTTGCTGCAGGCCCGGCTTTTGTGGAGTCGGCTGATTTGGCAGGCTGACGCGCCACGAGCAAGCCGATTTCGTCGTCGGTGAGAACAGGAGCCTTCTTTACCGGCGTTCCCTTCATCCCGGTGGACGTTTGGGTCGCTTCGATATTCTGCGCCTTGTTTCCGGCTTGTGCGCGGCAGATGCCGGGCGCACACGAGGCGCAGACAAAAATCACCGCAAAGACACGGAGAGAGGGATTCATGGGAAATCTCCGCCGAAAAGTAGACCTTTCCGCATAGGTTACTCCTGCTGCGGGGCGCGTCAAGGTTCAATCGGTGGTACCAGGAACGAGAGCGGGAAATGGGACGGATGGACGATAGAACGGGAATCAGTTGATCATGCGGACTTGGGGCGCCGGAGTCCTGCGGCCCTACGGGCGGAGGGTGAACATGGAGGCGGGCAAGCGTCACAGACCGGTGGCTGAGACGATGGTAGGTTTCACTCATGGGCGGAGCTTACCTGGTTGGCGAAGCGCTGCTGTTGGGGTTGGCGTCTGGACCGGCATGTGTGGCTTCGTGTGGGCCAGTGGTTGTGCCTTCGCTGCTTGCAGAGGGTGCGGGCTGGCGGGTGAATGGGCGTTACTTAACGTCATTTTTGGGAGCGCGGCTTTTGGGGTATGCGCTGTTTGCAGCGGCTGCGTGGGAATTGGGCGCGCTGGCTTCGCCTTCGCCGGGAGCACGCACCTGGATTTATGGCGGGATTCACGTGCTGCTAGGGCTGGCGCTGCTGTGGTACGCGTATTCCGTGGGACGCGGTTGCGCGCATGAATGCGCGGGTTCCCGGCTGGTGAGCATTGGCAGCGTTGGAAAGCATGGCGTGCCGGGGGCGGCGGTGTTGGGGCTGCTCACGGGGATTAGTTTGTGTCCACCATTCGTGGCGGCGGGCGTGCGCGCCGCGGAATTGGGGAGTATGGCAGCGGCGATTCTATTTTTCGGCGTGTTTTTTGTGGCTACAACGTTGTGGTTCTTGCCCTTTGTCGGGCTCGGGTGCGTGAAGCGAAACGAGTCTGTGATTTTCGTGGCGCGAGCGGCGATGAGCATTGTGGCGGTGTACTACCTGTTGGCGGGGATTGCGATGCTCGCGGGAAGGAAAATCCATGGGTGAAGCGGGGTGCAGGGTATATCCCGGGAAGATGCAGCCGCGGGGCTGGGGAATGGCGGTGCTTCTGACGTTGCCTATTGCGTTGTGGTCGCTGCTGATGGCCATGCGCGGGCTGATGCAGCCGCAGCATGCGATGCAGATTGCCAGCGGGATGACGGCGGGGTTCATGATCGTGCTGTTCTTCATGATGATGAAAACGGCGAGCACGTATCGCTGGCGGAGATGGTTTTTCGTGGCGCTAGGAGTGCTATTCCCGATTGAGTTCATCCACAACGTGATGGTTTTGCGGGGAAGCATGGGCATCCCGATAGAAGAGATGATCGCGGGGCGCACGCCATTCTGCTTCCTACCGATCCCGCTGCTGATTTTGCCCGCGGCGTTGACTAAATCGCTGGTGTTTCCTGGATCCATTCTTCCGGGAGGAGGAATGTCAGGCGGGGGAATGGCGGAGATGGTGGCGCTGTGGCTGGCGATTACGCTGGTGGTCGGAAAAGGGTGGTGCAGCTACGCTTGCTTCTTCGGTGGAATCGAGGAAGGGATGGCGGCGCTGCCGAAGAAGGCGCAGTGGAAGAAGCTTGATCCGCGGTACAGGTTGGTGCCCTGGGCGGTGCTGCTGGCGATGGTGCTGCTTTCGCTGGCACTGTTTGAGCCGGCCTATTGTATGTGGCTGTGTCCGTTCAAAGCGGTATCGGAATATGTGGCGGCGAGAAATACGGTGGGGTTGGTACAAAATGGAATTTTCGTGGTGCTGTTTGGCGCGCTGGTGATTGTGATGCCCTTTGTGACGAAGAAGCGCACGCAATGCACTTTCTTGTGTCCGTTTGGGGCGTTCCAATCCATTTTCAACAAGACAAGCGTCTTCGACATCAAGATTGACCGCACAGTGTGCTCACCCTGCGTGCTTTGCAAGAATAGCTGCCCGACGATGTCGCTTAGCGACGAATCGATCAAGAAGGGTGAGACGCTGATGTCTTGCATGAAGTGTGGAGCGTGCGTGGATGCTTGTCCGAAAGGCGCCGCGGTGTGGCACATCAAGGGGACGCCTGTGTCCGTGAAGCCGGAGCGGGCGAGGCTGATGTTTCTTTATGCGGCCTGGGCGACGGCGGTGATGTTTGGTGGCAGCATCATCACCCAGGGACTTGAAACTATTCTGCAACGCGTGATTTAGGAGATGCGCATGAAGTGGCCAACCTCAATACTGGGTTATACGGCGGCGGGAATGACTTTGCTTGCAGCAGCGCTGGTGCCGTTCGTGTTGATTGGAACGTTCAGCAAGGGATTCACGCGGCTGGGATTGCATGTGGACGAGATGTACAGCGGCGGGCCGGTGGTGCGCACAGTGCAGGCGGAGGGTTACACAATCGGCATTCACAAGGCGGTGCATCCACATTTCTGGCAGACGGAAAAACCTTTTGTACAATTGGACTGGAAGCCGGCGGCGGCGCTGCCAGAACATGTATGCGATGTGGTGGATGTGGCCGGCGCGGTTGGTAGGGATGGCTATGGCAAGGAGGAACTTCGCGTGAGCTTTGACGTGCCGAAAGATCCCAAGACGCCGCTGCATGCAAATGTGGAAGCGCTAAATCCGCGTTTTCAGGCGATGCGGAATGTGGGCAAGCCTAAGTTTTCTGAATTGATTGTGCGGGTGGATGACACGATTCTGGTGCGTGTTCCGCTGGCGGCCGCTCGCTGAAACCCTGAACACATAAGAATAAAGAAACTCTTAGCGGGGCTAAAGCCCCGCATCTACAAAACAACGTGGAAAGGGCGCCAGCGAACAGGGTGTGCAAATCCCGCAGATCGAGAGATATAGCGTGGGAGTGCAACTTTCCTAACAGGATTGAGTTTAATGGCTCAAGCCGCTCGAACGACGATTTAACCTAAACAAAGACAATCCGGCGGCCACTGTGAAAGGACGCTCCGGGAGAGAGAGTGCAAGGGGAATACTCATGTTACGTACAACGAAGTACTGTAGTTTGTTTCTTCTGGCTTTAGCGATTCTCGCAATTCCTGCAAGCACGCCCGCGCAAATTGCCGTGGGCATTTCCGTACATATCGGGCCGCCGGCCTTGCCGGTGTACGTGCAACCGGTTTGCCCGGCGGCAGGCTATATCTGGACGCCTGGCTATTGGGCATACGGCGATGCCGGATACTACTGGGTGCCGGGAACTTGGGTGATGGCTCCGACACCAGGGTTTCTGTGGACGCCGGGATATTGGGGTTGGTCTGGTGGCGCGTACCTGTGGCACGGCGGCTACTGGGGCCCGCACGTGGGATTCTACGGCGGAATTAACTACGGCTTTGGGTACGGAGGCGTTGGATTTGTCGGCGGCGAATGGCGCGGCGGAGCGTTTCACTACAACACCGCGGTGACGAACGTGAATACGACGGTGATCCACAATACGTACGTCAACAAAACGGTGATCAACAACACGACCGTGAACCGGGTGAGCTACAACGGTGGGACCGGGGGCGTAAGGTCGGAACCGACAGCGGCGGAGCGCGAAGCGGAACACGAGAGACACACTCCCGCAACTTCCATGCAGACGCAGCATGAACAGGCGGCACGCAGCGACCGAAGCATGCTGGCTTCCGAGAATCACGGAAGGCCTGTGGTAGCGGCAACGGCAAGGCCTGGCGAGTTTCATGGAGCGGGAGTCGTGGCAGCGCGCTCTGCCGGGACGAATGCCAACGCGAACCGGCCAACAAACAATGCCGCGCACATGGATCGTCCACCGAACGCACGGACCAACAACGCGGCAAGCGCGCAGGCGAAGACAAGCTCGAATAAGCCGAGCACGGCAAACAGTTCGCATACGAACACGAGTTCATCCGGCGTGGACCGGCCTAAGACGAACTCCTACAGCGCGCCTAAATCGAATAACAAACCATCCGGTGCGTCGAAGCCGCCAAAGGAGAATCATGCCCCTCCGCCGAAGGAGCACCAAAGCTCTGGAAAGCCTGGCGGACGCGGACGGTAGGGTGTGAGGCGGTCAAGCTTAAAGCAAACAGCCGCCACGGTCCGTTTACACCAGAGTTGACCTGGCAGATTGAAATGAAACCAGAAAATGCCCTCGTGAAAGCGAGGGCATTTTCTTTTGGGGATGCTAAGAACTCAGAAGAACGTGGTGTCAAGAGCTGATGTTCGTGCGGACATGGGGCGCAGCTTGCTGCGCCCCTGCGGGAAAATCGAGGAAGGAATCAGGCGGATGCAGCGGCGGCGTCCAGGGCCAGGCCTTCAGCGAGAATGTGATCCGGGACCTTGCGGAGTTCGCGGACGATGCGGAACCAGGAAAGCAGCTTCAGAGTGTAGAAGGTGATGTCCACTTCCCACCAGTAGAAACCCTGTCGCGCCGAAGCCATGAAGTAGTGATGATTGTTGTGCCAGCCTTCACCGAGAGTGAGCAGGGCGAGCACCCAATTATTCTTGCTGGTATCGGCGGTGGGAAAGCGGCGCTTGCCGAGGAGATGCGAAAGCGAATTGATAGTGAATGTGCCGTGCCATAAGAACATTGTGCTGAGGCAGAATCCCCAGGCGAAAAAACCGAATCCACCGATGAGCCAGATGGCCGCGCCGAGAAGAAAGGGCGGGACAAGATAGTATTTGTTGAGCCAGCGGAGTTCCGGAAATTTGGCGAAGTCGCCGATATAGTCGAAGCGAGTGCCCTCGTATTTGTCAGAAAGAATCCAGCCGACATGGGCCCACCAGAAGCCAAAGAGCGTGGGAGAGTGCATGTCCAATTCCTGATCGGAATAACGGTGATGGTGGCGATGATGCGCCGCCCACCAGAGGACACCTTTTTGCGAAGAGGACATGGCCATGAAGGCCAAAAAGAATTGAAACCAGCGGCTGGTCTTGAACGAGCGATGCGAGAAATAGCGGTGATAGCCGGCTGTAACGAAGAACATGCGCACTTCATAGAGCGCGAAACAGGCGGGCAGGTAGTACCAATGAAATGGGACGAAGAAAATGGCAAGCGCGGCAAGATGCATTACGGCAAAGGGGATACAAGAAAGAAGTTGAAGGCGCGCGCCGTTAGGCAGGGGTATAGACAGAGATCTTGGCACTAAGCCCATGCAAACAGCTCCTGCGCGGGGAAACCCCGCTGAAAGAACTCATGCGCGCAAGAGTAGACGGATGCTCAGCGCCACGTTCTATCCAAGAAGTCTAAGGAGCGGCATCGGACGGGTCAAGGCGATGTGGCGAAAGGACAATCCGGAGAGATAGGTGCAACGGGAAAGGATGTGCTATCGTCGCAGGGAAAGAAAAAGAGAGCGAAGGAGCAAGCATGGCGGAACGCCCGGTGTTGGTCGGTTTGATTCCTCAGGTGGTGGTGCTGGACCCCGGCGATCAGGTGAGCTGGATATCGGATGCGGGCAATTTGCGAGTGGAATTTGACGGCAACCGTTGCCCATTTTCATCGAATATTTTTCAGGCGCCAATGGGGATGCGGTTATTGAGTGGCCCAGCCGTGGCGGGGACGAAGGCGGGGAGTTACAAATACCGGCTGTGGCTGAATGAGCAGATGGTAGGCCGTGGCGAAGTGATTTTGCGGGATAAATAAAGGGCGGAAGTGCGTTTGGGATGCGCGAACGCCAATTCCTGATGGTCTCATCTGCAGACAGACGGGCGACAAACCAATTCAAAGAATAAAGAGGGAGCCGCTGGGCGGACTAACGGAAGCCGCTCCCCGGAAATCGAAGGGGTTACTTCTGTTTGGCGATGATCAGATACTCGATCTTGATGTAGGTGGCTTTCGGAATGATCTTTTTCTGAAGGAGATCGGTCTTTTTGGCGTAGGGACGTCCGTCAATGATTTTCTGGGAGTACTTGGGGCCGATGCCAGGCGGGGCTTCAAGCTGATCCTTGGTGGCGGAGTTGATGTCGAGAAGAGTCTTGGCCGGGGTGGCGGTTGCGGTCTTAGCAGCAGGCGCGGCGGGAGGGTTGGTTTGCGTCTGCGGGAGGGCCACGGTCACGCCGAGAAAAAGGACCATCGCTGCAAGCAAGATACGAGTGGGATTCTTCTTCATGCAAATTCTCCTCTAAGAGTGCAAGTTGGACTTCTGGTTCTGAGTAACACAGCCCAGCGCGGAATGGCAAGGTAATGGGAGCGAAAAACTAATTCTTTCCGGCAGGGCGATAGCCGGCTTTGATGGCGTCGGCCTCTGACATGTAATTGCCTTGCTTGGTTTTGCCGTAAAAGCGAGTGCCGGGCTTGTGATAGATACCGGAATCGGTGTTGACCCAGACCATGGCCTTGCTTTTGGCAGGAAGCACCTGTTGGGCGGAGGCGGGCTTGGCGGCAGCCGGGGTGCTTGCTGAGGGAGTAGTGGGCGGAGTGGGCTTAGAAGCGGGCGCGGGCGCCCCGGCGGCGACAGGTGCATTAGTGGTAGGGGCAACGGCGGGGGTCTGCTTAGGCTTGGAAGGATTCTTGGTGGAATCGGACTGGTCGGAGGACTGTGGAGCAGACGCGGCAGGCAAGGAGAGAGTTCCAGCAAAGATGAACAAAGCTGAAATAAGAGCGAGACAATAAGTGTTTCGGATAGGCTGCAGGATTCAGATGTCCTTTCGCGTGGAGCGATTCGAGCCACCTGATGGGCACCGGACGTAGCGCGCGCCAATCAGATCACGATGGGCTAGAACAGAAGCTCCGCGGGTCTCCGTAATTGAATATGTACATAATGAAATAGTACCGCAAGAATTGTCAAGGCGGAATTGATGCGTGACCGGCCAGTCTCTGATTACGAAGTGCGCAGGCGCCAACCTAGAATGGATAAGAGGAAAACAAAACAACGCATGAAGCTGAAAATACCGCAAGGCTCATTTGAAGCGTATTTATTCGATTGCGACGGAACGATTGCCGATTCCATGCCGCTTCATTACCGGGCCTGGAAGAAAGCACTGGGAGAATGGAACTGCGAATTCAGCGAGGAACTCTTCTATTCGTGGGGCGGCATGCCCATTGTCGAGATCATAGCCACGCTAAACGAGAGGCGTGGACTGAACATGCCGGTTGAGATTCTGTCGCGGCGAAAGGAAAGCATCTATTTCGAGCTACTTCCCGAGCTCAAGGCCGTGCCAGAGGTTTTGGAGCACATTGAGGCGCAACACGGGCGAATCCCGTTCGCGGTCGTTTCAGGTAGCACGAAGGAATCGGTGACGGCGTCTCTTGTTGCGCTGAAGCTGCTGGATAGGTTCAATGCTTTTGTTTGCGCGGGAGATTATGAGAAGAGCAAGCCAGACCCGGAAGCATTTCTGCTTGCGGCCGCAAAGCTCGACGTGCCGCCTGAGGCGTGTTTGGTTTTTGAGGACACGGAAATGGGCATTCAGGCGGCGACGGCGGCCGGGATGGCATCGGTAAAAGTTCCACCTCCCTGGGAAAGGGCGGCATCGCCAGAGAAATCTAGCGGTTGAAGCATAGATTAAGGCGAAGCTTGGTCAGTCGCCGGCGGCTTGGGCGCGGGCGAACTCTACAGACTCGGCGAGGCCGCGGCGGATGGGTCCGAGGACGAAGGCAGGGACATCGCGTTCTGGTTCGAGGGAGAGATTAGCGGCTTTGCGGGGAAATTCGTTTCGCTGGTCCATGTGCAGTCCCGCATCCTTGAGAAATTCGGCGGAGAATCCCATGTCCTCGGCGCGATCAACACCCCAAAACCAGAGCTTTTCTTCGTTGCGCTGGAGAAAGTGGAGCGATTCCTCGAGCTTCTTCATGGCGCGGTCGAAAGAGGAAGCCAGGAAGTAGACGGCGAGGCTCCATGCGTGGCGGGGGTACAGGACGCGGATGCGCACACAGTACTTGCCGGACTGATTCTTCTCAATGCTGCAACGATAGTCGTTACGAACGCCGGACGGACGAGGTAAAGAGTTTTTTTTCATGATGAGCGATGAATTTCTCTACAGAATTTAATCGAGGCTAGTACCCGGAAACCTTCTTCTGAAAACTTGGCAAGCTGGCGAAGGGCCTAGGGGAACCGTGCCGAGCAATGCCGTTCCAGGTACACCCAAAGTAGACCGGAATAGGGTAGCGGTCTGGGGGAAAGAGGGCAAGGGGGTAGCCCTAGATTAGTTATTCTATTTGTTTTCTGTAATTTAGACTAGCCCAGGTCGCCAAAACCGCGCATCTTTTCGGGCATGATTCTCAGCGTACCTTCCTTCTTCATGCGCTCTTCCAAAGCAGTGTGGAAGGCCTCAAACGCCAGGTTGCGCTTGGTTTGGAGGAGGTTATCGGTGATGGTCTTCTTCTGTTTTTCCAGATCAGCAGGGTTGGCGTCGTCCTTTTCCACAACTTGATAGACAACCCAGTTGGCACCTAGGGTAAGAGGGGCACCGACATCGCCCGGCTTCATGGAAAAGGCGGCGGCGAGTTGCTTACCGCTACCGAGACCTGTAACTGAGCCGCTTTGGGCGAACGGTTCGGAAGATTTAGGGTCGAGGCCCAGAGCTTTGGCGGCCGGATCGAACTTTTCGCCGGCCTTAACGCGACGAGCAAGCTCGTCAGCCTTGGATTGCGCGAGTTGCGCAGCCTTCTGCTGCTTCAACTCAGTGACAACTTTATCGCGAACTTCATCAAGCGAGCCCTGGTGGGTGGGCAGGATCTGCTGTAGTGCGAGGACGACGTAGCCGCGGTCCGTGCGAATGGGCAGGCTCAGATCGCCTTGACGGAGACGGAACAGCTCGTCCTTGGCCTCTTGCGAGGTGCCGAGTTCGAGGAGGGGTTCAGTGGCAGTGACAGGGCGGGTTGCAGACAGGGTAAGGTGATACTCGCGAGCCAGGTCGTCCAGAGTGGTCTTGTTGGAGCGGCGAATTTCCGCAGACATCTTGTCAGCAATGTTTCCGGCGTCTGTGTCCACCTTTTGGAGAAGCAGGGGGGCGCGAATGGAATCCTTGACTTCATCGAAGGTCTTGGTATGGGCAGTTTCCTTGTCGAGGACCTTGATGATGTGGAAGCCGTATTGAGTGCGAATAAGCCCGGAAATTTCGCCCTTGTTGAGGCTGAAGGCGGCTTTCTCAAACTCAGGGACCGTCTGACCCTGCAAGAGCCAGCCGAGGTCGCCACCCTTGGTTTTGCTGCCGGGATCTTCGGAGTACTTTTTGGCGAGGTCCTCGAAATTGGCGCCTTTTTTCTTGGCTTGCGCGAGGACATCGGCGGCTTTCTTCTGGATTTCCGTTACCTCGGCATCGGGTTTGCCAGTGGTGAGGAAAAGGATGTGCTCGGCGTGAACACGGTTGGGGACTTCATATTGCTGGATATTCTGGTCGTAGATTTTCTTCAGATCGTCGTCGGAGACGGTAATGGACTGGCGAAGCTGAGCGAGGTCCACCAAGGCATAGCGAGCAACCCGCTTTTCGGGGATCTGGAAGGTGGCTTTGTTTTTGGCGTAGTAGGCCTGAATTTCGGCGTCGTCCACGGTGACCTTGGGGAGCAGATCATCCGACTTGATGGAGACATAGTTGAGCTTCACTTTATCGTTTTGGAAGCGGAATTCGTCCTGAATCTCTGCCGGGCCAACGCTGATGCCATCGGTGATGAGCTTGCGGAATTTTTCTTCGACCAGGCCGGAGCGCACGAGTTCCT
Source organism: Candidatus Acidiferrales bacterium (assembly GCA_963780315.1). GTDB lineage: Bacteria > Acidobacteriota > Terriglobia > Acidiferrales > UBA7541 > Acidiferrum. The sequence goes on along the minus strand of CAWABP010000029.1, from coordinate 99,354 downwards.
CAAAGACCGGGACACTCATTTGAAAACGCTGGCGGACTGCATTGGAATAGGCGTCCATGCCGACGAAGGTGTCGCCATTGAAAACACCGGGAACATACAGGCGGATACGGTCGGCGCGTTCCTTTTCGCTGACAGTAATGCCGAGGCGCTTGGCTTCGTATTCCACTTCCTTCGAGAAGACGAGCTGATTGAGGATCTGGCGCGCATAGAGAGATTCCAGCGGCTTGGGAATGTCATTGTTCTTGCGAATCTCATTGAGTTTATCGTGCACGTCAGCGAGGGTGACGTTTTGATCGCCAACACGAGCCACTACGTCCGTGGAAGTTTCCGCGGAGCTGGGACCTTGCGGCACAAGGTAGAGGAGCATGCTTAAGGCCAGCACGCCGATGACGACGCCGAAAAGGATGCGGACGCCGGTTTTCTTGCTATTCGAATCGCCAGCCATACCAGATATCTCCTAACGAAAGAGCAAAGCGGTGCACAAACTTAAGATTATAGAGGAAAGGGGGGAAAGACCCAAATGAAGTTGTGGGCCGGGGAGTGGGCGGGGCGAATATCCGGCCAGCACATTCATCTGCCATACGAGGCAGGTTCAGCAGTCTCAGTTTCCCGGAACGCCGTTTCTGGATACATTTCGATTGCTGATAATACGTCCAGTAACGTCGAATCCGCTGGATATTGATGAACGGTCAATTCCAGTTTGCAATATGTTGGGGCAGACCTTTATTCGGCCGCCAGATGAAGAACTCTGTGTGTTCCAGGGGCCAAATCCCCGGAATTCGAGGAGCTTTTCTATTCGGGGATGACTTCAATCGCGCTTATGGAAGGGTAGTTCACTGCAGGAGTGAAGTAGATCTCTACTTTGCCTTGTGGCGTGGGCTCAATATGCTGAAAGGATTTGACCAATGGCTTGGAGCCGGCTTCCCGGAAGATGTCAAATCCCTTTAGTAGCATCGAACCATCACAAGAGACATCGAACACGCGGCTGCCTACACCTCCTATGCCGCCATTCTGCACTCCGAACCAATGCTCCAGAAAGTACAGTTTCAAAGTGTATTCACCGTTCGGCGCGACAGGCACCACATAATTAAAGTGCCCAAAGCGATGCCATTCGTAAAGACGACCATCGGTGACTTTGGATAGATCACCTCCGAAAATGCTGAGGCGGCCGCCGAAGAAGTACCGGTCCGGCATCCAAACATTGCCGTTGGAATCACGATAGGGAGAATGTCCAACGACGATCCTGACCGGAAGCATGCGATGTGGAGTTCCCGGTAGAATTTCAACTGCATTGACAAATGCCTCAGAAGAAGTGAAGTCCAGATGAATCGTTCCGTCGCTCGCGGGGGCCACATCCGTAATTATTTTGGCGGTTGCAATGTCATTTCCGCCAGCGTCGTCCACCACATCCAAATTGGTAGTCGGTCCTCCATTGATTGAGAACGCCACATTGCGACTGGCCTCTTGGAGCCCCGACGTTTCCGCGAACAGGAGATGAACCTCGTAAGTTCCTGGAGGAACGGGATAATTGCAATGAAATACGCCATGCCGCCCGCTGGAGAAAAGTTGTGGATCTTCGGTGCCTTGGATCGCGTGGCCTGTAACGGAGAACGAGCTGCCTCCTGAGCAGAAATGATCGCTGTCCCACGTAGCACCACCACGATCTATGTAGGGGGCAGACGCACCGCCCACCACGACACGAAGAGTCTTCCCGGAAGTGTAGCCCGGAGCAGCCGCGACCAGCGTCTGCACCGAGTTTTCATCTCCACTCTTCGGGCGCCATTTCTTCCAGACAAAAACCGCAATAACAAATACAGAAATGGCAAGGATAGCGCCGGCCATCGCTATTCGAGTCCCTGTCCTAAACCTTATTCTCGACTCGCCGCCATCGTAACGCTCTGCGACTTTTTCCGGTTCTGACTCCTGCAACGGCGGTGAAGGATGGACTTGCTGATCTTCCGGCCGGCCGTTCCCTGGTGCGACAACCCTGTCGAGAGAATGGCTGTCCTGATTCTCATCGAGTTTGCGTTCGGCTTCTATCGGTTCCAAGTCGCTCTTATGGATGAACTTTGGAACGTAGTGTCCCGGGGGCAGGCAAATATGAACGGCGTGATCTGCCCCGGCACTTCGATAATAATCTTCGAGCCGCTTTCGTAATGCATGAGCAGTGACGCGGACAATGGTATCCACCTGGGGGTCAAAAGATTCCGGTCGTCCAAGCGCCTGCACCGCAATGCTGTACTCCTTGATTTCGTCGACTGCTCCGTCGAAATATCTCTCGCAAACAAAAGTCAGTAGTCGAACAAGGTTGTTCGTCCGCCCGAATGCACCGGACGACAAAATGCCGTCTACTTCAGCCCGCTCCGCCTCAAGCTTGCTGACTGCCGATTGCACGTGGTTATCCCCTTGGGAATAGTCCCTTCGACCTGCCAGTGTTTTGGAAGCGAGTATAACCGAATTTTCGCGACTTGACACCGGACCAAACATGCGTGGGCCAAACACTTGATATTTCATGAACTTAAGCTGGAAATTCCCTGGAAAAAGGATTCATCTCTCACTCTTATAACGGTTACATGCTAACCGTGAATTCACCGTCGGCTAACTTCCAAAGTCAATACCAGCATTGCTCTACTCAATTATCGTCAAGTTGGATTCACCCCGTTCATGGTGCCGCTTCCTGAACCTCTTTGATGGCGGCCGGTCAGAGGAGCAGATCAGCAACGCAACTATTCTGCCGTCTGAGGAGAGATCAAAATGAGTGTGGTTCGCCAGAAAGATCAATATTCGCTTATAGGCTGCGAAATGATGAAACGCTTTCGTTTGGCAGCGCTTAGTGCCCTGATAATTCTGTTCGCTGCGTCACTATCCCCTGGGCCGGTTGAGTTCGCTGTTGCCCAGGATATATTCGGCCGGATCGCGGGGACTGTCACGGACACGTCTGGCGCCACTGTTCCGGATGCCAAGGTGGCTATCGTGAACGAGGCAACACAAATAGCCCGCGATGCCACGACAGACGAACATGGTTACTTCGTTGCAGACCAACTGCCAGTTGGCACATACACCGTGGTGGCAGAAAAGGCCGGCTTTAAGCGGAGCACAAAAATAGGCAACGCTTTATCCGCTGGTGGCCGTCTGACAGTGGACCTGAGTCTGGAAGTCGGCGTGGTCACAGAAACTGTAACTGTTACTGCTATTGGAGATACAGTAAATACAACGTCGGGCGAAATCTCGACTACCGTCACGCAGCAGCAAGTGCAGAATCTGGCCTTGAACCAGCGTCACTACGAATCGCTCATTAGTTTGGTTCCCGGCGCGGCCCTCCAAGGTTCGGGCTTCAACCCCGCCGCTTTGACAACCAACTATAATACCAGCGTCGCGAATACCAACGGACAGCGGCTGGACGGGCAGAACTTTAGCGTGGACGGCGGGTTTAACCTGGACTCCGGCTCGAACAACAGCACATTCAATCAGGTGGGTATTGATTTCATTCAGGAAGTGGACGTGCAGACTTCGAACTTTGACGCTGAGTTTGGGCGTTCTGCTTCAGCCACGATCAACGTGGTAACCAGAAGTGGAGGAGATCGTTATCACGGCGGAATTCTTGAATTCGTCCAGAACAATGCTTTCAATGCGGAAAACAAGGGTACCAAACTGACGAATCCGACTGCCACGGGCTACTCGGCCGTGCCCCCGTTTCATTACAACGACTTTGGATGGCACCTTGGCGGCCCCATCCCGTATATCCAGCCGAAAGGCAAGCTGTTTTTCTTTGCCGGACAGGAGTGGAAGAAGCTTCGCGGGGTAATCCCGGGAGGGCCGGCTGGGTCGTCAACGCAGACATTTCCCACGGTGATGGAGGTAGGAGGCAACTTCACCGATGTCGCCCCCGTGGGCGGGGTCGGCGGGGTCACTCTTAAAACGCCAGCTGTTATCCCGGCGAGTTGCGGGGGTGCTCTCTATACCGCGCCCAATATTATAAACCCTGCGTGTATCACCGGTGACGGCGCAGCCATTGCGGCAATCTACACGTCGGCGGCGAAAATGTCTGTCGGGGGAGCATTGCCCACCTCGACCGCTGCCAACAACATAGCGTTCAACCTCGCGACCCCGTTTAACATTCGCGAGGACATCATTCGCGTGGACGAACACCCCAACGACAAGCACAGTTTTTATTTCCGGTATCTCCACGATTACGTTGACATCTATGCTCCCTTTTCCACATTCGGTGCTGGCGGGGCCGTTCCGGTGGATCCGGACACGCGCCATCGTCCCGGATACAACTATCAAATCGGCTGGACTTACATGATCAGCCCTACCCTGATCAACTCACTCAAATTCAACGCCGACTGGCACAAGCAAAGGACTCCGCTCCAAGGCACGGCCTGGATGAAATCCAACTATGGTTTTCAGTTCATTCCGCCGCTCGGAAACCCATCCACGTTTCCCAATGGGATTCCCCAGATAGGCTACACGGGTGTCACGGGTGTTCCGACGGCCTCGCCGGCCGGCGTGAATGGTCCAGCGCCAAACTATCTCGCGTCTCCCGTGACGGATATAAGTGTATCGGATAACGTCTCGTGGCAAGTGCGCACTCACTCGATAAAGTTTGGAGCGGAGTTCGTGCGGGACCGCAAGTCACAGAACTCGCGCACGAACTATGACGGCAATCTCAATTTCAGCGCCGCCGCGGGCGCGACCAACGGCTCAAACTCGACGGGCGACCCCTTCGCTGACGCGCTCCTTGGGAACTTTAACACCCTCACCCAGAGCTCGGCCGTCACCGTGGGCCAATTCCGGTTCAACAATCTGGAAGCGTACCTGCAAGACACCTGGAAGGTGACTCGCAGATTGAGCGTGGTCCTGGGCGTGCGGTACACCTACACAACTCCTACGTATGCTCAGGGCAATAACATGACGAACTTCAACCCGTATGCATTCAACGCTGGTCTCGAACCGACCTTTACGGGCAGCCTGTCGAGTAGCACTATTAACCCTCTATCACCGGGTCTGTGCAGCGGCGCTCAACTTAATGTTATCGGTACACCGATACTTACCATCGAATGCAATGGATTGCAGCGCCCCGGAGGAGTCCCTTACGACCAGGCTGGCAGGGTTCCCGTTACCTATGTCAATCCGCAACTATTGGCGGCCATACCTCCGACTGCGGCGCGCGGTTTCTTCAACGTGCAGAACCTGTGGGCGCCTCGCTTGGGCTTCTCCTTTGCTCCATTAAACGATAAGACCGTGATTCGCGGCGGCTTTGGAATTTTCTATGACAAGCCGGAAGGCAACGTCCTGGGTAATGGCATCAACTCCCAGGGCTATGCACCATGGGCACAGACGGTCACGATCTCAGGAGCTAACCTCGCATTATCGCAGTTCGATTCCGCTCCGGGGGCGGGTACGCTGCCAGCTCCAAGCACCCAAAGCGTGAACGGGGTTGATCCCAACTTGGTGGTAGCTAGCAGCTACCAATACAGCCTGGGAGTGCAGCGCGAACTGCCGCAAGGCATGCTGCTCCAGGTAGCTTACGTCGGCAACCTGGGACGACACATCCTGCGCTCGCCTAGCTTCAACAGCGCCACTTGGACGCAGCAGGGGACCCTCATCCCTGTCTCGCCGAACCCGAACACGATGGCGTGCCCGGCTGGAATAAACAGTGCTGCCTTTCAATGCTCGGCCACAGGCTTCGCCCCTGCCGGTCTGTCGAAGGACCAAATTCGACCGTTCCTGGGATACGGTGCTTTTAGCATGGCCTTGAGCGACGTCAATTCCAACTACAATTCGTTGCAGGCTAGCCTGACAAAGCGCAAGGGTTTCGTCACCGCCACGCTTGCCTATACCTATTCGAAGACGATGGGATTTGACGGTGGCGTCGGTGACGCTTATAACCAAAATCCCGAGCAGGAATGCCCGTTCACTTGCCTCGTCAGCACGGCCGCCAGTCCCGTCCTGGTCAACGGTGGAACTGTTGCCGTAGCTGGCGGAACGCAATCGGGCGGTGTGGTGGAATCTTGGAAGCAATATACCTATGGCAAAGTGAGCTTCGACGCGACGCACATCCTGGCGTCAAGTTTCACCCTCGAGTCGCCCTGGGGCAAAAACATGACGGGCGTGGAAGGCGCAGTGGTAAAAGGGTGGTCGTTGAGCGGGATCTTGCACTTCCAGAGCGGCGCGCCCCTGACCGCATCGGCCTCGCAAGCCGTTGGCTTTAACGGCGCGGCTTTCGGACGGCGGGCGAATATGGTTGCAGGCCAATCCATTGGCTTTAGCGGCACATGCGCCAACACAAAAGCGATTTGCTGGGTCAATCCAGCCGCTTTTGCTCCGGCGAGCGTACTTGGTGCGGGTGACGCCCCCATAGGCAATATCATCGGGCCCAACTTTTACGTGTGGGATCTATCAGTGCGGAAGATATTCGATTTGTCTTTCAGGGAAGGTATGCGCCTGCAGTTCCAGGCGGATGCGTTTAACGCCTTCAACCGGGCCAACTGGAACAATCCAACCGTGAATAACGCTGGCTCCGCCAGTTTTGGACAGATTACCGGCTCCCTACCGGCGCGCGTTCTTCAGCTCGGCGCGAAATTCAACTTCTGAAGCTGTGGGCTCCCGGACACTAGGGCAGATTCGCAACTGGATTCCGGGAGCTCCTACTCTGCTAATTAAGGCCTTGTTATGACTAACTTGTTCCGTTGTCTGGTAGTGGCTGTGTGTTTGCCGTTGCTCTCTGGTCGAGGGGCAGCGCAAATTGCGCCGCTGATCGCGAATATCAATGCACGCCAGACCACTAGCCTGGATGGCCAGTGGCAGGCGATTGTTGATCCCTATGATGTTGGATCGTTGGACTACCGTGCTCAGCCACTGAAAAACAACCAGGCGTTTTACAAGAACTACAAGCCTCAGTCCGAATCGGAGCTGGTCGAATATAATTTCGATACATCCGGCCAGCTCCGTGTGCCCGGTGACTGGAACACACAGCGCGAGTCGCTGCTGTTTTATGAAGGAAGCGTCTGGTATAAGCGGTCGTTCGATTACGCAAAATCACCAAAGACCAGGCTGTTTCTGCATTTTGGCGCGTGCAATTACCTGGCCGCCGTTTACCTGAACGGACAGGAGCTTGGCCAGCATGAGGGTGGCTTTACGCCTTTTGATTTTGAAATCACGGATCGCGTAAGGGCGCACAGAAACTTCCTCGTTCTTAGAATCAACAACACGCGCGCAAGGGATCAAGTTCCCACCGTCAATACGGATTGGTGGAATTACGGGGGAATTACACGCCCCGTGACATTGGTGGAGGTCCCGGAGACCTTTGTTCAAGATTATTCTGTCCAGCTGGAGAAAGGATCGACGCGCCAGATTAAAGGCTGGTTGCAGCTCAACGGGCCAAAACCTCAGCAGAATGTCACCATCCTAATTCCGGAGGCGGGGCTCACTAAAACACTCCAAACAGATTCCAAGGGACGCGGCGAGTTTTCCTTTAGCGCCGGACTGACGCTCTGGTCTCCTGACAATCCCAAACTCTATACCGTCGAGATCGTCACCGAGACCGACAGAATCATAGAGCGAATCGGATTCCGCTCGATTGAGGTCCGCGGCACGGATATCCTGCTCAATGGGAAACCGATTTTCTTGCGCGGAATCAGCCTCCATGAAGAGGCTCCCCTGCGGCCCGGACGAGCTTGGAGCGACGACGATGCGCGGACCCTCTTTACTTGGGCGAAGGAACTGGGCTGCAATTTCGTCCGTCTGGCGCACTATCCGCACAATGAATCCATGTTGCGCATGGCCGATCAAATGGGAGTGCTAGTCTGGGGAGAGGTGCCCGTGTACTGGACTATTCAGTGGGAAAATCCCCAAACACTGCACAATGCTGAGAATCAGCTGAACGAAATGATCGCGCGAGATCATAATCGCGCCGCTCTTATCATCTACTCGGTCGCGAACGAAACCCCCATCAGCGATGCCCGGAATCGTTTCCTGCGGCAACTCATTCAGCATGCCCATTCCGCGGACCCCACGCGCCTTGTGTCTGCCGCTCTTCAGGCTCGCGAAGTTGTGGAGGAGACCCGCATAACCATTCACCTTGACGATCCGATCGCGGGCGATCTCGATGTCCTCGGGAACAACGAATACATTGGTTGGTATGTGCGCCGGCCGGGGGAGGCAGATTCGATTGATTGGGTCTCGGCGTACGACAAGCCCCTGATTATGAGCGAATTCGGGGGCGACGCGCTTTTTGGCCGCCACGGCGATGCCTCTACACGGTGGACCGAGGAATATCAGGAAAATCTCTACGTGCACCAGATCGCCATGCTCAAGCGCATTTCCTTTCTTCGCGGAATGACACCGTGGATTCTCAAAGACTTTCGTAGTCCGCGCCGAACGCTCCCTCGTGTTGAGAATTATTTCAATCGCAAAGGACTTGTCTCCGATCATGGTGAGAAGAAGAAAGCCTTCTTTGTACTGCAGAAGTTTTATCGGGAGTTGCAGAGCGCTCAGCCGCCTCAGTAGCCAAAGCCCTTCGTCCACTGACTGTTTCGTCTCACTACCTGAGGTAGCTTCAGAATGCATCCACCTTGGGTTTGTGAGGCCTCTCGGGACCGCGCCCTAGTCTTACTGGCCATCCGGAAAAAACTGGTTTGACTTCGTCACACGCGCTTCTCGTCGAAACTTAACGTCCAACTCCCCGTTGGGGGAAGATGCGAAGAAGTTAGCGGGAGTGGGTTACGCGCCAGCACGGCCGCGAGGCGGAGAACTGAGCGTGGGACAGGCTGCGGAAAGTAGATGGATCAGCCATTCCTGGGGAAGCGAAGAGCCTCTCTTGCGGAGCCCAAGAAAAGAGAGATTCATCCCACAAAAAGCGTGCGATGCAGCATCGTCCCTCACTGCGCAGACTCTGTTCGGAATGACGGACGGACTTTCAGCGGCCAACTGGAAGTCCGTTCCGCGTCTGACTAGGACCATGCAAGCGGGTCAGATCACTCGGCAACTGTCTCGTAAGCGTGTTCGCCGAGTTGCGACTCGTCGAGGCCGACTTCTTCCGTGAGTTCAGTGACCTTGACGGGAGTGAAAACATCAATGATGCGCAACATGGCGTAAATGAATACGAAGGCACAGACGGAGGAGAAGACAACCGCAGTGACTTCCTTGAGGAGGAACGTGGGGTCGTCATAGAGGAGGCCGTTGGCGCCTCGGGCAAAGCTCACTCTAGTTTTTTTGCTTCGAAGTCGCCGTTTTGGTAGCCAGTAAAACCGGTTACTTTGCCGGAGAGGTCACGGACAAAGCTGATGCGGACATTGTACTTGGGGACGTTGAAATCCTTGTCGGATTCGGGCAGGAGTTCATCGGCATCGGTTTGGCCAGCTTGTTTCGCCATAAGGCGTTTGCCGTCTTTGAAGAGTTCGAGCAATGGGCCGTGCTCGACCTGGTAGCGGCCGACATAGGAATCGAGCACCGCTTGATCCACACTGAAACCTGGTTTTGGATGGTGGAGAAGGCGCCCGCTGGAGCGGATCTGGGTGTCGCCGAGCTGCGCCAGGGATTCGCTGAAACGCCAATTGTAGTCAAACATTCCGGAAACGACGCTGGTCTGCAACAGTGTAGCAGGCTGTTTGTAGGCGGGGATGTGTCCATCGGTGATGACGTAGTCCCAGTCGTAAGGCCGTTGAATGTTCAACTGGTTGAAATACATGCCGTCCGCGGAAGTGGCGGCAACTAGCCAGACGTAGCGTTCCGAATTCAAGGGGTTGGGGTAGAGCATTTGGAGCGCGGCATCCTTGACGGGAAAATCCCTGCCATCAACGGTGATGCGATCCGTGGAAATGTGGAGAGGGAGTTTGGCGGCGAGCTTTGCCGTTACGCTGTTGGCTTCGGGGCCTCCGATGAGAAGGAGTGAATAGCGGGCCATGTCTGCTTCGGTGAGAGCGGAGTCCTGGAAGACGCGGGGTTCCTGCTTCTGCCAATCGCGCCAATTGTCGATCAAAGCTTTGGACTTCTGTCGGCACATCTCCACCATCTCCGGATCTTTGGAAGATGTGCCAATCACGATGGCGAAAGGTGTGACCGTGAAATCCAGCAGAGAGCCGGGGAGGCGCTGGTTCTTATGAAGAACAGCGGGCTTATAAGCGGGGGCCGTCAGATGGAGATTGCCATTTTTGAGGGACATATCCTGAGCAACGCCATTCCAGACCACGTTGATGGGTTTGGTTGAATCGACGAGAGCCGCGGAAGGGGAGAGCAAGATGTCCAAGACGTTTTGTGTGTCCAGGCGAATGACGTTGCGATCCACGACTTCCGCGTCCACCACTATGAAAGCGAGAGGACTTTCTGCCTGTAGCACATGTGCCCAATAGGCTGAGGCGTTGCGCAGCTCGGCGGAACGGATTCGCACATGGCTGGGATTGGGATTGCGGCGGTATTGCAGGAACCACTCGATGCTTAAGTTCGCGTTGCTATTGTTGAGGAGGGCTTCGTGGATGCGTCCGGGGTATTCGTGATAGCGCACGTTGTAGCCCCAACGCTGGAGCATGCGCACGCCCCAGCGGGAATAGTCCACCTTCACAGACTGATCCGCATCGCCGTGATGGACGAAGATGGGGGTATTGAGAAGTCCATCGGCCATGGCCCAACTGCTGTCCTTCTCATTGATGAAACGGTCCAAGGGAGTCAGTTTGGCCAAATCCTCCTCTGACAAGTCGACGTGGTAGTCGGAACCTCCGAAGACAGGAGCGATCGCGGCGAACAAGTCGGGGTGACGCGTGCCGACGTTCCAGGTACCCCAACCACCCATGGAGTCGCCCGTGAGGTAGACGCGATCATCATCAACATTGAAAAGACGTTTAGCTTCAGCAATGGCATGAAGCACATCGCTGTCTCCCATTCCACGGTACTGCGTGTTGCCGCGGCCGTGGGGTTCTATATAGATGACGCCCTGATGGTTGGAGTATTCGGTGGCGATTTTCACGTGGCGATCGGCGGCGCCCCACCAGCCGACATAGACGGGATTTGCGCCGTTGAAACCGTGAATCTGGATGACGAGAGGCCATCTTTTGGCGGGATCGTAATTCTCGGGCAAATAGGCACGACAGAATTGCGGCGAACCGTCCACGTCGTCGCGATAGGCCAAGCGCACGAAACCACCGGAGCGGATGCGCCCGGTCTGGCCCTTCCGTTCGAGCATGATTTCGTCATATTCCATGACAGGAGAATGAATTTTCTCCCAGGGATCGTCGTTGGGCTCGATGAGTTTGCTGCCCAGGCGATCATCCACCATGTCTGAGAGCATCTTGAGGGTGAAACCTTCAGGCTTCGAGGTGTCCGCCTTAGCCGCCGTGGCAACCAGTTCGCGGGCCTTGGCCATGGAATCGCCTTTGTACCAGGGAAGATAGGTGACGTAGAGAAGGCCGGTGGAGGTGTGAGTGCTGCAACGGACTTCGTAAGGGCCATCGGGCCAATGTTTGGCGTCGATTTGCAGGGTCGCGCCTCGTGCGGCAGTGGAAGTGAAAACGGCTATGCCGCCGGGTTGGATCACGTCGATCTTCACGGCCTCTACATTGAAGCGTTCTTGGCCACTATCCGTTTTGAGCGTGAATCCGTCAGGCAGAAGTTTGATGATGGACGGACCAATTTCGGTCCTGCGTGCGACGACAGTGCCTGGCTCAAGCACACGAATAGAGAAGGATCTTGTCGCAGAAACTTTGATGAGCAGCGCGTTGTCACCTGCGTTCATGTCTACTTCGATTTGATCCTCATCGGGAGTCAAGGAGCGGAGGCCGTCTTTGGACAAGACGAGTTTGCCGTTCAGCCAGACGCGAATGCCATCGCCGCTGCCCACGGAGAGCAGGGCTTTTCCGGTTGCGGGGCGAGTGAGTTTAGTGAAGGCGCAGGCAATCGCGGCGTCTTTGAGACCGGCCATGTCATCGAAGGTGAGAACATCGTCCCAGGCTTTCTGGGAGTGCCATTTCACCGTCGTACCGCTCGCGAGCTTCACTTCCAAGCCTTCGGTGGGTTGAGCGGCGGCTTCGCTGCCTTGACCGCTGAGGCCATCGGTATCAAGTCCACCGGGAAAAGGCCCCGCCACTAACCAAAGGCGAAGGAAATCTTCGTCGCTGCGATGCCACGGCATACGCATTTCGTCTTTAAGCTTTGGGGGTGCTTGAGGTACAGAAGGGGCTTGAGCGCTTGCGATTAGGGATAGGAAAAACAGAGCGGTAGCAGCCAGCGGGAACAACCGAAGGAATTTCGACATTTTGACCTCGACTGTAAGGAAGGTACGAGGGAGCGCTCGTGGTAGCTCCGTGTTTACTGCGCAACTGCCCCGATTGGGAGCGAGCGTAGTTGAGCAATACGGTCCTGAGTGTAACAGACAGCATGAACTTCTTGGCGAAACTGTCCCAAGGGCCAATTGCGCGAGGCTGACGAACGGTTATGCTGGTTAAGTTAGAAGAATAGGATCTGGGATTCCAAACGATGAGGTCACTGCGCAAAATTGGGATTGATTTTCTCGCGGTGATGTTTCTGCTGGCGTTGCCCTGCATCACATCGGCGGCGGCAGACACGGCGGGAAGTGCGACGCCACTGTCCGCAGCGGTCTGCCCTATTGTTTATCCCGTGGATGAATCGCCTTCCGAGCGGGGATTCCATTACATTTTTTACGGGAACGGATTTTTCATCAACAAAGAGGGATATCTGCTCACGGCAGCGCATGTGTTGAACCAATTGCACGACGCGCAGCCTTATCTCCTGCTGCAGTTGCCGATGGCGCCGCCGCGATTGGTGAAGGCTACGGTGGTGAGTGCGGATCAGGACCACGATGTGGCAGTGTTGCGAGCCACGCCAAATCCTTTTGAAGGAAGATACCGGGTTGATTTTTTGCGTTTGGCAACGCAACGGCCAAAGGAAATGCGCGGAGTGCTGGCGGAGGCGCTGCGGCCTTCGCGAATCAAAAACCCATATACGTTTGATGCGCTGCGAGAGGATCGCCCGGCGGGGAAAATCCTGGAATACCGGTTCACACAACTGGATAAGGGGAAGCCGGACACGGAGATTTTTTTGTTTAGCCATGATGTGCTGTTGGGAGATAGCGGAGCGCCAGTGGTGTCGGGCGAGACGCAGGAGGTAGTGGGTTTGGTCGAGGGACGGTGGCTGCATGGCGGTTCCGTGGCTAAGGCAAATGCTACGCAAGATCAGGCAGGAAGTGTGGGAGCGGCCGTGCCGATTCACTATGCCATCGCGTTGCTACAGGATAAGGGGATTGCTTGGGAGGAGGCAGCAGGAGGAGGAGGAGTGCCGGACGTAGCGCACAGTTTCGGAAACTCAGCGCCAGTGCCACTTTCTCTGGTGGCAGCGCCGTACCCTAGCGAGGTTTTCTCGGCAGGCGAAGTTGTGCTGGACGGGCTCGTAGAGAGCAACGGAATGTTGGGAGACGTGCGGATGGCGAGCGGAGAGAATCCGTTTGCGGAGAAGGCCATGGCTGCGGTGCGGACTTGGAGCTTTCGGCCAGTGCGCTCCGGCGAAAAGGTGGTGGAGACGAGAATTGGGATTGTGTTTCAGTTTCCGAGATCGCTGACCTCTACTCGTGCACCAGAAAAACGCAGTTACGCGGAGAAGTGGGCTGACGCGCCAGAGCGGGGAGCGGAGCCACTGGTTGCGCCAGAGGCGGACTCTTCACTTACGAGGTTGGGCGAGGGCAGTGTGATTCTTCGCGAGCAGGTGGATGCGCAAGGCGGAGTGGAGTCGGTTGAAGTGATGCGTGGGCCGGAATCGCTGACGGCTGCGACCGCCGCGGCTGCGCGCCGCTGGCGCTTTGCCCCCGCAAGGCAGGATGGAGTGGACCGCGAATCGGAGATGGTTGTCGTGGTCACGTATAGGCGGTCGGCCGCGATCGTCCCTTTGGCAAGATCGAAAGCGCCTCGTTGACCTGAGGCGGACTATTGGCGAAGAGCGGCTGTGACAGCGGAGCGGAGACGGTCCGGCGACTCACCGCCCACGCTGGTGAAGGTGATGCGGCCTTGCCGATCTATGACAAAAGTGGTGGGATAAGCCTCGACAAAGTACTTGGCAGAAATGTCCGGCTCAGCTCCGAGCAAAAGAGGAAATGTAAGATTTCCATCCTGGGCGAATGCATTAAGGTCGTTCGCAGTTTCGCCTACATTGAGACCCAGGACGACGAGCCCCTGCTTTCCAGATTCCTGAAAGATCCGTTGGAGTTCGGGCATTTGGGCGCGGCAAGGCCCGCACCAGGTAGCCCAGAAATCGACGACGACCACCTTGCCCAGAAACGCGTGAAGGTTAAAGGAATGACCGCTGGTGTCTTGAAGAGTGAAATCCGGCGCCTGCAGCCCTTGGAGCGATCGGAAGGCAGTCGACGGCTCGTGAAACTTGGACGCAGAATGCGAAGAAGGTGGAGGAGTAAATGCAAAGGACGCTTCTGGCGCGGGCTGGTTCCACCTCAGAATCGAGTACAGAACAATCTGTGTATCCTCGGAAGAATAAGTGTTGGCCTTGTACACCTTGAAATTATTCTCGTCGATGCGGTACATGACAAACTGGGCGCCTTTCAAAGTGCCCTTAGGCCAACGGTCGCGAATCACTCTGACAACAAGCACAGGCACGGGCTTGCCATCCACGACGTACGACTCTTCGCGAGCAATCGCGGCCTCGCTTACGTGTTGATCGATGTTTTCGAGATCGCTGATGGGAGTTGGAGTATCGGCGGTCAGCGGGATCTTGCTGTACTCGTTTGAAACGCGATTGAGAGTCCACTGAACCTGGCCATCCGCGATGAGCAATTCTCCCTGCGAATCGTGGTCCTCAATGCGAAATTTCCCAGGACGCAAACCTGTCTCCACAAAACGTTGTTCCGAGACTTTTCCACCATGTATTTTCTGTACCGTGACTTGAAATTCGTAGCTGCCCAGGTTCCGATATGCGGCGGCTGTCTGCTGAAGAACCTGCAAGGGCGTTTGGGCCCCGGCAGAATACGGAAAGAGAACGAGCGCGCATCCTAGAAAGGGGATCGAAAAGCATGGAGGCAGAATCGAGGAGGGGGTGACGACAGACAACGAAACGTTGGTGATGGATTTGGAGCTCACCGGCTAGGATACCACTTCAGAAAGTCCCCGGAGATATAAAAGACGCAGCCTGATAGGCCGTGCGCACCATACGCTCACGCGAAAATGCTAGGGTGGAAGTCCCCGCCCTCGGATGAGTCACACCACAAAGTGCGCTGAATCGCATAATCGGGGACATGACCATTCACTGCCGGGCGGTTGCGGGAGTATAACGTAGCGAGTTGAGAGGATAAAAGGCGACGGGCAACCGAGTGCATGGAGGGAGCACATCCAATGGGGGAAGACTGAGAGGGAGTGCTGGCGTGGCGCGAAGAACGGCGAAAGACGCATGGTTGGTAGCGCTGGGGCTCGGCGTGGCCTCGCTAAGCGGGGCTGCGGCTTTGGCGCAACAAGGCGCGTCTGGGGCAAAGGCGCCGACGTTTTACCGCGACGTGTTGCCGGTGATGCAACAGCATTGCCAGGTATGTCACCGCGCAGGTGGGATTGCGCCGATGGCGTTTGAAAGATATGAGGAAACGAGGCGATACGCGGGAGCGATTCGGGAAACGACGCAGGCGAAGCGGATGCCCCCGTGGTTCGCGGAAGAAGGCATCGGGAAATTTGCCAATGATCCGTCGCTGACCGAAGAAGAGATTGCGATGCTGGCGGCTTGGGCAAAAGCGAATGCGCCCGCGGGAAATCCTGCGGATGCGACAGTGAAGAAATGGGTGGAGAAGTGGAGCATCGCCGAGCCAGAGATGATCGTCAGCATGACGGAGCCGGTGAAGATCCCGGCGGAAGGCGAAGTGGACTACACCTATGAAATCGTGCCCACGCATTTTAAGGAAGGACGCTGGGTGAGGAGTTCGGAGATTCTGCCAGGGATGCGAGAGAATGTGCACCACGCGGTGGTGTATGTGCGGCCACCGGAATCGAAATGGCTGCGGCATGCGCCGGTGGGCAAGCCGTTTACAGCGGCAACATTGACGACGCCTGAGGAACAAAGAGAGGCCATGTGGACGGACAGCGACATCTTGCTGGTGTACGCGCCGGGAAGCACGCCGGACGAGTGGCCCGAGGGTATGGCGAAGTATGTTCCAGCGGGGAGCGACCTGGTTTTCCAGATGCACTACACGACGAATGGGCGGGGCGGCTCCGATACGAGCCGGATTGGACTGATTTTTGCAAAGCAGCCGCCGGCCCAGCGCGTGCTTACACTGCAATTAACGAACGATCACTTCGTGATTCCACCGGGCGCGCCAGATTACCGCGTGGAGGCGCGCGGCACGCTGCCGAATGATGCGCTGTTGCTGAGCTTTTTCCCGCATATGCACTTGCGGGGGAAGCGTTTCGAGTACAACATCGTGAACCCGGATAAGACAATTGAACCGCTGCTGCGCGTGCATTACCACTTCCACTGGCAGATGAGCTACCGGCTGGCGGAGCCCGTGCCGCTGAAGGCCGGAACGGAATTGCAGGCGGTGGCCTGGTTTGACAATTCGCGGGACAACCCACATAACCCGGACCCGAACGCGGCGGTGCAGTGGGGAGAACAAACTTCCGACGAAATGATGGTGGGGTTCTTCGACGTAGCGGTGGCGGCGGGGCTGGATAAGTGGAAGTTTTTTGAAAGGAAGACGCTTCCGGGAAAAACACAGTAGCGCGAGGGCCGTCCGCATTTGAGAAACAGGCGCCGCGCTCCGGGGATGAGAGAGCGAGGCGCCTGTCTCAACCAATTGCCACCGTCGGATTCGCGGTGGATTGGCAATTAATGTGAGGTCAGAAAGGAAGATCCGGCAACACTGTCGTGCCTTCCTTTTGCACCGCCCAAAGTTGCCGTGGATCCAAACCAAGAGCCCGAATGATGGTCGGGGCCACCTGACGGGTTTCCACCTGATCGGCGAACGTTGCCGGAGAAAGACTGGGATTGGAAACGAGCAGCATCACGTGGCGATCGTCTTCCGCAAAGCCGCCGTGCTCGGCAACTTTCTTGCCGCCACCTGTGTAGACAACGCCGACGTTCGGAGCGACGACAATATCAGGCGTGCGCGAATCCAATGCCGGGTCATTGAAGATCAGATCGAGAGAAGGGCCAGAGAAAATCTGCCCTTGGCCGTAGTTGTTTTCGTTGGCTTCGAGCATTGCGACGGAAGCAGCGATCTGCGTTTGGTCCGTAAGCCAGATTAGGGAGACATCGTCCTCATCGGCCTGGCCGACGAGGCCGCCCCCTGTGAGTCCCGTGCCGACGCCGCCGAGAACGGAAGAAGGAGGCTCAAGGGCCGGGTTGTCGTGCGGAATACGGAGCACGCGATTTGGATCGATGGGGGACTGGCCGTGCTTGGCAGAAATGATGATGAGCGTGGAATCGAGGAGGCCGCGGTTCCTCAGCGCCGCGACCATCTTCGCGATCGAAGCGTCCACATACTGAATCTCGCCGAGCAGTGAAGCGGAGGGAGTGCCTGTAGAATCCAAGTACCCGCCTGTCAGCGAGAGCGCGCCTTCGACCAACTTCTCGCCGACGCTGACCGCTTGAAAGTTCATGCCGAATAGCGCGGGCGTGTGGATCGCACCGGTGCCGTCGTGATGCTTGCCATTGATCCAGTTCAGGACGGCTTGAACCTTCAGCGTGTCATAGCACTGGATATTCTGAAAACTGTCGGTCCAGGCGTTGCTCGAGGAAACGGCATTCTGATCTGGCAAGGGGTTGCATCCGGGAACGGTTGGGAGAGGCACAGGGACGGAGTTGATTTCCGGGCTGTAGAGATCGTCCACGCCGTGTCCGCTCGGACCATTCGTGAAATCGTAAGAGGGATGCTTGTCCGACCACGCGGTGTAGCCACCACCGGCCTTCACAACCTCAAAGATAGTGTTGTCCCGGATGTAGCTGTGCGGATAGACGGGAGCACAATTGTTCTTGGGGTCGCGGGGTAAATAAGCGGGATTGATTCCGCCTGCACCATCGAGCTTGGTGTAGTCAAAATCGATCTCCTCATCGAAGCCCACTTGGGTGCCGACAAATTGCGGGCAAAGATTAGCACCACCGACGATCCCGTAAGGTGTGGTCATAGCAGGCGGGGAAAGCGCGCGGTCATAATTGACGTCGTAAAAGAGGCCCGCCGAACGGGGGGTGCCGCCGGTGATCAGCGCGGTGAGGCCGGGGAAAGAATCGGAAGGACGCGGCGTAAGCGCATAAAGATAGTTGATGCCAGTTTGCGCAAGTGATGCAAGGTGAGGGCAGTAGGGCTGGCCGCCGTTTACCCCGCTTATACCGTTGGCACAATTGGCAAAGTCCAGCGAATGCATGCCATCGATGCTGATGAGAAGCACATGTTTTATATGGTTGACTTTGTCGTCCAAAGCGCTGGGATTGCGCGGACTGGCAGACAGGCCGGCAGATGCAGAGAGTGAGAGAGTTACCGTTGTGAAGAAAACTGCAAGTTTTTGGAGCGATTTGTACATTGTTGTAATCTTCCCCCCAGGAAGAACTGCGGGGTGGGACTTTAATGAAGGGAACGCTGGCAGAGGTTTAGGCGATGTAAAAGGAATGTTAAAAACCGAATAAGGCAAAAAAGGAGGAGCAGACGCCCATAAGGGGCGGGCAGCCCACCCAAGCAGCACTTTGGGATGAAAAGCGGCGGAAGCGCTATTTGTTGATTGACTACGGGGCAACGGCGAGATTTCCGCAGGTGCAGAATGGTGTGCTAAATTGCGAAATTGGAGCATTCGCGGCGCACACTCCGGTGAGCACACAGACCCCTATCGAGCCACGACGACCGACGTCGGCACCCACGCCTCAGCAAGGGCCGAAGATTCATCGCGTGGAAGTGTATTGGCACGCGGTGACATACAAGACCGTGGCGGTGTACCTAGTGCTGCTGTTTGTGATCATCATCGCGGGTATGTACGTGGCAATGCCGGACTGGACAACCATTGCGACAAACAAAATCAATAAAATGGTTGGCAACGTCAACAACGACCCGCTGACGATCACGCAGACACAAGCAAAATTCGTGAACCTGGATGGCCGGGTGCAAGTGAAAAAAGTGAATTCCGTGACCTGGGTAGACGCGGATTATCACACGGCGCTGGACACAGGGGATCTGGTCCAGACGGGATCGGACGGGGCGGCGCGCATCACGTTTGCGGATGGCACGGAATATACGGTGAAAGCGGAAACGCTGGTAACGGTGGAAGAGAACAACGTAACTAAAGATCGCGCGAACACGGCAGTGCGCATTAACACCGGTGAAGTGAACCTGGTTACGCCGACGTGGACATTGCGCGACTCTCAGGCAGCCATCAGCGTGGAAGATGCCACGGCGTATGTGCAACAGAACAGCCGAGCGACCGTGAAAAACGATCCCAACAAGAACGAGCATGAAATCGTGGTGACGACGGGCGGAGCGGAAGTGAAGCGGGGTCAGGAAAAGATCGAGCTGATGCCCTATGAGAAGTTGAGCTTCACAAACGGCGGAACAACGCAGAAATCCAAGGTGCTGGCGCCGCCAGCTCTGGTATCACCGCTGAATCTGGCGCCGATCATTTCGGAAAATCCGAAGACAACGCAAATCCGGTTTGAGTGGCAGCCGGTGGATGATGCGGTTGGGTACACGCTGCGGATCAGCCAGACGACGATGTTCACAAAGCTGGTAAAACCGGAAGTGAAGGTGAGCGGCACGAGCACGGAAGTGAGCGGGCTGGAAGCCGGCGACTATTTCTGGAACGTAACGGCATCTGACGCGAAGAAAGAGACCAGCGAATTCAGCGAGACGTTTAAGTTCACACTGGTGAGCCAGAGCAAGGCCCAGGAAATGCTGCTATCAATTGAGGCTCCGCAGATTCACGGACGCGTAGCGGAGTTGATTGGGAAGACGGAGCCGGGCGCGGCGCTGATCGTCAACGGGCAGGCAGTAGCGAATATTTCGCCAGACGGGAGTTTCCGTCATTTTACGGAGCCGCTGGAACCCGGACAGCACACCATCGTGGTGATCGGGTCTAACCGGCGCGGCGGAACGGCGAAACGCGAGGTTTCCATAGTAGTGCCGAAGTGAATTTTGGGGAACGGCGGGTTGCGCTTTTGCGTGTAAGGCCGAATCCGGTGACAATAGGTAGGTTAGACGGATTGGGAGCGGGCACGCAGAGATCCTACCTGGCAGGATCCTCTCCGCAGGGGGAAAGCTGTAATGAATAAGAATGGATACAACCTGAGGTCGGTGTTCAGTTTGTTTTCATCCGACCTGGCGATCGATTTGGGGACGGCGAACACGCTGGTATTCGCGCATGGCAA
This sequence comes from Candidatus Acidiferrales bacterium, assembly GCA_963780315.1. GTDB lineage: Bacteria > Acidobacteriota > Terriglobia > Acidiferrales > UBA7541 > Acidiferrum. The sequence continues at coordinate 79,017 of CAWABP010000029.1, read as the reverse complement.
AGGCATCGTGGTGAACGAACCCTCGATCGTGGCAATCAATAAAGCGAACGGCGAAGTTGTGGCGGTAGGGCGCGAAGCGAAAGACATGCTGGGACGCACGCCGGGAAACGTCGTGGCCATCAAGCCCATGAAGGATGGGGTGATCGCCGATTTCAAAGTCACGGAAAAGATGCTGACGTACTTCATCCAGAAGGCGCACAACCGGCGCGTTCTGGTGCACCCGCGGATTGTGATTGGAGTGCCCAGCGAGATTACGCCGGTGGAAAAGCGCGCGGTGCAGGATTCCGCGTACCGGGCGCGGGCAAGCGAAGTTTATCTGGTGGAACAGGCGATGGCGGCTGCGATTGGCGCGGGACTGCCAATTGAAGAGCCAAGCGGAAACATGGTGGTGGATATCGGCGGAGGAACGACGGACATCGCGGTGATCTCCATGAGCGGGATCGTGTACTCGAGGTCGGTACGGGTGGCGGGCAACGAGATGGACGAAGCGGTGATGCAATATTTGAAGCGCAAGTACAACCTGCTGGTTGGTGAGCGCACCGCGGAACAGATCAAGATGGAGATTGGCTCCGCGTACCCGCTGGAGAAACCGCTGACAATGGAAGTGAAGGGGCGCAACCTGATTGAGGGCGTGCCGCGGACGGTGACGATTGACGACAGCGAAATCCGCGAAGCGCTAAGCGAATGCGTTGCAACGATTTTGAATGCGGTGCGCGTGGCGCTGGAACGCACACCACCGGAACTTTCCGCGGACATCAGCGACCGCGGGATCGTGCTGACAGGGGGCGGGGCACTGCTGAAAAATCTGGACAAGCGTATACGCGAAGAGACTGGGTTGCCGGTTTCGATTGCGGACGATCCGCTGGCATCGGTGGTGCTGGGCACGGGCAAGATGCTTAGCGATTTCAAACTGCTGCGCATGGTTTGCATCGACTGAGGCAGTTTTCAGTTAGGAGTTTTCAGTTTTAAGTAAAAAGAATCGAACCGATCGTTCCCAGCCTGAAACGAAGAATTAGGATTCAGAAAAGACTGGAGTTCGACGGAGTGGTGACTCTCGAAGAGCCGGAGCGCAAGGCCAGGTTGTGGGACGGGCGGAAGGTGATTGTGTTGTTAGAAGTGCATTGACATGGTGGCGATTCCCTCAAGACACAAATCGCTGGTGTTGCTGGCGGGCGTGCTGCTCGCACAGGTGATGATGCTGGCGGTGCAAATCAAGCGCGATTCACGGGGGAGGCTGATTCGCGTGTGGGCGGTGTCCGCGGTGACACCGTTTGAGCGCAGCGGGGCCTGGGGTTTTGGAAGAGTGAGTGGTGTGTGGCACCACTATTTCGCGCTACGAACCACGGCGCGCGAAAACGAAGCGTTGCGAATTGAAAACGACTCACTGAAGCTGGCGATTTCGCAATTGCAGAGCAAGGCGGCGGAAGCGGACAGGCTTGGGCTACTGCTGCACTTTAAGGCCAACAATGAAAAAACGCCGATGGTGGGCGCACGGGTGATTGGCGCAAGCGCCGGCCCAGCGAGCCGCACGGTTGAAATCGATCGCGGAGAGCGCGACGGGATACGGCGCAACCAGGCGGTAATTACGGCGGATGGCGCGGTTGGCAAAGTGATCGAGGCGTTCCGTGATTCGGCGCAAGTGCTGCTGTTGACGGACAGAGAGAGCGGCGTCGGGGCCATGCTTGTGGAATCACGGATCCAAAGTCCCGTGGGCGGCACGGGCGAATTGATGCTGGCCATGAAGTATGTGGCCGCCGAAGACACGGTAAACGTGGGCGAAAAAGTTGTGACCAGCGGCACGGATAAGATTTTCCCGCGCGATGTGCCAGTGGGCACAGTGACGGAGGTGAAGCCGGGCACCCCGTTCAAGCAGATTCGCATAGCGCCTGCGGCCAAGCTGGACAGGTTGGAAGAAGTATTTGTACTGCTGACGCAGGAGCCGCTGGAATTTCAGAACGAAGCGGTAACGCCGAGCAATGCTGTGGCAGCACCAAGCGCGCCGACGGAGACGCCTAGAACGGCCCCGCAAACATCGCCCGCGGCGGCGGTGAAACCATGAACGACGCCTTTGAGTTGCGTGGCGGCGAGTCGCACATTGAAGTACACAAGTTTTTTCCTGGCGCGATCGTCGTGGTAACCCTTGTGGCGTTGACGCTGCAAGCAGCGTTTCCGGTTTACATTCGCAGACTTGATTTTGTAGATTTGCCGCTGCTGGTGACCATTTATTTTGGCTTGAGCCGGCGAAATCCTTCGACGGGATTGTTGCTGGGCACGGTGATTGGATTGCTGCAGGACAGCCTGAGCGGGCCGACCGTGCCACTGGGACTTTACGGTATTGCGAAAACTGTGGTCGGTTATATGGCTTCGTCGATTGGCGCGCGGCTCGATACGGAGCATCCTTTGGCGCGCTTTTCGTTGACGGTGGCGTTCTTTGTGCTGCATCAGGCGATGCTGGTGCTGACGCGGCGGTTGCTGCTGGCGCAGCCGGAGCCGTGGTTCAACATGCATCTTGCGATTGCGGCAGGGGTGAATGCAGTGATCGGAGTGCCGGTGTTTTTGCTGCTGGACCGGTTGCGGCGAGGGTCGTGAAGTCGTTTTTTAGGCCCAAGCGAAGCCAATCTTCAACACGAGCTGATCAAGTGAAGTACGGCAGTAATCCTACGAAAAGGCGGCGGGCTAGAGGAAAATAGGCTAAAAAGCGCCCGGTTCAGAAGGCGGCCGCTCCAACTGCAAGTGCAACCCAAGAAAAAACGGATTCCTCGCTGCGCTCGGAATGACAATTCTGTTAACGTCTTGCTGAAATGGGGTCGAGCGGTGCTCGACCCCTACGAGGACAAACCTTGGAGCGGCACGAGCTAGTGCGCTAGTAAGAACTGCTTGAAGCGGTCGTAGCTGGTAGACATGGGGAGAGAGAGCTTGGGGCGACTGAGGTATTCGGCAAGGCGCGAGGGAAGCGGCGGGGCTATGCCAATTCCCTTCTGGACGATTTCGGCGAATTTGGCGGGATGGGCGGTGGCTAGAACGAGTCCCTGGGATGGCTCGGGATGGGCTTTGCGATAGGCTTCCCATGCGTGAATGCCGACCGCGGTGTGCGGGTCGCTGATATAGCGGTAACGGTCCCAGACATAGTGCATCTGCCGCAAAGTTTCTTCGTTGGTGGTGCTTTGTCCCCAGATTTCCTTGCGGACATATTCGAGGCGATTGCGGCATAAGTCGAGCAGGCGCGGAAAATTATTGGGATTGCCGACGTCCATGGCATTTGAGTATGTGGCAACGGCTTCGTTTGGCTTGTATTCACCGCTAAGCAAGTAGCGTGGGACGGCGTCGTTGGCATTTGTGGCGGCGATGAATCGAGAGACCGGCAGGCCGAGGCGCTTGGCGAAAAGGCCCGCTGTGAGATTGCCAAAATTTCCGCTGGGCACGGAAACAATCAGTGGGACACTGGCCACTGGCAATTGGCGATAGGCGGCCACGTGATAGAACATTTGCGGGAGAAGACGAGCGACATTGATAGAGTTGGCGGAAGTGAGAAAGGCCCGCTGGTTCAGAGCTTCGTCGGAGAAGGCCTGCTTGACGAGGCGCTGGCAATCGTCGAAGGTGCCGGCAACTTCAAGAGCGGTGATATTTTCGCCCAGCGTGGTGAACTGTTTTTCCTGGGCTTCGCTGATTCGTTTGGAGGGATAGAGAATCACGACGCGGATGCCGGGCACGCGGAGAAAACCGTGGGCGACGGCGCTGCCGGTATCACCGGAAGTAGCTACGAGCACGGTGAGGAGGCGATCCTCTCCGCGGACGAAATAACCCATCAGGCGAGCCATGAAACGCGCGCCGAAATCCTTGAAGGCCAACGTGGGGCCGTGAAACAGCTCGAGGATATGCAGAGCTGGGGAGAGCGAAACAAGCTTGACCGGGAAATTGATGGCTTCTGCGACGATTTGCCAGAGAACTTCTTCGGGAACGTCTGGCGTGGCAAATGGACGGACTACGCGGAAGCAGACTTCCGTGAAGGGCAGGCGGCGAAATTCTTCGAGTTCTTCCGGCGTGTGGCGGGCGATTTCGACGGGAAGGTAGAGGCCGCCATCGGGCGCAAGGCCGCGGAGAGTTGCACCTCTGAGTGAGGTGAGGGGAGCTTTGCCGGAGGTGCTGCGGTATCTCATTTACGTTTGGTAAGGACCTGGCTATTTTCGGGGAGCAAACTGTTCCCGTATTTTTTCCAAAAATCGTTCGCCCCCGGAAGCAGTAGCGTTTTCGGAATCAAGCGACAATTCCCGCAGACCGGCCACGGAAATCGTGCAGTGCGCCAGCACTTCATAGCTTTGACGGCGCGCCGCAATCAACGCCGGATAGCAACGCGCCACCGTATCGCGCGGATCTTCAGCGGGTCTAGGCTGAAACGCGCCACGCCATAAAACGGGTTTGGGATCTTCCAGATAGCGGCGGATTAACAGTTGCTGCTCATCAGCAGAGGCTGCGAGATACACAATGGCCATCTGGCGACGGAGCCGATGCAAAAGATGGTTGCCGCAATGAATTACGCTGCCCGTTGTATCCAGGATGAGTTCACTGCGGGGATCCTTCTCCAGATTATTGAGGACATCGTCGAGCGTCGCAGTTTCCTCCGCGAGGTACTGCGCTTCGCGTTCGGCATACGTTGAGCGGTCTGGCCAACCCATCCACGCGGCTACGCCGTTGATGCCGCTGAATCCACCCGCTTGAAGGATGGAGGCAAGGCGCGCTTCAATCTGATCGTCGCAGGAAATTGTGGGGAATCCGACAGAAGCCAGGCGCTTGGTCCAATAGGATTTGCCCGCGCCAGACATTCCAATGAGCGCGAGCCTCAGGGGCCTATTTAATGGGGCGGCCATGGGGAACAGGGTAATGCAATCGAGCCTGGCAGACCGGCAAACTGCCAAAATTCTTCAGAAGGAACACATCATACCCGAGAAGCACTGAATGACAGAGAGAATCCACGCGACGCGAACTTGTAGAGAAGAGCGGGAGCCAGAAAATCACTTGAGCTGCAAGTGGTCGTAGCGGCGCCAGGCGGACATGTCGGAGACGATGATGTTATCTCCAGGGAGCAGGCCATCAGCGATCTGCACGCTATCGCTGGAGCAGCGGCCAAGGATGACTTCAACGCGCTGCGCGGCCTTGCCATCGGCGGAAATGCGGAACAGGGAAACGGGCGCGTCGGCATGGGTCTGCAGAGGCCATTTCACATAGGTAGTATGCGGGATTTTTTCCACTTCAATGGAACCCGTAGCGGAAAGATCAGAGCGGGCTTCGCGGGGCTGGGGCCCGGCAAATTTCAAGTCGATGCTGACGGTGCCGTTCTGCACATTGGGATCCATGTGCACGACACGCCCGGCGTAGGCATGATCCGAGAGGGTGATGGAAGCGAGCTGATTCATTTCAATGTTGCTGGCTTGGGCTTCAGGAATGTGAATCCGCGCCATCAAGCGGGAAGAATTTGTAACGCGCGCCAGAATGGAGCCCGGGCCAACCTGCTGGCCGATGCCGGTGGAGACTTCCTCGAGCACGCCTTCCATGCCTGCGCGCACGAGCAGAGCTTCCTTTTGCTCCTGGCGCAAAGAGTAGAGCGCCTGCATCTGGGAAACTTCGGCTTGCTTGGCGGTGAGTTGAGCCTGGCGAGCTTCTTCAGCGATGCCGAGCTTTTCGTGTTCGATTTGCAGGCGGGTGTTCAGGGAATCGGCGCGAGCGCGGGAGATTTTCGCGTTCATGGAAGCCCCAACCTGCATTTTAAAGAGCGAATCGTCACGTTCGGCTTGCAGCTTGGCTTCGGTGGCATCCGATTCCAGTTGGGCTTGCAAAGCTTTTTCGTTGAGCAATTGAGCCTGGAGTTGCACGCGAAGATTGGCGAGTTCCGCTTCGGATTTTTTCATGGCCAGTTCCGCATCGGTGAGCTGGCGATCGAGGTCGGGATTACTGAGTTGCATGATGATGGTATCGAACTTCACGTGGGCGCCGGGGCGAAGGTAAATCTGGTCCACGTGGCCATCCGTGCGCGCGGTGAGCCAGCGTACGTCCTCGGGAACAAGAGAACCGAGGCCTTCAACGCGACAGACCATGGGGCCGGATTCCACTGTGACGGTCTGTAAGGCTGAGCGATCCACGATGGGGGAGGCTGAACGTAGACGGAGCACGCCAAAGGAAACAACCAGGATGACAACTAGGGCTAGTACTGGCAGGAGCCAACGAAGGTGAAAGGACCGAAATGGGACCCGAATCAAGAAGACCTCCCGGAGAGTGAACAACCCTCTATTATACGAGCGAGTGAGGGCAGCGCAAAAAACAAAATGATAGAAATTCCCATTGATAAAATCGATTTAGAGCAAATTGGAGCGAAGAAGGCCAGTTCTGATGATGGTGCGGCGCCCCATTGTACGACGCGCAACCTGCCCTTTCGGACGGGTTGCGCCCTTAAAGTGCAAGTGCTACTTTTGAATAGACTTCCCGAAGATGACGAATTCGGGAATTGCGTGGCGACGGGAGAGATGCACCTGATCAAGGGAGGCCTTGGGAGGCCTCGTTGAACGGAGATTCAAGCTTCTTCGCTGCCAATAGAGAGATTGCGCGAGCGGGCCCTGCTCAGCCCTGAAGAAATGAATGCTCGCGCGCAGGTTCCGCGTGTCGTACTGGTTTCGCAATGACAATCGATTGCCGCAGGTTCGGCTGGCGGCTGCCTCTTACGTAATCGTAGGGATGATTACGTTGCTACTGCTCGGGTTCTGGAAACTCCAAGTCATAGATGCGGATAAATACGGCCAACTGGCAGAGCGCAATCGAGTGCGCTCGATCCCCATAATTGCACCCCGGGGACGCATGCTGGACCGCGACGGCCGCGTGCTGGTGGACAACTACCCTTCCTTTAGCGTACTGCTGCTGCGCGATGACCCCGCGGCCGTGGACAAGAACCTGCCCGCGATTGCGGATGGGTTGGGGCTATCGCTGGATGATTTGAAGGATCAATTGAGCAATACGGAGAAACTCCCGAAATTCCAGCCGATCGTAATCAAGCCGGAAGCGACTCCGGCGGACGTGGCGTTCATCGAATCGCATCGCGCGGATATTCCCCTATTGGAAATGCTGATGGTGCACCGGCGGAGATATTTGCCGGGCGGATTCATGTCGGCTGCGAGCGGGTACGTGGGGGAAGTCAGCGAGCAACAGATTGAAGCAAGCAACGGGAAACTGCGTCCGGGAGATATCGCGGGAAAGAGCGGACTGGAGCGGCAATACAACGACATACTGGTAGGCACGGACGGAATGCGGCGCGTGATTGTGAACAGCGTCGGAAAAGAGATGGGCCACCTGGAACAGCAGGAAGCGATACCAGGGAAACAGATCCAGTTGACCATCGATTATGACTTGCAGCAGGTTGCGGAAGACGATATGGCAGGGAAGAAAGGGGCAGTAGTCGCGCTGGATCCGCGGACGGGAGAAGTACTGGCGTTTGTGAGCCGGCCCTCGCCAGACCCAAATGATTTTGCGGTAAGAATCTCGAAGGAACAATGGCAAAACTTGAATGAGGATCCAGATCATCCGTTGATGAACCGAGTGACGCAGGCACAGTTGGCGCCAGGGTCGGTATTCAAGGTCATCATGGCAACAGCAATGTTGGAATCCAAGGTGCCACCACAGAGTTTTACTGCTTTCTGTCCGGGATACGCAAATTTCTACGGACGCATGTTTAAGTGCCACATCTACGGCAAGGGCGGACATGGCGTAGTGGGAATCCACGCAGCGATCGTGCATTCCTGCGACGTGTTCTTTTACAACGTGGGCATGAGGCTGGGCATCGATCGCATAGCGAAGTACGCAAAGATGGTAGGGCTTGGTTCGAAGACCGGGATTGACCTGCCTTCGGAAGAACCCGGACTAGTGCCCTCTGAGGAGTGGGTGCAGCGGGTGTTTCATCACAAGTGGTATCCCGGCTCGACTATTTCTGTGGCCATTGGACAGGGAGCCGTCACAACCACGCCGCTGCAACTTGCATACGCAATTGGCGGAATCGCATCAAGCGGAGATTTTAGGCAACCGCATCTGCTGAAAGATGCGGCCCACGTGGGCGAAATGCACGTGGATCTAGCCGAAGACACAGTTGAACAGGTAACGCAGGGAATGTACGGCGTCGTGAATGAGGGTGGAACCGGAGGCGCGGTGAAATTGGAGGGGATCGAGTTTTGCGGGAAAACCGGTAGCGCGCAGGTGATGAGTAATACGGAACGGGGCAAGATTGGCAAAGCGGCGAGCAAAGGCAAGGACAATGCGTGGTTCGTAGGATATGCTCCACGGCGAATTCCTGAGATTGTGGTGAGCGTGCTGGTGGAAGGGGGCGAGCATGGAAACCTTGCCAGCGCGCCCATCGCACGAGACATTATCAAGGCTTATTACGACAAAAAGAATAAGAAGACGCAGGGGCAGGTAACGGCAGCAATTCAGCCACAGCAGTTGCAAAAGAAAGAAGCAAAGCTGACAGCGGAAACACCGAAGGCGGTCTTGAAGCAGGAAGAAACGGCAGAAGTAGTACCGGCGAGCGAGAAGAAGAAGGAACGGCCGGAGTGATGGATTGGGTCGTGTGGGCAGCATCCTAGCCTTTGTTGCGTGGTCATAGGACGAGGCACCAGGCACAGACGAGGTACTCCCAAAAGACTCAGGCATCCACAAGCAGAATGAGTTTTGGCAAGAGTAAGGCAGAGGGAAGATGAAGGACGGCACGGCAAAGCGGGACTATGACTGGTGGCTGCTAGCCATACTGGCGACGATATGCGCTTTGGGGGTGCTAGAGATTTACTCAGCCACGCATGGCAGCGCGCTGGTGGGGATGCACATCAAGCAAATGCGGTGGCTGGCGGTGGGAGTGGTATTGATGTTCGTGCTGTCGCGCGTGGACTATCACCTGATCATGGATCAGGCGCCGATTCTGTACATTGTGGGAATAGCGGCATTATTGGCGGTTTTATTGATGGGTCATACGCGGTTTGGGGCGAAAAGGTGGATCCCCATCCTGGGAGAATTTCTCCAGGTGTCAGAATTGGTCAAATTGATTATAATCATAGTGTTGGCGCGCTTCTTCGCGGAGGTGCGCACGGATGAGCTCTCCCTGCAGGATTTAATCAAAGCAGGGTTAATCGTAGGACTGCCGTTGGCGTTGATTTTGAAGCAGCCCGATTTGGGCACCGCGCTTGTGCTGATGCCCATGTTGGTCGTCGGAGCGTTTCTGGCGGGGCTGCAATGGAAGCACGCCGCGGTGATTGCATTAATTGGACTCATGATGCTGCCCGTCGGGTGGCATTCCATGAAGCCATATCAGAAAGAAAGGGTTACATCGTTCTTACATCCCGAGGAAGACGCGAAAGGCTCCGGCTACCAGGTCTTGCAATCGAAGATTGCCGTGGGCTCCGGCGGATTCTGGGGGAAGGGTTTCGGCAACGGCAGCCAGAATCAACTTGGGTATATTCCGGTCCGGTACTCCGATTTCATTATGTCGGCCTGGGCGGAAGAACAGGGATTCAAAGGCGTGCTGCTTGCTTTGGGGCTGTACATGGCGTTGTTGTTGCGTTTAGTGCAGAATGCCCAGCGGGCGAAGGACCGCGCGGGAATGTTTCTGGTCATGGGCGTGACAGCGGCGCTGGGTTTCCATGTTTTGGTGAATGTGGCCATGGTCATCGGGGCAATGCCGGTAACCGGTATTCCGTTGCCATTGATGTCCTACGGAGGGTCGGCCACGTTGTTTGTATTTCTGGCGATAGGCCTGGTAATGAATGTCCGGCTGCGCCGGTTCGTTAACTAAGCTATTGCCAGTCCCGAGCGCATCACCTCAGTTCAGGGAGGGTGCGCCGGTCCGGCAACCCTGAGTGAAGCCGGGGTTGCTTATCAAGAAGGAATTTGAAGAGTGAGGATAGCATCGTTCGCCGTTACCCCGGGGCGATCCCGGCAATGGCCTAGTCTCGCTAGCAGAAGGTTGAAGTACGAGAGCCGCAGTGCGGCCCTTCCCTCCGGCTACGAACGCAATGCCGCGATAAAAGAAGTGTGGCCAGCGTGCCCAGACCTGCGTCTGGACGGCGCCCTGCCTTGGACCCCCGAACGAGAGGTTCCAGCGGCGATGCATCCCAAGGAGTTTTCATGTCGAAAGAATTGGTTATATCGGCGAGCTCGCACGAGCGACGTGTCGCCATTTTGGAAGAAGGACAGCTAGTCGAAATCTACATTGAGCGCGAGAAAGAGTTTGCGCTCGTCGGCAGCATCTACAAGGGAAAAGTTACGCGCGTCTTGCCGGGCATGCAATCCGCATTCGTGGATATCGGCCTGGATGGAGATGCGTTTCTGTACGTGAGCGACGTTTTCGAAAACCTCGAGGACTACGATCACGGCCAAGGGCACGAAGAGGTACCCGCGCCTGCGCTGGCGGCTTCGGGTGAAGCGGCCATTGAGGTACTGCCTGGCGAAACGCTGGCAGCCGCGGCTGGCGTGCACGAAGAGGTGCACCACGAAGAAGAGAGGCCGGAACGCGGTGGATACGAGGAGCAGCCCCGTAGCGAAGAGTATCGTGGGCGGGAGTCTGCCCACGGAGTAGAGCCCGGCAACGCCATTGAAGAACCGCGTGGCGAAGAATTCGCCAGGGAGCCGGAAGCTCCGGAAATGGAAGAGCGCCAGCCGGATTCCAACGCATCAGCTCCACAGAATTTTGCTCCCTCGTACAACCCCACGAGAAATTACCCGCCGCGCGTCGGAAACGACCGCGGACCGGGGCAGGACCGTGGCGGGGATCGAGGAGGAGATCGAGGCGGAGATCGCGGGCGCGGACGCGGACGCGGAGGACGCTGGGGCCGCCGGCGTGGCGGGAGCGGAAGCGGCGACCGGGATCGCGGTGGACGTCCCCACGGACCGGGCGGGCGCAATCTGCCTCCTTCGAAGTACGCTTCGCCACAAGGGGAACGAGATTCGCGCGGGTTCGACAGAGGGCGCACTAATGATCGCGGTCCAACAGATCGCGGACCAAGCGCGCCGGTCGAACACAGGGAAGACGACATTGTTCTGCCGGGTGAATCGCTTGCGAAGTATCGCGGGCGTCCGGTGCCCGCACCGGTCCAGCCGGTGGAGGATCGTGAGCCCGAGGAACGTCAGCCAGATTTTGAAGAGCAGCCGGCGCGACCGTCGGTTGGCATGCAGCCGAACTCCGGGGTGCCCCGGCGATTCTCAGGAAGTTTGCCGCACTGGGTTCTAGCGGACACTGAATCGGAAGGCGAAGCGGCCGGCAGCGGCGAAGGACAGCCAGCAGAGGCAGCAACGGCTGCGTCGGAAACTGCGGAGCAGGATACGGCGCGCGCGGAAGAGCGCCACGAAGAACAACACGAGGAAGTTCAAGCCGAATCGCATCACGGCGAGACTTCCGGCCTCAGCGAGGAAGAACTTTCCGCGCTTTCTTCGCGACTGGTGGAAGCAAAGCACGAAGAAACCCAAGCGCGAGCCGAGGCGGATTCCCACGTGGGCGGCCCTGTATTCGATGATGAAGGAAACGGGCGGCACGGCAACCTTCATGAGGCGCTTCACGAGGGTACTCGCGAAGGAATGCACGACGCCGAGGACCACCTGAGCGAGGAAGAGCTTGTCGAAGAAGCCGAGCATGAAGAGGAGCACGGCGAAGAGGAAACCGAGGAAGAGCAGGACGAGCGGGAAGCGCAAGAAGATCGCGAAGACCGTCAAGAAGAAGACCGTCAAGAGCAGGAAGAACATCAGGAAGTAATCGAAGCGGCGAAGGCGGCATTCGATCGCGAAGAGGTTGGCGAGCCCAGCGAGACGGAACGGTACGAAACCGCCCCTGCGGAAGTGGCTTCCGGCCAAGCGATCATCGAAGAGGACATCGTGCTGCTGCCGGGCGAAACGCGCAGTCCGCGCAACCCGAACGCACCGCCCGAACAATTCATTCGGCGTGATTCGGCGCGTATCGGAAGCAATCCGCGCTCTCGTTTCCAGCGGCCACAACGCGGGGGACGCGGCCGGGATGACCGGGGACCACGCGGGCGCCACGACGGGCGCCGTGATCGAGGAGACCGGGGTGATCGTGGAGGCGATCGTGGCCGCGGGAGATTTGAGCGGCGCCCACATGGAGGCCCTCATCGCGGCCATCATCCCGGGCATGCGCCGCAGCGGCGTCCGCAACTCATCTCTGAGATGCTGAAGCCGGGCCAGGATATCGTGGTCCAGATTGCCAAAGAACCACTAGGCAAGAAGGGCGCACGGATCACTAGCCACGTGGCATTGCCAGGACGATTCCTGGTGTACATGCCGACGATTGACCACATTGGCGTGTCCCGCAAGATTGCCAGCGCGGAAAATCGCTCGCGGCTTCGCCGGCTGGTTGGCGAAGCACGGGGCAGCTATCCCGGCGGATTTATTGTGCGTACGGCGGCAGGCGGAGCCACGGACGATGAAATTCGTACCGACATTGAGTTCCTGGGAAGAACGTGGAACGAAATCAAGCACAAGCACGACGACCGGAAAGCACCGGCGCTTTTGCATCGCGACTTGAACCTGGTGGAACGCATTCTGCGCGACTACGTCAGCGACGATTTCACGGGCATCTGGATTGACAGCGAAGAAGAGTACAGCAAAGTGGTGGAGTTCGTCAGCCGCTTCCAGCCGAAGCTCGTCACCAAGGTCAAGCTCTATACGAAGGAACAGCCGATCTTCGAGGAATTCGGCATCCAGCATGAGTTGGACAAAGCGCTGCGCGCCAAAGTGTGGCTGAAGTCGGGCGGGTATATCGTCATCAACCATACCGAAGCGTTGGTGGCGATTGACGTCAACACCGGGAAATTCGTGGGCAAGGGCTCGACGCGGCTGGAAGACACGATTGTGAAGACCAACTTGGAAGCCGTGAAGGAGATCGTGCGGCAGATTCGTTTGCGCGACCTTGGCGGCATTATCGTGGTGGACTTCATTGACATGGAAGAGCGGCGGAACCGCGAGAAGGTGCTGATGGCGCTGCAGTCGGCGCTGGAGCAGGACAAGGCTCCGTCGAAGGCGCTTTCGTTCAATGAGTTTGGACTGGTGTGCATCACGCGCAAACGCACCAAGCAGGCGCTGGAACGCGTGCTGTGCCAGCCCTGCCCGTATTGCACGGGGTCGGGCATGGTGAAATCCATTCCTACGCTTTGCTACGAGATTCAGGCGGAGGCGCGCAAGATGGCTACGGCGGAGCACGAAGGGCCAAACCTGACCTTGCGTGTGCATCCGGAGATTGCCAAGGCATTGAAGACGCGCGAGTCCATTTTGATTGATGAACTCGAGCAGAACGCGCACAAGCACATCATTATTCAGTCGGATGCTACGTTGCATTGGGAGCAGTACGACATTTATTAGTTCTCAGTGATTAGTTTTTAGTTTTCAGTGAAGAAAGAAGCGCCCGGGTGATGAGCCCGGGCGTTTTTTTTGGGGCTGGGCACCGTTGTGGAAAGCCTCACTGAAGGGGTGAGCTACACTGTTTTGCTTGATCGCTAAGGCCTCATCGGGCTTACGATAATGTTCGCATGGAAAGGCGCTGATTAGCGGTGAAGACGATTCATGTCTCTGAAACCATCTCGGGCTGACGGGCGTCGAATTAGAATCAGCCACCACCCTTGAGTGGGAGTCATTCTGTTTTGTTGGGAGGCTCTATGCTTGCCACGGCCATTGATCGGCGAAGCTTTCTGCGAGTCACCGCAATCAGCGGCGGGGGATTTTTGCTTGCTTGCCGGCTGCCCATTCTCCCGGAGGTATTTGCTGGACAGGCGGCGGGGACTCAGCCGCCCGCCGCGGGCTATGTTCCGACGGCTTTTGTTCGCGTGGCAGCGAATGGAATTGTCACCATAATCGCGAAAAATCCAGAAGTGGGGCAGGGCGTCAAAACGCATCTTCCGATGATAATCGCGGAAGAGTTCGATGTGGATTGGAAGGACGTGCGGATTGAACAAGCCGATCTGGATGAAACGAAATACGGGAGGCAGGTGGCCGGGGGAAGCACGTCCACACCAACGAATTGGGACCCGCTGCGGCGCGTAGGAGCCGCGTGCCGGCAGATGTTTGTGGCGGCCGCGGCGCGGACGTGGTCCGTGCCGGAATCGGAGTGCGAAACTTATTCGGGGAGGGTGATTCATACTGCTTCAAAACGAACGATGAGCTACGGCGCGCTGGCAGAAAAAGCCGCGACACTAACGCCGCCAGACCTGAAGACGGTCACGCTAAAGGATCCGAAGAATTACAAAATAATTGGCAAACCGATCACCGGGGTGGATGCTCCCCTTATCGTTACGGGCAAACCGATCTACAGCATTGACTTTCGAGTGCCGGGAATGTTGTGGGCGGTTTATGAGAAGTGTCCCGTGTTCGCGGGGAAAGTGGTTTCAGCCAATGTGGATGAAGTGAAGGCTCTGCACGGAGTGCGGCAGGCGTTTGTGGTGGAAGGCACGACGGAGCTTTTGGGGCTGCATAGCGGCGTGGCGATTCTTGCGGACACCTGGTGGCAAGCCAATTCCGCGCGGCAGAAACTGCAGATCCAGTGGGACGAGGGCGCGACCGCTCAACAGAGCAGCGAAGGATTCGCGATGCGGGCCGTGGAAATTTCCAAACAGGAGCCGGCCATCACGGTGCGGAATGATGGTGACGCAGAGGCCGCGCTGGGTTCGGCGGCAAGAGTCGTCGATGCAGCGTACAGCTACCCGTTTCTGGCACATGCGCCGATGGAACCGGAAAATTGCCTGGCACATTTTCATGACGGGAAGCTGGAATTCTGGTCGCCGAGCCAGACGCCGGAATCCGGGCGCATACAAGCGGCCAAGCTGCTGGGGATTCCGCATGACGACATCATCGTGCACATGAAGCGGGCTGGCGGCGGGTTTGGGCGGCGGCTGACGAACGATTACATGTTGGAGGCGGCGGCCATCGCGAAGCGGGCGGGCGTGCCGGTGAAGCTGTTGTGGTCGCGCGAAGACGATTTTCACCACGATCACTACCGGCCTGCTGGATTTCATTTCCTGAAAGGCGGATTGGATGCGGCCGGGAAACTTGTAGCGTGGCGAAATCATTTTGTGAGTTTTGGCGAGGGAGAACAGTTTGCTCCGTCGGCGAACATTCCGGGGAACGAATTCCCGGGAACTTTTCTGCCGAAATTTCATTTTGGGGCGTCGCTGATGCCGCTGGGTGTGCCTACGTTTGCTTTGCGTGCGCCGCGCAGTAATGCGTTTTCGTGGGTTTTTCAGTCGTTTACGGATGAACTTGCGCACGCGGCGGGTAAGGATCCTGTGGAGTTCCGGCTGGAGTTACTGAGTATGGCGCGCGTTACCAACCCGGGGACAAAAGCGGACTCGTTTTCCAGCGATCTGGATGCCGCGCGAATGCAGGGCGTGCTGCGCCTGGTTGCGGAGAAATCAGGCTGGGGCAAGCGCACCTTGCCGAAGGGCGCGGGGATGGGCGTGGCGTTCCAGTTTTCGCATCGCGGATATTTTGCGGAAGTGGTGGAGCTGCAAGTGGACGCGCAGAAAGCGGTGAAAGTGAACAAAGTTTGGGTGGCCGGCGATATCGGCAGCCAGATTATTAATCCCAGTAACGCGGATAATCAGGTGAGGGGCGCAGTCCTGGAAGGATTGAGTTCTGTGATGAGTTACGAAATCACCATTGACCGTGGGCGGGCGACGCAGAGTAATTTCCACGAATATACGCCGCTGCGCATGAACCAATTGCCTGGCGAGATTGAAGTGCATTTCCTGCGCACGGATAATCCTCCGACGGGGTTAGGCGAGCCGGCGTTGCCGCCTGTTCTTCCTGCAGTGTGCAACGCGATCTTTGCGGCAACGGGAGAGAGAATCCGTACTTTGCCGCTGGCGAAGCATGGATATAGCTGGGCCTGAGGGGGCGCGGCGATTTGTCGGTGATTCGTTTTCGGTTTTCAGTAAAGAAAGAAGAAGACGCCCGGGTGATGAACCTGGGCGTTTTGTTTTGTGTCATGAATTGAGGTTGGCAATTAAGCTAAGATGGCTTTCATGTGGCATGTGCCGCCAGTAGCCAAGTATATGAAGTGGGTGACTCCGGTGGTAATGATGATGAGCATGGGGGCATCGGTGGCCTCTGCGCAAAACTCTCGTCCAGATTCGAATGTTGTTGTCGAACTGACATCGGTCCGGTTTGGTGTGTGGCGCTATGCAGACAAGTCACAATTTATACGTTTGACCCGCGATGAAACCGTAACGTGGGATGAATCTAAGCCGGTAGCGACATATGAACGGCATATCGCGAAGATCACCTTAGAGGAGGTGGGTGAGATCGCAAAGCGGATTTCCATCATTGGTCGCGAGGGACTACTGAAAGAAATGGGACCTTACAATACGTACAAGGATACAGAGGATGAATTGAAGATATATGCGCACACCCCCACCGGAGCGCTACGATTCGGGATTTGGAATCCGTAGCCAGGTGAGCGCAGAAAAGCCATGCCGGAGAATGTGAAGGCTTGGGTCTGTGAGATAGCCAAACTCAGAGCCAGATTTACTGGCAAAAAACTGTTTATCGACTGTGGAGGCCCTCTTGAGCCAAAAGGCAAATGAAGTCCAAAGAGCAGAAGGGACATAAAGATGCGCTACCGCGTGCTGGGGAGGACGCCTTACAAGGTTTCGGAGGTGAGCTTTGGCGCTTGGGCCATCGGGGGAGCTTGGGGCGCGGTGTCGGATGAAGAATCCCTGGCGGCGCTGAACAAAGCTGTCGATTGCGGCGTGAATTTTATCGATACGGCGGACGTTTATGGGGATGGACGAAGCGAACGCTTAATCGCGAAACTGAAAAAGAGCAGGAAGGATGAAATCGTGGTGGCTACAAAGGCCGGGCGACGGCTGCTTAAGCAAACCGTTGAGGGATATAGCCGGCAGAATTTGACGGCGTGGATCGAAGACAGTCTAAGGAATCTTTCCGCGGATTGTTTGGACTTGATTCAACTGCATTGTCCGCCTACGGCGGCTTACGACAGGCCCGAAATTTTTGGGATTCTGGATGATTTTGTGCGCGAGGGGAAAATCCGGTACTACGGCGTTAGCGTTGAAAAAGTGGATGAGGCGCTGAAGGCAGTACAGTATCCAAATGTTCAGAGCGTGCAGATTATCTTCAATTGTTTCCGGCAGCGCCCCGCGGAAGAGTTCTTTGCGCAGGCGAATCAACGGAAGGTGGGTATTCTGGCGCGGGTACCTCTTGCCAGCGGGTTGCTGACGGGCAAGTTCAGGCGGGATTCCACTTTTGCGAAGGATGATCACAGAAATTTTAACCGGCACGGCGAAGCGTTTGATGTGGGTGAAACATTTTCCGGCGTGGATTACGAGATCGGACTCGATGCAGTGGAAGGAATTCGGAAACTTGTACTTGCCGGAGTTTCGATGAGCCAGTTCGCACTGCGTTGGATCCTGATGTTCGATGCGGTGAGCTGCGCGATACCCGGAGGAAAACGGCCCGAGCAAGTGGCCGAGAACTGCAAGTCGTCTGACCTGCCAGCGCTAACGGAAGAGGCGATGGCTGGGGTGCGCCGCGTGTATGAGAGCAAGATTCTTCCCTTGGTGAAGGATCGCTGGTGAAGTGCGAATTAGACGCAATTAGTCAGGGTCGCGTGATTCGCGCACCATCTTTGCCGATGAGGAAGGTGGAAACACGTTGAAATTGGGGGCGGGCATGGGGACATCGCCCTTGCGGTCTTGCCACAGGAATTGGTTGAGGACAGTGTTATCTGCGGCATCGGCGTGGCTGAAGTCCAGATTCTTCCCTTCTTTCCAATCCTTGGAATTCATTTCGTAGAGCAGGCCGTTGTCGCGGTTGCGGTAGTCCGCCTTGAACGGGGGCTGGGTGCCGGGGCCGCTGAAGAGCGGCGCCATCACTGCGGCGCGGGAATCATTGGCATTCATCGGCGGTGCGCCGAGGAGCGCTTCGATGGTGCGCACCATGTTTACCGTGGTGTAGAAAGCGTGGTCCACAAAAGAACCCGGCTGGCCGTCGTGGGGTTGGGGAAGCGGCGAATATTTGCTGATAACCAGCGCGGTGCTGCGGTGCGAATCGATGTGGTCAGGGCCGGCCTGGGCATCGTCTTCGAGGATGAGGAATGCGGTGTCGTCCCAATAAGGGCTGTGCGAAACCGCGTCGACCGCGCGCCCGACTGCCAGATCATTGTCGGCAACTGAAGCGGTAGGTCGTGGCTTGCCTTTCGTTCCACCAGCGGTGTGATCATTCGGAAAGCGCAGGAGAATGAACTGCGGCATGGTGTCTTTTCCCGCTTTGCGCGAGGCCAGAAATCCACTGAACTCGTTCAGGAACTCATCGGCGCGAAGCTGGTCCGGGTAAGCAAGCTCGAAATCCGGATACCGCGGATCGAAGTGGCCGCGAAGTTCCACCTGCGAGGCAATGTTCTTGGCGAGCACGGGAATGTCCCATCGGTAAGGACTTGGGCTGCCGTGGGGATCGCCAACGTTTTTCTCGAGCGGTTCTCCGTTGCGGATCACACTGCGCACGCAGGTGACACCTGCAACCTTTGGCGGTCCGTTGGAAGGAAGCTTTGCGTTTGGAGCAGCATTACACCATCTGGAGACGATGAATTCGCCATAGTGACGATAGGAAATACCGTGCTTCGCGAAATTCTTCCAGAGGAAACCGCCGGTGGGTTCGCCTGCGTAAGGAAGTTCATCCTCGGCAGAGATTCCACCGAGAAATTCCCCTTCGGAATCGTAGGTATGCTCGCCACCGCGGTAGCCGATAGGCCAGGTTTTCTGGACGTAATCGGAGATGGAAGCTGAAGTGGACCAGATGTGGCCGTCGCCGGAGACATCGCCGCTATCGTAGAAATTATCGAGAATGCCGAACTGCCGGGCCAAGGCGTGCTGATTGGGGGTGATGTCTTCGCCATAGATGGTGAGTGAAGGATCGCCGTTGGCTTCGGCGAGGTCGCCGAAGACCTGATCGTAGGTGCGGTTTTCCTTGATGATGTAGATGACGTGGCGAATTTTATTTACGCCGGCGGCAAACGAGATGCGATCGGTGTTGCCCTGCGCGGCGTTGGTGGCGGAGGTTTGCGCGGTCCAGGAGGCGAGGTTGTCTTTCAGTTGCGAGAGGGGAATGCGGGCGAGGGAGCCGTTAGTCATCGCGGGGTTGTAAGGGTATTGCGGTTTGCCATCGGTTCCTATTTTTAAGGGAACGGGATTGGGACCGGAGCCGAGTCCTTTGGCGCTGCCGATGAGCAAATCCGTTGCGGTTGCCGCGACGGCTGTGGGGTACCACTCGGTGGGGATGAATCCGACGGCGTGGAGAGTTGCGCCCGGGGCAGGATGGCTGAGATCGAACACGGCGACGCAATCCGAAATCGCATTGGCAGAGAAGAGAGTTTTTTCGTCAGCGGAGAGGGCTAGAGATTCGGGATCGCTGCCGCCGTATTTCTGGCCGGGAAGTTTTGTGGAAAGCGTGTAAAGGAGCTTTCCGGTGGTTGTATCGAGCACAGCGATTTCGTCGCGATTGGTGAGGGCGACAAATAGGCGCGAATCATTGCGCGAGAGGAGCAACGCGGTGGGGTGAGAGCCGCCTTCCAGTGGGGTCGCGGGTTTGCGCAGGGGAATTATGCGGCGTACGCGTCCAGCGGCGAGATCGAGCTCGGCGACGGTTGAGGCATTCCAAAGAGAAACGAAGCCGCGCTTCCCGTCGCGCGCCATCACCGCAGTGTAGGGCAGCGATGCGGGGATGCGTTTGAAGGTGGAGAGGTCGAAGCGGTGGACAACTTGCCCGTCGGCGGTGTTAAGAAGGAGGGCTTCGTCGGAATTGTTGCAGGCGACGAGGAGTTGTTCAACGCCGTCATGGCTGGCAATGCTGAGTCCGGCGGGATAAGTGACGTCCTTATATTCATCGCGGCGAACCTTTCCGGGTGGAATTTCGGTGCGCGGGGGCAGCGGAATAAATCGCTCGGGAGCTACTGCGCCACTCTGGAAGGTGTAGACGGCGATTCCGTTTCCGGTGCTTCCCTTATCTTTTCCCAGGGGATCGGTTAGCGAAGCCATTGAGGCGTAGAGATGTGTGCCGTCCAGGCCAAAAGCCAAGCCAAGAAA
Organism: Candidatus Acidiferrales bacterium; assembly: GCA_963780315.1. Taxonomy (GTDB): domain Bacteria; phylum Acidobacteriota; class Terriglobia; order Acidiferrales; family UBA7541; genus Acidiferrum. Next base: position 58,903 of record CAWABP010000029.1, on the reverse strand, counting down.
GTAGGTCTGTTTGGCTTTGCCGCTGAGGCGGTCATCGGGGAAGTCGCGCAGTTCGTTGGTTTCCAAATTGAGAACCGTGAGAGATTGCTTTTTGTCGGAGGTGTAGGCGCCGTAGCCGCTGTGAAGGAGAACGGCGAAGCGGCCGTCCGGGGAAATGGCGGCGGCAGTGGGAAAGTTATTGATGCGGCGTGGATTGCCGGGGAGTTCGCCAAAGATTTTGGCATTTGGAATTTGTGTATGCGAGGGCGGTGCGGGGTTCTGCGCCGAGAGAGGAAGGGTGATGGTTAACAGGCACAAAAAAACGCGGGTTGCTATGTGTGTGATTCGCATCCGCGCATTATATTTGATTTTGGGTGGGGCGATTGTGACTGGGCGATGAAACCGACCGAGGCTGGAGAGTTCGAGCCGCACCGTGCGGCTTTCATGCGAAACCCGTTGAGGGCCACAAATATCATGTAACCTCGGAGCTTCCTAGATAGTTAGTGTAAATAGAGGGCGAAGAATGGAATTGCTGGAGCGATTCGCGGCGGGCGATGTGGATGCCTTCGAATCGCTTTTCCGGCAGCATCAGGACGAAGTGTACCGCTGGATCATGCGCATCGTTCGCAATGCAGCAGTTGCGGAGGATTTGACGATGGAGACGTTCTGGCGCATGCACCGGGCTCACGCGAGTTTCAACCCAGCCAAAGGGAATTGCGGGGCATGGCTGCGGCGCATTGCCACCAACGTGGCGATTGACCATTTGCGTCAAGCCCGGAAAGAAGGGCCTTTGCCGGACGATCTCCCGGCTGCTGGGCAACAGGCCCCCATCGAGCAACTGGCGCTTCGCGGCGAACTTTCCCGCGCTATGAACAAGCTTTCGCCGCGCGTTCGCGCTGTGGTTTTGCTTGCGCTTGTGGAGGAAGAGCCTTATGGGCGGATCGCCGAGGCATTGGGGATTTCGGAAAGTGCGGTGAAGGTGCGAGTGTTTCGCGGTGTGCGCATTTTGAGGAAAGAACTTTCTGAGGCAGGAGTTCACGCATGAAGGAATCAGAAATTGATGATCTGAAGAAACTTTTGAAGGATGCGCTGCCGCCCACTGGTGGCGGCGGGCTTCAACGCGACCTTTGGCCTGCCATGTTGCGGCGGCTCGATCAGCGTGCGATTCGCGTGCCTTGGTGGGATTGGGCTTTGCTCGCGGCCCTTGCGGGCGCGCTTTGTCTTTTGCCGGGGATCATTCCGGCGCTGTTGTACCAATTGTAAGAAGGGGGTAGCCATGAACAAACACCCGTATTTGCGTGCGTATCTTGCTGGGATCGCGGTGCCGACCGTTTTTCTGCTAGTGGTCATGACTGGCTACACGGTCATTCGTTATGTCTGCAACGTGCCCATTGCCATTGAGCGCGTGATCGTGTTTCCAATGGCTGCGGTGCCGAACGCATGGGGATTGTGGAACGTGTTGTACCGTGCGTTTTTCGGCGGGCGTCGCGTATCGCTGGGTGTATTTGGGGGAGCGCTGCCGCTGGTGCTGGCGCCTTGCGGATATGGCGTTACGAGGCTGCTGGACTTCACTGTGCCGCATGAAGTGTTTGCAATCGCGCCCTTTGCGCTGCCCGTTGGCATGGTTATCTACTATTTGGTGTGGAAGTATTTCGTGGGGTTCTTGAATGCGGAGTTGGGGATTGCTTGATCGTTTTGAGGCATGAAGAGAAGTCTCCCGGTAACTTCCTGGAGTGGTATCCTGCCCTCGTTAGTTTTTGATCCATCCAATTGTTTTCGCCGCGCGGCCGATTGAAAGGAAAATTATGAAAATACTTATGCTAACGATGAGCGCGATTTTTCTGGCGGTGCTCAGCACCGGGGGAGGACATTTCAGCAGAGCGGCATTTTCAAATGATGCTATGCGGACGGGCAAAGTTTCAGAGCCCGGCAGCGCGAAGGATTTTGATGCGACGGCGGATGCGGCGCTGGTGGCAATGAAGAAGCGCGCGGCAGAATTGAAGATCACGGGAGTTGGCGTGGTGGCGTACGCCGAGGGTGACGCAATTCAGTCGTGGACCTCGAAGATGGTAGTGATGGGCCGAATGAAAGAGGCTCCTTCGACGGGCAACAACGGCTTCAATCTGCTGGGGGTCGCCTACGCCAAGTCGGCAGAGATGGCAGACACACTGCAGAATAGTGGCAGCGGCACGCGCCCGCCTATGGCTGGCGAAGTCGGCTGGCAAGGTGGCGTCATTGCCAAAGCGAAGACGGGATATGTAATCGCGGCATTCAGCGGCGGCAAGTCCGAGGAGGACGCCGAGGTATCCAAGGCTGGGCTTGAGGTGCTGAAGGGGGCGATGTAACCATGTTGCGGGATGTTGCCCGTCAGGGCATGGGAGCAAATGCCAGAGATCACAAGCTCCTGCACGATGTCACGGGTTCGATTTCCTGAGAAGTTCACCGGAAGTCATATTAAGCTGTCAGCATGACCGATCAATTCGTTCGATTTCTCGGCAAAGCGCTGGTTCCTTGCGTGGTTTTCTTGGTTCTTGCGCTAGCTCGCAGATACATGTCGGTGGCATCGTTAAAATCTCCCAATGGCCAAAAATATTCGCTGAGTGAACTGGATGCCCGGTTTGCTTCCACCAAGTGGCTTGTCGGCATCGGTATGCTTGCGGTTGGCCTGCTTTTGGCTATTGGCATGCATTCCGTAGTGGTTCGGTTGAACCACTATCTGGCAACGGCTGATGGACCCGTGGACCTTGTAATATGGCCTGAAAGTGCGATCTGGTGGTTCTTCCCGGGGTTCGGAGCGCTCGCCCTATCTTGGGAAATAACTCTCAAAGCATGGTCGCTCTTCGGAAATCGAGAGGAAGCACGGCGGTAGGACTACTGGTCAAGCTTGAAGTCGGGTTTTGATTGCTCAAAGCTGCTTCGTTGGTTGGCAATTCTTATTGCACTTCCCATCGGAGTTTTTGCCTTGCTTGAACTGCCAGTTCACTCCGCGCTTCGTCAAGACGACATTCGCGAATGTGGCTATGCGTTTGCCGGTTGCAGGACCTACCGCTATAGGGATGCGCGGCGCATGACGATTGTCGAAGGGTTCCGGGATCGCGACGGCAAGTTGACGAGAAGAGCTGGCATCGTTATTGATTTCAAAGACGGAGGACGCTGGGCATCAGCCGACATTGGCGAGTTCAGCATGCATCTTGATCCGGCGCTGGCGGAACTCGTCGAGAAGAGAACCAGGCTGAGTTACTACAGCGCTGAAGCAGAGGACGACATTCCTGCACTGGACTCTGCACCTCCGCAGGGACACAAGTAGGTCTCATACCAACAAACTCAAGAGTTGGGATTGAGTTGCGCCCTTCAGAAAAGCTGGTTTCTGCGAAAAGGAAGATGATGACAAGTCAAGTGCCGGAGTAGCGCTGCTCTTTCCAGGGGTCGCCGTAGGCGTGATAGCCGTTGCGTTCCCAGAAGCCGAGGCGATCGTGATCGAGGAGCAGGAAGCCGCGCACCCACTTGACGCTTTTCCACGCGTAGAGGTGCGGAACGACTAGGCGGACGGGGCCGCCGTGTTCGCCGGGAAGCGGTTCGCCGTCGTGTTCAAAGGCGAAGAGGACATCGGGGCGCTGTAAATCCTTTAGCGGGACATTGGAGGTGTAGCCCTCTTCGGCGAGGACGAGGACGAATTCGGCGCCGGGCTTGGGCTGAACAAGTTTCAACACTTCGCTGAAGAGCACGCCTTTCCAGCGATTATCGAGGCGGCTCCAGCGCGTGACGCAATGGAAATCGCTGGTTACTTCCGTTTGTGGCAAAGCGCGGAACTCCTGCCAGGAAAAGCGGCGCGGCTCTTCCGCCAGGCCGCTGATCTTGAAATCCCATTTGGCGGGATCGAAAACGGGCACGCTGCCGTAATGCAGCACGGGCCACTTGAGCGTCAGCGACTGACCCGGCGGCAGGCGACCTTCCTTCTTTGCCTTGTTTTCGAGCTGCTTTCGCTCGCTGACTTCTCCCAACCAGCTCATGCGCCCCCTAGCGAGATTTCATCTCATAATACGGACTAGCAAAAGTGTCGAGCCCTCAGGGGCCAAAGCCCACGAATTCCAAGATTTTTCCGGCACGGCTGAAGCCGTGCCCTTCCAAAAGCAATCCACGAGTCGACGTTGCGTTAGATGCACGGAGGGGCTGGAAGTTTCCGCGAATCGAGCATTTGCGGCGCTCGCGCCCCAGGTGGAAATTGCACTATCACAAAATCCAGGGAATCAGTTAGCCTTGCACAGAAGCAGCACTATGGAATGGTTCACCAAACTTTTGGAACGCCATTGCCGCGCAGCATGGCCTCAAAAATGAGTTTATCGCCAGTGCCTCCAGTAAAGAAATCGGATCGCGTACTTTTCTGGGGAGCAGCTTTGTTTATTGGACTGCTGCAAACGTGGGCACATCGTCATGATTTCACGCCGGACGGCATTTCCTACGTCGAGCTTGGGTGGGCCGGGGCGCGCTCGGGGATAGCGCATCTGGTGAACGGGTATTGGAGCCCCCTTTATCCTTTTCTGTTGAGCCTTGAATTTCGCATTTTTTCGCCGTCGCCACGCATTGAATTCGCCGCCGTGCATTTGCTGAACTTTGCGCTGTTTATCGTGACAGTCGCGTGCTTCGAATTGTTTCTGAAAGAGCTGATACTGGCGCGGCGTGGAGCATCTTCATTGCCGGCAGGATCCATTGATGATCCGGAGAGGAGGCTGTGGCTTTGGGGGGGCGTGCTTTTCGTTTGGGCTACGCAATTCTGGCTTGGTCCGTTTCTGATTACTCCGGACCTGTGCGTGGCCGCTTTGACGTTTCTGGCCACCGCATTGTTGTTGCGGATTCGATGCGGACCTGCTTCTTGGCCGGTTTTCCTGCTGCTCGGTGCCTGCCTTGGGATTTCGTATCTGGCCAAAACCGCGATGTTCCTGATTGCCCCTGTATTCCTCCTCAGCGCTTTGGTTCTTGCCCGGACTTGCGGATTGTCGTTGCGCGCTGCCGCAATTCGCACCGTCGCGGCAACGGCTGTCTTTGCTTTAATTGCGGTGCCATTCATTCATGCGCTTTCTATGCAAAAGGGGAGGCTTACGATAGGGGACGCCGGGCGCATAAACTACGCGGAATATGCGGATGGCGCGACGCTTTGGATTCACTGGCAGGGTGAGCCCGAAGGCACGGGCACTCCCGCGCATCCCACACGAAAAGTCTTTGCCGACCCCGCTTTATACGAATTTGCCTCGCCGGTGGGGGGCACTTATCCGCCGTGGTATGACCCGTCGTATTGGTATGAAGGCATTCACCAATCTTTTACTCTCAAGAACCAGCTTTGGGCGATGTTCCGAGCTGCCAATGCATATCTGCGGTGCTTCTCAAAAAGTGGCGCTCTCTGGCTGGTCGTCGCGGCGCTTTGGCTATTTTGGAAAAAGACGTTCTGTTGGGGACGACTCGCCGCAGGAGCTTGGCTAGTGCTTCTGCCGTCGGTTGCCACGCTCGCGATGTATGAACTGGTGCACGTCGAGTATCGGTTCGTAGCCCCTTCTGCGTTGATTCTGTTGCTGGGCGCTCTGGCGAAAGTACGGTTCAAAGAAAGTGCCAGCCCATGGAATGTAAAACGCCTTCCGCTGATCATCGCGCTGGCGCCTGCGGTGGCTATCGCATGGAGCGCCGGGAGGGATGTAACGTTGCTGGTTCGCAACGCGCCCGACGAGCAGTGGGAATTGGCGCAGCAGGTTCGTGGCATAGGCATTTCACCGGGGACGCAGGTCGCCACGTTCGGCTCGGGGTTGAACGCCGGGTGGGCGCATCTGGCGGGCGTACGTATCATTGCGGAGATTCCGGACAAAGAACTGCCGCGGTATCTCGCTGCCGATGACGGACGAAAACAGCAAATCCTTGATCTAGTTTCGTCGCTGGGCGCCGCGACGGTGGTCACGTGGAATCCGGCGGTCGCGCATTCTTCGCATGAATGGCGCACGCTTCCGGGAACGCATTATTTTGTCTGGTTGCCTTCGGTTCCTATTGATGCGGGAAGTTCCGCACGGCGTTCGATTCCGTAACCTGCATGCTATGATTTCCCTGCTGTTCTGATGACGGAGAGCGAAAACGCAATGACCGCACGAATCCTGGATGGCCTGAAGATCCGCGAGCAGGTTTTTGAGGAGCTTAAAGGCGAAGTCGCCAAGCTGGCTGCGCATGGCGTGCGGCCGGGGCTGGCCGCGGTGCTGGTGGGAGAGAATCCGGCGTCGCAGCTTTACGTCAAAAGCAAAATCATGGCTTGCGAACAACTGGGCCTGGCGAGTTGGCTGCACACGCCGCCGGCCGCAATCTCCACAGAACTACTGCTGCAACTGGTGCGCAACCTTAACGCCGACTACGAAGTAGACGGGATTCTGGTGCAACTGCCTTTGCCCGCGCAGATAGATGCAAAACAGATTCTGGAAGCGGTGGACCCGGCGAAAGACGTGGATGGACTTCATCCGGTGAACCTGGGCAAGCTGGTCAGCAATCGCCCAGGGCTTGTGGCTTGCACGCCGGCAGGATGCATGGAAATTCTGCGGCGCTATCAGATTCCCGTTGAAGGCGCGAATGCCGTAGTGTTGGGCCGAAGCGACATGGTGGGAAAGCCCATGGCGTTGCTGCTGATGCACGCGAACGCCACTGTGACAATTTGCCATTCCAAAACGCGCGATTTGCCAGAAGTGGTACGCCGCGCGGACATCGTCGTGGCGGCGATGGGCAAGGCCGGCTACGTTCAGCCCGACTGGATTCGGCCGGGCGCAACCGTGATTGACGTTGGCACGAACAAGGTGACGGATGCAGCCGAGGCTGAGCGGCTGTTGCGCAATTTCCCGGAGCGGCTGGAAAAATTCCGCGCGAAGGGGAATGTGTTGATGGGCGACGTGCATCCGGACACGATACAGATTGCCGGGGCGCTCTCGCCCGTTCCGGGGGGCGTCGGGCCAATGACGATTGCAATGCTGATGAGCAATACGGTGAAAGCCGCGCGGCTGCGACGTGCTTCAAAATCAGCGGCGGTCAGACAGTAGGATATGTCGCCTGGAGGGATTCAGAAGGGAGAGAATGGCTTCCTCAGGGGCTAAAGCCCTCTCTTCGAGGATACTTGAAGTCGGAGCTGAAGCCCCGACCCCCTAAGAAGCGCTTGCGAATTAGCAAGCGGAAGATTTTGTTGCGGCGTGCACGCGATTTGCATAGACATTTTGCGGAGTGGGCTTTGTTGGTTTCCAGGGAGAGCGCTGAAAGCAATGCTGAGATACGGATTGACGGGGGGGATTGCGAGCGGCAAGAGCGCGGTGGCAGCGATGCTGCGCGAAATGGGATTTCCGGTGCTTGACGCGGATTCCCTGGCGCACAATCTGATGGAGCCGGGGCAGCCTGCGCGCGAGGAAATCCTGCAGGAGTTTGGCGCGGGTCTGGCCGGAGCGGATGGCCGCATTGACCGCGCGAAGCTGGCAGCGATTGTCTTTGCGGACTCCGCCAAGTTGAAAAAGCTCAATGCGTTCCTGCATCCTCGTGTGGAACGAATCATTCTCGACAAGTTTGGGGAATGGAAACGAAAAGGCGTGCGCGATGCCGCATTTGTGGAAGCGGCACTGCTGATTGAGGCAGGATTTGTAAGCAATCTGGACGGGCTGGTTGTGGCGTGGTGCAAACCAGAGCAGCAAATTGAGCGATTGAAAGCGCGCGGGATGAGCGAACAGGATGCCAAGCGCCGAATCGCCGCACAACTGCCTTTGGAAGAAAAGCTTCGCATGGCTACAAGCGCCATCGATTGCTCGGGGACGATGGAATTTACGCGGGAGCAGGTGCGAGCGCTGGCTGCGAAGCTCAGGAAGTCCGCAGCTTCGTAGACGGCAGGCGGAGTTCGCCGCGTACCGTGAATTTTCCTATACTACTTAAAGACTGGAAACCTTGATTGGCAAGGAAGGCGAGGCGACACGCTGATGACTCAAGTACCGAAATTCCATTACGGGCGGCTGATACTGGTGGCCTTGATACTGGTGCTGGGGGCCTTTTGGGTGGGGTCGCGCTACGGCCCGCGGCAGGCGGAGAATGTGGAAGCGCGGCACATTGGCGAGCAGGTGGGTCTCACCGAAAAAACAGTTTCCGGCAAAGGTGTGGCGCTGACCGAGGAAGAATCCATCAATGTGCGCATCTACCGCCAAGCTTCGCCGGCGGTTGCGAACATTTTGACGAAGGCCACGGAGTATGATTTCTTCATGGATCCGGTGCCGGTGGAAGGCGCGGGGTCGGGATTTGTGATTGATGCGCGCGGTTATATCTTGACGAACTATCACGTTGTTGCGGGGGCGCAGACGATTGAAGTGATCCTGGGCAATCAAAGCCGCTATCCGGGGAAGTTCATTGGGGCGGACCAGCGCAATGACGTAGCCTTGGTAAAGATCGATCCCAAGGGCAAGCAGCTTGTGGCGTTGCCGCTGGGTGATTCGTCGGCGTTGCAGGTGGGCCAAAAAGTGCTGGCCATTGGTGATCCGTTTGGCTTCCAGTCCACGCTGACGACAGGAGTGGTAAGTGCGCTTGGACGCACCGTGCAGACCAGCGAGACGACATTTATTGACTCAGCGATTCAGACCGACGCTTCGATTAACAGGGGTAACTCCGGGGGGCCGCTGATCAACACGCACGGAGAGGTGATTGGCATCAATTCCGCGATTTATACCCCAAGCGGAACGACCGCGGGCATTGGCTTTGCGATTCCCATTAACACCGCGAAACTGATCGCCAACGATTTGATGACGGAAGGGAAAGTCCGGCGCGCATATCTCGGCGTGACGACGTGGCCTGTGGCTGGATGGCTGGCGGAAGCGCTTGATCTGCCGGTGCAGGATGGGCTTCTTGTAGATCAGGTTACCAAGGGTAGTCCGGCAGCGCTCGCGGGAATCCACGGTGGCGATCGCCTGGCACAAGCGGGTATGCAGCGCATCAGGATTGGCGGCGACGTGATTGTGGCGATGGATGGGCAAAAGGTTTCCAACCAGTTCGACATCAACTTGATTCTGAACCGCAAGCGGCCGGGGGATACTGTGACAGTGACGTTATATCGCGGGGCCAAGAAAATGGACGTGCCGGTAAAACTCGGCGAGCACGATGGGAATTGACTCTTTCTAGAGACCGTCACACCGGTTGTAGCGACAGAAACTGGAATGGCATCCGCGTAAAGCCCATGAAGGACAAAGCTGCCCCGACCAAGGAAGTGCCGACTCTACTTTTCGACGAAATTCAGAGTTGGGAGAAATGGCTGGCGAAAAACCATGCCTCGAGCCCAGGAATCTGGATGCGTTTCGGCAGGAAAGATTCTGGTGTCCGCTCGGTGACTCACAAGGAAGCTCTCGAAGCCGCGCTTTGCTATGGATGGATTGATGGCCAGTCGCGGTCGGAGAGCAAAACTACGTGGCTGCAGAAATTCGTTCCTCGCGGTCCGCGGACTATCTGGTCGAAGATCAATCGCGAAGCCGCAACAGCGCTGATCAAAAGTGGCCGTATGAAACCCGCCGGGCTAGCGGCGGTGGAACGGGCAAAACAAGACGGGCGCTGGGCCGCCGCTTACGATGGCCAGAAAAACGCCACGGTGCCGGAGGATCTGCAAGCCGCATTCAACAAGAATGCTAAAGCTAGAGACTTTTTCGCGGCACTGGACAGTAAAAACCGCTATGCCGTCTTATTCCGTTTACAGACGACAAAGAAAAGCGAGACCCGCGCGCGCCGGATCGAGAAGTTTGTCGACATGCTGGCAAAGCATGAGAAGTTACATCCTTAGGAAGACAACTCAGTTCACCGTGGACATTTTTGGTTTTTCGTAATGCCTACGGTCCGAGTTCGGCGCGATAGCGGTTGCGCTCGTCTTCGTTCAACGTAAACCAACTTTCCGCGATGTCGCGGACACGCTCCAGGGCCTTCTGCATCTCCTCGTGCTTCGCCTTGATCATTTCCGAATCGGCATCTTGCGGCACAAAAATCGGGGGACTGCCGATCATCACGGCGCGAGCAAACAACTGCGGCAGGAGGAAAAGGTCCCAGGTTTTCTGGAACGTTGTGCCGCGATCAACGCCGAAATGGAATACGAAAATCGGGGCTCCGGTCATGCGCGCCAGCAGGACGGGGCCAACTTTGGCAACGTAACGCGGACCGCGCGGGCCGTCGATGGTGAAGGCACAATCCAGCCGTTCTGTGATGCGCTGCGACATCACCTGCAAGCCGCGCAACCCGCCGCGCGAAGAACTTCCCTGTGCAGTACCGAACCCGAGCCACTCGATAACCTTGCGGGTCCATTGGCCGTCAAACGCAGTAGTGTTCATCACAACAATGCCGCGATTGCGGGCCCACCACGCGACAGGAATAATTACGCGGTGCCAGAAGGCCCAGATGCAGGGCTCTTTGGCAGCCCAGCGCGCGCCGGAGTGGCGCATGCCCAGGATTTCGTAGCGGAGCGTGGGGCCGAGTGTGCGAATCAGGCTGTAGACCACTGCGGCAATGATGGGAATTTGGATGCGGCGGTGCCAGGGGAGTTTGGGCAGGCGGGTATCGAAGTGAGGGCTGACCGCTTCGGGTGCCTCGTCCTTGCGGTTTTCGGGAGTTGCCATCTTCCTATAGTATAAGAGTGTTGAGGCGCGGTTGCGTACTGGAGCGAATTGCATTGCTGAAGCGCTTTCATTGGACCGGGATGTTGTGGAGAATCGGCGTGATTCTCTGCGCAGGGGTATTCGTGTGGGTTGGGCTCGCGGTGAAGCTGGGCGCACGGGACGATAAACCGCCGCAGGGCGATTCCGTGGGTGCTATCGAGGGCGAATCCATCTCCATCGAAGGGCCCTTGAGCGTGGAAGTGGTACACGGGCAAGCGCGGACGGTATTGCGCAGCGGATGCGATGTGCGTGTGAAGTCTGGACAGGCGCGAATTGAATTGGTGGAGGGCGGGCAGATTCTCATCTGTGGGCCAGCGCACTTTTCGGTGCTGAAATCGGGGGGCGCACTGACCGTGGCGCTGGATGCGGGCACGATTCATGCGTACCTGGAGAACGATCTGGTGCTGACGGTGTATACGCCGCAGATTCAGGCGCGGCCCATTTCGATTGGTGGCGGGCCAGAGGATGTGCTGGTAGGGTTGGATTCCGAAGGAACCATGTGCATCCGAGCGAACAAAGGGGCGGTGCGCATCGAGCAGCAGTTGACGGGTCAGAGCGTCCTGGTGCCGCAAAGCGGTGACGTCACGCTGAGCAATGGGCAGATTGAAAGCCTGCGAACGGCAACGGGAAGCTGCACTTGCGAAATTGAGATTGCGGCCAAACCAGCGCCGCCACTGGTCGAGGTGAGCGTGCTGGCGACGCCGGAGGAGATCAAGAAAGCGGAAGAAGAGCGGAAAACAGATCCGCCGCCTGCGGCTGAGGTTCCCGCGGAAAGACAGGAACCGATCTACCAAGTGTTTATGCCGCCGCTTCGTTACGACGCGAATGCCAAGGTGCAATCCGACAACTTTGACCCCAGCATGATTGTGCTGGTGCGGCGAGTGCGCGTGCGACCCACGCTGATTTTTTTGGGTAAAGTGGAAGGCGATCCTGTGGTTGCACAGGCGACGCCGCCTTCGGCACCGCCCATGCAACGAAAGCCCGCGGCCACGCAAAAACCTCCGGAGGATTCGACGTGGACGCGGGTGAGGAGCTACTGGCGCAAGTTGTGGTCGCCTAGTTCGTGATTTTGGTGGCTGAGTCGCATCAAGATGCGCCGACAAGCTGCATGGCGATTACGTATCCAGCGTCGTCGGAAGTTTCATCCGAATAAAAGACAATATTTTTGCCACCGGCGCCGTCGAACTCCTTCAGGTATTCGACGGTGAAATGAAGATTTGCGGGCAAGCCGGGCAACGCTCCGTGGAGTGAAACCCTGCCTGTGTTCAGATCGAACTCAAAAGTCACAGGGAGCTTGATCATAGTCGCCACTGCGCCGGCAAAATTGTCGATGAAGACCATGGGTTGTCCCGTAAACCCGACTGGTTGACCATGCAAAATGCCGCGCTTGCCTAGGGGAGTGAATGGCGTACAGTCTCCAAAAGCGAGGAATGCATCACTGGGAGCTCCCTGACGGGACACGGAAAAACCGATGTTTTCTCCGCCATCGATGCTCGGGTTCTTGCCCCAAGTCGTGAGTGTTTCCAACGCCTTTTCCGTTAAGGCGTGTTCGTGCTTCTCTGTTACCGGCATACTATCCTCCTAATTTTTGATTTCGACCAGGTCAACTTCCTGAGGCTCTTCCGGCAAGGCTGGGAGTACGGCCAAGAGGAACCCTATGTGTTGTCCTTCCCAGGTTAGTGAGCAGCCCCGCAATTCCGTTTCAATCTATCTTGTGTCTGGGGAGCGTTCCGGGTAAATAAGGCAGGCGTTGCGGTCTACAACCGGAGGACCGGCCAGCAATAATCCTGGTTTTCGCAAGCCCTCACGGTTCGAACCGACGCTTTTTGAAGGGACGACCCAATCGATTACTCAAAGTTTAAACGGGTGAAGGCTCAGGAAGCTGGTTTCCCCAGGTAATTTTTGGGAATAAGGTTACGTATTTATCATTAAGCAAAAGCTTCTAAGGTAAGTATGCTTCTATTAAACGGAGTCAGCAATGTCGAAAGACAAACGTGGCAACAAGGTAGTTGACGATGCGCCCAGCAGATGGTCGCAGTCAGGCATATTGTTGCGGTCCATCCTCTTCGGGCTCCTGCTTGTACTTGTAGCTGGGAACGTGTGGCCGGTACTGCTTCTGAAACTTGGTGTGCCGCTCGCCGTGTTCGCCGAAGCGACATTTCTCGGGCTCTTCCTGTGGTGGACATGCGGCGAAGGTCCTCCACACTCGACAGCAGTAGCCCGCGCCTGGGCATTCCGAAACGGCAAACTCTCCTCCGCGCAGTGGTTCTGGGGTCTTGCCGCGGCGATATTCTTCGCCGTGACGATTCATGCCTCGATTGTGCTGCTCTTTCGCTTGGTGCCGTTTCCCGTGGCGGCGTTCCGCCACGGTTACGATCTGACTTTCCTACCTTCTGCGGCAAAGCGCTGGTTAGCCATACTATTTTCTGCCCTTTCGGCAGGAATCTGCGAAGAGACCGCTTTTCGTGGCTACATCCAGCGACCAATCGAACAGCGCCAAGGCGCGCCAGTTGCCATTCTCATTTCCTCGCTATTCTTCACGGCTTTCCATCTCACCAAAGCCTGGGCGATTCCGGGGATGGTTCCCATCGTGTTTGGCGCAGGTGTATTGCTGGGGCTTCTCGCCTGGTCTTCTGATTCACTCATCCCCGGTATGATCGGGCACATCGTGATGGACATTGGGTTGTTCGCCTACTGGTGGACCGGTCTTGCCGGTAACTTTACGGCGCGGACGATTGCCGCAACCGGCGTGGATGGACCTTTCCTTGTCACTTTGGCCGCGTTCGCGACCTCCCTGGGTATTGTTCTGCTTGCCGTTTTGAGACTTCAGAGCCACAGACTGTCGCAGAATGTCAATCAGGTATCTCTTGAAAGATTCGGTTTCCACTAGCAGCCGCAGTGGGTGTTCACATGCCCTCGTAATTTGGGCCGCCACCGCCCTCGGGAACGACCCAATCGATGATCTGGTAGGGGTCGGCGATATCGCACGTTTTACAGTGGACGCAGTTCGCGGCGTTGATCTTCAGTTTCAGCGCGTCACCCTCTTTAGCCATTTCGTAAACCGCCGCGGGACAAAAATACTGGCAGGGATTGCCGTACTCTTCCGCGCAGCGGGTGGCACAGATATTCGGGTCGCTCACTTTCAGGTGGCAGGGTTGGTCTTCTTCGTGGCGCGTGCCGGAATGATAGACATCGGTCAGGCGGTCGAAGGTGAGCTTGCCATCGCCCTTGAATCGTTCTGGCGCGGGCCGGCCGTGAATCTTGCCGTAGGCTTCGTGCCCGGCGTGTGCGCGCATCGGATCAATCAGGCCGCGGCCGCCGGTGATTTGTTGCAAGGCGGAGTGGAAGAAACCGTCCAGCATGCCGTTGCGGAAAGACTGGTGGAAATTGCGAACCTTCCAAAGTTCCTTTTTGATGAAGCTGCGATCGATTTTGTCTTTGTAGGCTTGCAGGGTTTTAGCGGAATAATCTTGTTTTTTTAGCGCTTCGAAGATTGTTTCGGCGGCAAGCATGCCGCTTTTCATGGCGAGATGAATGCCTTTAAGGCGCTGCGAATCGAGGAAGCTGCCGGAGTCTCCGATGATCAAGCCGCCGTCCACATAGTTGCGCGGCATGGCGTACCAGCCGCCGTAGGGAAGGGACTTCGCGCCATAACGGACCAGTTTGCCGCCATCGAGAAGATTGCGGACGAAGGGATGCGTCTTCCAGGTTTGAAAGGCCGCGTGCGGGTCGAAGCGGGAATCTTCATATTCCAGCGCGATGACCAAGCCGAGGGAGACACGATTGTTCTGCAAGCCGTAAATCCAGCCGCCGCCATACATTCGCGATGAAACGGGCCAGCCAAGCGTGTGTGCAACAAAACCTGGCTGGATTTTTCCCGGCTGCACTTCCCACAATTCCTTAATGCCGGTGCCGTAGCTTTGCGGATTGATGTTATCCAGCTTCTTTTTTGCGACGAGTTGCTTGGTGAGCGAGCCGCGCGTGCCTTCGGCGAGCACGGTGACCTTGGCGCGCAACTCGTAGCCGGGTGTGAAGTTGTCTTTGGGCTTGCCGTTCTTGTCGAGGCCTTTATCTTCGGTGATGACGCCGGCGATGCCGTCGCCCTCGTAAATCAATTCCGCGCCACCGAACTCCTTGAAGAGGTTCACTCCCGCGGATTCCACCAGGCCGCCCATCCACTTCACCAGCTTGCTGAGCGAGATGACGTAATTCCCCGCATTGTTGAAGGGCGGCGGAGTGATGGGAATGCGGTAAGAGGATTTTTGCGTAAAGATGAGCGCGGCGGAATCGGTGACCGGAGTGTCAAGCGGCGCGGTTTTTGCGAAGTCTGGCACAAGCTCCGCCAGTGCTACGGGATTCATGATCGCGCCGGACAATTGGTGTGCGCCGATTTCGCGGCCTTTTTCCAGAACGTAGATGTTTTCCGCGGAGAGTTCGGGCTTCGCGCCAGTGGCGTCATGCTGTTTGCTGAGATTGGCGAGGTGCAGCGCGCAGGATAGACCGGCAGGCCCCGCGCCTACGATGAGAACGTCTGCTTCGAGTTGTTCGCGTTGTGGGGGCATAGAAAGCATTCTATCAAACAAGGGTTTGGGCGAGGTCCGGGCCGAATCCTTGCAATTTGTCAACCCAGCACCCACTCGTCGTTCTGAAAGAAATGAGATTAGACCTCACGCGGTGCAGCATCGTCTTGGGCATGCAGGATGGGAGGGCACGACTTCAGTCGTGCCGTTAGAGGGCAAGATTAGGCGGGCTTTAGCCCCGGAGGCGCGGCGTCCAAACAATGAGCTGAGTTCGCCGAACTAAAGGCAAACGCCGCGGCACTTTCGCAAAGGTGGGCACGCACAGGTTTCATGTGGATGTATGTCCGGTGACAGGCATAGTCCTGAGTATCTCGAATGCGATGGTCGACATAACCCCGTTGCCAGATTTCTCCCCTAAAACCGAGTTCTTTTCCGGCGCGAAACGAAAATCCTCCTTTGATGAGCTGGACTGCGCGCTCGACAGTAATTTCAGCGCCGGGCGATAACAACAAATGGACGTGGTTTGGCATTACGGCGAATTCGTGAAGTTGAAACTTCCCTTGTGCTCGATAGCCGTTGAGAGTTACAAGGAAAAGACATGCCATCCTATCGAATTGAAAAATGGATTTGCCTTGCGCACATCCGAACGTGAGGAAATAGACCGCGTGCGGGGCGGGAATGTAATCCCTGGGCGGTTTGCTCATGGAGCCCTCAGGGGCTAAAGCCCAGTAAGGCTAATAGCAAATCGGCACGACTGAAGTCGTGCCCTCCCGGATCGATTCACACTTATATGATAACTATAGGTGGTATATATTGATTGATAATAAATGAAAAGTTGGACGATTTTAGATCATGAACGGGTTCTTCCATTTATGCCTTCGCTTTTTGCAGCTCCTCGGTGAGGGCGGGCATTACCTCAAAGATGTCGGCCACGATGCCGTAATCCGCGATCTCGAAAATAGGCGCATTCTGGTCCTTGTTCACGGCGACGATTGTGCGCGAGCCTTTCATGCCGACGACGTGCTGGATGGCGCCGCTGATGCCCAATGCCAAATATAATTTCGGAGCTACGGTCTGGCCGGAGCTGCCGATCTGGCGCTCCATGGGGAGCCAGCCTTCATCGCAGATGGGGCGGGACGCGGCAAGTTCTCCGCCAAGAGCTTTGGCCAAGGCTTCGGCCTGCGCGATATTTTCGGGAGCTTTGATGCCGCGGCCGATGGCGACAATCAGCGGGGTTTGCGTCAGATCCACGGCGGACTTGGCTTCCTTGAAGAGTTCCAATGGCTTGGTACGAATGTCGGCGGCATTCAACGTAACAGTTACGGCGTTGACAGGCGCTTTGCCACTTGGATGCGCGGCAAGCAAATCAGCGCGAAAGGCGCCCGATTGGAACGAAGAAAACCAGGGAGCGGCTCCCGTGAACGTGACGTCCGCCGCCGTTTTACCCTGAAACATCTGGCGGACAAAAACGAGCTTGCCGCCATCGTTGCGGAATCCGATGCAATCGCCGACCATGCCTTTGCCAAGTGAAGCCGCCAGTTTTGGCGCAAAATCGCGCACCTGATAGGTATGCGGGAAGAGCACGAGATCCGGTTTGGCTGCTTCAATCAACTGCTTCAGCGCGGCGCAATAGCCGTCGGGAGTGTAGCTCGCCAGCAGGTCATGTTCGATCAGCAAAACTTCGGCGACGTTTTTTGACGCGATTTCATCGGCGAGCGCTGCCACGCCTCTGCCAATTACGGCTGCGCTAACGGTGCCCGATGTCGCCGCAGCAAGTTGCTGCGCCGCTACCAGCGTTTCGAAGCTGGTGTTGTTCCACTTGCCTTGCCGCTGTTCGGTAATGACGAGTATTTTCATGGTCAGATCACCCGTGCTTCGAACTTCAGCTTTTCTACGAGTTTGGCGGCTGCTTCCTTGGGTGTGCCGGCGAGGAATTCGGTCTTTTTGGTTTTCACGGGCACGTAGATCTTTTCGATCTTTTGAGTGGCCTCGATGGTCACGCCAAGCGATTCGCGCGTCACGACCGCGATTTCCTTTTTCTTGGCGGCCATAATGCCTTTTAGGGTGGCGTAGCGCACTTTGTTGATACCAGATTGAATGGAAAGCACTGCGGGCAAAGGACATTCCAGCCATTGGAACCAGCCAGCCTCCAGCTCGCGTTTCAGTTTCAGCCGGCCTTCCAGGACTTCGATCTGCATGATGATCGTGGCGTGAGGAAGATTCAGAAGGGCGGCGAGCAAGACGCCGGTCTGGCCGAAGCCGTGGTCATCGCTCTGCAGGCCGGTCAAAACGAGGTCACATTTTTGGGTTGCAATCGCAGCGGCAAGTACTTTGGCGGAGCCGAGTGGATCGAGTTGCGCGAAATTGTCGTCGGCGATGTGGATGGCGCGATCCGCACCCTTTGCAAGGGCTTCTTTGATGGTCTGCTTCACGCGCTCCGGACCCAACGAAAGGACAATCACTTCTCCGCCGTGCTTTTCCTTCAGGCGGAGCGCTTCTTCCAGGGCATAGGTATCCGGCTCGTTCATCTCGAAGCCGATGTCGGACTCCCTGATCCAGTTCCCGGCGATGGCGAGCGGCGCATCCTTGGCCGGGACCTGTTTGACGCACACGATGATGTTCATGGAGTTTTCCTTCTACTCGCACTACCCAAGAAAGATGAGAGTGATCCAGTGTGGGCGAAGCATCTCTCAATGAGGGAAACCCAAGAAAAGAGGGATTCCTCAGTTCGCAGACTCCGTTCGGAATGACGGCATAGGGCAATGACCGGAGGCTGCGCAGTTGTGCCCTCCCGAGTTCACATAGCCCCTGGCTACTATTTTCCGGTCCAGCGTTTGAAAATGAGCGCGGCATTCGTTCCGCCAAAGCCAAAGGAATTGGAGAGCGCGTAATCCACGGTGGCTTTGCGCGCCACGTTGGGTACATAGTCCAGATCGCAAGCGGGATCGGGCTTTTCCTGGTTGATCGTTGGCGGCAGTATCTGGTCTCGCAGGGCCAGCACGCTGATGCCAGCTTCCAGTCCGCCAGCGCCGCCCAGGAGGTGGCCGGTCATGGATTTCGTGGAGCTCACTGGCAATTTCTTGCTTGAAGCGCGTTCGCCGAAAAGCCGCTTCATCGCCGTCGTTTCGATTGTGTCGCCGAGCGGCGTGGAAGTGCCGTGAGCATTCACGTAGCTGATGTCATCGGGAGAAAGCTTGGCGTCTTTTAATGCCGCCCGCATCACGCGAAATGCGCCATCGCCATTTTCAGCAGGTTGCGTGATGTGGTAGGCATCGCCGCTCATGCCGTAGCCGACAATTTCGGCCAGGATGGGAGCGTTGCGTTTTTGCGCGTGCTCCAGCGATTCCAGTATGAGAATGCCCGAGCCTTCGCCGACTACGAAACCATCACGGTCAGCGTCAAATGGGCGGCTGGCCCTTTGCGGCTCGTCATTGCGCGTGGAAAGCGCGCGCATGGAAGCAAACCCACCAATGCCCATCGGGGTGATAGTGGCTTCGGTACCGCCGCAAATCATCATTTCCGCGGCGCCACGTTCAATGATCTTGAAGGAATCACCAATCGAGTGCGCCGAAGCCGAGCAGGCCGTCGCGGTCGCCGAATTCGGGCCGCGCGCGCCATAGCGAATCGAAATGTGGCCGGAGGCGAGGTTGATGATCGCCGAGGGAATAAAGAACGGCGAAATCTTGCTGGGGCCGCCTTGCATCAGCTTGATGTGCTCGCGCTCGATGATGTCGAACCCACCGATGCCGGAGGCGACATATACGCCCACTTCATCCAGATCCGATTGTTCCGGTTTCCACTGAGCCATCTGGACGGCAAAATCCGCGCCGGCGAGAGCCAGTTGGATGAAGCGTCCCATTTTCTTGAGTTCTTTTTTTTCAATCCAGAGGAACGGGTCGAAGTTCTTCACTTCGCCCGCGATTTTGCAGTCAAATTCCGTGATATCAAAATGCGTGATGTGGCGAATGCCACTTTGCCCCGCGACGAGGTTTTTCCAACTTTCCTCGGTCCCGATGCCCAGTGCACAGACCAGACCAACGCCTGTAACAACGACGCGGCGAGTCAACTCTCTTGCTCCTTCAAGCGGGGATTTGTTTGTGGCTTATTATTTGCCCTTGCTGTGCTTCTCGATGTACTCGATGGCGTCCTTGACGGTCGTCATTTTCTCGGCGTCCTCGTCGGGCACTTCGATGCCGAAGGCCTCTTCAAACGCCATAACCAATTCCACCTGGTCGAGCGAATCCGCACCCAAATCATCCACGAACGATGCGGTTGGGGTGACCTCCGCTTCGTCTACTCCAAGTTGCTCGACAATGATTTGCTTTACGCGTTCTTCCACGCTGGCCATGCCCATTCCTCCGCGACCCGATGTCGCATAATCGTATTCGTACTTCTTGCAGTGTATTCCGGCCCAAAGGCCTTCCTACAATCTCTTCTCGACTTGCCGAGGTAACCTGCCAAGTCTACTTTCCCTGACTCGCAAGGTCAACTTCATGAAACGCCCCTGCGGCGGATAGCGTGAAGCACATCCTCCAGCGAATCCCTCGCCGCTCGTTTGACGTCGGTCTGCTCATCCGCGGCCAATTTTTCGACGGTTTCCCGGCACCTCAGCAAATTGAAACTGGCGCTTTTCACTATGGCAACATTCCCAAGAACAACGGCCGCACCGTAACGCGCTGGCCAGGCTTGATGTACCATTCTGCAACCCAGTCGCCTTCCTCTGAATAAAACGCACTTATAAGCGCGTCTCGGATCGATTCCCCGTCGCTGCTCCGAAAAACCGCCTCCAGTTCCGATCGTGACATTAGAGGTGGTTGTTCGTATTTCATTTCAGTGAGCATATTAGGCTAGATACATGCCGCCGTTCACATCGAGGACGTGGCCGGTGATGTAGCAGGCCTCGTCGCTTGCGAGAAAGACGATGGCAGCGGCAACGTCGCGGCCGGTACCCATGCGTCCCAGGGGAATGCGCACCTTCAATTCTTCCTTCACTTTGTCCGGCAACACATCCGTCATGGGCGTTTCAATGAAGCCGGGAGCGACGGCATTCACCGTGATGTTGCGCGAAGCAATTTCGATGGCGATGGCCTTGGTCAAGCCGATCAGGCCCGCCTTCGCGGCTACATAATTGGCTTGCCCGGCGTTGCCCATGCGCGCCACCACCGAAGCGATATTGATGATGCGTCCCGCGCGGGCTTTCATCATTCCCGGCAGAACCTGCTGGATGCAGAAATGTGCACCGGTGAGATTGGTGCGGAGGACTGCGTCCCAATCGTCAGCTTTCATGCGCATGGCCAGGCCGTCGCGGGTGATAGCTGCGTTGTTGACCAGGATGTCCACCTTGCCAAACTTTTCAAGGATGGTTTTGAAGGCAGCTTTGGTCTGCTCCGCGTCTGCCACGTCGAGCTTCACGGCGAAGGCTTCGCCACCCTTGGCAGTGATTTCCTGCACTAATGCGGCCAGTTTTTCCTCGTTGCGCGCGGCGGCGGCCACTTTGGCGCCTGCCTCAGACAAGGCCAGAGCCGTTTCACGGCCAATGCCCTGGGAGGCGCCGGTTACGACTGCCACTTTGTCTTTTAGACTGAACATATGCGCACCTGACGAAACCCTAAGTGAGATTCATCGCACATAAGGCGTGCGATGGAAACGCCTACCTCGTTTCGCTCGGAATGACGGGTAGGGTGCACCGTGCAAAGATAACTAGCACCCCCGCCTGGAAAACCCTCAGGCCTGAAGGCCTGAGCTACAGACTGCTTTATGCGGAATCAGTTTTCGCGCCGGCGATTTTTTCTACCGTACCCTGCAAGCTCTTTTCGTCTTCCACGTTCAACGAAGCTACGGAACGTTCGATTTGGCGCATCAAGCCAGTGAGCACGCGGCCCGGGCCCACTTCCACGAACGTGTTCACGCCCTCGTCCAGAAGCAGGAGCATGGACTCCTGCCAGCGGACAGTCATGGTTACCTGGCGAATGAGGGCTTCGCGAGCTTCGTCGCCCTTGTGAATGGTGTCCGCGTCCACATTAGTGACCAGGGGGACTTGCAGATCCTTGAAGGTTATCGCGCGCAAATCCTTCTCTAGTTTTTCCTGCGCCGGCATCATCAACGCCGAATGGAAGGGCGCGGAGACCGCCAGCATCATGGAGCGTTTTGCGCCAAGCTGTGAAGCAATCTCCACCGCGCGTTTTACCGCGCTGGCGTGCCCGGAAATCACGGTCTGCTCCGGCGAGTTGAGATTCGCGGCAGAACAAACCTCTCCTTCCGCGGCTCGTTTGCAGGCATCCTGCACCACCGCCGGGGAAATGCCCATAATCGCGGCCATACCCCCCTGCCCAGCGGGCACAGCCTCTTGCATATACTGGCCACGCTTGTGAACCAGGCGCACCGCATCCGCAAAGTTCAAGGAGCCAACCGCGACTAGCGCCGAATATTCTCCCAAGCTGTGACCGGCAACAAAATCGGGCTCCAGCCCTTTTTCCGATAGAATGCGATAGGCCGCCACGGACACGGTCAGAATGGCCGGCTGTGTGTTCGCCGTAAGCTTCAATTCTTCTTCGGTGCCTTCAAAGCACATTTTGGAGATGGAGAGGCCCAGCGCCTTGTCCGCTTCCTCAAAGACGGCGCGGGCCGCGGGATACTTTTCCGCCAGCTCTCTGCCCATGCCCGGGTACTGCGAGGCCTGCCCGGGAAACAAATACGCCACTTTTCCCATACTCGACTCCCTCTCCAGACGTTACGCTTTCACCTGCGTCAGGGATAGTTCCTGTTCGATTCGTTCATTGATGTGCGCGCGCGCCAGGCCGGCGGCCACGCGAATAGCGTTCTTCACTGCATTCGCATTCGACCTGCCATGACCAAGCACGCACACGCCCCGGACGCCCAGAAGCGGCGCCCCTCCGTACTCCGAATAATCCATCGTACGCTTAATACCCTTCATCGCGCCTTTCGACAAAAGATAGCCGACCTGAGAAGCAAACGAACTGTCGTAGGTCTTGCGAAGGAATTTCACGACCTCCATCGCCAGCCCTTCGCAAATCTTCAGGGCAATATTGCCCACGAACCCGTCACAAACAATCACGTCCACCTTGCCGGAAAACAGGTCGCCGCCTTCCACGTTACCGACGAAATGCACCGGCAGGGCTTTGAAGCGATCATAAACGGCGCGCGTCAACTCGTTCCCCTTGGTCTCTTCTTCGCCCACAGAGAGCAGGCCCACACGCGGCTTGCGGCTCCCGAAGGTGACCCGGTAATAAATCTCGCCCATGACCCCGAACTGCAACAAGTGTTCGGGTTTGGAATCCACATTCGCGCCCACGTCCAAGAGCACCGAAACGCCGCCCTTGGCATTGGGAAACGGGGCCGCAAGAGCTACGCGGTCCACCGAAGGCAGAGTTCCCATGATGAACTTCGCCGTGGTCATTACCGCCCCGGTGTTTCCCGCACTCACAAACGCGTCGGCTTTTTGTTCCTGCACAAGCCGCGCGCCCACATGGACCGAACTGTCTTTCTTCCGGCGGAACGCCTGAGCGGGATGATCGTCCATGGTGATCACCTCGCTGGCCGGAACAATCTCCACGGGCACAGCCGGTTGCGCAAGCCTGGCTAATTCCGCGCGAATCACGTTTGGTTGGCCCACGAGGAGTACGCGCACCCCGTATTCCTGTGCCGCCAACACACTCCCCTCGACTTCCGGACGGGGTGCGTGGTCTCCCCCCATGGCATCCAAGGCAATTGTGATCATGGGATTCTTCTTCCGCGGACTCCAAAGTGGCCGAGGCACGCTAACAGTCGCGAGGGTCAGCCGCTATTGGTCCGGACGATCACCCCTGAGGCCAGCTCCCCGTGAAAGCTGAAGCCCAGCCCTGCTTCTACTTAATATCGTGAACTGGGCGACCCCGGTAGTAGCCGCAATGGGCACACGCGTTGTGCGGCTGCTTCATTTCATGACAATTCGGACATTTGGCCAGCGCCGGAGCGAACAGGTGGTCGTGCGCCCGCCGCTTATTCTTGCGCGCTTTGGAGTGCCGACGTTTTGGGTTAGGCATTACACTACTCCTCGTTCTCGCCTTGCTCGCAGTGGCACACATCGCCGCACCGAACAAGGTCGGATTCTATGGGCATTCCGCCCGGGAATCTATTGTTTCTTGAGCCAGTCCTGCTTCAGCCGCGCGAGGGGAGCGAGCCGCGGGTCGCTGGAGTGCCGCTCACACCGGCACTGCTCCTGATTCAGGTTTGCCCCACAGTGCGGGCACAACCCCCGGCAATCGCTCTGACAGATCACTTTCATCGGCAAAGACAGTAACACCTGTTCCTTGAGCACATCGGCCAGAAACAGGCCTTCTCCTTGGAAAAATCCGATCTCCGTGTCGTCATCTTTCAGCCGCTCCACGTCATTCGGGGTCCCCTTGAGGAGCGGTTGATAGAAGAGGTCGAAATCCCGGTGGACTTCCTCGATCACGGGTTCCAGGCAGCGGGCGCACACCATCTCAATCTTGGTATGCAAATCGCCGGTGACCCGAATCTGGCCTTCCAGCAGTTCCGCCGTGGCGTTCACTTCCAGCGGCTCTGCCTGCTTTACTTCGCTCAGACCGTAATCGATGCTACCCGGGGCGTAGCTTTTCCGGATGCGCAATTTGCGCACGGCAAGGTCCTTGACGTCAAGGAACATATCTTCGGCGCCTCCGGCGCGTACGCTCATGCCATTCCATTATTTCGGCACTTCATGCCTAAGTCAAGAAAGTGGAGCAAGGATAGGGAGACCATGCGCCCTGGAGGTCACGGGCGCCTCCTAGTACTAGGCCCCACCCGGGTCACCGAAAATAGGCGCTGACCACCTTCGCGTAATCCGCGAAGGCGATCTCCGGGTCCTCAAGTTCGGGATGCCAGGCCTTTTCCCACTCGAAGCAGAAGTAGCCCTTATAGCCGATCTTGCGGAGCGCCTGAATCTGCCGCTGGATGGGAACGTCGCCGCGGCCGGTGAGAACGTACTTGCGGTCTTTGCCATCGGGCACGGAATCTTTCAGATGTGTGTGGCGAATCCAGGAGCCCAGCTCACGGACTGTGTCCTCCGGCTGTTCATGTCCATCGACGAAAGTGTGGTGGGCGTCCCAGAGGAGGGCGGCATGCGGGGAATCGGCGCGTGTGAGGACTTCTTTGAGATCGGCCGAATGCACGAAATCGCCGTGCGATTCGATGATCACAGTGACCCCGCGAGGTCCGGCGTATTCGCCAAGTTCGTGCAAGCCCGCGGCAACTCGCGCGATGACTTCTTCTCTTGGGCCCTTGATCTCGTTGCCGAACACGCGCACATAAAGGCAACCGATCGCGGAGGCCAGATCAATGAAGCGCTTGCCATCGGCAATCTGCTCCGCGCGCTTTGCGGGGTCGCCTTCATGAAGCATGGTAGAACTGCCAACGTCGGCAAATTTCAAGCCGTGCGCGGCAAGCTCTTTTTTGCTTTGCGCGATGCGGTCTGGCGCAAATTCAGGGCGCGAAGGCAAGTCCATTGTGCCCATCAGGCCGCGAAGTTCGATGGCGGCAAAGCCGTGGGATTCCGCGAAGTCCAGGACCTTGGGCCACTCCCACGCGGGGCAACCCAGCGTGCTGAAGGCTATCGGGAGACGTTCTTTTGTATCCGCCGCCCAGGCAAAGCGGCTGAGCGCCGCGCTCGCCGCGCCTGTGGCAGTCGCGGCTACAAATTCTCTTCGCGTGATTTTCATCGTGGGTCTCCCATCCGTTTACAAGGATGCTTCGCAGCCGCGTTCCGATGGAGCGATCAGACTTCGTGGATGACCTTCAGCAGGCCGTCCATGGATTCGCGGCTGGAGGCTTCTTTGTCTTTTGCTGCATTCAAATAATGCGTTTCGAGGGACATGGTGCCCGTGAATCCGTCTCTGAGGATAGCGCGGAACTGCCCGACATAATCAATTTTCCCGCCACCAATCGGGCGCCAGGTGTCGCCCGTGCCCTCGACGTCTTTCAGGTGCACGTGCCAGATGCGCTTTTTATCCAGCGGATTGTAGCCATCCGGGAAGGGCTTCAGTTCACCCGCGGCATAGGCATTGCCGGGATCCCAATTGAAACCGAGCGAAGGCGCCTTGACCGCATTCAACATGGCGGCGCCCTCCGTACCCGTGGCCACGTTGCAGGCAAACTCATTTTCCAGCACCAATCGGATGTTTTCGCGCTTGGCAACCGCCGCCGTTTTGTCCAGCTCCTTGGCAACGCGGTCGAAAACCGTGTGGGGATCGTCAACACGCCAGAAGGAAAAGATACGCACTTTGTCGGTGCCGAAGTCCTTTGCGCGCGCGAAAGCCCGTTCGAGCAACGCATCCTGTTTGTCGTGCTCATTGGCGGCGAAATCGCCTTTGCCTTCGGCGAATTTTGAAGTGGTGCCCGGGAGAGTGGTTTTGAAATAGGCGGAATCCAGAACGGACGCACGAATGTTGGATTTTGCCAGCAGATCTTTGGCGCGTTTCACTTCGTCGGGCGTGAATTCGGTGACGTACTTGCCCCAGATCGTACGCAGTTCGACCCACTCCAGGCCGTAGCCTTTGATCCACGCCAGCGCCTTCTCGAAATCCTGCGTGATTTCGTCGCTGATGACACCGAGCTTGAATTGCTTCACGTCTGCCGCCGCCGCGCGAATGGCGCTCATCATTACGAGAGCTGTTGCTCCACCGGCCAGGAATTCGCGTCGTTTGATCATGCTGAGAGCATGCTATTCCCCGGGTGCCGCCGCGTCAACGTGAAGCTCCTTATATCAATAGCAACAGCGGTAGCCATAACTTTGTAGATTTTTCCTGAGTAAAGACCTCACATTGCCCGGACAACTTTCTCTGCATTCAGCTCGTCTAAGTGGTCGAGCAGTAGAGATCTCGCCCCCAGCTACCCAAGCCCGCCCAGCTGAAGTCCTGCAATTCACTAATTCAAGGAGAACCTGCTTGAAACCTGTCGCTTTGCTATTCCTGTTAGCTGGCTTTTTATCCCGCTGGCGTCGGCGCAAGATCACTACGAGGCCGGCGTCCACGCCGACTATATGCACTTTTCGCAGACCAGTAACAACTTCGCGGGTGTCGGAGCGCGCTTTGGCACCACGCTGCTTCCTCACGTGGCCCTTGAAGCAGAGATGAATTACGACTTTGCCAGGGCGTTTACGGAAGGCTTCACGAACACCAGCGGCGGCTCTCTCACTTTCCAGCAAACGAATCTCCGCGTTCTCCACGGCATGGCAGGGCCAAAAGTGGAATTCGGCCACGGGCATGTGCGGCCATTTGTCACGGTGAAAGGCGGCTTCGTTAATTTCAGGCTCGATTCGGCCCCGGCCAGCCTGAGCTCGTTTGTCAGTTCGGTGGAAAACCCGCGCTCCAATAACGTGAGCGCCGTCTTGTATCCGGGCGCCGGTATCGAGGGCCACCTTGGCCCGATCGGACTCCGGCTGGACGCAGGGGACGAGATGTACTTCAACGGTGGCACGCATCATAACCTGCGCTTGGCGTTCGGCCCGTTCCTTCGTTTCTGACGGGGTGCGTGGGTAATTCGCGGAAATTGCATTGATGGGGGCGGTTGGCGGCCGCCCCTTTTCGTTTGGAGTATGGCCGATCTTGGCGGTTTGTGGCCGGTTCTTTACGAATTCTTCACGAAGGCCTCCGGACTTTCTAAACCGGGTCAACGCATTCTATGGGTGTCAACGGAACGCTTATTAGAACGAGGTTTTATCGTGTCGCCCTTTGCCATTCTCGCGTTTATCATGCTCACCATTGACTTCACACTGGTTGTGCTCTTCCAACTGGTGTACGGCGAAAAACGCCAGAAATTCTCCCGCGAAAGGTTGTTGCAGGAGATTGACCGCGCCGGGCGATAAGAATTACTGAATGGTTCTGGCGCGGCCGCGGGGCTGCGCCATTCTCCTGGGATCACCAATCCGCACGCAGCCTGCTACACTAGTTTGCGTCGCTCCCAGGAGCACCACATGTCTGATGCAACGCAGTATTTCAAGTCAGTTCCCACCCGCACCGAATCCGACAGCATGGGCAAGATTGAAGTGCCGGTTGACCGCTACTACGGCGCTCAAACCGCCCGTTCGTTGATTCATTTCGCTATCGGCAAAGACACGATGCCGCCGGAATTGATCCGCGCGTTCGGCATACTGAAGAAAGCCGCGGCCCTGGTCAATCGCGACCTCGGCAAACTTTCCGAAGAAAAATGCAACCTGATCGTGCAGGCCGCCGATGAAGTGACTGCCGGAAAGTTGCAGGACCATTTTCCGTTGCGAATCTGGCAGACGGGTAGCGGCACGCAGACAAACATGAACGTCAACGAGGTGATTTCCAACCGCGCCATTTCGATTGCCGGCGGCGTGATGGGCAGCAAGAAGCCTATCCATCCGAATGACGATGTGAACATGTCGCAATCGTCGAACGACACGTTTCCCGCCGCCATGCACATTGCCGCGGCTACGGAAACTTCGCGCCATTTATTGCCCGCGGTGAAACGGCTGCGAGATGCGCTGGATGCCAAAGCGAAGGAGTTCATGGGCATCGTCAAGATTGGCCGGACGCATCTGCAAGACGCTACGCCGCTGACTGTGGGCCAGGAATTCTCGGGGTGGGTCAGCCTGCTGGATCGCGATGGCGCGCGGATTGCCATGGCGCTGGAGGGTTTGCTGGATCTGGCCATCGGCGGGACCGCGGTTGGCACAGGATTGAATGCGCATCCGGAGTTTGCGGAGCGCGCCGCGAAAAAGATCGCTGAACTTACCGGGCTGCCTTTCCGCTCGCACCCCAACAAATTCGCCAGCCTTTCCGCGCATGATGAAATTGTGTTTGCCAGCGGTGCGTTGAAAACATTGGCGGCTTCGTTGATGAAGATTGCGAATGATGTCCGCTGGCTGGCTTCCGGACCGCGCTGCGGCCTGGGCGAGCTGACGCTGCCGGAAAACGAACCGGGCTCCTCGATCATGCCAGGGAAAGTGAATCCTACGCAGTGCGAAGCATTGACCATGGTCGCGGTGCAAGTGATGGGAAATGACGCGGCGATTGGGTTTGCCGGCTCGCAGGGCAATTTTGAATTGAATGTGTACAAGCCGGTGATGATCTTCAATTATTTGCACTCGGTGGAATTGCTTGCGGACGCCATGAACAGTTTCGTGGAGCATTGCGTGGTGGGAATCGAGCTGAACCGGGAAACGATTGACCGCTACGTGCACAATTCGCTGATGCTCGTCACTGCGCTGGCTCCCAAAATCGGCTACGACAACGCAGCCAAAGTCGCTAAAACCGCGCATCATGAAAATTCTACTCTGCGTGAAACCGCGGTCAAACTTGGCTTTTTGACTGGGGAGGAGTTTGACGCGTTGGTGAAACCCGAAGCCATGACTCATCCGTGATGAATACTTGTGAGCGTCACAGCTAAGCAAATCAGAGTTGTGATTGACCTGGGGCTTGCGCCACTTCTGAAGCAGGCGGGATTTTGCAGGCACAGCACCCATTTTGCGAGGAGCTACGGCGAGGCTCTCGATGTGGTCAACGCGCAGTCCGGCCAGTGGAACATGGCCTCTTCGGGGAAATTTACTCTGAACATCGGTGTGCATTTTTCCAGTGTAGCCATCGCGATGCACGGAAAAGACCCCATGCCCGCGATTCCCAAGGAGTACTACTGCCTGATGCGAAGAAGAGTGGGCATGCTCCTTCCTGGCGGCGCTGACTGTTGGTGGACCATTACACCGCAAACCGACATCGGCGCGGTTGCTGCGGAACTCGCCTCAGCGTGGAAAGACTTTGTGTCGCCGTGGCTGGACAAAGTGAAAACCATTGCTGATGCAGCGGCTGAGTTAGAGCAGCGTGGCGGCGTGGATTTGTGGGCAGCGGCGGCGGCGCGACTCGTGCTTGGCGAACGTGAGAAAGCGGCTCAAATAGCGAGGGTGATGCTGGATTACTTTCGATCAGTTCTTGACGCCTCTCATCCCGCCAACAAGGATCACTTAGACATGCAACTTAAACAACTCCGGCAATGGGCCGCCAGTCACAATTTGCCGGGATTAACGAAACATGAGGGCCCCGTCGCCTAAGGGGCGCAAGTTTCCTTCTCGCCGCTGGGTCGTAGGGGGTAAACTCTTTTGTGTTGGAAACCCCTATGCTGCACCGGCATCCAGTTTTCCTTTCCCTCTTGGCCTCGATGCTGCTAGCAGCTGTCGCGCCTTTCGCCTACGCGCAGCAAAAGCATGAAAAAACGGTCTGGAACTTCGATGGGGGCATTTCGCTGATCAGCGATGGCTCGCTGCCAAACGGGCCGTGCTTCCGGATAACGGGCAGGTTGTTCGCGCCCGATTTCTTCGAGAATTTGAAGCGCGTGGACAGCGAACTCGGCACCGTCTATCGTCGTGGCAACGACGTCGTTTCCGCGTTTCCGGAAAAACTCGAGCTTAGTTTCATGATTTACGACCTGCCGTGCAGCGATCAGATGAAAGTGACCGGCACGCGCGTTTACCTGACACGCGCGCTGATGGACTCGCTGCGGCTGAGTTTTTTCTGGAAGCACGGAATGTACCTGCGGCCCGCAAGGGGAATCAAGCCGCTGCTGATGGAAGCTCGTCCTGTGGCCGCTTATGCCCAAGGCCTTGCGAAAGATTTGCCGGAAAAATACGAGTGGTCGTTTGAGTTCGAGGTGCCAAGCGAAAATGTGCCGGTCACGGACAGCCTGGTGATCCTGGTGCGGACCGCCAACGGTTATGTGGCTGCGCGAGTGGCTGCACGGATGTGAGCGACAATAAGACTCACCTCAGGGGTTAAAACCCCTGAATTCCCCATGCTTTTCGGTACGGCTTCAGCCGTGCCCTCCCGAGGAACATCAACTGACAGATCGCGCACGATTCTTTCGTTGAGGTCCTTCGGCGATCCTCATCGGATCGCCTCAGGATGACACCTATCGGCGGACTGCGTCCTGGGATGAACCGTGGTTTTTGAGAAATCCGAGCGAAAGATCGTTTCTATTCTTCGCAGCCGGGTTGCGGTTCCGGGGGCAGGTTATTTACAAACGTAAATCCGAATTCAAGCTGAGGTCTGCCCCAACCCGCGGGGATTGCGGGAAAAGGGCTCACTTCGCGAACGGCGCGCAAGGCGGTTTCCGTCAATTTGCTATCGGCAAACAATTGCGTCAGAAACGTGTCGTCGTCCTGCACCTTGCCATCAGGTTGAATCCTGACGCGCACAGTGACGAGGCCCGGCGCTCCTTCACCGAGGGAAAAAGGCAAGCGCTTGTACCACTGCCTTTGCACGCTGTGGTGAACCTTCTGAGCGTAGTCCACGATCGCGGGTGTGCTGGCGGCAGGCATATCCGGATGGGTGGCGTAGCAGAACGGGTGGCGCAACTCGACGACTAATTCTTCAAAGGGATGTTTTTCCTGATTGGAGAGCGAGACGAGGCGGTTGCGGTGCCACTCTGGCGTACCGACGTGCTTGCCTTCGATTTCGAAGCGCCCGTCGGGTTCAAACACGCTAACCTGCGCGGATGCAAAGGGAATTTCCAGGTGCAGGGGGAACTGAACCTCTTCGGTAGTCTCCCTGGGTTCCAGGTGCAGCCAGAAAACGCGGGCATGCTGGTTTTCCAGAACAACGCGGAAATGACGGTCGTCGAAATTCTCCGGGTCGCGCAAAGAGCCCGGAACCTGAATCTCACCCACCGCGTAAGAGTCCTTGAACTCAATCACAAGGATTCGGGACGGCTGCGGATCCATATTGCGAACGAAATTCTCTTCGTCGCGGCGGAGCCACAACACTTCGCCGAACCCCAGGCGCGTGCTTTGCGCTCGATTGGAAGCGGACCACGATTCCTGCGCTTCGCCCTCCAAAATCACCAGAAGGACGTCGTTTTTCAGGATCGGGAGCGTGACGATGCTGGAAGCAGGGATGGCGTAGCGCACTGCGCGCAGATTCTTGTTTTCCAGCAGCACTTCTCCGCCGGTTGCTTCCGGCGCGCGGACTCCCTGAGAAAAAACCGGGAGAGAGAGTGCGGCGGATAGAAAAAGCGAGGCGCAGACAGAAATTGCCGATGACGAGGACATTGAACTGACCCGACCCCTAATGAAGGCAGTTTAACACGAGCGAAAGAAGTGCCCTTGCAAGTCAGGCCAGGTTGATTTCCGGCCCGCGGCCTCGAACGTGGAGCTTCGCTTCGGTTTGCGACTGAACTTCCTCGGCGGACCATCCGGGCGCGGCTTCGCGGAGAAGCAAGCCTTCTTTCGTAACGTCAATCACAGCCAGGTCCGTGATTATGATGTTCACGCACTCGATGCCTGTAAGCGGGTAACTGCACTTTTTCACGATTTTCGGCGCGCCATCTTTCGTGTTGTGCTCCATGCAGACGATGAGGTTTTTCGCGCCCGCGGAGATATCCATGGCGCCGCCGATATTGCCGATGCCTTTCGATCCTGGGATTTTCCAGTTGGCCAGGTCACCTTTTTCGGAAACCTGGAATCCGCCGAGGATGGCAACATCCAGATGCCCTCCGCGCGTCATCAGGTGCGCGTCGGCTTGATGGAAAAAGGAGGCTCCGGGAATCAACGTGACAGGAACTTTCATGGCGTCAACCAGGTCAAAATCTTCTTCACCAGGATTGGCGCGGCGGCCCATCCCCAAAATCCCATTTTCGCTATGGAAATAGACCGTGAGGCCCTTCGGCAAATAATTGGCGATGAGGTTCGGGATACCCCAGCCTAGATTGACGTAAGCGCCGTCAGTCAATTCGAGAGCGGCGCGCTGTGCGATCTGTTCGCGGGTGAGACGCGGCTTATCCGGCATAACGCGTTCCTTTCGCCTGCACGATGCGGTGCACGAAAATGGCGGGCGTGATCACGTTTTCGGGATTAATGGAGCCTACGGGAACGATTTCGTCCACCTCCACGATGGTGGTGGTTGCAGCCATGGCCATAATCGGATTGAAATTCCGTGCGGCCAGGCGGTAGGTGAGATTGCCAAGCTCGTCGGACTTTTCCGCCTTGATCAAGGCGAAGTCCGCGTGGATGGGCATCTCCAGGATGCAGCGCTTGCCATCAATGACGCGTTCTTCCTTGCCGTTGGCCACTTCCGTGTCCACGCCGACGGTGGTGTAAAAGCCTAGGAGACCGGCAGCGGCCGCGCGCATGCGTTCGCAGAGAATTCCCTGGGGCACAAGTTCGCAGGTGACTTCTCCCTTGGCGTAGCTCTCCTGGAAATAATTCGAGTGCGGGCCAGGGAATGCGGCGATGACGTGGCGCACCTGACGATTCTTGAACATGATGCCGAGTTCCCCTTCGCGCGTGCCGCAATTATTGCTGATTGCCGTGATGTTTCTAATGCCCTTGCTCGACAACGCTTGAATCAGGTTGTTGGGGAAACCCGCGCCGCCGAATCCGCCGAACATGATGCGCGCGCCATCGGGAAT
This sequence comes from Candidatus Acidiferrales bacterium, assembly GCA_963780315.1. Classification (GTDB taxonomy): domain Bacteria; phylum Acidobacteriota; class Terriglobia; order Acidiferrales; family UBA7541; genus Acidiferrum. Next base: position 26,322 of record CAWABP010000029.1, on the reverse strand, counting down.
ATCCGCGACGGCAGCGTCGAGAGAAGGAACAATTTTCTGCTTCATGAGCCGCTCGATGAGAAATGAGTGCGTTGGTGTTGCTTATAGATTGTTCACGACCAGAGGCGATTCTGCAACCCCGCGATGGGGATCTTATTTAGCTGCGGACAGCTTCTGACGACATCCGGCATCAACGACTCTTTCACGGCCGTCCTCATAGCGCAATCTGTGCTCCCCCAAGTCCATCCAAGCACTAGGCCGAAGTTCCACCAATAACAGAGGCGTAATTCGAGGATAAGCCCTTGAAAATCTCCGGATTAGCCTAGGGTTTGCAAATTATAATGCACCCATGTAAGTATGCATATTGTGCTTGACAACGCGATGTATGTGTGATTTATTGCCCCCATGTACATCGATACCGTCCCCAACCGCAACTCCCCGCCCGCCGTCCTCCTCCGCGAAGCCTGGCGCGAAGGCAACAAAACCCGCAAGCGCACCTTGGCCAACCTCTCCGCTTGGCCCCCAGAAAAAATCGAAACCTTCCGCCGCCTGTTGTGCGACGAGCGGCTGGTCTCTCCGCACGATTTGTTCGCTACACAGAAATCCCTTCCTCACGGCCAGGTGGAAGCCATCCTGGAAATGATCGGCAAGCTCGAACTGGATCGCCTGATCTCGGCCGAGCGCTGCCGCGAACGAGACTTGGTCGTGGCCATGGTCGTTCAGCGCTTGATTTCCCCGGCGTCGAAACTGGCGACCACCCATCACTGGCACACCACCACCCTGGCAGAAGAGTTGGGAGTAGCAGAGGCCACGGAGAATGATCTCTACGAAGCCATGGACTGGCTTTTCGAGCGCAAGGAGCGCATCGAGAAAAAGCTGGCCGCTCGCCATCTGAGCGAGGGTGGCCTGGTGCTCTATGACGTTTCGAGCAGTTTCTATGAGGGACGCACCTGCCCGCTGGCACAATTTGGACACGACCGCGATGGCAAGAAGGGTCTGCCGATCATCGTGTACGGCGTGATGACCAATGGCGAGGGATGTCCGGTGGCGGTGGAGGTGTATCCGGGAAATACGGGAGACTCGACGACGGTAGGCGACCAAATCGAGAAGCTGCGGGAGCGCTTTAAATTGTCTCGGGTAGTGCTGGTGGGAGATCGTGGGATGCTGACCCAGCCGCAGATCGACAAGCTCAAGCAGCATCCTGGTTTTGGTTGGATCACGGCGCTGACCAGCACGGCGATTCGCGAATTGGTGAAGCAGGGGGCCTTGCAACTATCGTTGCTGGACCAGAAGAATCTGGCCGAGATCACCGCACCGGATTATCCGGGCGAGCGGCTGATGGTTTGCCATAACCCGGTGTTGGAGGAGGAGCGAAAGCGGAAACGGGAGGCGTTACTGGAAGCCACCGAGAAGAGCTTGGAGAAGATCAGCAAGGAAGTGACGCGACGCAAGAAGAAGGCGCTCACGGCCGCGGAGATTGGGCTGAAGGTGGGGAAGGTGCTGGGACGCTACAAAGTGGGCAAACACTTTGCGTGCAAAATCGGCGAGGGCAGCTTTGCCTGGAGTCGCCGTGCGCAGTCGATCGAGCAGGAAGAGAAGCTGGACGGGATTTATGTACTGCGTACGAGCGAGCCGGTGGAACGGCTTTCCGCGGAAGACACGGTGCGGAGCTACAAGAGCCTGGCGGAAGTGGAACGAGCTTTTCGTTGTCTGAAGGGGATCGATCTCTTGGTGCGACCGATTCGACATCGCACTGAGGATCGCGTGCCAGCGCACATTTTTCTGTGCGTGTTGGCCTACTATGTGGAATGGCATCTGCGCCGGGCTTGGGCGCCGCTGTTGTTCGAGGATGAAGAACGATGGGAGGAGCGCAAACGCCGCGATCCGATTCTGCCGGCGAAACCCTCGGATTCCGTTCAGCGAAAAAAACGCTCGCAGCAAACTGTGGATGGTCTTCCGGTGCACAGTTTCCAGGGCCTGCTGGCGGAGTTGGCCAACCGGGCCAGAGTGACTTACGCGCTCAAGTCAGAGAAGTCGGAGGAGAAGACGAATTTGACTTTCCGCCAGGTGACCGAGCCGACGCCGGTACAGGCTCGAGCCTACGAATTAGTTCGGATGTTCCCAGTAACCGGAAAGTGAACTTAGCCCTATGCCGCTGCGAATTAACAGGATACCCTCAGGGGCTCCGTGGAACTTCGGACTAGGTGATATCTCGCATACATGGCGGCACTCATGGAAAGACGCCAAACAAATCGTATTCAAGTCGAAAGCTTTCTTTCGTTCCGCAAAGCTCGCCTCCGGAGTGAGATATGTGTGGAGTGCTTCGGTGGGGGGACCAGTCACGTGCGGCTCTATGACGTAGAAAGAGGCTCCATGTGGGCCAACCATAAGATCGTTCCTCACTATTACGCTAGAGCTGAGATCGAGCCCGTCAGAGCGAATCACAAACAGGCCAAGATAAACTTCAGCGAGTTTCCCATCCTTAATGTAAAGTGTGGCACTCACTGCCCAAAGTCTTAGACCTGGCCCAAACATGGCGAAGGAGCGGTCTCGGATCAGCAGGTCCGGGCTCGATACCAACAGAGCATAACTCGGAGGGCTCGGTCCAAAGACACCAGAGCCCTCAACTGGATGGAACTTTCCTTCGTATCGTTCCGAGAGTTGACGCACTTCTTCCTACGAAGTGACCCCGAGCTTGAGTTTTTGGACCGAATCAATCAGTTGTGTGGCCTTGGCGCATCTGTAGCGCATGAAGCACAACTCGCCCAAATAAGCACAGCACGCGAACACAAACGAGAGGACGAGAACGCGCTTAATGAGTCTTAGCTTTCTATCCAGAGCGCCATTGGGTACACCACGAAGTCCCATAATTTGACAGCCTACTTGGTTTGGACTGCGAGATGTGCAAAATGTTCCCGACGAGGAGAGCGAACGGGGCGTGCGGTGGCAAGGCGAAGGGTGCCAGGACGTCTGAACGGTCAGAAATGCGGGCAGGTTGCAACCTGTACACGCGGCGGGTACCTCTTTTGCCGACTTTTGCTATGCTTGAAAACCTGCGAACGTGTCTCCCAGCGATTGGATTCGCGGCCCCTGCCCAGGCAGTTTATTTGCTGAGTCGTTGCAAACTATGTGGAGCAGACGCATGCGCCGACATATTCAAGCAATTGGGGCCATAAGCCTGTTGGCTATCCTGCAGATTGGGTGCGGCGGGAATTCAACTGCGAGCGGAAGCACCACGCCACCGGTGATTACAGGCGAACCCGCCAACGCGACCGTCACGGCAGGGCAGGCCGCCACTTTTTCCGTAAACGCCATGGGAACCGCGCCGCTCAGCTACCAGTGGCAAAAGAATGGAACCAACATTGTCAGTGCAACGGCTGCCAGCTATACCACCCCGGCAACGACTATGGCGGATAATGGCACAACTTTTCTGGTCATTGTCTCGAATTCTGCTGGCAGCAAGACGAGCAGCCCTGCAACGCTTACGGTGAATGCGGCGCCGGTCGCGCCTGCGATTACGGCGCAGCCCCAGAACGAGACGGTAACCGTGGGTCAATCCGCGACTTTCAGTGTGACGGCGACGGGCACGGCGCCATTGAGCTACCAGTGGCAAAAGAACTCGTTGAACATTGCCAGCGCAACGAATTCCAGCTACACCACTCCGGCAACTCTGGCCGGCGACAATGGCGCTACGTTTGACGTGGTCATTACAAACACCGCTGGGACTGTTACCAGCGCCACCGCAACACTTACCGTGAACGCGGCCGCTGTAGCGCCAACAATTACTGTGCAGCCGCAGAACCAGACCGTGACCTCCGGCCAGAGCGCCACGTTCGGCGTCACCGCCGCCGGGACGGCCCCACTGAACTACCAGTGGCAGATGAACAGCGCAAATATCGCCGGAGCAAATTCGCAAAGCTACACCACACCCGTGACGACCACCGCGGATTCGGGCGAACAGTTTCGCGTAGTGGTGAGCAACACGGCGGGAAACATCACCAGCAACCAGGCAACCCTGAAGGTAATGGCGGCCACCGGCGGCGGAATTGACGTCGTAACGCATCATTACGACAATTCCCGCAGCGGCGCGAACACGAATGAAACTGTTTTGACAACCGCCAACGTGAATTCGACCAGCTTCGGCAAATTGGGCGAGTTTACCGTGGACGGGCAGATCGACGGCCAGGCACTGTACCTGCACCAACTGTCCATTCCCGGCAAAGGCACAAAGAATGTGCTGTACGTGGCCACGGAAAACGACAGCGTTTACGCCCTGGACGCGGATAGCATCACGGGCGCGAGCGCAACAGTGTTGTGGAAAACCAGCGTGCTTCCGTCCGGCGAAACTGCGGCGCCGCTCTCCAGCATGCCTTGCGGAAACATAAATCCCAATGGCGTAACCGCAACGCCGGTGATCGATCGGGCGCGCAACGCCATATATGTCGTGGCTATGTCGAAAGACGCAAGCAATCAAATCATCGATCGGTTGCACGCGCTTGATTTGACGACCGGCCTCGAACTCTTTGGCGGACCCACAACGATTACCGCGACGTATCCGGGAACCGGTGGGAACAGCCAAAACGGCACGGTCACTTTCGATCCCACGGTGCAACACGACCGGGCAGCGCTACTGGAAAGCGGCAACACAATCTACACGGCGTGGTCCGGATTGGATGGCGATTGCGGCAAATATTCGGCCTGGGTGATGGCTTACAGCGCGGACACGCTGGCGCAATCCAGCGTGATTGATCTGGTGCCGAACAATGACGGCGCGGGAATCTGGATGGGCGGAGGCGGTCCGGCTGCGGACGCTTCAGGCGATGTGTACGTGACTACGGGCAATGGATTTGGCGACACTCCGGGAACGAACAGCAGTTACGGAAATTCGCTGGTGAGGCTTGCCGGATCAGGAGCTTTGCGGGTCGTGGATTACTTTACGCCGTTCAACACCATCAGTGACGACAACGCGGACCTGGATCTCGCTTCGGCCGCTCCTTTACTTCTGCCGGACTTCGTGGATGCCAACCACATCACGCGGCATCTGGCCGTGGCCGCTGGCAAAGACAGGCAACTCTACGTTGCCAGCCGAGACAACATGGGGCAGTTCAACGCCATGCAGAACAATATTTTTCAGGAATTCACGCTCAGCCCGAATATGAATTTTTCCTCGCCCGCCTATTTCAACGGCACGGTGTACATCTGCCCCGCAGGGCAACCGGTAAAAGCATTTCCGGTGACGAACGCGCTGCTGGCTACCACGCCTGCAACGCAGAGTGCTCATCAATTCAGCGGTACGGGAGCGGTGGTGAGCGTGTCGGCGAATAATCTGACCAGCGGCGGCATTGTGTGGGCGCTGGATGGAGGCGCGGGAACGCTGTATGCCTACGACGCCGGCGATCTGACGAATAATATCTACAATTCCGGCCAAGCCGCCGGCGGGCGGGATCATTTCTCCGCGGTGGGCGGGCACTTTATCACGCCGATGGTGACGAACGGCAGAGTGTACTTTGGCACCGCGAATAGCGTAGTCGTGTTTGGACTGCTGCCGTAAGTTAATCCTGCTGGCGCGGGCAAACAAGTCAAGATTTCTGCAACCCTTGCAGGATCAGGCGAAGAAAGATCTGCTTCACGCGCTCCGGATCGCAACCGGGCTGATTGGATGCAACAAGCACATCGTCATACCAGCGATATAGCCAGTTACACATTCCAAGAATTGCATTGACGATGAGCCAAGGCTCGCCCTCGATCAATTTCCCCTGCTCCTGTCCCTTGCGGACCAGTTCCACGAAGCGATTGTTGTAGCGAGACATCACAGAGATAAGTTTGTGCTGGCGCTTGCCGGGCAGCGAATCGAATTCGTGAAGGAATAGTCCGAAGGGCACGCGATGCTGAATGATGTAGTCAATCTGCGCGCGAATGGCTCGTTCGAGTTGCTCGACGGGATCGCCATCGGGGTCGATATGGTCCGCAATGTACGCATCGCCATCCTCAATTCCTGCCAGCAGCAGCCGGAACAGCAGGTCGTCCTTGGATTTGATGTAGTAGTACAACGAGCCCTTGAGCATACCGACGTCGTTCGCCACGTCTTCGATTGTGGTGGCGTGGAATCCCTTGGCGAAGAAAATATTCGCGGCACTTTGCAGAACTTCCTCGAGGCGCGTGGCGGGCTTGGATTTGGCAGGGAGTTGCGGCGCATTTCGAGGGCGAAGCGGCTTGGGAACGGACTTGCGCTTGGAAGTTTTCGACGGCACTGGAATCCTCACAATTGCTGCGAAAAGCATGGTAACAGAGGCGAGCGCGGGAAAGTCGGACAGGATTCAACAAGGATTGAAAGAAAGTGAAAAGTCAGCCGAGAAAATGGGCTGGCATGTTATCCTCTCACGCAAAAATGGGGCGGAGCTTTTCCCAGGGAGAAAAGGGGGAACGATGGTTTCGCCACACTTGAAAGAGACCCTGGACCGCTACCGGTTGGGCGAAAAACTGCGGCACCTGCGCTTGCGCCGGAAAATGGGACTCGTGGAGCTGAGCCGGCACACCGGACTTTCTCCCGCGCTGCTCTCCAAACTCGAGCACGGAAAGCTGTATCCGACACTGCCAACGCTTTCGCGGATTGCCCTGGTCTTCAGCGTTGGCCTGGAATATTTCTTCGACGATGAAATGGGGCGTCACACTTTCGCAGTGGTGCGCAAAAGGGACCGGCTGCGTTTTCCGGAAGCGCCGGAACTGGAGCAAATCGCCTTTAATTTCGAGTCGCTCGATTATCTGGCGACCGACCGGAAGTTTAATGCGTACCTGGCGGATTTCGAGAGCATTGCCGCGGAACATGTGCGGCTACACCAGCATCCCGGCGTGGAATTCATTTACGTGCTCAAGGGAAAGCTGACGCTGAAGGTTGGCGCGAAGCAGGAGTTTCTGGAAACAGGTGATTCGCTCTATTTCGATGCGCAACTCCCGCATGGCTATTCACGGGTGGGCGCGAAGACCTGCACCGCGCTGGTGATTACGGCGGAGTAAAAGTAAGGCTTACGTAGAGCTCACAGAGAACGCAGAGTTCACGTAGAAGAACTGGGGATTTGAATTAGCTTGAGGCGTCTTGTGGTTTGGAGGCCATTCCAAATTTCAGGGCTGGACGACGTGGCAGGAGTGCGTTTTCAGCACCAGCCACACGCGAATACCTGGAGTGAGTTGCAGCGAACGAACCGCGCTAGGCGTGAGATGAACGGTGAAGCGAGCGCCGGCATTCACCTGCGCGACAACGAGCGGGCCGCGCGATTCGAGCGACTCTAATGTCCCAAGCAAGACATTTCGCGCGCTGAGGGCGCGGGGCGCTTCACTGGCCAGGAGAATGTCTCCGGCACGGATCGCAACCTGCACCGCGGCGCCCGGCGGATCTGAGCCGAGGGGAATCTCCAACTCACAATTTTCGCCCGCAAGCGCGACACGCATGACACCATCCGCTGGACGATGCTCCAGAACATGCGCGCGGAGGAAATTTTCGAACCCGGCGGCATTAGCCAGCGCAACGCTCCGCGGTGCGTCAAGAACCGCGCGGGGAGCGCCACTTTCCTGGACGCGGCCGTTGACAAGCGCGACGACGCGTTCGCCGATGGCATCGACCTCTTCGCGATTGTGGGTGACGTACAGGATGGGTATGCGGTTGACGGCGTTCCACGCACGTAGATCCTGAAGGATGGCAAGTCGTAATGCGGCATCGAGTCCCGTTAACGGCTCGTCCAGCAAAAGCAATTTGGGTTGCGTGACGAGGGATCGCGCCAGGGCGACACGCTGCTTTTCACCGCCGGAGAGCTCGCCGGGCTTGCGTTCGCGCAACGAATCGATATGAAACGCCGAAAGAATATGCGCGACGCGTTCCCGCCGCTCCGCCGAAGGAAAACCCGAGAGGCCATACGCCACATTGTCTCCTACGGAAAGATGCGGAAATAGCGCGAGTGATTGAAAGACGTATGCGGTGTGGCGAAGTTGCGGCGGCAGGGAAAGACTGCGGGCGCTATCGAAGAATGTTTCTTCGTCAAGCTTGATGATTCCATCGTCGGCGCGGAGCAGACCGGCGATGCAATCGAGCAGGGTGGACTTCCCTGCCCCGGAGGGACCGAAGAGAACCGTAAAGCCCGGGACAAAAGTCTCCTTGACGTCGAGCAGGAAACGCGGGGAGCCCGGTGCACGGAATGCTTTGCGAATCGAAACGGAGAGCATCGGCAAGGTCACTTCGCCTGCCACGGCGACCACACGCGTCGATTCATCCCATACACGAGGGCCAGCACAACGAACGAAATCCCCAGTAGCAATAGCGCTGTTTGGTTAGCGGCGGAGAAATCGAGCGCCTGGGCACGATCATAAATGTCTATGGAAATTGTGCGCGTAATCCCGGGAAGATTGCCGCCCACCATCAGCACCACACCGAACTCGCCAAGCGTGTGAGCAAAGCTGAGAACTAGCGCAGTGACGAGTCCCGGCAACGAGAGCGGAAGAATAATACGAAAGAAAGTGCGCGAGCGGGTGGCGCCGAGGATGGAAGAGGCGTCAAGGAGACGGCGATCCAGCGACTCGAAGGAGGCGATCAGCGGCTGCACGGCAAACGGAAGGCTGTACACGAGCGAGGCGATTACCAGCCCTGCGAATGTGAAAGCCAGAGTGTGACCGAACAAGTATTGCCACAGGCGGCCGAGCGGGCCGCGGGGACCGAGCGCAATTAAAGCGTAGAAGCCGAGAACTGTGGGAGGAAGAACCAGCGGCAAGGCGACAATGGATTCCAGAAGGAATTTTGCGCGCCAGCGAGTGAAAGCGAGCCAGTAGGCGAGAGGCAGCGCCAGAACGAGAAGAACGGCAGATACGACTGCGGCCAGGCGAAAGGAAAGCAGGAGAGCATCGAGGTTCATGGTTTGGCCTCGCGAACTTTGGCAACAGCGGGCAAGGTGAACCCGTAGCGGCGAAAGATGGCGCGTGCCGGCTCCGTTCGCAGAAACGCAAGGAAAGTGTTGGCTGCAGGCTTGTTGGGTGAAGCCTTCAAGAGAACGACTGCCTGCTCCATTGGCGGGTACCACTCGCGTGGAATTTCCCAGGTCTTGCCGGATTTCATGGCTGGCGAAAAGGTGAGCGACATGGCCAGGATGCCACCCTGAGCGCTGCCCGACTGCACGAATTGCGCGGCCTGCGAAATGTTTTCGCCGTAAACCAGTTTTGGTTTTACCTGCTCGTATAAGCCTGCCTTTTGCAGCGCAGCTACTGCGGCGCGGCCGTAGGGGGCGTGCTCTGGATTGGCGATGGCAATTTTCTGTATGCGCGCATCGAGGAGCGTGTTCCATTGCATCTGCGAAGGGTTCAAAGGCGAATCGGAAGGCACCCACAAAACGATGCGGCCGAAGGCATATGTGTAGCGGGAGTCAGGCTCGGCGAGCCCTGCTTCGATCAGTTTTTGCGGATAGGAGATATCGGCGGAAAAGAATAAGTCGAACGGGGCGCCATTTTCGATTTGTGCGAAGAAGTTGCCGCTGGAGCCAAACGTGACGGCAATTTTTGCGCCGGATTGCTTTTCGTATTGAGAGGCAAGATCGTTGAGAGCGAATTGCAAGTCAGAAGCCGCGGCGATGTGAAGGGATTGCGCGTGAAGCTTCGGCGCGCCCAAGAGGAACAATAAGACGAGTAATAGTGCCCGGATGGGGCGCAGCAGTGCTGCGCTCCTACGCTTGCGGATTGTGGGAATCTTGATCATGGGTGCTCACGCGGGTACGGAGATCAGACGCGGAGGATCATTACTTCGGTGGATTTGATGAGGGCTGCGGCGCGTTCGCCCGGTTTCAGGCGCATCTCTTTCGCGGCGTCGGCGGTGATGATGGAGGTAATGTGCTGCTCGCCGATGGCCAGAGTGATTTGTGCCAGTAGCCCGCTGAACTTGATGGCGACGACGCGCCCGATGAGCTGGTTGCGACCGCTGATCTTGCGGAAATTGCCGCGACGCAAGGCGACGTCGCCACGTTCGAGTTTCTTTGGGATCAAGCGGTCAATCTCCGATTCCGGAACGCGGTGGTGGCCACCGGGCGTCTTGGCGCTCTTGATTTTGCCATGATAGATCCACTGCTTCAGAGTGGGATAGCTGATGCCGAGAATGCTGGCAGCTTCGCGCGGGGCAAGAAGTCTTTGCATGGGAAAACCTCAGGTTCGCGATGATAGACGACTTTATTTGGTGAGACAATACGTTTTTATACGGTTTCAACACAGCGCATGGCGCTCTGAAATCAAAGGAGACTCGGGGCTAACCTCGCCTGCTAATTGCGCAGGGGCTTGCCGGTTTTCAGCGTGTGCGCGATACGTTCCTGGGTCTTCTTCTCGCCACAGAGGGAAACGAAGGCTTCTCGCTCCAGGTCGAGAATATATTGTTCACTGACGAACTGCGGCGCAGACAACGATCCGCCCGCTAGAATATTGGCAAGCTGCCGCGCCACTTGCGCGTCGTAGTCGGAGGCGTAGCCGCCCCGCACCATCAGGTGAATGGCCATTTTGGCGGCGGTCAAAAACGATTCGCCCAGCACTTTAATCTGCGTGGACTGCGCGCCTTCCTGCCAGGAGGAAGCGGCCGGCTTCCATCCACCACGCGCAAGGGCTAGTGCAACCTGCTTGGCATCGGCCACCAGACGATCGCGATTCATCGAGTAGCCATCGCCCCGGCGCAAGTAGCCGAGTTCGCGGCACTCTTCCGCACTCGAACCGACTTTAGCGGTGGCGATATTTTCAAACACCGGCCTCAGCGTGTGAAATAGATCGAGGTCGTCACCCGACGCGGCGTTCTCGTTCGCGCGGATGAGCATCTCCTTCGTGCCACCTCCGCCGGGAATCAGGCCGACGCCGGCTTCCACCAAGCCGATGTAGGCTTCCGCCGCCGCCTGAATTTTCGCCGCGTGCAAACTGATTTCGCAGCCGCCGCCCAGCGCCATGCCTTGGGGCGCGGCAACCACGGGCTTTGGCGCGTACTTGATGGCCAGATTGACGTTCTGGAACTGCTTCACGGCCATGTGCAACTCGTCCCACTCCTGCTCCTGTGCGCCAACCAGCACCAACATCAGGTTCGCGCCGACAGAGAAATTCGTCGCCTGATTGGCGATGACCATGGCGTCGAAATCCTTTTCGAGGCGCTTCAGACCTTTGTGGAGCATGGCGATGAGGTCCACGCCGATGGCATTCATCTTGGCGTGAAACTCGCAGCAGACCACGCCGTCGCCAAGGTCAATCAGGCTGGCGCCGGAATTGCGCTCCACTTCGCGGCCGGCGTCCTTCAAGTTTTTCAGGATGAGGATGCCAGCGGGCTCCTCGACTTTCTTCAGCGACGTTGTGGTGAGATCGAAGACAGAAGTGACGCCCTTTTCCGATTCGTAAAGACTCTTCCGGCTACTCGCTAACGCCTTTTCAAAAATTTCAGGCAGCGTGCGGCCTTCTTTCTTGATCTGCTCCGCGAACGCGGGTAGTCCCAGCGCGTCCACGATTTCAAATGGGCCAATTTCCCAGGCAAAGCCCCAGCGCATGGCGCGATCCACATCCACGATGTGGTCGGAAATTTCCGGCATGCGGCGTCCGGCGTAGAGGCACAGCTCGGAGAGGCCGCCCCAGATAAATTGCTGAGCCTTGTCGGTTTTTTGACCCTCGAAGAGCGGGATAATGAGGGAGCGCAGGCGTTCACGCGTGTCTTCAATAGTCTTGCCCGCTTCGATGGAAGCGAAGCGGGCCTTCTGGCGGGCACGATACTCCATCGTATTAAGGTCAATCGTCAGGATTTCCTTTTCGCCTTCACCCCTCACTCGTTTATAAAATCCCTGGCCAGTCTTGTCGCCAATCCAGCCGCGGCGTGCCATATCTTCCACGAAGGCCGGCACCTTGTAAGCTTCGCGTGATTCATCGTTCGGCGCGGTCTCATAGATGTTCTCCACCACGTGCATCAGAATATCCAGGCCGACAATATCCGCGGTCCGGAAGGTGGCGGACTTTGGCCAGCCCACCGCCGGGCCAGTGCACGCGTCAACTTCTTCAATGGTCAAGCCGAGCGAAGTCATCAGCCGCAGCGCATTCAACATCGAATACGTACCAATGCGGTTGGCGATGAAGTTCGGCGTGTCCTTGGCGACGACAACACCTTTGCCCAGACGCCGGTCGCAAAAATCAGATAGCGCGGCCAGCACTTCTGGAGACGTCTTGGGACCGGGAATAACCTCGACGAGTTTCATGTAGCGCGGCGGGTTGAAGAAATGGGTGCCTGCCCAATGCTGCTGAAATTCTTCGGGGAGCCCTTCTGCGATTAAGTGAACGGGTAAGCCGGAGGTGTTCGTGGTGACGATGGCCCCGGGCTTGCGATATTGCGCCACTTTGGCAAGCAGGCCGCGCTTGATTTCCAGATTCTCTGCCACCACTTCGATAATCCAATCGGCGTCGGCGATGCGCGCAAGATCGTCCTCAAAATTGCCAACAGAAATTCGAGAGGCCAAAGCCGGGGTAAAGAAAGCAGCGGGACGTGATCTCTTGGCTGCTTCGATTCCCGCGAGGGCAAGTTTATTGCGAGCGCCGGGAGCGGCGTCCTTGGGGACGATGTCGAGAAGAAGACAGGGAAGGCCGGCATTGGCAAAGTGGGCGGCGATGCGCGCACCCATGGTGCCCGCGCCGAGAACAGCAGCTTTCTGGATTCGCAGAGTCATACGCAAGCCTTCTGGAACATGATTGGTACGGCAAGACAGGTTACAAAACCGGCAAGCGGCGGTCAAACACCTGTTTGGTAAGCCTCGGACAGTTTAGAATGGCGGGAACATGCCTAAGGAAAAAACAGTGGAAACTCCAGGCTTTCTGGCGCTCGCGAAAGAGGTGTTTCGCGCGTTTGCCTATGGCGGCACTCTGCCGGGGACAAAGCGTCCACGCGTGGGGCTGGCGCTGGCCGGGGGATTTGCGCGCGGAATCGCGCACATTGGCGTGTTGCGCGTACTTCGCGAAGCGGCTATCCCGATTGATGTTGTTTCTGGCACAAGCGTTGGTGCGCTGATCGGCGCGGGGTACTGCGCTGGAACCTCTCTAGAAACGATGCAAGAAATGGCGCTGGGAACAAGATTCAGCGATTTTGGCAGGTGGAGCCCTTCCTGGCTGGGACTGGCGACGAATCAGCGGCTGGAAAATTATCTTTCGCGGGTGACTGCGACAAAGCGGTTTGAGGACTTGCAGAAGCCGTTGGCCATCGCTGCAACCGACATCAGTGAGGGATTGGCGGTGTACTACTACAGCGGACCGATCGCGCCGGCCCTGCGCGCTTCGTGCGCTTTTCCCGGGTTGTTTGTGCCGGTGCAACATGAAGGGCGCACACTGGTGGACGGATTCCTTACCGCGCTGGTGCCCATCGAAGGTGTGTTTTTGCTGGGAGCCGAACTGGTGATCGCGGTGTATCTGGAATCCAGGATGATCGAAAGTCCGCGCACGTTCACGGATGTACTGAGCCGCTCCTTCACTATCATTCAAAAACATGCGGATCTGGAGTGGCGGCATCACGCTGATGTGATCATCGAACCCGACGTGACGCCATATGCCTGGGATGATTTCACCAAGACTCCGGAGATGGTGCGCGCAGGAGAAGAAGCGGCATTGAAAGCTTTGCCCGCCATCCGCGCGGCGATCGAAGCCAAGAGAATCATGACCACTGAGTAGCGATCTGGATCGCCGGATTTCAGGCGCGGGTAACTTGCACAACTACTGGCTGGCCTGCACCTTTTCCACGTTGCGTGAGCCATGCGCCGAGACCTTCAGCAAAGCGCTCGGGCGTGAGGCGGAAGCTTGCTTCCAGGAGGCCGTCGGCCACCGGCAGCGTGTCGTCAAAATCAGAAGAATTGGTGAAATTGCGCATGCAGAATTGATCAAGCCATTCCAAAGGGCAGGGCTTGCGCTCTCCGCGAATCACCAAAAACACCTGAAATTTCTGGACGTACATAACGGAATCATACCATCGCGCGTGCGCTGTGATAGCGCGGTCCGGTAGGACGTGAAGCAGCGGCAAACCCAGCTACGCGCGAAATAGCCGCATAAGCAAAGGCGCAGGGGGTCATAAGGCCGGGCGGAACTTGCGCAGGACTCGTGGCTAACATACACTGTGCGGACACAAAAGTGCCGCACCACCCTGCTTCTCTGGGACGCTCCTCCTGGCTTTGGTAACAGGCGGGCATGGCGCATCGTGACGCGCATCCGATGCTCCTCATCTAAGATACCGGGGGTTGAACGTGGGAACGCCAATGGAAACCTGGGTTGAGCAGGCCGCCCGGTTGACCAAGCCGGATAAAGTCGTTTTCTGCGACGGATCCGAGACAGAAAACAAAATCGTGCTGCACGAAATGACGAAGCACGTGGATTCCTTCCAACTTAACGAAAAAACCTATCCCAACTGTTATTTGCACCGCAGTAATCCCAGCGATGTAGCCCGCACGGAACATTTGACCTTCATCTGCATGCCCGACAAAGACGAAGTTGGCCCAACGAACAACTGGATGGATCCCGGGGCGGCAAAATTCAAGGTAGGCAAGTTGCTGGATGGCGCCATGCGCGGGCGCACCATGTACGTAGTGCCGTACATCATGGGGCCGGTGAATTCGCCGCTCAGCAAGGTCGGCGTGGAGGTAACGGACAGCCCATACGTGGTGGCGAACATGCGCATCATGGCGCGCATCGGCAAAGTGGCGACAGACCTGCTCGGCAATTCCACGGATTTTGTGCCGGGGCTGCACTCGCTGGGCGATTTGGATCCGCTGCGCCGCTACATTGCGCACTTTCCGGAGGAACGGTTGATCTGGAGCGTTGGCTCCGGGTACGGCGGCAACGCCTTGTTAGGTAAGAAGTGCTTCGCGTTGCGCATCGCCAGCTACATGGCACGGCAGCAGGGCTGGTTTGCGGAGCACATGCTTGTTCTCGGCTTGGAATCTCCAGGTGGAAAAGTAACCTACATGGCGGCGGCGTTCCCCAGCGCCTGCGGAAAGACGAACTTGGCGATGATGGTCTCCGCGCTGGAGAGCCAGGGTTACAAGGTCTGGACGATTGGCGATGATATCGCCTGGATGCAAATCGGCGCCGATGGCTATCTCCACGCCATCAATCCTGAAGCGGGATTTTTTGGCGTGGCACCGGGCACGGGGATGAATACAAACCCCAACGTGATGAGTGCGCTGAACCGCAACACCATTTTCACCAATGTGGGCGTGACGCTGAAGGATGAACCGTGGTGGGAAGGCATCGGCGGCGGTCCGCCGGAAGGTCTGGTGACTTGGCGCGGCGAGAAGTGGGATCTTTCCAAGGGACCCGCCGCACATCCGAATGCGCGCTATACGGTGCCCGCACACCAATCTCCTTGCATTTCGCCCAAATGGGAAGTGCCGGAAGGCGTGCCTATTTCCGCGTTTATTTTTGGCGGACGTCGCGCCCGGCTAGCGCCGCTGGTGTACGAGTCTTTCGATTGGCAGCATGGCGTGTTCGTTGGAGCAACGATGGCATCGGAAACCACCGCGGCCGCAACTGGCGACGTAGGGATTACGCGGCGCGACCCCATGGCCATGCTGCCCTTTTGCGGCTACAACATGGCGGATTATTTTTTGCACTGGCTGGATATGGGCAAACGAATCCCCAAGCCGCCCAAGATTTTCCACGTCAATTGGTTCCGCAAAGGCGCCGACGGAAAGTTTCTGTGGCCGGGGTACGGAGAAAATGTGCGGGTGCTGAAGTGGATACTGGAGCGGGTCGAGGGGCACGGCGAAGCGAACGAAACCGAGATTGGTTACGTCCCCACAAGAACGGCACTGACGTTGGATGGCATGTACCTCCCGACGGAAGCGTTGAATGAATTGTTCCGCGTGGATGGCGATGACTGGGAAGTCGACCTGGCCGACAGCCGCGAATTTTTCGCAAAGTTCGGTTCACGGCTCCCAGAAGAACTGCGCGAAGAGCACCGGCGGCTCGTAAACCGCTTTGAGAAGTCCATCCCGGTCTGAGGCCGACAGAACTGTCGACTTGCCCATTCTGAGGACGCCATCCCGGAGAAGGGCGTTCCCAAACGGAAGCTACAGACCCATCCGCGCGGGTCAGAACGACAGGTGCAGGCCCAACTGCAGGAACCTCGGGCTGCCAATCGTATGCTGAATCACTCCCAGACTGCCTTGGGGCGGGACCGAAGGAGGACCTTCGTAGTAAGGGAAAAAGTTTACATCGTTGTTCGGCGCGTCGAAATCAGGATGGTTGAAAATGTTGAAGGCATCAACCTCGCAGCGCAGGCGGAAGCGCTCCTTGATGGGGAACTCCTTAGCAAGGCTCATGTCAAAGCGAACCTGGAAGGGGCCTCGGAACAAGTTCCGGCCAGAGTTTCCGTAGAGCGATTCGTAAAGATCGCACCCGGCTGCCTCGCAGGCAGGCACTCCATTGGTTCCTGGGGCGACAAACTGCGGGGCAAAATCGTTGGCATCGAGCACGGGGTTGCCCGCGTTGACCCCCAAGGTGCCTTGGAGTTGCGCCTGTGACGGCTTGATGCCAGACTTAAGTGGGACCATCGGATTTCCAATATAGTTACTGGTTCCGAAGTACAAACTTCCGACCGAACCCGAATAGTCATACACGCTGTAGGGCTGCCCGCTTTCTGCTACGGTCTGTCCTCCGATGATCCAGCCATTCACCACCTTTCCCAAGATTTCCTGCTTCACCAGGTTGGGTGTTGTGTAGCTGTAATTGATCAGGAACACGTGAGTCTGATCGAAATCCGAGGATGCATAATTCGACCGCGGGACCAGCGGATTATTTCCCGTGAAGAACAGCCCCAGCCCGCTCTGCTCGTCTAAAGCATGCGACCACGTGTACGACGCCGTGAGTTGTAGTC
The DNA here is from genome assembly GCA_963780315.1 of Candidatus Acidiferrales bacterium. Taxonomy (GTDB): domain Bacteria; phylum Acidobacteriota; class Terriglobia; order Acidiferrales; family UBA7541; genus Acidiferrum. The sequence goes on along the minus strand of CAWABP010000029.1, from coordinate 9,461 downwards.
CCCTGGAAAGGCGCTTGCGTGCCTGAAGCTGCAGCGCGTTGTAATTGGAAATGCCCTCGGCTGAGAACAAGACAGAATTCATGTCATAGCCCGGATAGGGAACACGGATCGGCGCGTTGCCGGCATACTCATTCGTGTAAATGAGCTCCGACTGGAGCGTGGGCAATGGGTCCCCGGGATACCAGTTCTGGTTGGCGAGAGGGCTTGTACCACCGTACGAAGAATTTTGTCCGTTCACGAGATTCGTGGGCGTGGCGATGATCGGCTGGTTGAATGGAATGGGCACAACTAAATGATTACTGTGGTTGCCCACATAGCCGATTTCGAACAGCCAGTTATTGGAAGCCTGGAATTGAATGTCCAACGTCCAATTCTGGGTGTACGGCAGTTTATTGTTGATATCATAACCGCCGAACAAGAATGGACCAAAGAGGTTGCCCGTCGGCCAGCAGCCGGGATAACCGCATGCCGTTTCCGCAAGGTTGGGCAGAGAGGCGAGAAAAGCGGCGCCGGTGGCCGGTGGTGGCGGCGGCAGCGTCGTTCCGAACGGCTGAGAAAGTGTCGCTTTTCTTGTTGTCGAGATGGGTTGGACAAATGGCGGCGCCAAAGTCACGCCGAATGGCCCGTTAAAGCCAGAGCCGGCGCTGGGCGACAAGTAGCTGAACAGCTCGCCGCGATCAAAATAGATCCCGTAACCCGCGCGCAGCGTCATCTTCTTGAGCGGCGTCCAAGCGATGCCCAAGCGCGGTGCCCAGCCCCACTGATGCCTCTTCAGCAGCGAATCGCTCGCGCCGGGCGTGCCACCGGTTTTGTTGTTCCCGGCAATTTCCAGACCGGAGTTGGTAATGACATCAGTCCCTGGATCACATTGGCCATCGTAATTTCCATTATCGTATTCAGTCAAAGCAGGGTCTGCCGCAACTCCGCCCACTTTGCATTGCACGTAGCTATACTTCGACGGGTCGAACGCGGTCAGTCTTCCATACTTTTCTGAGAGTGGCCCGTCGATGTCCCAGCGTAGGCCCGCGGTAATGGTCAGGTTGCTGCGCATTTTGAAATTGTCGTTGACGTAAGTGCCGATTGTGTCGGACCGGTAGTAGCGGCTTGCAGTACCGACAAATGCATCTCCACCATGCAACTGTCCTTCCGCAAAAGTCCCGAAGTCGCTGAAGTAGAGCGGATCCGTGTTCAAGTTGTTGTTAAGGATATTGAGTTGGGTGTGGTCCCATACCGTGCCGAAGCTGAGCGTGTGCTTTCCCTTTACCCAGCTCATTGAGGTTCCATATTCCCATTGATTTTGGAACATGCCGCCATTGCCGAAGCTGGTGCTCGGACCGAATTCCAGTCCGTTTCCGAGCCGAGGGTCCGATGTGGACAGCTCGAATTGCGGAAACGTCGCCGCACCCGGCAAAGTAATTCCCATGGAATCGGGCGTAAACGCCGACGTCGTTGATGCGTATGCCCGCATCCTTGTAAAACCGACATGCTGCTCCCACGTAAGCGTTGGGGAAAGAATGACGGTGTTGGCAATGGAAATCACCTGGCTGCCCGCGGAAAGCTGCTGCGGAAAGCCCAGCAGTGAACCGACCGCGCCAAATGGGTCGCTGGTCGGATCATTCTGGTAGTAATACTTGACGGAGAAACGATCCTTTGTGCTCCACATGTAGTCGAGCCCGCCGATCGCCTGATTCACACTTGCATGCGTGTTGGGTCCCTGAAGTATGGCATCGTACCCAAGGGTCGTGGCCCTAGCCACGCCTTCTGAAAAAGTCGTCGCGCTCACGCTCGGAATCAGATATTGGCCGTTGGAAAGTTTGGCATTCAGCAGGTCCATCGCTGGAGTACTGACCATGTTTGAAGTGAAGGGGCAGTAGGAAGGTGCGTTGCTGAGCGTGCAGTAATCTGCGTTGATCGTGTTGGCGATACCCTGTGCGCTGCGATCATCGGTAAGATGAAACGGCACCGTCAACTGTTTTGTTGAAGGCCCAGCATCGGCGATGCGAACCCCCTGGTAGGAACCAAAGTAGAATAGCTTGTCCTTGATGATCGGCCCGCCAAGTGTTCCTCCAAATGAGTTTCGATTGAGAAAAGGTCGAGGGAGTATTTGTTGGCCGGTGACGGGATCTTTTCCAGCAGCATTATAGAAGAACGGCGCGGCGTTCATCTCGCTGTTCTGGAATTGCTCCCAGCCGCTTCCATGGATGGCGTTCGTGCCGGATTTTTGGTTTACACTGATGTGCGCTCCGCTGTTGTTTCCTTGCGTCGCGTCATACATCGACGCGTTGACGGCGATCTCCTGAATGGCATCGGTCGGAGGTGTCGGAAGGGCTTGGCCGATCGCTGAATACACAGAAGTGCTGGTCTGGATATCGCCAGCCGCGCCGAAGTTTTCTCCCGTGTTCAGGACGAAGCGGTTTTCTCCCACCTGGCTGGTGGAGTTGCCGTTAAACAGGTTGTTCGTGCTGATGCCGTTCAGGGAGAAGCTATTGCTGGTATCGCGGTTTCCGTTGGCGAAAATCGCCTGATTGCCAAGGCCGGCGTTCGAACCGGAACCACCCAGAAAGTCCGCGTGAACGCCGGGGCTCAGAATGGCAAGTTGCGTGAAACTGCCGGTGCCGAGCGGGGTTTCTTCAATGGTCTGCGTATCAACCACATAGCCGTTGGTCGTGTCCGTCTCATTCATAAGTGGCACCGCGGTAACTTCCACGGTGGAACTCACGGAGCCCACCGACAGAGTCGAATCGACCGTGGTGGTGCGATTGCCGTTCACCAGAACCTGCGTGTGCGTCTCGGTTTTGAAGCCCTCCTTCGTTATGGTGAGCTTGTAAGTTCCGGCGGGGAGTTGCTGGACAAGGAAGGAACCGCTCGAATTCGTGTGAACAACTATCTCAAGATTGGTTGCGAGGTTAACTGCCGTCACGGAGGAATCGGGGACGGCGGCGCCTGAGGGGTCAACGACCGTACCGGTGATGGCTCCGACGGTTTCTTGCGCTCTGGAGGGCGGGGTGAAAACGACGGCAAAAAGAATAATACCGAGAACTTTTCTCAAATCGAATCTCATGAAGAATGCCTCGCTTTATCGGATATTTCACGGACTTCACCCAAACACCAGGGAAACACCGCGGGACAATGAGCGGCAGCACCGAACCTGGTGAATCATATAAGTCATCACAGATCCCGACGGCACTCCGTTGTGACTATTCATTCATGAAGGACGTGTGGGGAAGATGAGTCTGCGCAGGATCCCCATTCACCCCTGATTGGGCGCAGATTCTACACCTATCTTTAATCCTTGCGACCGTAATTCTGTGAATTTATGTGATTTCCACAGTGAATTCTTGGGGCGAGTTTCAATCTGCTGCGGCGGGAGCCATAGCTACAAGATCGGCGATATCAATAAGATGAGTGCCACGCGAATGCCGGCCCAAGCAAGATGGGGCAGTAGACTCGCTAATGCTCGGAACGCCCTTCAATAGAATGACGTCCCAAGAGAACAGTTGCTACCGCCTATCGTCGTTGTGGCTGTGGCGCCAGTTCCAATATTCTTTTTGCTCGCCGCCGTCGCGTTTGCGGAAATCACGATGGTCGCGGTGAGTCTCGACCTCCCAGCGTTGATAGTAGACGCCCTCGTTGGCGTCCCAAACGTGGTAGTCCTGAAAGGCCGGGTCGTAGACGCGATAGGAAGCACGTGCGGCACAACCATTGATCAGCACAGGAGCGAAGAGTGCCACAGCCAATAAAAAGTGAGAGGCCATTTTGCGTGCGTTCGACATTGGGAGAATTCCTCCTTGGCGGTGTTCGCCTCACCAAAATGTCGGCGCGCGGGACAAGAGCATTCGTTTTGCCAAGCCGTATAAGCTGCGGAGAATTTTTGATTTAGCGGAAGGAAACCGCTGAGGCGAGGATGGTTCTAGTACAGAACTATCGAGTTCCTTTTTCCGGAACACCCTGAAAAATTTACAGACTTCTCACCCTAGCGTGAGTTCGCGGGAGTAGTAAAACGTTCAGCAAATCCGGCTATGCCATTGAATTCTCAGGCTAGTAGCAAACTTTCTGTGCATCTGGAAACAAAGTTGCCCTTCTGTGACCGGAAATAAAAGGGCGAAAGACCAGCCAGCCCAAAAACGAAAACAGTATTCACACGCGAATGCTAGCCAGGCGCTTAAGGAGGCGCTTTAAATGAAATATACAAAAACATGTTTGGGGATAATGGCGGGTCTGCTCGTCCTGGGGCCAAGCTTATCTGCGAAAGATCCGAGCGAAGCAAAGACCGAGGAGAATCGTCTTCAGAATTCAGGCAAGGTCATGCAGGAGATCCTGGATGTCCCTGATGATATCCCACAAGACTTGCTCGACAAGGCACGATGCGTGGTGGTGATGCCATCGGTGCTGAAGGCAGCGTTTGTTGTTGGAGGCAGCTATGGCCGTGGCTCGATGGTTTGCCGGACTGGCAAAGACTTCTCCGGCTCATGGGGCGCGCCGGCCATGTACGCGCTGGAAGGCGGGAGCGTCGGCTTGCAGATTGGGGGAGAAGCCACCGATTTCGTTTTTCTGGTGATGAACGATCGTGGGGCGAATAGCCTGTTACATTCCAAGGTGAGATTGGGCGCAGACTTGTCTGCAGCAGCCGGTCCGATTGGACGATCCGCTTCCGCGGATACAGACGCCTATATGCGGGCGGAGATACTGAGCTACTCTCGCGCAAGAGGTGCGTTTGCCGGAATCTCGCTGGAAGGTTCAACGCTACGTCCTGACGACGATGCGAACCGCAAGCTGTACGGAAACTCCGCCAGCGCCGTGAAGATCATCACGGAATCGGACGTTTCTACTCCCGCGGCAGCGCATGATCTGATCGCGGCGCTCCAAAAGTCATCTCCCCATCTGAAGCGTTAGGAAAGCGCACTTAAAGCGGCCAGAACTCTTGCCGCGAAGTATACGCGCCGCAAGAGTTCCGGCCAAACCTTCGTGGGCGTAGCGGAGCCGGCGCCGGGCGCAACGCCGCGAAATACGAATAATAGATCAGCGGATAAACAACTCAGAAACCCCAGCCGGGAGGAAGATTTGTTTACGGATCACATCATTGCAATTGCCGGCAGAAGCGTCACGATCACAAGTCACGACATGATCATGATGATCGTATCTCTCATATTCGGCGTGGTGTTCTGGCTGGCGCTGTACTTCAGCCGAAAGCGCGTGGTAGTGCTGAAACGTTCGAGTGGTACGGACCAGATTGCTTTCGAATTATCGCGGATTGCCGACGCATTGGAGCGCGTTGCCAATGGCCGCGCGGACCGCGCGATTGCAGCGGCGATGCGGCGTCAGGCACAGGTGGAATCGCCTCCGCAGCGCGAATCGAAGGGAATCCCGTACTCGGTGTTCGGACGATAGAGACACGATTCAATGGAGCATGATTGCGCTAATGGGCGAATTCCACCGCCTGAATATTTTTCAGTGAGGCGAGCTCAAGTGGGCGAGTACTAGGCTGACTGAATAATTTACAATCGGCTGAATTCATAAGCTTTAATTCGCTTCGACTCTGGCACGCAATGTGCACCCTCCATGGCTCCCAGTCAGATTTTTGGCAAGAGGTGGAACATGCAGCGCAAAGGTACGATACGACTAGCCGCTGGAATATTGGCGTTTGCCCTGCCGCAAGTAAGTGACTGGTCAACGGGCCTGAAGGAAGTCAGCCAACTCTCACTTCTCACCAGCTCGTCCATCGTGGATCAACACGACGATACACAATCACAACAAGAGCAAGCTGAGGTGAAAACTTTTAACGGAAGGATCTTCAACGATGGCGATAATTTTGTGTTGGAAGATCCCGGCTCCAAGACTCCTTATCAGCTGGATGACCAGGTAAAGGCAAAGGAATACCAGGGAAAAAACGTGCGCGTTACCGGAACGCTGGACGCGAAGAACAACTTGATCCACGTACAAACAATCGAAGAAGCCGTCTAAGTACAGGAGGCATAGGTGAGGGGAAAAGGCCGGCGCCTTTGCCGGTCACCGCAAATCAGCTGGATGCAAGGAGGAGCAGATGATTTTAGTAACGGGTGCAACAGGAAACAATGGAGTTGAGTTGATCAAGGAGCTTTTCGCGCGGCACGCCGCGGTGCGCGCATTTGTTCGCAGTCGAGCCCAGGCCCAAACGATTGCATATCCTGGCGTGGAACTTGTAGAAGGCGATTTCAACCGGCCCGCAACCTTCACGGCAGCTCTGAAAGGAGTGGACCGGCTCTTTCTGCTGATGCCCTCTTCCGCGAAAGTGGAAGAGCAGCAATTGTTATTCGTGGATGCCGCCCGGCGCAGTGGCGTACGCCACATCGTGAAGCTCTCACAGTACGGCGCGGCCCTAAACTCCGCGGGACGCTTTCAGCGCTATCATGCTGCGGTCGAGGAATATATTCGTGAATCGGGTTTGGCGTACACATTTCTGAGACCGAATCTGTTCATGCAGGGCCTTCTGCAGTTCCGCTCAACCATCGTGTCGCAAGGAAAATTCTTTGGCGCTGCTGGAAATGCGAAAGTCAGTGCCGTGGATGTTCGCGACATCGCATCCGTGGCTGCCACCACACTGACCGAATCGGGTCATGAGGGGGAAACCTACGAGATAACGGGTCCCGAAGCACTTACCCATTACCAGATGGCGGAGGAGTTGACGGAAGTTACACACAGGCAGGTCAATTACGTGGATCTGCCTCCGGCTGCCCTGCTGCAGTCTCTGCTCGACCTCGGCATGCCAGAGTGGCAAGCAGCCGGGCTGGTGGAAGAATACTCAATCTACCGCAATGGCGAAGCAGCCGAGGTGACGGATGCTGTCTTGGAAGTGACGGGAGCCGCGCCGAGGAGCTTTTCCGAATTTGCGCAAGATTATTCAGCGATGTTCCGCCCAAAAACTGTTGGCGCTGCTTAACGCCAGCCCAATCCAAGTTATTGAGCAAACAGCGTTCTAGCAAATCACTCCAAACGAATTATCCCCAGCCGTTCATCCAGCCGCAAAGTTCGATTAGCCTTCCCCGGCCGAATTCAATGAGGAGGTCCGTTGTATGCAAATTCGCGGAATAGTTCAAGCCACAGTGTGCGCCGCCGTGCTCTGTGGAACGATCGCCCTTGGTGCAAAAGCAGACGAATGGAATAAAAAAACCACAGTAACTTTCACTGACTCGGTGGAAATTCCCGGGCAAGTACTGCCGCCGGGAACCTACGTCTTCAAACTGGCGACTTCCCCATCCCACCGCCACATCGTCCAGATCTGGAATGAGGATGAAACACAGATTCTGGCCACGGTACTGACGGTCCCGGACTACAGGGTGGACGCCCCCGATAAGACCGTCATCGAACTTGAAGAGCGCCCCGGCAATTCGCCGATGGCGCTTCACAGCTGGTTCTATCCCGGCGATAACAGCGGGCAGACATTTCTCTATCACGAGAACCACTAGATCGAGCTAGCCAGGACGACCCGCTGAATTCACTTTCACCCATCAACACAATCTGGCGAAGAGGCTTCAATCCAAACGGAGAGGAGCCTTTTCACTGCCTACTAATCCGGGGACAAACAAACTACAGAATGGACTCTATGGTGGGATCGATGGAGAGGTGTGTTACGGCTTCGCCGCTAATGATGTAGGCATCGCCAACGATGTTGGAAAAATGCATGTAGCGGCTGAAGTGGTAATCCTCGTCGAGGGTGGTGAAAAGCGTCTGGATTTCCGTGGGACCAAGCTGAAAGGCAGAAAGCGGTACAGGCTGGCCGAAATTGTGAACGACTGCGAGGTAGCGGTCCACCACTTCGCGGAGGTTTAGCATGAGAGTTCCGCGCGCGGCGCTGGCAGACGAGAATTCATTGCGCCGAAGTGTAGCGCCCTCAGCCAGCCAAAGAAAGTGTGAGTTTGGCGGGTGGGCATCGGATTCGGTAAGATGCTGAGCGGGAATTCCAACGACGGAAAGGAACACATTATGAGCTTGACAATTGGCCACACAGCACCGGATTTTACCTTGAAGGATCAGAACCAGAAGGAAGTGAAGCTTTCGGACTTTGCCGAAAAAAAGAAAGTTGTGCTGGTGTTTTATCCGCTGGACTGGAGCCCAGTCTGCACTAACGAGCACGCCTGCTTTGTGAACGACATGAAGCAGTTTGAAACGCTGGATGCCGAAGTGCTCGGCCTGAGCGTGGACAGTGTGTGGTCGCACAAAGCCTACGCGGAGAAAATGGGCATCAAGTACTCACTGCTGGCCGATTTCCATCCCAAGGGCGCGACCGGCGAAAAATATGGCGTGTACCTGGGCGAAAAAGGCATTACTGGCCGTGCCATTTTCATCGTGGACAAACAAGGCAAGGTGGCTTGGGCAAAGAATTACGACATACCTGTTGTGCCGGACGTGAAGGAAGTGGCAACGGCGTTGAGCGCGGTGAAGTAGAACCTGCGGCAACGGACCTGCTGGCCTCAATGTTTCGCCGGAGGATTGGCGAAGGAACGAACAAGCAGGACGAGTTGCCAGCGTTGCTCGTCCGTCAAGCGCTTCTTGAACGAAGGCATGGGCTTGCGCCCTTCGGTGATCTGGTAGTAGATCTCGCCATCGGTCACTTTCTTCATTTGCGATGCGTCGGTAAGATCGGCGGGGCCGGGATCGTACATCATGGCGTCTGACCCATCGCCCTTGCCGGAGTCGCCATGGCAATTGGCGCATTTGTCCGCGTAAATATCCTGCGCGGCCTTCAAGGCGGCTTCCGAGGGCGCGATGGGGTTCTTGCGCTGCTTATCGTCCTCAGGAACGCTCCATTTCTGCCCGCGAAACGCGGCAAGTCCAATCGAAAGAAAAATCAAACCGAAGGTGCAGGCAAGAAGAAACTTTCGCATTGTGCGGCTCCGTGGCGAGTTGGCTGTCATGGCAACACAAAAAGTTTCGCACAACCAGGGCGGGGTGCAAAGGGCGCTACTTCCGCCCACCAATTTGGGGTCGCCGCCAGCGCGTCAGTCCGGCCGCTAGCGGGTACTGGATCTGTTTCCGGTTACTGCGAGAATCATGAGTTAGAGCTTTCTCGCCGCTAAACGGATTCGGCTTACAAAAGGAACATTGATACGTCTATGCGTGCAGAATGATGAGTGCAACTATCTCTAGCCCGATAGCTGTCCTGTTTCTCTTCGCTTTCTTGAGCGCACTTGGAAGACCTACCGCCGCCCAACAGGCCGCTTCGGTACTAGTTAGTGATGCTTCCCCTCAGCTCCGGATTTCATCGGCCTCATCCGTCTTCCATCAAGGGGAGCTGATTCCGTTAACACTTTCTTTTACATCCAAGAATGCCAACCGATACCAGATCAATATGGCTGGTTATGATCGCAGTGGCCGGATGGGTTATGAAAAATTCCTAGCAGAACCAACCCACGGTACAAAGGACCCACTTCTTGTATATTTTAAGTCCTCTTCGTGGCTCATGAGTGGGGGACTTACAAATTTGC
>CAWABP010000028.1:0-172317 GCA_963780315.1 Candidatus Acidiferrales bacterium | reverse complement strand
GAACCGCGCAACACTCTTCTTTTCATTCTAATACAGACATCAAAATAGAGCCACTCCAGTCTGGGGCACAACTGCGATTCAGACAGTGAGAAGTCCTTGAAGGGTGAGAGGGGCGCTGAAATATCGGCGATCGCTAAAAAATGGCGATTCTGAGCACTTTGAAATTCGAGCAGGCTGGCCACCCGTCAGGTGGAGCGGGGACCATTGGTCTTCCGCCAAGGTTGGCGGGGTGACGGGTAACCATCCAGGGAATGGAACCGCATCACCGGAGAGACCGGCGTTTGGTCGGCAGGGGATGAATGGTGGTGCGGCGTGTACTTATGGAGAGCGCGCGGTTTCCAGCAGAGAGTATTGTTCGCGCTCGATGCGTCGGAGTTTCTCCCGCAACTTGCCCCGAACGGGCTCCGCAATGTCGAGTAGGATTCTGCCGAATTCTGCGAGCGTGAGCAGACAGAACCGTTGGCGATAGTACACCGCGACCACTTCCAGGGTGGGCGAGAGAAGTTGCCAGGTGCGTTCCCAAATGCCGCCAGTGAGTTGCTGGCGCTGGCGCAAGACGAGGTGGGCCTGCACCAGGGTGTAGGCGAACAGAACGAACAGCGCCTGATTGACCACCAGCGAGAAGGCGCAGGAATGCATGCGGGTGAGATCCCAGAAAGCACTTGTACTGCCGGTGCCGCTCTTCGATGGCGGGACGCAGTTCGTAGGTGGAACGGATGTGGGCGGCCGTGAAGTCGATCCGAAGTGCTGACCAGCACCCAGTCCTTGCGTTTGGCCGTGCTCGTCGCGCTCGCGGTTCACCACGGCAGTTAATGGCACGGGACACTGACTCCAACTCAGCAGGCCGCGGCCGAGACCGAGCAGGGTTTGCGGAGCCAGCGTCCGGGCGGTGGGGGTGGCAGCGGGCGAGGCGGCAGCTCGGCCTTGCGCTCCGCCAAGGTCCGCTGGCGTTTGGCTTCCCGCTTCTCCACCGCCGCAGGACGCGGCGATGCGGTCGTGGCGGGCGGCGGCGCGGCCAGCGGAACATAGGGTTCCCAGGCGAAGCCGCGCAGCCGGGTCAGCCCGATGGCATCGGCGTAGAGGTCCATGTTGCGTGCGCAGCGGGACGATGGTATCGATCGCCCAACTTCTGTTTGAGATGTCCCATCCGCTCGCCATCGATCAATCCGCGGTCCACGATGAGGACTTTGATAAAGCCTTTGTGCACGGCCCGGACCACCTCTTCGACCAGTTCATAAAGGATGGGGCACTCATGCCGCCGGCCGGATACCACGCGGGCCGCCACGACAAAAAAAAAGTCCAGCTTGCGGTTGACGTGGATCAGGCTCACCAGCTTGTAGCAGCGGTGTTGCTGATAGCGCTTGTCGCGGAGATCCACCTGGTCGGCTTCCACCGGGTGGTTGTGCTCATCGAACCAAAGCAGATCGGATTGCTCGTAGTGCTCGTTATCGGGGACGAACAAATAGGAAGCGTCTCCGATGAACAGCCCCTCGGAGATCGAACAGACCGAGAGACCGTAAACAGCGCGGCACCTCGCGATTGAACCAAGCGTGCAACCGATCGGCGTTTGTGTCGCTGGGCGAACTTGCGCAGGAAGTCCTGATCGCAGGGAGTCTGGCGATCGTAATCGTTCTTGTCGTTGAAGCCGGGGCAGGCCAAGGTCACGTCGCCGGTTTCCGGATGCGATGTTTTGCGACCGCCCATCTCCGGCCCCAGGGCCTCGATGCAGACCGCCGGAGCGCAGGATGCGCGGGAAGGCGTGATAGCTCTGGGCGCCGTGGAGCTTGAGAGTGAGTTCGCTGGACAAGTAAATCCAGACCGGCACCTCCTCCTTTTTTCGAGGCGTGGGATAGGTTTCCGCCAAGCGTTGGATGACCTGCCGCCGGATGAGGTGGCGGAACAGATCGGCTTCGGCGGCTTCCGAGACGTGCTCCAGGTAATCGATGTCGCCCTGGCGCAGAGCGTCCAGCACGAAAGAACGGTCGTACTGAAAAGCGACGAGGTCCATTATCTTTTCCGCCGGCGCGAAGCCGGCTTGGGGTGGCGGCAGACGGAGAGCTGCTTCCAGGCGATCGATGTGGGCCAGCGATCTGCCTGGTGCAGTTTGACCAGTGCGGCGCGGGCTTGGCGGAAGCGGCGATAGTTTTCGGTCAACTGGCGGAAGCGCGAGAGTTCGCCGGGCGGCAAGGTGCGGAGGCGGGTCTTACCGTGCTCGGACCAGGAAATCACGGTGGAGGTGTGGAGCGGTCCCTGCGGCGGAGGCGCAGTGACAGGAGGGCTTGCCGCAGCGGGTCTGGAGGTCGTAGACGGAACCTTTGACGAGTTGACGGAGGGGGAGCAAGGTATCGATCTGACGCTGGTAATCGTCGAGCAGGGTCTTGAGGGCCTGACGAAGACGGCTGGCGCGATCCGATAAGGTGGCCAGGGGCAGTTCTCCTCTTTATGTTATATAACATAAACACATAAAGAAAACAAGCTATTTTAATCCACAAAATGAGCCCGCGACGGTTTTTGAAAGGTTTTGCTATGCGACGGAAAACCGGAGACCTGGGAACGCTGATCTCAAAGAGACTGGACCACCCTGGAAGGCGCGCTGACAGCGGGGTTTCGTCGGTCCACCGCCAACCCGACGGACCTGCAGGCGCGACCCAGCCAGTGTGTTATTTTACTGTCTGAATCGGAGTGGGGCACAACATGAGTCCAAAATGACGATTTTTTTGGTTCACGCGGCGAAGCTAACAAAATGGCCAGCTCATTTTAAAGGATTTAGACTTAGATAATTCACGATCATTCGGTATCCCACCTAATGTTAGTGCGTGCACCCCGATGAAATGCTGGCGCGAGGCATGGCCGGACCAGCAAGTGCAACCGGTGTCGAACATGAAGAATCAAGGGACAAGATAACCATTCGCCAGAGACAAGCTTCGCAACCAATTTCAAGTCTACGATTACGGCGTTTAACAGGACCTACCGGGAATTCGACTCTCTTTGCGCGAGTTTTGTAAGTAGGAGGATGACAACATCCCAGATGAGGACCGCGACCACAATCGACAACAAGGTCGAAGAAATCTGTTCCTGGTTCTTCTGGACGAGGTAGCTTCGGCTCTCGACAATTTTTGCATACGTTTGCCGGCCACAGCTTTTATAAGACACAGAAACGAAGCCAAGCAAAGCTGGGGAAAGCACTCCGATGGGAAAGAGCCTCTTCAATATCGAGCGAAGGTGTTTCCCAGGTGTTGCGTCCGCAACGACAGCAAACGGACGCCGCAGAAACAAATAGACTGAGGTGCCCAGTGCAATCGAAAGGGCGGCACAGACGACGTAGGAAAGAACTAGGTATGTGTCATTTGTCATCTTTGATTTTCAACGTGGCGACAAGAATGGTGATGAGGACTGCGTACGCTACTGTGAACAGAAGTGTTTCCAACAGAGTCGCGGACAGTCCTTCCGCTCCCTTCCATACGTATTCCATGAAGCGAGAGTCCGGCTTCAAATCAAACGAGGTCCCTATGGCCACTGAGAGAGCGGAAAGGAACAGAACCAGAAGGAAAGACCGGAGGTAGAAAGTGACTCCAGCGCCGGTCTTGACGGTTTGTTGCAGCAGTTGGCGAAGACTGGTGCGCAACGAAAGAAATAGAACGACTGGGACAGCCAACGAAAGCAAAAACAAGACTAGGAACGCGCGCAACTCTAAGCCCACGGTGGTCTCCTTCCAGGTCTAACGGTTCAGGTCGTATTTGTGGAGCGATTATCTTGCCGAATTCTACACCAAGGATTGTCAGTTGTGCCTGATTTGCGTCGGCTAACCTTCCATCTTCGGGCTAGTACGTACTTCGGCGATTTTTGCGTTAATCAAGCACCTTGCATCGTGCAGGCCGTCTTCAACTTTGAATCCCTTCGTCTGAGGGGTTATGCTTTCCGATATGAAATCAACTCGACTGGCTACTGCTCGAATACCCGTATTGCTGCTATGTCTTGGGTCAGTGGGGTGTGCCGGGTTGGCTGAGAGATGGAATCGAGCTAAAGCGGACCAATTGATTACCGAGGCAGGAAAGAAGTTTGCGGCAAACGACTTAAAGGGCAACGTCCAACTTCTCAAAGATGCCGCAAGAAATGACCCGAAAAATCCGAGGGTCTGGTGGAAATTGTGTGAAGGCTATCAACTCATTGAAGAACTTGACCTCGCAATCGCAGCTTGCAAGCAGGATGTTGAGCTTCATCCGACCAATGGGATTTCCTACAATTCGCTCGGCCTCGCCTACATGGCCAAGAAGGACTACTCAAAAGCCGTAGAAGCTTTTGAAACGGCGGTCGTCAAGTCTCCTCAGCCCGCCCTGTATGGTAATTTTGTGTGGGCTTTGCAGAGTTCAGGGCAATACGAGAAAGCAGTAACAGCAGCAGAACGAATGGTCGAAGTTAGCTCTAATGACACTTCGGAGGTAAAGTCTTCGCTCCAGACACTCACGGGTGCTTGCTTGGCCGTCCAGCAATATGACAAGGCAATCTCCGTCACGCAAAAGCTGGTTGAGCTTGATGCGAATGACCCCTCAGAGCAGACCTCCGCCCTTGAAGAACTTGGTGCTATCTACACACTCACTGGACAAACGAAAAAGGCTCAGGAAGCATTCGATAAAGTTCATGCAGTAAATCCGGAACTTGCCGTTAAGACATGTGAACTTAATTGGAATAAAGAGAAGGGCTTTGGCATGAAGTGTTCATCCACCCATTATCCCCGCCCTTGAGTAGTTCCCCATCTCTTGAGAAGTCGACAAACCGGACAAATGTGTACCGGGACCAACCGCCAATTTATAGGTGACTTTGACTGACGTGTTTCAATTTCGCTGCAATCATGATGACGAGTGCTAGATATCCTGCTGGGACCAGTCCGGTCAACAGGAATGCAATCCACAGAATGGGTGGGCCTGACCACCTGTGGGCAATCGCATAGCCAAGAACAAGACACACTACGAGAGCGGCCCACCACAACGGATTGTGAATTCTTTGGCCGGTGAGGAGACTGAAGGATGTGGCAGTGTGGGGCCGTAAGGGACGGAAGATTGTGAGGTAGAGATAAAACAAGCTGCCGAACCCGAACAGCCATAATCCGAGCAAGGTGCCCTTAAGAATCCACATGGTGCAATCATCACGGAATCGTTGTTGTATGTAAAGGTAATTACAAGTAGCATTACTTATCGGTAAGGCTGGCACTCGGTCTAGAACGGTCAGCGCCTGGTAAGTCAGCAAATCGGAAAGGTTGTTCCCAGTACTTGACCTTACCGATTTCCGCGTTTACCAGGCGCTACGGTGCGTTTGCTTCAATCATTGAAAATTGGTGAGGCCACGCAAGTAAGGAGAGACCGAAGTGACGGCCATCACATTTAGTAAAGCGAAGTGATGGTTATCACACATAGTTAATTGATGTGATGCATATCACAATCAGTAAACTGCTAGAGCATGAGTTTGGATAACTGTGGAAACTATTTGCAGTGTGTGCAGTGACCGGTGTTGGCAATTCATTTCGTTTCAGTAAGGAGGATTGGCATTAATCGTGCACGATAAACCACGGGGGTGTGCCTCTTTTCCGCTCGCACCCTTTCAGGAGGAACTTGAAAGATGCGAAAATCTCTTTGGAGCATCCTTGCGATACTGCTTGTGGCGATCGTCGCTCCCAACGCCTACGCGGATTCCGTATCCATCGTTGAATCCGGGGGAGACGTTACAGCCATCGACAATTTAACGATTCTCGGAAACACATACGATGTTACATTTGTTAGTACCGTAACACCCTCGATCACATTCGCATCCCAAACCGATGCCTTAACTGCGGCGACTGCTATCGACAACGCCTTGAACGGCATCTCCACCTTCCCCTACACGGTTCTCGGGGGTGTCAATGTCTTCGTCCCTTTTTCTTCCCCCTTGGCCGTCGGGATGAGCTGTGGAAGCGGCAGTTGCACTGGTCCCACCTGGACCATTTTTACAACCGCCTCACCAGTCCAAAATAATCCAACATTAGGACCTGAGCTATATGCCGAGTTCACTGTAGTGACCACCCCCGAGCCTGGAACACCCAGCCTCATGCTGGTTGGGGTAGGGTTGTTAGGGTTGATGATGGTGATGCGGAAGCGTATTTCTCGGGGTCTCCCGCTGGCCACTTGAACGCGTCGCTCACTATCACGTTCCGTACACCACTGAGCGCCCACCGCTTCCAGCGCTCGACGTATTGCTAAATGCGCCACTGGATTTCCTACTGTGGCGCATTTGCATTTTCCCCCACAAATTTGACTTGGACGATTAGTCAGCAAATCGGAAAGGTTGTTCCCAGTACTTGACCTTACCGATTTGTGCGTTAACCAGGACCTTGCGCCGGATGTCTACGAAAAAGTCTTATCGTGTGCGGCAATAGCCTCTTCTAATGTAGGGTGTTCTCCGCCTCTGTTGTCAGGCTCTTGTTCGAGGAACAGCTCCACAAATTGACGACGCAAATTTGCAGCTTGCTGCTCATCGAAAGGCAGACGATAAAAGTCCGCGCTCTGAACACAGAAGCGCTTCGAGTTCAGGGATTCAAAACATCGGTAGCGAACGGCTGTGGTTTCGTTCACTCTCTTCCAAACGTCAATTGCCTTATATAGTTTCATTATTTTTGGCATGCCCGTGGAACACATGCGCTTAGAAAACCATCACAGTATACGGCAATAAAACCGGCGAAGTGGTCTGGTACCCACTTGGACGGTTTCCGCGTTTACCGGGACTTGAGAGATTAATGGTGTAGAACCGCGCCTGTCACCAGGACTGCTAGAGTGTAAAACGTGGCGAATTGCAGTGTGAAAATCAATATCCGTGCAGTCACGTCCTGTGGGAGTTCTTCTCGAAGCGGTCGAGTCCAAAACCAAATCCACACTGCGCTGCCAATCCAAAGAAGTACACCAACTCCTGCTAGCTTGAATGGGTCTGCAGTAAGCAATCTAGCTCCAATACCTAACCATGGTGCCAGAGCAGGGGCGACAGCCGCCCTCAACCCCTGCCAGAGCATTTCGCCACGCTTTGTTGGCCAGTCGCTCTCTCGCATTCCTTGAGAGTTGACAGTCTGCTCTATCAAACGAGTTTTCAACTGATTTGTGCCGCTGATTTCCCGGGCAATTCTGGACCACCATTTCCGGCCAACTCCAGTTGAGTTGAAGTTGGTGCTCCAAAGGGCTTGGTCGGTGCCGGAAGAAGACCGCAGAATGACGAAGAATCCATCAAAGGAGCCATAGGCAAACCGCCTGCAAAAAAGAAGCTCAGAACCAGAATCAAATCGGGCGGTTCTGCTCTGCTCGCTCCAAAACTTACGACTAAACCACGAGGGTATAACTGCGATTTCTTCGTCTTTGATTTGGAGCCATGCCAAGTTGCCCTTGTGAAGAACGTAGGCTAATGGAAGGAGAGGCAAAGTCGGAATAACCAAAATAGGCCAAGTGTCCGATTCGGAGCGGAGAAAAATGACGAGTAGAAATATCGCGTACGCGACTACCAAAACAACAACCGCAGAACGAAATGTAGGGTTGGAGATGCCGTAGGTTCTTGTACCCACCTATAGCTCCAATTCAAAATTGACCCGTTGCTCTTCTCCACCTGGGAATCAAATCCGCCGAGAGCACACCATCATCATACATCCGCTGAATTACATTGCGGACGATGCGAGTCAACTCCTGATGTCGGCTAACCTTCCATCTTCGGGCTAGTACGTACTTCGGCGATTTCCGCGTTAGAACGGGGTGCACCCCAAGAATGTGGTGGGTCAAGCGGCCCTGCGTTCTGATCTGCGCTCCCAGAAGTCTTGAAAACGACCACTGAGTTTTGAGCAGCGGAGAGCGATGATGGCGTTGGAGCCGTGAACGGTCCAGTGCATTCCGGCGCGTTTGAGACGAGTGCCGATGGCCACCTTGCATCCGGCCTCTACTACGCCGGTGGAAGTACACAAGCCTTGGGCGTGGAACTCCGGATAGCGCATACGCTCGCGGTTGGTCTGGAAATAGTGGAGACAGCGACGAGCGTCCTCGGAGCGGGGTACTTGGCGCCGGATGGCCGTGAGTAGCATCCGGAATTTTCCGGTGTCGAGTTCTTCTTTCCTGCGATCCGCCCACTGGAAGGCTCGTGGCGTAGTGGCGCCGTAAAGAGCTTTTCCGAGATCACCCAAGTGCTGTTTGGCATGATAGCGGTCGACGATCTGAACGGCTCCCGGGAACTGATCTTCCGCAATGTTCCAGATCCATGGAGCACCGTCGCCGAGCACGGCGGCCCGCGGAGCTTGGCAAAAACGGCGGCGCGTGGCTTCTCTCCAGACGCGCTCGGCAAAAGGAGAGCGTGTTGCTGAGGTGTCCAGCGCGGAAGCGCTTTCCAAGGCCGCCGAGTAACTGACCGATCCTTCATCGCGGATGGGCGTGCCTTCTTCATCGAGCGATTCCGCACTCCAGATGGTACAGAGTTTTACCTCTCCGGTCTTCGCCGATCCGTCCGGTTGCTTACCGGTGCGGCCCACGAGCTCCTCCGCACGTAGTGGAATCCCGGTTCCATCCATGCCGAGATACAGGGTCTGCGGCAGAGGAAGAGAATCCAGAGGTTCGCTGCGCACGCGTTCATCTTCGGCGATCTCTTTTCCCAGCCCTTCTGCAGTTCTCTCTACCTGCTTGGCATTCACCGCCACACCGGCCAGTTCGGTCAAAAGTTCGCTACCTTCCTGGAAGCTGACCATGGCCCCTACGGTGCCGATCATGCGCACAACAGCCGGAGAGAGCGATGCGGCGTCCATTCCCAAGGCCTGGTCGCGAGGACAGAAGCCCCGCTCACATTCACCACAGTAGTAGTAGGCACGCTCCAGTTTCAATTCTCCGACCACACTATGAAAACTTTTCCATCGTCGTTCTACATAACGCGCCCGACGGCCACAGGCACAGGGCAACGAGCTGCCCTGGTAATCGGAATGGTCGCGGTTGAATCGCTGCTCGAGTAAACGGGCTGCCATCTGCAGCGCCCGGCGGCGCGTCGCCGTTTCCAAAGCCTCGAAGTCGATCTCCTCCAGAGCTTGGGAACCGAACAGTTCTTCGATCTCCCGCGCGATTTCACCTTGCAGACTTGCCGCGATGGCGTTTTTTTTTAGTTTCGACTTCTCGAACGCCCCCGAGATCCTTCAGTCGTAGGCCACAGATCTGGTCGCTGATTTCGATCAGTTCTCGTGCAAGTTCACGAAAGCGCTTGTACTCGGCCACTTGCTGCTTCGATTGCGCTACCGCTGGCCCGGAGGGGATCCTCTGGGCCACGGTCTTGCCATCCACGGTGCGCGTCAAGAGCCAACTCGGGCCGTGTCCTCGCGATCCTGGCTTGGCACAGTGACAGGTCGGCTTACCACACTTTCCGTACGTCTCGCTCAGAGACCCCGGCCGCATATCCCCGATACGGGCAAGAGCCGCTTTGAGATCGGCACTTTTTAGTTCCAGCTGTTCGAGTGAAGTTGATGACATGAGCAAGTCTCCTTCTTGTAGTGTTACAACTACAAGACACACAAGCAGAGTACCTCTAATCCCCACACTTCGTCAAACACCACAATGGTGTCTTGCACCCGTTAGAACGTAGCCGCTGGCGCGGCGGACGCTTCGCGTGCTATGCTTCCGACGTCATGCTGCAACGTAGGGCTTTTAACTTCGATTTTGGCTTTTCTCTGATTTTCTTAAGCAGCGTACAATCAATAGGTTGCAAACGAAAAAAGATTCAATTCCCATAGCCGTTAGCTTGACTCCAGCCATTAGCCCGCATCCACCGCAAACGCCAGCGTCCACCTTCAAACGGATTAATCAAACGCGCGCGGAACATCCTGCCCAATTTTACGTTTCGGTGAAACGCGCGTCCGATTAATCACTAGCGTTAATCAGGAGGAACGCGGTAGCACACGGCATGGACCCGCGGTCTGAGCGTGGAACGTGCGCTGCACGAGGCTCGTGTGGAGGCGGCCTGTGGCCACCGGCTGTGCGCCTGCTGAAGCATCGTATTAATTCTTATTGGCGGGCGTGGTCTCTGCGGAACGAGCTGCCCCAATCATTTTCACAATCTTCTCAGCGAGACTCGGAGCAGCAAGGTCCCCGCTCGCGGCAATGACCTTGTCGCTGCCGAGTAACATGCTGGTGCGAGCGTCCTGCACGACAATGGTAAAAGTGTAAGTCCATAGCGGTCGGTCCACTTCGACATCCAGGTCTGCGAGTTTGCGGTCCCTTACGACAGTAAGCCCCCAATCGTGAAAGTCCCGCTGCTTCATCAACTCCTTTTCGAGCGTCGCGGTCGTAAACCAAACGGTGCGAGAGTGGATAAAAACGGTGCGCGCCTTCCGGAGTAAGTCTGTAGGGTTTTCACGCGCGAGGCTCGCGCTGGAAGGAGGCCTCTCGGGCTGGCGGGGCTGAAGGTCCCCTCCCGAGGGAAGTGGAGTATGCTCCGACCCGCTGGCTAGCCCAAATACGGCGTCTATGGGAACGGCGAAATTGAGGGCCTGCCCTTGCTTCGAGAAAACCACAATGCCGAGCGCACGACCCTTCGAGTCCACGACAGCGCCGCCGCTCGAACCCGGCGAAACCGGCGCGGTGAATTGCAAGACGCGATAACCGCTCTGTGTCGCCAGCACCTCCTCCACCGGTCGCACGGCGCTCAAAACTCCCGCGGACGCGCTCCAAGTCAACCCGGAGGGATTGGAAACGACAAAGACCGGCTCGCCCAGCCGTGCCTCTTCGAGCGGTGCAACTGCCAGAGCAGGAAGGTTTGCGGCCGGAATACGAATGGCCGCCACGTCGCGTCGCTCGTCCACGGCGACAAGTTCTACGCGGTCGTATATCTCGCCGGTTTTGAGGCGGACTTGAACCTCCCGCGCGTCTTTAATGATGTGGTACGCCGTGAGAAGGACCCCGTCGGACCGCACAATGACTCCGGAGCCCACGCCGCTCAGGCGACCCGCGCCCGCCCCGGTGAGGACCACCGCCACGGAAGGCGCAACACGCGCGATGACCTCTTCGGAGGGCAGTTCAGTGGGCAGCGGCGGAGCTTGGCCCACAGCAGCATGAGCCAGCGCAAGCAAGGCCAGACCCGCGCATAGGTATCGGACACTCGCGGCTTCTTTCGTAGTCATCTTGTTCAATCCTCGTTTCCAAAGGCTGCCGCATTCGTTACTCAGCGCCTCAGCAGTAACAGTGTTGTGAGCTAAATGCAAGATTCGTTGGTGGAGTCCCGTGTCCCGATACATCCGTTGCTGCAATCCCCTTGCCAATAGCATTCATGATAAGGTCGAGCACGTGTTGAGAACAAACGACAAACGCGAATGGACTATTCGGATTTCGCAGTTGGTGCCAGTTGGTCACTGCATCGCTGTCTGCTTAGGCTGGCAGGACAACCACTCGACCGCATTAAGTCCCGGGAAGCAAACCGTACAAGTTCGTACTGGGACCCACATATCCGATTTGGCATGCGTCAATCAGATGGGATGAGAAGGAGTTACATCCGACACCTCGGAACTCCTCCCCCCGGCGGCCGTCGGTAAACACTCCGCGACAACGCTCGACCAATCGCTGTTCGACAATACAAAAACAAAGATGTCTCATTTAGGCGGACCGCTGCTGTCATCGGTTCTATCTCAACGCTTGCTCTTAGAGCGTACAATTGAAGGTCTTTGATTCGGAGACTCCAGATTGCATCCCTTGCCCTTTTCCGTTGGACCTGCCTACGCGATTCTCTTTTGGGCTACCTATATATTGTGGTTCGTACTGGAAACCATCGCGTCTAGCACCAAGCGATCCCGCGACTCCTCAAAAGCACGCGATCGAGGCTCCTTTAGGCTCATCATGCTGCTTCTTTGGCTCGCACTGGGATTGGACTTTGCACTCTCCTTCCTCCTCCCACAAGCAACCATTATGTGGAAGCGGACTTCGCTCTTCTTCATCGGAATCGGCCTCATGCTCGCGGGAATGGCCCTTCGTTTCTACGCGATGTCAGTTTTGGGCCGCTTTTTTACCTATGATGTTGCGGTTCACGCTGGCCAAACCGTCATTGAAGTCGGACCTTATCGCTACATCCGTCACCCCTCCTACACCGGCGCTCTCATCACTCTCGTTGGAGTAGGTCTGGCACTCGGAAACTGGGCGGGGCTTCTCGCGCTTCTTGCCTGCATGGAAGCCGCCTATGCATATCGCATATCCGTTGAGGAAGCCGCTCTCGTCGCGGCTCTGGGCGAGCCTTACATGGACTGTATGCGCCGAACACGACGCCTCGTTCCCTTCTTGTTCTAGCGCATCCAATATCGCGTTGCCACAAATAGTCGGAAAGCTCGATCCGGGACATCAAGTCGCGAAGTCGGACAAGTCCGGACCTGCACCCATATGGACGTTAATCGTCCAAGTGAACAACGGGAACTTCCAGGAACTTCACTTCTCAGAGTAGATGACCTTTCCATCAAGGATCGTGTAGCGCACTTTGGAAAACGCCGTCGCGTCTTGTGCAGGGTCCGCGTCTAGGACCACCAAGTCGCCATCCATCCCTAGCGCGATGCGTCCGCTGTGAGTTTCAGAGCCGAAGCGCTGGGCGGGATTCGTGGTGAGCGAAGCAAGAATCTCCTGAAAACTCATTCCGGCGCGGGACATCCAATTGAACTCTTCGTAAGTGTCGAACTGCTCGATGTAGCCGACGTCGGTGCCGAAGAGAACTTGTCCTCCTGCTCGAGAGAAAGCCTCTAGCTGCTGGGCCGCCTTGCTCATCCCCTTCTCGAGTTCTTCAGGCGAGGTGTTCTTGTATTCGACTTCCCAAAGGGTAAGCGTCGGGGTAAGAGCCATGTGAGCTGCCACCAGGCGCTGGGCGAAAGACGGACTCCAGAGATCATCAATAGGAGTGGTGTGGGCCAGGATATCGACCCCGCTCTGAATTGCTACCTCGATTCCTTGATTATTGGAGACATGCGCAAAGACAGGCTTGCCAGTCCGGTGGGCCTCGGCAACGAAGACCTTGGCCAGGTCCGAGGGCATGGTCAAGATTTCATTGCGCTCCACGGAATTCGCAAAGATCTTAATGCCATCCGCGCCGTCGCGAATCTGCTGCCGCACTCGTTCCTTTGCCTGCGCAGTTGATTCTACCTCCGGAATGCTGATGCGATTGGCTTCGAGGAACCCTTTAATGTAAATCGGCGTTCCACCCTTCACCCAGAATGGCTCACCGACTGTGAGAATTCGCGGACCTTTTGCTTCGCCGCTTGTGATGCGATGGCGGATGAGATTGGTGTTCTGGAGCACGGAAGCGATGTCAAAGACGGTCGTGAATCCCCAGCGAGTCAGCATCTCTTCAAGTTGCAACGTGATCTGTTGCGATGAGAGTTTTTCAGCATGAAGCAAGCCGGGCAAAAGGATGTGTACGTGACTGTTCCAGAAGCCGGCTGTCACAACCAAACCCTTGCAGTCAATTACCGTGGCATCCTGCGGAACTTTGACGGCTGCGTTTGGTCCAAGAGCAACAATGCGGCCGTCGTGTACAAGAATCGAGCCGTTCTCGATTGCTTGTTCCGTGGGAGAGGGATAAATCTTCGCCCCGACCAAAACGAGGTCAGAGGAACGAGCCAGGCCGCACGCAAAAAGCACCCAAAGCAAGAGGAAGGCGTAAAACAAACGGATTAGCATGTTCGCAATATAACGGCTCCGGCGACCCGGAGACAATCCACTTGCCTGTGTAGTCAGCAAACTGTACATGTGGCTCATAGTACCTACTTCGGCGGTAAGCGCGTATCCGAGGACTTGAACTTAATTGAGGCAATCATTGCTGAAAACGAAAGATAGCCCAGAGATGGCAGTCGGCGTGACGCTCGTCGGGATATTGCTTGCGTAGTGCGTCCTGCACTTCTCGGCCACGTTCGTGAGTTCTGAAAAGTCCCTTTTCTGAAAGTTCGCTATTGGAGAACACTTTTGGAAAGCCGCCACAGTTCGTGATGGCGCTCGTTGATGAGTCCTTGTCCAAGAGGTCATATCCGATGAACTCGAAGCCGTCGGGAATATGCGAGCGGGGATGGGTCGAAGGACTCCGGAAAACACAGAGCAAGTTTTTGCCGCGTATATTGGCTATTTCACCGCGCAGGTAATCAAGGTCGGTGAAGAATTGAATCAGAAAATCTTCGTTCACGATGTGGTTCCAGTATTCGGTTTTAATTTTGGGTAGAACAGTCGGGCAAAGACTTGAATCGAGAGAGATAACTTCGTTGACCTGTTCAAGCCCCGACCAAGCGATATACTTTTTCCAGCCCGAACTGGATTGGTCGAATTTTTCAGTCGCTATAAACCAGGGTGTCATCACAGGGACGCCATTTTACCGCAATTTATCGGCTGACTCCCGATTTGGCTAACCTTCCATCTTCGGTCTAGCCCGAATTTCTCACACTTAGATTGAAAAAGGCTGTTGCTTCATGGCATAACTCTTTTGTCTAGAAAGAAATCTTGCCAAGAGGGAGCAACAGCCTTATGACCACAGAGTGTAACCAGTTTGTCTTCGGATTTCATCCCCAAAAGCGACGCGAGATCCGCGCGCAGTTCGACGGTGGAGCGATCACCAGCGATGGTGGTGGTCTGCTGCTGCGGGAGGTCGAGAAGCGCATTGGGATCCTCCACCAGTTTGCCGCCTGTTTCACCGATTATCGGAATCCCGGTCTGATCGAACATCCAGTGAAGGAGTTGGTGGCCCAGCGAGTCTATGGGCTGGCCCTGGGATATGAAGATCTGAACGATCACGAGGAGTTGCGGAAAGATCCTTTGCTGGCGGTACTGGTTGAGAAGGAGGATCCCGATAAGGAAGTGTTAGCCGGAAAGAGCACCTTAAACCGACTGGAACTGACCAAAGAGACGGCCAGTCGGCAGGAGCGCTACAAAAAGATCGTGCTGGATCATGCCGCCGTGGACCGCCTGTTGGTGGAGATCTTCCTGCAGGCCCACCAGGAGGCGCCGGAGGAAATCATTTTGGATTTGGACGCCACCGACGATCCGCTGCACGGGCAGCAGGAAGGGCGTTTCTTCCATGGCTACTACGGAAACTACTGCTACCTACCGTTGTACATTTTCTGTGGAGAGTTTCTGCTGTGTGCGCGGTTGCGATCGTCGAACATCGATGCCTCAGCAGGAAGTGTAGAGGAGCTGCAGCGCATCGTAGAGCAGATTCGTTCCGCGTGGCCCTTGGTGCGCATCGTGGTGCGCGGGGACTCCGGATTTTGTCGCGAGGAGTTGATGGCTTGGTGTGAAACGAACCGCGTAGAGTACTTGCTGGGACTAGCGAAAAATGAACGCCTGCAGGCGGAGATCGCCAAGGAGATGGCGGAGGCGAAAGCGCAGTACCAACAGACCGGACGCGCGACTCGGCGGTTCAAAGAGTTCTTCTATCAGACGCTGAAAAGCTGGAGCCGTGCGCGACGGGTGGTGGCCAAGGCCGAGTACCTGGAGAAGGGCGAGAACCCGCGCTTCGTGGTGACCTCTCTGAGTCCAGAAGCATGGCCGGCGCAGGCCTTGTATGAAGAACATTACTGCGCTCGAGGAGACATGGAGAATCGCATAAAGGAACAACTGATGCTGTTCAGTGACCGCACCAGCACACACTATCTACGGAGCAACCAACTGCGGCTGTACTTCTCTTCCATCGCCTACGTGTTGCTGCAGATGCTGCGGCGCCTGGGACTGGAGGGAACAGAGTTGGCCAAGGCGCAGTGCTCCACCATTCGGCTCAAGTTACTGAAGATCGGGGCGCTGATCCGCATCACCGTACGGAAGGTGTGGATTTCGCTGGCCGGTGGTTACCCCCATGTCGAGCTCTTCCGGCAAATCCATGAAAAGCTCTGCGCCGTACCCGTAAAGTATTGAAAAAGAAAGACTCCGACCATTTCTGTTTTGGCTCCTGTCAACTGGTGGTAAGGGTGTGCGCCGAAACAGGCGCAGAACGTAAAAAACTCTCACGCAAAACGAAAAACGGATCAGCTACACAACAGAGCCCCGCGAAACCAGCTCGCAACTTCCAACTTCACACAAGCTTCATTGCTTCTCTGCCGGCTGTGAGATATGTGGGCTAGTACGTACTTCGGCGATTTTCGCGTTTACCAGGATTCTGTGAATCGTTCGGCCCTTCGCTGTCGCTTTACTGCGCGTCATCTGCGCCTGGCGATTCGACGCGACAGTTCGCGCGAAAATCCCGACCGCACCTATTCGTGCCGCAAAGTTTCCATAGGATCAATGCGCGCGGCGCGCTGAGCCGGCACGTAGCTCGCGAACAGCGTCACCCCAATCAGCACAAGCGAAACTACCGCCAGCGTCAGCGTATCGTGCGGTTTCACCCCGTACAGGTACACCCGCAGAAACGGAGTCGCAACAAACGACGCGGCCGCCCCAATCACCACCCCCACCAACGACAGCTTCATGGCCTGGCGCAACACCATTCCAAGAACCTGCCCCGGTTGCGCTCCCAACGCCATGCGCAATCCGATCTCGTGGCTTCGCTGGCTCACCGAATAGGACATCACCCCGTAAATTCCGATCGCCGCCAGCAGCAACGCCACCGCCGCGAACAGTCCCAGCAATTGCGACAAGAACCGCCACGGCCCCGCGGATTCGGAAACCGTTTGCTCAACCGTAGTAACGCCGAACACCGCAGAATCCGGCGCTAGCTCCACAATCGTTTTGCGCACCCTCTCCAGCAATTCCTTCGAGACAAACCGCGTGCGCACCACCACGCTTTTGTGCAGCCGCGCTTCGCTAAAATCGGAAATCCGCGCCGGCAACTGCGTGTACGCGACAAATGCCTGCGGCATTGGCTCTCGCGTCATCTCGTAGTCCTTCACGTTTTTCACAATGCCAACGATTTGCCGCGGCCTCTCATCCGGCGAGTCGTTAAACGTGATCACCTGACCAAGCGGATCCTGGTTTGGCCAGAATTGATGCGCCATGCTTTCATTGATCACCACCACCCACGGTGCGCTTTTCGTGTCTCGCTCGTCGATACCCCGGCCTCGCAAGATCGGAATGCCCATCACGCGAAAATAGTTCGGACTGACCGAATCCAAGGACATGGAGGACGTCTCGCCAGGTAAGGGTGGCGCTTGCCCCGGCATGCGGAAAGCCGGATGCGCGTGCTGCGTGTTCTCCGCCAGCGGCAGCCAATCGACAAACGCCGCCGCTTCCACGCCGGGTAGGGCTTGCAGCCGCTCCAAAACCTCCCGGCAGAAAAGCGCCACCGGTGGGCGAATCACATTCAAACCAAGATGCTGCGGATCGCTCGCGTCAATGTACTTGTCGCCTGTCAGCCGCACCTGCGCAGTCACAAGATGCTCCGGATTAAAGCCAGGATTGGTCCGCAATACCCGCGTCAAGGTGTTGATCATCAGCCCCGCGCAGATCAGCAGCACTAGCGCCACCGCGATCTCCGCCATCACCAAAATATTTCGCATGCGATGACGCGATACGGAACCGGTCGTGCGTCCTTCCCCCCGCAACGTTTCATTCACATCGTTTTTCGAAGCGCGAAAGGCCGGTGCCAACCCGAACACCATACCCGTCAGAATGCAGATCCCAAACGTGAACAGCAAGATCCGGCTATCCATCGGGGCATTCGCTGTGCGCGGCATCCAACTGGGGGACAACAGATCGAACAACTTAATCCCCCAAATCGACAGCAGCAGTCCGCCCAATCCACCCGCGCAGGCAAGCACCATGCTTTCCGTCAGCAGTTGCCGAATGAGCCGACTCCGTCCAGCCCCCAATGCCACGCGAACTCCAATCTCTTTTCGCCGCGAGTCGGCCCGCACCAGCAGAAGATTCGCCACATTCACGCACGCGATAAGCAAGACGAAACCCACAACCGCCAGCAACAGGTACAAAATGTCGGAAGACCAGCCGAACAGGCCTTGCCGCAACGGCTCAACTCGCACGCCCATGCCCTTGTACTCTTCGGGAAACACTTGCGCCAGGTGCTGCTCGACAACCTCCATTTCCGCCTGTGCCTGTGGGACCGAGACGCCGCGGTTCAGCTTGGCGATCGCAAATATCCAGCGTGGATCTCCAATCCCTGAGTCAGCACCACTCGGGACTCCGTCAATTTCAAAAATGTCGGGCGGACCAGTTCCGAAAAGATCAAAGCCGGGATCCATAACGGCAATGATCGGTCCGGAAAAAGTGTCCACAAATATGATCTGACCGAGAACCTTCGGATCGCCTCCGAAACGGCGTTGCCAAAATTCGTAGCTCAGTGCGACGCCGGCGCTTCCTGCGGTCTCGGTTTTGTCATCCAGGGAAATCGAGCCGAGAAACGGTTTTAAACCCAACAAAGGAAACGCGCGCACGTTGCAATGTTGCACGCTGGCACGTTCGCCAAGACCCGCGCCGGACATCGCCACGATATCTGGTCCGGACACGCCTTCCATCTGTTCGAACAGGTCGCTCGCCGTTTTCCAGTGCGCTACATCCGTCCAGGAAACAGGTTGCCCGTATTGCGGATATTTTGGGTCGCGGAGCGACACTCTCACCAGTCGATCCTGATCAGGGTAGGGAAGTGGCCGCAACAGCAGCGCGTTGATAGCGCTGAAAATTGTGGTGTTGGCTCCGATTCCGATCGCCAGCGTGACGATCGCCACCACGGTGAACACAGGCGTTCTGCGTAACCCGCGCAGCGCAAAGCGCACATCTTGCACCAACTGCTCCAGCCACACCGCCGTCCACACTTCTCTCGCGTCTTCCTTCACTCGCGTCACGTTTCCGAACCTTAGCATTGCGGCATGGCGTGCCTCCTCCGGCGTCATCCCGCGCGCCATGTTTTCCTGTACCGCCAACTCAATATGCTCGCGGATCTCTCCGTCCAGATCGTTCAGCAAACGCTTGGCGCGCCGCTTCATTCGCGCTCCTCCGTCGGACGCAGAATCCGCGCTATCGCTCCCGCAAACTTCTCCCACTTACTGGTCTCGTGCGCCAATTGTTTCCGGCCCTTCGCCGTCAACCGATAAAACTTTGCCCGCCGGTTATTTTCCGAAGTGCCATCTTCAACGGAAATCCATCCGCGTTTAATCAAGCGGTGCAGCGCGGGGTACAGCGACCCCTGCTCCACCTGCAGCACTTCGTCCGAGCGGAACTCAATCGCTTTAGCGATGGCGTGCCCGTGCGCCGGCCCCAACACTAGCGTCCGCAGAATCAACAAATCCAACGTGCCTTGCAGCAGCTCGATGCGTTCTTTTTCTTCTCTAGTAGACATTCTAGGTGGATGCTATGTCCGCTCCAGTAGAATGTCAAGGTGGGCGAAGTCGCTCAGAGATTGCAAAGTCCCGATTAGTCGTAACCGGAAAAGTGGCAGTCAACGGCTGTGAAAGATGGAGCCATTCACTGGCGTCGATCCGATTCCCATCTGCCCCGAATGCGCGGGGCACAACTGGGGAACAAGTAGAGGAGATAGCTTGGTAGCTAACCGACGCCAAAACAAGGGCTTATGGTGTTCGGCCGTATAGTTAACAGCCGAATGCTCTACCATTGAGCTACCGGGGAGTTGAGCAACGCCGCTGTTTTCATTCTATTACAGCAAATAGATTCATGCCATGACCATTCGGAACCACGCTGCAATTTTTTAGTGCTGGGCTACCAAGCAACCCCCTCATCTCGTGATGGTTACGCGGCCCTTTCTGGCGGAGGCTTCGGGGCTTTGGGGACATCATTTTCGGCGCGGATAAATCAGATGAGATGAGAAGGCCGGTCTCCCGCGGGATGCGATAAGCTCCCAAGGTTCGACGCGCTCGTGGCGCAAAAAAAGGAGACCGGCGATGAAAAAGATTAGCATTGTTCAGGTAAAAGGAAACATGATTTTCAAAGGACACAAGCTCACGATCGGTATGGACCTTGGAGATCACTGGTCGTGCTACTGCGTTTTGGATGAAGCGGGCGAAATCCTTCTGGAACAGAAAGTGGCGATGACACCGGAAGCAATGAAGCAGACATTTTCGAAGATACCGCGAAGTCTCATCGCCATGGAGACGGGAACACATTCCCCTTGGGTCAGCCGGCTGTTAACGGAGCTGGGATACAAAGTAATCGTGGCGCATGCGCAGAAGGTGCAATTGATCACCAAGAGCAATCGAAAAGATGATCGACACGATGCGCGGACCCTGGCACGGCTGGCGCGCATCGATCCCGAGCTGTTGGGGCCGGTGCGGCATCCCAGTGCGCAAGCGCAAATCCACCTGACGGTGATCCGCGCACGGGCCGAACTGGTGCGTGCGCGAACGGCCTTGGTGAACGCAGCACGTGGGTTGGTGAAGTCTTATGGGCAGCGCCTGCCCAAGTGCGGCACACTGCAGGTGAACCGGGAGTTGGCCGCGGGATTGCACGCCGAGTTGCGCGATGTACTGGAGCCGTTGCTGAAAGAAATCGAATCGCTAAACGAGCGCATCCAGGAATACGACGAGCGGATGGAGAAAATCGCCAAGGAGAGCTACCCGCAAGTAGAACTACTCAAACAGGTGAAAGGGGTGGGGACGCAGATCGCGCTGACGTATGTGCTGACGCTGGACGACCCGCATCGGTTCCCGAAGAGTCGCGAGGTCGGCTGTTTTCTGGGGTTGTGCCCTGGGCGCAGGGACTCCGGTGAGAGCCAGCCACAGATGAACATCAGTAAAGAAGGAGACCGTTACTTGGGGACCATGCTGGTGCAGGGGGCGCACTACATCCTGGGACCCTTTGGAGAGGACAGTGATCTGCGGAGATGGGGGCTAAAACTTGCAGCGCGAGGAGGGAAAAGTGCCAAGAAGCGAGCGGTGGTTGCGGTGGCCAGAAAGCTGGCGGTACTACTGCATCGGTTGTGGGTGAGTGGAGAGGTATACGAACCACTGCGCAACAGTCAGAAAGCGATGCGCGCCGTGGCCTAGAGTGAAGAACTCCTCACAAAACAGGGGATGCTAGGGGTCGACGGAGTTTGCGATCGTCGTTCCTAAGCGATCCTGGTTCGAAATTTCTCTGTGGAAAAGTAGAAAAGGCAGGAAGAAAGAAGAAGTAGCAAAGAAAAAAGGAAATGGTATCCACAGCCGAGCTCGACCGCCGAGATCAGGTGACTGCGACTAAGTCCTGGCCCAGTTTCCTTCGAACGCATGTTCACCTCGAACGAACGAGGTTCTCCGAGGAGAAACCCCTGAGTTCTAGCGGGGTTTGCGGCGGTTTGGCAGTTTTTTGCGCGTGTCTACACGCACCTTCACGTTGGGCAGAACGTCTGGCAAACGAATATCCAGGGCCTGCAGCAAATCACGGCAGGCCGGATTCGGCGTGGGGATGCGCAGGCAACTACCGCCCTCTTTGATTTTTATTTCCGTTGCACTCAGCGCCTTCAACTGCTGTAGCCCCTCTTCGATGGTCAAGTCCAATGCTGCCCAAGCCCGGCTCAAGACCCGCCGGATGAGATAGGCTAGCATCACCACCAGAACATGAGCGCGCGTGTGCGCCTCGGTGCGTACGTGGATCGGGCGAGTTTCCAGATGGGTGGTCTTGCAGGTGCGAAAGGCCTGTTCGACCTGCGTCAGATCCTTGTAGCGGTCATGCACTTCTTGCTTGGAAGCAGCACTCACCGGGAGATCCGTCTTGATCACATAACAGCCATCCAGCCGAGCGGCCTGTTCGTGAGCCGCGGAGTTTACCCGCAACGCCAGGGTGCGCCCCTGTACTGCGACCTGCAGCCAGTCATCGATTTTCAGTCGATGGATCCTGACCTGCACGGCCTTCTCTGCCGTGGCGACCGCAGCGCGCGGATGCTCAGCGAGATAGCGATTTCGCTCGGCAATAAAGTGCTCCACTCGTGCTTGTTTGTCGGCTCGAGAAGCTGCCAGTTCTTCGGCACGCACAGGATTCCGCCGCAGCACGTAACGCACCCCGGCCTGCGCGACCTCGCAGACCTCGCTGTCGAACAGCTCCATCTGGAAAAGGCCCGCTTTCAAAAGCGTTGCGATCTGTGGCTTGGTGATGGCGGTGATGTAGTGGAATCCGACCTTGACGAGCTCGGCGATCTGTCCGCTCTTGATCATGCCGCGGTCACCGACAAAGGTCACGCGTTCACAACCGAAGCGTTCGCTGGCCTTGTTTACCTGCGCTGCAAAGGTCTGTGTATCTTGGGTGTTGCCGCGGAAGACTTCGACGGAAACGGGTTCTCCTTGCGCGTCGCATAATAAGCCGATGACGATCTGCTTTTTGTTCTTTTTGCCATCCCGGCCATAGCCATAGGCAGCGAGGGCGTTGTGTTCCCCCTCGAGGTAGCTACTGGTGACGTCGTAGAGAAACAGCTGCGGTTTTTCCTTTCCTCGCTGAGCAAATAAACGATTCTCGATGTCCTTTTGTTGCTCGCTCAACCAGGTGAGATTGTCGTACAGATCGTTTTCGTCAAAGCCGCGTTGCCAGCCCAGCACGGCGCCGGCGGCATGCACCGCCACCAAACGTACCGCCGATAAGCGCGAGCCTTGCTCCAACACGCGCGCCAAAACTTGCCACAATGCCAGGTGGCCGGAAAACTCGTCTCGCAATATTTTGCGCAAGCCCAACCGTTCGGCCACTTGATAGACGGTCCACACGGCGCCGACCGAAGGACCTTGCTGCAGTTCGATTTGTTCGAGGGAAGCGAGAGCGGTGAGATTGTTTTTGTGACGAAGGGCGAGTTCGATGGCGGCAATTTCTTTGGGATCGCAATGCGTGAGGTTGGCAATATTGCGTTTACGGACGTGCGTGCCATCGCGATAAGACTCGCGAAGATAGATGGATTCATAGGACTTGCCGTTGGTGGAGGGCCAGGAAGCGCGGGCAATATACATGTCCACAAAATACACGACCAAACAGGAGAAAGCAAGATAAACCATCTACAATAATCAATATATGCGTGTCTACAAAAGAAAGGACAAAACCCCGCTAACTGCATGACCGATCGGGGCTTACTCTAAAAACTAGAGGTGAACATCCGTTGTAATCCACCTGGACGAGATTGCTGCTTAGCAGGCATCGAGATTACTTGTTGTTCTGGAATTGTTCGCCGGTACTATCCTTGGACAGAGGTTGGCTATGAGAATTGCATTCTTCAATGAACTCGACAAGGCTCAGAACATTCTGATTGCTGGGGTCGGCGGCGGTTTTGATGTCTTCGCGGGACTCCCACTTTATTTTTGGCTCCGAAATGCTGGAAAGAGCGTTCACCTCGCAAACCTGTCCTTTACCGATCTGGCGTATTGTGACGGTGACCGGCCAGTTCCATCAGTAGTTCGAGTGTTGGCGAACACTCACGGACCTCAAAATTATTTTCCTGAAGTTCATTTGGCGCGCTGGCTGGCGGACAGGGTTGCTGAAACCCCGATTTATGCGATCGCGCGAAGTGGTGCGCGACCTGTGGTAGCTGCCTACGAATGGCTTGTCCATGAATTACGGCCCGATACCTTAATTCTCGTCGATGGCGGAACGGATTCTCTTATGCGCGGTGATGAATCAGGATTAGGGACTCCGCAAGAGGATATGGTCAGTCTCCTGGCTGCTCACACTATTACCGGCGTTGAACGAAAACAGTTGGTTTGTATTGGCTTTGGAATAGATGCGTTTCATGGCGTCTGTCACGCCCATTTTCTAGAAAATGTTGCGGCTCTTATTGAAACCAGCGGTTATTTGGGAGCATGGAGTCTGACGCAGGAAATGGACGAGTTTACACTTTACCGAGACGCTTGCGATTATGCATTCGGGCGTATGCCGCTCCAGCCGAGCATCGTGAACTCTAGCATTGTCTCAGCCGTTCAGGGTTGGTTCGGCGACCGACACCCAACCAGGAGAACGCGAGGCTCAAGGCTCTTCATCAATCCACTCATGGCATTCTATTGGGCGTTTCGACTGGAGCAGGTAGCTCAGCGAAATCTATACATCGAGCGGATCAGCAACAGCACGACATACACGGAGTTGTCTTTGGCAATAGAAACGTTCCGAGAAACCCTACCGAAGATCAAACCTCGGCAAGAGATTCCCTGCTGAACTTGGCAGCTGTATTGCTAATTCATCCGCTCAGAGCAGCGTGGTACTTCAATCCAACAAATGTCGGCTAAGCCCTGTGGGGAAATCGGAAACTTGAAATTCAAATGGGTGGAGTCCCACTACTTGCCAATCCCATCCGGCAGCCCACGATAATACCGGAATCCTTCCACGGGCTTTCCATCTTTGCTGCGGATTTGCTGGCGCCTGTTCTCTTTCATCTCCTTCACTTCCGCCCCACTCGGACTTGGGTTGTAATTTTTCCATCCCGGTCCAAACTGGCTCGCGTACTGCGCCCCGGCATTTACTACCTTCTCGACATAACCGCTGATATCCACCCATACATTCTCGTCACCATAGTCGTAGTCGTTGTAAAAAAGGTACTCGGGGATCATGAACTCCTTCAAGCCCTCCTGGGTAATTTGTCCCTCAAACAGCAGCCGCCACATAGCCGCCCGCGCCGCATCCGCTGCCAGATATGCCGCCGCGCGATGGTCTGACTTATGCCACCGCTGATAATTTTTCCCTGGATCCCAAGCCAACAACACATCCGGCCGCAGCTTCCGTATCCACCGCACCAGATTTTCCACCACTGCTTTGCGGTCTTCGAACTCCAGCAACCCGTCGTCGTAGCCAAGATTGATGTAGTGATCCCCAGGGATCCCCAACTCCTTCAGCGCCGCCAATTCCTCCTGGCGGCGAATCTCAGCCAACTGCGTCCGCGAAAGTTTCGGGTCTTGCGTGCCCACATTCCCCGTCGTCAGAGTAACTACATACACCTGATTACCATGCGCCTCTAGCATCGACAGCGTTCCATGTGACAGTGCATCATCATCTGCGTGCGCTCCGATCAGCATCACTGTCTTCCCTGTCCATTTCTCCACCGGCGTCTCCGGCTTCTGCACCGTACCGCGCTCCTGCCCAACCGACAACCATGCCATCGCACAACTCGCCAAACACAAAATCAACCCAGCTCGCAGCAATTTCATTTGTCCTCCCGCACAACAGTACTCTTCCTCCGTGCCGAGACAACCAGCAGCAGACCTATCCTACTCTCGAATCTGACAGTGCGTAGATTGCGTCATGGAATTCGATATTAATTTGGAGCGCGCGCGGCGAAGTGCTTGCAACCGCCGGCGACCCTCAGAATCTGCTTCACCGACTTCTTGAACGGTCAATTGCCGTCGAACCTCTGTTGGAATTAGTCGCGAAAGCGTAAAAGTGGAGGCTGGGATTTTGCTGCTTGCAACCATACAGTGTATAGTATACGCTGTATAGGTGAACACTACACCGCAGGCAGTTGTTCAACAAACGACCGCCGAACACATCGCCCAGGCGGCGCTCGAGATACTCGAGGCCGAGGGCGCTGAAGCCGTCAGCATGCGCCGCGTGGCTGGCGCTGTGGGCATCACGCCTATGGCCATTTATCACCACTTCCCGGGCCGTGAAGCGCTGCTCAACTACATTACCGATCGCGAATTTGTCAAACTGCTTGAACATATTCAGGCTCAGCCGCTGCGTGGAAGCACGGAAGCCAAACTGATTGGCAGAATGCGGTTTTACGTCGACTACGCAATGGCACGTCCGCGCGTTTTTGAATATGTTTTTTCGCGCCCGCGCCCGGGAGCACGACGCTTCCCCAAAGACTTTCGCTCACGCCGCTCTCCGACTCTCAATCCTTTGGCCGACGTCATCACCGACGCTATGGAGCAGGGTTCTCTCAAAAAGGATGATGTTTGGGAAGTTGCTTTCGCGCTATGGGCACATGTCCACGGGTACGTGATGCTGTACCACGCCGGACGCATTTCCCTCTCCGAAAAAGAATTTCGTGAACTGATACACCGTTCGTTAAGGAGACTTGTGAATGGGCTCAAGGCTTAACTACGCCGCGCTCGCGGCGCCGTGCCTGGCAGTTTCGGCGACACTATTTTTTCTAGGCACCGGACTGGCACCTGCATGGCCATGCACATGGCTGGCCGCCATTCCTGTGCTGTGGGTCGCTTCGCGTATCTCCGGGAAGCAGGCATTCTTTATAGGTACTGCCGCATACGCGCTCGGGGGACTAAACGAGTGGAGTTACTCGCGCCAGGTGCTGCCGACGTTGATCGTCGCGGCGCTCCTGCTTTTTGGGGCATGCTTGTTCGGACTGGGCGTGTTGCTGTTTCGCGGGCGCATTCTGCGCGGGAAGATCTGGCAAGCAGTGCTGCTTTTACCGGCGTTCTGGGTGACTGTGGAGTATCTGGTGTCCGTGGCTTCCGTGCACGGCACGTTCGGCAACATGGGCTATTCGCAGATGAATTTCCTGCCCATTGTGCAGATTGCCTCGGTTACTGGTATCTGGGGAATCAGCTTCTGTATGTTTCTGTTCGCAGCAACGGTGGCAGCGTTGTTCAGTGCCGGCCGTGTTTTGGCAAAGATTTCGGTCGCTGTCGGCACATCTGTGTTTCTTGTGTGCGTATTCGGCTACGGCGCGTGGCGACTGGCGGCAACTCCCAAGAATTCGCCAACAGTCAAGGTGGCGCTGTTGGCTTCGAGTGCGAAGGGGAACTTCTTTGCCGGCAGTCCCGAACAATTGCACGCAATTCTGGAGCGTTATGCACTACAGATTGAGCCTCTGGCATCACAGGGCGTTCAACTGGTAGTTCTGCCGGAACATAACGGCCCAATCACGGATGCCTCGCAGACGGACGCCGATGCGCTCCTGGAGCAAATCGCGAAAAACACCGGGGCGTATCTTGCTCTGGGAGTTCAGCGCGTGGAACCGAATCTGTCGCGGAACCAAGAGCGGTTGTACTCCCCCGACGGAAAATTGGCCGCCGTCTATAACAAGCATCATCTGCTGCCGGGGTTTGAGGATCAGTTTACGCCGGACACGAAGCGCACGGTGGTCGGTGTAGCTTCCGGAAAATGGGGCATAGAGATCTGCAAAGACATGGATTTCCCGCGACTGAGTCGACAATATTCTGAAGATGGAATTGGACTTTTGATTGTGTCGGCGTCAGATTTTGTGAGCGACGAATGGCTACATGGACGAATGGCGGTGCTGCGGGGCGTGGAGAGCGGATACAGCATCGCGCGCTCCGCGAATCTGGGGCTTCTTACGGCGACCGATGATCGCGGCCGTGTTCTTGCCGAGAAAGACACCATCATGGGCCCGCCGTTCGTCGCGGCGATTGCGGTCGTACCAGTGCGCCACGACACGACCATCTATTCGCGGTTTGGCGACTGGTTCGGGTGGGTTTGCATTGCGACGTTTGTAATTGCTTTGTTGAGCCCAAAGCTGCGAGCTGACAGCCAAA
Source organism: Candidatus Acidiferrales bacterium (assembly GCA_963780315.1). Taxonomy (GTDB): domain Bacteria; phylum Acidobacteriota; class Terriglobia; order Acidiferrales; family UBA7541; genus Acidiferrum. Next base: position 144,992 of record CAWABP010000028.1, on the reverse strand, counting down.
AGTCCGACAGCAATGTGCAGCACGAACTAGTGGCTGCGAAGTGAGGGTCTGTGAGCTTTCGGCTTTTCGCTCGCCTAGTCGCTATGAAGACAAGGAAACGTAAAGAGAGTGGACGTGGTGCCAGGCGATCCGGCTCGTCTCTCAAATATCATGAGGCCGTACACTGGACGATGGCCAAGACTTGAAATCAAAAGCTGAATTTCACACTGAGCATGGCCGTGAGTCACCACTCTGAACACCAGGGGGAAGCGCCGGTAGACGTGGCGTAACCGGAAAAGTCAACGGCGCTGTGAGAGATGGAGCTATTCACTGGCGTCGATCCGACTCCGAACATCCTCTCCGGATACCGGATACGCGGGGCACAACTGGGGAACAAGTAGAGGAGGTAGCTCGGTAGCTAATCGACGCCAAAACAAGGGCTTATGGTGTCCGGCCGTATAGTTAACAGCCGAATGTTCTACCATTGAGCTACCGGCGAACCGCGAAGGAAGGAATACTCTTCTACCACAACAGTTTATCCAACACGGAAGAGCAGTGTCAATGTAACGCGTGACAAGAATTTCCTCGCTACGCACTGCACAGGCAGCAGAATCCGCCTAAAAATGGAACACGACTCCGGCGGTGCCCTGGTAGTTGTTCTGGTGCTGGCCGAAGAAGGTGCTGAACACGTAGTCGCCTTCCGCGCGCAGCGACAATCGCGCATTCACACGGAAGTCTACTCCCCCGCCTGCTTGCACCGTGAATGCATCCTTGCTGTTCCCCGCCGTCTGCGGTTGCAGGTGCCCGCCTCCCACCAGCGCGTGCCCCCAGGGTTCCCAGCGTGCCCGCCGCGATCCGATCCGTATCCCTCCGCCACCGCCAAAATACTTCACGTGTTCCCGGTCATAGATCTCCGGCGCAAACCCCGTTACCAAATTCCCTTCCAACGCAAACCAGTCGTTGGTGAAGTACGTCACCGTCGTGCTCAGTCCCACGAGGCTGGCATCAATTATCGACGACTGGAACCGGAAAAACTCCACTCCCAATCCCAGTTGCCACCGGTAATCATCCCGGTCCCCAAACACAAACCTCGGTCGGGGCGCTGCCGCCGCCGGTTCCGCTGCTCCTGCGCTTGCCGTTGCTGTCAACGGTGTGGCCAGCGCAAAACTCCCCGCTTCCCCGCCAGGCGCATACAAATTCACTTGCGACGCCGAACTCGCTGCAAAATCGCCCGCCACATTCGTTGCGTCCTTCGTCGGGCCTGCCCCCACACTCGATTCCTGCGCCCCAACCGTCATCGCCGCCAATAGCACCACCAGCACTCCCAGCAATTCCTTGCTCATACTCATTCCCCTCTGCCTCTTCGGCCGGTGTTCCCCGAGATATTGAATCCTAACCCGTTCAAAGGAAATTTGTTCCAAAAAGAAACGCCGAGGCGGATAGCAACCCAGGCTGGGTCACATAACTATATCCCATTAAACGCCCGTCGGGGGGCAGACGTGAGAAACATCTCGTGATTAACCTGTCGCCCACCTTATTTTGGCAAAAGAGGGTGTCTCAGGCAATGAGGCCGGGCACATTCGTTGTGATTGCGGTAAGTAAGTGGGGCTTGCGGGATTTCAGGGTACGACGCGATAGTTGTGGACACCGGCGCCAAAGGAGAAACCGGCTCCGGCTGCTTGCGGTACCCACCAGAAACGCCGCATCAAGCTATGATTGCTGGTCATCATGCGACGCCCAAGAAAGTCCATGATGGCTGGACTTACCTGCGTGGCCGCATACATTGCGCCCGAGTGCGCAAAGGGTCGAAGGAGCGGGTCGCCTTCTGTGCCGTACCCGCCGGAAATCGCGCGCCGCGTGGACCATGCGTCAAACGCAGCGGCACCGTGTCCCGCTGCTATTAGCGAATACCATATTTTGCGCTGTCGGGGAGATTCGACTGGCCCATCCAGGGCAGGCTTAATGGGCGCGTTCAAGAATGGCTGGCTGCCGGGGCTTATTGCCTCAGAAGAAGAGGAAGAAGCATCCGCATCCGTCGCACCAGAACCCGCAAGTTTAGGCGCGGGAACACCTGGGAGTTTGGACTTGGTGGTGGAGGCAGGATTGGGCGCGCTGGAATTGCTGGCGACCAACGTGGACGAATCCGTGATTGCCGGAGGCGTGTCAACCGGAAGCGCGGCACAGCAAAACAGCAAAAGCGCGGATAAAAGCAAAGTTCACCTCAGAAGCTGCAGGAAGAGGCTGGGAACCTGGTACGCTGCAACTCCTGTCCACTCTACTGTACCAGAGTACAGGTGTCACTGGCCCATTGGTCACAATGTTCCATAGTACCTACTTCGGGCACAGTTCTGGAGCTTTCGTACTGTCTTCCAAACACTTCCTCGCGATTCAGAGAAAAGACCTGCTATAATCGCGCCCAAGAGGCCGTCGTCCTCAGGGTCGGGGGAAAATGGCTGGTTCGGAATCATCGGCGAAACGCGCACGCATACCGCAACGTGGCCCGCAGCCACCTCGATTCATAGTTATTGAAGGGCCTATTCGCGTTGGCAAAACTACACTGGCCCGCCTGCTCGCTGAGCGTCTGCACGCGCGCCGAATTTACGATTGCGAGGACAATCCGTTTCTCGCTGACTTTTATGCAGGCCTGCCCGGGGCGGCTTTCCGGGCACAGATGTATTTCTTGATGGAGCGGCAGAAGCGTCTCCGCGAAGCTCTTTCCAGCGATGCCCCCAGCCCGGTACTGAGCGATTTTCTGATGGAAAAGGACCGCATTTTTGCCAACCTCAGCCTCGACGACGATGAACTGAAACTGTACGAACGATATTACGAAGCCCTAACGGTCGAACTTCCCAACCCTGATCTGGTGATCTATCTCCAGGCCAAGCCGGATGTGCTGCTTGGGCGCATCGCCAAGAAAAAGGTCCAAGAGGAAAGGCAGATTTCCGCGGAATACGTTCAGGAAGTGGCGCGCGCTTATGAACATTTCTTCTTTCGCTATGAGGGTGCGGACCTGCTTGTGATTGAAACTTCTGAAATAGATTTCGTGGAAAAGAACGAAGATTTACAGCAGCTATTGCGGCGCTTGCAGGAGCCTGTTAAAGGCACGCAGTACTTCCTTCCCCTCGGGGGCTCTGACTGAAACCGGTTTCTCCCACAGTACCGGTTTCTTTTCCATCTCAATTCGCATAGAGTGCCATTCGGGACGTTTCATATCTCGCCCCGGAGGCTTCACATGGATCTCTGGACACGACGCAAGTTCTTTGCGGCATCGCTGGCGGGGAGCGCGCTCGCCGGGTCAAGCAAACTCTTCGGGCATACACTGGAAGCACCAGCCAAAGGAAAAACTGAGGCTGGCATTTTCGATCCTTCCCCATCGGAGGGCGCGCGCCCGCTAATCATTTCTTCGGCTAATGGTCTGAACGCCCTCGAAAAGGGGATGCAAATCCTGAAAAGCGGCGGGGATACTCTGGATGCAGCAGTCGCGGCCGTAACAGTTGTCGAAGACGATCCCAATGATGACAGCGTGGGCTACGGCGGATTGCCCAACGAGGAGGGCGAAGTCGAATTGGATGCCAGCGTGATGCATGGCCCCACGCGTCGTGCGGGGAGCGTGGCTTCTGTCCGCCGCATCAAGAATGTTGCTCGCCTCGCAAAAACCGTCATGGAGCGCACCAACCACGTGATGATTGTGGGAGACGGCGCGCGACGCTTTGCCGTTGCAGAAGGCTTTGACGAGATGAATCTTCTTACCGAGCACTCGCGCAAGATCTGGCTCGCCTGGAAAGCCAAGACCAGTTTCAATTGGCGACCCGGCACGGACAGCCCGGAATGGAAGGATCACATCTCTGCAATCTTCGATCATGATCCACAACAGATCGCATATGCCATACGCGTCATTACGTACCCGCCCACTGGCACGATCAACTGCTTGGCCGTGAGCGCCAAAGGCGAAGTTAGCGGTACCACCACCACTTCCGGCCTTTCCTGGAAAATTCCCGGACGCGTTGGCGATTCGCCCATAATTGGCGCCGGGCTCTATGTTGACGGCGATGTTGGCGGCGCCGGTTCCACTGGCAAAGGCGAGGAGAACATTAAAATTGCGGGCGGGCATACCATCGTGGAGATGATGCGCAAGGGGATGAAGCCCGATGATGCGTGCCTGGAAGCGTTGGCCCGCATTGTGCGCAATTATAATGGCGACAAAAAGAAACTCACTACGTTCAGCATCCGCTTCTATGCCGTAAATAAAGACGGCCAGTATGGCAGCGCATCACTTTGGAAGAATGCGTACGAGCCAGGCAAAGTGGCCACGTTTGCCGTTCACGACGGCACGCAGGCTCGACTGGTTCCCTGCAAAGCTTTTTACGACGAAAGTAATCACGAAGAATGATGCGCGGGTAAGTTAAACGCCTTATACCTTGTGGATATGGACCAGGCAAACGTTCTCATCATTGGCGGAGGAGTTATCGGCTGCGCGATCGCCGAAGCGCTTTCGCAGCGTTGGCAGGATGTTTTTCTCGTCGAGCAATATCCGAAATTCGGCATGGCCACCAGCACGCGGAACAGCGGGGTGATTCACTCAGGGATTTATTATCCGAAAAATTCGTTGAAGGCGCGCCTCTGCGTTGAGGGCAGTCGCCTCACCAAGGAATTCTGCATCAAAAACAATGTTCCTTGCCGCACAACGGGAAAGCTTGTGGTCGCGAAAGAAGCTTCGGAAGAGCAAGAACTTCATGCCCTGCGGAGAAAGGGAGAGGGTAACGGAGTCGAAGGCCTGAGGATAATTGATGCGGCGGACATTCGGAGCATAGAACCTCACATCAAGGGCCACGCTGCCTTGCAAGTCCCTTCCACTGGAATCTGTTCCGCCGAAGACCTCGTGCGTGCTTTCGCGCGGCTTGCCGAGGAGCACGGCGCCAACCTCGTCAACCACGCCAAAGTTATCGCGCTGGAGCCGGTGAAAGATACCATCCGTGTGCGGCTGCGCATCGGTGATGACGAGCAATCTGAAACTGAATCCATCGAAGCACGCTGCGTCATCAATGCCGCGGGACTTTACTCCGACGAAGTCGCCGGCCTGCTCGGCCCGCGCCCCTGGAGAATCTATCCTGTGCGCGGTGAGTACTGTGAAATACGCGGTCCACGTACCGGGTTGATCCAAAACCTGGTCTATCCTCTGCCACGCCACGATGGCCTTTCCCTCGGCCTGCACTTTACGAAAACTCTTTGGGGGACGGTGCTCGTCGGGCCGACGGCTGCCTACGTTGAGGGCAAGGACAATTACGAACGAGACCGCATGACCATTCCGGAATTCGTTGCGGACGCGCAGACCATGCTGCCGGAACTACAAGAAAGCGATTTGCAGCTTGGCTACACGGGCCTGCGCCCGAAGCTGGTCGCGCCGGGGGATCATCAAGTCGCTGATTTTGTGATTGAACACGATAAGGACGTGCCCCGCGTCATTCAACTTGTCGGCATCGAATCGCCGGGCCTTACTGCCGCGCCCGCCATCGCCAAACACGTAATCTCGCTAGTGGAAGAGACGTTGCAGTAAAGGAATCTCTTCTACTCCACCACAATGCGCAGAAACTTCTTCTTTCCCACGCGCACGCTGTAGCTTTCCGGCTGGTCTACATTCAACTTGCACGCAGGGTCTTGAACAATGGCACCATTAATTTCCAGGCCACCCTGTTTGATCAGGCGCTCCGCCACTGATGTGGAGGCAATTCCCTCAAATGAAGCAAGAATTTTCGACCACTTCACAATTCCGGTTGGGAGTGCAAGGGAGACCTGCTTTGCATCGTCCCGCAATTTCGGGAACGTGATTTCTAATCCACCCGGAACTCTTTTCATGCGAATCTCGTCCATCTCTGCGGGCGCCTTGCGGTCGCGGAACACGCGCTGGAAATTCTCAGCCGCTTTGCTTCCGGCATCCGCGCCGTGAAAGTCGCCAACTACCTCTTCCGCAAGACGCATCTTCACATCCATCGGATGTATTCGACCAGACTGCACCTGCCCTTTCAGCGACTCAATCTCCTGCGGGGAGCGGTCGGTGACTAATTCGTAGTAGGACCACATCAGTTCATCGGGAATGGACATTATCTTTCCGAACATTTCACCCGGGGCTTCAGTGATTCCCACATAATTACCAAGGCTCTTGCTCATCTTCCGCTGGCCGTCGAGGCCGACCAGGATCGGCATAGTCAAGACTACCTGTGGAGGGATTTCATATTCGCGTTGAATTTCGCGGTGCACCAGAATATTGAACTTTTGTTCCGTGGCGCCTAGTTCCACATCCGACCGCAACGTCACCGCATCGTAAGCGGTCAGCAGAGGATACAAAAGTTCGTGAACGGCGATCGGCAAATTGTTTTGTAGCCGCGATCGAAAATCTTCGCGCTCCAACATCCGTGCCAACCGGTAGTGCGCGCAAAGACGCACGACATCATAGCTGGACATTTTTCCAAGCCACTCGCTGTTGTAGCGAACTTCAGTTTTTTCAGGGTCCAGAATTTTGTACACCTGCGCCAGATACGTTTTGGCATTGACTTCCACCTGCTCTCGGCTGAGCGGCGGCCGCGTCTCGGATTGCCCTGTCGGGTCGCCGATCATCGCAGAAAAATCTCCGATCAGAAATATCGCGGTGTGTCCCATGTCCTGAAAATGTTTCAGCTTGCGCAAGACCACGGTGTGGCCTAAGTGGATGTCTGGCGCTGTAGGGTCAACTCCCAGGTACACGCGCAAAGGCTTCCCCGTTTTTGCCGAGTTCGCGAGCTTCGTCTTAAGTTCCTCTTCGGGAATGACCTCTGCCACGCCCTTCTTCAGGTACGCGAGTTGTTCATCAACTGGTCTAAATTTGGTCTGTGTCATTTCGATTTGACGTTCTAGGCCGTGCGCACCACGCGCCGTCCGACGATCTTGTATTTCCCTTCCAGAATGATCTTCACAGCTTCGGTGTATATTCTGTGCTCCTCTTTCAGAATCCGCTCGGACAAGGTGTGCTCGTCATCCGTATCTTGCACGGGCACGACTGCCTGCACGATTATCGGCCCTGCATCCAGGTTTTCGTCCACGAAATGCACTGTGCAACCCGCAACCTTGACGCCGTAGTCCAGCGCCTGCTTTTGCGATTCGAGCCCGGGAAATGACGGCAGCAAAGAGGGGTGGATATTCAGTATTTTCTGCGGAAACGCCGCGACAAAATACGGCGACAGCAAGCGCATGTAGCCCGCGAGGCAGATCAAGTCCACCTTATGCTCGTGCAAAACTGCCACCACCTGCCGGTCGTATGCTTCCCGCTCCAACCCTTTCGACGGAATCAGTCGCGTCTCGATTCCTCGCGCTTTCGCGCGTTCCAGTCCCCGTGCGTCCGGTTTGTTGCTGATTACAATGGCAATCTCGGTGTTAGGAATGCGTCCGGCAGTAACGCTGTCAGCCAGCGCCTCAAAGTTCGAGCCGCGCCCACTCAACAGCACGCCAATCCGCTTCACCATAAACAGGAAAGTTAACATACCCCGCCACCCTATCCAAATCGTCACCTCCGCGATGGATGGTCTTCGTATTCACGTCTGAGGGTTGACGGACAGAGGCAGCAAAGTATTCACTTCTGCGGTGCCTCGGCAAACTGCGCAAACGTAATGAAATGTCCTGCCGGGTCCTTCACTCCAATCTCTGTCGAACCATAAAACGTCTTGCGCTCAGGCATGTAGACTTCGTAGCGCTTCACCGCTGCCTTCACACTCTCCAGGTTGTCCACCTGCACATAGAGAAAAGTCGGTCCTTTGCGCACATCCCCGCCAATCGCCGGCATATCTTTGTCCACACTCGCGTAGGTCTGGTACATCACTTCCACGCCGTCCTTTTCCATCATCACGAATCCGATTTTGTTCCCTTCCGGCACCTCTCCGGTCTTCTTGAATCCCAATCCTTCAATCCAGAACGGCAACACCGGCTCAATTTCCTTCACAAACAGCACCGGCGTGAGTTTCTTGATCATGACTTTCTTCTCCTTTTCCATCGCAGATGAACCCTGCCTCTGCTTAATGAGGCGTGCGGCGGACGAACTTTGCAATCCGACGCCGACAAGGACTAATGACGCAACTAAGAAGCCCGAGAAAAACATTCTTGTCTTCATAAAAACCTCTTGAGTGGAAGCCCACAATTGCGGTATATTCTGCTTCCGCTTACGGCGAAAGTAAAGCGAAATACGAAAGGGGTTGCCATGAACCTTCACGCTGCCTGCAAGACCTCATCTCCGTTGGCCCAGCAATCGAGCGCGATTTCCACCTGCTCGGCATCCGCACGGTGCCGCAACTCGCAAAGCACGATCCCCACAAACTCTATTCCCGCCTGGAACGCCTGACCGGCCAGCACCAGGACCCCTGCGTCCTCGACACGTTCCAGGCCGCGGTCGCCCAAGCACGCAATCCGCGGCTGCCGGTAGAAAAGTGTCAGTGGTGGTATTGGAGCCGCAAGCGCAAGGCGGCAGCCACAGCCTAGGATTTAGCGTGGCTCTTTACTGGAAAGAAAGCATAAGCAGGAATCGGTGATCAAGGGCGAGCGGGGCTTTCCAGAGCCTTGGTGACACCCCAAACCGTGAGGCCCGCAGCAACGCCTCCGGCCAGATATATGAAGCGGCTCTGCCCGGGGGCGACGGGAAGTTTCCCTTTCACCATTTCGAGAGGAGCGCAAGGGCGATGATCGTGGTATCTGTGGTAATCGCTGGCATCAGGAGAAAGATATTCGCGGTAACTGATTTGGTTTACCGCATGGACGCGGTAGGCTTTGCCTTCCTCAATCAGGTGTGATTCGGAACCCACCTGAACATTGACCTGACCACGCATGCTTTTGACGGTGATGTTGCATGGGTCATTCATCGAAACGAGGCCAAGATCAGCAAGCGCAAGTACGGGCGTGACGCGCACATCCGAAGCCACCATTACGATATTCTCACCGTTGCCCGGGGTAGTGTAGAGGGCGGTGCCGCGATTCAGTTCTACGATGGCGCCATAGGGAGCGCGGTAGATGTGAAGCGCGGAAGAAGGTTCCAGTTCCAGCGAGAGCGGACCAACACGCACGAGCAGCGAACCATTGTCCTGCGTGGAAAGATAATCGCCGGAGTAAACGGAGGCTCCGTCCGAGGCGGCGGCATTGCCAATGGAAGCTTGCGTGGACTTGACAATGATTCCTAAGGCGGGAGTTTGCGGCTGCGACTGGGCAAACAGCGGCGAAGCCAGTCCGAATGAAAGCATGAGTACGAGCAAAAGTGGCGGGCGACAGATGTTCTTCATTGTTGATTCTCCAAAACGCAAGTAACCTCGCGCGGACAATTACGCCGAGGATTTATGGGTACGGGTGCTTTCGGTAGCGACGGGGGAGTGAGGTGTCCAACTGCGGGGTGGAAGTGGAACCGCATGGCGGGATCGCCGAAGAGAATCCAGGTGCGGCGCACGTCGTTGTCGGTAGTGCCGGACTTGGCGCGAAGAACCATGACCCCGAGGATCTCGTTGGGATGAACCGACAATTCGTGGAGGAAAGCCAAATCCATGGAGGCCTGGGGCGACTGGTCGGTGAAGCCGGAGGAAGCCCAGACCGCGACCGCGCCGCCGTTGGGAGCGAGGATCAACGATTTGGCAAGACTCTCCGCGTAGACGTCCTGGAACAATCCGTTCAGACAATCGATCAGGAGATAGACGGGCAGACGGCCACCGTTGTTGAGAGCAGCGGCGTCCGTGCCGTCGAACAGATCCGAGAAGGACCACTGCTGTTCGGCGCCATGACCGTTGTAATCGACGATGAGTGCGCCATTGTTGAGAGCCTGCAAAACCTGGAAACGTGCGGTGGACGGATCCATCCCGTCGGTCAGAATCTGGGTAGATTGCAGGGATTTCGGGAGAGTCGCGGCCGCGGCGGTAATGGCGGAGGAGAAGTTTGCGGAAATGTTTTGATCCGCAACGAGAAGCGCCTGGGAATTCCAGGTTCCCGCGGACTGCCCCAACTCGTAACCAACGATTTTGGAAACGACAAGGTCAAGGTCGGCGACGGTACGCACAGGCAAACGTCCCGTGGGAATAGTGGGAAAGCCATTTTGCTGGAAATCAGTGAACCAATCGTCGGAGGCGGTTTTAAAAGCGGCGGTTTCCACGATGCGAGTGGGGACAAAATCGAAATCGCCGAATCCGAGATAGTTTCGCGGATCCATGGAAGCGTCGCCGACGAGAAGGACGGCTTGTGGCTTGCGCTGCCAATGAGAAGCGGCATTCTGAAGGAAAGAGCGAATGGCGAAGGGGCTGCGCTCGCCGTAGTTGAATTCGTCGAAGAGCTGGTCGGTGGTCACCTGGAGAACCTCGTAGCCCTGCGAGGAACGGAGCCGAACGAGAGGATTCAGGTGAGAAGCGAAATCCGGATGCGTGATGATGACCATGTCTGCACCGGCACGCTGAACGTCGAGAAGAGCGGGCGTGTAGGCAGCAAGAGATAACGGAGCGGAAAACGCATCTTGCGCAACAGCGAGAATCGTGCGCGTATACGGCGCGCCCGAGGGAATCGACGCCGAGATGCTGTAGGTTCCCGATTCTGCGGAAACTTTACCGTTGAGCTCGACGATGTTCAACGGATCACTGATGTCGAAAAGCCGGACGGACGAGCTGGCGAAGCCGGAGACTTGCACTTCGCACCCTGCGACCGCAGTGGCGCGGAGCCAATCGGAATCCGCCGTGTACGTGTGCAGGTATTGGAGCTGGACGGATTGGACGAGGCTGACGTCGTTGTCGCCATCCAGCGCGGTCAGCGTGACGGTATTGGTGCCGTCGAGGAGAAGAGCCGGATCCAAAGTGAACGACTGGGTAGCGAGAATTTCGCCGTAGAAATCGAAAGTGCCGATATTTGTGCCGTTGAACTGGACCGAAATGGAATGCGGCTGCGCGTCGGTTACGCCCTGGAGAGCGAGAGAAAGTGCGAGCGGCTGGGTATCCGAGCTGTCCTCGTGAACAACGGCCAGGGTCTCGTCAACGGGATCGGAAGTGACGAGATCGCCGAAGAAGTTGTCGTTGTTCTCGCCATTTAGAAGAGCCGCGAAATAGGTGGTGCGGTCGTCGCGAATGACCGTGAAGGGGAAGCTTGCTGGCGCAACGCTCGCGGAAGAAGAGGCGGGAGCGGAAAGAACGCGCTTGCTGAAGGAGTTCTCGCGTACTAGCCAATAGACGCGGGTTCCCGAGAAGGGAGTATCAATGCCGGTACCGTAGAACTCGATGGCGTCAGAAGGGGAGGGCAGACCGAAAGAGCGGCCTGTTAAGAGAAGCGGTTGTTCCACGCCTTCGGCGTAGAGGTGAAGCAAACGGACATCCGTGTTGGGATCGAGACCGGCGGAGAAGAGCTGTGCAAACGGAATGTGATACCAGCCTTCCTGGTCGACAGAAATTTTCACCGCTGGTTGGTCCGCAAGATTGACAGGCGGAGGAGCAACGGGTCGAGGGGGCCGGATGGGAAGAGGCGAGACGGGGCGCCGACCGGCGCGATTGGCGAGAAGCACATTGGAACGAAGCTGGCTGAGGGAAGGCGAGACGGCGAGTGCTTTCATGGATTGCGCAGCGCTTCGCGGCTGATCTTCGGCGCTGGGGGCAAGCTCGGGATAGGCCGGGCCGTGCATGGTGCGGGTTCCGTTGATGTCCACGTCCTGAATCGAATACGACGAGTTGGGAACGGGCTGCGGGTCCACCCAGGCGTACCACTTGGCGGCGTGCTGCGGGTGTGAGCCGTGGAGCATCAAGGCAGAGCCGGCGATCAGCGAAGGATTGATGCGATGGAGACCCGAGGCGTCTTCGCGGAAGATATGGAAGCCAAGGTTTCGCGATTCTTCCAGGGTGTGCCAGAGCAGGCGAACGGTGCCGTCCGTCTGCTGCAGGGCGGAGAACGAAACCATATCGACGACAGTAGAGGCTTGAATGGTGGAGGCGACGCTCGAAGACGTAATGGGATTGGGATTGGACGTGGTGGTAGAGACCGTGGCAGTGTTGCAGGTAGTGTAGGTCGATGTCACGCCGTTGCAACTTACGGCGGGGGTGTTGAATTGCGCCGCGTTGACGTTGAGGGAAATCGAGGCGACGCTGCCTACCGCGAGGCTGCCGAGGTTGCAGGTAACGATGGTGTTCCCCGCATTAGGACTGCAACTGCCCTGAGAAGAAGAGACGGAGGTATAAGTCACGGTGGACGGAATCGGGTCGGTGACGGTGACATCTTGGGCCACCGCAGGACCATTGTTGGTCACAAGAATGGTGTAAGAAAGATTTGTACCCTGGTCGACGGGCTCGGGCGAAGCTATCTTCACGATAGTGACAAAGGCTTGGGTCGGAGAGGCCACCGTAGTAATGGCGTTGGCGGTGTTGTTAACGGAATTCGGATCGGGGACGGAGCTGGCGATGTTGGGCGAATTCGTGATGGTAGTGCCGCCCGGGGTGCCAGGAGTGACTTTAACGACCAGCGGGAACATGACGATCGCACCGACAGCCAGAGTCTGATTTGCTTTCAGAGTGCAGGTGAACGTGCCGGCAGCGCCCACAGCGATGGGGTTGCAAGTCCAGCCAGCGGGAGCCGTAAAGGTGGAGGCGAGCGTGGTGTTGGCAGGAATGGCATCGGTAAAGGTAACGGTGGTAGCGCCGGAGATGGTGATGGCAGTGGGACCGTTGTTGGTGATGGACTGCGTATAGGTGATGTTGTTCCCAGAGGTTACGGGATCCGGAGAAGCCGAACTGGACACAGCGAGGTCCACCTGGCCGGCGGTGGCGACCACCGTCGAGGCGATAGCGTAGTTGTTGCTGTAATTGGGATCCGGAGTCGAGGAGGAGATGTCGGCCTCGGCGGAGAGAACTGTACCGGCAGGCGCACCGACGGGGCTGTTTCGACAATCGCGATAGTGCCGGCGGTGCCGCCAACACCCAGCGTCGAGAGGGTGCAGGTGATGGTGACAGGAGTACCACCGGGAGGGAGGCAGGTCCACCCCGGTGCGGTCACGGAAACAAAAGTGGCGCTGATCGAGCCAGCAGCGTTGCTAGCCATCGATTCGGTGAAGATCAATCCCGAAGCGGCGACGGGGCCGTTGTTCGTGACGACCGAGCTCATGGTGAAGTTGGAGCCGGCGGTGACCGTGGGAGAGGAAACAGTGTTGGTTACGGCAAGGTCGGCTTGCGTGGCTGTCGTGACGGTGTTGGTGGCAATAGCGGTGTTGTTGGCCAAGTTGGGATCGGAAGTGCTAGAAGCGATGTTATCGACATCGACGATTTCCGTTCCGTAGGCATCGGCGGCGAGGACCAGAACGGCAACGGTAAAGGTGCCCGAGGCATTGGTGGCAAAATCAGGGTTGGTGCAGGTAATCGTGCCGGTGCCGCCGACAGCGGGAGTCACGCAGGTCCACCCGGCCAGGGAACTGATGGACTGAAATGTTGTGCCGGACGGAATGCTCTCGCTGAAGACCGCGTTGAGAGCGTCGAGAGGACCAGCGTTCGCCACCGACTGGGTATAGGTGATGGTGTTGCCAGCGAATACAAGGGCGGGCGAGCCCGAATTGGTCACTGAGAGATCGGCGGAGCCGCAATAGGCCCCTGACTGAGTGCCGGGAGTCTCCGTGATGACGTGGGCGGTATCCACGATGCCGGGCTGCCCAGGCGTTGCACCGTACGAGTCGTGAACGGTATCGGTATAGCCGTTGGAGCCTCCCGTGGCATTGGCACTGGCGGGCGGCGCGGAGAGGAAAACGACACCGCCGCCACCACCTCCGCCAGGGCCATGACGCTGCCGGGAAAGCCGCCGGCGCCTGAATGGGCCAGGCGTCCCCACCGCTGCCGCCGGTAGCGGTGACGGTGAGGCCGCCGAGGCCGCCGCTGTTGGTAAAAACCAGGATCGAACCACCGGCGCCAGCGCCCCCGGTGCTGTCATTCAAAGTGCTAAGGGTAGATTGACCGTTGGAAGTAATTGTTCCGGTGCCAGTGACGGTTCCGGCGTGACGATAACGATTCCACCGCCCGCGCCGCCGCTGCTATAGATGCCCGTGCCTGTAGTGCCGCTGGCGGTGCAGGCGGCGGCGCTAGGGTTATAGGTGCAATACGTACCGTTGTTGGTAGTGCCCGCGCCGCCGCCGCCCCCCATGATCAGAGCACTAGTGGAGGCTGGAAATGCCGCGCCGCCGAAACCGCCGTCGGTGGTGTTCGTCGAGGCCATACTGTTCCAGCCATACCCGCCCTGCCCACCAAAACCGCCATTGCTGCCAGCGCCACCTCCGGAATTGTCAGCATTGGCGGGAGATGTCCGTCTGTCCCACCGCCGCCCGCGTTGCCTGGAGCCCCGCGAGCAGAGCTGCCTCCGGGGAGAGAATCCGTGAGCAAACCGCCATAAACGTCAGTCGGAGTGCTGGTGACAAGAATTGGAACCGGTGGAACATAGCGAGGAGTACCCGCTATGCCTTCGCCCTTGGAGCCATTGGCACCCGTTGTGGTGGTGGGATTCGCTGGGGCACCGGTCACGTAGTCCGTCGGGGTATTTGTGCCGCCGACAGAGGGCCCAGTGAGCATTTGTGCCCCACCTCCGCGAAAACCAAGGGCATCCAGGACAACCGTGCCACCGAGCGTGAGCTGAGACGAAACATCGAGGGCGAGGACACCACCAACATTGCCGGCGCTCTTGCCGCTAGTGAGTCGGCCGTTCCATCCGAGGGGAATTAAGCCGGAACTGAGGGTCGCGGAAGTGTACTGCGGGACGCGAATGACCTGATAGGTTTGCTGAGCCGTGTAGGTTGTGCCCACGGCAGAAGCGGCAACAAGCGAATAGCTATTGAGTAAGCCACCGGTTGGTCCAGTGCCCGAGAAGGTCAGAGGGCCACCCGCCACGGGAACAGCATTGGTTGCAGTAACGAATTCGAACAGTCCTGAGCTGCCAAGGCTGTCGAACCCGAGCCAGGGTCGCCGGGGAGACCATCGCCGTAAGAGCTGGTATTGGTGCTGTTGATGGAAGCACCCTGCATCTGGATGATGAGTAGGAGTTCGCCGACAGCGATTGGGGTCTGCGCAGCAGGGGCACCGGCAGCAGGGCCCAAGGTGACGGTATTTGAACCCGATGGAAGAGAGGCAGTGGTGGAGGGAAATAGGTGTTCACCATGCCGCTCAAGGTGCCGCCCGGGCCATCACGGCCGGGACTGGCGCAGGCCAGAGGCTGAACGACGGTGTAAGCAGTAGCGGAGTTGTTGGCGGAGTTGGGATCCCCGGTGAGAGCAACCGTGGCGGTGTTGCTGAGAGTGGTGGCACCCGCCGGAGCAGTGACGTTAATGGAGATGGTGGCAAAGGCGCCAACGGTCATGGGGTTGGAGGTGATGGAGCAGGAGACGCTCGTGACAGGAGGTCCATTCGGAGTGCAGGTCCAAACGGAATTGTCGGTGGACGAGGCGCTGTAAGAGACATAGGTGACGCCGGTGGGAAGTGGATCGGTCAGGACGCCAGCGGTAACGGGAGCATTGAGCTGGCCTAAATTCTGGACCGTGATGGTGTAAGTGAAATTGGAGGACACAAAGACGGGTGTGGGATAGACCGATATGGAGAGTCCAAGGTCGGCGCTGGAAGGCGGCTCGACGACGATAGAAGTCAGGCTGGTGTTGTTATTGGGGATGGGGTCCACCAGGGTGGAGTTCGTGACCGTAGCCGAGGATTGGATCGTAGTGCCGGCCAAAGTTCCGGCGGTGACCTGGAAAGTGATGCTGAGAGCAGTGGCCGCCGTGCCGCTGGCGAGCGAGGCTGCGGGATTGTAAGTGCACACGACGGGACCGACGGCCCCAGCCGCGGGAGCGGTGCAAGTCCAATTCGTACCGGCGGAAGACTGGTAAGTCATGTTGGGCGGGGTCTGCATGTAGACGCTGATCGTTCCAGTTGCGGCAGCAGCCGGGCCATCGTTGGTGACTATGTCGGTGTAGGTCACGTTTTGGCCTGCGGCGATCACCGAGGAGGAAGCAGTCTGAATCAATTGGAGGTCCGCGCTGCCCGCCGCTTCAACGGTGATGGAAGTTGCGCTCGTGTTGTTCGACGGGATGGGGTCGGTGAGGGCAGAATCCGACACGGTGGCGGAATTGGTGATGATGGTGCCGGAGGCGGTTCCGGCATTCACTTGTACCGTGATGGTCAGCGCGTTGGCGGTAGCCCCGCTGGCCAGGGCGGCGTTGTAGGTACAGACGATGATACCAGTGCCGTTAACGGCGGGATGCGTGCCGCAGGTCCAGCTGGTGCCGGCAAAAGCCTGATAGGTGGTGTTGGCCGGAGTTTGCGTGGAGACGGTAATCGTCCCAGTCGTCGCGGCGGTCGGGCCGTTGTCGGCTGCCGTTTCGGTGTAGACGTAGGTAGTACCCGTGGCGACGGAGGAGGGCGCAGCGGTTTGCGTCAGCTGAAGATCGGCGGTGCCCGCGGATTCGACGGTGACGGAGCTTGTGCTGGTGTTATTGGACGGAATCGGGTCCGTGAAGGCGGAATCTCCCACTGTGGCGGAATTTTCGATGATCGTGCCGGAGGTAGTGCCGGCAACGACCAGCATGGTCACGGTGAGGGTACTGGCATTGGCCCCGCTGGCTAGCGTGGTGTTGTAAGTACAGACGATGGCACCGATGCCGCCAACGGCAGGGGTGACGCATGTCCAGTTGGCTCCGGCATAAGACTGATAAGTGGTGTTGAGAGGGGTTTGCGTGGAGACGGTCATCGTTCCGGTTCCGACGATGGAGGGACCGTTGTTGGTGACGACTTGCGAGTAGGTGTAACTTGCGGCTGGCGCGACGACCGACGGGGAGGCCGTTTGCACAATAGCAAGATCGCTGGGTGGCACCGTCACAATTGCTGAGGCTGTCGAGATTGCTGTGTTGGCGCCCTGAGCGTTGACGGTATCGGTTATCACGGAGCCGGCGGGCACACCAGCATTCACAGTGACGACAACCGTAATCGTCGTCAAGAACCCGTTGTTGTAGTTGGCAGTTTCCGTGCACGCAATGACTCCGCCTGCGTTGGTGCAGGTGTTCCATGTTCCGCTGCCAGTAGGGGTGGCTGAAACGAAAGTGGTGTTGGCAGGGACGTTCTGCGTGACGGTGATGTTGGGTGTGACCCTTGCTCCACTCGTATTGCTCAGAATTTGCGTGTAGGTGATGGTCGTGCCGGGAAGCACCGATGTGGGTGCGGCCGAATCGGTGATCGTGAGGGCCGCCTGAGCCCAAGCGGGAGCGGCGTTGATAAGCGCACCAAATACAACTAGCAGCGCGAATAGCGTGCTTACCGAGCAAATCTGTTTGAGGCGGCGAGCTGAGCTGAGTTTCAGCCGGTGCCACAGCCGCCGACTGGAATGTTTCATCTGGGCCAGACAGCCCGTCACTGACGACTGCTTCCCTTTGCGCTCCGCGGCAATTACTCTGCCCAAGATCAGCTCTACTGGGGCGTCGTCTTCTTCCCCGGAATCTCCGCGCGTGACCACTTGACCGATGGCCGCGTTAACCTGCGCGACACGATGCACGTGCAAACCAGTTTCTCCGTGCGCCAGGACGACATCACCACAGCGAAGCGTTCCCGCACCAGCCGGCTCAACCAGCACGTCGTCTCCCTCCAGAAGATTGGGGCGCATACTTTCACCGTGCACACGGAAACGGACGGAACGGCCGCGGCTCAGAAGGTCCGAGCAGAGCTCGGCAAATAATTGGGAATCCTTACGCACGACGGGCTCAGACCCTCGCATGACGAATAACCTCCACAGCACCTGGAGTCGGAGCGAAGCGGAAAATCGAGTTGGGAACGGAACAGGTGACCTGGTCGGCAAAATCCAGGCTGAACTGAATTCCGCCCTTTAAGTACTGAGGAACAAACGCGCGCGCAAACAATTCCGCGGCCGCTTTCGATTGCGAGAGCGGGACAAGTTCATCGGCGGGCGCTTGTTCGAGAAAAAACATGGCGGTGAGTGGAGCGCAATCCGGCGAGGCAACACCAGCATCGCCGTGCCACGGAGTGCCATACATGAAAATTTTCTCGTTCCGTTTGCGCAGAATGATGCGATCGTCGCTGAGAAAGCGAACGCCGCGCTGCTGCTTCCAAAGCCCGGCGGTAGTGCTTTTTCCGGCGCCGGAGTGGCCAAGAAACAGGTACCCGCTGCCATCTTCATCCGCGAGGCCCAAGGCATGGACCTCGATCCCCGCGCCAAGCGCTAGGCGGTGCATCATGGCCAGTTCATCGAGGGGATATTCGAGAGGATAAATCAACGTGCCGGCGGGAAACGCGGAACGATTCAGCAAAACATGGCCGCGCGCGAAGGTCGGATCGAACCAAGCGGCCTTGTAGGGCTGGCTGCCGACCGCGGGACTGCAAAAATAGAATTGTGTGCCGCTGGAAGAAAGATACGCGCACCACAAACCGCCGGAAACAAAGGCGGGCGTCGTATCGGGCAAATCGATCGATTCGGCCCACGAGACATCCATCTCGATGTCGCAAGAATGTTCCCGGCCGGAGGGCAGCAAGAAGGGCCGGTGCTCCGGATCAGCCGCGATGTCCATATCGCCGATGCACCAGAGGCCAATAGAGAAGCCGCCAATCTGCAGGGCGAAGCGAGTGGCCTCGTTGAGTTTCGTCGAAAGGATTGCGGCCGCGTGTGCCATTGTGTTCTAGAAATCCACTTTCAAGAGCCAACCGTTCTGCAGTGGAGCGTTCTGCAGGAGGCGGAAACCGGTCCAGCACCACCAGTCACTTTGCAATGACCCAAAACCGCTTCTTCCGGGCGAAGACTGACGCGCACCACCTGGGGAGCCTGGTAGGGCGTCTTGGGATTGCCTTCGGTTTTTGCCTTGCCGTTCATCGCCCTTGTTGCTCCCTTGCCGTTCTCAACGAGAATGCGATCCACAGGACGAACAGCCACCGGCGGAACAACCGCCGTTGCCGTTCAGAACTGGGAGCAGAGTGCCCGAGCCGGAAAACGGAATCACGTTTGCCGGGGCAGGCGAATTCTGGTTAATGCGTACTGCCGATTCCCGAAGCGCGGCATGGTGACAACCGCCAACACAGCAATCGCAATCGCCGTGCGCGGGGATCTGCAGGCCGAGCGCGATGGCCCGGAGATGCGCTACTTGACAGAGAAAATCAACGGGGGATTCCGCATCGCCACCCTCGAGCTCGCCATTCGCGGGGCACATGCTGCAGAGCGACTTTATGCGGCAATTGGTGCAAATGGTGTGGCGCGAGGCTTCTGTGCCGCGAATATCCTTCAGGCGGCCTTCCCAACCCTGCTGGAAGGAGCCGGAGCGCAGATCGTAACCGTCGCGATGCGAAAGGACGCAGATGGTCATGCGGCCATTCGGGTCAATGGCGCAGCCGTTGTGGCCGCCGCCGCAGGTGTACTTTGTGTCGCTGGCGGGAGGATTGGCAACGAGCTCGGCTTCGGCGAGGCGAGCGTGTTCGGCTCTGCGAACGGGGTCGCGGAAATCCAGGGAGACGACTTGCTCGGGAGTCAAACGCACCGCCAAGGGACTCTGCGAGCAATCCGTTCGAGGGTTGACGAGGGGATCAAACTTGAACGCGACGCCGAGATCCTGCTCGGCAAAACGCTTCATCTCGTAAACTTCGTGGTAATTGACCGTGGTGGGTACGGTCTTCAGCTTCAGAGGCAGGTTGCGCTCGCGGAGGAGGCGAATTCCCTTCATGCAGCGGTCAAAGGAGCCGGGGATTCCGGTGAGAGCTTCGTACGTCTCTCGAGTGGCGCCGTAAACGGTGATCTCGATGCTGAAAGGCCGGTACTCGACGAGATGATCGGCGATGCGCGGCGTGATCATGGTGCCGTTGGTGAAAAATGTGATCAGGAAACCGCGTTTCTTGGCTTCGGTGTAGATATCCAGAAAATCCTTACGCGCGAAGATCTCCCCGCCGGTGTATAGAAGCCAGAGGCAGCCGAGATCGACCAGTTCGTCGAGAAGGCGAATGTGCTCCTCGAACGACATTTCGCCACGGCGGGCGTTCTCATCGCTCATCGGGAGATTGTTGTAACAATGCTGGCACTCGAGCGGGCAGCGATGGGTCACCTCGACGGACACTTCCGCAGGCACACGGCGGCCTTGGAACCGCTCGTGGAGCATCGTGGAGAAGTCGCTGTATGTTGCCGTCTGAACCACCGTCAAAACCTCGCTTACGCCACGGATTGAACGAGTTGCTCGTTCATCAGCGAATCCAGAAACGCTTCGATATCCTGCTGCGCTTGAGCGGAAGTCACTTCAAACTCGTCACAAACTCGTTGCACCATTTCGGGGATGGTGTGCCCTTCGTTCATGAAGTCCCAAAGAACGGAACCAACCGGATTCAAGGTGTAAAGAGAATTGAGGTCGCCCACACCACTGCGAATGGGGACGATGATGAGTTCGCCTTCGATTTGGCGCGAGACTACCTCACGATTGCGGATAAACCGGACGTTATTGGACGGCATGGCAAATCGGCAAACCTCCGTCAGGGCATCGAATTGAAACAGGAATGCCCTTTTCTAAAGTGTCCAGTACTATTACGGAGCTGTCATGGGCTGAAAGTTTGCGTGTACCGTAAGGGTACTCAGTAATAGTTAGGGCATCTTCACCAGCCGTAACCTTCTAAAAAGAGAGTTACTTACGGAGACTGCTAGTGGGAGGGAGGTGTCCAAGATCCCTTTGAGAGGCACTGAGAAAGGCGGATTGCTCCCGGCAGGCGCGCGGTGGTGGATTAAATCGTGGGGAAGTCGGAAGGAAATCCAATGCAATCATGGATGTACACGCGTTTTGAGGTGCAAATCAGGAAAAAGGGGGCCGTTGTACGCGGGGCAGGGGTACGCATCACGGCGAAAGACTTAAGGCAATTCAAGTGAAACTCAACTCGTATATCTTGCCGAGCGCGATTGTGGCAGCATTGGGCGGTTTGTTGTTCGGAATTGATTCAGCGGTTTCGGCAGTTGATGTTACATTCTTGCATGACCTTTCACACTTATGAGTACTCGCGTCTTTTTTTGGTCTCTCACGTCCGCACTCGCCGGGTTTCTTTTCGGTTTTGACACGGTTGTCATCTCTGGGGCCGAAAAAACCATTCAATCGCTCTGGGGGCTGAGCCCCGGTCTTCACGGGATTGCCATGGCTTCTGCTCTTTATGGCACCGTCGTAGGTTCGCTCGTCGGGGGTTGGCCCGCTGACCGCTTCGGGCGCAAAGCCACGTTGCTCTGGATCGGTGTGCTTTACCTTGTCGGCGCGGTCGGCTCGGGTCTGGCAACCAACGTTTCATTATTTATTGCGGCGCGTGTCATTGGCGGACTTGGCATTGGCATTTCCACCGTGATCGCTCCGCTATACATCTCGGAGATTGCGCCGCCCAAGCACCGTGGACGGCTTGCAGGCATGTTTCAGTTCAACATTGTTTTTGGCATCCTGATCGCCTTTGTATCCAACGCGCTGCTTGCCGGGCTCGGCGTCAATGCCTGGCGTTGGATGCTGGGTGTGGCCGCGTTCCCCTCGCTTCTTTACGCTTTGCTCTGCTTTAGCCTTCCGGAAAGCCCACGCTGGCTTCTCGCGAGGAAGGGCGACCGTGAGGGCGGTTTGAAAGTCCTGCAACGCATCGAACCGGAAGCCTCGCACGACGCAATCGAAGCCCTGGCGAACGAGATTGGCGCTGCGCCTTCGGCACACGAGTCGGCCGAGCACTTCTGGACGCTTCGTCTTCGCAAACCGATCTTGCTTGCCATCCTCATTGCCTTCTTCAACCAACTCTCCGGCATCAATGCAGTGTTGTACTTCGCTCCGCGTATTTTTGAGCTTACCGGGTTGGGAGCAAAAGCCGCGCTGCTGCAATCCGTCGGCATCGGCGTCACCAATCTGGTTTTCACATTCGTCGGCCTTTGGCTCATTGACCGGCTTGGCCGACGCATTCTTCTCTTTATTGGTTCGTTCGGCTACATCAGTTCGCTCGGTCTGGTTGCCTGGGCTTTCTTCACCCAGCATTACGCGATCGTGCCGGTTTGTATCTTTTTCTTCATCGCCGCGCACGCCGTCGGCCAAGGAGCGGTCATCTGGGTTTTCATCGCCGAGATTTTCCCCAATCGTCAGCGAGCTGAAGGGCAGGCGCTCGGCAGCTTCACGCACTGGATCTTCGCCGCCCTGATAACGACCTTTTTCCCAAAAATGGTCTCCGCTTTTCCACCCGGATACGTGTTTTCTTTTTTCGCCTGCATGATGATTCTCCAACTCATTTGGGTTAAGACGATGGTTCCGGAAACGAAAGGCGTTCCGCTAGAGCAGATCCAGAAAGAACTAGGCATCGCATAAGCGCCGCAAATCTGATGCCTACTTCGTCGGCAGAGCCCGCCCATTTGGAAATCGGCTGGACGGCCATCGTAGAGCTAAGTAACCAGGCTGCTATCGATTCACAAAGAAAGGCAATGGGGTAATAGACGTGGTGCAGGAGAGGCCTTAGCGTTATATACTGACGGCCGGCAGGTCCTGTACAGGGAGTGAGTTACGGTCTATTGGTGTGAGTGGACCCGTATTATCTGATGGACGACCAGAAGCCCAAGCCCGGTCGCAGCAAAGACACGAGTCCTGGAGGACTCGGAGGGACTAGTGCGCCCGCAAAGGGCGACAGCACCCCAAGCCAGGTGCCGCTCGACGGCGCGACGTTTCTCGAGCGGCCCAACTCCCCTCCTGCCGATCCGGGTGCGACGGTTGTCGCAAACCAGCCCGCAGGTTCTAATGTCGTTTCCCGTTTATCGACAGGGCCCTACACCTACGGTGCCCCCTATCGTGAGGTGGTACTGAAGCCCGGCGACCTGTTTGGTGGCCGCTATGAAATCCTCCAGTTGCTGGGTGAAGGGGGGATGGGTTCGGTGTACAAGGCCGCGGACCGTGAAGTCGAACGGATTGTGGCCTTGAAGATCATCCGGCCGGACCTGGCAAGCAATCCGGCAATCCTTGCGCGGTTCAAGCAGGAGCTCCTTACCGCTCATCAAGTTACGCATAAGAATGTGATCCGCATTTATGACATGGCGGAAGCGCAGGGAGTGAAGTTCATCACAATGGAGTTTGTTGAGGGCACCGACTTGCGCCGGGTGCTTTTGGACCATGGGAAATTGCTCCCGGAACAGGCTGTGGAGATTATCCGGCAGATTTGCCGGGCGCTGGAGGCCGCCCACACGGTGGGAATCATTCACCGCGATTTGAAACCGCAAAACATCATGCAGGACAAGAATGGACGAATTCTTGTGATGGATTTCGGCTTGGCGCGTTCAGTGGAATCGGGAGGGATGACACAAACCGGAGCGTTGCTGGGAACGATCGAATACATGTCTCCCGAGCAGTCCATGGGGAAGAACCTGGACCAGCGTTCCGACCTGTTTGCCGTGGGACTGATCTTTTATGAACTGTTGAGCGGAAAGACACCGTTTAAAGCGGAAACGGCCATGGCTAGCCTGCTACTACGAAACCAGGAGCGTGCGCTGCCCGTACGAGAGTTGGACGAATCGATTCCCCCGAGTTTGAGCGACATTGTTAGCAAATGCCTTGAACGCGATCTGACATTGCGTTATCAAACTGCCGCAGAGATTCTCAGCGATTTGGACGCATGGCAGGGGAAGCGCCCCGTATCCGCGTCGATGGTTGCCTCTCCGCCCAGCGTGGTGATGGCGGGAAGGCCTGTGGTGCCGTGGAAGTGGATCGCCCCGGGCGTCGTTTTGATGGCACTTGGAATTAGCGGGTGGTTGTATCGCGGGAAATTGAGTTCGGCACCGGAAAGAAAGGCATCGGCCGGGCCGGAGATATCGCTGGCAATTCTGCCATTGCACAACGCCACAACCGACGTATCGAGTGACTGGATCGGATCGTATTTGTCGGACATGCTGAGCACAGATGTGGGCCAATCGTCGCACATGCGGATTGTGTCGTCCGATCGTTTGCGGCAAATCCTGAAGGATCTTCGGGTACCTCCGAACGCAAGCCTCGATCCAGACATGCTGCGGCGAATTGCGGAACTGAGTAATGCGGATACAGTGGTAACGGGTCAGTACGCAAAACTCGGCGGCCAGATTCAGATCGACGCAGTGCTGCAGGACCTAAAGCGCAATCGCCGCGATTCTCTGAAAATACAGGCAGCCAGCGAAAAGGAAATACCGGCGACGGTGGATGGCTTGGCCGAACTTATTCGGAGCAAGCTTGCCCTTTCGCCCGATGTTTTAAACGAGCTGAGGGCCAGTTCGTTCCAGCCATCGTCAAAGTCGGCAACGGCACTGCAGGGATACAACCAGGGCGTGCAACTGTTGCGCGATGGAAAAACATTGGAGGCAGTCAAAGCATTGCAGGGGGCTGTTCAGGATGATCCTCAGTTTGCGCTGGCGTACGCCCGGCTGGCGGAGGCCAATGCCGCGCTGCGGCAAGACGACGACGCGGAACGGTTTTCGCGACGGGCCGTCGATTTGAGCCAGGACCTGCCCCTGTCAGAAAGATACCTGATCGAAGCGATTCACGCGCGAATCGTGAAAGACACGAAGAAGGCCATCGAGTCGTACGAGAATCTGGCGAAGACGCAGCCTGACAATACAGATGTGAATTATGCGCTGGGAGAGTTGTACCTGAATCAAGGGGACTATGAAAAAGCGCGACAGCACTATGCAAATGTGCTGAAGAATGATCCAAAAAATCTGAACGCCCTGCTATACCGGGGATGGGTGGAAGTTCAAGCGGGGAATCCGCAGGCAGGGCTTGATCCGCTGAATCGCGCGCTGAATCTGGCTATCGAAATGGACAATCAAGAAGAAAAGGGACAAATCCTACAGGCCATTGGCGTGGCGTATGAGGGTCTGAACAAGCCCGACGAGGCGCTACGCAATCTTGAACAGGCCAGGGAGATCAACAAGACGATCGGGAACAAGGGAGGGGTTGCGAACAGCCTTGTGGAGATTGCCGGCGTCGAAGCGTCGCTGGGAAAGAGCAAAGAGGCACTGGGTGAGTACACCGACGCCATCGCAATCGACAAGCAGATAGGGGCCAAAAAAAGCGCCGCGGACGCAATGGTGAATATGGGCGTGCTGCTGCAGGACAAAGGTCAGTTCGACAAAGCGCTTGGGCTATATAAAGAGTCCCTCCAGGTGCAGCGGGACCTGGGGGATGAGTCCAATCAGGCAGTGTGCCTGAACAATATTGGCGGCGTGTATCTGGCGCAAGGCAAAAGCGATGATGCGCTGACGTATTACCAGCAGGCGTTGCAGTTGCGCGAAAAACTGGGCGCTCCGGCAGACATCGCAGAAACGTTGCACAATCTTGGCGAAGGCTACGCCAAAACCGCTCAGTACGATGAGGCCATGACAAACTACATGCGGGCGTTGGAGTTATACAGGAAGGCCGGTGACTCTCATGGGGCGGCCATGGAATCCTACGGAACGGGGATGGTTTTCTTGTACCAAGGGCGGTACGGTGCAGCCGTCAGTGCGATTCAGGAAGCGGTAAACGGCTTCCTGGCGTTGAAGGATCGGAGCGGTTCGATGGCTCAGATTCAAAACGGCTATGCGCAGGCATTGGTACTGGCGGGAAGAGGAAGCGAAGCGGCTAAGCCGCTGGAAGACGCGGAGAGCCTGGCGCGCGAGTTGAAGAACGACAGTTTGCTTTCGGATATTCAGAACACGCAAGGGAACGTGCGCTTCTACAGTAGCGATGTGAATGGAGCGAAGAGCCTATATCAACAGAGCGAGCAAACCGCCGCACGCGCAAGAGATCAGGAAAAGACTTTAAATGCAAAACTGGATCTGGCGAAGGTAGGGATCGCACAGGGACAAGCACAGGCCGCGATCGGCGCCTTGCGTCAAATCATTGGACAGGCCGACGCGATGGGACTCAAGTACCTTTCGATCGACGCCTCTGTCAGCACGACGCAGGCCATGATTGCCGCAAAGGATTACGCGCGCGCCCAACAGGAACTTGAGCAACTGTTGGGAAAGTGTGAGAAATTGACTCTTCGGATGCAGACGACAAGAATTCAATTTCTCCTAGGCGAAACGCTGCGCCTGAGCGGAAACGCCAACGAAGCCAGCAGCCATTATCGCCAGGTCATCTCCCAATTGGATGAACTGAAGAAAGAACCTGGCGCGGAAAAATTGCTGGATCGTTCGGACCTAAAGGCGATGTACGAACAAGCCACGCGGTGGTCCCACAACGGGTAGTCCAAAAAGCACAGAGGTCCACCGGCGAACCAAGTGGACCTCCCGCCAATCTCGACTCCGAGTGATTTTAGTTGGTCTTTACGGTGATACTGAATGAAGCGGACCCGTTATTATCCAGGTCTCGGTTAAGACTGGTGGTTTTCACCTGGTTTGTAATCTTGCCAGTCGTGGTTGTGTTCGGAACGTTTACGACAACCAAAACACCGGCAGCAGACCAGGTGTTCAGTGGCGCCAACGACAGAATCTTGCAGGTGATCACATTCACAGAAACCGAGCAGGAGGCTCCTATGCCAGTGGCGCTCACGATAGAGGCGCCGCTCGGGAGTGAAACTGTGTCGGTGAGAGTAACGCCGTAAGCAATGTTCTTATTGGCGCCGTTGAAAACACCAATCAGGTAAGCCACTTTTGACCCAGGCTTGACACTTGAAGGCGCAAGGTAGACGGGATCGACATCCACTGGTTGATCCACCACGGTATAGGGCGTGGAGGCAGAAGCTGTGTTGCCAGCCACGTCGGTTGCATTCACTGTGTACCCGTTGCTCCCAACTGCCGATGTGCTCACCCTGCTTCCGGAAAGACTCGTGCAGGTGGCGATTCCTGAGGCGACACCATTCACGGGTGGATCCGAACAACTGTAAGAACCGGTCGCGGCCTGGTTGAGCAAATAGGCATTGGGAACGCCATTGTAGGTTGTGGGAGCGGGCGACAAAGTTGGGCCCGTGATTTTTGGTGGGGTGGAATCCACATTGAGTTGCGCCTGGAATATCCCGGTCTGATAGCAGGGAGCAGGGAAGGTACCACCAGCGGGATTTGGACAAGTAGCTCCGGCCCCGGTGATCAATTGAACATTTTGCTCCGTGATACCCACGTTGTCGACAGCACTCCACTGCAAGAAGTACTTACCGTCCGCCAGGCTGAGTTGGTTGCTAGTGCCAGGGAAAGTGATCTGCTGCAGGCTTTGGGTATTGAATCCAGTCGGTGGTACGGCCTGTGCAGGAGATGGATTCGGAGGAGCGGGGTACACCAGATTGCCAAGCAGGTCTGTCACATCAAAGCTTTCGCCTGCGACGGGTGCCGGGTTGAAATAGTTGTACGTTGCTGGTGTGGCAAGAACACACGGCCACGTTGGCGGGTTTAAGGGACAAGCAGGGTTGACGACAAAATTGAGGCTCAAGGGTGACTTAAACCAGAGAGCAGATGTGAAGCCATTATTGTTGATGGGTGGAGCGTTCACGGCGGTGCCATTGACGCTGACAAAGGACAAGGGCATGGGTACGTTGTAAATCATGGCGAACACACCCTTGGACTTGGTCTTGCCACTTGAAGTGGGGTCGCCATAGATGGATTGCTGAATATCCATGACGTCGCAAGTCTGAGGAGCGTTGCTCAAGGACGTTCCTGTGGTAATGGAACATGCCGGATTTGGGGTGCCGTTGATGGGACTGGGCGCCCAAGTTGTGGTGCCGGTTGTGTTGGGCTCGTAATGAGCGAGAGCGGTCGTCATGCCCGTATTGACCGGGTTGTTGACTGGTGGCTTTGCGCTGACACTAGCTGCAATCTGAATTCCAAGTAGCGGGCCTGTAGAACTGGAGGCATA
The DNA here is from genome assembly GCA_963780315.1 of Candidatus Acidiferrales bacterium. GTDB lineage: Bacteria > Acidobacteriota > Terriglobia > Acidiferrales > UBA7541 > Acidiferrum. The sequence continues at coordinate 117,226 of CAWABP010000028.1, read as the reverse complement.
GGGACAATTGCTATCCAGCGGAATCGCTGCGTTTCCGGATAATGTGGGATCGAAACACAAATCGACGAAGAGCGAACCGTCGGGGCCAGTGCCGTTTTGATTGTCAGCTACCAATGGGAAGAGGATCGAGGTCGCGAGAGGTCCTCCTGTCACATATTGAGGCCAAGTAACGGGATCGACTATGTTGTTTGTGCTCTGAATTTGTATGGTCGACGGATCATTGTCTGGAAAGGTCAGATTATTGCTCTCGGCAGCCTGGCTGAAGTCGACCGTATGACTCAAAGTGGGAGCAAATGTAAAGGTCGTGGGAGTTGAAGAGGAAACTGCCACGACGACCGTCTGGGCTGTGAAATTCCAGCTAAGAATGTCCTGATTCTCAAAACCACCCCCGGTAGAGGCGGTGAATCCGACGTATGCATCATCATTTGAGTCAAGGCCGAGTGTGGCGAGGTCAAAGGCCACAGCGAGGATTTGCTGGCCGTCCAACTGGATCGTAAGGTTTTGGCACCCATCACAAGGCAGACCGTATGTGACGATTACCGTGTGTATATTACCGTCGGTAAGATTCGTTGCAAGAGCGGAATTAATGCCAACGGTCGGATCAATCCCCGACGGAACGCAGCCACCCTGACCGTGATGTTCGCTGTTGTTAGCCGCCCCACAGCTCATCACGGCGACGTGATTGTTGTTGGGGTCCCAGCCGTTCTGATAGGTGTCAAACTCAATGGCCACGCTATTGGCGATGCCCAATGAAGGTGTCGTATTGCCGTCGTCGTCGCCATAGCCGATGGCACCGCCTTGGGTTCCACCCGCGCTGACTCCCGCTGGCGCTCCTTGGATTACAAAGGCCAGCCCGTCGGCGTGGCCCCCCGTACCGCCTTCGCCCGAGAACTGAAATGTGAAAGTACTCGTAAACCCGGCCTTGAGCGGAATTTGGGTGGTGTACCAGGCGTTGCCGTTCTGATTGCCAATACCGGGAGTGAGCCGAAGCACCGTGACCTTTCCGGGGTTGACCGCTGCAGCGGCATTGCCATTCAATTGCAGACCGACCGTCGAGCTGAAATTAGAGTAGCTAAACTGTGCCTGAGCGTGCGTGAGACTGGTTCCCGCGAACAAAGCTAACAACACCAAAGTAACAAACCGGGCTGGGGTGAAAAGCGTTTTCATTAGATCCTCTCCGAATCCACAGTTCTCTTCTATGAATGACCACCCATTCATCAATTGAAATGAATGAAACAGGGTTTGGGACAGAGACACCCAAGGCAACAGGGCAAAACAGGCGTCATTCTGTCTGGGGCGTGAAGACAAGTCAAGGGAAATCCGGGAGTAAGTGGACCTAATATCGCTAGATGCAGCGATTACATTGCTCGCTAGCAATTTGACCTAGAGCAATGAACCAAACAGGAAGATCCGAGTTCATTTCCCAGCGTGCCTGGTTGCGGTGAAAAAACCAGCGAGGGTGGAGAGCTCCCGGCGGCTGGAGGCTCACATCCATTATGCGTTCGGTACACTTCATTTGACCCATGTCTGCCGCTGGACCGGGATATCTTGGTGGGCTCGCCAGGATTTGAACCTGGGACCAACGGACATTCCCATACAATCTTCTTGGCTGCGCCCGTCCTGCATCCTGTCGAATAGAGAAACGTCACAAATGGCCGTAGACCCTCTGGAAGCGCGTCACGGAGCATCTGGCAGTCTTTTTGCTCTACAAAGCCTGTCCGCGCCGGGGATTCTTCTTCCATAGGGAAATAAGGGACGTTCTGAATTTTCTTCTCGCGTTGTGCCAACCGGAACATGCGACGGAGCAACGCAAGATTCCGATTGCAAGTAGGACCAGACGCGCCAGCGGCCTTCCGCTTGGCAACAAACTCCCGCAGTTTATCGGTTGTTATCGAAACAACGGCCATCCCGCCGAAGAAATCATCTAGCGAGTCAAACAAACCCTTGCGGCCAGCCGCTAGAAAGATGCCATCGCGCTCTACCAGCTTGCCCGATGCCAGATAGTCCGCTGTGAGAATGGCTTTGATGTGCTCATACCGGAGTTTGCGAACGTCTATCAATTCGCCCTTGCGAACGGATTCCAACCTGCTAGTTAGCAATTCCTGCGCCTTGCTTTTAACCGTAAATCGGCTAGATTCGCTTCGCTGCTTACCGTTCAGGTCGTAGTAGAGCAGGTACCAGCATTTAGAACCTGCCTTCTTAACAAGCCCGCCCTGCCCGCGTTCGCGGCGCAGACGATGCTTCTGCTCTAAGATCACTGTATTAGTTTCCATTGCGCTTCCCTTTCTTCGGCGGGCGTCCGCCGGTGATTCGTTTCTGCTTTTTCAGATTGGGATTGTCCCGATGCAGTTTGCGCGACCTGGCCATGTCATTGGCGCGACTGCCTCGCTTCGCTGCGTACTTGGCGAAGCGGCATGCGGCGTCACAGGTAACTTTCTTTCCTGTAATCGCCATGATCCACTTCCCACAGCCCGTATTTTCGCATTGCCGGATGCGAGCGAGGCTCCCGGCGACAGCCATTTCCAAGATGATCTGCACGGCGGACTGCGCGCTGATGGGCTGAGAGTCCGACTTAAAGGCGCGTAACGCCTGCACCATTGCAGGGCTCAGCGGCTGCACCGCAGACCAAAGGTTTGCAAGGCCCTGCTCGGAAAGCTTAAGGTACGGAACGACCTCGAACTTACACAGGACCAGGTGATTGATTTGGGTTAGGAGTGTCCCCTGCTGTCTTTCGTAGGCTATCCTTTCCGGCGACCGGGAAAGCGGCGGGCGCTTCTGATAGAGCGAACACACCTGCTGGCACCAGCCGAGCAATTCGCCGATCTTTCCGTACTCATCCAATTCTCCGTTCAAGAATTGCGCCAGTTGCTCTCCGCGCTGTTTTTCAATAGGTGTTAGGTGTCTCAACGATTCCTGCTCCTTGTGTGGCACATAGTTACAATCACAACGTTAGAATCGTTTTACCATTGCGCGGTGCGCTGTCAAGTGCGATTATGCACGCTAGGAGGACACATGGAAAACACACCCCGCCAGCCGCTTTTGGTTAGCAAAAAGGAAGCTGCTTCGGCCTTGGGACTCAGCTTGCGGACTATCGACGCCATGATCGCTCTAAAAGAATTGGCCTCGATCACCGTGGGCAAAAGGCGCTTGATACGGTTTGCGTCCGTGGTCGCCTTCACTCGTGTCGATCACGTCGGGCCATCAGTTGAGGTGTCGGCGTAGATGTCCAGCACTAGCACATCACCGCAAACGGACGGCACCCCGCACTCGACCTCTCCGGGCTGGAAACCGAACACCGATGCGCGACCCCTACTTGATTTTGTAAAGGAGTTAATTATGGATGTCGCGCGAACTCACCCGTGCTGTACTCAAGACACACTGCGCGAGTGCTGGCGCAGGTCGCGGCGGGTTCGTGTGGCTCTAGGAGAGCGGCATGACGGTACCACTCGGGCAGGCGCTACCTGACTACGAGAAAATTTTAGCCGAGTACAATTTCGACCCGCCTCCAGCCCCAAAGCCGTCGAAATCCGAACCGTTGAAAGTAGTGGATGCGCACACTTTTTTGGGGCTGAACCTTCCTGTGCGGGAAACGCTGCTCTCGCCTTGGCTCCTGGCACAATCGTTGTCAATGATTTATGCGAGACGTGGAACGGGCAAAACTATGCTGGCGTTGAGTCTTAGCTACGCGTTAGCGTCGGGCGCGGATGTGCTCGGATGGCAAGCACCGAAACCGAGGAAGGTGCTTTACATCGACGGCGAGATGCTTGCTGCTCCGCTCCAAGAACGGCTCGGCGGACATCGTGCGCGGTTCCGAATACGAGCCAAAACCGGGAATGCTGAACATCCTCACCCCCGATCTTCAAAAAGGATTCATGCCCAACCTGGCGACGGTTTCGGGACAGGATGCGCTGGATGAGGCCGTCCCCATAGAACCGATCTAATCGTCCTTGATTAGCCTGAGCAGCCTTGTGCGGGGTGAAGTACGTGAGAACGATGCGGAAAGTTGTAATCCAGTTGCAACATGGACTTTAGCGCAGCGTGTCGCCGGACGCAGCGTTCTTTTTTTGCACCATGCGGGAAGAGCGGCGCGCGGCGCGGCAGGGGGTGCGACAAAGAATAGCCCGACGAGACACTTTTCGGACAAGGTTGCACCTTGCGGATCGCCTCATTGCGCGGGCTGTTATGACGTTGGTGATGGCCGGAGGATTCATCCGCCAAAATCTTCCCCGGAATGGCTTGCCTGGCTGGAACGCTGGCCGCCGGAAGGAAAAATGCAGTGAGTAAGGAGAAACGATATGAACTTCATCAGCTACGATAAAAGTCCTGCACCACCGAATCGAAGTCCTGGCCCACGGGCAAAGCCTGCCATCGCATACAACGAATCGCCGAAACCTGGCGCACAACGCGCATTCGTCAAGTATGACGCGACGCCCCCGCGCGGCTTGAACGAGGAAACCGTGGTCCTACCATTGCGCCCCAATCGCGCTACTGTAGGCGCGCATTTTACTGAAAAGGAAGAGTCCATCAAACTGCTCCACGTGGGCGAGCACGTTGTGCAGCAAGTTTCGGATGCGTTGCGCGTCTCAGACGATGAGGGACGCAAAAGCCTGCATTGGTACGTGGGAAGCTTGCGCGGAGCGTCCGGTGCTCGACAAGGGGGCGATGGGCAAGCTGGAAACATTCGCCACCAGATTCGACAGCATCAGCAATCCTCGGGATCTGCTGAGGGATCAGATCGCGCCATTCCTAACTGGCTTGACTCCCAAGATGCGGGAAGAGGGAACATGAGCCAGCGAACACGCCGAAGCGGAAGTCTATCGCCTGACGGAGCAAGTTGACTTACTCCTACGAACAGCGTGTCTCGAACAGTACAACGCGATCAAAGTCATCATCGGAGAGCTGTGTCGAGTCCACGGAATCTCAAGTGGTGTACGAAGGGAGAAAAAAGACGATGCAAGACCAAATGATTGAAGAAGAGGCGGGGCAGGCTATCCGCGAACTCAGTACAAAGGCCCTGGCCGCGCTGACTGAGAAGCAAAAGGAGGCGTATGCAGCCGCGGCTGCGAACTTGGATACAGAGTTGGTGGTGCTCACCGGCGAATCAGCTGATCTGGAACTCAAGGCCCCCGGCGTCATCGAACAGTTGCGGCGCGCCGAGCGCGTGAAGAATTTCGAGTGCGATCAGTTGTCCCTGCAAGGGGAAACCGCACAGGCGCAGATGAAGTTGATGGAGCTGCAGGAATTTAGGACGGCGGTGGCAAAGATCGAGCAGCGGCAAAAGGAAATCTCTGCCCGCGTCAAAGAGATCGAGGCCGCGAGGAAAGAGGCACTGCAGCACACAGCCGAGGACTTCCGCGATTCCTGCATCAGCTTGATTAGAGGCGCTGAAAGCGGACTCGCCCTAATCCTTGACGGAGCAAGGGCCAGCTTGAACAATCTGGAAACCCAACTCCAATCGCCGCTGTATCAGGTTAGCCAACTGAGCGCGGACGAGAAAACCGAAGTGTGGCGCACGCTGAGCACGGTTTACTCTGGGCGGACACGGTGAGCGTGTGCGCCCCTTTTATTCTGAGCCCCTTTATGTTACGCATTGATCCCCGAGTGTGCATTAAGTGTACAGTGAGATGTTCTCATGCGCATAAAAGGCAGTTCGCGGCTGAGCGTTCCTGAGAGTTGAGAAGGCGAAGGCTCTTATCCGCCTTGGGACGTACTTATCGGGCCATTGCGCGGGAACTTGCACCGTTATGTCCTAACGCGATTAAGCGGTGTTGACATCTTCGGCGCAGTAGCGGCTGAGGTGCTGGTGATGAAGAAGGATTTAGCGTCCAGTTTTGAAGGCTTGGCTAACCGGATGGTGGATTCGATCACCGATGCGGATATTTTGGAGCTGGACGCCTACAAGCGCACCTTGAGCGGCGCGATCGCCACAGACAAGTGCCAGTTATTGCGCGGCCTGCCCACGGAAAACATCAATGTGAGCGTGCTGCTGTCTGTCGCCAGAATGTTGCGGGATCAGGAACGGACAGACGATGAGAACTGGCAGAACACGCTCCCCGCGCCCACCCCCGCGCCTATCGCCCTTCCTGCCCTTACAAACTCCCCTAGAATCGCTATTCCTGCGCCCGTCCCTGTGCTCGCCAGCGCCAAGAAAGCACCAGTAGAAGCACCAGTAGAAGCACCTAGCGCCCATCAGTCGGTGGGACTTGCCCCCGGAATGCGGGTGAAGTATTACTCGCCCACCCCGCTCCCCGATGACGAGGACAGTACAAACCCCCTCACCCGGGGACTGTCCACCCGATAGTCCTTTTGTGCGAAAAATCCAAAAAAACGGACGTTTCCCTTAAAGGGACTCTGTTTGAAAATCAACCTGCGTGCCTGCGACCCTAATACAGCGAACGGGGTGGTATCGAAAAGGGGGCAAGCCCTCGACAGAGAAGCATGCTTTCCGGTAGTGGGAACGCTTGCATCAAACTTGCATTGTTCGGCCTAACTTTTTTGGTGACTCAGGCGCGCCGGAGCGTAATGGTGCAACACTGAACATTCTAGGAAGCAAGAAACGTGCGGTTAATAAGAGGCTGTTGCATGATGAGTTGCGGCTATGCGTTTGCGTGCTATCAGTTGGATTGGATTATGAGTCCGCTGCTCTAACCGCTGAGCTACGAGCCCCAAAATGCGAATATATCACTTCAAGCATATCCAAGATTTCATCGAAAGAGTAGGCGTAACCTACGAGCTTCCTCCAGCTTCCGCTTGCTTTCATATCCTCAAAAGGTCGCCACTATTGATAACGCGAGCGGTCTCGCGTAGTTGAACATTTCAGAGGAAAAGGCCTTGATGCGCAGATGTGCCAGGTGCGTCGGGATAGTAGAGAGCCAGGCGCTTCCTTACCTCCGTGGCCTTGGTTCTGACAGTGGCGTCGTCGTCGGTGTTATAAGCGGCCGCGCGTCCAAAGACTTCGATTCCGATGGTACGTTCTTTGATGGAGTCAGTCCGCCTCTGAAGCGTCTCTTCAACTACGAACTGAAGGAACTCCTGGCAGCGATGGCTGGAGCGGACTTCGACGCTCTCCAAAACACGCTTAAGCTCGGCAACTACCAAATCTGCGGGGATGGCGGGGTGGGACTCAGCTTTGGTTTCCGGGATGTCCATGTCTTGGCAATCCAAATTCTCTGCCAGATCGGAAGTCAAGATTGCTGGAGCGCTGTACCTAACAAAGACCACGCGGCGTGGTTCAGCGACTGACTTAACCTCATTCTACACCGCTTTAAAACTTGTTCCGAATCTCCCTGAGCGCTGGATAGAGCTTTTGATACTCCGTATATTGCAGATCCATCAACGACACTGTTTTAGGATCGGGTCGAACCGTTTTCGCGACGCGAACGACGGTCTGGCATGCCAGGTCGACGGAAGGCCACGCGCCAACACCCACGCCGGCAAGCAGTGCAGCGCCATAGGCGCCGCCTTCTTCTGCTTCAATCAATTCCACGGGCATGCCATAAATATCGGATTGAATTTGCTGCCATAGGGCGGAGCGCGCGCCGCCTCCGCCCAAACGGATGGATTCAATAGGTACACCAATCTCCTTGAAGAGTGTAAGCGAGTCGCGCAGGCTGAAGGCCACACCTTCCAGAATCGCCCGAATGATGTGCGCACGAGTATGCTGCGCGGTGATTCCGACGAGTGCGCCACGCGCATTGGGATCGAGGTGGGGAGTGCGTTCACCCATCAAGTACGGAGCCCAGAGGAGGCCTTCCGCGCCTGGCGGAGTTTTCTGCGCCTCGTCCATCAGCCGCTCATACGGATCGCGGCCATCGTCTTTCCCAGCCCCAAATTGATCGCGGAACCATCGCAACGACAGTCCGGCACCTTGCGTAACTCCCATCACATGCCAGCGATTAGGAATTGCGTGGCAAAAGGTGTGAATGCGGCCTTGAGGTTCCAGCACCGGCTTGCTTGTTGCAGCAAATACAACGCCGGAAGTACCGATTGTCGCGCTGACCGCGCCAGCCTTGACGATACCCATGCCAACCGCGCCTGCGGCCTGATCTCCGGCGCCAGCGACGACGGGAATACCAGCTCGCAGTCCGGCCGCTCGGGCGCCTGTTTCGGAAGTGTGGCCAGTGATTTCAGGCGATTCGTAAACTTTCGGGAGCAGTGCCTCATTCAACTGAGAAATCTTGAGAATAGGCTGGGACCATTTGCGGTTGACGACATCGAGCATGAGCGTGCCAGATGCATCTGCCACATCGATTGCGCGAACACCGGTCAGACGAAATCGGACGTAGTCCTTGGGCAGAAGGATGGAGCGAACGCGGGCCCAGATTTGCGGTTCATGCCGGCGCACCCACCAGATTTTTGGAAGCGTGAAGCCCGTCAGTGCCGGGTTGGCGGTGAGCTCAATCAAGCGGCCGGCACCGACTTGCTCTGTGATTTCGCGGCACTCCTCGCCGGTACGTTGGTCACACCAGATGATCGACGGGCGCAACACATTATCTTTTTCATCCAGCAGCACGAGGCCGTGCATTTGCCCCGTGAGGCCGATGGAATTGATTTCGCCCGGCTGCACCTTACCTTTTGCGAGGCACTCGCTGATGGCGCGGCACGCCGCGCGCCACCAATCCTGCGGGTCTTGCTCCGCCCAGCCGATTTGCGGGGAACTCATGGGAGCATGTTCTGCAGTAGCGCTGCAGAGGACGCGCCCAGCTTGATCGATCAACACTGCTCGGGTCCCGCCAGTTCCAACATCGATCCCTAGAAATTTCATTTTCTTTGTGCCTGCCGTTCGGTATGGATTGCTTTCGCGAGGATTGCTTCGTCCGCGTGACTAACATCTTATGACCCTGGCGACGCCCAGACAACTGTACAAAAAGGATTTTCTAGCTTTCTGCTGGTGCGCGCTTGGGGCAGCCTGGGAAAACTTGTTGCAACGTGCGGAGTATACTGGTGGGTCAAATTCGATCTCGAGAAAAACGTATGAGCTTCACTGACTGCGTTCGTGGGTCGCTGACTCTCGCCGATGGCGCCTGGGGTACCCAATTGCAAAAGTTTGGCGCACCTCTGGGAGCCTGCCTGGACGAATGGAATCTGACCATGCCAGCGATGGTTCGCCAGGTAGCAGAAAACTATATCCAGGCTGGGAGCAAAGTGATTCTAACCAATACGTTTCGTGCGAATCCGATTAGCTTGGCGGCCCATGGGCTTGACGGTCAGTGCGTGGCTATCAATCGTGCCGGGGTGAGGATTTCGCGAGAAGTGGCGGGACATGAAGCGTTCGTATTTGCATCAATGGGTCCGAGCGGAAAAATGCTGGTGGCGAAAGAGGTCACACGCGAGCGACTGCACGATGCGTTCTTAGCGCAGGCCTGTGCGCTGGCGGAAGAAGGTCCTGACGCCCTCCTGATCGAAACGATGACTGATATTGCGGAAGCCAGAATTGCGGCGGCGGCGGCGCTGGAAACCGGCTTGCCCGTAATTGTCTCGTTTGTATTCGACTCGGGAAAGAATCGCGACCGCACCATTATGGGTGCGACGCCGGAACAGGTGGTCACGGATCTTGTTAGTGAGGGCGTCCACGGAATCGGAGCAAATTGCGGGATCGGTGCACGAGAGTACATCGCGATTTGCAAGCGTCTGGTGGCGGCGTGCAACTTGCCGATTTGGATGAAGCCGAATGCAGGCCTTCCCGAAATCGTGGGAGGGGTGGCGAAATACAAAACAACGCCAGAAGAATTCGCCAGTGCAGCAAAGGAGCTTGCAGACGCCGGTGCAACCTTCGTAGGAGGTTGCTGCGGAACAAGTCCGGACTTCATCCGCGTGCTCGCGGCGGATCCGGTGTTTCGAGATGAAAGCGGCCTCGCTTGAACATCAGAAAAACAAACTCTGCGCAAATTTATTCTGGAAATGAGGATGGTTGGCCAGTTCGACGTATTCGACTTGCTTTGCCAGCGACTCTCCGAGGCGGCGTTGGGAATTGGATACTAGCATTTGCCTCGCGCCGATTCCCGCGGCATTGCCCACTTGGCGGATTTTACCAAGAGGGATTTGCGGGAACAAACCGATGCGGACTGCGCTCTGCACGTCCAGATAACTGCCAAATGCTCCGGCAATAATGATCTGTTCCAGCGCGGAGGCGTCAAGGCCGCCGACTTCGAGCAGAATCTCAATTCCGGCGCGAATCGCTGCCTTGGCAAACTGAATCTCGCTGATATCCTGCCGCGTCACGACGATTTCACTCCCGGTGCCGGAGTTCGCAGCATTCACCAGAAGAAATTCGCCCCCGTCACCATTTTGTTGCACGCGTTCCGCGCCTTTACGAAAATTGCCGCGTGATTCCAGCACACTGGCATCGAGCAGAGCGGCGATCGCATCGAGGATTCCAGAGCCACAGATACCGATGGGCAGGCGTCTTTCGATTGTGTAGATCTGGAAGTTGCCGCATTCGAAGAGTACGCGCTCAATGGCGCCAGGGGCTGCTCGCATACCGTGTCGAATGTGTGCACCTTCAAATGCTGGTCCGGAAGCGCAGGAGCAAGTCAGCAGCCGGCGGTGGACGCCAAGAGTGATTTCGGTGTTGGTGCCGAGGTCAATGGCCAGGAACGGAGGGCCACCCGTGTGAGAATCGGCGTCGATTCCAACAAGCATGGCCACATGATCTCCCCCGACATATCCGGCGATATTTGGCGGAGTGTAGATGGCTGCCCTTTGAGCAATCTGTAAGCCGAGATTCTGGGCGGCCAGATGAAGAGGTTCCGCTGTAGCGGGCAGATAGGGTGCCTGGCCTAATTGTTGTACCGGCAGACCCGCGAAGAAATGATGCATCGCTGTGTTTCCTGCCGCAACCATTTCGACGATTTGTTCGGATGAGATGCTGAGATCTCTACAAAATTCGCTTAACATCTGGTTCAGAGCGCCGAGGACTTCGTGTTGCAGCCATTGGGCGGCCTTGCCATCAAGACTTGCATATGAAATCCGGCTAATGACGTCTTCGCCGCAGGCAATCTGAGGGTTCATCAATCCGCGCTGTGCTACAGTCTTACCGGTTTCCAAATCCACCAGGTACGAGGCAAGTTTCGTGGTTCCCAAGTCAACGGCCATGCCAAAGATAGAGTTCTTCTGCCGAAGAACACTGACCAACGTAGGAGGTGATGATTCCTTGCTGACGACTGCGCGGAAACTTCCTCCGAATTGCCTGGCGGTTTCGATGAATTGTTCAAGCCTTCCCTCGGCGACGTGCACATCCAAGTCCGCTGCATGACGGATTGCTTCGAGGATTGCGCCTGGCTGCGAAGGGTTAACTGTGAGATCAAATGGAATAACCAAGGGATCGACAACAACGGGGATTTCACGGCCATCGATTTGAACGCGTTGCGAGGCAGTAAGAGACTCCGGCGGAATTTCCAGGACGACGTGGCTTTCCGGAATAGCCTGGCAGGCAAGGCGATGGCCTGTAGAGAGAAGTTCCGGCCCGAGTTTTTCAGATTCCTGTGAGGTGGCAGCAGAGAGCGAACCAGCGATGAGGCGCACTTTGCATTGGCCACAGGTCCCAACTCCGCCACAAACTGCCTGCAACTCAACTCCAGCGGATTGCGCGGCGGACAGTATAGTCTCGCCGGGTGCGATTTCCGCGCGACTTCCAATGGGTTGTAACTCAATCTGAAGCTTTTTAGGTTGATCGCCCATGGCAGAATTCAACGACTAGCAGGTTTGTGCTGGCAATTCGCGGCCACGCTGCACTCGTCGCATAAATGGACGGGAGGCTGCAACTGGGTGCCGAATCCAACAGCCATGGAAAGCGACTTTCGCGGCAGCATCAGAAAGGACGGATTGAGAGAAACACCGATTGATCGCGCATCGACAAGAGTGAAAATCTGCGTTTGGCCTTCTGCGAGCGACCAGCCGCGCATACCGGGATAGGACTGATTCGTGGCGCGCAGACCCTCCTTCGCTACAAGTTCAGCAAAAGAGCGGCAAAGGGTGTTGGAAAGAACGCCAATCGCAGCCGTGCCAAATCCATCCAGGGCAAATTCCCATGACAGATTCGTTTGCGCCGCTCGGCCCATTTCCTCTTCCAACTCTTTTCCCAGGGTAGCCACCGCAAGAAAAACTCCGCGACATCCGGCGAGCTTGCGGGCAATTCCATAGCCTTCCAACTCACTTCCGCCCCGCAGGGTTACGCAAGACCTCGTGGCTCCACAGATTTCCAAGCGGCGAAAGGCCGCCTGGGGGCGGATTATTGCCATGCCTTCTATGATCGCCCTCTCTGCGAGAGCAATGAGTTGAGGCTGGCGGTCACGGATTTTCTTGGGTTCTGCGCCCTGGCCTCGCAAGACCATGTCCACGGTGAGCAACAGTTGCCAGTCGCTGCGGACTTGTGTGGTTTCATCCAAAATGGGAATTTCTGTCATGCGCTACGCTTTCGATTCATCTGATCACGATCAAATCCCGGGCAACTGCGTCGTTCCCGCGCGTTTTGCGTGTTCACTCATAAGGCCGAGCAAATCGTTTTCAATCTGGGGTGAGATTGCAGGCCGTTTGTAAACGGCGAGGAGTTCCTTCACCTGCTCACGGGCACGGGTGAAAGTATCCCTTTTTCCAGATTGTTCCCACGAGTGCAACGAACCCCGGTCAATCACTTTTGAGGGAAGATACTGCTCCATGCGAAAGTACTTTCGCGTTTCCGGAATTTTAAGGAAGTCGCCTTTCGCGCCGGCCTTAGCGAACATCTCGAGCGCCAGGGATTCTGTCCGTGGCTGAATTCCTTGCAGGAGACGCTGTGCCATGGCGATGGACTCCGCATCCAGAACAAGTTTTTCCACACTGTGGCATGCCAGCGAGTCCAGCATTCCCGCGCCAGAGATCATGTTAATCCCGCCAAGAGCACCCATGATTGCGGCAACGCCACTTTCCTGACCCGCTTGCGCATCCAGGCATTTCGCGTCGCTGCCTATCAAATAGCCGTGCGTGGGAAGTCCAAACGACTTGGCCACCTGTGCAGAGGCCACATTCAACATGGCGGTTTCGATCGCGCCCATTGGCGTGATACCGCTGCGCATGTCAAAGATCGCAGGCGCGCCGCCCCAGACAATGGGGGCGCCGGGCTGTGCCAATTGATGAATGGTTATGGCGCTGATGCATTCGGCGGCATGTTGGACAACGGTGCCGGCCAAGGTCACTGGGGCTGCCGCGCCCGAAAGGGGCATCGAAATGATTTCCGCCGGAACCCAGGCACGCGCTAGGTCGATCAGATTCTGCGCTGCAAATTCAGACATGTGCAGAGGCGGCGAGGGGCACACGTCGAAAATCGCTCGGGGCTTTTGACGCAGTGTGTCGCGATTGCCGCTGTCCGCAGCAAGCAAATCGATCATCGCGGGCGCGGTGTGCGGCGAAAATGCGCCGGTCACGATAGGCTTGCTGGAAAACCACAAGACCAGGAACAGCCGGTACAAATCGCCAATCTCTTTGGGCACTTCATTGCAAACCACCGCCGTAGATTGCGCGGCGTACTGCGGGAGCATTTCTGCGACCTGCACCAGGCGCACCAGATCCGCCGATTGGGTGAGGCGGTGCTGCAAAGTTTCCGGGTCCAGAATGTGGACGCAAGACGAACCGGGGTCGAACTGTACGCTGTCGCCACCATACTTCACCACGGGTTCGCCCGCGCGATTGTGCAGATGAAATCCCCGCGGAACACTTTCGATGCAGCGACGGGCCAGCGATTCGGGGATGTGAACAATCCCGTTCTCCGCCGGCGCCCCCGCTGAGGCAAGTAGCTCTGTAGCTTCAGGAGCTTGTACGGTCACACCACGCTGCCTGATGAGAGTGAAGGCTTCGGACAGGATTCGCTCGAGGAGTTCCGAATTCAGTAATTGGAGGGTTGGCAGCATTGGCAATGGGCTACGGTGCTTCTTATCTGACTTGCGTTTCTCCCGGCTTTTTAAGGAGTTTTCTGGCCAGCGCCACAGACGCGAGCGCATCTTTTGCGAAGCCATCCGCGCCAATCTCGTCGGCCCAACTCTGGGTGACAGGAGCGCCTCCAACAATGACTTTCACGCGCGGGCGAAGTCCGTGGTGTTCCAGGGCTTCGACTACATTCTTCTGTCCAGTCATGGTCGTGGTCAGCAGTGCAGAAACACCGATGATATCCGCACGAACTTCCTTGGCTTTGAGGGCAAACGTCTCAAACGGGACATCAACGCCAAGATCGAAAACTTCAAATCCATTTGCAGTGAGCATCGTGCCGACCAGAGTTTTCCCAATTTCGTGGATATCGCCTTTTACGGTCCCCAGTACGATCTTGCCAAGCGATTCGCGGGTCGCACCTGTCCGTTGAATCTCCGGCTCGAGTGCAGAGGTTGCCGCTTTCATAGCCTCGCCAGCAAGCACCAGGTCCGGGAGAAACATCTCTCCTTCCTCGAACTGCCGCCCGACAAAGTCGAGCCCAGGAACAAAACCATGATGAATGGCATCGAGCGGCTGGAGACCTTTCACAAGCGCTTCCTGGCAGAGTGCCCGAGCGCGATCCGGGTCACCGTCGATGATGGACTGTTTCATCTGTTGGAAGAGTTCATCGTGCATGAAATTCTCATGTCCTCGGGAATCGCGTGCGGGGACCATGCGAATCCCAGATGAAATCGAAACGGAGTCGGGCTGAAGCTACCGAGCAGAGGAAAGGAGATCTGTCTCTCTTCCTCTTTCGGGCCGCAAAATGCGTGGAAACAATTGACCCGGGAGCGTGCTTCAATGATATGTGCGAGGTTGGCTTGTGTCCACACGCGGGTGCATGTCCAAAGACAAAACGCAGGTGCAACCTGAACGAAGTCTGGGCTGCCGCCGGGGCTGACATTAATCTCGTGCGTCAGTTTTTCTTGGCGGCAGTGGGACGGATTTTTTCAGCGGGCACGATCCCTTCGCCTTCGAGGATGCTGTAGAACTTGTCCGCTTCCAAATCCTTGATCGTCTCCACTTTTCCCATGGGCCAACGGATTTCGAGGCTGTCGATTTTGGTGGCTTTGTCCAAGCCGAAGTGAACTCGCAAATCGTGCTGCGAGAGGTAACTCCCGCCGCTATGAATCTCGTCTGTCTGCGTCATTCCACCTGCAACGAGTTTCAAGCGCGCGCCAATCGCCAGGCGGTTGCTCTTTGTGCCCGCGAGTTCAAAGCTTACCCAATGCTTCCCGGGGACTCCGTGATTTCTCAGGATCGTCGGAGAGCCGACAAGATCCTCGATCACCAGATCCATGTTGCCATCGTTAAAGAGATCACCCTTGGCTAATCCACGTGAAACGCGCGGCTCTTGAATCGCGGGTCCCGCCTGATCGCTAGCATCGCAGAAAGTACCGTCTCCCTGATTGAATTGCAGGAGCTTTGGTTCGTGATACTTCGCCCCAGATGCGAAGCCATCCGCCTGGGGATAGACGTGGCCGGTGGCAGTGAACAGGTCCAGCCAGCCATCGTTGTCCAGATCCAGAAAAGCAATTCCCCACTTCACCAAGGGAACGGAAGGCAAGCCGATGCCGGACGGGTAGGAAACATCCTGAAAATCCCACTTGCCGTCGTTGCGGTAGAGCGCGGAGTCGTCCATGGCGAAATCCGTGACCGCAAGGGAAGGTCGCCCGGTGTGCAGATAGTCGCCCACCGCTACCCCCATTCCGGCTTGTTCGTGGCCATCCTCGCCCAGCGCCGTGCCAGACTCTAACCCGATGTCCGTGAACTTGCCGTTGCCATCATTGCGGTAGAGAAAAGCCGCCGTCGAATCGTTCGCGACGTAAATATCGGGTCGCCCAGTATTATTAAAATCCGCCCAGACAACACCCAGTCCATAAAAGCCGTTGGGATCATCCACGCCCGCTTTTTTCGACACATCGGTGAAGGTGCCGTTCCCGTTGTTGTGGAACAGAGAATCACCCGCTCCTTTCAAGCCGCGAGGGCCGCACTGCACGTCCACTCCCATAAACCTGCAAGTGGAACCGCTGCCAAATACGGGTGGATGCTGGAGATCGAAATCGACGTAGTTGGTGACCATGAGGTCGACGAACCCGTCGTTGTCGTAATCACCGAACGCGGCGCCCGTGGACCAGCGTCCATCGGCAACACCCGCTTCCTTGGTCACATCAGTGAATGTGCCATCTCCATTGTTGCGATAAAGAACGTTGCCGCCATAGCAGGTCACGTAGATGTCTGGCCATCCGTCATTGTTGTAATCGGCGACGGCCCCGCCCATGGCATAGCACGGCGTCCCGATACCGGCCTTATCCGTTACGTCCGTGAAGGTGCCGTCATGATTGTTGTGATAGAGAGCTCCGTGAGCTTTTTCGCCCTTGAGGGCCATCTCAACGGTGGGAGCGTTGGTGAAATAAATGTCCAGCCAGCCGTCGCGGTCGTAGTCCAATAACAAAACTCCAGCACCCATGGATTCGATGATGTAGCGGGCCTCGGGCGCGGAATTATGAGAGAAATGAATGCCGGCCTTCTCCGTAACGTCTTCGAGTTGTGGAATTGTCCGATCCTTACATTTGTATGTCTTCGCCGTCGGCGGAGGCGGTGCTCCTTGGCTCATTCCCTGACCGAATGTCTCATATGGAGCCACGAGAGCGCTCAGGATGAGGAAACACACCGAGCTTGGCAAGCGAGCCATCAAGACCCTTTCACAGCTAAGATCTTCATTTCTAGTTTAGCGCACACGAGTGGCAGCTATTCCTCTGCGCCATCTTTCCTCGCACTGTGTTTCAGTGCGCCAGCCACTGATAACTTACAAAGGCCAGTTTTTTGCTGTCTGGCGACCACGAAGGCACGTTGATAGTTCCCTGCCCCCCGAAGAGCTTGGCGAGCACGGTAATCTTTTTATCGGCAAGCGACATCAGCCGCAACATAACGTCCTTGTCTTCTGGGTGGCCTTTCACACTCGCGTCGTAAGACAGAAATACCATCCATTTTCCATCCGGTGAGATATGGGGGAACCAATTGTTATGTTCATCGGAAGTGATTTGTTCCTGCTCGCTGCCGTCTGCGCGCATGCGCCAGATTTGCATTTGCCCGGTGCGTTCGGAATTGAAGTAGATGTACTTCCCGTCCGGGCTGTAATCGGGCCCGTCGTCAAGGCCGGGGGCGGTGGTTAGCCGCTTTTCCTCTCCGCCGGTGACAGGAATCGCGTAAATGTCAAAGTTGCCGTTACGCTCGCCGACGAATGCCAGAGTTTTGCCATCCGGCGACCAGCCGTGCCAATAGGAAGGAGAGTTTTGCGTCAAGCGCTTCGGCGCGCCGCCAGTAATCGGCAGGACATAGACGAGCGAGCGATGCTCTTCCTGCGACTGATCGCTGATAGCCAATAAATGGCCGTCGGGCGAAATGCCATGGTCGTTGTTGCAACGGATCGCAAAACCAGTATCGATGGTTTCGGGCGTGCCGCCGGTCACGGCGATTCTTTCGATACGGCCATTGCGGTTGAAGAGCAGTGAGGAGCCATCGGGCATCCAGTTGGGCGCCTCAAACCGGCCCGGGGCGACGTAAACTACACGGCGATCTGTAGACTCGATGGGAACCGTCTCGAGGGTACTGTAAAGAGCAGGCTGGCCGGAAACCGCGAGCGGCGACTGCAGTTGGACATTGCTGAACACCGCCTTCTCAATCAGGTCCTTTTCATGCGAGCACACGCCAATGCCCACATAGTAGTCGCCATGAATCGAGACGCGGATCGAACCACCAGCAACTTGAGTGGAGTTGCCTTCTTTTCCGAGAAGCATATAGACGTAATCGCCGCGCTTTTCCAGTTGGATACGGCGTGGCGCGGAGAGATTGGCCTGGATTTCGTGCGTGGTGGCTCCTTTTTCGTCGCGATATTGCAATGACGTCAGACCTTCTCCATGAAGAGCCACATCCGCATAAGCCGAATCAGCGTCGAGCGTCTGGCGGACCATCACCACGGCTTTGCGATGGGGATTCTTGCCCTGGCCAATGAAGTTCACATCGCCCGCAATCGAAACATCTCCGGAAACTTTCTTCCAAACGAACTGGAAGGCATCGGCAGTGAACCACATGTTTTCGCCGCTGCCAGCGAGGGTGTAGCTCTGTTTGGCGGCGTCGTAGTTTACAGAGCCGGGATGAAGAACCGTGCCAACGTCTCCATGCCCGTCAAAGATTCCAGTCGTCTCAGTTCCTGGTGTTGCGCCGAGCCTCGTTGCAGCGCCAAAAATGAATAACGCGCTTGCCAGCAGCAAGAACAATCGCGACATATTAGCCTCCGCTCTTTAAACCTATTGGACTCCCTTTTCGCTCAGCTTTCGCAATCTCTCTGTCACGTTCAGCAAGGCCCGCCCATCGTGGTACGCCGCTTTCCAAATCTCACCTTTCGCGGGGCTCGCAAGTTTGCCATTAGGCAGGATGGTTCCGTAATCGCCATGATATTCCGGGTCGATTTGGAATTGTTTGATGAATTGCCACTCGAGCTGGAAAGCCCTCCAGTAGCGTTCGTCGGTGCGGCCATACTGATCGTGCATCATCAATAACGCGTTCAAACCTTCGAACTCCACCCACCACTGCTTCGATTTAATCTCGGGCGTGCCGGAGGTTGTGCCCTCTCCGAAAAAGCCGCCATTGCTGGCATCCCAGCCATAGGCCAAGGCATGGTCCACAAGCATTTTGGCCATGCGTTCCGTTTTTGGATTGTGACCCTGCTCCAGGACGTCTTCCGTCTCCAGCATCAAATAAGCAGCTTCGACATCATGCCCATAGGAATCGTGGTCGGGGAATGCCTGCCATTCATTGGTGAAGTAAAGATTCATGGCGCCGGGATCAACACACACTTTATCTCGGACAATGGACAGCAATTCCTGCAGACGGCTGCGTAGCGTCTCGTCTTTCCAGACTTCGTAGAGTTGCGAAAAAGCCTCGAGCAGGTGGATGTGCGTATTCATGGACTTGTAGCCCACGGGAAACCCCGCGACCGGGGCGAGTTCGATCATTCCAGTTTCGGGATGTGCAGCGATGGGCTTCCCGTCGCGCGTGAGCCATTCAAAGTAGCCGCCATTCCTGGCATCGTGTGCGTGCTCATCAATCCACCGGAAAGCGCGCTGGCACAGTTCCAGTGCTTGAGGATCGTGAGTGGCCTGATATTCCGCCGCGGCTCCGTAGAGCGCGAAGCTGATGCCGTAGAGGTGTTTTCCATCCGTGTAGAACGGCGAAATCTTGCCGTCATCTTGGAGCCCCCAATAGAAGCCACCGTCCTTTTTATCCCAAAGAACGTTTCTGAGGTAGTCCAGTCCGTGCCGGGCAATCGGGAGGTATTCGTCTTTGAGTTCGGGGCGGCGCAGCGAAATCGTGGAGGCGACCCAGGTCATGCGACCCTGAAAGACGGAAAACTTGCCCGTGCTGGGCTCAGGTTTCCAGTCGCGTGAAAAATTGGAGCGAAACCCGCCGTTTTCATGGTCCACTGTTCGCGGGAACCACACGCTGAGAACATCCTGGCGCAACATGGTTTCCGCTTCATCCTGCAATTTCCGGTAGTTCTCGCGGTTTGCGGGCACATAGCTGATCTTCGCAGGTGGCGCGGCTTTCTCTCGTTCAGATTCTTGCGCTGTACTGGCAAGAGGACTCACCAAGGCCAAACCAAACAAAATACCCACTGCTCTTACGCCGATTTTCGGCTGCATGACGCCCTCACTTCCTGACTGCCTCTCAGTTCACAACCCACTAGATTGTTAAATCGAGAAATCAATTGCGACCCAGCCGCCTCGACCGTTTTTTGCAGATTTATCGGTTCTCTGGCATCAGATTGCCAAACAAGGTGAATACGTTCTTGTCGGCGAAGGCCTCCCTGGCTCCGCGCAAATCATTTCCTGAGAAGAGCCCTTCGCCTGTGACATCGGTGACGGAAAGAAAGATCAGGGTCCCTGCAGCAGCCTTGCTGTTTCTGATCGTCAGATCCTGCCCGCGTCGAAGAGCAATGGATTCCTTCGCGTTGGTATGCGGCGCCTGGCGGCCGTAGAATCCATCCACATTGAGCCTCTTGAAATCCTCGCATTCGATGGCATTCGAGAAGTAGGGTGGAACATCATCGGCCCATTCAATGGTCAACCCGCGGATATCGAATCCATCGATGTAGCGCGCGTAGAGCCCTGGAATATCGTGCTTGAACACAGCGTTGGCCTTCTCGGTAGCCGTCCAGCGGAAATCGAAATTCCCGCCAGCTAATTCGCTTACTGTGGGGCGAGGCGCGCGAATCCGGAACTTCACTTGGTCGAAAACAATGTCGTGAACCCAAGCATTCGCGTCCCCATAGGCGACAATGCCTCCCTCCGCTTCGCCGGTGATATTGGTGAAGCGCACGTCGCGCACCTCTGGCTTATTACCCGCGCGCGTGGGCGGGCCAATGGCTATGAAAATTGGCTCCGCCTTACCCCACCAATGGCCGGTCAGAAGCTTCGTGTTGATCACGATGGAGGAAAAGAGCACATGGGCGGTGGTTCCACTGCGTTCAAAAATGCCGATGCCGCGGTTTGAATGAATCGTGAGATTGCTAAGCGTGGCGTAACGAGTGCTCTCCATGCGGATCGAAGCGGAACGCGACTCCAACGACGAATTCGTGACGCCTACGTTTTCGCTATCGTAAAAGGCAAAGTCGTCGTCGCCGGCATGTATGTCGCAATCCGAAAAATGCGCATCTTTGCAGGAAAGACAGTCAATCCCATCGTTATTGGGAAGCAACAAATTGTTCAGAATGTGAACTCCAGTGACCACGATGGCTTGCGAGTGATCGAGATGGAACGTCCAGTTAGGGGCGTTCCGAAATGTGATGTCACGTACAAGGATATTGCGAGACTCAGCGAAGACCATCATCGTCCCGGGGCGGCCTGACGATTTGGTCTCAACGGGGCCATCACTCAATTCCAGTATGCCTTTCATGAAACCCGCGCCTTGCCGCGTGTATTTCGGATCGAAATCCATCCCGTTGTGGGGCACGTTAAAGTCAAAGAAGTCGTCGCCGCTACCGTCGATCACACCTTGCCCAACGATGGCAATGTTCTGCGCTTTTCGCGCCACAATAATCCCAACCAGGCCGCCTTCTCCCGTACCGTTTGTTCCGTATGTCTTCCCGAAACCATATCTTTCAATGGGAGCGTAGTCGGCGACATTTTTGCTTCCTTGAATAACGGCGCCTGCTTCCACGTCCAGCGTCACGTTGCTTAACAGCTCAAAAGTACCCGTCAGGTAGATGCCCGGTGGGAAAATAACGTGGCCGCCCCCCGCTGCATTGGCCGCACGAATCGCTTTCGCGATGGCGGCGGTGTCGAGTGTTTTGCCGTCTCCCGTGGCGCCAAAATCTCGCACATCAAAATCCCTTTGAGTTGGTGAAGCCGCCGCGATGGTTCTAGACCCGCTGCAAACTCCTCCCACTGTCAGTAATCCCGCCACGACCATCCGCACGACCCAAAAATTCATCTGACTCCCTCTTTCCTACTTCTGATGGCTCAAAACCTGATCTGCTGCCAGCACTAAAAACATGTAATTGGATGAACCGCCGCCCAACACATACTCCATCTGCTGCCAAAGGTACGGGAAATCCTTCAATTCTGGAAAATCGGGGCGGATGAGCGCTGTCCCGGAAGCAACGCCTCCCGGTATGTAGGTCCAATCGGCGCGATTGAAGCCATAGGCCACCGTTGTCGAGCGCGTCCCGACGCCAGAAGCAAATGACGCAGTGTTTTCGCCTGGATGTACACCCAGAACGAAATTCATTGCGTTCAACATATAGTCGGCAGTGACGATGTCTGGAAATGCCCGGTGGAGATAATACTGCTCGCGGCCAAAGCGCTGAATGTCCCAGCCCGCGCCCCAGATGTATGGACGGTAAGGCACACCGAAGGGTGTAGCGGCTTGCTTCTCAACAGTTTGTGCGAAATTGTTCTTCACCGCGTTGCGGATTTCCTCCACAAAAGCCTTGTCATGGATCATGCCCACAACGCGGGCAATGGACCAGCCCGTGCGGTCGATCTGGGCAACAATCTCTTTCTGGTGATCCAATAGGAATTGTTCATATTCCGGCTTTTTCGTGGTCAGCCAGAGTTCGCTGTCCGCCGCAACCCTCTCTGGAAATCCCTTCGTCGTGATACGTTCCTGCTTCCACGACTCCTCCGCGGCGGTGATGCACTCTTGCGCCAACTTTGGGTTCATCTCCCTCAGCACTCTTCCCGACGCGGCGAGTGCCGCGATGGCTTTGTATTCGTGCGCCGCGTTTTCTTCCGTGAAGACCCAGCGATCATCCGCGAGCGCGGAATGCGTTCCAGTCTTCTGTCCTGGCTGCATTGCGGGATCATAGAAGAGGTTATCTGTCGCGTTCGTGGTGTCGCCCAGCATGGTGTACTGGTGAAGGTTTGAGCTGATGATCCCGCGGTAGAATCGGCCCATGGCTTTGTAACCACCGAGAATGCTAAGAACTCCATGTTCCACCTGCTGCAGCACATCCGGCTTGCCATCCGGCTCATGAATCTTCACCAAATGGTTGGCCTCATCCACGGTTGTATCGTCGTAATTCAATCCAAATGATTCGTACGCGGAAGCAAGAATAGAAACTTCGTCGGCCTGAGACTCGACGCGCAGGTCGTCATCTCCCGCGTCGTGCCAGCCGCCGACATTCAGGCCCGGCACCGTTTCGCCGGGTTGATATTTCGTCAGGGTGGATGGTCCTTGTGAATAGCCGTCAAAGTGGGTGTGATTTGTCGGCGCCATACGTGCATCATCCAGGTGGCATGCCCCATGCCAAACTCTGTACTGTTCCTCCACTCGCATGTGGCACATCTGTATGGGGAGGAAATGCTCAATCACGGGCTGCCACACGCCACGGTTAAAAACATCCCGTGAAATCTGGAACGGTTCGGTACGGAAGCTTCCGTACTCAAGAATGTACATTCCCGGTTTGGTCACCTGAGTGAAATCGAACTGTTTGTAGTTGTAGCGAAGGAATTTCCCCCACGGAGTGGCCTTGCCAGTAAGCACTTCCTGGTAACCGCCATCCTCAGCGATGCGCTTGAGAACTACCGGGTCATCACTGCTGTCCGCGGCATCAAATTCGAGAATGGCCGTCTTCTTCTGATTGGGATGATAGCCGACCTGCGAGACGTGGACGACCGGCCCGTATCGCCAGTTTGGAATCGCATGAGGCTGTACAATCCACTCAATGGCACCTTTCGTCGCGCCGGCAGTAACCAGCGAACGCACCACAAACCAGCCATTGTTGTGTTTGTTTCGTCCATCGTAGAGTCGCAAATCTCCCGTGCGGCTTTCGATGAGGAGACGCTGAGCTTCGATTTCGGGGGCAATGGAGAGCCGCCGTCCGCTAGCCAGCGGAAGGGGCTGCACTTCTCTGTCTTTTTCTATTTGATCCGGCCCATTTCCCTGGCGCGGGAAAATCCCAGAGTGCTCGTCCAGGTACCAGGTCTTGCCAAACAGCGCGCCCGGATAAAGTTCCAGGTTGAAGCCAACTTTGCCAACAAAAGCAGTTGGTAGAGGTTGATCAAGATCCACCACGATGCGGAAGCCCTGTCCTTCGCCACGCACATGCACTTGATAGGAGAAGTTCAGATCCGGGTAATCAATGGGATTGTAGCCCTTGCGGTTGCGTGCTGGGTCCGGATACGAAAGCCAAGTGGTGATCTCATTCGCTTCCTTCTGAACGACGCGCTTGTCCTGTTTAGGCATCGGTTGCCATTGGCCCGGCGTGGGATCAAGACGGATATCTCCGTTCGTTGCCACGCGAACTCCGTTCTGAATGATGCTTACTCCGGCCTGGTGCCCTTCGGGATAAATATCCTGAAACACCATCACATTGAGTCCCGGCAACTCAAAATACTCCTTGTCGTTAAGCCGCAGCATGGGGGATTGCCCTTCCTGTGCTTTCAAGACGTAAACAGCCAGAATGGCCAGCAACGAAACACTCACCGCACGAATTGTCCGCATTGTGGCTCCTCAGTGGGCGCACAGAAGTTCCAACATTTCGAGATCGAGTTTGTGGCCCTTGTACGTTGACGTGATGTGTTCCGCTGCCAGAGGCCGCGCTCCGGACGAACCGGCAGCGTAGATGAGGGCCATTCCTTTCACGAGGCTTCGACGGTTCATGACCGTCCCCGCGCGATTATAAGCCACAGTTCTTGCAATTCGTCTAGAAAATCGTTTATCTTTCTGAGAGAAACAGGCCGCCACCTGAGGTCGCCCAGCGACGGTGTGGGGAATTGTTGCCCCTTGCGGGGATTTTTTGGCCCACGGCGGTCTCGAATCTGCGAGTAATAGAATGTTCAACGTCACTCAGTAGGACGCCGTATTGGCCCTTCCTATGTGTTTCCTGATACATCCTTTTACGCAAAATTGGGCTAGAATAAGGACACATGTAAGTGGTCGGCTCGCGTCAATGGCGAGTCTGTAATAAGTTGAACCTGTCCCGGTTCTTCGAGGAGATTCCTCATACGAGGATCTGAACCGTTTATGAAATCAACGAAAATACTCCGCCCACGCAAATCTGGCGCAGTCACGCTGCGAGCAGTTGCAGACCATTTGGGGCTGACGGCCGGCACGGTCTCCGCGGTCTTGAACGATTCGCCCGCTGCGCGTTCCATCCCGCCACACACCCGCGCCCGCGTCATGGATGCTGCACGAAAACTGAATTACCGCCCCAATTTTTTTGCGCGATCGCTGAGGGTACAACGCAGCCTTACTGTCGGTGTTATTGCGGAAGAGATTGGAGACGTCTACGGTGGGATGGTTTGCAGCGGTATTGAAGCTTATCTCCGGGAGAACAACTACTTTTTCCTGACGGTGGCCCACCGCCACGATCCGGAACTACTGCGGAGCTATTCGCAGATGTTGATGTCGCGCGGGGTTGAGGGAATCATCACCATTGACACTTCAGTTGGCCATCAGCCGCTTCTGCCTACCGTTGCAGTTGCCGGCCACCAGAAGGTAGAGAACGTCACGAATATCGTTCTCGATCACCACCGCGCCGCCGAGTTGGCTCTTGGCCATTTGAAACAGCTGGGCCACCGGGATATCGCGTTTTTGCGCGGAAGCCAGCAAAGCTCAGACACCGTTTCGCGCTGGGATGCCATTCAGGAAGTGGCTGGTGAGCTTGGCATTTGCATACGCCCGGAACTGATCGTCCAGTTGGAGGGGATGGAATCGACCCCATTGCTGGGCTATCCGTCCGGCAAGGCGCTGCTCGCTAGGAATGTTCCGTTCACCGCGCTCTTTGCCTATAACGATATTTCCGCACTTGGAGCAATGCGGGCTTTTCAGGAAACGGGGCTGCGCGTGCCCGAGGATATTTCTGTGGTGGGATTCGATGACATTGCGCTGGCCACCTATTCCATTCCGCCGATTACAACGGTGCGCCAGCCACTCTCAAAAATGGGGCGCATTGCCGCGCAAACCCTGGTTGACCGCATTGAAGACCGCGCGCCTTTCGTCGAGGAGATCGCCATCGAGCCGGAGCTGGTCGTCCGCGCCTCCACCGGGCCGCCGCGCGCGTAAATTCATCCTTGCATTTTATCCGCGGAAGATTGCTACCGATTCAGCAATGCTATGCCTTTGAAAGGCGCTCGCTCCGGGTTTTCGATCCGCTGACGGCGAAGAAAAAAATGTACAAATAGCAGAAAGCTGCCCCGATGAGGGCAATGTGAATTCCCTGCCCCCAGCTGGTTTCTCCCTGATTCATCGTCGGATAGTAGCTGTGGTTGATGAGATCCGCTGCCTTACCAACGATCCAAGGTATTATGGCGCCGCCGACGATTGCCATGTTCAGCACACCAGAGCCGTCTCCGGTGAGAGGTCCCAACTCCGCGATGCCCATCGTAAAGATGCAAGGGAACATTATGGAATTGAAGAGCCCAACCGCCAAAATTGACCACATGGCCACATGGCCGCTTGTCGCCACCGAAACGGTGACCAGAAGGCCAGCCATAATTGCGGCGAGCGCCAACAGTTTTCCGGGTTTTATCTTTTGAAGGAGAGCGGACCCAATGAACCGGCCAATCATGGCTCCCATCCAATATAGGGAGATGTATTTTGCAGCCTCAGCAATAGCTGCGCGATATCGAATGGCTGCGTCTGGAATATTGGCCGCAGAAATAAATCCTCCGATATTATCAAGCGCAAGGTAGTTAGCTATGGAGCTCCCGATGGCAACTTCACCGCCCACATAAACAAAAATTCCAATGGCTCCAAACACAAGATTTGGGTGCTTCCAAACAGAGTCATTTACCTTTTCTCCCAGGTGATGTTGCGCAGCCGCTATTGTCGGGAGCCTGGATAATCCAATGCCAATTGCCAGCAGCGAAAGGGCTGTCGCAAAAAAATAAACGTAAAGCTTGACGACGGCATGGGCTTCTGCGGACGGATTCAAATTCACGGCGGAAGCGGTTGTTCCAAGGATCAATCTCGCCCCGATCCAAGGGAAAACCGTTGTGCCGAGGGAGTTAAAGGCTTGCGTAAGATTTAGCCGGCTGGAGGCAGTTTTGGGTGGCCCCAATATTGCCACGTAAGGGTTTGCAGCGACTTGAAGAATCGTAATTCCAGTCGCCAATGTAATCAGGGCACCGAGCAAAAATGGGAATGAAGGAATCTTGGCTGCGGGATAGAAAGCGAGGCACGCAACCACCATGGTGAATAATCCCACCACGATCGCCTTCTTGTAACCGATCCAATCAATGATTTTGGATGCTGGAATTGAAAAGACAAAGTAAGCAGAGAAAAATGCGGTTTGGATAAGCATGCTGGCAGCGAGCCTTATCTTGAAGACATGCTGAACATACGGAATCAGGACGTCATTCAGAGAAGTGAGCGATCCCCACATGAAAAATAGAGTGGTCAGTATCGCTAGTGGACCGATGTAACTCTTGGTTGATTCCGTTGTTGGCTTCGGACTCTCTGTGAATACGTTCGCCATCGTTTGGGTATCCCTTCTCTGTCCCTTTGCACCTGCTATTTAGTTTTCCTTGATCTCGCCGCAGCAATTTCGCTGTAGATTCTCTGTACATTCCCTGGAACGGTGGCCAAAGAGATGCGGTATCGCTATTCTATTCACCCACGCGAAATTCCTCCATGAAAATTCCTAAAGGTTTCCTGATTCTTATACGCGGGCTAAAGGCTTTATTTCATCCCTAATCCCTGCAGGCGTAGTGACGGTCTTCTGGGGGCTTCTGGCCAGAACTTGTCTGGCCCGTAAAGTTGTCGTTCTTCTGAAACGTGGCTCGTTTCGAATTGTGTCGCAATTCACTCATTGGAATTGGGCACACTCAATTTATCTAGCACCATTTGAATCGTTGCCTGATCGTTCGACCGCTCCATTTACGGCAAATCCGCAAACTGCTCAGTGATTCCGCTTTGCGAATTCTCGTAGCTCTTTGTCGAGCCTTGGTAGTCCACAGCCGGGGCTTGACCATTGGAGACACTTACAAACACGGTCCAACAACAATTAGGCAAAGTTTGTGTCTTTTCACCATGCCTATCCTCAATCCACAGGGAAATTGGCAGGAATTCATGTGGAACTTATCACACGAGCTGCAGCACGACCTGTGATACGAGTCCCGAAGTTTGAACTCAGAGTAAGAGCGCTCCCTGATAGACCGCCCGGATCGCAAGAACGTACGTTCAGGCGTGGGAGACGACTGCATGCTTCTTGTCGACTATGTGCGCTAACCCTGCTTCGAGTACGTCCAAGCCTTCGTCGAACTGTTCATCGCTGACAACCAAGGGCACAAGGATACGCATGACATTGCCCAGTGTCCCTGCAGTAATGGTAATGAGACCGTGCTCGTAGGCGTACTTCGCCAATTCCTTGGTTTCCGCACCGGCGGGTTCGAGGGTGCCGCGATCGCGGACAAGCTCGAAGGCGCACATGCCTCCGAGCGCGCGAACATCGCCGATGAGTGACCACTTTTTCTGCCAGCCTTTCACGCGCTCCACGAAGCGTTTGCCAATGGCCGTGGAGCGCGCCAGCAATCCATCCTTTTCGATGGCTTCTATGGAAGCAAGCGCCGCGGCACACGCGGCCGGATTGCCGGCAAATGTGCTGCCGAGCCCGCCGGGAATCGCAGCGTCCATAATTTCCGCGCGCCCGGTTACGCCGCCAAGCGGCAATCCGCCCCCGATTGATTTTGCGGTGGCAAGTAGGTCTGGCTCAACGCCGAAATGCTCGATAGCAAAGAATTTTCCCGTACGACCAACGCCGCTCTGTACTTCATCAGCGATGAGCACAATGCCATACTTCGTGCAGATTTCTCTCAGAACCGAGAAGAATTCCTTGGGTGGGACGACGAACCCCCCCTCGCCGAGAACAGGCTCTGCGATGATTGCCGCGACGGAATTAGCCTCCACCACGCGGCGGAAGGTATCTTCCAGATGCCGCGCACAAAAAATATCGCAGCCAGGATACGTTTTGCTATAGGAGCAGCGATAACAATACGCATAAGGAATGTGATAGACCTCTGGAGCAAATGGCGCAAAACCCACCTTGTATGGATTGATCTTGCTCGTCAGCGTCATGGTCAGTAGCGTGCGCCCGTGAAACGCATCTTCAAACGCAATCACGGCAGGGCGCTTCGTGTAAGCGCGCGCTATCTTAACCGCGTTTTCCACCGCTTCAGCACCGGAATTGATGAACATCGTTTTCTTAGGCCCGCTGATAGGGGCGAGGGCATTCAGTTTTTCGGCCAGGGTGATGTAGGACTCGTAGGGAGTCACACCGAAGCAGAGGTGAAGGAATTTGTCCACCTGGTCGTGAAGCGCCTTCGTCACCAGCGGGTGACGATGGCCTATGTTGAGGCAACCGATGCCACCCGCAAAATCGAGGTAGCGATTTCCATCCACATCTTCAATCCACGCGCCTTCGGCTTTTGCGGCGCAGACGGGCGTTACCAAGGCTGGACCCCGTGGAATGGCAGCCTCTCTGCGTGCCACCAACGCGCGCGACTGCGGGCCGGGAATTTCCGTGCGAATCTGAATCGTTTTCATGGTTCCTTGTTCCTTTGTTCGAATTTCAGACGATCATTTCCAAATGATCAGTACCAGCCAATCGGTGCTTCATCGAGATTGACGAAAACCTGTTTGGTCTCCAGATATTCCTCGAGGCCCCACGGTCCGAGCTCGCGTCCGAACCCAGACTGCTTGTAGCCGCCCCATGGTGCTTCCACATATGTGGGCTGCATGTGATTTACCCACACGATTCCTGCGCGTATGGACTTCACCACGCGAAACGCTTTGTAGATATCGCGCGTCCAAACTGCCGCGGCCAGGCCATAAGGCGTATCGTTGGAAATGCGGATGGCCTCTGCTTCGTTTTCAAACGGAATCACGCTGGCCACCGGACCGAAGATCTCTTCGCGGGCGATACGGGCGGTATTCTGCACGTCATAGAAAATGGTCGGCTCCACGTAATAGCCTTTGCCGAACGCTTTCGCCCTCCCTCCGCCAATTGCGGTCTTGGCCTCTTTCTTGCCGATCTCTAGGTACGCGGTGACCCGGTCGTACTGTTCCTTGCTGACCAGCGGTCCCATCTTCGTTTCGCGGTCCAGCGGCGGCCCCAGCTTGATGCGCTTGGCCTTTTCCGTCATGCCTTCCACGAACTTTGTGTAGATCTTCTTCTCGACCAGAACGCGGCTGCCCGCGGAGCAAACTTCGCCCTGATTGATGAACACACCAAACAGCGCGCCATCCACGGCGGCTTCCCAATCCGCGTCTGCGAAAAATACGTTTGGCGATTTCCCGCCCAATTCCAGGGTCACGCGCTTCAGCGTATCCGCGGCGCTTTTCACGATGATTTTCCCAACCGCGGCGCTACCGGTGAACGCCACCTTATCCACGCCACTATGCGCAACCAGTGCCGCGCCTGTGACCTCCCCCACTCCATTCACCACGTTCACTACGCCTGGCGGCAACCCTACTTCCTCGAACCAGCTTGCAAGCTCCATCGCAGTCAACGGCGTCTGCTCAGCGGGCTTCAATACGCAGGTGCATCCCGCTGCGATGGCCGGAGCCAGTTTCCACGCTGCCATAAGCAGCGGAAAATTCCACGGAATGATTTGCGCGGCAACGCCCACGGGCTCTCGCATGGTAAAGCTGAGCGCGTTCGCGGGAACCGGATTGACTTGTCCCGTCACCTTGTTCGCCAGGCCGCCATAGTATTCAAAACAAGTCGCCACGTCGGCGATGTCGTATTCCGCTTCAACGATAGGCTTGCCGCAGTTGCGCGATTCGATTTCCGCCAACATCGCGGTGTTCTGCCGAATTTTGTCGGCGATTTTGAAGAGAATTCGACCGCGATCCTGGGCAGTGGTTTGCGCCCATGGGCCGGAATCAAAAGCAGCGCGCGCCGCTTTCACTGCCTTGTCCACATCCGCAGCGTTTGCCGAGGCGACCTGCGCAATCACTTCTTCCGTGGACGGATCATAGACGGGAAAGGTTTCGCCGGAGGAACTCGCAACCCATTGCCCATTGATATAGTTCTGATAGGTTTTCACCGTTGGCTTCGCCGTTGTGGACATAAACCGCCTCCCAAACTCGTTTTCCTATATTGCCGGGGAACTTGTTGCCAGCTTTCGCGCCGCTTTCCTGCTTCCATACACATAAAAGAAAAATGCCGCGAGTCCGATGAATAGAAGAGTCCCGCCAACCATCCATATTTCATAGGAGAGCAGCGAAGTGATCTGCTGCGCGGGGAAATAGGCCAGGGCGATTCCAAGGGTGGTCGTGATCAATCCGCTGACTCCGGCAAATAGGAGTGTCCCTTTGCTGTAGTGGCCGCGCACGAATTTCCGATCCACAGCAATTTTTAGCAACGCCACAAAAATGTAGAGGAATGGAATTAATTGAAGTACCACAGCGAGAGATAGCAGCTTTTGAAACGTTTCCTGAACTCCCGTGCCTGTCGTTAGCAACAAAACCGGATTCCAACCAATACCGCGAATCGTTCGCCAAATAAGAGAGAGTCTTACGAAATTATTCCAAATCCACCAGCCTGCGAAATTAATCACGACCAGCCCCATTGAGACGCTTGCATGCACAATCAGGGCGGCGTAAGGCGTGGCGTATTTCGGGTGAATCTTCCCAAGCCAGGCGGGCATATACGAATCAAGTCCTGCCACAAATGGAATGCGTGCTGAGCCGCCCAGCCACGCGGAGCCAATTCCAGCGATGGACAAGCTGAGCAAAAATGCGAAGGGCGCCACGATCCAGGCGATGCCGACTCGCGAAGCCATGTGGCTGACAGCCTGCACAATGCCTTGCAGCACGCTGATGCTGTTCTTGTCCACGGCCACCAGCAGCGTCAGTGTTGCGCCAATATAGAGGAAACCAGAGAGCACACCGCCCCACGCAACCGCGCCGGGTAGAGTTTTGCGAGGATTTTCTATTTCGTCGCCCATGACAGACGCAAGTTCCAAACCCACCAGACCAAAACAAATAACCCCGAACGAGTTCAACACAAATCGCGGATTGGCGGGAACCTGAAAATCCGACCAGCGGATGTTGGTGCCAAATTTCAGGCAGACGATGACTCCGAGGCCCATCAGTAAAAACGCCGCGACAAATGTGCCAATCCCGCCAAGATTGTTAATCCACTTGCCCACGCCAAGTCCCAAAATGTTCAAAACAACGAGGAGGCTGAGAAGCACAACAGAAGCAATCAAGGCAAACGTGCGGTTATCGGCAAGACCGATGTGGCTTGGGCCCAAGACAAAAACGGATACGCCGACGAAATACAGCATCACTGTGGGCACATACATCATGTTGTTCGTCCAGTAGCACCAGCCGGACAGAAAGCCGTGGAAGTCTCCAAATTCTTCCTTGGCCCAAAGATAAACGCCGCCCTCGCCCGGATAACGGTGTGCCAGTTCAATCACGGCGATTCCCTGCGGCCAGAAAAACAGAATCAACGAAATCATCCACAGCCAGATGGTGACTCCGCCATTTGCGGCAATGGATGGCAACACGTTGAGGTTGAATACGGCTACGACAAAAAGCAGTACGAGGTCACGCCGTCCAAGCACGCGCTTTAAATGCGGCTGCTCCACTCCTGTAGATGGAGAAGCGGCGTTCACTGTCGTGACCTCTTCACCCAATCCTGCTGCTCCTTAGTGTCCGGCAACGCCGACAAATTGCGCGCCGCGTTCCTGCTGCGTTTTGGCCAGTCCGGATGCTACTTCTTCAAACACAGCGAGGTGCTTCTCGATGTCCGCTTCAGTGTGCTGCACGGAGATGGTCCACTGTTCGTCCCACCAGTACGGCATAGCCAGCACGCCGCGATTGACCATGCCGAACCAGAATTGCCGCCACAGGTCTACATCAATTTTCAGCCAGTCGCGGTAATTCCTGATTTCCTGCGCATACAGCATCAGCGCGCCGTTCACTCCCGCTTGCGCTACGTAAGCCTTCAAGCCACTCTTCTTCAGGATTGCGCGGTAGCCCTCCGCCAGTTTCTTGCCGAGTTTGTCCACATACGCATAATTTTCGCGGGTGAGCACTTCACGGAAGACAGCAAGGCCCGCAGCCATGGCGAACCGGTTCGTATTGTACGTGCCGCCGTGAAAAACCTTGTGCTGGACGATCAGGTCCATCACCTGGCGGCCCGCGCCAAACGCTGCAAGAGGCACGCCGCCCCCGATCGACTTCGCCAGAGTGATGATGTCCGGCTTCACGCCAAAGTATTCGCTGGCGCCGCCCCAGCACAGTTTGGCGCCGGTTTTCACTTCATCGTAGATGAGAAGCGCGCCATTCTTGTCGCAGATTTCGCGCAATCCTTCCAGGAAACCCGGTTGTGGCATGCAGATGCCGACGTTCATCATGATGGGTTCCAGGATGATGGCGGCAATCTGGCCGGGGAACTGCTTGAAGCGGTGCTCGACGCTGGACAAATTGTTGAAGGTGGAAACGGTCACATTGTCGAGCACGGGCTTGATAACGCCCAAGCCGCCGGGCACGGAATTCGGCGCGTTGATATCTCCGCAGTCCTCTTCTTTCGGTTTCACGCTGACCAGGGCTGTGTCGTGCAGTCCGTGATAGCAACCCTCAAATCGCAAGATGATGTTGCGGCCAGTTGCGGCGCGAGCGATGCGGCAGGCGTGCATTGTGGCTTCTGTGCCACTGGAACCGAAGCGCACCATCTCAACGGGATACCGCGCACAAATTTCTTCTGCCAATTCCGCTTCCATGCCATGCGGCATGCCAAATGTGGTGCCGTTCTGCAGCGCCCATTGCACGGCTTTTACTACCGCGGGGTGCCCGTGCCCGGCCATGAGCGTGCCGAAGCACAGGTTGTGGTCGAGGTACTCGTTTCCGTCGATATCCTTTATCTTGCTTCCATGGCCTTCGGCCACAAAGATCGGGTACGGATCGTAAGCACGGTAATTGCTGGCTACTCCCAGTGGAATGCGTTTCTCTGCCTCCTTATGAGCTGCCGCGGATTTCGGCGTGCGCTTCTCGTAAAGAGCGAGTTCCTTCTGCAGTGCTTCTTGCATTTTCTTACTCCGTGCAGGCTGGCCTTCCTAAGCGGTCACCTGTGGCAGGTCTGTTCCCTGCGGTCAGTTTCGGCGAGGTAAACTTCGCGGTTCGTTGGACGTACTGCGAACCTATCTTACGCCTTCCTTTGTAGCCGAAGCCAAGCGCAGGAGCGGTTGCGCGCGGCTTCCGCAATTTCGTTCACGCACGAAAGCGCCCATCCACGCCCGGGCGCCCTCCGCGGGTTGCATTCGAGTCTCGTACGTCTAGAACATCACCTTGAGTGCAAACTGCATGACGCGGGGGTCACGCGTGTTCAGGACCTGCCCGAATGTGGAGTCGCTGAAGTTCCCGTCGGGATTCGTGAATTGCGTGTGATTCCACGCGTTGTAGAACTCCGCGCGGAATTCGGTAGTCCAACGTTCGGTAATCGCAGTCTTCTTGGCGATCACCAGGTCGGTATTGCTCAGCGCCGGACCGCAGCACATCGCATGCGGGGTATTGCCAAATGTGCCCGGCTGCTGCGGACAGACCGGTATCGTCGCGGTTGGCGGGCTAAACGGATCGCAGAAGGTGTTTGGATTGAACCAGAAATTTCCGCTTCCCGTGTTTACCTTTGGATTCACGAACTGAACCGGGGAAACTGAGTACGGCGTGTTC
The DNA here is from genome assembly GCA_963780315.1 of Candidatus Acidiferrales bacterium. Taxonomy (GTDB): domain Bacteria; phylum Acidobacteriota; class Terriglobia; order Acidiferrales; family UBA7541; genus Acidiferrum. Next base: position 83,098 of record CAWABP010000028.1, on the reverse strand, counting down.
GCGTCCTCGAAGAAGAAGCTGCTCTGATACTCGGCGTCATTTTGGTTCTGCACACGAATAGGGAAACCGCTCTGGTACGTAACGATGGCGGATACCTGCCAACCGTTGGCCACCTTTCCGGCAAGCCCTTCCTTTTTAGGAATGGGGAGTTCCCAAACCGGGCTGAACACAAACCGGTTCTTGGCGCTGAGCAAAGACAATCCACGCATCGCCCGGGGGTCGATGGGGTTGAGCTCGTTCTCGAACGAGGCGCCCTGGTCAATCGCCTTGCTGAATGTGTACGAGGCCTGGAACATTAGTCCGTGCGTATAACTCTTTTCCACGGAAATCTGCAGGCCGTTGTAATTGGAGTTAGCCACTGTATCTTCGGTGAAGATATTGCTGAAGAGCGGCACTCCATCGGCCGGACATCCCGTGTTTGCGATAGGATCGCAGTTGGGCGAGGAGTACGGACGGAGACCAACTAGATTAATGGGAATCCCGACGTTGTTGGTGGATGGGTTAGTGAGCGTGCACCCAGCCGGAGCTTTCGGGTTCAGATTTGGGCAAGGAATATTGGGTCCACCCGGCGTGGGCCCGGGTATATAAGGCATGTGAAAAGTCTGTCCTGGCATCAGCGTGAAAGAGTATGAACTATCAGCACCAAATGCTCCGCAGGTGGCGGCTCCCACAAGGTTATTAAGGTCCACGCACGACTGCGCATTCCCGTAATTCAAGTCGCGCGCCGCGAGTAGATGGTGCGCCTGAGTGCCCACAAAGGCAACGCGCAGCAGCATATCCGAGGTCAATTGCCGTTCAATCGTGAAATTGTACTGTTCCGCATATTGCGTGCGCAGGTGCGGCTGGAATTCTCCATAGAGCAGAATGGGCCGGAACAGCGACCAATCCACGCAGCCGTTTGGACCGGCAGGGTCAAAGCAAGGCGTGCTTGGCGTTTGATGGATGACCCCTCCCCCGTTGTTCGGCGCTTGCACACCGTTCTGTCCCAGATACGGCGTGTTGAACATCGGACTGGAGAGAAATGCGCTGATGCCGAACGGAGGTTCGGCGCTGAATTGCTCCATTACCAACTGCTCGATCGGATTGTAAAAGATTCCGTAGCCACCGCGGATGGTGGATTTTCCTGGGCCACCGGTAATCTTCGCCAGGGGGCCATCGCTCCAACTGGGGCTGTAGGCCAAGCCGATTCTTGGCGCAATCGCTTTGTAATATGTCGACGTTAATCCTTGCGGAACTCCCTGATCGCCCGGGACCACCAACCCCGTTGGAAAGTAAGCATTTTGGGCGGAGTTCGGACCGCAATCTCCCGGCGCGGCAACGGTGCTGCCTGCCGTGTTATTGATTGTGTCGGCGCCCGCTTGCGATAACCAGCACGGATACTTGGCTGTAATTTGCCCGGGCCGGAATGTTTGAAGGCGATTCCCGTTGTCCACGTATGGAGTGTTCAGCTCCCACCGCAAACCGTAGTTCAGCGTGACATTGGGCCTGATCTTCCAACTGTCCTGTGCAAACAGATACAATCCATAGTTCGTCAAGTTTTCTCCCTGAGCTGCGCCTTGCGTATAGGTTGTCGGCACACCGAGGAAGTAATCGGGATAGGCATCGGCGGAAATGGAAGCAGGAATCAACGAGTTGGCCGACCCGCCGTTCTGGATTGTGAAGTCTCCGTTGATGTTGTAGTACAGGAATTGGTTAAATTTCTGGAGACGCAAATCTCCGCCGACCTTCAAACTGTGCGTCCCCATCACCTTGCTGAAATTGTCAGAAAACTGGTAAGTATTTCCGGTCTGCGGCAGTTCACCTTCGAAATTATTGCCGATTACAAATCCGCCCAGCACTTGCACAAAAGGCACACCTTCTCTGCCTGGAATATTTGTTGTGATACCCAACGCTGGAGTGGTGGGATCGGCAAAGCAATTCGCTGCCGTCACAAGCGTTCCGCAGGCGTCATGCAGGTTGGTCACCGCGCTCACAGGGTGATTCAAGCTTCCCTGGCCTTCGCGGAAGTAGTTGAAGCGCAATTCATTCACGGCCGTCGAGCCGATCGTGGAAGTCTGGCTTGTGTTTATCTGCTGGACCCGCGTTTTAAAGAGCCCTCCGAATCCCGGCAGATTCGCGCCAGCCGCCTGAAAATTAGAAAACGGATCGGTGCGATTATCGTCATCGAAATAGTAGTAGGCGGTGAAGTGCTGTGTGGTCGAGAAGTTGTGATCGAAACGCAGAGTAAATTGATCTTCGCGGTCTTTCCGGTCCGGCGCATAGGTTACGACTCCGGTACCAGCGGGCGCCACGTAGTTCTGATAGAGCGCCACTGCCGTCGGGTCAAAGCAAGCCGTCGGAACGACTCCATTCGGGAAAATCGAGTCGTAGGAGACTGGTTGTATCTGCGGAGAACCCTCTGGCAGGCTCGCCAGCGTCGCGAGTGCTGTGGCGCCGGGCGTGGCAGCGATAGCACTTTGACAAGTCTGCGTGCTGCTGGAACGGCCGAGCAGCTGCTGCGCGAACGTTGGGTTGCTGACCACTCCCGTGAACGGTCCCTCTGCCGAAAAGTCTCCTCCTGCCTCCGCTGACGTGGGCAGAAAAACTTGCCCGGAAGAGATGCCTTGCCGCAAGCGGTCGCCCTCGTACGAACCAAAAATGAAGGTCTTGTCTTTCTTAATCGGGCCGCCGAGGGTCGCGCCAAACTGATTCTGCTTGTAATCTGGGACTTCGCTGTCGAAGAACCCTTTGGTATTGAGGACCTTGTTCCGGAAGAATTCGTAGAAATCGCCGTGCAGAGAGTTGGTCCCGGACTTCGTGACCACGTTGACCACCGACCCCGAGTTGCGTCCATACTCAGCATCAAACGTATTTGTCAGGACTCGAAATTCCTCAATGGCGTCAGGAGACGGCTGAATCGCCGGGCCGTTCACGAAGATGTCGTTGCCGTCGCCGCCGTTCACCATGTAATTGTTGGACCGGCCACGACCTCCATTTACTGAAACCACGCCAGGGTTACTGCTGCCGTAAAACAGATCCGCGCCCAATTGCGATTGCACGCCCGGCTGCAATTGCAGCAACTGATAAGTATTGCGCGTGTTCAAGGGCAGTTCGCGAACCGACTGGTCCGTCATAACCGCTCCGAGTTGCGTGGTGGTAGTGTCAATTACCGGCGGCGCGCCTGTCACTTCGACTGTGTCCACCGTCGACCCAATTTGCAGCGTAATATCCACCGAGGCAATCTCGTTCAAGACGAGAACAATTCCCTTGCGGGAAGACTTCTTGAATCCTTGCTGGAATACGTCCACCGTGTACGTGCCCACCGGCACTTCCAGGAAAAGGTACTCGCCCGTAGCAGAGGTCTGCACTTCGCGTGCAGCGTTGGTGCCCTCGTTGATCAACGTCACTCTCGCGCCCGCGATGGCGCCGCCGCTTTCATCCGTTACAGTTCCCCGTATGCGGCCGCCCGTGCTCTGGGCGTAGGCGTACGGTACACATAGCAGAAAGGCAATTGAAAATAAGGTTGCCAGGAAAATGCTCCGGCGGCTGACACACTTCACTTGCGCAAACTGTAATGCTCGAATCATCTAAAATCACCCCTAAATTTCACGAGAATCCCAGTTTTTTGCGATTCTTCGTGGTTGCTACGTGCCCGGGAACCTTACTATAATCCAGCAAACTTAGAGAAAGCTGGGGGCCATGTCAAGCAGAAAGAATTTCTCCAAGCCATCGGATTCTTTGGCCACGCCGAACCTCTTGCGCATCTCGGAGGTCGCGGCCCGCCTGGGGATTTCGTCCTCCGCGTTGCGCTCGTGGGAGGCATTGGGTCTGATTTACCCGCAACGCACCCGGAGCCGTTATCGCATGTATACGGAATCCGACGTGCGCTTGCTGCAGCGCGCCATTTTTCTGCGCCGCGCCCGTGGCCTCAATCCTCCCGCCATCGTTCACGTCCTGAAGAAACAAGGATTCGTCAACAGCCCTGCCGATGCTCCTCAGCATCCAGGCCAACGATTCAGGCGCCTGCGCGTGCGTCGCGGGCTATCGCTCGCACAAGTGGCCCGCGCTACCCATGTCTCCGTGGGTTTTCTTAGCGCTCTGGAACGCGGCCAGATGCGCTCCTCGGTGGCCACGCTGCGCCGTATCGCACGCTTCTATAAAACCAGCATCATGTCCCTGTTTGATACCACCGGCGAGACCCAGCGCCTTGTTCGCCCCGAGCATCGCAAGATCCTTGAAACCTCTCCCGGTGTCCGCATGGAGCTCCTCGCGTGGGGAAACACCGCGATGGAGCCGCACCTATTCCGCATCAAACCCGGAGGGGGCAGCGGCGAATCATACGCTCATGAGGGAGAAGAGTTTCTCTACGTTCTGCGAGGCGAATTCGAAATCTGGCTGAATAACCAGGAGCACTACGTCCTGAAGACCGGCGACAGCCTTTATTTCGAGAGCTCCACGCCGCATCGTTGGAAAAACTCGGGGCGTTCCGAATCCTTGCTTTTGTGGGTGAACACTCCGCCAACCTTTTGAGGTTTGGAGATTTCGCGAGCCGGCATACGATTGGCCGTCCGCGCACTGAGGTGCAGATGCAAGTCGGCAGAATGCTTCGCAGGATGACTTTGATGATGGTCGTCTTCGGCCACCACTCGCCTGTGCTCTCGCAGCAATCCGTACGCATTCCGCCGGCGGACATCATGATCGTGCATGCGAAGGTTTATACGGTAAACCCGAACAAGCCCTGGGCCCAAAGCGTAGCCCTCCGCAATGGAAAAATCGTTGCTGTTGGCTCCGAACTAGAAGTGGACCGTTACCGTGGCATCGGCACAACTGTGATCGACGCTGGCGGCAAATTGGTTCTGCCAGGCTTTACAGACTGCCACGTCCATTTCTATACGGGCTCCATGAGCCTGCGCCAGCCAAATCTGGAAAACGCCACCAACGTCGCCGAAGTCATAAAGATTCTCCGCGAGTACGCCGAACAGCACCCGGGAAATGATTGGATCGTGGCGCGCGGATGGAACTACGCCATTTTGGGTCCCAATACGCTACCCAATAAGGCGGATCTCGATGCCGTTTTCTTCAACCGCCCCGTTTTCCTGGAGGCTTACGACGGCCACACGTTCTGGGCCAACTCCAAAGCTCTTTCTCTTGCGGGCGTGGACAAAGACACGCCCGACCCGCGCAACGGTTGGATCGTTCGCGACCCTAAAACTGGTGACCCCACGGGTGCCCTCAAGGAAGACGCAGGTCGCCTGGTTCGAAAAGTACTTCCCGAGCCGCCGCGCGTGGACAAACTGATTGCGTTGCGTCTTGGCCTGAAGCTCGCCAGCCAAAACGGCATTACCCGCGTACACAGCGCCGGGGAGGACTTCGAGATCCTTCCCCTGCTCCAGGAATTGCGCGATGAAAAACAGCTCAATGTCCGATTCAATGTCGCCTATCGGCTCAGCGATTACCAACTCCGTCCCCAGGACCAGGAGGCCATGGAAAGCGCGCGCAAGAAATTTCACGACGAGTGGATTGATGTGAATTCAGTGAAATTTGTTCTCGACGGTGTTGTCGAATCACACACAGCCGCATTCCTGGACCCCTACTCCGACGACCCCTCGACAAAAGGCTCCCTGTTCTGGGATCCGCAGATATACAAGGACGCCGTTGCGGAACTCGATAAGCACAACTGGCAACTCTATACCCACGCCATTGGCGACCTTGCCGTGCGCACGGCGCTTGATGCGTACGAATCCGCAGCAAAACGCAACCACAGCAAGAACCGCCGCCATCGCATCGAGCACGTCGAAACTATCGCCGAAGACGATATCCCGCGATTCGGCAAGCTCGGCGTGATCGCCAGCATGCAGCCACTCCATTCCTATCCAGACGCGGATACGCTGGATGTTTGGGCGAAGGCCATCGGCGTGGAACGCGCGACGCGTGCTTGGGTTTGGAAAAGCATCTTGGAAGGTGACGGGCACTACGCGTTCGGCAGCGATTGGCCCATCGTCACCCTGAATCCGTGGGAAGGCATTCAGACCGCCGTCACACGTGAAACTGAGGAAGGTACGCCAAGGGGTGGATTTGTACCCTCACAGCGTTTGACCGTCGAGCAAGCCGTGGAAGGTTACACGCTCGAGGCTGCCTACGCGGGCCACCACGAAAAAACCGAGGGCTCCATCGAGGTCGGCAAAGCCGCGGACATCATCATTCTCGACAAAAACATATTCGAAATTGATTCACACCACATCAGCAATACGAAAGTCACCACTACAATCGTTGGAGGCAAAATCGTCTATGAAGCCGAACCCCAGTAATTCGCGGCTTCGCCGAATCCGGAGAAGTGTTTGAAAGAATTTCGGAGGATTCATTCGCATGTCTCATTCACGCCGAGAATTCATCAAGTACGTTGTGGCCGGTTCCGTGGCTTCTGGATGCCCCATCAACGAAGCACTCGTGGCGGAACCTCCCGGCCCCACGCCTTCTCCTCTCGTCGCAGGAGAGCATTTCACCACCTGCCATCAGCTTCGCGATGGCCATTCTTTCCCTAAGCCGGACGCAACACGGAAAGTGGATATCGCCATCATCGGAGGTGGCATCGCTGGACTGTCCGCCGCCCATTTCCTTCGCGGCAAGGACTGGTTGCTTCTGGAAAAGGAAGATCATTTTGGCGGGAACGCCTACCAGGAAGAATACGAAGGCCAGGTGTTCGGCACGGGTTCTGCCTACGGTTATCGCGACGATGACGGAGACAAGCTTGCCAAGGAAATTGGCTTGGACCTCCCGTTGGTGGCCATGCCCGACCCGCTTCTCGACAATGGCAAATATGCGCCAGACATTTGGCGTTCAGGCCTTAGCGGCCTTCCCTATACCAAGGAAGTTCTCGCAAGCTTCCGCAAATTCCGCGATGACGTGATGAAGATAGACGCGAAGAAACACATGCTAGAGCTTGACCAGGAGCCTTTCTCAAAGTACACGAGTGCCTACGCTCCCGAAATCGGCAAACTGTGGGATGCCTACGGCCCTTCCAATTGGGGCGCCTTCACCGAGGATACGTCCGCCTTCATCGGTATCATGGACGCCCGCTACCTAATCGAGGGGCTGGATGACCAGCGTGTGATACTGCCGGGTGGGCTTGGCTGCATTACTCATAAGCTTGTCGAAATCTTGAAACTCCAGTACGCGGAGCGCTTGCTGAGTGACGCCACTGTCGTCGCCGTCGTTCCCGAAAAGGACGAAGTCCGCATTACCTACGTGCACGAAGGCAAAGTCACCACGGTGGCCGCCAAGGTCGTGGTGATGTGCACGGCAAAGTACATTACCGCGCGTATCCTTATCGGCCTTCCCAACGACCAGAAGCAAGCTATGCGCCGTATGCGCTACGCCCCCTATCCCATGATCAATGTGATTTTTGACAAGCCCGTTTATCGCAAGGGCTACGACAATTGGTGCCCCGGCAAATCCTTTACCGATTTCATCGTTGCCGATTGGACGATCCGCAACAAGCCCGGCTACCGACCGAAATACAACATCCTCACTTTCTATACTCCACTGCGCGAATCCGAGCGCGCCATTCTGTTGGAAGAGGAAGACTGCAAGATTCTTGCGGGCAGGGTGCTGAAGGATTTTCAAGGCGTTCTTCCCGAGTTCAACGTCGATCCCATCGAAATCCGCATCTATCGCCGCGGACATCCCATGTTTATGGCCGTCCCAGGCCAGTTCACCAAAAATCGCACCATCGCTTCCCGGCCGATGGACCGTATCTTCTTCGGTAACTCCGATTCGGGGGGACCCGAATCATTGACTAGCGAAGCGGTTCGCCTTTCTCGCGCCGCCGCTGAATGGGCTGAACTCATCCTCGCCGGCAAGCCTGGCGCGAACGAGTTGGCCCACAAAGCACTGACCGACATGATTCTCTAACTGATTGCTGGCTTCCAACACACGCTCCCCGTTGGTTGGTCTCACTCTGACGTCCTGCGCGTGCTATTTTTGAACAGGCAGGATCGCTGTCTGCTCACAAGAAGTTGTTCTCAGAAGGGTTGAGTGAGGATGATTCGACGCGCGGTAGTTCTCGTTGTGCTTGTTGTGGTGTCCTTTACGGCATTCGGATTCTGGTCCGTACATTCTCAGCAAAGGCCAGCTTCTCTTCTTATCGTGAATGCAATCCTTGCGGATGGCACTGGCGATCCTTTACGCAAAGCCAACGTTCGCATCGCGCTGGGTCACATCGTCGGCATTGGCGAGCTGCGGCCCGAAAATGACGAACCTACCCTCGACGCCAAAGGTCTGGTTCTTGCGCCCGGCTTCATTGACATTCACAACCACTCCACGGACGAATTGCTGAAAGATCCGCTCGCGGAAACCCAGGTTGCTCAGGGCATCACCTCTCTGATCGTGGGAGCCGATGGCGATTCTCCCTGGCCACTTATCCAATGGATTCGTCAGGAAGAGATGAATCATCCGGCGCTTAATGTCGGGGTTCTGGCCGGACACGCCACGATCCGCCAGCGAGTTATGGGAAAAGACTTCAAGCGCGTTGCTACACCATCTGAGATTCGGCTGATGGAACAGCTGATGAGCCAGGCCATGAATCAGCAAGCCCTGGGCCTCTCCAGTGGCCTCGAATACGAAGTCGGTAGCTACAGCTCCACAGACGAACTCGTCGCCCTCGCAAAAGTGGCAGCCGCGCAGGGCGGCTTCTACATGACGCACATTCGTGACGAAGGCGACGGCGCCTTTGCGGCCCTGGACGAGGAAATCGCCATCGGAGAGCGAGCCCACATCCCTGTTCAGCACTCCCACATCAAGCTTGACACTCTAGCGGTCCAAGGCAAGGCGGCCGAATACATAAAGATCATTGAAGCCGCCCGGAAGCGTGGCGTGGATTTCCTCGCAGACTGTTATCCTTATGACGCATGGCACGCCAATCTAAAAGTTGTCGTTCCCGATAAGCAATATGAGAATCCTCACAGTGTCGAGAACGCTCTCGCATCAGTCGGCGGCGCTTCCCACATCACCATCACGCAATTTGCGCCCAACAAGTCTTATGAGAGCCGCACCCTCGCGGAAATCGCCAAATCGAACGGCTTTTCTCCCGCCCAGATGTTTATTCGCATCGTGCGCGAAGGCGATGCCGCCAACACCGAAGCCATAATCATTTGCCAGTCCATGATCGAAAGCGACATCCAGGCGTTTTACCAGCAGCCTTGGGTCATGGTCGCCAGCGACGGCGGCATTGCTTCCAACCATCCGCGCGGGGCAGGAACGTTTCCCCGCGTGCTGGGAACTTACGTTCGCGAGAGACATTGGCTCACTCTGCCCGAAGCCATCCGCAAAATGACTTCTCTGCCTGCCGAACGGCTCGGCTGGAAGGAGCGGGGGATCATTCGCGAAGGCGCCGCAGCGGATCTTGTGCTCTTTGATCGCGCAACTGTCATGGATCATTCGACTTACAAGGATCCGGCGGCTCTGCCCACCGGAATCGAAAAGGTCTTCGTGAATGGCGTTCTGGTCTGGGATGGCAGCAAGCCCACTGGTGAGCGTCCTGGCTTCGTTATCGGTCGCCAAGGAACAGTGCTGGAAATCCTGGACTAACTGTCACAAAGTATCCCGCGGGCGGAATCCTGCCAGCGGAGTTCGCCCCGGTAAGGTAGAATATGCGCCGGGCCATTCCATGGGTACAACTCCAACTACGATTGACTCGACGACCGAAGACAACCTGTTCCAGCGCACCAAGAGTTTTTTTGGCGTGGCGTTTTTTCTGATCATCCACCGTTCCCCGCGGCTCCTGCAATTTCATCGCAACCAAAAGTCCTGGACATTGTTCCGCATCGCTCTCGCCTGTTCTGGCGCTGCTATCGTCGTTCTTCCTTTGAGTTTGTGGAACGGATGGATCACCGCGAGTTTCGGCTTGCTCCTGTTTGTAGTGGCCATTTTGCTTCCCCCAGCCGAATTGGAATCTGACACCGATCGCAAAGCGCGCGAACTTGGCGCTCAGACAGTAGTGGGCGGGGGCGAGTACCAGCCGAAGAACGCACCTGCCGTGGAAGTGCGGTTATTTATTTCCCCTGCACAAATCTCGGCCCTGGATTCCCGTTTCGACTCGCTCATTGTGATACCCACGCCGGTCATTTCCGGCTTGCGAGTCGAAGCGCGAGGCCCGCGCTGGCTTCTCCAAATCCGCTGGGCTGATCAAAAAACTGAATTCGCTTATTCCAGCTTCTTCGCCGAAAGGTTAGCGCGCCTCGCTGAGCAATCTATCCGCGCCGCTTTGCCTCAGGAGTTAGCTCCCAACCCGAAACGCCGTGCGGTCAGCGCGGGATGACTCCGCGAAATTATTCACAGCAATCCCCTTGTGACCGCGAAATGTGTGTCAAAATAGGGCTATGGCACGTGGTTGGGAAAGTAAAGACATCGAATCCCAGGTGGAAGCGAAAAAATCTGTGACAGACTCCCAAGGTAGAGGCCCAAAGAGCGCCGAGCAAATACGGCGCGAACAGGAACGGCGGGACTTGCAGCTCTCGCGCACGCGCATCACGAACGATCTCCAGAACGCAACAAATCCAAATCACCGCAAGTCCCTGGAAGCGGCTCTCGCCTTCCTCGACAAGAAGCTCGCCGACCTGAGTAGTTAGCTTGTTCTTAGGAAGCAGCGCGAGTTTCCGCACATCACGCCGCGGGGAGGTTCAGTCCGTAAACACGACGCCAACGGCAGTGGTGCCTCGTTCCACTCCCTCCTCCAGACGAACCACGTATCCTCGCAGCCGCATCTCCTGTACACCAGCGGCCCCGGGCGTTTCCATCGTGACCTGGAGCTCGGACTGGATACGCGGGCTGTGCTTCAGAGAAATCAGTGCACCCTGCAAAGAAAGGTCCCGCACAATGGTTTCTTCTTCAAATTTCTGGCCATCCGCCGTTACTCCGCTCACGCAAGCATGGAATTGCGCTTCCCTGCGCAGCGCCGTGCGCGAACCCGGCATGTGCGCTTGCACCGGTTCGCCCGCCGCCCCCAGCGTGATCACCATGCCCTCGCTTGCCGCAAACACGGACTCGAATTCGCCGCGCGCATCCCGGAGAATCTCGTCGACAATTCGGTCGGTGGAATCCGGATCGTGGTGAAACAACACCAGGGTTTTGGCATTCGCAGCGCGCGCCACGCTTACACCTTCGCGCCACGATGAATGTCCCCACCCTTTGCGCGTGCTGTCCAATTGCGACGGCGTAAATTGCGCGTCGTTGATCAAGATGTCCGCGTCCGCGGCAAGTTCAAGCAGGCTTTGATCCAGCACTTTGTCGCCTGGCTCGTTGTCTGTGGCATAGGCCACGATTCCCGCCGGTGTTTCAATGCGAAATCCCAGGCAACCTTGCGGATGGTTCAACCACCGCGCGGTCACCTTATTTTTGCCAACATTGAAGCTTTCGCCGCCGTCCACCTCGCGGAATTTCCGGCGCGCGCTCATGGCGGAAAAATCCACTGGAAAGTAGGGCAATGCCATTTGCGCTTCAAACACCTGCTTCAGGGAATCCCGGCCAAGGAATTTCGAACGGAAACTGTAGAATTGGAATTGATTATTCTCCACGTAGAGCGGCGCAAAAAAGGGCAACCCTTGGATGTGATCCCAGTGGTAGTGCGTCACAAAGATGTGTGTCTCAGCGGAGGCTACGTCTTTTCCAGCCGCCCAGCGGCTCCCCAACATTCGCAGCCCCGTCCCGCAATCCAGAATGAACTGCGTGCCGTCGGGTGCGCTGAGTTCCAGGCACGGCGTATTCCCGCCGTAGCGCCACGTTGCCGGATCGACGGTTGGCGTGGACCCACGCACACCCCAAAAACTCAATTTGGCTATAGGACTCGTCATCTCCGCCGGTGCTGCGACCCGGTGCCCCTGTCTTGAACTGCTCTTGGCAGCTGACTCCCTGCCATTTCTGATAGTGGCAGTCAAGTCCCAGTGCGTCAACGAAATCGCAGGCGTGTGTTGTCATACTTCCCAATAACGCGCACCTCCCAGATGCTGCACTTCCCAAGCGAAGCTCGTAGAATAAGGGGGATGCACGTCCACGAACCGCACCACACCCATGAACATGGTCACGATCCCGGCCACGCGCATAGCCACAACCATGTTCACCCGCCTATGCGCCCGTCCGTTTTGGCCTGGGCTATGGTGGCCACTCTTGGCCTGGTTGTTGCTGAAGTCTTTGGCGGAATCCTGGGTCATTCGGTCGCGCTCCTGAACGACGCGGTCCACAACCTTTCCGATGTTCCCGCGTTGGGAATTTCCTGGTTGGCCATGCGCTGGGCGCAGCGTCCTGCGGATTCGGAAAGAACGTATGGCTATCACCGCGCGGGCACTCTTGCCGCGTTCACCAATGCGGCTTTTTTGGTTCTGCTCTCGATGTGGCTGGGCTACGAAGCCATCCAGCGCTTGCGCGCTCCGGTAGAGGTCGTCGAAAGTTGGATGATTTGGACTTCCATCGCAGCCCTGCTGGTCAACGGAGGCATCACGCTGGCTCTGGTTCGCGGGCACGCTGACCTGAATCTTCGGAGCATCCTGGTGCACAACTTTGGCGACGCGCTCTCCAACATCGCCATCCTCATTGGGGCGGTCATCATGGGTCACACCAACGCCCAGTGGATCGATCCACTCCTCGGCCTTGCCATCGGCCTGCTCGTGCTTTACTCATCCTTCGGGATCTTGCGTGAGTCCTCGCACATCCTTCTGGAGGGCCGGCCGCGCGAGACGCGGATCGACGAGGTCGCTCGCGCCATCCTCGCCGTCGAGCCTGTGCAGGAAGTCCACGACGTGCACATCTGGTCGCTTGGCGGCGGCCACCATGCCATGAGTTGCCACGCGCGCATCCCAGACATGCACATGGAGGAATGTGAAAAGATTCTTGCTGCAATTCAGAATAAGGTCGCGCAAGATTTTGGGATCGAGCACACAACCGTTCAATTGGAACGCGCTGGATTGCCGGCCGTTTCAGGTTACGTCATGCCACAACCTTTGCGCAGGGGCTAACCCTGGCTCAGGAACAGCATTTTCCGCTACGTCTTTTTTACGAAGGAAGGCGCGGAGACAACCCGCGCTGTTCGTTGAACTGCTGTGTTGCGGTAAGGTCCAGGCTCGCCAGCGGCACTGTCTTCCGGAAGCCCTCTTGAGTGATGTAGTGAAGATCCGAGCTGTCGAAAGTGAATGCCACGGCAAAGAAAACCGTGCCATCGCGACGGACAAAAACATATTCAGAATCCGGCTGCGAGGCGGTACTGGAATGCGCGCGTGACCGGACCGTCCCAGGGTCCGAAGGCATCACTGCTTCCTCCCCAGGTTGCTCGGTTTCCGGTGGGGTATCCTCAGACTGGGCACTTTCCTCGTCGGGCTCGGCCGCTGCTTCATTATCCATGTACATCGGGTATGGAATGTAGATCCCCCCACCCACAAAGGGCACCACGCCTCCCGTAAAGTGACGCCGTCCCGCACTCGGATGGACCGCTGCGAAATGCGCGTAGTCAAACCCCAGCCCCGGCGTACCGAAACTCTCTTCGCCGAAAGATGTACCTGCAAAAGTGGGAGAGGAAACAACAGGCTGCGGCCTTACTGTCTGCTTCGGAGAAGTGGCAGGCCGCACCGTGCCGCGTGGAACAGGTCTAGGCTGTGAATGAACGCCTGTGACAGGATGCGAAGAAGCATGAACCGCCGCTACGCTCCCGGCCGAAGCCAGATGTGGGGCAGGGGCCGCAAAACTCGAAACGGGATGCGCCGCCATGGTCGGCATTGCTGGAGCCGCATTACGTTGGGCAGTTGCCAAAGCCGGTGTGAAGAAAAGAACCAGGACCAAGGGAAGTTTCTGACGCATGATGTCACCCTGATTTCCAGCTACCTACTCCTACACCCTATTAGACGCATGCTTCAATTGCAATGTTACTGGAGTTTACCGGGACTGCCCCTCGGAAGACCCTCCGCGCTTTCCCCCGAACTGGGGTTGTGCTATAACCGAGAGGCCGTGAAGGATCCCGGGAATCCAGAGAACGCTCCGACGGATGTGCGGGGCGAAGCGGCTGTGGAGTCCGCAGGCAATGAATTGCCTGCGGCCAATGCGGCCGGGAACTCCTGGGAGGATGCCTCGCGGTTTTGCCCGATATGCTCGCAGCGGTTGGAATCGAGGCGTTGCAAGCTCGTTTGCAATGTTTGCGGTTACTATATGTCCTGTGCGGACTACTATTGATCGCGGTGCGATTTACTTTCGAGAAAGACCGCTTTGGGAATTATCTTAAAGCGGAAATGCTTTGCGGTTCCGGCCCGGGTTGCCGCCGGATCCGTTGATGGATGAGGAGGAAAGTAAAGTGGCCTTAAAGTTGACGACTCGTGAAGTGGACGGCGTAACAGTTGTGGCGCTGGATGGCCGGATCGTACTTGGCGAAGAGAGTAACGCCCTGCGCGAGAAGGTGAAATCGCTGGTGGCTGAGGGAAAGAAGAAGATCGTGCTGAATATGGACAATATCACGTTCATTGACAGCGCCGGCCTTGGAACTCTTGTTGCCTCGCATCACAGCGCAAAAGGACAGGGGGCAACGCTCAAGCTTTGCCATCTGGGCACCAAATTTACGGAAGTCCTGCAGATTACGAAGTTGATGACTATCTTCGATGTCTGCGGCACCGAAGCCGAGGCTGTCGCGAGCTTCTCGAAGTAAGCTCGCGGGAATTTCTCGGAGCATTCGGATTTCTCAGAAAGGACAGGTTCACCTCCTGTCCTTTTTGTTTTCTAGTCCGCAACTCGGTACATCGTAATTCCGCTCAGCAGCTTTGGATAGAAATCCGTGGATTTTTGCGGCATCACTTCGCCTGCGGTCGCCACGCGCATCACCAGATCCACATCGACGGGATTCAGCAAAAACGCCAACTGCGCGTCTCCACGATCCACCGCAGCCAGCGCCGTTGCCGCATCGCGTTCGTAGGTCAAGTTAGCTTCGGACGCCACGGCATGCGCAGTGATCCCCAGCGCCGGCTCCAGTATTCCCTGGTGCAGCAGCACAACATCCAGTTGCCGCTGCAGTGGTGAAGTTCCAGGCAGGAGTTGCGTGAGATTCGTCTCTGGCCGCAGTGTTAGCACGTAGAAAGCCCGGCTCGCCCCATCCGTCGCGGGGTATACGCCAATGCCATGTTGCGCTTTCGCTGACGCCAGCCGCGCCTGAAACTTTTGCTCCGCTTCAGCGCGCTGTGAGTCCACGGCAGTCGGAAATACTTCGGTGGCAAACCAGGGTTCCAAAAAACGGCGCACCGCGCTCGAGGAGAATTCTTCTATGTGGGAGACTACGCGATGCGTTGGCAGGATCGTTAGTCCTTCGCTGTGGGTATTAACAAACGTCATCATCGAACATTCGTACGGCGCATCTGGGATGATCTTTCCCGCGCGCGTACGCATCTCATTCCGGAAATTCAGAGAAGTTTCGTAGCGATGATGCCCATCGGCAATCACCAACTTCATTTCCGCCATAACCTGTTGCACGGCGGCGATTTGCCGTGGCTCTGAGATCATCCATAAGCGGTGTATCACGCCGTATTCGTCGGCCAATTGTGTAACGGGGGCTTGCCCCTTTTCCACCTCTTCCAGAATCGCATCCACTCGACGTTGTGGATCGGCGTACAGCATAAAAAGTTGGCCCGTGTGCGTGTGCGTGTGCCGCAATAATTCCAGCCGGTCTGCCTTGGGCCCGGAAAGCGTGTGCTCGTGCCGAAATATCACTCCGTCAGAATAGTCTTCGAGCTTCCCTGCGCCGATGAATCCCCGCCGCGTTCGGAGCTGCTCTGTGCCCGGCACGGTGTACTCCTGTGTGTAGGCGTAAAATGCCGGTGCGTCATCCTGAATGACAACCTTTCCGCCGATCCAATGATTTAGAGTGGTCGCCGCCCGCGTGTACACATTCTGTTGCGTCGTATCGCCATCCAGCGTGCGGCCCTTTTCGATGCGGATCAGGTTGTGGGGATCAACGGCGTAATACTTTTCCTGCATCGCTGGGGTGATTTTGTCATAGGGCTGCGTCAGCACGCGATCGTACGCGACGACACTTAGATTGTAACGATAGGCGCGAAATGGATAAACCAAAGCCATGGAAACTCCCAAGAAGTGTATTGCTGTGCGGGCAGCCTTCTAGTTTACGTGAAATCTCGCTGTTTCGAAAAATCGCTTACCCAATCTAAGACCCTCCAGATGCTTTCCGCGAGTTGAGACTCGACGTTCCGCTCAGGTAAACTCCGTTCAGCGATGCCAGTCAATCTCGGCGTTAAATTCCCGGCAATATAGCACGATGCCTGCTCACTGCTTTCTTCTTCCTCCCAGGTAAACCAAGCCCTCGTATTACAATAATCGTTTGCCTATGAGCCACACTTTCCCTGTGCTTCGTGCATTTCTTTTCGACCTGGACGGCACCCTCATCGATTCCAAGCTGGACCTGGTCAATTCCGTTAACGCCATGCTGCGCCAGATGAACCATCCCGAACTCCCCACGGATCTCGTAGCGACCTTCATCGGCCACGGCGCGCCTCAATTGATTGCCAGCGCCCTTGGACCCGACGCGACCGACGACCAGCGCTGCGCCGGCCTCTCCCTTTTCATGACCCACTACCGGCAGCACATGCTAGACGCCACGCGTCTCTATCCCGGCGTTCTCGAAACTCTCGATTCACTCTCCGGCTTTCCCATGTCGGTCCTGACCAATAAACCCACAAACATGAGTATCGAGATACTTCAGGGGCTCGGCCTCGCAAAATATTTCCGCTTCGTCTACGGCGGAGACAGCTTCGAGAAAAAGAAGCCTGATCCTACCGGCGCGCTGGCAATTCTTCAGGAACTTGGCGTACCTCCTGCTCAGGCCGCGATGGTCGGCGATTCCGAGGTGGACATGCAGACCGCGCGCAATGCCGGAATGCTCGCCGTGGCGGTCAACTACGGCTTCGGTGTCCACAATCGTGCCGCCTATCCCGCCGATCTCTATCTTGACTCCCTCTCCGGCCTCATCGCGCTCACCAGCGATCGCCTCCCCTGAATTTCCGCCCAGCACTTTCTCCCATACGAGTCCTTGCATTCGCCATCGCGGTTTTGTCAGACTCACCGCGTGCTCATCGGACTCTTCCCCGAACTCGATGCTCCCGGCGGCATCCAGCGAGCCAGCCGCCACATGGCGTTCGTTCTCAGCGAATTTGCTACCTCCCGGCAGATGGAATACCGCATGCTCAGCTTGAACGACACCCAGGAACTACACCGTATGCGCATGGCCGATCGCGAATTTGTTTTCACCGGGGCCGCGCGCGGCAAAGCGCGATTCGCTGCAAGCGCGCTCCGCGCTGTCAGGCGGCACCCGAAGCTGGTGCTGGCGGCTCACGTAAATCTGGCGCCAATTGTGCGTGCAATGCACCTGCTTGCGCCTCGCATGAAGAGCATCGTCTGTACTCACGGCATCGAAGTGTGGGAACCGCTTCCTGCGCTCCGACGTCGCGCCTTGCGTCAAGCCACCCTCGTACTTGCCCCCAGCCGCGCCACGGCAGACTTTGTCGTAAATCTGCAAGGTGTCCGGCCGGAACGAGTTCGTGTCCTTCCCTGGGGGCTTGATCCGGAATTTGATTCGAAAATTGCTGGTGAACCCGCCGCCACACTGCCGCCGGACTTTCCTTCGGGCCGCGTTGTGCTCACCGTCGGAAGATGGCTCGCCACCGAGCGTTACAAGGGCATGGACACGCTGATGACGGCCCTGCCTCGTCTGTTGCTCCGCTGGCCGGACTTGCAACTCGTTATCATCGGCTCCGGCGATGACCGTCCCTGGCTTGAATCCATTGCGCAAGAGAGCGGAATTCACCGCCACGTCCATTTCATCTCTGGGCTGAATTACCAAGAGCTCTCGGCTTGCTACGCGGCCTGCGAGATTTTTGCGTTGCCGAGCAGTGGCGAAGGTTTCGGCTTCGTCTATCTGGAGGCTATGGCCCGCGGCAAGCCGGTGATCGGCGGCGCGCATGGTGGTGCACCCGAAGTGATCCAGGATGGCGTCACCGGCTACCTTGTGCCGCACGGCGAACCAGTGCAGTTGGCTACCTCGATCGACACCCTGCTTTCCAATCCCGAACTTGCGCATCAGATGGGCGCGCGCGGCCGCGAACGGGTACAAAACGAATTCCGTTTTAGTGTTTTCGCCAAAGCCTTCAAGAAGATTCTCCGCGAACTATGCGAATCCTGAACGTCACCCAGAGTTACGATCCGTTCTTCGAGTTCGGAGGTCCGCCCGTAAAAGTGCGTGCGCTTGCAGAAGGTCTGGCCTCTCGCGGCCATGCCATCACCGTGCTGACCGCGGACTGGGGGCTGGATGACCGTCTCAAGCAACTTCCTGGCGAATCGGGCGCCGATGACGATCCCTTTGGCCGTAAGCGCGCTGTCGCCGGCGTCACCGCGATTTACCTGGCGAATGGGCTGCACTATCGCAAGGCGAGCTGGAACCCCTTTCTGCGCCGGTATTTGCACACGCGCTTGCGTGAATTCGATGTAGCTCATGTTTTCGGGTTGTACGATTTGCTAGGCCTGCGCGTTGCCGCTGCCTGCCGCGAACAGAAGATTCCCTATGTCGTTGAGCCCATCGGCATGTTTGTGCCGCTGGTACGAAATCTTTGGCTGAAGCGCATGTATCACCGCGTCTATGGACGAGAACTCTTTGCTGGGGCCAGTGTGATCGTTGCCACGGCCGAGCAGGAACAAGCCGAGCTCATCTCCGGCGGAATCCCCAAAGAAAAGATCGTTCTGCGGCGCAATGGTGTTGATGGCCCTCCCGCCCCGCTGGAACGTGGCCCTTTTCGCCGGATTCTCGGCATTTCGGGGGATGCGAAGCTCCTCCTCTTCCTCGGACGCCTTTCAGAGAAGAAGAGTCCGCAACTCCTGCTGCAAGCCTTCGCGCCAATTGTTGCCTACGAAAAGCAAGGCCAGCCTCCGGTGCATCTCGCCTTTGTTGGCCCGGATGAAGCTGGAATGCTCGGTCGACTGAAGAAGCTGGCGACATCCATCTCTCCCGCGGGTCGTGTTCATTTTTGTCCGCCTCTTAATGGCCTGGCAAAGTGGCAAGCCTATCGCGACGCTGATGTCTTCGTTTTGCCCTCGCAGAACGAGAACTTCGGTAACACTGCTGCGGAAGCAGTCGCGGCCGGAACGCCCGTGATTGTGTCCGATCGTTGCGGCATCGCTCCGCTGCTCGAAGGCCTTGCTGGGCTCGTCGTCAAGCACGATGTAAACGCCCTGACGCATGGCATTCAGGAACTTCTCCACAATCAACCTCTCTACGACAAGCTACGAACCGGGTGCGCCCCTGTCTTTGCCGCACTATCTTGGAATCAGCCAGTTAAACAAATGGTTACTGTTTATGAGGCTATTGCGAGGCGCCCCGACTCGTAGGACAATTCCTTTCTTAGCCCGAAGGGACGAAGTGTGAATCGCCATCGGATCTTCCGCACCTGCTGGTGGATGTGCAATTTCTTGCTCGCCGCGGCGATGGTTGCCACCGCCTGGACTGGGGTCTGGGAATATTCTGTTCGTCAATATTTGAAAGGTTTCTCGGACGCCATCATTCCAGAAGCGGCCCCTCCGCAAGAAAGGGCTGAAGCCATTCTTGCCTGGATGCTGTATGGCCCGCCTCGAAACCAGGCCACTCCAGCCGTGAAGCTCTCGCCGCGC
Organism: Candidatus Acidiferrales bacterium; assembly: GCA_963780315.1. Lineage (GTDB taxonomy): Bacteria > Acidobacteriota > Terriglobia > Acidiferrales > UBA7541 > Acidiferrum. The sequence continues at coordinate 63,433 of CAWABP010000028.1, read as the reverse complement.
GATCCCCAGGACACGCTCAACTACCGCCAACTCCTGGATGTGTGTGGTTCGGCAACGAACGCTTTCCTTAATCTTACGCGAAGCAGCGGAATCGCATCGCGCCGCCTGCTTCTGCTCACACCGCAACACACCGCCAAGCATGTGGTTGCTGAAGTCAACATCGATGGCCGTTGGGCTGTGGTTGACGCTACGTACCGGACTTTTTTGAAGGATGCTCACGGCAATCTGCTGACTCTTCGCGACCTCCAGAATCCCGAACTTTTTCGCCAGGCGGCCAGTATGATTCCCGCTTACCCGCCTGATTACACGTACGAAATCACCGCCCACGTGCGCGTCTCTGCCCTACCCTTCCATGGCCTTTATTTGCGGCAGATTCTCGACCGCGTTCTCCCTGGGTGGGACGGGTCCGTCGACTGGTGCCTTTTGCTCGAACGCCGTTCCTTCGCCTATCTGTTTCTCTCCGTCATCGCCCTGATCTTCCTGCTTCTCCTCCGCTCGATTCTTGCCTGGATGGCCGATCATCGTCTTCGAGCGCCTCGCTTTCATCTGCGCGCCAATCTCAGCCGCGCCACTGCGGCTTTTTTCACCAGTCCGGAGATAAAATAGCCGCGTGTGCGGAATCTGCGGGTTTGCTTACGCTTCCAACAGCAAAGAGGCGGAGTCTCGTGTGCGAGGCATGGCTGGTGCGATGCGCCACCGGGGCCCCGACGACGAGGGCTTTCTTGTCAACCATCCGCGCGCTCCCGGCTTCGCGCTCGGCATGCGCCGTCTTAGCATTATTGACCTTGCCGGTGGCCACCAGCCCCTTTGGAACGAATCCGCCAACATAGCCGTGGTCTTCAACGGCGAGTTGTACAACTATCGCGAATTGCGCCAACGCCTTGTTCTTGCGGGGCACCGCTTCGCAACGCAGTCTGACACGGAGATTCTCGTTCACGGCTGGGAGGAGTGGGGAGAAGATCTCTTGAGCGAATTGCGCGGCATGTTTGCCTTCGCTCTTCTCGATCTCCGCAATCATTTTGCAATTGTGCCGGTCCTCTTCCTCGCTCGCGACCCGTTGGGCATCAAGCCCCTCTATTACGCACAAACACCCGAAGGATTTGCATTCGCCTCGGAGTTGCGTGCTCTGCTCGCTGCAGGTACCGTTGATCGCCAAATCTCCTCCGATGCCCTCACTTCTTATTTTCTTTTTGGAAGCGTCTCCGAACCCGTCACACTGGTTAAAAATGTTTTCTCGCTGCCGCCGGGCCATCGTTTGCTTCTTCACCTTCCTGACCGGCGCAAAGTGCCGCGCGCGCGCCCCTGGTGGGACCCAGTCCAAAGTTCCGCAGTGCGCGATCCAATGCGCCCTCGCGATTTCTCCTCTGCCGTTCCGCGATTGCGGGCACTGCTTGAGGATTCCATCCGCGGGCATCTCCTCGCCGACGTTCCTTTGGGACTTTTCCTTTCCAGCGGCTTGGACTCCGGCGCCATTGCCGCCATCGCCGCGCGGCAACAGCCTGGCATTCGCAGCTTTACGCTCACTTTTCCCGATACCGCCTACGACGAAGGGCCGCTCTCAAGCAAGGTTGCCAAGCACACTGGCACGGTGCACACCGATGTGCCTCTGCAGGGCGCGGACATGCTCGTTCGCCTGGAGGAAGCCGTTGCTGCTCTCGATCAACCGTCCATGGATGGCATCAACACCTATTTCGTTTCCTGGGCGGCGCGCCAGGTAGGTTTGAAAGTGGCTCTCTCGGGCCTCGGCGGTGATGAACTTTTCGCCGGTTATCAGAGCTTTGCAGATACTCCCCGATTGATGCGCCTCGACACGGTCGCCAGGTACGTTCCGGCGGCTATGCGTCGCGTCAGCTCTCCGCTTGTCAGAACTCTCCTGCAACGTCGCGGCTCGGCTGACGCTGTTCGCAAAGCTAAGGACGCCTGGCTTATGCCTGACGTGCTCCCTCATCCTTATTTTTTTGCACGGCTTCTCTTTCCCCCTTCCGAATTGCGACGGCTCACCGAGCCTCATTTCAGGAGCAGCTGTATTTCTGCGGACGGGGTCACACTCGATCCCACATGGCTCGGTTGGCTCGAACGCGTCGCCGATCAGGCGCGTCTCCTCGAACCCATTGCCGCAATATCTTGGCTCGAACTGCGCACTTACATGGTCAGCATTCTTCTCCGTGACACCGATTCAGTGAGCATGGACCGCTCGTTGGAAGTGCGCGTGCCTCTGCTGGATACTGCGCTCGTCGAATTCATGTGTGCCCTCCCCGATGAGGCGCGCGTGCGACCCGGCCACCAGAAGGCATTGCTTGTCGCGGCTGTGCAAGACCTGCTCCCTCAAGAAATCCTGCGACAGAAAAAGCGTACATTTACCTTGCCGTGGGAAGACTGGCTTCGTGGCGCGTTACGTCCGCGCATCGAAGCGAGTTTCGCCAACCTGGCCCCTGCTCTCGCACCTCATTTGCACCCAACCGGCGTCGGCGCGGTGTGGGATAATTTTCTACAAGGTCGGACTACCTGGTCCCGCCCATGGTCGCTGTATGTACTGAATGAATGGTGCCGGAGGCACCTTTCTTAGCCGCCGCGAATTTTCGCTTCTTTATGCCTTCATCAGAAATGCTGCGCGGCTGACAGAGGAAAACAAACTGTTCGGGTTATGAACATACTCGGAATCAATGCGTACCATGGCAACGCTTCAGCGGCGTTGGTTTGCGACGGCCGACTGCTTGCCGCAGTCGAAGAAGAACGCTTCAATCGCGTCAAATATGCGGCGGGATTCCCTTCGGCGGCGATTCGCTATTGTCTAAAAGAGGCGGGCCTCACTCTCGCTGATATTGATCACGTGGCCGTCCCGCGTAATCCTTATGCGCGTCTTGCCACCAAGCTTTTTTATGCACTGCGCATGCCTTCCTTTGCCCGCGAGCGTATGAGGGTGATCTCCAAATTCACGGGTATACCAGCGGCACTCGCGTGGGCTTTTGATAGCGATCCTGCGAAGATCAAAGCCACCTTTCATCGTGTCGAACACCACCAGGCCCACCTAGCCAGCACATATTTCGTTTCCCCATTTGAACATGCTGCGCTGCTTTCCGCCGACGGACTCGGCGATTTCGCGAGTACCATGTGGGGCACCGGCACCGCCAATCGCATGCACATTGATGGCGCCATTGCTTTTCCGCACTCGCTTGGCCTCTATTACAGCGCAGTCACCCAATACCTCGGCTTCTTGAAATTCGGCGATGAATACAAAGTGATGGGCCTGGCGGCCTACGGCCAGCCGCAACATCTCGATGCTTTTCGCGATATTGTCCGCTTCAATTCCACTGGCGGCGAATTCGGCTTCCGCCTCGGCCTTGACTATTTCACGCATCACAAGACTGGCCCGGAAATGTCCTGGGCGGACTCGGACAAGACTCCAGTTCTGGGCAAAATGTTCTCAGATGCGATGCCAGAGAAGCTTGGTGGCCCCGCTCGCCTTCCCGAGCAACCGCTCGAGCAGCGCCACCGCGATCTAGCTGCCTCACTGCAAGCGCGCCTCGAGGAAGTCTATCTGGGCATGCTGCAAAAGTTGGCCGCGCAAACGGGTTCGAAAGCAGTGTGTCTCGCCGGTGGTGTGGCTTTCAATTGTGTAGCCAATGGAAAGATTTTTGACGCCACTCCGTTTGAGCAGGTCTATGTTCATCCAGCCGCTGGCGATGGTGGACTCGCGGTCGGTGCCGCTTACTATGTTTGGCACCAACTCCTCGGCCAGCCTCGCTCCTTTGTCATGGATCATGCCTATTGGGGTCCCGGCTACACGCCCGGGGAAATCCGTGCGGCCATCCGAGCGAGCCACGTCTCCCAGGGCGGCTACACACAAGCGGAACTACCGGAACCAGAGTTGCTGCGACGCACGGCGAGCATCATAGCCGAAGGGAAGATCCTTGGTTGGTATCAAGGCCGGGCCGAATGGGGCCCTCGCGCTCTGGGTAATCGCAGCATAATCGCCGATCCGCGCCGCCCGGAAATGAAGGAAGTCCTCAATCAGCGTATCAAGCACCGCGAAATCTTCCGCCCCTTCGCGCCTTCCATCCTTGCGGAAAAAACCGGCGAGTGGTTCGCGAAGTCGCACCCCTCCCCATTCATGAATTTGGCGTATTCCGTGCTCCCTGATAAGCGCGACAAAATTCCTGCTCCCACTCATGTGGATGGCACCGGGCGCCTTCAAACTGTTGCCCGGGAAGCCAACCCGCGCTACCACGCCCTCATCAGCGAATTCGAGCGCCAAACAAGCGTGCCCGTAGTTTTGAACACATCCTTCAACGACAATGAACCCATCGTCTGCCGCCCCGAAGAAGCCTTGGATTGTTTCCTGCGCACGCAGATGGACGCGCTCGTCCTCGGCGATGTTCTTATCACACGCCCGTGAGTCTCCGCGTGCTCTGCGGAGGTTGCGCCAAACATATTGTGAGAATCCTTCGGCAGATTACTCGTCGCTGTAAGTTCACTTATGCGCTACAACTGGCCCTTCTACCTTTAGCGTGATCTTCGGCCTATGCAGTAACGTGTTGTGTACCAAGCAGTGCTGCACTTCCGCCTGCACGCCCTTGCGATGCTCCTCCGTCAATTCCACCGGCGTATCCACTTCGATCACAAAATTCGTCATTCGCGGCAGCGGGTCCTTTGCCTTTTCGCAGCTCACTCTGATTCGCGTTCCTTCCGTCGCCAGCTTGTTCTTGCGCAGATATTGTGCCGCGTAGTAACCCGCACATGAGCCCAGCGCAGCCAGCAGCAGTTCCGGGGGCGTCATGCCTTCATCGAATCCGCCGCTCTCCAGTGGTTGATCGCTCACGATCACGTGGCCACGCGTTTTAATCTCGAATTGCACACTGCCCAGATGTTCCACAGTGATTTCCATGGTTGACTCCGTGCCGGAGCGAGCCCGGGCGTGCTCGTTGCCTGTCGGAAGATGCGCTCGAGCAGGAACCTATCGTCATACGTATAGCAGACCGCGTTGTGGTCGCCAAGTGCGGCTGAACAGAAGCAATTCCGGCAAGTCACTATTGATCCGGACCACTAACCTTTACTTGCGGTTTTTGGCCTTCTCATAGTTATCAAAGGCTTCGCGCAGTCCATCCAGCAGATGTCCGCTCTTCACTTTCCCGCCTTCCGTCTTGCGCAGGTCAGACCAAAGCGTTGCTCCCGTCTTCGGATCCAAGAGCGCCACGCGTGTGTGCCCCTTTGGGATCTCGCCCTCTGCCAAAGCGCCCAGCCCCGTCGGTCGGGGATACTCGCCGTCGGGAAGCGCCCGCACGTGCGTTCCTGAGCTCAATGAAAGCACCAAGTCGGCCTTCTCGCGGCTTTCTGCAAGTTCAAAATGCCCCCATTTAGTAAGTTCCATAACCAGTGTGTACTGCATTTCAGGGAATCCCGTGTCATTCACAAGAAACACGGTGTGTGCGCTGGTTACGGCCTCCGGTAAGATTGGCGGCTGAGCCGTCAAGCGTAATGCGCATGCGCCCAAAAGGTTAAACAACAGAAGAGTCACGAGCTTGGAGCGATTTTTCTCCTGCATTCTGCCCTCCCGGTTTCGGCTTATCATCGCCACAAAATTGGCGTCGAGAAGGGGGTTGCTCACGCACTCTTCTCCCCAGCACTGTTCTCGATGTTGACAAGGTAGAAGCCCGGGGCACCCCGCGAAACTGTTCCAAGGAACGGTAATAGTCCAACTGTTCCCTTTTATTCCAAGACATTCGCGCGCTCCACGCCTTCAACCTCCTCAATTCTGCTTGTACAATCGTTGCGTGCGCATTCTGCTCTTGAACCTCTACTATCCGCCGGACACCTCGGCCACCGCGAAAATGGCGCAGACTGTTGTCCAGACTCTCGCAGAACGGCACGATGTCACGGTTCTCTGTGGACGCCCTTCTTACGATCCGTCCGAGCGCCGCCCCTGGCGCCTCTATCAGTCCGAAAACTCTGGACGCGTGAGAATCATCCGCGCTGGCTCCACAGACTATCCCCGTCTTCAAATGAAGGAACGTTTGCTTAACTACTTGAGCTATGTTTTCCTGTCCGTCCCTCGCGCCCTCTTTCTTCCTTGCGATGTTGTTCTTGCCATGACCGACCCGCCTTTCGAGGGCATCGTCGGAGCTTTCGTCGCGCTGCTAAAAACCAAGCCCTATGTCTATAACATCCGCGATCTATATCCCGACATGGCCCTGGGAGGCTCCCTTGTTTCCCCTGGCCAGCTCGCGCGCCTCTGGGAGTGGCTGCATCGCTGGTCACTGCGCCGTGCCACCCGCGTAGTCGTTCTCGGCGACGACATGCGCCGCCGCATCCTCTCTAAAGGTGTCGATCCCAATCGCGTCGTCGTTGTTCGCGACGGCGCGGATCTCCCGCCTCACGGAGCTGCCTCGCCCCTCGATTCGCAAGTCATCCAGGCCATCCGCGGCGATTCTCGCTTCGTCTTACTGCATGCAGGCAATCTCGGTTTCTACGGAGCTTGGGACACGCTGCTCACCGCTGCACGGGAGCTTTCAACGGATGGCATCGCACTGGTCTTCGTGGGCGATGGTGCAGAGCGGGAGCGCCTGCAATCTGCCGCCGCCGGACTCCCTAACGTTCGTTTTCTGCCGTTCTTCCCCTGCGACAAAATTCCCTCAGTCATGGCCTCGGCTGATGCACACATCATTACCGTGAAGCGAGGTCTCGAGGGGGTCGTCGTCCCCAGCAAGCTTTACGGCATCCTCGCCGCGGGGAAGCCCATCGTGGCTGTTGCTACCCCGGAATGCGATGTTGTTTCCATAGGTGCATGCCAAGGTTTTTCGATCGCCGTTGATCCGGACGATTCTGCACGGTTGGTCCAAGCCGTGAGGGACCTCGCTCGCAATGCAGATCTTCTCCGAAGCATGGGCGAGGCGGCAGCTGCCGCGGCACCCGAGTACGACAGAAGAAAGGAACTCACAAAACTCGCTGAAATCGTCCAGGCCGCAGCACAACCATGATGCCAGCGAGTTCCCCGCGATGGCGGGCTCGGCTTGTCGCGAGTTGGCCGCACCCTCTGCGAGTCATGTGAGTCATATTACCCTATAATAATTCTCTAATAGTTAAACGTTGAATTAACTCGCCGGAGCGCGCAATTCTTGTGGCGTTCGCGAGCTTTTCGCGTTATCGTGGACGGGTTGCGTGGGCAGCAACGGGGCATCTCTCAGCCGCCGTCCTGTTCAAGATTTGGGAGCCGGATCCCAAACCGGTATCGTATCTGTGAGTGTCTAGCCGCCTCGCCTAGGCTGGTTTCGCCAGAACGAGTGATGAGGGTGCATGAGTGCGGGCCTGCTGGCGTTTCTAATCGCATTGTCGGCATCGCTGGTGCTAACCGTGCCGGTGCGCGCGTTGGCTATTCGTGTGGGCATGGTGGATTCACCGGGCCCGCGCAAAGTTCATCTGAAGCCCATCCCCCTGTTGGGCGGTTTGGCGATGTATAGCGGCGTGATGTTAGCCATACTCATCGCTTTCGACGGCCCCGCACGGGCGCAAAGTTTCGGCATCGTGACAGGGGCCACTTTGGTCGGTATCGTTGGATTCCTCGATGACCGCGGCTGGCTGCATCATCAGATTAAGCTCTTCGTCGGCATGCCTCTGGCTGCCGTGATTCTTCTGGCCAGTGGCATCCACGCCCAAGTCTTCAGCGCTTTTCTCCGGGGCCGCAGCGGCCAGTGGCTCGATGCCGCGCTCACCATTCTCTGGGTTGTCGGCATCACCGCCTCCTTCAGCATCCTGGATCACATGGATGGCTTGTGCGCCGGCGTCGCCGCTATGGCCTCTGTTTTCTTTGCCCTCATCGCATACTTGAACGGCCAGACACTCGTCACCACGCTTGCGGCCGCCGTCCTCGGCGCCGCTGCTGGTTTTCTGCGCTGGAATTTCAAACCCGCCAAAATATTCATGGGTGATAGCGGCGCGATGTTCCTGGGATTTCTGATGGCCACGCTTGCACTGAAGCTCCGGCTCGAACATGCCAATACGGCCGCCAGTTGGTTGGCTCCCGTTCTCATCCTCTGCGCCACGATTTTTGACACCACGCTCGTAACCATCTCCCGTTCACGTCGTGGCTTGCTGCCCTTTGCCACTCCAGGCAAGGATCACTCCGCCCACCGCTTGGCCAATCTTGGTTTGGGACAGCGTGGTGCCGTTCTCGCTATGTATCTGGCAGGCGCAATGTGTGGCTGTGCGGCCGTCCTGGTCACTTACTTATCAACGATGGGGGCAATTCTCGTCGGTGGCGTGGTCATGCTCTCCATGTTGCCCGCCGTCGCTTGGCTGGAACGGGCCCCCTATGAGCGCCAGTTAAACAAAAATGCTGCTTGATAACCTTCGAAGCTGCCTCCTGCCGAATGATTGCGGTTGCCTTCACACGTTTGGCTCAGGACACTGGGATTAGCTATACTTTCTGGCGTAGTCTGCGTGCCGGCACTTGGGGCCGACTTTAGTTGTGGTGAGGATTTCGAGCCGGGGTGGGGCGCGCAACGGCGTTTTCCTTCGACAGGGTGAAGTACACACGGTGCAAAACGTAGAAAACGAGTCCCGGCAGAACCGGGACGCCGGCGAGGTTGTCGTCGTAGGGGGCTCCGCGGCGGGTTTCTATACGGCAACCCACGTAGCGCGCGGCGGCCGTTCCGTGCGCGTTCTGGAATCTCAGCCGACCTCGGACCCTACTTCTCGTACCCTCATTGTCACCGACCAATTCAAGAACCAACTCGGCCACACGGCACGCGCCAGCATCCTGAACGAAATTCACCGCTTTGAACTTTTTACTGATGGCCGCTCTGCCACCGTTCCACTCCGTCGGCCCGACCTCATCATTGAGCGTTCTCGCCTTATTCCCGTTCTTGCCCAGGAAGCCCGGTCCGCCGGAGCGGTTATTGACTATGACACCCGATTTCTGGAACTTTCTCCCAACGGCCGTGGGCTGCACGTTGAAATTGATCGTGGGGGTCAACGCCAGGAACTCCATGCTGCGAGCCTTGTGGGTGCCGACGGCGCGGCCAGCCGCGTAGCCAAGGCTGCTGGGTGGCCTCCCGTGGAGACTGTCCCTCTGATGCAAGCGGTTGTGAAGCTACCTAAGGACTGCCCGCTTGATACTACCCGCGTGTGGTTCATTCCGGACGACACACCCTATTTCTACTGGTTGATCCCTGAATCACCGGAGCGCGCCGCCGTGGGGGTTATCGGCGAGCACGGTCAGTATGCCAAACGCTGCTTTGACCGCTTCCTGGAAAAGAAGGGCTTCCAGCCGCTGGAATGGCAAGGCGCGCGCATCCCGGTTTACAAACACTGGGTCCCCGTGCAGCGCAGGGTCGGCAACGGCGACGTCTACCTGGTCGGCGATGCAGCAGCACAAGTGAAAGTCTCTACAGTTGGCGGCATTGTCACGGGCTTTCGCGGCGCGCGTGGTGTCGCCGATGCCATCCTGCGAAAGGACAGCCACGAATTGCGGGCGTTGCGGCGTGAATTGCGCACCCATTGGCTCATCCGGCGTACTCTGCATTACTTCCAGCAAGAGGATTATTCGCGCCTGGTAGATCTGCTCAGCGCCTCCACTCGGGAATCGCTTGGCGAGATCAATCGTGATGAGTCCACGCGCCTGCTTTGGAATGTGATTCGCCGCCAGCCTCGTCTCGTTCTTTTGGGACTACGTGGTCTGCTCCTTGGCAAGAGGTAGTTCACACTCACGTGCTTGATGATTTGTTGGATAATTGGGTGTGTCCTTCGAGCATTCGCGAAGGAAGAACATTTACCTCCTAAGCTCAGGGCGTTTTTCCTGGAAACGGAGCAACGACAGTGCGTCTTACGGTTATTGGTTGTGGTTATGTTGGTCTTGTCACCGGCGCGTGCCTTGCGGCGGCGGGTCATGAAGTTTTTTGTACGGATGTCGACGAAAAGCGTATTGACCAACTCAAGGCGGGCTTGGTTCCTATCTACGAAGAGCATCTCGAAGAAGTGCTCAAGCGCGCCGTCGCTCTGAAGAAAATCTCGTACACCTCCAATGCAGGCGAAGCCATCCGCACTGGTGAAGTGATTTTCATTTGCGTCGGCACGCCGCCGAAAGAAAGCGGTGAGGCTGACCTTTCCGCCATTGACCACGTTGCCCGCCAGGTTGCTACCGAGGCGCACTCCCCAAAACTCGTGGTAGAGAAGAGCACCGTTCCCGCCCTCACCGGAGTACAACTCCAGAAAGCTCTTGCGGCGTATTCCCCTACTGGCGGGCCGAAATTCCAGGTCGCTTCTAATCCTGAATTTCTCCGCGAAGGCACGGCTGTCGTCGACTTCTTTCACCCCGACCGAATCGTCGTCGGCGTGGAAGACTCCGCCTCCGCCACCAAACTGCGTGAAATTTATCAACCGATTCTCGATAGGAAGTTCCACTGCCCCGTTCACCCGAGTGGTTGCCCCAAGGAAACTGCCGGCGAGTTGCTGGTCACCACCATCAACAGCGCCGAGTTGATCAAACACGCCTCGAACTCCTTCCTGGCCATGAAAATCAGCTACGCGAACGTTATCTCTGATCTCTGCGAGCGTATTGGCGCCGATGTCGAGGAAGTCACTCACGCCATGGGGCTCGATCCCCGCATCGGCACGCAATTTCTGAAAGCGGGCCTGGGATTTGGCGGCTTTTGCTTCCCAAAAGACATTCAAGCCTTCATCCACCTTTCCGCTTCAGTTGGTGTCAACTTCGATATGCTCAAAGCCGCCGAACGCGTGAACAAACAACGTATCGAACGATTCTTCGAGAAGATTCACCATGCGTTGTGGGTCATCAAAGGCAAGCGCATCGCCGTGCTCGGACTAGCCTTCAAGGCCAATACCGACGACATTCGTTTCTCCCCCGCTCTGGAAGTAATCCGTAAACTCCTGGACGAAGGCGCGGTCGTTCATGCCACTGATCCGGAAGCCATTGCCCGCACAAGGCCCAGCTTTCCGCAGGTGGTCTTTCACGAAGATCCTTACGAGGCTCTGAAGCAGGCCGATGCCGCCCTGGTTTGCACGGATTGGCAGATCTTCCGTAATCTCGATTGGGAACGTGCTGGTCAGCTCATGGCCCGCCGCCTGGTGGTTGACGGACGCAATCTCTATTCACCAAGGAAAATGCAGGAATTGGGATTCGATTATCACTCGTTCGGACGAGCCTGAGGTGACGCCTGGGCGTCAGCGTTTCAGTTTCACCTGCTGGCAGTCATTTTGCCAAATTGAACCTTGAAGTATTCCAGCGTCAGCCGCAGACCTTCCTCCAAGGTCACCTTCGCCTCCCATCCCAGCAACTGCTTCGCTTTCGTGATGTCCGGGCAGCGCTGCTTTGGATCATCTTCCGGAAGGGGTTTGTGGACGATAGCCGGAGCATTCTGAAAAAACGCGCGAATGCGTTCCGCGAATTCGTAAATTGTCAGTTCCGTTGGATTCCCGATGTTCGTGGGGTAGTGTTCATCTGACTGGCTAAGCCGGTAGATTCCTTCGATTAAGTCAGAAACGTAGCAGAAACTGCGCGTCTGCTTTCCGTCTCCATACACCGTCAGGGTCTGCCCGCTGAGCGCCTGAAAAATAAAATTCGGCAGCGCGCGCCCATCGTTCAATCGCATCCGGGGTCCATAGGTGTTGAAAATCCGCACGATGTGCGTGTCCAGGCCGTGGTAGCGGTGATAGGCCATCGTCATAGCCTCCGCGAAACGCTTGGCCTCGTCGTATACGCTCCGGGGTCCCACCGGATTCACGTGGCCCCAGTAATTCTCGCTTTGCGGCGATACTTCCGGATCGCCATAGCACTCGCTCGTGGAAGCCAGGAGATACTTCGCCTTCTTCGTCATCGCAAGATTCAAGGTGTACATTGTGGCTAGCGATCCTGCCTTCAATGTCTCAATCGGATGTCTAAGGTAATCCGGGGGGCTGGCTGGAGAGGCAAAATGGAGTACGTATCCCACTTCCCCGTCTACATGGAATGGTTCGTTCACGTTGCATCGTTCAAGCCGAAACTTGCGCTCGTTCTCCAAATGCGCCACGTTCTCTTCGTTTCCCGTCACCAGGTTGTCCAGCGCCAGCACCTCCCAGCCTTCGGCCAACAAGCGATCACAAATGTGCGACCCCAGGAACCCCGCGCCTCCTGTCACCACTGCTCTCATGGGTCCTCCGGACAAATCTGAGTTCTTAAGTCTAACGCGTGGTTGTAGGGATTGCCCAACGAATCCCCGACAGCTTCCTTGCTAACGGCCGTTTGACCCGCGGCAATTCGCACGTTACGATGCGCTGCCATGGGGAATTTGCTGATCGCCACTTTGCTCCCGCCCCAACCTGATCGCAAGCCGCGACTCTGGCCCTTCTTGGCCCTCGCAGTGACCGGTGCGTGTCTCTTTGCTTTCTTCCATCTCGGCCGCTGGCTTATTGTCGAAGACCCCCTCCAAAACGCCGCAGCCATCGCCGTCTTGAGCGGTCGCATGCCTAACCGCGCGCTAGAAGCCGCCAAAGTCTATAAGCAAGGATACGCACCCCAGGTCTGGCTGACTCACTCCATGGAGCCTGGTGCCACTCTCTCGCGACTCTCCGTCCCTTATCAGGGGGAAGAGGTTTACGACAGGCTTATCCTGATCCAAGAAGGTGTCCCCGAATCGGCAATTCACGTCCTGGATCCTCCCATCCTCAATACCGTAGATGAGATGGCCACCATCGGCCAGGCTCTCTCGCACTCCTCTCCTCGTCGCGTGATCCTCGTGACCTCCAAAGTTCACACGCGTCGCACTCACACCCTCTGGAAACAACTCAACGCCGCTGGCGGAGAGGCCATCGTCCACGGTGATTCGGGCGATTCATTCAACCCCGACCAATGGTGGAGTCATACAAGCGATGCGTTGGATGTTGTAAGAGAGCTGCTCGGCCTGATTAACGCGTGGGCAGGACTGCCCTTGCGGCCCGCTACATAACCCCGCGGCGCTACTTTGGGAAGGAGTCCTAGAAGAAAAAGAATCGTTTCCGTTTTGTCCGCGGAGGATCAAGGGAAATCTCAGGGACATACGGCAGCGGCCGTCCTTCGAACGCTGCCAACGGATTTTCCACCAAGAGTGCCCTCGCTTTTTCCTCTCCAAACTGTTCCACAACCGCTTCGTATGCAAATCTCAGTCTCAATGGCCGTCGAGCCGTGTTGTGCGCGTCGCTCGCAATGAAGTGCACCAGCCCTTGCGCCATCCACGTCCATGCATCCTCTTTTGCGCCGGGGCCAAACACGCCGGTAAGCGAACCGCCCGTGACTTGCACATAGCAGCCTAAGGTTACCCACCGCAATAAGCGATCCGGTTGCGTCCGCAGAATCCCGTTCCGCTCCGGGTGGGTGATCACTGGTCGAAGACCGGCGAGCTGCAATTCGTGCAGTGTCTGGTCCATTGATGGAGGAATGGAAAATTCGTTGAACTCCACCAGCAGGTAGTCTTTCTGGTTAATGCAGTAGGGGGCTGCATTCGCGCGAACCGCCACCAGGTTTTCGGGGTTCAGATGAAAATCGCAGCCAGTTGCCAGCGTAAGCCGGCCTGCGAGCTTTTCCTCCAACGCATTCCGCGCCGCTTGCACCTTGGCAAAATCGAACGCGTAAGTGGAACTCGCATGCGGCGTCCCCACCACGTGCGTAATCCCATCGGCAATGGCGTCCTCTGCCATTGCCAGCGCTTCTTCAAAGGACTTTGCTCCGTCATCGAGACCGGGAAGCAAATGCGAATGTAGATCAACCATGTCCCTCTAGTATGCGTCACCTCCGCCACGCGGAGAAGACCTGCCACCCGCCGAGCAAAAACATCACCGCCGCAAAAACCTGCCTCATCCGCGTAGCGTTCAACTGCCGCGCCAGTTTTCCGCCGATTATCCCACCCACAAAAACACCTGGGATCAGCAATACCCCGGTATCCCATCGCACGTAACCCGCCTTGGCATACTCCATGAACGCCAGCAGCCCAGTCGGCGGGATCAGCGCCACCAGGCTGGTCCCTTGCGCTTTGTGCTGACTGAAACCAAACATCAGCCCCAGCAACGGTACAAGCAGCACGCCGCCCCCGATTCCAACCATGCCCGCGGCAAATCCGCAAACCGCTGCAATCCCAAAAATTCCAATACTCCTCAGGTGACTCTGCGAGGGCTCTTCCTCAGTCTGACTCGCAGGTGTCTTTGTTCCGTGCGTCTTTCGCCACAGCAGCACAGCCGACAACATCAGAAAAATCCCGAAAATCCCTTGCAGGTATCTTGAAGGCAGGGGCACAGCGAGGCGTCCTCCTCCATACCCACCAAGGAGAAAACCCACTGCGCAGTAGATTCCCGCGCGCAAGTCCACTTGGCCATTTTTCCAATATTGCAGCAACCCGCCCAAACCAATCGGCGGCAACAGAATAAACAGAGACGTTCCTTGCGCAAGGTGTTGGTCGTAGTGCAGCAGGTATACCATCGCTGGCACCAGCACCACGCCGCCGCCGATGCCCAGCAACCCGACCAACACTCCCACCGCAAGCCCGAGAAGCAGCACCACGGGGATCATGACAAGTTGGTGGCGCTAGCGCCAGATCGATAGATCAGGAATATCAGCATCGCGCTTATCTTCGCCCGGCATCCGCGGAAAGGCAATGATCTTCCCGGTTGAGTTGCCCCCTGTCAGCGTAAAGAATTGGAAACATTCTCAGACTTCTGTACAAGCCCCCTTCTCAAAACTGCTATAGTTCTTTTGTCGTTTAGCTCCTCGGCCTAAAGGCCTGTCCCGCACTCAACATTCGATTAGGAGCGAGTCTCTTTCATGGCCACCGATAGAAAACCGGAATTTTTCAAAGGTGCGACTCTTAAAGTAGCTATTATCGGCTGCGGTTACGTCGGCCTTCCCCTGGCTTTGCGATTCGCGGAAGCCGGCCACAAGGTGACCGGTTTTGATACCGATCCCGAAAAAGTAAGACTCCTCAATGCTGGCAGGTCTTACATCGAGCACATTCAGCAAACCAAGATTCAACAATACGTGAACAGCCGCCATTTTCACGCCACCACGGATTTCACCAAGCTCAAGGAAGCTGACGCCATTATCATCTGTGTACCCACTCCCTTGAACGAGTACCGCGAGCCCGATATCAGCTACGTCGAAACAACCGCGAAGTCTATCACTCCGCATCTGCAAAGGGGTCAACTGGTCGTTCTCGAATCCACCACCTATCCCGGCACCACGGAAGAACTCGTTTTGCCCATTCTGGAAAAAAGTAACTTGCGGTGCCCTATCGCCGCTGGTTCTGAAAACGAGAATGTGCCGTTGGATTTCTTCCTGGCGTTTTCACCGGAACGCGAGGATCCAGGAAATAAACAGTATGGCCTTGCGCAGATTCCCAAAGTCGTTGGCGGAGTGAACCCCCCTAGTGGCCGCGCCGCCCAGGCCCTCTACGCTCAGGTTGTGGCAAAGGTCATCCCGGTCAGCTCCACTCGCGCTGCTGAAATGGCCAAGCTGCTCGAAAACATTTTCCGTTGCGTAAACATAGCTCTCGTCAACGAGCTCAAGATGCTTTGCCTGCGCATGGGTGTGGACGTCTGGGAAGTGATTGAAGCCGCTTCCTCCAAGCCTTTCGGCTTTATGCCCTTTTATCCGGGACCCGGCTTGGGCGGCCATTGTATTCCCGTCGACCCTTTTTATCTGTCGTGGAAAGCGCGCGAGTACGATTTTTCGACGCGCTTTATCGAGTTAGCCGGTGAAGTCAACACTGCGATGCCTTATCACGTCGTCGATTCCGTAGTCGCCGCATTGAACGATCACAACAAGAGTCTTAAAGGCGCCAAGCTTTTGATTCTTGGCGTCGCCTATAAGAAGGACGTCGACGATCTCCGCGAATCCCCCACACTCAAAATCATGGAGATTCTCCAGAAGCGTGGCGCCACTTTCGATTACAACGATCCCTACTTCCCGCACCTTCACAAAATGCGCCACTATGACTACTCGCACATGAAGTCCGTTCCGCTGAATCCGCAAACGCTGGGGAATTACGATGCGGTGATTATTGCCACCGATCATTCCAGTTACGATTATGCCGCCATTGTTGACTCCTCGAAACTTGTCATTGACACGCGCAATGCTACGCGCCGCGTTGTACGGCAGCGCGAGCGCATCGTTCTCTGCTAGCGGATTGCCCGTTTTTCCTAGCTTGCTTTGGTGAGTTCCACGCGCGCCGTGGCGATGGGAAGAACTGCTTCCAGCAACACGGGTGTCCGCGCCGCGGTGTTTGAGAGATAAAGCACGAAGTGCGCATCTTTCATCTCCACGCCGCTGTCGTAAACGTGGATTTCGATCTTGGTTGTCGAGTACTTTCCCGCCGGCACTTCCACCGTTACGCTCTTGCCCAGCAGCACCGCGCGCACCTCATAAAACTTTCGCCCGTCGTACACCGGACTTTTGATCTCCGGCGTTTTGCTCCAATCCACTCCTCGCAGGTATTGCATCAGTCCCAAGGGATCGCGTGTGCCCGCCGGCACGCGTGCCGCCGTGGCATCAGCGGGTGCGGGATCTTTAGGGGAAGACACCATCCGCTGCACCGAATCCGCCTTCTGGCCGCGCTCGCTCAAGTGCATCTCATATTGCTGGCTCGCTAGATTCCCCGCTTCGCTGTAGGAGTCGAACTGGTCGTCCAGCTCGAACACCATTCGGTAGGGATTCTCGGTGTGCGCAAAAGCCTGCAAGTGCCAACTGCTCTTGCCGTAGAAATTCCTCTTTTCGGCAACCACGATTTTCAAATTCGCAACCGTGCTGTTCAGTGTGGGCAAATTTGCCGCAAAATCCAGCAACTCACCTGGGCGTGGCGAGTATCCGGGCTCCGCAGGGAGGATTCCTTTCTTTTCATTGGATTCTGCCGTACGGGTTGTGACAGGCGGCACGATTTCTCTAGTTCCTGATTCCACAGCAGGGCTCGCCGTCTCCGCTCTCGATGGAATCCCCTCTTTTGAGCCGCCGTTTCCTCCCGAATGTGCTGCTTTCCGATACAGCAGCCCAACTGCCACCAGCAGAAGGGCCATAATCGCCAGAATCAGTGCCTCTTTTTTGCCCATGCTCTTTGTGTGACGCTTCCGTCAATCCTCTCGCCTGATTTCCTTGCAACCATCGTACAATAAGTTAGGTTTGCCAGCGGGAGGCAGAGACATATGCGCTACCTGGTTACGGGGGGCGCCGGGTTCATCGGCTCAAACACGGTGGACGAACTCGTCCGGCGCGGCCACGGCGTCGTTGTACTTGACGATCTCTCTTCCGGCAGAGAGGAAAATCTCGCCGATATCCGCAACAAGATTACCTTCATGAAGGGCTCCATTACTGATCTGGAGACCGTCCAGAAGGCCATGCTCCAGGCGGAATTCGTGATTCACCTCGCCGCTCGCACTTCCGTTCCCCGCTCCGTCAAGGACCCTCTCGAAACCAATCACATCAACGTTGACGGCACCTTGAACGTCTTACTGGCTGCCCGTGACAACAAAGTCAAGCGCGTCGTCTTTGCCGCCTCCTCTTCCGCTTATGGCGAGACGCCCACCCTTCCTAAAACCGAAGAAATGCGCCCCTCGCCGATCTCCCCTTACGGGGTCTCAAAATATGTCGGCGAACTTTACGCCCAGGCTTTTCTGCGCTGCTATGGCCTCGAGTGTGTCTCCCTGCGCTACTTCAACATCTTCGGCCCCAGGCAGGACCCCGATTCTCCCTATTCCGGCGTACTGTCCCGCTTCGCGACTGCTTTCCTCGAAGATGGCCAGCCTCTCGTCTATGGCGACGGCGAGCAAACCCGCGACTTTACCTTCGTAGAAAACGCTGTTCAGGCTAATCTCCTGGCCTGCGAGGCGCCCGGCGCATTTGGAAAAGTTTTCAACGTTGGGACCGGCTCTCGCATTTCGCTGAACCAGACCCTGGACTTGCTCCGGAAAATATCGGGTAAGAATCTTCTGGCCAAGTATGACCCGGCGCGCGATGGCGATATCCGCGACTCCCAGGCCGAAATCCGCAACGCCCGAGATATTCTTGGCTATGAACCCACGGTTCAATTCGAAGAGGGTCTGCAACGCACCTATGAGTGGTACCGCGTTCACCATACCAAGGAACTCCAGAAGTAACTCGCTTTCAAGCAACCGGACGTACTCCGGGCTCATCTTTTCTTCACATGCCGTCCCTTCTCGGCCACGGGCTCCGCTACAATTCTCACGGAGCGCGTGCTAGGCTACCTCTGCTATTCCTTGAGTTCATTAGCCGCGTGACTATCTACCCCCACATCTCCGCGTCGCCCGTTCGCCGCTCTCTCTATTTTCTCTTCCTTGTCTTTTTCTCTCCTGTGTCTCTCTGTATGGCCCAGCAAGTTCGTCTGCCGGCTGCTTCGGGTGGTGTCGCGGAACTTTCCTCCAGCGGCCCGCAGCAACAAAAGGGCGACCTTTTCATCGCTGATGGTGATGTGGATATCGCCTATGCCGGCATGCGCCTCCGGGCCGACCACGCTGACTACAACAACGCCACTTCCGAGGCCTCCGTTCATGGGCATGTTATTTTTGATTTTGAAAACCAGCATCTCGAGGGCGATGATGCCATTCTGAATGTCGCCTCAGGCCGCGGCACCTTTCATAATGTTCACGGCTCCATAAAACTAGAGCGGGGACCCAATCCTACCCTCCTGATCACCCAGAATCCCCTTTACTTTGAAGCTCGCGAAGTTGAACGAGTCTCCGCCGACACATACATCATCCGCCACGCCTGGTTCACTATTTGCCAACCTGCTCACCCCACCTGGCAGTTCTACGCTCCGGAAGCGAAAGTAACTCTCGAAAAGAGCGTTGCTCTGGTTAATTCTAACTTTCGACTTTTTCGCGTGCCGCTTCTTTGGTTGCCCTACGCCACCTCCCCGGCTGGCGAACATGTCCGGCAAACCGGCTTTCTTTTACCTGTCATCGGTAACAGCAACGTCAAGGGCTTCGTCTTTGGCGATTCATTCTATTGGGCCCCTAAATCTTGGATGGATGCCGGGCTTGGTCTCCAGTACTTCAGCCGTCGTGGCTGGGCTCAGCGTGGCGACTTTCGCGCCCGCCCGTTTAAGGACACCTCCATCAAGTACAGCTATTACGGTGTGATCGATCGCGGCTTGCCCGGAGCCGATAATACGGTTGTGAAGCAAGGCGGCCATCAGCAACAACTTGAGGTGCAGTCCCTCTGGAAGGATGGCTGGCGTTTCATTGCCGATGTGAATGAGCTCACTTCCCTCACTTTCAGGCTGGCCTTTTCCGACACCTACGGCGATGCCATTGATTCGGATATCCGCAGCTCTGTCTTCCTCTCCAACAATTTCCGCGGCTTTAGTTTTAATGTTGCCAGCCTCAGTGATCGCAGCTTCCTCGAACTTAGCCCCCCTCAAAGCGTCCTTCTTCGTAGCGCCCCCGAAGCTCGCTTCGGCTCCGTGGAGCAAGCTCCCTGGGGCCGGGTCCCTGTTTATTTTTCGTTCGATTCATTCGCGGGCGCAGTGCATCGCGATGATGAATTCCTTGTTACTCCGACCTTTGTCGCCCGCACCGAATTTGCCCCGAAGGTCACCGTGCCTTTTCACTTTGGTGATTGGCTTGGTGTCACCACCTCCGCCACGCTCCGAACCACTTATTACGGCGATTCTCTGAGTTCGGTCACGACTTTGAGCGGTGAATCAATCAACCGCAACACTGGTGAATTCGCTGTGGAAATCCGCCCAGCCACTCTTGAACGCTTCTTCGATCGCCCCCGAAAGCGCCACCGCTATAAACACACCATCGAGCCTTTTCTCACTTATCGCTATGTTACCGGTGTGAACGACTTCGCTGATTTCATTCGCTTCGACAGCAATGCCACCATCACGGACACGAACGAAGTTGAATACGGACTCACTCAGCACCTTTATTCCAAGAACGGTAACGGCCAGCCCGTTGATTTCCTCTCCTGGAATCTTGTCCAGAAGCACTATTTCGATTCCACCTTCGGCGGCGCACTTGTTACCGGCCAGCGCAATGTCTTTCAGGCCCTCGACTCCATCACTCCCTTTGCTTTCGCTTCTTCACCTCGGAATTGGTCGCCAATCGTCAGTGATATTCGGCTCACCCCCGGCCGCCGCTATGACGCCGAGCAGATCCTTGAGTTTGACCCACAACTCAGCAAAGTCACCACTATCGGCACGCTCCTCAAGCTCAAGCCCTACAGTGAATTCTCCTTTACCGTCGCGCACTTCCGTTTGCAAGGCGATCCTGCCGTCCAGCCTTCGTCGAACCAGGTTCGCGCTATCATCGGGTATGGCGATCTTACGCGAAAGGGATTCAATGCTTCCGCCGGCTTCAGTTACGACTTCGTTGCCGGCACGCTCCAGAACCAGTTTGTGCAGGTGAACTATAACGGTGGTTGTTGCGGCTTGGCTCTGGAATATCGGCGCCTCGAACTCGGCACGGTTCGCAATGAAAACCAGTTCCGCGTCGCCTTTGTCATCGCCAACATTGGTACCTTTGGCAATTTGCGTCGCCAGGAAAAGATCTACTGATGGCTTCTGATTCAGCGCTTGCTTTCGCCTCGATTAGCGAGATTGGCAAGCTCTATCGCGCTCGAAAGCTCTCTCCCGTTGAACTTACGCGATTCCTTTTGGATCGCATTGCCAGCCTGAATCCACGCCTCGATGCCTATCTGACAGTCTGCGAAGAACTAGCTCTTCAGCAGGCTGCTGGCGCCGAATCCGCATTTGCAGGCACACGCCGAGGCAAAAGCGCCCGCGAATTCAGCCCACTTCTGGGCATCCCCATCTCCCTGAAGGACAACATCTATACCGCGGGCATCCGCACCACCGCCGGCTCCAAGATCCTGCATAACTTCGTGCCCCTCCACGATGCGCCGGTTGTTACTGCCCTCAAAAAGGCCGGCGCCATCATCCTCGGCAAAACGAACATGCACGAGTTCGCGTATGGCGTCACAAGTAATAATCCGCACTACGGCCCGGTGCGAAATCCGTGGGATGAAACTCGCATCGCTGGCGGCTCGAGTGGCGGCTCCGCTGCCGCGCTAGCCGCTGGTCTCTGCTATGGCAGCATCGGCACGGACACCGGCGGCTCCATCCGTATTCCTTCTTCTCTGTGTGGCGTTGTCGGGCTAAAGCCGGGATTGGGCCGCGTCAGCACGCAAGATGTCGTCCCTCTTTCTCCGACCCTTGATGTGGCAGGCCCACTCGCCCGTTCGGCCGAAGACGCCGCGCTTCTTTTTGAAGCGATCTCCATACACGGAGCAGATGAGCAAAGTCTGGTTCGACACAAGAATTCCGCTTCTCGTGTCCGTCGGACAAGACTGGGCATCCCCAAAGAATTCTTTTTCGATGTTGTCAGTCCAGCAGTCCAGCGCGCGTTCGATCGCTCCATCCGCAATCTTAAGAAGGCGGTCGCTTCCATCAAAGAAATCTCCCTGCCGCTTTTGCCGGAAACCGAGGACGCCGGTAACCAAATCGCCTGGGCCGAAGCCGCCCTTTATCACCAACAGGCCGGGTGGTTTCCGGAACGTTCCGTGGAGTACGGCGAAGATGTGCGCTCACGCCTCCAAATGGGGATGCAGGTTTCTGCCATTGCTTTTCTGGAATCTTTACAAAAGCGTGAAAAATTCATCGCCGCATTTCATCTTGCGCTGGAAGACTCGCAGGTTGACGCTCTCGTTGTTCCCACCACTCCCATCGCAGCCCCCCTCATCGGCGAAGAATCCACTTCAATCAACGGATCGCTTCACCCTACTCGCGCCCTGCTTCTGCGACTGAACCGTCCCGCCAATCTCGCCGGCGTCCCAGCCATCTCTGTTCCCTGCGGTCTCACCGATGATGACCTACCAATCGGTCTGCAATTCATCGCAGCCATTACGGATGAACCGTTGCTCCTCGAACTCGCCCGTAACTTTCAACAAGCTTTTCCCTGGGATTCCAATCCTCCCGTCGGTTAACCCTCGCGGCGCTCACATCTGCACACTTTGCCGTACTGTTGCCACCGCGCCTTTGCATTTCATAATCCGCCCGCCAATCACGTATCCCAGTGTGCCGGTCGTCAACCCGCCAAAAACGTCCGCAACATAGTGGTACCGTCCCCAAATCGTGGATACACACATCAGAATGAAAAACGGCACCATCACCCAGAAAAGCCACCGCCTGAACTTCCACGCACCCCATAATGCCGCCGTGGCTCCGGCTACATGCTCTGAAGGAAACGCCGCGCCTCTCACTCTCCCAAAGTGTTCGATGAAATTAATCGTCGCCGTGAAGGGTCCCCCCGCTAGTGGCGCCTTCCATGCTCCCGCCAGCGCAAACCAAGGACTTTCAATCGGGAAAAACACGGCGATCAAATATCCGCACGCGTATCCCACCATTGAATAGGTCATCACTGACCAATACGCCTGCCATTCCCGCTTGTAATATAAAATTCCTCCCAGCATCAGCAGGTAGGTGAAGTACGTCAGGTAAAAGAACTGCATGCCATCGTTCCGCTGCGGCGTGGCAAACTGTTCCAGCCAGACCGTCGGCTGCACCCCCGTCAGCCAATGATCGAAAGCCAGTAATTTCGCGTCTTGCCATTCGGGTGTTATCAACGCCATCATGTGCCCCAGTTCCTCGAAACAAAACAGGAAGAACAGGTGCGGATACCAATGCCGCCAGAAATGCCACCATTGCGTGCCGAAGGACATTCCCTCGCGTAATTCTTTCGCAGCCGAGCGTGCTCCTACCCAGCATAGCGTCAGCACTATCAGCGCTACTCCGGCTTGAACTCCCAAGAGCCTCAGCGGATGCTGCAGGTTTTTCCCGAAATACGCGATCAGCACACTCGAAATGCCCAAATAGCTCAACGCCACTCGCTCATACGCGCCACTCCCCGACCACGCCATTTCTGCTTCTGTCCGCATCCACTTCCGCGCTCTATCAAAAGCAGATTCCGCGTCTACAAGAAATGGATCGCCGTGCGCAATTCGCCCCGGCCCCTGCCAAGTTGCAGCCAGCGCCACCGGCTCCATTTCTTTTTCTTTCTTCCTGCTCATGCCCGGCTCTCCCCGCGTTGCAATATTGTTTCGGTCAGCGGTAGGCTCTGCCCCATGCATTTCTCCACATGCCAGTGCCAGATCCGCCAGTCGCACTCATTGGCCACCGCCGCCAGGTCTCGTCCCGGATTCACAACATGTGCGTGCCCCACGGCTGCAAGCATCGGCCGGTCCAGCAGCGCATTCCCGTAAGCGTGCGAGCTTTGCAAATCAATCCCCTGTTCTTGAGCCACACGTTTCAGCACGCGAGACTTTTCTTCGCCGTATATCGCTTCGCCCAGCAAACGCCCCGTCCATCTCCCGTCTTGTTCTTCCATCCGCGTTGCGCACACTAGGACTTTGTTATTGACTCCCCTGGCTTCCAATTCGCACTCCATTCCCCCCGCCACCATACGTGCCAGCGGTCCCGGCATTCCCGTAACCAGCACAATCCGGTGCCCCTGCCGTGCGTGCCACGCTGCCCGCTCCACCCCTTCTTCAAAAAAAACGATCGCCTCCATCTGCTGCAAAACCTGATCACAGCGCAAGCCGCTCCAATGCCTTTTATTTCCGTTTACCATCGCTGCAATTCCGCGCGGTAGCAATCGCACCGCTTCTTGAGTCCAACGAAAATAGTTGCCGATCGGAATCGCGTTACTCTGCCGCATCACGCGGAAGAATCGCCGCTCCAGTGACGGCTCCGGGGTGAGCGTTCCATCGACGTCAAAGAATGCCGCGACCGCCTGTTTTCCCGCGCTTTCTTCCTTCATGCCGCGTCTCCTCGCGTCATTCTTCTCGGGTTTGCTCCCACCAAATTCCCCGCAAAAAACTTCCATCCCTCCAGCAACACCGGCAAGCCGCGTACCACGCAGAACGCTCCCGTTGTCCAAGCCAGCACGTGCGCGCCAGCGCGAATCGCCGCATGTGCGTCCACGGTCATCGGCCCAATCAGCAGCACTGGGCCCCGCGTCAGAGCTAATTCCAAACCCAGGTAGCAGAAGCAGACGCACTTTAGTACCGCATACGCTCCACGGCTCCATCGCGAACCCACGAGTGCCCGTCCCCACCATGTCTGCAACATGGCGTTTGCGCCCCATCCCGAATGGCCAGCCCTCATCGCCAGCCCGCGCAGAAAATCCGTCACCGCCCCGCGCGCAAAAAACAGCATTGGCAACCACAACGACACCATCCCGACCACCGCAAAGTAGGTGAAGTACATGTTCTCGATGACGCGATCTCCGAGGATGTCAATCTGCGCGCCCACCGGGGTAGCCATCTTTCGCGTACGCGCCAGGTGTCCGTCCAGCGCATCCAGGGCAATGGAAGTCACGGTCAGCAGGACTGCCAACAGATTCATCCACGCCCCGTGAGCGAATAAACTCACCGCCGCAAATCCCACCAGCACTCGCAGTAGCGTCACTTTGTTCGGCGTCCAAACCATAATCACCTGCCCGAAACTCTTCACGCTTATGGACATGGCAAGGCCCGTGCCAATTCATGTGTCTATAACCCTTTCCTCTCCAGTACCTTGCAAGCCCCTCTCTGTCTCGGAACCCGTTCCCCTGCCAGCCTTTTACGTCACTTGTCTTTCTTTCCTTCCCGCTTGCCCCTCTCGCACTTCTCCGCGTCTAATCCATTTGTACAGGGCAATTTCTCGTCTTCGCAGGTTTGGAAACGACTTTTATGCCAGCCTCCGAACATTTGAGGAAAACGTCCCCTGCAGTGTTTTGTGCGAGAATAGTCTTCGGGGCCCCAGGTATCTCCCCGCCAAGCACAGGTAATCGCAGCGGCTTGTCTGAGCTTTCTCAATGCGGCGGGCAGTGAGGACTTCTTCGAAATGACCGATGTCTCTTTAGCCGGCGCCTTTATCGCAGGATTGATCTCTTTTCTCTCTCCCTGTGTCCTCCCTCTCATTCCCGGCTACATCTCCATGCTCTCCGGGATCGGCGTGGAGCAACTCCGCCAGGGCGAGCAACCTAAAGGCGGACTCTTCTCTTCCGCACTTTCCTTCGTTATGGGCTTCTCTGTCGTCTTTATCAGCTTCGGCGCGTCTGCCAGTGCCGTTGGCGGTTTCCTTCAGCAACACAAGAATCTGCTCACGCCCATCGCGGGAGCGTTGATTCTGCTCTTCGGCCTTCACCTTTTGGGCGGACTTATCAAAATGAACGTGCGCGCCGGCATGATTCTCGGCGCCGTTCTTGTGGCTTTGGGCATTGCAGCACTCGTTCTTGGTCGCGGCCCTCTTTTTGCCGGCCTCGGCGCAGTCCATTTCTTCTCGCTTTCTATCATTGGTTTCTTTGGCCCTCTGCTGGCCCGCTGGTTGAATCAAGACGTGCGTATTCGCAACACGTATACCAGGCCCGGCATCTTTAGCGGGTTCCTTCTCGGCTTTGCCTTTGCTTTCGGCTGGACCCCATGCATCGGTCCCATCCTCTCCGCTGTGCTTGTGCTCGCTGCGGCA
Source organism: Candidatus Acidiferrales bacterium (assembly GCA_963780315.1). Classification (GTDB taxonomy): domain Bacteria; phylum Acidobacteriota; class Terriglobia; order Acidiferrales; family UBA7541; genus Acidiferrum. Next base: position 37,961 of record CAWABP010000028.1, on the reverse strand, counting down.
AGCAACACCATCGCTCGCGGCGTGCTCCTGCTAGCCGTCTATTCCGCGGGACTCGCTGTGCCTTTTTTGCTCACCGCCCTTGGCCTTGGCACCTTCATGCGTTTTTACAAGAACTTCCGCAAGTATCTCCACGCGGTCGAATTGTTCAGCGGAGCACTGCTCCTCTTCATTGGTTTCCTGATCTTTTTTAATAGGCTGACCTGGCTCTCGGGAAAACTTACCTTTCTGAACCGCTTCTCGATGTAAGATTTTTATAGGTGGATGGAATTGCTATGAAGAAAGTTCTGATCATCGTCGCTACGGTTCTGGCACTTATTGGGCTTACTTTTTATGCCGACAGAGCCACCCGGGTTCAGGGCACGGGGAAAACTACATTTGTATCGGATGCTACAGGAAAACTCGAGCCGGACCTGAGTCTGAAGGATTTAGACGGCAAGAACGTCTCCCTCGACGATTACAAGGGCAAAGTCGTCTTCTTGAATTTCTGGGCCACCTGGTGCGATCCCTGCCGCGTGGAGATTCCCTGGCTCATTGACATGCAAGCAAAGTACTCTTCGCGCGGCTTCACCGTCGTCGGCGTAGCCATGGACGATGAGGGCAAGAGCGTCGTTGCTCCGTTCATCGCAAAGGAACGCTTCGACGTCGACGGCAAACAACTTCCCATGGGCTATCCCATTCTGCTCGGCACAGACGAAGCCGCGGACAAGCTTGGCGGCATCCTCGGGTATCCCACCAGCTTTCTTATCTCCCGCGATGGTAAGATCGTCGCTAAGTTCCAGGGCCTGAAGAGCCGCGATGAGCTTGTCAGTGCTATCGAATCTCAACTCTGATCAAACCCATTATGCTTGCTGAACACGATTTCCAGAAAAAGGCCGACGCGCTCTTTGAAGATTTGAAAAAACGGCTGCTCGACCTTGGCGATATCCATGATTTCGATGTGGAAGGCGAAAGTGGCAAACTCGAAGTCATTTTCGAGGAACCAGAACCCGCCAGATTCGTGATTTCGCCGAACACTCCCATCCGCGAAATCTGGGTCTCGGCCCTCTCCACGAGTTTCAAGCTCGCCTGGTCGGAAGCCCGCAACGCTTTCATACTCGAAAAAACCGGCGAAGATCTTTACGGTGTAATGAGCCGGGTGATCTCGCAACAACTTGGAACTCAGGTGACCCTGTGAAACACTGCGCTGCGCTTTGCTTCGCGCTTTTCATCTTCTCGCCAGCTGTTTTTTCTCAAATGCCATCGGCCAAGGACGTCGTCGCTCCCACAGCCTTCGCTTCCTTCGACCCCGTTGCGCGCGGTATGGCACTCCAGGCCGCCGTCGTCCTCAAAATTCGCCCGGGTTTCCACGTCAACGCTCGTGAGGTTACCTTCGATTACCTGATCCCCACGGATCTTCGCGCGGATGTCCCCGCCGGCTTCAAAAGTGAAAGCGTAATTTATCCCAAGGGAACCCTGCAGACCTTTATCTTCTCAAAAGATAAACCATTGAATGTTTACACCGACACGGTGATTCTGCGCTTGCCTCTCACCGTGTTGAACGACGCGCCTCTCGGCCCTCAGCGTCTCGCCATGAAACTCCGTTACCAGGCCTGTAGCACAGAAATCTGTCTTCCCCCGGTAACCAAGGAGGTAGAACTAACGTTGAACGTAGTGGCCGACCGCGCCAGTTCCAAATCCGCGAATCCCGACTTCTTCTCCAAAAAATAAACCTGTAGTGTAGCGCAGGGAGAGTCCGCGAGCCCTGCGTCATTAATCTTCTCTCGCGCAAAAATACGTCTTACTTCCCCTCTTTCCCAATCGCCGCCCGCAACCTCCCTACCACTCGTTCCTGCCCCAACACCACCATGGTGTCAAACAGCGGCGGAGCCACTGCCTGTCCCACAATCGCCACACGCGTCGCGTTAATCAACAATCCTGCTTTCACTCCCGCGTCTTCCGCGACCTTCCGCGAAGCGTGATCGCACGCGTCGTGGTTCCACTCCGTCAGCGCGGCAAGCGCCTCCGCCAGTTTTGTCAGCAAACTAGGCACCTTCTCATCTTTCCAGAATTTCGCTTTTGCCGCCGGATCAATCGCGAATTCGTCACAGAAAAACGCCCGAGACCAACTGCTGAAGTCCGGCAGTAGCCGGATCCGTGGCCGCAACAGATCCACTGTCCTCGAAAACCATTCGTGCCCCGCACCAGCCGCCCACTCCTCCCGCCACAAATCGTCCTGCTTCAACTGTTCTTCCACCGCTGGTAGCAGTTCTTCGATCGGCAGTTTCTGCAAATACTGCGTGTTGAACCATTCCAGCTTTGCCCGGTCGAATACTCCGTTCGTCCGGCTTATCCCTCCCAGCGAAAACTTCTCCACCAGCTCTTTGGTGCGGAGATACTCTTCGTCTCCGCCCGGTGACCAGCCCAGCAACACCAGAAAATTCCGGAACGCTTCCGGCAAAAATCCTTCCCGCCGGTAGACATTCACGTCGGTTGCTCCGTGCCTTTTCGAGAGCCGCTTCTTGTCCGCTCCTAAAATCAGCGGCACGTGCGCGAACACCGGCGGCTCCACTCCCAGCGCGCGGTAAAGCAGCACCTGTTTCGGCGTGTTGGAGATGTGGTCCGCGCCGCGAATCACGTGCGTGATGCGCATATCAATGTCATCCGCCACCACACTCATCTGGTACATCGCCTGTCCAAATTCTTCGCCGTCTTTTCCGGAGCGCAGCAGCACAAAATCCTCGATATCATCGTTGGAAAATTCCGTTTCGCCGAATATCGCGTCGACAAACTTCGTCGTTCCTCCCTTTGGCACTTTGAACCGTAGCGCCGGCTTCGTGTCCGGTGAGGATGGCTTGCCGTCCCGGCAGGTACACCGCACCACCTTCCGAACTTTCACACCCTCCGCGCCTTCTTCCGCATGGTCTCCGCCCGCGTACCGCTCCGGCGGGCAGTAACACAAAAACGCATTTCCCTTCGCCAGGCATTTCTTCGCCATTTCCTGGTACAAGGCCGTCCGTTGCGACTGGTAATAAGGCCCTTCGTCCCAATCCACCCCCAGCCACTTCAGACCGTCAAGAATTCCCGTCACCATCTCGGGCTTATTGCGCTCGGCGTCCGTATCTTCAATCCGCAGGATCATCGTCCCGCGCTCTTTGCGCGCGAACAGCCAATTAAATAGAGCCGTCCGCGCTCCGCCCACGTGCAAATATCCTGTCGGCGAAGGCGCAAACCGCACCCGCACACTGCCTTTAGTTGTAGCGCTCGAGTCTGTCATAGTAGGTCGCTTCTCGCTCTCATTGTGCAAGAATCCAGTGTAGCGAACCGTCCCTAATGGCGTCCAACGGTCCGCCCTTGAACCTTCTTGGTGGCTCTGGTGTCTAAATCTATATGCCGGAAAGGCTGATTCGCTTTCGTGTTGTTCTCCCAAGTATCTTCGGCTTCCTAGCCGCCGCACTGATGCTTTGGGACTACGAAAACAATCGCATGGTTGAGTTGATGGGGATGGGCTGGGATATAGGGCCGCCGTTTTGGCCCTATCAAGCCGTGAGCCTCTCTTTGTACGGGATCAATGTCCCCGCATTTGTTCTTACAATGCCGGTCTTGAAGCTGCTAGACCTCCAAACGCTACCACTGCAATACGCTGTCTGGTTTCCCGCGATTGTGGCTTGGTGGTGGTGGCTTGGGTCTCGAATCGATTTCGGCATAATCCGGCGTCGTCACCACCGCCATGCCAAATTGTTCACAGGTGTTCTTGCCGCTGCGAGTTTCGGATTCATTGGCATCGCGGTCCGGGTTATCGTCGGTGAGGTTCACTGGTGGATGCAATATGGGTACGGCGGGTCGCTGTATCGTGCCCCTACCCTTCTCAGAACGATCGGTCCCGCTCTATGGTGCTTTCTCCTGGCAGGTGGGTGTCTGCTGGCAGCCATTCGCCTTTCCCGTAGTACGGATGCGCCGTCTGAAGAGAATCACCACAAATATTGGCTGGTTGTGTTTGCCGCGTCATTTGTTGGGCTTTACATCTTCGCAATACATCTTTGGGATAAAGCACTGAATCCCCCCTTTAACTACGATGAATGCGCCATCGACCGTCTGCGTGGGCTCGGTTGCATCCACGGAACAGTCGTCGATGAGAGCGGCAGGCCGGTGACCAAGATCGAGGTGGATCTCATTCGAATTGCCAAGAGTGGCGTAGCGCATTCGTATCTTACCCGTAGCGAATGGACGGACGAACAAGGAAGATACAACCTCAATGGAATTGAACCGGCCGAGTATTTCCTGGGTGTCAATGCGTTTACCGGTTCAGGAGCGCCTACTGCGGAGCGGCCCTTTGCTGCCGTATACTACCCAGCGGCAGAGAGTGAATTGGGGGCAGTCCCAATTACAGTCGCCCGCTCCTCCCCGCTCTACCTTTCCCATCTTCGATTGCACAGACTTGGTCTGGCATCCATCAAGATAAACGTTAAATGGTCTGACGGCACGCGGCCGAAGCGAAGCGAAATCTTCTTTCAGAATGTTCTCCATCAAAGTTCAGTAGGATTCGTGCCTCAAATCGACAATGGCGCCGGACAAGACACCCTTCCAAAAGGCTTTGAATACGATGCCTCAGCTTCCGTCGACTGTGATGAGGGAAACATTCACCAATCTCGTGAGTCCCTTCCCTATCAACGAGTCAAAGTCGTTGATGGCCTGACACCACTAGAGATGACCTTCGTAATTCAGGGGCCGTCGTGCGTTCTATGGAACCCTTAAGAACTACTGCTTTTCTGCAAATCCGGGTCGAAAACTCATCCATTTCATAGAGGCGCTAATACCGAGGCTCTCTCTCCGTGCCTCACCCCCTACTACCTCTTTCGCCACCAGTACCCCCGTACCCTTCCTGCTGCCTTTCCCGCTGCCTCATAATCGCAAGTGATTCGTTTTGTGTGTAGTTGGGCTCACTGGTGACGGCCAACAGGAAGTGTTTGCTCGGAATGCAACTCGTTCTTGGTGTCTCCGGGCTCATTTCCCTGATTCTTCTCGGATTCCGTTCGCCTGTACCGCCCTCGCACAACAGGTGGCGCCTCTAGGCTCGTTGATGGTTCAAAGCATCATTGCGCTCAGTTTCCTTGTCGGAACTCTCCTCGTCGGAGTGTTCTTCGCTTACGTTTATTCCCTAAAGCGCCAGCAGTATCTGCTCTACTGGACCGCCGCCTGGATCTTCTATGCTCTCCATTATCTCTCCCCCGGCCTCACTCCCTGGCTCGGCGAGCACCCCTTTCTCACTTCTCTCAATCATTCTTTTTTCGGATTTGCCGGCATCGCCTTTTTTCTCGGCACCCAACACTACACCCGCAAGAAGCTCTGGGCCATTCCCGCGATCGTCGCTGCCATTATCCTCGCGGTCTGGTCCTCCGCTGATGCATTGCAACTCTCGCCCCTTTCGTCTTTCGGGCCTTCCTCGCTTCTCTATATCTATGTAGGTTTCCTCTTCTGGCGCGAAAGCCAGCATCAAGAAACTCTCGTGGACCGCCTCCTCGGCGCTTCCTTTGCCGTATGGGGCCTCGTTTTCTTCGCGTTTCACATTCTGCATTTCACCCCCGAATCCGTGGGCGAGGTGGTGCGGCCCATCTCCGCCGTTCCCACCGCCCTGGTTGCCATGCTCTTGATCATGGCGGTTTACGAGGAAGAGAAGCGGCGTGTCGAACGCAACATGCTCGCCCTCTCCAATCTCAATCTCGCCACGTCCAGCTTTGTCGGTGGCGAGATTCAGCGCATGCTTGCTCAAGCCCTCGACCGTGTTCTCGGCGTAGTTCGCCTCCCCTCTGGCGCGCTCTTCCTGCACCACGGGGACCCCGACGGGCCGACTTCCGTCGTCTCCGCAGGCATCCCGGATGAGTTCTGCCGTGTAGCTCAGGAGCAGGGGCTCGACGACTATCTTGTTGGCCTTGTCTCTCGCCTTGGCGGCTTGCTAGGTTTCCGTGATCTCCGTGACGATAATCTTTCTGCTCTGGAAAAGGACGAGCCCATCCGCCGTTTCCGCGAACTCGCTCTCAAGCATGGCTTGCGAAGCATCGTCGTCATCAGCCTGCAAGCCAAGGAACAAGCCTTCGGTCTCCTTCTTCTCGGCACTCCCGACAATCGCCGTTTTACCCCCGCCGAACTTCGCTTGCTCCTCGCCCTCGGCCATCAGATCGGCATGGCCGTCGAAAACAGTTACCTCATCCAGCAGACCTCGCGGCGATCCGAGGAACTCCACGTTCTTAACGAAATCGGCCGCGCCCTCAGCTCTACTCTCAATCAGGAAGATCTCCTCCGCAAGATCTGGGAAGAGCTCCGCCGTCTCTTCGATGTGGACAACCTTTATCTTGCAACGCCCGATACGCTTCGCGATGCCATCCAGTTTGAGCTGGAAATGATCGAAGGCGTGCGCATGCCCAGACGCTCGCGCCCTGCTGGCAACCACCTGACCGAGTACATCCTCCGCACCCGCCAGCCTATCCTCATCCGTGAGAACCTTGTTAGCGAAGTACACAAGCTTGGCGTCGACCCTCTGCGCACTTGTGGCTCGTTCTGTGGCGTCCCTCTTGTCGCTTACGATCATGCGATCGGCGCTCTCTGCATCTTCTCTGACCAGGACCGCGCATTCGACGAAGGTCATCTCGAACTCCTCCGCGTTCTCGCCAGCGAAGCAAGTATCGCCATTGAAAACGCTCGCCTCTTTCAAGAAGAACGCACCAAGGCGCGCCATCTCAACCTTTTGAATCTCATCTCGCGCGATGCCATCGCCACCCTTAACCCAGATGAAGTGCTGGCTAAAATTACCGAACAGCTTGAAAACGGCCTCACTTACGACCACATGGGCATCGCCATCCTCGACTACACCACGCGCGAACTACACATCCAGGCCGAAGGCGGCAAACGTCGCGGCGCCCTGGGACTTCGTGTTCCCCTGGATACCGGCCTTATCGGCCAAGTTGCGCGCACTGGGAAAATCGCTACCTTCCGCTCCCTCCCCAGCTCGCAGACGGGACCCAAGCCCGTTCTTGCCGATAGCCTCACTTCCATGGCTTTGCCCATCTTTTATGCTGATCATCTTCACGGCGTCCTCTACGTCGAAACCCTTGAACGCGTCGATTTTTCCGAAGAAGAATCCCTACTTCTCAGCACCCTCGCCGACTTGATTTCTGGCGCGCTCCACAATGCCCTTACTTTCCAGAAAGCTCAGGAGCAAGCCATCACCGACGGCCTTACTGGCGTCAAGACTCACCGCTTTTTCATGGAAGCTCTCTCGTCCGAATGGAAGCGCTCATCTCGCGCCGGTCGTTCCTTTGCCCTCGTCCTGATGGACCTCGACCGCTTCAAGTTCGTCAATGATTTCTACGGCCACCTCGAGGGGGACCTCGTTCTTCAGCGTGTCGGCCAAATCCTGGAAAGTAATTGCCGCCGCTCTGATGTCGTGGCTCGCTACGGTGGCGATGAATTTGTCATGCTCATGCCGGAAACGACGATGGAACAGGCTCGCCAGCTTGCCTCGAAGCTGCGCGGTTGGGTTTCTGCCGACCCGCTTCTGCGCGAGAAAAATATCACTGCCAGCTTCGGTATTGCTTGCTATCCGCTCCATGGCTCTACGCCTCAGGAACTCATACAGGTTGCTGACGCCTCCATGTATCTTTCGAAACATCAGGGCGGCAACACTGTGTCCACCGCTGACCACGTCGATCCCAACGAGGCACGCCGCTGGAAACGCGATGTCCTCGAAGCCTATCTCGGAGTTACCCTGAAGCGGTTATTCGCCACCGGCCCTGATTCCTTCAACGAAATCCATCAACGCCTTCGTCAGTTCACCGAATCACTACCCCCTTCGGAATCTTCCACCTCCTCACTCACCGAAGACCCAACTTCGCTTCCGCAATCCATTCTCGATACCGTCACTTCTCTCGCCTATGCCATCGATGCCAAGGATCAGTACACCCAGGGCCACTCCCAAAAAGTCTCTGCCTACGCGGCCCTGCTCGCCGAATCGCTCGGCATGTCTGAAGCGCAAGTCGAAGAGATCCGGCTTGCTGCTGTTCTGCACGATGTCGGCAAAGTCGGCATTCCCGAAGCCATCCTGAACAAAAGTGGCCCCCTCAATCCCGAGGAATGGGACACCATGAAGACTCACGTGAATTTTGGTGCGCGGCTTTTGGAACCCCTCGCTCCTCTTGCGCGCATCCGCCTTATGGTTTTGCACCACCACGAATTCTTCGATGGTTCCGGCTATCCGAATGGACTCTCCGGTGAAAGTATTCCCATTGGCGCACGCATCATCACCATTGCCGATTCCTACGACACCATCACCAGCGACCGTAGCTACAAAAAAGGCCGCGCTGCTGAAGAAGCACTGAGCGAACTCGAACGCTGCGCCGGCACGCAATTCGATCCCCACCTTATCGCCGCCTTTGTCCGCGCCATGCGCCTCCTCCCCAGTCCCATCATCGAAGCCGCCTCTCTTCTTTCCCGCAATCCCTGACCTGCCTTCTACGGCAGCCTTTAGCTCAGGCATCCACGCCTGAAGCTTCTTCTCAGGCCGAACGCGCCCTGCTCCATGTCAGCTAATCTTGGCCCTCTCCTCAAGCTCCCGGCCAACCTGCCACAGCCTACCCTTTCCACAGTTTCTTGTTCGGATCTCACAGGGCTATGTGAGCCCCGTCACTGACGCCATGTTCACCCAAGAACCATAGTTCCCCATCCGTTTTTGACTTCTGACGACCGCGCCAGGGGGTTCTCCCGTGAACAACCTATCTTCTTCATCCACTTATGATGTCCTGCGTCAGCACGGCGTCGATCGCAGGGACTTTCTCCGATTTTGTGTCGCCACCACGGCGGCCATGGGCCTTGAAGCCTCCATGGTCTCCACGGTCGTCGCCGCGATGGAGAACAAGCCCCGCATACCCGTCATCTGGCTCCATGGCCTTGAATGCACTTGCTGCAGCGAGTCTTTTATTCGCTCCTCTCACCCCATAGCTCAAGATGTCATCCTCAACATGATCTCCCTCGATTATGACGACACCCTCCAGGCCGCCGCCGGGTTCCAGGTCGAGGAAATCCGCAAGAAACTTATCAAGGATCACCCCGGCGGCTATCTCCTGGCCGTTGAAGGCAACGCCCCCACAAAGGATGGTGGTGTCTATTGCACCGTCGGTGGCGACACCTTCCTGAACATCCTTAAAGAAACCGCCCGGCACGCCAAAGCCATCGTCGCCTGGGGCTCCTGCGCTTCAAACGGTTGCGTTCAGGCAGCTCATCCCAATCCCACCGGCGCAATGCCCATTCACAAACTCATCACCGATAAGCCCATCATCAACGTGCCCGGCTGCCCGCCAATCGCTGAGGTCATGACGGGTGTACTAACTTATATTCTAACTTTCGACGCTCTTCCTGAGCTCGATCGCATTGGCCGCCCGAAAATGTTTTATGGCCAGCGAATTCACGATAAATGCTACCGCCGCGCCTTCTTTGACGCCGGGCAGTTCGTGGAGTCCTGGGATGACGATGGCGCTCGCAAGGGCTGGTGCCTTTACAAAATGGGCTGCCGGGGTCCAACAACTTACAATTCCTGCTCGACCTTCAAATGGAACAACGGCGTCTCCTTCCCCATCGGCTCTGGCCATGGCTGCATCGGCTGCAGCGAAGCCGGATTCTGGGACAACGGGCCGTTCTACCAGCGCCTTTCGGGTGTTGTGGTTCCCGGTATTGATGCCACCCCCAACACCATCGGAGAGGTTCTTGGCGCCGCCGCCGTCATCGGCGTAGGTTCCCACCTCGTTTCTACTGTCGTCCGCCAGAATGCCCGCAAGATTCACGTGGACGACACGCCGCCCGCGGACAGCAAAGGCGAATAAAGGTGCTCTATGACAACTCGCGTCGTGGTTGATCCTGTTACTCGCATCGAAGGCCATCTCCGCATCGAGGCCATGCTCAATGACTCCGGCCACGTCGGCGACGCCATGTCTTCCGGCACCATGTGGCGCGGCCTGGAGGTCATCCTTCAAGGCCGCGATCCCCGCGACGCGTGGGCTTTCTGTGAACGCATCTGCGGCGTCTGCACCACCGTTCACGCTCTCGCCTCTGTGCGCAGCGTCGAAAATGCACTAGGCATCAAGGTCCCCAAAAACGCTGAAATCATTCGCAACATTCTCTTCCTCACGCAGATGGTGCAGGACCATGTCATTCACTTCTACCACCTGCACGCTCTGGACTGGGTTGACATCGTCTCCGCGCTGAAAGCCGATCCTGAGCACACTGCCGCGCTTGCACAAAAAATATCGCCCCACGCACCGAATGCTACTCCCGGCTACTTCCGCGATGTTGCCACAACCCTGAAAAAGTATGTCGACTCTGGCCAGTTGGGCCTTTTCGATAACGCCTACTGGGGCCATCCCGCTTACAAGCTTCCCCCGGAAGCCAACCTGATGGCCGTTTCGCATTATCTTGAAGCCCTCAAATGGCAAAAAGAGGTCATCAAGATTCACACCATTTTCGGCGGCAAGAATCCTCACCCGAACTATCTGGTCGGTGGCATGGCCTCTGCCATCAACCTGCAAGGCGACAGCGCGATCAACATCGAGCGCCTCAACATGGTCAAGGACCTCATCGCGCAGGCCAAGGAGATTGTGGACACGCTCTATATCCCCGACCTCCTCGCCGTCGCTTCCTTCTATCCTGAATGGACCCAGATCGGTGGCGGCCTCGGAAATTACCTCGCTTATGGCGATATCCCGGAGAATGGCATTAGTGACGTTTCCAGCTTCAAGTTCCCTCGCGGCGCCATTCTCAATAAGAATCTGGCCGAAGTTCTTCCTGTCGACCCCGCCGACGCCGGCCAGATACAGGAAGAGATCACGCACTCGTGGTACGAATACTCCGTCGGCAAAACTTCTCTTCATCCCTGGGACGGCGAGACTTCTCCCAAATACACTGGTCCAAAACCGCCTTTCACACAACTCGATGAAAACGCCAAGTATTCCTGGTTGAAGACGCCTCGCTGGAAAGGCAACTCCATGGAAGTGGGCCCGCTAGCCCGCGTACTCGTTGGTTTCGCCAGCGGTCACAGCGATTTCAAGGAAGTTGTCACCGCAGCTCTTGGCGCTCTAAAGATTCCCGCCTCCGCGCTCTTCTCTACACTTGGCCGCACCGCTGCTCGTGGCCTCGAAACGCAACTTGCCGTGCAGTGGCTTAAGGACGAGTTTGACGGGCTCATCGCCAACCTCAAAGCCGGTGATTCCACGACTGCCGACACTTCAAAGTGGGAACCCTCCACTTGGCCGATCGAAGCCAAAGGCTACGGTTTCACAGAAGCTCCCCGTGGCGCCCTCTGTCATTGGATCCACATCAAGGATACGAAAATCGCGAATTACCAGATCGTCGTTCCCTCGACTTGGAACGCTTCACCCAAGGACGCCAAGGGCCAACATGGTGCGTACGAATCCGCTCTGCTTGGTACACCCATGGCCGACCCCAAGCGCCCGCTCGAAATTTTGCGCACCATTCACTCCTTCGATCCTTGCCTGGCATGTGCTTCCCACGTTTTGGACAAGGATGGCCGCAAGCTTTCTGAATTTATGGTTCGTGTCTAGGAGGCGGCTATGGCTAAAGTCATTCAGCCGTTCGATCCGAAAGATGTTGTCGCCCATCCGGAGGCCTACTTTCGCCGCGCCTACGTGTGGCAAGTGCCCGTACGTCTCACGCACTGGGTGAATGCGCTGTGCATCACCGTGCTTTTCCTGACCGGCCTCTATATCGCCTCGCCTATCCTCGCTCCCAGCGGCGAACCCGCGAATCACTTCGTGATGGGCCGCATCCGCCAGATCCACTTCCTTGCGGGTATCACTTTTGTTATCAGTTTCCTCGTACGGATTTACTGGTTCTGGGCAGGCAACAACTACGCGCGCTCCGGCTTTCCCTTTTTCTGGCGTGTCAGCTGGTGGCGCGACCTTTTCCGCCAAGCGACCGACTATTTGAAACTGGAACGCGGCCACGTCCATCTTGGCCATAACGCCTTGGGCGGCTCCGCCTACACTTTCTTCGTCATCTTCCTCGGATGGGTGCAGATCTTCACCGGCCTCGCTCTGTATTCGGAAACGAATCCCACCGGCATTCTCAACAAACTTTTTGGATGGGTCATTCCGCTGCTTGGTAATTCCTACAAGACCCATATGATTCATCACCTGGTGGCGTGGGCCTTCCCCATCTTTGCTCTCTTGCACATCTACATCGTCACCTACGATTCCACGCAATACGGCAATGGCCTGATTACCTCCATCATTTCAGGCTACAAATTCTATCGGCAGGGAGATATCCGCAACGATGAATGGCTATCTTGATTTCCTGCTGGACCGCGAGCCCGCGCCTCCTCCCATCCTCGTCCTCGGACTTGGCAACACGCTTCTCAGCGATGACGGCGTCGGCCCCGCGCTTCTTGATCACCTTTCCAGTTCTGCCAAGAACTGGGATGGTCAGGTCGAATTTGTGGATGGTGGCACGCAAGGCCTGGCGCTTCTCGGACGCCTCAGCGGCCGCAGAGCCTTGATCATTGTCGATGCCGTGAAGACCGGCGCCCCTCCAGGCACTGTGCATCGCATGACTCTCGCGGAACTTCGCAATGTCAATCCCGGTCACGCCAGTTCCGCCCACGAAGGCAATGCTGGCGAGCTACTCGCTGCTGCCCAACTCCTCGATGAACTTCCCGCCCGCCTGTTCCTTGTTGGTGTCGAACCCAAGAAAATTGCCACTGGGCTCGGTCTCTCCGCTCCCGTACAACGCGCGCTTTCCGAAGCCTCCAAAGAAGTCAACGAACTCCTCACACAGCTCTGCTGAGGCTCGTCGAATTCTCTTTACTGTGCACGGTCCACCGCTGCAGGCGGGCCGCTTTTTGTCTTTGAGGATGCCAGGCGCACAAAAAACAAGGCAGGCAAGAAGCCTGCCTTGCGTGGGAATAAGCGTAATTCCGCCGAATCAGATCGAAATGCTGAGCGGATTGCTGGACAAAGAAGAACTTCCGGTGGACGAACTGCTGGAGGATGCTCCAAGTTGCGCGAACTCCTGTTGCAGTAATGAGTAGGCGGATTGTGCACTGGAAAGGCTTCCAGACTGCAGTGCCTAGCCGAGTTGCGAGAAGAGTTGGTCCAGCGCAGTTTGCGCGCTGGAGGAATTCTGCGACTCGTTGGAATGACGGTGGTGATGGTGATGTCCGGATGCGGCCTGCTGTTGGAAGTCCTGCTGAATGGAAGGGTAATCCTGCTGCGCTGCCGTCAGGTTGCCGGACTTCAGATCTTGCGAAAGTTGCGGAAACGCAGTGGCAATCGGGCTGGCATTCGTTTGACTGCTGCTCGGCTGCAGCGCCGCGAAATCGGCCTGCGCTTGCGAGATATTTCTGGACTGCAAGTCCTGGCCGAGTTGCTGGAATTCCTGTTTGAATTTCTGCTACGGCGACTGTGTGGACTGCGAACTCAACAGTTGAAAGATGCTGCTACTCGCGATTCCTGCGATAGCCATGCGGGGTTCCCCCTCCTCGGTTTTTGCCCAGGCGCCTTCCTGGCACGCGGTGCGCTCGATTCAGATTTATCATCGGCCAGTTCACAAAAAACTTTAGCGCCTTGACCGAGGACAATCCGCAAACAGGGCAATCCAGGGGCCACGATTGCCTTGCTTTCGGCCGAGCCGAACATTGAAAACGCGCGGCTTATCCAAAACTTGGGCCGCATTAGAATCTTCTTCCCTCGACTTCGCGCACAACCTGCATCCGCTCCAGGCACATTTTGCCGAGTCATACTCCTAGGGACGTCCCCGCATCACGGCCCATTCCACCTCCCTGCTTTGTCATCTCGATCGAAGCAAAGTTGTTTTCGCCGTTGCATAATGTATTGATCGCGGCACAGTCCTCACTTCCCGTGGACTATTTGAAGAGCTATCCTCATTTCAGCCACCATGTCCTCCCCTTCCAACCCTCTGCGGCCGGAGTTTCATTTCGATTGCGTCTTCCACTACGTCTCTGACATGGAAGCCGCGATCCGTTTTTATCGCGATGTGCTTGGTTTGGCCCTCACATCGCGCGATGTCGTGGCGCGCTTCGATATTGAAGGCGTCCTCTTTGAACTTGTGCCCGCCCCACCCAACGGAAGTCCTCGCGGTCCCGGTAACGCCCGCCTCTGTCTGCGCGTGGAAAATATTCAGCAAGCTCTAAACGATTTGCGCGCTAAAGGAGTGCGCACGGGCGCGGCGGTTGACAAGGGCACCGGCGTGCTCGCTTCGCTGGAAGACCCCGACGGCAACGAAATCTGCCTCTGGCAATATCACCACAAACCGTAGGGGCCCATAGGTCATGCCTCATCCTGCGCAATCCCAAGTGCAGTTGGCGCGACCGAAATCAGCATGCAGCGCTGGACTAACGCAATCCATCCCCGTACTATTCCTCGCATGAAAAAACCTAGATCCAATCGCGCCGCGACAACTGTGGAGGAATACCTCACCCTCGTCCCGGAACCAGCTCGTAGCACACTGGAAAAGATTCGTGCCGCCATTCGTTCCGCCGCACCGCCTGAAGCCACCGAGGGGATCAGCTACGGCATCCCCATGTTCAAACACAAAGTCGTGCTCGTATGGTATGCCGCGTTTGCCAGCCATTGCAGTTTCTTCCCCACGGCGGCTGTGATCGCGCGATTTCAGCAGGAATTAAGAGCATTTCGCATATCCAAAGGCACAGTTCAATTTCCCGTGAATAAGCCGCTACCCTCCGCTCTCGTAAAGAAAATGGTCAAGGCTCGCCTCGCCCAAATCGCAGGCAAGAAACTCCGCTGAGCAGCGAAGCCCCTCATGCCCCGAAACGCCGTAGGAGCAAGACCTGGTTGCGTCTCGTCGCGGTTCAGACAACAATTCGTCCGTTTCCCGAATCTTTACCTGTGGGTGTGAGCGATCAACTGTCTCTTGACATAGAATGGCGGCGAACCAGCGGCGTTACATTCGCGACGGCTGAACCGGAGGTGGGACCATGTGGCGTACCTCAACAAGCATCGTGGGAATTGCGGCGGCCTGCTTGGCGCTCCTGAGTCTGGCGCCGCGTGCAGCGGCGCAGTGCTCAATGGGCTCCAACTACAACGGGATCGCGCTGCGGGCGGGAGACCCGTTCCAAGCCGAAAAAACGACAACCTTCACGCATGAAACGCAAAGCCAGCTCAACACGCCGGAACGGCCGCCGGGGCTGGTTGCCAGGGACTCTCAAGGACGTGTCCGCGTGGAAATGACCACGGGCAAGTTCAAGGTGGATGCTGGAGAAGAAGCAGGGACTGAAGTGGTGCAGCACATGATTACGATTTGCGATCCGGTGAGCCAGAAGCTGGTTCGCCTGGACTCCTTGAGCAAAACGGCAACTATTATGTCGCGAGGGCCGGTGTCGCTGCCGGGCAGAATCCAGCCGCAAGGCGGCACGCAGATACAACGCCCGTTCTGTGCCATCTTTGCGCCCGTACAAAGTGTTGGCGATATCCGGCGAGAAGATTTGGGCCACCAAACGATTGAAGGTTTCGACGCGCAAGGCGTACGCACGACCAGGTCCCTGCGCGCCCCGCTCAGTACTGAAGGAACTGCGGCGACGAGCATCAGTGAAACTTGGTGTTCGGAAGAATTGGGCGCAATGCTCTTGCAGGTAACCCAACCTTTGGGCCCGGCCCAGACGAAAATGGAAATGAAATTGACCAGGATTGTTCCAGGTGAGCCGAACCCAGCTCTGTTTCAGATTCCCCCGGATTACCGCATCGTCGAGCGAGTTCCGGAAGAACGAAGGCCCAGCCGGATGGGAACCCTCTCAACCGGCTCAACGACCCAAGTACCGGTGCCGGTGGAAGCTCCGCCGCAATAGCAGATCAATAGCGATCCACCTCTTGACCAGAATCGACCTATTGCACCGAAGCTTCTTCACAGGCGTGGGAACTCAATAAAAAACCACAAGTCTGAAATCCTGCGCTACAGTGAAGCGACACACTCTTCACCTGGGGACACCTATGCAAACAGCTACTGTGCAGTGGATTGGCGAACAGCGCTTCCTGGCAACGAGCCCTTCGGGCCACGGCGTGCTCATCGATTCCGACCGCGAATCGAATAAGGCCCCCGGCCCGATGGAGTTGGTACTAATGGCGCTGGGTGCCTGCACCGCCACGGACATCGTGATCATCCTGGGAAAGAAGCGGCAGAAACTGGAGTCGCTGGAAGTTCTGTGTTCCGGCGAGCGGGCCAGCGATCCGCCGACAGTCTGGAAGAAGCTGGAGATTGTTTATCGCTTGCGCGGCGCTCTGGACGAAGGCGCAGTGAAACACGCCATCGCTCTGAGCGAGGAGAAATACTGCTCCGTAGCGGCCATGCTGCAGAAGACGGCCAAACTTACCTGGCGTTACGAGCTGCTTCCTGCAAGGTGAAGTTGATGCCATGGCCGCGGGCGCTTGATAATGCGGCTTGGGGCGCTTGTTTCCAGCAAACTCCCTCGCATACAATCATAATTCTTTGCACTGCACCGGGAATCAGTAAGGAGCCTCATGTCTCGCCTCGCCGCAAAAATCACGGGTGTAGCCGGCTACGTGCCACCACGCGTGTTGACCAACGCCGATCTGGAAGAAATGGTGGACACAACGAACGACTGGATCATGGAGCGGGTGGGCATTCGCGAACGCCACTTGGCCGAAAAAGGAGTGGCCGCGAGCGACCTGGCCGTTGAAGCGGTGAAGAAGCTCCAGGCGGCGCATCCCTTCGATCTGCAATCGGTGGAGCTGATCGTGGTAGGCACGGTCACCCCGGACATGATGTATCCCTCCACCGCATGCCTGGTCCAGCACAAGTTGGGCATCCAGAACACCTGGGGCTTCGATGTTTCCGCGGGCTGTTCGGGCTTTCTGTATGCGCTAAATGCAGGAGTGAAGTTCATCGAGTCCGGACAATACAAGAAAGTGCTGGTGATCGGATCGGACGTGAATTCTTCTATGACCGATTACACCGATCGCGCAGTGTGCATCATTTTTGGCGATGGCGCAGGGGTGGTGATGCTTGAGCCAGCAAAGGAAGGCGAAGACGGCATCATCGACCAGGTGGCGCAGGTGGAGGGCGTGGGCGGCCAATTCCTGTACATGCCGGGCGGAGGCAGCCTGAACCCCGCTTCACACAAAACGGTGGATGAAAAGATGCACTACATCCATCAAGACGGTAAGAACGTGTTCAAGTACGCAGTGAAAAAAATGGCGGAAATGACCGAACGCGTGCTGGCCAAGAACGGGATGACTGGCAAGGATGTGGACTGCTTCATCGCTCACCAGGCCAATCGCCGCATCATCACGGCCACCGCGGAACGCTTGGGAATGCCGCTGGACAAGGTGATTATCAACATCGAGAAGTATGGCAACACCACGGCCGGCACGATTCCCCTGGCCATGCAAACAGCACTGGAAGAAAAAAAGTTGAAGAAGGGTGACATAGTGCTGCTTGCTGCCGTTGGTGCCGGTTTCACTTCCGGCGCCACGCTTCTTCGCTGGGCCTACTAACTGACGGAACCAAAGAAGCGGCAGACCCGTTCAGCTGCAAAAGGGCAGCGACCTAGAAAATACGTTTCGGGAAAAACTTAACAGGACCGGATGGAAGCGGCTTGCTCGAGGTTTGCTTGCAGGCGGCGTTCAATTTGCACGGCAGCATAGCGCGCGCAAAGAGCCATTTCTTGTTCACCCCAATTGGCAAATGCAGGGGAAAGCCGGCTTAGAACTGATTGCAGGCCATGAACCGCGGCATAGTAGGCGCGAACCATCGTCAGGCTGCTGTGATCGCTTTTGAGCTCAGGGGCTAGTTCGTGCAGGCTGGCCAGGCGCGCGAAGTCGGCGCCGCGGAGCCCTTGCTCCGCAATTTGCGCGGCTTCCAGGACGCTTTTGGAAACGCTTTGCGAGGCCACGCCCGTCAGCACCGCGCGCCAGTAGTACAGCGCGAACTGGAAGAGCGCAACAATCGCAATCGCAAATAGCATGGCGGCGAACATCCCTCAGCCTCCACGCGAAGTATCGTGATAAAAGCTGCTGGCTCCAATAGCTCACTGGTACCACCTAGGGTAGTCCTCAAGGGTATCATTCTTCAGTGTTTGCAGAGTGCCCTCTAGCTGCCTGTAGCTGGCTGGAAGTGCTTGTCTGGCAAGGACTTCCCACGTATGCTCCGTATCGCCTGAATCCTCGTGAGGAGTTCACCGTGTCCAAGCAAACTGGAGTTCTGCTAATAGCTTTGGCTGCGTTATTTGTGTTTCTGCATTCTCGAAGCGTCCGCAGCGCCGACCGCACAAACGAACCAGCCAAGTCTAACCAGGCTGCGATCACGAAGATTCTGATGGAACAGCAAACCGCCTGGAATCGTGGGGACGTTGACGCCTTTATGCGCGGGTATTGGAATTCAACTGAGGTCACATTTGCGGGTAGTAGTGGAATCGCGCGAGGCTGGGAGGCGGTGCTGGCCCGCTACAAGCGCGTATACCCGGATCAAGCGGCCATGGGGCATCTCGATTTCTCGAACTTTGAATTCCGGTTCCTGGGCACTGGCGCGGCCCTGGTGCTGGGGCAGTGGCATCTCCACCGAACCTCTGACGATATTGGAGGAGTTTTCAGCCTGGTCTTCCAGCAAACACCAGAGGGCTGGAGAATCGTGCACGATCACACCAGCCTTGTGAAGCCTAAGGCAGAATAGCGCTCACCTGGGAGATCTACCGGCGCACCTTGCCGAATCTTTGGTCCAGTCTGAGCTTCGGACCATTCTTCTAGAAAAAGAAGTTTCTGTACTCCCGCAAGAAGAAGAACAACATTTATCTGAATCTGAGCTGTTTTATACATCCGGCTGTAATAGGCAAGCTGTATCCTCATCTGGTTGCCGCATTCATCGAAGCCCCCGCCCCGGCAAACGATGGAACAAGGAAAGTTGTGAAACGAAGAATTCACTGTGTTTCTCTGCAACTCTTCGCGCTGAAGTGCGAAAGGCAAATTTCCCTGTTGGTCCACCCGAAGGCCGCATGAAAGAACACTTTCTCTACCGCTGGTTGGTACTCCCGATCCTAAATCTGCTGCGGCAGGGCGTCGCACCGGAGAGGCTCGCATTTAGCTTGGCGTTGGGCGTGGTCCTGGGAGTTTTTCCTGCGCTGGGTTGGACAACTGCACTTTGCGCGTTCGCGGCCCTGATTTTTCGCCTGAATCTTCCCGCCATCCAACTCATCAACTATTCCATGTACCCCGCGCAAGTCGCCCTCTTACTGCCATTCTTCCGCCTGGGGGAACGCGTATTCCGCGCTCCACACCTGCCGATTTCCATTGCCGGCATAAACAGAATGGCTCACACCGATCTTTGGGGGGCTATTTGCTTCCTCTGGAGCACTACGTGGCATGCAATTGTAGCTTGGGCTGTTCTGGCCCCGCTGCTCACGGCGCTCATCTACTTTGTACTTGTGCTTGTACTCCGCCGCGTGCACAGGAGTACCAGAGATTCGCTGCTGTCCGTGGAGACGAAGGCAGCTTGACGAAGCAGAGCGGGCGACTGCGAATTTGGGGTATGTGCGTCCTGCGCTCCTGCGGGAGACTAGAGGATTTCCAGTATCTCTTCGTAGCGTTTGAAGGGTGGAATAAGATAAGCACCCGCCAACTCCGTACGCGCCCAGGTAAGCATTTCCCGCGCAACTTCAAAACCGCGGTCCCGGGCCCCTGAACCTGCGGCTTCCATGGATTTCAAGAGCGGTCCCGGAATCATGATCCCCGGCACTTCGTTGTTTAAACGCAGCGCCTGTCTGTAACTATTCAGCGGCCATACACCTATCAAAACGGGGATAGCGGGTTTGCTGCCCAACTCCTTCAAGAAATTGCGCCAGTGTGCGGGATCGAAAAGCGGTTGGGTCATCGCGAAGTGTGCGCCAGCCTCGACCTTGGCGTGGAAACGCGCAATTTCACCGTTCAGGTCGTCCGCAACGGGATTCAGTGCGACGCCAATCGTAAAATTAGTCTGCCCTCCAAGTGTTTTGCCCGCCCAATCCGTGCCCTGGTTTAGACGATTCAGAATCTTTACCAAGCCAACGGAATCCACCTCGTACACGCCGCTGGTTTCCGGATAATCGCCGACCGAGGGCGGGTCGCCCGTAATCGCAAGAACGTTTCTCACGCCGCCGACGGTCCAGGCCCCGAGGAGCATGGCCTGCAGCCCAATGATATTCTGATCGCGCGTGGTAAGGTGCGGCACGGTTTCGACGCCCCGGGCTTCTAGCGCGCCCGCGACAATCAGCGCGTCCATGCCAACGCGGGCCATGGCGCCGCTATTGATGTCAATGGCGTCCACTTTGTGTGAGGCCATAACCTTGTCAACCTGCTCGTAAATGCGATCGAGCGCCAGGCCTTTTGGTGGGTCAATCTCCACGCAAACGGTGAACTCTCTCTTCTGCAACTTTTTCCAGAACTTGCTTTCCGGCTCGCGAAGTTGTGGCGGCACCACGTGTTCCGCCGCTTGCACAACGGACACAGCCCCGTGCGCCTTCGCGGGACGCAGCGATTTCACGGCTTCAGCCATGGCGCGGACGTGCGCAGGCGTTGTGCCACAGCAACCGCCCAAGATGCGCACGCCAATTTCGGCAGCTTCCCGGGCAAAGAGCGCAAAGTATTCCGGGGAAGATTTTGGGTAGACAATGCGGTCGCCCTCGCGCTTGGGAAAACCGGCGTTGGGCATCCCGCTCACACGGAAATCCCCGGAATTGCTGAGCTCCTGAAGGATGGGCAGGAGCGATTGCGGCCCCAGCGTGCAGTTGGCGCCAATCACCTGCACATTTTTGTCTTTTAGCATGGCTGCGGCGAGGAACGGCCGCACATCACCATAAGTGGTGCCCTCTTCCGAGTAAGTGAGCTGCGCAACAATGGGCAGGCCGGAAAAGGAGCGTATGGCGTCGATGGCCAGTATCAGCTCCTCGATGTAGGAAAATGTTTCAAGAATAAAGAAATCGACGCCCCGCTCCTCTAGGGCAAGCGCCTGTTCGTGAAAAATGCCAAGGATCTGGTCTGGTTCAGGATGCCGCGCCTGTACGCCAATGCCGAGTGGCCCGATGGAACCGGCGATGAGCACCTCGCGCGCAGCGGCTTCCCGGGCTTCCCGGGCAATCTTTACGCCTCGGCTGTTCAATCGTTGCACTTCGTCACCCAGGCCGAGCGGAGCAAGCTTGAACCGGTTTGCGCCAAAAGTGTTGGTTTCGATAATCTGCGCGCCGGCTTCGATATAAGCCTGGTGGACACGAAACACAGCTTCCGGCTCGGTGGCATTAAGTTCGTCAAAACAGCGCACGGAACCGACAGCCTCGTGCAGCATGGAGCCCATCGCGCCATCCGCAATGAGAATGGAATCTTTCAAGCGTTCATTGAAATCCTGAATTTTCATCGATCGAATGTCCTGTTCCCGAGATCTTCCTCGCGGCCACGTTACTTAGCGCATTTGTTCCATAAGGCTCGCGACGGTGCTCATCAAATCATACTTGGTAAGAATCTCCAGTTTCGATTCTTCCATCTCCACGAAGATCGCTGGATTCTCGTGGCTTAACATGTACGTGATGCGTTCGACCGGTGCTGTCTTTGGCACGAGCGGCAGTGGATTGCTCATCACTTCGCGCACCACGAGCTTGCGCAAGTCCTTGCCCTGTAGTGCGAGTGTGAGAATTTGGTCTTCGTAAACGGTGCCAATCGGCACGTTCTCCTCAAACACCGGAATCTGCGAGATGTCCTGTTCTTGCATGGTTTTCAGCGCATGGAAAACCGTCTGGTAAGGTCTGGCAATCACAAGTTCCCGCACTTTGCCTGCCTGCCGCTTGGCAGTCACGATTTCCGCCGCGGTGATCGCCGCCGTCGCTTCAAAGTACCCGCGTTCGCGCATCCATTCGTCGTTGAAAACTTTGCTGAGGTAGCGCATGCCAGTATCCGGCAAAAGCGCGACAACAAAATCCTGCGGGCTAAGGTCCTTGGCGAGCCGCATGGTTGCGGAGAGGCAACCCCCGCCGGAGCCGCCTGTGAACAGTCCTTCGAGCTTCGCCAGGCGCCGCGCCACAACGAAGCACTCTTCGTCATTCACTTGGATTACGTCATCCAGAATCTGCATGTCCATCGTTGACGGGAAGAAATCCTCGCCAATGCCTTCGACAACATAAGTGCGTGCCTTAATGACCTTCCCGGTTTTATGAAAATCGTAGTAAAGCGAGCCTTCTGGGTCGACACCGATTATTTTGACGCTGGCGTTTTTCTCCTTAAGAAACTTGCCGACACCGCTGATTGTGCCGCCCGTGCCTATGCCGCACACAAAATGTGTGATTTTTCCTTCGCTGGCTTCCCAGATTTCCGGACCAGTGGTTTGATAATGCGCTTCGGGATTGCTGGGATTGTCATACTGATTCGGGTAATACGAATTAGGAATTTCGCGCGCCAGTTTCTTCGCCACGCTGTAATAGCTGCGGGGATCCTCAGGTTCAACGGCGGTTGGGCAGACAATCACTTCTGCGCCCAGCGCTTTCAGAAGATCCACCTTTTCCTTGGATTGCTTGTCCGTTGTGGTGAAGACGCATTTGTAGCCGCGCACCGCCGCAACCAGCGCCAAGCCCATGCCAGTATTGCCGGAGGTGCCTTCGATGATGGTTCCGCCGGGCTTCAACAATCCTTTCTTCTCGGCGTCGTCAATCATGGTGATGCCGATGCGGTCTTTTACCGAGCCGCCCGGATTCAGCATCTCTGCCTTCACCCAGATCTGCGGCTTCAGGTCCTTGGCGATACGATTGAGTCGGATGAGCGGCGTGTTTCCCACGGCTTCCAGAATGTTGTTGCAGCGCATGCGATCATTCCAATAGGGGCACAGACACTTCATCGCGCCTGTGCCATACTTCCTTTCAGTTTATCATGCAGCCCTGAGCTATAAGGGAACGCGCGTGTTTCCGGGCAGTCATGGAGGAATCACCATGCCAAGGCAAAACATCTCTAGCGGAACGTCCTGGGAACCCATCGTGGGCTATTCCCGGGCCGTGCGCATTGGCAATCACATCAGCGTGTCGGGCACGACCGCGACGGGCCCAGACGGCAAAATAGTCGGTGTAGGTGATGCTTACGCGCAAACGCTGCAAACCCTGCGCAACATCGCTGCCGCATTGGAACGTGCGGGAGGGGGCTTGTCAGATGTTGTGCGAACACGGATCTTCGTCACCAATATTGCGGAGTGGGAGAAGATCGGCCGCGCTCACGGTGAATTCTTCAAGGACATCCGGCCCGCGACGAGCATGGTGGAAGTGAGCAAATTGATCTCGCCGGAAATGCTGGTGGAAATAGAGGCGGACGCCATCGTTCAGGGCTGAGCTTTCGCAATCCAGATTGTCGTCCTGAAAGCAGCGAAGGACCTCAACGCACTCCTGAATCAAAGGCTTTCGGCTGAGATCCTCCGTCTATCCTCATGCGACGGGCTCAGGATTACAAAACTCACCACCATGACGAGGCCATTGCGATTACCACTTGGCGCGGATTCGGTACTTTAACACCGATTCGCCATTGGCCTTTACAGGAACCTCGAATTGCGCCGCCCAGGCTGAAGTTTTCGTGTACTTGTAGGAAGAAGTCAGCATCTCCCAATCACCGCCGATGGGTTCGTTCACTTGCACCATCACCGGCGTATCCTTGTGATTGCGCAGCGTAATTTCAAACTCCATCTCCCAAACATGCGTGGCAATACTTTTGTAGTCGGTCTGCTTCCGCTCACACACCACATCAAACGCATTGCCAATCTTCACGGTTATGAATTCATCTTTGGGCGTATGGTCAATGTGATCTTCCCCGACGAAGAGCACGCCCCCTTTGGAGTCCTTTTGATAGACGCGCAAGTTGCCAGCGGGTAGCGGAATTCCCAGCCCGGCCTTCTCCTCATTCTTGAATTTGTAGAACACCATGACGGGATCCTTCAGGGGCGCGCCGGGCGCTTGGGCGTTGTGATAGTAGAAATTCTGGCCGTTCACGACGAAGAGCTTTTCCAGGGGAACGCCGCTGCCTTGCAATAGGCTGATCTGCTTGCTTTCCTTATCCTCCACCGAAGTGCGGCGGCCCAAAGTATAGAGGTGATATTCGCTGAAGTTTTCCTGCTGGAATTGGGGCGCGGCGGCGACTCTCATTGCCTTGGCGTACTCCATATTCGAGTCACGCGCAACAGCTTGGGGAAGACGGTTCAAATCCCCGGCGACCAGTTGCAACTTGGCATTGTGGAACGCCGTGCCGGAATTGTTGGCGAGGGTGACCCAACCATCAAGATCAGCGGCCTTATCCTCGCGCCCAACAGTCAGCACATAATCGGCGTTCCAGGAGAGATTGTTGGCCAAATAGGACGCCTCGATGCTCTGCTTGTGGGCGCCAGAATTTTCCAGCGACATCAGCAAAGTAGGCCGGTCGTAAAGATTTGCAGGCACCTCCGGGAAGCGATAGCTTTCTGCGAATACACCTGTGACGATGTCATTGCCGATGCGCCACACAGGCCCGTTGTTGTTCGCAAGAAGCGTGGCCTTAATCTCTTCGTGTTTTGTCGTGTTATTGTCCATGTACGTGCGAACGAGCGTCACTTCCTTACCTACGTACTTGTTCAATAGCTTCGCAGGCTCCAGCAAATCGTATTCGTAGTTCTGCTCGATAACGCCGAGCTTTTCTGGATCTGTAAGCGAGCGGAAATGGACCGTGGCAGGATTCACCGTGGCGGCGATATCCATGAATTTCAGCCGGAAATCCCCAGTGGGCAATTGCAATTGCCGCACATCGCGAACCAGGGCGATGTTGGAGTTATAAACAGTGACCGCAAGATCAGTCTGATCGTTCAGCGTAGTGATCTGCTCCGCTGTTGCGGCGTGGCTCGCCTCCTTCTCCTGCGGCTCAGCCTTCCTCCCCGCGTAGTAAGTAGGCACCAACGCGGCAGCGGTTGCCAGAACGATAGCCGCGCTTGTAACCATCCAGCGGCAAGAAATTCCTTGGAAAACTGAACGAATCTTCATTGTTGCACCTCGACTTGAATTTTCCTTCGCAATTAGAACGGTATCAGAGGAATTTCTTGCAGATCGCTCTAGTACTTGGGAACTTCCTCCCAAGTGCGGCCACCATCTGTGGTTGCGAAGGATTTGGTGTGGGGCAGGCCCCAGATCGTGGCATGTTGAGCGTCGGTGGCCAGAATGTCGCTTGATTCTTCGAAAATCGGGGAAGCAACTTGTTTCCAGTGTTTGCCACCGTCCCTGGTCAGAAGAAGAGTCCCGGCTTTTCCGGTGATCCAACAAACTCTTTCGGAGGGAGAGGAGCCCGTGAGAAGATCCGCAGCCACGCCGCTCGTTTGCGATTTCCAGGTCTTGCCCGCGTCGGTGGAACTCTCGATCTTTCCGGCGGACCCGACGCGCCAAAGATGTTTCTGGTCTGGCGAAACGATGATGCTGCGATTCTGCAACTTGAACAAGGATGTTTCGCGAGCGTTGAGCGACGCACGAGAGATTGCGCCGGCTGTAGGCGCCGGCGGCGCCGAAGTCACCTCGACCGTTTCGGCCATAGCACCGACAGTGACCGTTTCGTTCTTTTGCTTCAAAGCTTTTTCCGCATCTTTCTTGTTCTCAGCCGCGGGCCGCTTCTCGGCTTCCACCGTGACCTGTTCCGAAACTTGGCCCGGGGGTTGATTTGCAGACGGGGTTGCAACTTGATTTGAATATTGATTCGCAATCTGATTCTGCAATTGATTCTGCACCTGGTTCGAATTCATCGGTCCACCGGCTTGGCCAGGCTTGGGCGTGGCTGGAGCTGCAGCCGCTGATCGCCTGCCGCCGACCGTGCCCCCAGCATCCCGGGCGCGAAATTCGTTCGCGGATTTGCTCGCATCGAGTTGCGCGAGTTTGCCGTGTTCGGTCTTCGCCAGTTCTTGCGGTACCGCAGGCGGAGGTGGTGCCACCATCCGGGCCGGTGGCGCTTCTTTCGCTGGCAGCGCGGGAGTCGTGAGCGTATGTTCCGCCGGCTTTTTTGACTGAAAGGCCGCCAAGCCTTCGTCGCGAGCTTCGTCTTTTCCAGCTTCGGGAACAGTTGACGATGCCGGTGGCGTAAGTTCACGGTTCTCGGCTACCTGTACACCACTCTTTTCATGCCTCGCAGATTGTGGACTTTCATGCACGGCCACCCAAACCAGAAGCCCCGCAGCGAGTGTTCCTACGGGAACAAGGACACTCCAACGCACGCGGCGGTGCGCTTTGGCAGCGGCATTCACCGCGCTCGGCATAACAACAGGAACTGGTGCTGCGGTCGGCGCGAGTTTCGCCGCGACAATTTCTTCCCGCGCGTTCGTCTCGGCCCCTCGCAAAGCGGCTGGCAATTCATTTTTCTCCCAGGCATTCCCAGCAATCGAATCAGTCTGTTCAAGCAAAGCCAGTGTCTCGTGGCAGCGAGAGCAACTAGCAATGTGCGTTTTCCAGTGCGCCATCCCTTCCAGCGAGAGCGATTGCTCGTGATACGCAGCGAGGATTTCCGCGTCGGGGCAATCCGCATCCGGTGAGGCACCGCGCAGGTGGCGCGCAAGCGCGCGTTCGAGTTGCTGATCGCGATCATCAAACGGCATGGCGCTCTCCCTTCTTAGAACGTCGCGCGATCTGTTTCTTGCAGGCGCTCACGACGATTCCTTCCTACCTAGCCCAGGTTTACCCTGCCTGTTTTCCGGAAACAGATTCCGAAAATCGATTGGAGCATCCTCAGCGGCGTACTGAAAGCAAAGCGCAATTTCCGCCTGACTCAGGACCGGTTCACTGCGCAGATGCACCTCGATCAGCGCGCGCAATTCCGTTCGCGTGCGTTCCAGGTTGCGCGACACGCTGGATTCATGCTCGCCTATCTGGCGGCCGATCTCGGCCAGCGTCTTCTGCCGCGCGTAATAGAGCTCCAATCGCTGGCGATCGCCGGCATCAAGTGAGGCGAGGGAGAGTTGCAGGGCAGCAACGAATCGCTGCAAATAGCGTTCACGATGCGGATCAAGGGGGTTAGGAGGCACAGAGAGTTCCGGGAGTGGACTAGACTCTTCCCCATCAGCTTGATCGAACGAATCCCAGCGGCGGCTCTCACGCAGGCCATCGACGTGGCGCTGCGCCAAAATGGCACGCAGCCAAGTTTTTAGCGCACTCCGGCCATGGAAATAGCGGAACAGTGACCGTTCACCCCGCTTTCCATCCACCAGACCGTAAAGATCAGCAAAAAGCGAATCCGCAAGTTCCTCGGCATTGGCGCCAGCACGGCTGCCTTTCGTTATCGCGCCGGCGGCGGCACGCAGAGCCCCGCGGTACTCTCGGACAAAATATTCCCAGGCCGATTCCGAGCCTTCCAGGCACGCTGCCGCGAGGGCCAGGTCCCGCAGATTGAGGGTCTGCAAATACTCGACGCGTTGATCGCCGGGCAAAGCAACACCGGGGAAGCGCTTGCTAAGACTGCGCTCCAGGGCCGCGACAAATTGCGGCAGAGTTAGGCACCACTGCCCTGCACCGGATTCTGCATACAGCGAGTCCAGGGTTTCCCCTGAGATCCCGAGGCTCTGCAGAGCATTTCGGTGCACAGGGTCAGGGCGGTCATGGGAACGATGGGTCACGAAACTCCAGGATTGCACCTAACCACCTTATTTCTATACCCTAGGATGCCTAGGATACAACCAACGGTTCGCCCGGTTGGTGCATCCTAAGGGGATACCCTCTGCGAGGAACCGGTGCATAAAAGAGCGATAGCCTGTGCCTCTAGATGCGGTACTCTAAGGAGTGTTGCGAACCTCGCCCGCAACGAAATCAGCCTCGGCGGGTTTATCCCGGCAAAGAAGGCGTGTGGAAAACGCGCTCGCAAAGTCATTAGCGAGTACGCGACGATAGTACGAAAGTCCTATTCGGACGACTCTGGCGCCCAAAGTACTCTCGTACCGGTACAACACACGTCCCGATCTTAACCACTTCTGTTCTTTTGGAACAGAGGTGTCGGGATAAACATCTGTGCGAGGCGGCGAAGCGGATGACCACGATGATTGCAGATCCACCACGCAGGACATCACTAGGCGTCGGGCTTGCCGCGCACCGCGGGCGAACTGTGGGCGCAGACGCTTGGAAACAGCACATGGGAAGCAGGCCAGTACCCGCCCGCCTTGCCTTGCTGCCTGACCCGAACTCCAACTGGAAACGCTTGGGCTTTAGCGCCATCGCGCAGCTGGCCATTTTGACATTCTTGCTTGCAGTGCCCTTGCTCTACCCCGAGCAGATGAAGACCGCCTTGCATTACACCAGCGTCGAGATCGCCCAGCCGCTGACCGAAATCCCCGTGGCACCTGAACCTCCTCCGCAGCCGACGCCCAAGCCCAAGGCCGTCGCACCCAAAGTGGAACCCAAGCCAATTCCTGTAGAGCCAGTGTTGAACCCGACACAGCCGCACATCTTTGCAAACCTGGCAAAACCCAAGGCTGTTGTCCCAAAGGTGGAAAAGGCTGACGTGAAACCGCCCGAAGTAGCTCCGACATTTGAAGCGGCGAAAATCGATGTAAAGGACACCGGTCCGAAGCGGCCGAAGGAAGATGTGAAAGTCGGCAATCTCGGCTCAGGTAGTGCCGCAGTCGCGACTGTGGTTGCACCAGTTGAGAAGGTGCAGACTGGCGGTTTCGGCGACCCCAATGGCATAGCCGGGAAGGGCGATCCGAACAAAGCGACAAACGTGAACCGTTTGG
This sequence comes from Candidatus Acidiferrales bacterium, assembly GCA_963780315.1. Lineage (GTDB taxonomy): Bacteria > Acidobacteriota > Terriglobia > Acidiferrales > UBA7541 > Acidiferrum. Next base: position 9,227 of record CAWABP010000028.1, on the reverse strand, counting down.
GTTCTCCGGCCCTCCCGGGTGGCCCAGGCTACGGGAATGGTACGGGAGGGAAAGAAGGGATCCGCGGAACGGTGGCGAGTACGGGCTTTGGAAATGGGACTGCCATTCCTCCTACGGCTGCCAGCCCGAAGAAGTCTACAGTGGTTGCCGGAGGCTTCAGCGATGCCGCAGCAGCAAACGTGGAAGGACCGAAGAAGAAGGCTGCCGTGGGCGGACCGGCGGATAATACTCCTAAAATATTGGACAAGCCGCGGCCCGAGTATACCGCGGAGGGACGTAGTTTGAGGGTTGAAGGTGACGTAGTAATTGACCTGGTATTCTTGGCCAACGGGAGTATCCAGATTAATAAGGTCGTAAGCGGCCTGGGGCACGGCCTCGATGAGGCGGCGGTGCGAGCGGCACAAGAGATCAAATTCAAGCCGGCTTTGCGTCAGAGCGAACCAGTGGATTTTCCGGCCCGCGTACGGATTGAGTTCCGGCTGGCCTACTGAGGGAGATACGATCATGAGAACGCTGTCAAAAGGGACCCTGGTGCTCGCGCTTTGTGCCTGCACTGTTTTGCCGGCTATCGCCGCGCCCGCTCCGGCCGCCGATCAGCCTCGCACGCCGGAACAAGTGATCGACCGTGTGATTAGCAACGAGCAACGGTTGTACGCCCAAATGCGCAATTACTCTCCGCTCGTGGAAACCTATATTCAAAACCTGAAGCCCGACAAGGATCTTGGGCAGATTCCCGCGGGCGACAAGTATTTTCTGGGACGCGCGAATTTCCAGAAGGGCGTCAGCCTGGTACCTCTAAACGAAACGCAGGGCAAAAGCAAGAAAGTTTTCGGCTCCATCGGAAATTTTTTCAGCTTTGCCATGCAGTTCCTTCCTGACGGCTTTCTGCAGATGATTTTCATCGATACGAATGGCTTCGACAAACAGCACTACAAGTTTGATTATGTGCGCCGCGAGTTTCTGGGCGAAGTGCGTTGCCTTGTATTTGATATCACGCCAACGGAAAAGAACAACCGCGGACGCTTCATGGGGCGCATCTGGGTTGAGGATCAGGATTTCAACATCGTGCGTTTCAACGGCGCGTATAACGGCAATGGCCACTCCAGTTGGTACTTTCACTTCGATAGCTGGCGGACCAACGTACAACCGGGGCAATGGCTGCCCACTTTCGTCTATAGCGAAGAAAAGGACCTGCACTACGCCATCAGCAAGAAACTGGATTTTAAGGCGCAGACCCGCTTGTGGGGCTACAACCTCGGCGGCACCAGCCAGGAACAGGAATTGAGCAAGATTTTGGTGGAAACGCCGATGCAAGACGATAGCAAGACTATGAACGACGTTTCCCCGATTCAAGCACAGCGCTCGTGGGACCGCCAGGCGGAAGACAACGTCACTGACCGCTTGGAACGCATTGGTTTGATGTCGCCCAAGGGCGAAGTGGACAAAGTTCTGGAAACGGTGGTTAACAATCTGGAAGTGACCAACAACATTGACCTCGACCCCGACGTACGCTGCCGCATCCTGATGACTTCTACTCTCGAGTCCTTCACTGTGGGCCACACGATCGTGCTCAGTCGCGGCCTGGTGGACGTACTTCCGGACGAAGCGAGCCTGGCGACCATCCTGGCCCATGAACTAAGCCACGTGGTACTCGGCCACCGCGTCGATTCACAGTACGCCTTCTTCGATAATTTGATGGTCGAGGATAAGGACACTTTCCGGCACTTCGGATTTGCGCGTACTCCGGATGAAGAACGCCAAGCCAACGAGAAGGCCATTCAAATTCTCAACAATTCGCCATACAAAAATCAGTTGGGCAATGCTGGCCTGTTCCTGCAAGCGCTGGAGGTCCGCCAGAAAGAGATTCCCAATCTGATCAGCGGTCACCTGGGTAATCGCGTGCCGCAGATCGCCGACCTGAAATCCTCGGTGCCTGTCGATCCCAAGCAGAATCCGCAGAAGATCGCAGCTCTTCCACTGGGCGGACGCGTCAAGATCGATCCCTGGAACGACCAGCTTGGTCTGATCAAGAGCAAGCCGGTTGGAACGGTGGCGGAACGCGAGAAGATGCCGTTTGAAGTGACGCCGTTCATGCCCTACCTGACCAGGTTCGGCAACGAAACCAGCAAGCCCGTCGCGGCAAGTGCCGTGGCACCCTCCGATGGGAAACCGGGAGCCGCGCCGGACCCCTCAAAACCCTGACTCTTTTTGATTTCGAAAACAAGAAGACCCCTGGAAGTTCCGGGGCCTTTGCCTTTCTGGAGTGAAAATTCCCGCATCCAAGTAAGATTGACTATCGCGACTTCCCAAGTTCCTTCAAAAACCGATACGTAAACTCTACCCCGTCGTAAAAATCCTGCGCGACCACTCGCTCGTCCTTGCCGTGAGAGCGGTCATCCTCGGAATCGAAAAACATACACGCGATGCCGTAGGTTGGTATGCCAGCAATGCGCAGGTATTTGCCATCAGTCGCTCCCGTGGACATCGAAGGGACCACCGGAAGGCCCGGCCACATGCTGCCCAACGTGCTCTCCAAGGAGGCCTTCAAGTCCGGCAACAGTGGGGAAGGAGGAACCGCAACGTTTGTGACAATGTTTCCGTCGGAGGTCCTATTTTGCACGTAAGTGACCTTCAGCTTGGCATCCCCCACGATTCGCTGCAATGTCTTGCGTACCTCTTCTGGATCCTCACCGGGAAAGATGCGGCAATTGACATTGGCACGGGCGGTTTGCGGAAGAGCATTTGGAGCATGGCCGCCTGAAAGCATGGTAGCTACACAGGTGGTGTGGAGGAGCGAATTGTAATAGGGATTCGTCGAGAGGTGCTTGGTGGCATCCGGGTCTGGGGGTTCCTTCGAAACACCTCGGAAATCGGCAGCGAGCGAGCCTGCGCTGAGCAGAGCCGTTTGCGCGAAGTAGTTGCGCGTGATCTCGTTGACTTCCACAGGAAATGAAAAACCCTGGAGCTTCGTCAGCGCGGCGGCTAGTTCGTAAATGGCATTCTCGGGTCCGGGGACCGAACTGTGACCGCCGGGATTGGTCGCTTCAAATTGATAATCAACATAGACCTTTTCGCTTGCCTGAAGGCCCGCCAGCAACCGTTTACCTTTCGTCCTTTCGAACTCGCCCCCGTCCAGGTTGATACAGTACTCCGCGTCGATCCAGTCACGATGCTGTTTGATCAGCCAATCCACACCGTTGAAATCACCGCCTTCTTCATCGGCGGTGAGGGCAAGTATCATGTCACGGTCTGGCACAAATCGTTCGCGCTTCAAGCGAATGAACGTGGTCACCAGCAAAGCGTCGCCCTCTTTCATGTCTTGCGTGCCACGGCCGTAGAAGTAGCCATCTTGCTCGATGAATTGAAATGGATCAGTGGTCCAGTCTTCGCGCCGCGCTTCCACAACGTCCAGGTGGCCGATGAAGAGAATGGGTTTCTTCTGGCCAGTACCGTGGTAGCGCACCACAAGGTTTTTCTTGCGCTCGTTAGGACCGGCGACGCGTACGTCCTGTTGGGGAAATCCTGCGGCAAGGAATCGTTGGGCCATGGCTTCGGAGGCTTTCGTGACATTGCCGACGGAGTCCGTGGTATTGATTTCGATCAATTGCTTCAAAATTGCGCGGGCTTCCTGGTTCACAGCCTCGCGATTCTCGGCCCGTGCGTACGGTCCCAGACAGAAACTGGCACACATAGCTATGGCCCAACCAGACATCCGCAACATGCTTGTCACCTCATGAATTCTCAGAGTAATCGCACCGGCAGATGGCGTCAAATCCGCCAAATCCGGTGGAGTTGCCGCCTCCACCGGAGTCCCTTAGACTAAACACGTTTTCCTATAGGGGAGGAAGGTTATGCTTTTCGCGAATCGTCGGTTGGTTCAGCTATTCTCTGCCGCGCTGGTGTTTACTGCCGGAATCGCAGTGGGAAGTATGCTGACGCGCCATGTCTCCGCTGTCAACAGATACGGACAGCCCAAAACGGTTGTGCACGTGGTGGCTTATAAATTCCGCGATGCCACTTCACTGAACGACCAGGAACAGGCCATTGCTGGCATCAAGGACATGGCCGCGAAAATCCCCGGCATCAAGAATATTTGGCTGAAAACAGAGCGCAACCAGATTCAGGATTTCAGCGGCGTTTACGTGATTGAGTTCACTAGCGCGGAAGCCGCCGCCGATTATGCGGAAAGTCCCATCCATGATGCGTGGCGGAAGAAGTGGGAACAACTCCGTGAGAATAGCCTCTCCTTCCAGGTTTCCAACTAGAGGAAATTACTCCTCTCGCTGAACGCCGTATTTGCGGCGTAAGAACGAATCCATCAGGGTATCCGGCAGAATGCGTCGGCCGAACGACGCCCATTTCGCCAGCGTCGTCACCGGATAACGCGCTTTGGGATGTGGTGACTCAATGGCCTCCAGAATCACGCGCGCGCAATCCTCTGGCGTCGTTTTCGATTCGGCGCGGCTCCGGTTCGCCCCATTCCACGAACCGGCATATACCTTGGCGTAGGGCCCTGCTTTTGCTGCTTCAACGTATGGCTCGGCCAGTTCTTTTGCCGTTTGTTGGAAATTCGTAATGATATAACCCGGTTCGATCAGGATTACTTCGATGTTGAACGGATACATCTCCAGGCGCAACGCGTTGGAAAGTGCCTCCAGAGCGTGTTTACTGCTGCTATAGGCGCCATACGTCGGTGGCGTCAGCAGCCCGGCAACGCTGCTCATCATCAGGATGCGGCCGCGCCGACGTTCGCGCATGTGCGGCAGCACCGCTTGCGTAACTCGCAAAACGCCAAAAACATTGGTTTCGAATTGGCGGTGCAAGTCATCCAGACGAAGATCCTCGATCACGGCCATATAGCCGACGCCCGCATTGTTGACGAGCACATCGATGGCGCTGGCCTTCTCCAGAACTATTTGCACGGCGCGCCGTACAGATGCGTGGTCACAGACATCGAGTTCGACCGTCTCGACGGGCAACTTCTTCTCCGCTGCCAGATGGGCAAAAGCGGCTCGCTTTTCCGCAGAGCGCCCGGTGGCGAAAACGCGGTAGCCGCGCTCCGCCAGCAAAACAGCCGCGGCCTTGCCAAGCCCGTCTGTACCGCCCGTAATCAGAACTGTTTGTTTCTCGCTCATATCCCTTTTCCGTGGAATCGGCTCATTGTACGCAGGTCAGCAGCAGGATACCAGCGCTCGACTGCGGGCTAACAGTCCAGTGAAGAATCGTCGGAGCTTTACACCGCAATACTGGTATCGTGAACCTTGGATAGTTAACATTCGTTGTCAGTCTTGAGAATTGGAAAAGTGTAACAGCCATAGAGGAGCCTTCCATCGTGCCTTCCATTTCTGTGTCAGAGGCTAAAGTTCGTTTTGTCTGCCGTTGCGGCTTGGTTGCGCTTGCGGCTCTGATCGCCTTGTCCGCAGCGGGAGTTGCAAAATCCCCCCGACACGCCGCTGAGTCAGAGCCCGTCGTCAAGGTCACGGCAGGGGAGTTGCGCGGTGTTCTAAAGCCATCTGGAGCGGCGGAATTCCTGGGGATTCCCTACGCGCAAGCCCCTGTGGGAGACCTGCGGTGGCGTGAGCCACTTCCGGCAAAACAATGGAGCGGCGTGCGGGAAGCGACGGAGTTTGGTGCGCCCTGCGCTCAAGTGGTCCTCGGCGATTGGAACAAGCAGGATGCGGAGTCCAGCAAGGAGGATTGCCTGTACCTGAACGTTATGACGTCGCAATGGCCTCCGAAAGAGCCTCTGCCGGTAATGCTGTGGATCCACGGAGGAGGAAATAGGGGCGGCACAGCATCCAGTGCTCTTTACAAGGATGGGACCTTATATGGGCATGGAGTGGTCCTGGTGACGGTGAACTACCGGCTGGGCATTTTTGGCTTTTTCAGCCATGGCGATTTGACGAGAGAGTCTTCGCATCATAGTTCCGGGAACTATGGGCTGCTGGATCAAATCGCCGCATTGCGCTGGGTGCACGATAACATTGCCAAGTTCGGGGGCGATCCGAATAACGTCACCCTGTTCGGGCAATCCGCTGGCGGCGCGGATGCCGGGATGCTCATGACTTCGCCCTTGGCAAACGGCCTTTTTCAAAAGGCGATCGCACAGAGCGGCACAGCGCCTCTTGGGCTGCCTACGCTTGGTGAAATGGAAAAGTCCAGCGAGAAGTGGATCGCGAGCCTGAAGCCACCGTCGGGGGAAGGCGGGATCAAGTATTTGCGCGGCCTCTCGACCGCTGAGATCTTCAAAATATTGGGCCATCCGGATGCCCCATCTGATTCGCAAGCGCCTGTTTCGCCAGTGGTTGATGGTTGGGTCCTCCCCCGCGTGCCAGGCGCCGTCTTTGCCGCTGGCCGGGAATCTGCCGTTCCCATGATCATCGGGACAACCGCTCGAGAGTTTTCGATGACCCTATCAGCCGAGAAGCTGAAGCCTATCATTCAGAAAGAGTACGGAGATCTGGCGCCAAAAGCACTGAAGGCTTATGGGATAGCAGGCAATTCAGAGGGCACGAATGACCCGCTGTTTGGCCCGCCGTCTGCCCAGTGGGCCGCTGACACGCAGTTCCGTTGCCCGGCGACCACGCAAGCCATCTGGCACAACACGGCTCATCAGCCCGTGTATGAATATCAACTCGAGCGGGCCATTCCCGGCCATGAGTCGGAAGGCGCGGTGCACTCTGGCGATTTGGTCTACGTGTTCGGCTACTATCCTAAGACGGGAAACATCGGCGGAGTTTTTGGTGAGCCTGATTTCAAGCTGGCCGACTTGATGGAAAAGTATTGGACGAATTTTGCGAAAACGGGAAATCCCAATGCCCAGGGCTTGCCGGAGTGGCCAGAGTTTGATGGTTCTCAGTCCTATATCGAATTCACGCAAGATGTTCGGGTAATGACAAAAACGGGATTGCGGCAGCAGCTGTGCGATATCTTCCGCGAAAATCTAAGAAGGAAAATCGCCCGATAAAAGCTCATGCGGAAGCTGTGTCAATCTTGAACTTGAGTGGATCGCGCTCGCCACAGTTCTCTCCGTTCAATTTGCGGGCGCTGGCTCGTTTTTTTCGAACACCCAGACGATGAATGGGGGGTACGGTGCGTCGTGCACTGGCCCAAACTGCCCGACCTTCGTGTAGTTCGACATAACCCAAGGGTGTGTGCCGGGGCTTTCGTGGTTCGGGCGGTGGTGCTAACCGAACTTTCGCAGTTGAGCACATCTGAGCCAGTTAAGTGCCGTGTAATCAGTCGAGGCTAGGGAGAGGTCTTCACCACAAATAGCCTCCTACCGGACGGTTGGTACTTCGATTTTGTAGCTCTGTTTTTGCCCGACCAGGCGCGGTGGGGGCTGACTTGGCAGCTGCAGTTTCAGCTTCTCGATCAGCACTTTGGTGTCGAGAGAAGGCTGGGTGTAGCGCGGCAGAATCAACCATCGTTGATCGACCGTGGGAATCCACACATCGATCATTTTGATTTCCGCCAACTTCTCCAACACCGCCGTAGGTGTCAACCCTGGGGCGTGCAGCAACAGACGCTGCTTCAGCGTCACTTGTAAGCAGTAAGCGAGAAAGGCAATCAAGATGTGCGCGTCGGCGCGATGCTCCAGTTGATGGCGGATCGGGCGGATGCAAAGTTCGCTTTTCAGCGACCGGAATACCGCTTCGATCTGGGTCAACTGCACGTAGCGCGTCCACAGCACGCTGGGATCTCCGGCGGTAAGGTTGGAGCGCAGCAAGTAGTGCCCGTCGCGCCATTCCGCCGCTTGGAGTTTTTTCTTATCCACACGAAACTGGAAAGTCTCGCGCGTAACCTGCTGGCCTTCCTCCGGTACTTGCATTTGCACGAACTGGAACGCGCGGCCCGCTTGAGCTTTCGCGGCACCCAAACGCATCAGCAGCTGGACCAGAGAGGGCAGGCTGCGTCGCATGGCACGGAGCTTTTTGAGCAAGCGGACCAGGCGCTTACGGCGCATGGCGGTCTCTTTAGCTCTTCTTCCTTCACTCTTGGCCAGCACATAGAGTTCCCCGTCTTGCTCAAATAGTTTCACGTCCACCGACTCGCGAACCTGCTGCCAGGGCAGATCCAGCCATTTCTTTTCATACTCTTGGATCTTGCCTTTCGCTGTCCCCACCAGATAGAAAATCTCGCGTGCCGGATCCCGCATCTCCTGCAAGATCTCTTCGGTCGGAATACCGCGGTCCATTACCCACATGCGTTTTGCTTTTCCGTAGACCTTCTCGATGTGGTCTAGAAAATCACGCAGTGTGGTGCGATCACTGGTGTTGCCGTCCATCACTTCGTAGGCCAATGGAAAACCATCTGTGGTGATCACCAGAGCAATCACCAGCTGCAAACAGTCTGTCCGTTTATCGCGACTGTGACCGTACTTGGCCTTGGGGTTCTCTTCCATCGCACCTTCAAAATAAGTGCTCGTCAGGTCATAGAGCATTACTTCGAATTCCGCTTGAAACAGATCGGCCCACTTCTGGCGCAACCACTGAAACAGTTCCTGCTTATGTTCCAGCACACGGTCCAGGCAGCGATACAAGCGATCCTTTTCGGCCACGGAGAAATTTGTTCCCAGCAGCGCATCCATGGCAGTGGTCAGGTACCACTGGCGATGCACGCGAAACTCGCTGCCCGGATCCAGCAGTTGGCTCACCACCAGTAGCTGCAATACTTTTTCCCAAGGAACTTCTTCCCGAGTTCCGGCAAGGCGAGCGTCCCAAAACTCATGCAGGCCCAGTTGCTGCCATAACTCGCACGCCAGCCAGCAGCTACCGAACAGCCGAGGGCAACGCAGTTCGAGCCCGCTCAGTTTCACTTGCAGGCTGTCAATGGCATCGGCGGGAATCTCGCGGTCATCGGGAAACAAACTCAAGTTCGTATATTCTTGCTCTTGTTCATCAAACACCGACAATGTCTTGCGCCAGGCCGCTTGCTGTTGATCGTTGATCTCTCCGAGATAGAGGACGGTTCGCTGCACCGTTTTGTCCGAAGCGGTTCGATGGTTTTCTACGATGCTGAAGTAGCGATGATCCTTGCCGTCTTTTTTTCGATGGATGCTGCGCAAGAACATGTCCACTGCAGACTGCCAGAAGTCTGGTGCCCAAGGGAAGAGCCTTGGTCTTCACTCTACAGTTTTTTCAGAGTGCGGCGATGGAAACGCACGGCTTAGCTGCGAAAATGATCGCAAAAATGCCGAAAATTGCTGGCAACTGCGAAAGTTCGGC
>CAWABP010000027.1:0-65561 GCA_963780315.1 Candidatus Acidiferrales bacterium | reverse complement strand
CTAGGATCTCAGTGTGAGCACCGGGCACGGTGCTTGCCTCACCAGTTCATAGGCTGTCGCTGATGGCAGTTGGCCTGTAACTCCTCGTCCTCCCCGCAACCCCAGCACGAGGAGATCGGCGCTCTGCTCGGTAGCAGTTCGCAAAATCTCTTCTGCCGCGTTTCCGAAGCGCACCAGAAACTCCGGCTCGCATACATTCTTGCAGACCGCGGGTATTACTTTCTTCAGGCGGTTCAGCAGGAAATCTCTGACAATCTCGCTGCCCGCTCGCGATGAATCGCCGCTCTCTTCCGCCACGTGCAAAACGGTCAACTTGGCTTGGTGGGCGCGTTCCAAAGCAAACGCCATGCTTGCCGCTCGTTCGGCGTGCGGCTTGAAATTGGTTGCGTAGAGCAATCGCCCTAGCTCCGTTCTCTTCCCGCTCTCCAGCCGCACCTCTGGGCCAACGCTCAAGATAGGACATTCCGCCAGGCGAAAAATCTCCTCCGCCACCGCTCCCAACAGCAATTTCTTCTGCGAAGTCCGTCCGTGCGTCCCCATTGCGAGCAGGTCGATTTGGTGTGATTTGATCAATTCCTGCAGTACCGGCCACACTTGTCCTTCGACCAGCAGCTCCTCGTGTTCCACATTGCCCATCGCTGCGGCATCGATCCAACGTCGAAGTTCCCGGCTGGCGAATGCCCTAGCCTTCTGCAGCGCATCAGCCGAAGATTCCGGCGAAACGAAGTGCAATACTTGCGAAGGAATCACGTGCGCCAGGTACACTTTGCTCTTGAATCGGCGCGCCACTGCCAGTGCATACTCCAGCGCCCCTTTTGCCCCGTCGGAAAAATCCGTGGCTACCAGGATTCGGCGGAATTCCACAATGGGCTTGCTTTGCTCATCTCTGACGGTAACTCTCCCTGTGGACATGAGCTCTGTGCGCTCCAGCAATTTGTGTGACAAGCCGACTTTATTAAGTGATGCACGTCACATTCCAATAGACTGTTTGTAATTGCATGAAAATAAACATGTTAATGTGGCCATCTCGCCGTCCCCTCTGTCTCTGGGGCAGATCACCCATTTCTGACGAATTTCCCCCACCCCGATTCTCCTCTTGCCCCTTGCCTTGGCCACCATTCGGTCTAGGTTTTCGGGCTTCATGACCAGTGGTATCATCCCCAAGATGTCGGCCACGGTTACAACCAAACCCCATGAAGAGACCTTCATCGAGGAGATGAAGCGCTACCTGCATCTGGGCGAAAACGACGTTATCCTTCTTAAGCGACTCCTCCCCCGCATGGAAAAGTACTTGCCCGAGATGGCGGAACGATTCTACGCGCAAATCCCCCACCACCCTGGCGCAAGCCGCGTTTTCACCGGTGGCGAGGCCCAGGTTCTTCGGCTCAAGTCCACTCTACAAGCCTGGGGCCGCGGTCTCTTCAATGGAGTCTACGATGAACACTACGCTGACGATCGCTTCCAGATCGGCTTCCGGCACGTGCGCATCACCCTGGATCAGAAATATGTGATCAGCGCCATGGGTGTCGTGCGCTCCTTCCTGATGGAGAAGATGTTCGACGAATTCCCTGCTCGCGAGGAGCGTCTCGTCTATTCGCAGGCTCTAAGCAAGATCCTTGATCTCGACCTCAACTTGATGTGCGATTCGTACTTCCGCGCCACCATGGCCCACCTACAGACGTTAAATCAGGAACTCGAACAGGCCAGCCTGCAGCTTGCCGAAGCCAACGCCATCAAGGACGAATTCCTCGCCCAGGTCTCTCACGACCTGCGCACTCCTCTCAATTCCATTCTGAGCTTTACCAAGCTCGTCCTCGATGGATTGTGCGTCAGCCCCGAAGAAGAGAAAGAAGTACTTCGCGATGTGTTCAGCAGCGGCCAACTGCTCCTTCGCCTCGTAAACGATCTTCTGGACATTTCTTCCATCGAAGCCGGCAAATTGGCGTTGCAGATCGAGGAGCTCGATCCGCGCGCGGTCCTCGATTCAACTCTGCCCCTTGTTGCTGTGCAAGCGGCTTCCCGCAATCTGCGGTTGGCTGACGAAACTCTGGAGCAGCAACTCCCGTTTGTGCGAGGCGACGAAATCCGTTTTCGTCAGGTGCTCCTCAATCTGCTCTCCAACGCCGTGAAATTCACCCCCAGCGGCGGCGTGACAATTCGCGCCGCTGCCGATCGCCCACAAGGCTTCCTGCGTATCGAAATTGAAGACACAGGCATTGGCATTCCCGCGGAAAAGCGCGACTCCGCGTTCGAGAAATTTGTGAGACACGATCGCGCAGAGCTACGCGGAATCGCGGGATCCGGCCTCGGCCTGGCCATCGCGAAACGCCTTGTCGAGATGATGCACGGCTCCATCGGTTTGGATGGAGGCGCCAAGGGCAATGGCTCCATGGCCTGGTTCACTATTCCCCTGGCTTCGTCATCTGAATAACCGGAGACAGGTCGCGAATGAATGACACCACCCCGCGGGGGAAAAAACAGCGCATCATTATTGTCGAAGACAACTCCCTGGTCGGCAAATTCTTTCAGATGGCCTTGGAGCGCGCCGGCGGGTTTTCCTGCGCGGTCAGCGAAGATGTGCCCGCCATCCTTCGCGAAGTCGCCGCCGGCGAAGTCGATCTCGTTCTCCTGGATGTCTCCCTCTCTAATGCCGAGTGGGATGGCCACCTTGTCAACGGCGTCGAACTCTGCCGCGTCCTGAAGGAGAAGTCTCCCCGCCGCCTCCCCGTGCTCCTTGCCACCGCCCACGTGATGACAGGCGATCGCGAGCGCTTGCTCGAATCTTCTGGTGCCGATGACTACCTCGAAAAGCCGGTTTACGATTCTGCCCAACTGGTCGCCAAGGTCCGTGAACTCATGGACTGATCCCATCACTCGCAGACACCCGTCGCATTAGTATTCCCTTCCCGGGCTCAGCCAAGCCAGGTTGTATACAACTCTTCTTGTCTCGTTATACGATGCGCACGGTTCAGTTGGCCTGCGCTCGTTGCGCAATATCTAAATCCATTCAAATAATCTCCTGGAGGGGGTACGCATGCCTGACGCAACACAACCTGAGCAGAACGAGGAGTCCCTGTGGGACCGCGTGGCAACGAGCGAAGAATTCAGACACCTCATGAGCATCAAGAGAATCTTCATCATCCCCGCTTTCGTGTTCTTCCTGATCTACTACTTTTAATTGCCAATTCTGGTGGGCTACGCGCCACACTTTATGTCCACCAAAGTGTGGGGAAACGTCAACCTGGCGTACCTGTTTGCGCTTTCTCAGTTCTTTATGGCCTGGACAATAGCCGGTTTGTACGTCCGCGCCGGCGATAACTTTGATGAAATCTCCAAGGACATCATCGAAAGAGCGCTGAACCAGGAAGCCGCCAAAGGAGACAAATAGGCAATGTCTGCTCCTTTGATGATGTTCCTGATTTTCATCGCCATCACCCTCGCCATTACGTATTGGGCTTCCAAACGCTCATCAGGTTCCAGCGCCTATTTCGCCGCCGGGCGCCAGATCCGGAGTTGGCAGAATGGTGTCGCCGTTGCCGGCGACTATATGAGCGCCGCATCCTTCCTGGGAATAGCGGGTATCATCGCGTTTCAGGGCTACGACGGCTTTATGTTTTCGGTGGGCTGGTTGGTCGCTTACCTCACCGTGCTGCTGATTATTGCGGAGCCTCTGCGCAATGCAGGCAAGTACACCATGGCTGACGTCCTGGCCTATCGCCTGAAACCGAGGCCCGTCCGCGCTATGGCCTCTCTCAGCACGCTCACTGTCAGCACGTTTTACATGATTGCGCAAATGGTCGGCGCTGGCGCGCTTGTCGCGCTCTTGCTCAAGGGTTCCGGCATCTCCTACACCACCGCCGTCATTGGAGTGGGCATTCTCATGATTGTTTACGTCGTTTTTGGTGGCATGCTGGCCACCACCTGGGTACAGATCATCAAAGCCATCCTTCTCATGGCCGGCACTTTCTTGCTGAGCATTCTGGTGATGTCCCATTTCCACTTCAGTTTCACGGCATTCTTTGACGCAATCGGCCACGTCACGTATCACGACAAAGGCCAGGAAATTGTAAAGGATTTTCTGCAACCAGGCTTGCGCTATAAGCCGCCTTACGGTCCGCTGGAGCTCATCTCTCTGGGTCTCGCGCTCATCTTCGGTACTGCAGGGCTCCCGCACATTCTCGTGCGTTTTTACACCGTTCCTGATGCCAAGACCGCGCGTCACAGCGTTGTTTGGGCCATGGCGCTCATCGGCAGTTTCTACATCATGACCACTTTCCTGGGCTTCGGCGCCGCCACCATCGTTGGTCGCGACTTCATCGGCACGCACGGCGGAACCAACATGAGTGCCCCCCTTCTGGCGCAGGCTCTCGCAGGCGACATTTTCTTCGCCTTCATCTGCGCCATCGCTTTTGCAACCATCCTCGCGGTCGTCGCCGGACTCACGATTAGCGCCACTACTTCGTTCGCTCACGACTTCTGGACCAATGTGATTCACAACGGAATGGAGCGCAAGCCCGGTGAAGAAGTGCGCATCGCGCGCCTCTCCGCCTTCGTGGTCGGAGCTGTGGCCATTACCATCGCCATTGTGCTCGGCCCCACCGCCAACGTGGCTTTCCTTGTGGCCCTTGCGTTTGCCGTGGCTGCATCCGCAAACCTTCCCGTCATCGTGCTTTCCATTTTCTGGCGCCGCTTCAACACCACCGGCGCTGTTGTCGGACTCGGGGTTGGCCTCATCGCTTCGATTGGCCTGATACTCGTGAGCCCCAGTTTGATGGCTATTGATCCACCCACTGTGACCGGCACCGCGCGCCATTTGATCCAGGCCAAAGCCTGGTTCCCTCTGGAAAATCCCGGCATTCTGAGCATCCCACTGGGTTTCCTTGGTGCGATTCTTGGCACTCTGCTCAGCCACGAGCCAACCTCAACGCACAAATTCAATGAACTCCTGGTTCGCTCCAACACCGGTCTCGGCGCCGAGAAAGCCACCGCAGGCCATTGAATGCCGACAGTTCGCAGACAACCCCGGAATAGAAACAGGCTTCCGTTCGAAATCAACGGCACGGCGGCAGCACCGCCGCGTTCCATTTCCGTGGGATCCTGGTTTTACGTGGCCTTTGTTTCGGACATTCCCGGCGAAGATGGTGTATTCGCGGCTCAGGAGAGCGTGGCGTTCAAAACTTCTCGCAGCAGATCCTGCTTTTGCGGCGCAAGCTTCTTTCCCTGGCCGGTGAGATAAAACACGTCAATGGCCTTTTGGCCTTCCGTATCAATCAGCGCCACTTCGATGTTGCAGCCCAGCCGCGACAACGCCGACCCGATGCCATACAACAACCCTGGCCGGTCCTGCGTCATGATTTCCATTAAGGTGCACTGATCCGACGACGCATCGTCGAAATTCAATGTCGTTGGCACCGCGACCTTTGGCGGCCGTGCCAGTGCCGCCGCCAATCTTCCCTTGAGCAGGGGCTCCAGCGCCTGTTTCCCATTCACAATATCCGCGATGCTCTGCTGAAATCGGCTGATTTCTCCGGGGTTCAGTTCCAACGTGCGGTGCAAATCAACGAAATGAAATGTGTCCAGCACTACCCCGGCCGCGTTTGCGAAGGCATCCGCCTTCACGATGTTCATGCCCCATGCCGCCAGTATGCCCGCAATCGTCGCGAAAAGTGCCGGCCGGTCCGCGGTCAGGAGCGTAAGCGTATAAGTGTGGTGCGTCATTCTGACGTCGGTTTGCACGGGCTCCGCGCTCAGTTTTCGGTACAGAGAAAAGTGGCCCGCAATCTCCGCGGGCGAGTGCACCGCGAGGTATCGCCGGGGAAATCCATCCAGAAACTTTTCAATCTCTGCCTTTGACGCTCCTACGGCTAACTGCCGCACCTGCTCCAGCAAGATCGCTTCGTCTGATGCGTGCAGGCGGTCGCGGTCCAGCGTCCGGCTGAAATAATTGGATGTTGATACAAACAGCCGCCACAGCATTTCAGCTTTCCAGGGAGTCAGCGCTTCCGGATTCACTGCGTGGATGTCCGCGTAGGTCAAGAGGCATAGGCGTTGGAGCCGTTCGTGCGTCACTACATTCGTTGCAAACGCGGAAACTGTTGCGGGATCGAAAATATCCCGCCGCTGCACTGTCGCGGACATATCCAGATGGTGCTCGATCAAAAAGTGGACCTCCGCCTTCTCTTCCGGCTCCAGTTTCAGCCGGTCGGCTACGGTTTCCAATGCTTGCAGACTTCCCGCAACGTGATTCTCCACCGGCATGCCTTTGCCGATGTCATGCAGAAGGAGGGAAAGAATCAGCAGATCGCGGCGCTCGACCGTTCGCCACAGCTGCGTGAAATGCATGCCGCGCGAATCCGGCGGCTCCGACAGCTCCTGCAAGTGCTCGATCGTGCGCAAGGAATGTTCATCTACCGTATAGCGGTGATAGAAATCGCGTACTACCAGCGAATCGATGCTCCGAAATTCCGGCAGCACTTCGATCAAAAGTCCCAGCCGGTGCATGGGTCGCAGCGCCATGCCGGGAAAATCCGCCCCCAGGATTTCGCTTAACACCGGCCAAGCCACACGCGAATTCCGTTGCGGCAATTCCGGATGCGTCATGATGTACGCAATGCTTCGCTCCGCCTCGCGGCTCACTTGTACGCCCGTACGCGATGCCTCGCTCAGCAGGGCATAGGTCGCACTGCGATCCGCGTAGGCCTGCTCATTGGTTAATTCCAGCAAGCCGTCACGCACCATGAACGGCTTTCCATTCGGGGCTTCCTGCCGTCCTCCCAGCGTCGCGTTCATCAACCGCTGCCGCAGCGAGATCGTGGCGGGCGGCCGTTGCTCCATGTAACGCAGCAATTGCCGGTTCAGTGTCCGCGCGTGACGGAAATATAGTCGCATCCATTCCGCGGCGTTTCGCCGCAAATTGTCGTCAATCCCCAGAGACCTCTCCGCTGCTCCCGCCTGCAATTCGTACGTGAGTGTATTGTCGTTGCGCGCATTGTTGTAGTGCAGGAAGCACCGGATGGCGCTCAGAAACTCCACCGCGTTGCGAGTCAATTCGTCCTCGTTTACGGGACTGATACGCGGGTCGCGGCGATCGCCGGCAAGTTGACGCATCCACAGTGTCGAATGGTAATCGCGCAGGCCCCCGGGCGCCTCTTTAACGTTGGGCTCAAGGTGAAAAATTGTGTTCCCGTAACGGTTCAGCCGGTCCCGCGTCAGCCGTTGCAATTCGGTCAACAAAAATGGGCGTGCCTGTTTCTCCGGACCAGAAAGCACTTTCGCATCCAGTTTCTCAAAGAGCGAGGCGTCTCCATCCAGAAAGCGCCGGTCCAGCATGGCCAGGTGAAATTCTGCGTTGTCCTCTTCAATCCGCCGGCACTCGTCCAACGTGCGTCCAGCCGAGCTTACGCGAAACCCCAAGTCCCACATCGTTCGCGAAAACTCCGCGATCAGCGGGCGAAACTCTTCTTCCGCTTTCTCGTTGCCGAACAGGAAGAGAAGGTCCAGGTCCGAATAGGGAAAGAGCATCTCTCGGCCATACCCGCCCAGCGCGAGCAGGCAGAAACCCTGCGCCGCCAACTGGCGAACCCTCAGAAGTTCGACAAAAACCTGTTGAATGGTGCTGTCAGCCAGTTCACACAACTGCCGCAGCGTGTCTTGCGCGCTCGCTCCATTATCAAACAACTTGCGAATCCGTTCGCGCTGGGCATCGCATTGCGGTCCCAGAACCGTCAACGGACTTACAGGGTCTACCATTTTCTTTTTCGGCGAAAAGCCAGATGCAAGACCTGAGCGGGGAGAAGCCATCATCACGCTTAGAGCGCGCCCTCGCCGCGTTCCTCATTCCGTATCCGGATCGCTTCCTCGATCCGCGATATGAATATTTTACCGTCTCCGATTTTTCCTGTCTTGGCGCTTTTTAGGATTGCTTCCACCGCGCGATTCACCAGAGCATCAGCCAGCACCATCTCCAATTTGATTTTTGGCAACAGATCCACGGTATATTCCCTGCCCCGATACACCTCAGTGTGGCCCTTCTGCCGGCCGTGACCCCGTACTTCGGTCACGGTCATGCCCTCGACGCCGATTTCCAGCAGGGCCTCTTTCACGGATTCGAACCGCGACGGCTGAATGATCGCTTCAATTTTCATCATACGGATTTCTGCTCCCGTCACGCTTTGGTAAGAAACTCGCCTTGTTCTCAGCTCTCCAGGTTATAGCCTTCTTCGCCGTGCAGCGAAATATCCAGGCCCGCAATTTCATGGTCTTCATGGACGCGCAGGCCTGTAAGCAGATCCACCAGCTTCAGAAGGATAATTGTGCCTACTAGCGCAATGCACCACGCGATCAGCACGCCCACCAACTGGTTGCCCACTTGGCGCCATCGCCCATCCAATCCGCCTACGGGCTTGCCTGCGCCGAAGATGGGGTTGAATGCCGCTTGCGCAAATACGCCCGTCAATAGCGCACCGATGGTTCCTCCGGCTCCGTGCACGCCGAACGCATCTAGTGCGTCATCATAACGGAACATGGCCTTGAAACGCGTCACCATCCAATAGCAGAACACTCCGGCAATGAACCCTATTGCCAGCGCCGGCATCGGTCCCACAAATCCCGCCGCGGGCGTGATCGCCACCAGGCCCGCTACTGCTCCGGATATCGCACCTAACGCGCTGGCCCTTCCGTTCTTGAGCCATTCCGCCAAGCTCCAACCCATTGCCGCTGCCGCCGCCCCAAGATGGGTGGCCACGAAGGCGCTTGAGGCCAGTCCGTTGGAAGCCAGCGCGCTTCCCGCGTTAAATCCAAACCATCCCACCCACAATAAACACGCACCCACTACGCTGAGAACCAGGCTGTGCGGCGGCATTGGCTGTTTCGGATAACCTGTGCGCTTTCCTAGGTACAATGCGCAAACCAGCGCGGATACTCCGGATGTGACGTGCACAACGGTCCCGCCGGCAAAATCCAAGGTCGGGAATCTCCCCCCTGCGGCGTTCAAGAATCCGCCTTTGCCCCACACCATGTGCGCCATCGGCGCGTACACCACCAGAAACCACAAGGTCATAAACAGCACTGTGCCGGAAAACTTCATCCGTTCGGCGGTCGCTCCTGTAATCAACGCCGGGGTGATAATTGCAAACATCAACTGGTAAATCATGAATGTCGTCTGTGGAATTGTTCCCGCATAATCCGGGTTCGGCAGCGCCCCCACACCGCGCAAAAACGCATGTTCGAAATTCCCGATTACCGGCCCGTTGCCACCGAAGCACAAGCTGTATCCCACAAACGCCCACAGCACCGTGATTAACGCCATCAGAGCGAAGCTCTGCATCATGATCGCCAGCACATTTTTCTGACGTACCAGTCCGCCATAGAACAGCGCCAACCCCGGTCCAGTCATCAGCAGGACCAGCGCCGCGCTTACCAGCATCCATGCGTTATCCGCGGAAGACTGGGCTGCAGCTGCTTTTTGCTCCAGTTGATTCAGCCTATCGGTGACGGATTGGGGAACTTCCAGTGTGGGAGTGCTTGCGACGGAGGCGACGGGTGTTGCGCTGCCCTGCGATTGCTGCGCCAGGAGGGGAGCGGCAGATAGCATCAGGGTCAACACACAGCAACACACTACAACCATCCGCTTCATCGAATTCTCCGCTGCGAAAAAATGGAATGCAGGCTGCTCAGGGTCTCTCGCTTCTTGTTTTGGGGACCTACCCGGTATCGCGTTGATTATACTCATCCTGCCGCATGCAAGCAGTGCGAAATTTCGCTGAGCCCGATTCGTTTTTCCTATGCATGCGGGCGTAAGAACCTTTGTTTTCTTTCGCTCGCAAATGCATCGGCCGCTCGAGTGGGGCGCGGAATACGCAGACCATCCGCTACCTCCAGGGTGAGCCGCATGGCGGTTTCCAAGCTCACACGGTGGCCTTGCGAAACATAGATCGGCCGCACACCAGAGCGTGTGCGCACCACCGCCCCAATCTGCTCGCTCTTCGCCTTTTCATCCACCAACGGCACCCAACTGCCCGCCGCCAACTCCAGTTCACCATGCGTTCCGATCAGTAGACTTTTCGCGCAGCCGATCGTCGGCCGGTCCAGTAGCAATCCCAGATGACAAGCCAGCCCGAACCGCCGCGGATGCGCATAGCCTTGCCCGTCGCAAAACAACAAATCGGGCATCTCTTTAAGTTTACCGAGAGCCGCCAGCAGCACTGGAATCTCCCGGAAACTCAGCAGCCCAGGAATGTACGGAAAACGCAGCGGCACAATGGCGCTCGCCCGCGCGATCTCTTCCATTTCCGGAAACCGGAAAACTACCACGCACCCGATTGCCCGGTTGGCGTCGCGTAAAGCGTTCCAGCGGCTCGGGCGCGGCTTCAGCGATTGCGAACCTGTCAGCACGAAGGATGCGTCCAGCCCCGCCACCGTGTGAATTTCCGGCAGGCGGTCCTCGCCTTCCCATTCCTCTCGCAACTCTTCCTGGATCGCCCTCGCCCGTTCCGGGGCCACTCTCCACGAGTGCCGTTTGCACGCTTCTCTTAATTTGTACTCCATGCCTATCATCGTATAATGCATCTGCCGTGAACGCCGCCAGTGCCCTGCGGCGAACCAACGCCGCTTGAAATTGACTGAGGGGAAAGTCTCATGACCCTGCATCCACCGTTAGAAGTCTCCGCGCGAGAAGCTGCCGGAATTCATTGTGTCGAGGTGCATGGCCGCCTCACCATCGGTGAGCCCAGCGAACGTTTGCTCGAGTTTGTGCAGAACCTGGTGCAGCAGGGCGCGCGCAAAATCATCATCAATCTCGACGACATTCCGCAGATTGACAGCTCCGGCATCTCAGTCCTGGTAAAACTTTCCATTTCCCTTGCGCGTCTTGGCGGCGTCCTGCACCTGGTCATCGGCCAGGGCCGCGTCCGCGATGCCCTCACCGTCACACGGCTCGTCGAAGCCATCCCCACCTTTGAATCCGAAGCCGATGCACAGGGGTTTTAGTTGACCCTGCCCTCGCTTTCTTAAGTCCTGATTGCCTCTCTCCAAATTTACCTTGTGCTAGACTCACGACATCATGCGAAATCGTGAACTTTGGCAGTTCTCCGCTTATTCCCTGCTTATTGGTTTGGTTCTGCTCTCCCCAATATCAGGTGAGGAATCGGCGCAGCAGCTTTCAGAGGCGCGACCGTCCGCCAATGCTACTGCCCCTCCGGAAATTGCCAGCCTGCGAGATTTGGCCAGTCAGCTATTTCATCATGCGGATAAAGCAAAGTATCACAAAGGGGATTGCACGATTCTGGTAATGAATTTTGTCCTACCCGACGGCAACACCTCTCGCTACAGCATGCAGTTGGCGGATGAACTCTCTTCGGAGATGGCCAAGCAGCAGAAATCCCAGCGGATGATTGATCGTACTCTGTTGCAAGGAGTGCTAGAACGGGAGCGAATCCCTGCGCAACTGCAAAATTCAGTGCCGGTCGCCCGCTGGCTTGCAAAGGGATTGCATGCGGATGTTGTTCTCGTCGGAACGACAAAGAGGATCGGGAAGAATGCAATTGAACTATCCGCCCACTTCCTCAACGTCAAGGACGAAAAGCGAGCTGGGCCTAGCGCCGACGTGAATCTCTCCGTCGATGACGTGGCTGTGGACCTATACCCCACCAATGGGCTCCCCACCCTCCAGCCAATGACGGCTACTGTAGATGGGGAAAAAGTCCATAGAGATCCTCATGCCAGGGGCATGTCTGCGCCTTACTGCTCTTATATGCCAAATCCGTCCTACACCGAGGAGGCGCGAAAGGCTAAGTTCTCCGGGGTCATCCTAGCTGAAGCAATCGTTGATTCGGACGGCGCCGTGAAACAAACTCGAATCTCGGCAGGGGCTCCCTACGGATTGAATGCATCGGCGCTTAGGATTATGGCCACCTGGAAGTGCCGCCCGGCCACTTACGAAGGGAAGCCAGTTCCGACCCTTGTATCTTTTGAAGTAAATTTTCGAATTTATTGAGATTGGTTCCTAGCTGCCCTTCTTCAACTCCGCCAGCACCAGCTTCGCCAATTCCTTCAACGTCTCAAACACGCCCTGCCCCTGAATGGCCACGCCTCCAATCACTGGCTCGCCCTTCTTCTGTAAGTGTTTGGTCAAATCTTCCACGCTCATCACGTTTGGGAGGTCGCGCTTGTTCAGTTGCAGTACGTATGGGATCGTTGCAAAGTTCAGGTTGTGCTCTTTCAGATGTTCCTGCAGGTTGTCCAACGTCTCGAAGTTGGCATCCAGTCGCTCTTCCTGGGAATCGGCTACAAACACGACGCCATCCGCTCCCTTCAAAATCAACTTCCGGCTTGCCTCGTAGAACACCTGTCCGGGTACCGTATAAAGGTGAAAGCGCGTTTTGAACCCGCGCACCGTTCCCAAGTCCAGCGGCAGAAAGTCGAAGAACAGCGTCCGGTCCGTCTCCGTGGCCAGGGACACCATCTTCCCCTTCAGGTTTTGCCCTGTGTGGTCGTAGATCCACTGCAGGTTGGCGGTCTTCCCACCGAGGCCCGGACCGTAATACACCAGCTTGCAGTTAATTTCGCGCGCAGGAAAATTGATGAAAGGCACGAGTCGTCAACCTGAATCCTGTCTAAAACTTATAACACACGGACGCAGGGCAGGCCACTGTTCCGCAAGCGTGCCCGCTCTCTGTTTATGTCAGTTCCTAGTTTCGCCGAGCCGCGCCCAGCAAGCCAAAGTTATTTTCGCAGATGCTCCCGGTCGGTAAAGACTATCTAACTCAACACTTTCACCCCGTTGACTTCCGTTTGACGAAGGCGCATCCCTCTGCTACATTCGCGCCATGGCGAAACCCCAGAAATCCTCCTCGGGCTCATCCGGCAGGAGCAAACCCTCGCCCAGCGCCCAGTCTAAGCTTAAGAAAAAGAATAACTTACAGGAACACCCTCCGCAGCGCGGCGGTGTAGAAATGATTGACCCCCTCGTGCAAGCACAGATGAAAATATATGAAGAGGCCATGGTGCTCTTCCATCAGCAGAAATTCCAGCGTGCCAAACAGGAACTCGAAAAGGTTCTTGCCGGGCCCAGCAAGGAACTGGCTGACCGCGCTCGCACCCATCTCCGAATTGCTGAGCAGCGCATGAAGCCACTGTCCGAACAAAATCCCAAATCGCCCGAAGAACACTACCAGCGCGGTGTCGCCATGATGAATCTGGGCCGTTGGGACGAGGCTCGCGAAAGCCTCGACAGAGCCCGCAAGCTTGCTCCCAAAGCCGATCACATCCACTACGCTCTGGCCGCACTTGATTGCCTGACTGGCGAAGCTGATTCCGCAATGGCCAATCTCAAAGTCGCCATCGAACTTCGCCCCTCCAATCGTTACCATGCCCGTAACGATGAGGACTTTGCGTTCCTCCAGGAAGATCCTCGCTTTACTGAATTGCTGTATCCTGAAAAAGACGGCTACACGGGATAATTTCTACGCAAGTGGATCGTCGCCTCGCTCGCGTCATTCGGAAACCGAGCCTCAAGTGAAAAATTCTCGACGGCACAACTCTCTACAATCTCGCGGTCTGCGTGTCGTTGCGCTCGGCGGCGGCACCGGCCTCTCCGCTTTGCTTCGCGGATTGAAACACCACGTTGTTCTCCGCACGGATCGCCACGCCTCCCGCGAGCGTCCCATCGCCGACCTCACTGCGATTGTCACTGTCACCGACGATGGTGGCAGCTCGGGCCGCCTTCGCCGCGAAAATCGCATGTTGCCTCCGGGCGACATTCGCAACTGCATGGTCGCGCTTTCGAAAGATGAAGCGCTGCTTGGCCGCCTTTTCCAGTACCGCTTTCACGCCGGCCGAGGTCTCATCGGCCACAATTTCGGCAACTTGTTCCTGGCCGCGCTCACGCACGTCACCGGCGATTTTGCAGAAGCCGTTCACGTTTCCAGCAAAGTTCTTGCCATCCGCGGCCGTATCTTTCCTTCCACGGTTTCCAATGTACAGCTCACTGCTACACTCGCCAACGGCCAGCGCGTCAGCGGCGAAACGAAAATCTCCCGCAGCCGCGTGCCCATCCGTGAAATCCAGCTTGTGCCCAGCAGCGTACGAGCACTTCCCAAAGCCATTGAAGCCCTTCAAAATGCCGACCTCATTCTGATGGGACCTGGGTCTCTTTACACCAGCGTCATTCCCAATCTGTTGATCCCGGGAATTGCCCACGCTATCGCCCGTTCCAGAGCTCCGCGCGTCTATGTCGCCAATTTGATGACGCAGCCCGGCGAAACCACCCACTACACCCTCAGTGAACATTTGCGCGCCATTCAGAAACATGTGGGCAAGCGCGTCATCGATTGGGTTGTCGCCAATCGCAAGCCCGTCTCTCCCGAAGTGGCGCGGCGTTATCGTGCTCAGAACGCAGAGGCCGTCGTGGTTGACGCCGATAAGCTCGCCAACCTAAGGGTAAAACTCCTGCTCGACAATCTCCTCGAAGAGCATGGGGTCATCCGCCATAATTCTCCCCGCCTCGCGCGCCTCCTCGTCGACGAATTCCTACTCCGCCCTTCCCGCCGCTAGCCCAACTTCCACGCTAGGAAGCGAAATTTCCCCCTGGTTGGCCGGTAAGGTTTTTCTTTTCAACGGACGGTTGCTAAATCGTGTAAATAGTGACGAATGATGTTAATATTCTGCTTGACTGTAGATCATCAGTTGTTATATGTAGTGTCCTGTGTACATCCGCAAAACGACCAAAACTTGGAAGGGCAAAAGCTACACCAACTACCTGCTGGTCGAATCCCTGCACACCCCCAAGGGGCCCCGCCAACGCATCATCTGCTCGCTCGGAAGTCTGGCCCCGGCACCCCGCGAGCAATGGCTCGAACTCGCTCATCGCGTGGAGAAGAGCTTGCAGGGACAGAGCGCTCTTTCCGCCGTTGACTCGCCCGTCAAGACCCTTACGGAACAGGCGCGCCGCGGACGCAGAAGCCGCTCCGGTGCGGAGAAATCAGCGATGGAGCTGGAATCTCCGATCATCGTTGATGTCGACCGTGTGGCGATGGAAAAACCCCGTGAGGCCGGAACCGTGCACGTGGGCCATCAAATGTGGCAGCAGTTGGGGCTGGGTGAAATCTTACAGCGTGCGGGACTATCCGACAGAGCCTGTCTGCTGAGTGAAGCGATGGTGCTGAATCGTCTGATCTTTCCGCTTTCCGAACATGCCATGCCGGATTGGATGGAGCGCACGGCCCTGGACGATGTGCTTGGAACGAAGCTCTCCTTACTGAGTGATGAGGCCTTGTATCGCAATCTGGACCGACTGCATCCTCACCGGGAGCAGATCGAGCGCGAATTGGCGGAAAGCGAGAAGACCCTATTCAATCTGGACGACACTTTTTTCCTTTACGATCTGACCTCGACGTACTTCGAAGGGGAAGCCGGGAACAATCCGCAGGCCAAGCGCGGCTACTCGCGAGATAAACGGCCCGATTGCAAGCAGGTGCTCATCGGCTTGGTGCTGAATCGCGATGGCTTTCCCAAGGCACATGAAGTTTTCGACGGCAACCGTCAGGACCGCACGACGGTGGAAGAGATGTTGGAAAGTTTGGAGAAACGCACGGGGCGGAAGTCGGGTTCGACGGTAGTGGTCGATCGCGGGATGGCGTACGAAGAAGACTTGCAGCAAATCCGGGCGCACGGACACCACTACTTGGTGGCCAGCCGGCAGTCGGAACGGAATGCCTGGTTGGCCGAGTTCGAACAGAGCGACAACTGGGAGGAAGTCATTCGGATTCCCTCGCCGCGCAATCCCGATCAGAAAAAATCACAGGTGCGCATTAAGCGCTGCCAGCGGGGGAGTGAGGTCTACATCCTGTGCATAAGCGAGGGACGCGAAGAGAAGGACCGAGCCATCCGTGAAACTCACGAGCAACGCTTGAAGAGAGATTTAGAGAAATTGCAAGCGCGTAGGGAGAAGGGCCAGCTGCAAGAGGAGAAGAAAATCCACCAGGCGATCGGTCGGCTCAAGGAACGCTACCCGCGGGTGGCCCGCTATTACCGGATGGACTACGACGCCGAGCGCAAAACTCTCAGGTGGGAAGAGAACAGCGAGAAGAAAGCCATCGCCGAGAAACTCGATGGCGGCTATGTGCTGAAAACCGACCGGCAGGACTTGACGGCGGAGGAAATCTGGCGGACCTACATGCTGCTCACGCGGGTGGAGGGAGCTTTTCGGGCCATGAAGAGTCCGTTGCTCGAGCGGCCCATCTTCCACCATCTCGAGCATCGCACCCAAACACACATCTTCCTCTGCGTGCTGGCTTACCATCTCCTAGTGGCCATCGAAAAAAGATTCCTGGATCGTGGCGTGCACACCTCGTGGGCGACCCTGCGCGGACAACTGCGGACGCACGAGGTAATCACGGTGGTGTTGCCAACCCGGGAGGGACGCGTGCTCAAGATTCGCAAAAGCAGTATCCCAGAACCGATTCACAAAGAGATTTACTCGACGCTCAGAATACCGGTGGAGATCATGAGGCCGGTTAAGACTTGGCATGACCTCCCGGCAAACATAGTGACGGAATAAAATGACAACTCCCTGCAAACAAAGCAGTTCGCTCAGCCGAGCGTGGAAGTTGGGCTAGTTTCCACGCCCAACACTCAGCACTGCAATGAGACTGTCATTCCGAGCGCAGCGGGGAACCGGCTTTCCTCGCACACTCGTGACTCCTCCACCTTACCGCCACCGGAACCGCACTCCCCCGCGCACAAACACCGGCGGTCCCACTGTAAACACCGGCGTCGCCGCCACGTTGAACCGGTTATCCGTCAAATTTTGCGCGGCCACGAAAATCGAAGTGCGCCTAGCAATCTCGCGTGACACTTCCACATCCAGCGAGAACTCTCTCCCCAGCGCGGATTGGTTCAAGTCATCGTCAAATTGATTCCCCGAAAACCGGCCTTGCAGGCTGGCATTCCACTTCTTACCGATATAGCTGGACTGAAAACTGAACTGATTCTGCGGCACCTGCGGCAACCGCAATCCATCCAGTGGCAATAATGCGGGCGGGCTCGGATAATTCAAGACAATAGCGTCCACAAACAAATAGCTCGCCGAAATCTGCAGTCGCGGCCGCACCTGCCACTGCCCAGACAATTCAAATCCCCGTGCTTGCGTGGCTCCCAGGTTTTCCTTCTGCCGTGTGATGAGCGCCGGCGTGCTTGTTAGAGTCACATTCGCCACCGGTTCTCCGATGTCGCTCCAGAAAAAATTTCCGCGCAGCGTCAGCCGGTTTGCCCACGTCTGGTAATTCAGCCCTGCTTCGCCGCCTGTCAAATGTTCGCCTGTCAAAATCGGATTGGCCAGCGTCAGCACGTTCCCCACCCGAAAATTCCGGTACAGTTCGTTCAACGTTGGTGCGCGAAACGCCCGGTACACCGAAGCGCTAACCGCCAACCCATGCGAAAAGCTCCGCAGCAATGACATTCGCGGGCTGAGTGCCGGCTCTGATCGGTTCGTAAACATATCCGCTGTAGGCGTCCCTGTTGTCAGCGGCTTGCTGTTCTGAAACCCGGTGTTGTTGTTCCACCTGTCCACGCGCCCGCCAAATGTCAGCAGCCATTTCGGCGCAAAAAAGTATGCATCCTGCGCGAAGAATCCCCAGTTGTGCTGCCGCCCGCCCGCATCCACCAGCGTGAACGGTGCACCCGCCCGGTAGTTCGTGTCTTCGCTGTGCCCCCGCACATCATTCGCTTCAATTCCCGCCGCCACTCTGTGTTTCTCTGCAAAAAGCCGCGTCCACGTCCCCACGAAGCCAATCTGCTGCGAGGGATTCCGCTGCACATCGGTCAGCGTTTCAGAATTACGGTTCGCCGCCACGGCCGAAAACGTCTGGTGATAACCCTCCGTCGATCCATATAACCGCGCCGAAAAGCTTCCCGCCTCTCTCGTCGACCAGTCCAGTCCAAGGTCCACCTCCGGAATCGTCGTGTCGTTTCTCTGCAGCGGCGTTCCATTCCTCCGGCTTTCGCCGAAGCCGCTTCCACGCACAAAGAACCTTCCTTGCTCTCCCAGGTTTCGAGAAACTTCCAGCACCCCGGATAAGTCTGCTGTTCCCGCATCCGTATCGACGGTTCCACGTTGATCCGCCGGCACCAAAACATAGCCACCTGTGCGCAAGGCCTGCCCCGCCACCGCCACCTTCCAGTTGCCCACGGGACCTCCCAAAGCGAACGATACATCCGGCGTGCTCATGCTTCCGTACGACACCTCTCCCGACGCGTGCGTTTCCTCCGCCGAACGCGTGCGCAAATTCACTACGCCTCCCAGCGCTCCGTTCCCATACACATCGGACGCGCCTCCGTTCGTCACTTCCATCGATTCCAGCTCCGCCCGGGGCACGCGCGCAAAGTAAACCCACCCGCCAAACGGATCGTTCAGTGGAATCCCGTCCAGCAGCACGCTTGAACGGCTAGTTGCGCTCGCCCCCACTCCTCTCAACGACACTCCCTGCGAGGAGGGGTTCGCAAACAAACTGCTCGACCGTCGAAACGTGCTGAATCCCGGCACTTCTCTCAACACGTCATCCACCGCTAGGCTTCCCGCCACTTCGATCTGCTGCGCGGGAATCGCGTACTCGCTCGTCGGCACTGCTGGGATGCGGTCCTCCACGCTCGATTTCACCTGCAACCGCTCGATGTTTGCCGCAGGCGTCAGCACAACCTGCACTTTCTGCACCGTGCTGTGTGGCTTCACCTCCAGCGTCGCTGTCGCAAATCCCGGAAAACTGATTTGCAGACTTCCGCCCTTCCCCGTTTCCGCGATACTGAAGCTTCCTCTTGCATCCGTCTTCGTCAAGATCGTTCCGTCAGGTGAGCGATACTCGATCTGCGCACCCTCAATCGCCAATCCGGTCGAATCGGCCACTGTCCCGTGCAAGCCGGCGCCCTGTTGTGCCAGCGTCAAGCACGCCATCGCTGCGAGGACCAGGAACAAAGCGGCCATTCGCCTCATCTGCGCGCCTACCCGGCATGGCGAATGCGCGCCTGCTAGCAAATTTTGTTCTCGATTTCCCACGTAACCTGCTCACCCCGATCGCGTGCCTTATACTAATCGCCCCAAAATTGGCGTCAACCGGCTTAGCGAACATCCGCCCCTTTCGTCCGCTCCCCCCTCCTTGAGGCCACCAATCACGCAAGCCACCCGCGCTTTGTGGCACATGCGAGGCCCAGCTGGTGTCTAATGAAATGAGACCCCCGCAAGTTAGTGAACGTACATGGCGTTCCTTCGCAAAGGCTTCCTTAAATCCGCCAACCGCCGCAATGATCTCTATTGCCGGATCGATCTTCCCTTGGTCGCCATTATAGTTTTCTTCCCCTTACTCGTAATCTTCATGGTCATTCCCTACCCGCATCATGACGTGATTGTTGACCGCGTAATCGGCCGTCATATTCACAAGCTGTCCGGCGCTATCCGCGAAGACGCCATCAAAATTACTGTTTTGCGCGATGGGGCAACTTACTTCGGTGCCTCGAAAACGGGGCCGGGTGACTTGCCCGACATGATTCGCGACGCAGTTCACAACGGTGCCGAGAAGAGAATCTATCTTGAAATCGATGCCCGCGCCCTATGCGGCGATGTCAACGCGCTCCTACCACAAATTCAAATGTCCGGTATTCAGAACGTCAGCATCCTCGCCGAATCGCCTCGTCCAATTGCCTCTCCATTGACTGGGGCTTTGCCATTCCCTCCTTCTCATTGACACCCGCAAATCGCGTCTCCGATACTGGTTTCTTATGAACACTCTTTCACTCGCGCTTCTCCTGCTCGGCTTCCATCCATTGGCTCTACCCCTAACCGCACTCTCTGGCTCTGAGGCCCTGCCTCAAACTCTTCACGAAACAGATCTCTACCCCGCTTCCGCCGACGCCAAAAAGGAGATCGACGAGACTATCCATTCCGCATCCCTCGCGCATAAACGTGTTCTTGTCGTCTTCGGTGCTAACTGGTGTTTCGATTGCCACGCCTTGGACGAATACTTCCACAGCCCCCAAATCTCTCCGACTCTCCAAAAGTATTTCCTGGTCGTCCACGTTGACATCGGCCAGGGCAACAAGAATCTCGATCTTGCCCAAAAGTACGATGTGCCTCTCAAGCGCGGCATTCCGGCCATTGCTGTTCTCGATTCCGCTGGCAAACTCCTGTTCAGCCAAAAAAATGGCGAGTTCGAGGCCGCCCGTTCCCTTCCCGTTTCCGACATCCTCGCGTTCCTGAACAAGTGGAAACCTGCCGCGTCCTGATTACCCCACGTTGACAGCCGCCTCTCTCACGGCAATACTCGACTACGATGATTGGACTATTGCGTGGCCGCCTTCTGGAAAAACGGCCCAACCAGGTTATCCTCGACGTCGCCGGTGTCGGCTATCTGGTCGCCGTGCCTCTTTCCACCTTCGCCGCTCTCGGCGAACTCCACGCCGAAGTCACTCTCCTTATCCACACCCACGTCCGTGAAGATGCGCTCTCTCTCTACGGTTTCCTCTCTGCCCGTGAAAAGCATCTCTTTGAGTTGCTTCTCGGCGCCTCCGGTGTCGGCCCCACCCTTGCCCTAAAGATCCTCTCTGGCATGAACGTGGAAGAACTTGTGCCTGCAATTCGCGGCGGTGATCTCGCCCGTCTTACGAAGATTCCAGGCGTTGGCCGCAAAACCGCCGAACGCATGGTCGTCGAGCTCAAGGACAAGCTCGAAACCGTAACCATCGAATCCGAGAAGCCCGCCCCGGCTTCCCCCGCCGGAGTCGAGGCCGACGTCAAGTCCGCACTCGTCAATCTTGGCTACGACGAACGTACGGCCGAAGCCGCCGTCGGCGAAGCCCGCCGTCAATTTGGCGCCACCGGCTTCGAACAACTTCTCCGTGTTACTCTGTCAGCGTTAAGCGGCGCGCAGACCAGATGAGTGTGAGAGAAACATGCGATGAGGGACATGGACTGCGGGTCACTGGCCGGCCGAGGGAGAGCTGGCAGTCGATGACGCGAGCTATGTTCTTGCTTCCTGGTCGCTGGTCACCGGTCACTGATCGCTTCTAATCTCATGCCCACCATCCCACCTAAGAACCCTCGCATCGTCTCCGGCACCCCGCTCGACGACGACGCTCGCCTCGACGCTAGTGTCCGCCCCAAGCGACTCGATGAATACATCGGCCAGAAACGCGTTAAGGAAAATATTTCGATCGCCATCGAGGCGGCCCGCACCCGCGGCGAAGCCCTCGATCACGTTCTCCTCTATGGCCCTCCCGGCCTCGGCAAAACCACTCTCGCCCAAATCATTGCTAACGAACTCAACGTTCCCATTAAGACCAGCGCCGGCCCGCTCCTCGAGCGAAAGGGCGACCTCACTGCGATCCTGACCGCCCTCGAAAAAAAGGAAGTCTTCTTCCTTGACGAAATCCACCGCCTACAAGCCGCCGTCGAAGAAGTTCTCTATCCTGCCATGGAGGATTTTCGCGTGGACCTCGTCATCGGGCAGGGCCCCGGCGCGCGCATTCATCCTTTCCATCTAAACCATTTCACGCTTATCGGGGCCACCACCCGGGCCGGACTCATCACCGCGCCTCTGCGTTCCCGCTTCGGCATCGTTCATCGCCTCGATTTCTATACGCCCGCAGATCTGCTCATAATTCTTCACCGCTCCGCCAAAATCCTGAATATCCAGATGGATGAAGCCGGTGCAGAAGAAATTGCCGGCCGCTGCCGGGGTACGCCGCGCGTCGCCAATCGCCTTCTCCGTCGTGCCCGCGATTTTGCCGAAGTTCGCGCCGATGGACGCATCACCCGCGAGGTTGCTCTGGATTCGTTGCGCATGCTCGGCGTGGATGAACACGGCCTCGACGAGGTAGACCGCAATCTACTCCTTGCGATTCTGGATAAATACAATGGCGGCCCCGTCGGCCTCGGTACGCTCGCCGCCGCCCTCAGTGAGGAAGAAGACGCCATCGAGGAAATGTATGAGCCCTATCTCATGCAGATCGGCATGCTGGATCGTACGCCGCGCGGCCGCGTCGCCACTCCTCGCGCTTATCAATATTTCAACCGTGATCTCCCCAAGCGCCAGCCCCGCCTGTTCTGATATTTTTCGTCTCTCTGCGTTCTCTCTGCTGAAAGTCTCTTGTCCAGCCTTCAGATTTCGCTGGACACGGGCCTCGTCAATGAGTAGCATCCCCGCCATTCTCTGGACCCTTCCCGTTTCAGGAGGCAAACCATGGCGCGCCGACAATTCCTCGCTCAGCTAATGGGCCTTCCGTTCCTCTCTTTCGGTTTCAAGGCCGAGGATCCCAAAAGAACTCTCAAGATCATGATGAAAAGTGCCTGGGGATCCGACGACCCCACCAAAGCGGCTTTTCCGTTCCACCACGGCCTGGCCTTGGCGGAAGCCGGCCACGAGGTCCAGATCTTCCTTCTTGGCGAGGCCACCTACTTGATGCGTAAAGCTACGGCCAGCGCTGTCGTTCCTGTTGGCTGGCCACCTCTCAATGAGGCCCTCGAAAAAATCGCCGCTAAACATATCCCCATTTTTTCTTGCGGAGTCTGCAGCCGGGCCCGTGGGGTCACGGAAAACGATCTGACACAGTGGGGAGCCAAATTCGGAAGCCCTGCTATCTTTGTCGGCCTCGTCGAGTGGGCCGACCGAATCATCACCGAATAATTGCGTTGCTCAATCAAAGAGCTGTGCGAACTCTACCTTCTGCGGAGATTGCTTGTTGGATTGGCTCCCGGTGGCGATCGAACCACCACGCCCAGGCTAGCAGGACCATTTCAGCGATGATTCCGGACCAGATGAGTTCCTTAACGGTGGGCGGCTCTCCATCAAAGCGGTCACCGATGTACAACGCGAAGAGCACCAGCACGTATGCGGCGGAAGCATACC
The DNA here is from genome assembly GCA_963780315.1 of Candidatus Acidiferrales bacterium. Taxonomy (GTDB): domain Bacteria; phylum Acidobacteriota; class Terriglobia; order Acidiferrales; family UBA7541; genus Acidiferrum. The sequence goes on along the minus strand of CAWABP010000027.1, from coordinate 42,672 downwards.
GCCCGGTCCGATCTTCCGCTCGCGTCGCCCGCAGATAGAGCAGCACGCCACCGGCAAACATCGTAATCTCCACCACCATGGTCCCTGGGATGGAGTTCCACAACCCCAGCCCGTAGCGCGCACCGCCTGGAATCAGCGTCATATCCGGGCGATGGGTGATCCAGTCCAGCAGCCAGTGGCTCAACACGCCGAGCCATACGGCAATAGTTCCGGGCCGGTAGTGCGTGATGCGGTGATAGACCAACGCAAACGATGTGGCCCACACGAAACACATCAGCAAACTGTGCGACCACGGGAAATACTCCAGTTCCAGCGGCGTGAATTTTGTGTTCCCCGGATCGATGCGCACCCGCTCCCATCCCATCAGCAGAAACGGCGGCCACAGAATGTCGCTGAGCAGAGGCGCAGCGAGGAGTATTGCCAGAGAGGTGCGCGGCGCGAATTTCTTGGCGACGAACCCCCCAGCAAAATGGCCGATGAACATTAGGGTCGTTTCCTGAGCAGCGTAACGCTTGCTCGCACTTTCTTATAGCGCAACCAAAGCCGGCAGGGCCAGAATTTTTCTTACGGCGAAAATACTTACATTTCCATCCATGCGGGGAATTGGTGTACGATATCGGGCGCGCCGAAGGAGGGACTTATGCCCATTTCGTTTACGCTGAATGGAAAAGCCACCACCGTCAACGTGGATCCGCAGATGCCTCTTCTGTGGGTACTGCGCGACACGCTGAATATGACCGGCACGAAGTTTGGTTGCGGCATGGCACTGTGCGGTGCCTGCACTGTGCATATCAACGGCGAAGCTTCGCGCTCCTGTATCCTGCCTGTCTCCAGCATCGAAGGGAAGAAGATCACCACGATTGAGGGCCTTTCCGCCGATGGTTCACATCCCGTTCAAAAAGCGTGGATCGAAGAAGATGTACCGCAGTGCGGCTACTGCCAATCGGGGCAAATTATGTCTGCCGTGGCATTGTTGGCCAAGAAACCGAACCCCACCGATGTAGAAATTGACGATGCCATGAGCGGCAACCTCTGTCGCTGCGGCACGTATCAGCGCATACGCAAAGCCATTCACCGCGCAGCTTCTCTGTCGGCAGCAAAATAGCTCCGTTCCCACGGCTCTCCCTCCCCGCCGTGCAATTCGCAGTGAGGTTCACCATGAGACCGATTTCGCTCCTCGATCGTCGCGAATTCCTGAAAACTTCCACGGTTGCCTCAGCCGCCTTGCTTGTAGGATTCCGCATGTCCGCGCGCGCAAGTACTGATCCCGCGCAATCTCAAGAGAAGCAGCCAGTCAATCCATTCAACGCCTGGGTACGCATCACGCCGGACAATCACGTCACTCTCATTCTCGACAAGTCAGAAATGGGGCAAGGCGTGATGACCTCGCTGCCCATGATTCTCGCGGAAGAACTTTGCGTTGACTGGAAACAAGTGAGCGTTGAGCAAGCAGAAACTGATCCCAAAATTTATGATTTGGGGACCGGGGGCAGCGGAAGCGTGGCGGAGTCATGGCTGCCACTGCGGCAGGCGGGAGCGGCGGCGCGTGAAATGCTTATTTCTGCAGCAGCGAACAAATGGGAGGTCACGCGGGAGACGTGCAAGGCGCAAAACGGTTACATACTCCACGGCCATCCCGAACGCTCTTTGGGTTACGGCGACCTGGTCGCTGATGCCTCGAAGGTCCCCATTCCGGATCTCAGCAAAGTGCCTCTAAAAAACTCGCACGACTTTACGGTGGTTGGCCGCGAGGTTCATCGCGTTGATTGCGCCTCCAAGACGAATGGTTCCGCGAAGTTCGGAATCGATTCGCGAGTGCCGGGCATGCTGTATGCCGTGATTGCACGTTGCCCTGTTTTTTATGGGAAAGTGGCTTCGTTTGACTCGACCAAAGCAAAGGCCGTGCCAGGAGTGCGTGATGTCGTGCAGATTGCAACCAATGGCCGGGGCGCTTCCACGACAGGCGGTGTCGCGGTGATCGCGGATAATTCCTGGGCAGCCCAGGAGGGCCGCCGCGCTCTCGAAGTAAAGTGGGAGGAGGGAGCCGCCGCTAGCGAATCTACCGACGAATTAAGAAAACAATTCACTCAGAACGCGGCAAAACCGGGAAAGGTTGTGCGCAACGAGGGTGACGCGAATTCCGTGCTTGCCGCGACATCCAAGAAGGTCGAGGCCGCGTACGAGCTTCCGTTTGCTGCGCATGTCTGCATGGAACCCATGAACTGCACGGTACAAATTCACGATGATCATGCGGAAGCCTGGGTGCCGACGCAAGCTCCGCAATGGGCGCAAAGCGTAATCGCAGAGATTGCCAAACTTCCCCCCGAGAAGGTTACCGTGCACACGACGCTGCTCGGCGGGGGATTTGGCCGTCGTTACCAGGCAGATTTCGTGATGGAGGCGGCGCAGGTGGCGAAGGCAACCGGCAAGCCGATCATGGTGCTCTGGACGCGAGAAGACGACATGCAGCATGATTTCTATCGCCCCGCTTCCTACCACAGAATGCAGGGCGCTCTGGACAACCACGGAAAGCTCGCAGCGTGGAAACATTTCCAGACTTCAACGTCGATTGCGGCAAAATGGCGGCAGACCGGGAGCCAACGGCCCGAAGACGGCGAATTCGGCACTGGTTCAACAATTCCTTATGTCACTCCCAATATCCGCATCGAGTACACGCTTGCGGATTCAAGTGCCCCGCGCGCCTGGTGGCGTTCCGTTGAGCATTCCAGCAGTGGCTTTGTGACAGAGAGTTTTATCGATGAACTCGCACATGCCGCGGAACAAGACCCGCTGGCATTTAGATTGCTCCTCCTTGGGAACGCGCGAAAAATTCCGCAGTTCGGTAGTGAACCAGACTCGCCTCCGCTCGACACAGCCCGTCTCAAAAGCGTCCTGCAACTCGCAGGCGAGAAATCGGGCTGGGGCACGCCTCTTCCGAAAGGGGAAGGGCGGGGGATCGCTGCGTTTTATTCTTTCGATTCGTATGTGGCCGCGGTTGCCGAGGTTTCCGCTAATTCGCAGGAAATCAGAGTGAAGCGGTTTGTGTGCGCTGTTGATTGTGGGCGTCCTGTAAATCCAAATGGAATTCGCGCGCAGGTAGAGAGCGCCGCCATTTACGGATTAACCGCAACCGTCAAGGACGCTATCACCGTCGAACAAGGGCGCGTGGTTCAATCGAATTTCAATGATTATGACCTGATCCGCATGAACGAGGCTCCGCCGATCGAAGTCTACCTTGTGCCCAGCGACGAAAAGCCAACCGGTATCGGAGAGCCAACGGTTCCGGTGATTGCGCCGGCGATCTGCAATGCCATTTTTTCGGCAAACGGAAAGCGTCTGCGGCGTCTGCCCATTCGCCCGGAAAATCTCGCCTAGCCACAAGGGTGCATTTCGCGACAGAATCGGGCGTGCCCACAGCCGCCCTGATCCTCGCCGCTCTCACTCTGCTCGTCTGGGTTGTCCTGACTTTCTTCCGCGGAGGTTTCTGGCAACTTCGCGCATTTGACGACGACATTGCGCCGCACCCCGCGCCAACTGCGTGGCCGCGCGTGGTGTGCGTTATGCCGGCACGCAACGAAGCGGAAACAATCGCGCGGACGGTGGCCTCGCTTGCAAAGCAACAATATCCAGGCTCATTGCGCATCGTGGTGGTGGATGACCAGAGCGAAGATGGTACCTCTGATTTGGCGAAGGCGGCAGCAGTTGAGGCGGGTGCATCAGATCGCGTGGAGATTTTGCGGGCAGCGGCGTTGCAAACTGGCTGGACCGGAAAGCTCTGGGCACTGCAACAAGAAATGGAAACCAATCAGCAGGATTCGCCTGAGTATTACTGGTTCACCGACGCCGACATCGTTCATGAGCCGGATACCCTGGCCAGGTTGGTATCCCGTGCGGAGCAGCAGCACTTGGACCTTGCCTCTTTGATGGTGTTGCTGCAAGCAAAATCGCTTCCAGAGCGGTTGCTGATGCCGCCCTTCCTCTATTATTTCCTGATGCTCTATCCACCAAAGTGGACTGCGGAGGCCAAGACGAGGACGGCTGGCGCAGCGGGCGGCTGCATTCTCTTGCGGCGCACTGCGCTGGAACGCATTGGCGGATTTGGAGCGATTCGCGCGGAAGTAATCGACGATTGTGCGCTGGCGCGCGCCGTGAAGCGCAGCGGTGGGACTGTGTGGATGGGACTAACTCGGAAGAGCGTGAGCCTTCGTGAGTGCCAGACGTTCGGCGAGGTTCGAGACATGATTGCGCGAACAGCCTTCACGCAACTCAAGTACTCACCTTTGCTGCTTCTCGGCACGTTAGTAGGAATGATTCTCACGTATATTGCGCCAGTGGTCTTTGCGTTTTGCCCGCAACCCGTGGTGTGGCGCCTGGGACTGGCGGCGTGGCTGCTGATGGCGCTAACGTACCTGCCCACAGTACGGTTTTACCGCCTTTCGCCTCTGTGGGCGCCGCTCTTTCCCGCCGCCGCTGCGTTCTACAGCTATGCGACGTGGCTTTCCGCAGTGAGGTATTGGTTGGGCCGTGGCGGCCAATGGAAGGGCCGCTCGCAAGCGGTTAAAGCTGCGCGTTCGTAGGGCTGTGTGGCGGATCGCTTTTTGATTGTCCGACAACACAACCAGGTGGTGATAGACTCTGATTTCGTGATTGTGTTATGAACTTGTTCAAGCCAGCCGTCTTGTCTCCCAAGCAAATTGCGCGTCTGGAAAAGATTCGGGCGCAGGGCCGAAAACATTACATTTTCTACACGGGCATTCTCGGCTGGGGTATGTCCGTGTTTCTGTTTACCACCGCCTGGCACATGTATGACAAGTGGGGGTTGCATGTACCACCTCGCGGAGACTTGTGTCTATCTATCTTGATTGGGCTGCCCATCTGGTCGGTTGCCGGCTTCATGTGGGGAGCGTTTATGTGGAGCTATCTCTTAAAGAATCGCCTTTCACGAGACTAAAGGGCCAGAGTTCAGTTTGCCCCAGCACTTACGGAATCAATCTCAATGCAGACAGCGCACATTTCCGGCAAGCAGACTTATCGCAATCTTAATGATTAGCGCGATTGCAGGGTTCTGACGCACTCCCCAGGATCACCGCTATTGGTGATGCGCATCACATTTTGCTATAGTAGGGGCGTTGGAAGCGGGCTGCATCCTGATTTCAGGGAGCGGCACCGGAGGCCGACATGAGTTCCATCCCGAATGGGGGCAACGGGAAAGTGACCGTGCCCGAATTGCTGCAGCGAAAGTCCGACGCTGCGGTTTCCCTGAACAAGAAAAAAATTACCTGCCTGACGGCATACGACTATCCAACGGCGCGTCTGCTGGACGAAGCCGGTGTGGAAGTGGTGCTGGTGGGCGATTCCGTGGCGATGGTGGTGCTGGGATACGAGAACACCTTGCCGCTCACTTTGGAAGAGGCGCTACATCACACCAAGGCAGTGCGGCGAGGCGTGCAACGGGCGCTGGTGGTGGCGGACATGCCGTATGGTTCCTACCACGGCGACTTGAACGAATCCCTGCGCAACGCTATGCGCTTTGTGAAAGAAGCTGGCGCGGAGGCAGTGAAGATCGAGGGCGGCGAGCGGCGCCTGGAGCTGATTTCGCGTCTGACAGAGGCGGAAATTCCGGTTATGGGACATGTGGGGCTGACGCCTCAATCGGTAAACGCTCTGGGCGGTTATCGTGTTCAGGGGAAAACGCAGGACGCCGCGGAGCAGATTATGCGCGATGCGCGGGCCGTGGAGGCTGCGGGTGCGTTCAGTATCGTGCTGGAAGCCCTGCCCCGGGAATTGGCGGCTGAGATCACGCGTACCGCCCATATTCCTACAATTGGAATCGGCGCAGGCCCGGATTGCGACGGGCAGATCCTGGTGCTGCACGACATGCTAGGGTTGACCTTCCGGGAACCACCGAAATTCGCGCGGCAATATGCCAATGTGGGGCAAAGCATTCTCGAGGCAGTGAAGGAGTATTGCGCCGACGTGCAAAACGGGAGCTTTCCTTCGGATGCGGAGTCGTATCATGCGGCTGGAAGCGTGAAAGGACGCAAGACGATTCCGATTGCGCGATGAGCGAACGCAATGGAATACACTGCAGTCAGGGGCGCCTTGAGCAGACCGGGGCGCCCTTGCAGTTTTGTGAGCGGAGGTGAATCGATGAAACCTGCTGAAATGGTAGCTTTGTTCAAATACAACGCCTGGGCAGACCGCCGCGTGCTGGAGGCAGCAAGCGCCCTCACCCAAGAGCAGTTCACAAAACAGCTGGGATCGAGCTTTTCTTCAGTGCGCGACACGCTCGTGCACATCTACGGGGTCGAGTGGTTGTGGCTGGAGCGATTCCAGGGGCGCTCGCCATCGGCTATTCCAGAAGACCCAGAGTTCGCGGACATCGCGAAGCTGAAAACAAGTTGGGCGGCGTTTGAGCCAAAGCTGCTGAACTTCGTGCGCGGCCTGACGCAGGAAGGCTTGGATGCCGTGATGGAATACAAGACTATGAAGTTTGGCATGTACTGCAACCCCTTATGGCAATCGATGCTGCATCTGGTGAACCACGGTACCTATCATCGGGGACAGATCACCACCATGCTGCGGCAGCTTGGGGCGCAGCCGATTTTGACGGACTTGATGCACTTCTACCGCGAGCAGCCTGCTGCGGCGGGGGCCTAAGCCCGGAATGGAAACGATCCGAACAATTGCCTGGATGAAGGAGAGGGCGAGGGAAGCGCGCCTGGAACAACGCATAATCGGGTTCGTGCCAACGATGGGTGCACTTCACGCTGGACATCTGGCGCTGGTGGAGCGTGCAAAGAAAGAATGCTCGCCCACGTACGTTTCCATTTTTCTGAACCCCAAACAGTTTGGGCCGAAGGAGGATCTGTCCAAATATCCGCGGCCCATTGAAGACGACACCGCGAAGTTGGAAGCTGCGAAGATCGACGCCCTATTCTTGCCAGATGCCGCGGAGATGTACCCGCACGGGTTTTCGACCTATGTGCAGGTTGAAGGGCTGAGCGAAACCCTGGAAGGCAAATCACGCCCCGGCCATTTTCGCGGAGTGACCACCGTTGTTCTGAAACTATTGCAAATTGTGCAGCCGCATTTTGCGTATTTCGGCCGTAAGGATGCGCAGCAAGCGCGCATGGTACAGCAAATGGTACGGGACCTGAATGTGGACACGGAAATCGTGTTGTGCCCGATTGTGCGAGAGGCAGATGGGTTGGCGTTGTCGTCGCGCAACGTTTATTTGCGTGCCGACGAGAGAAAGGCGTCAACCGTGCTATCGCGTGCGTTGTGTGCGGCGGCCCACGAAATAGGCTCGGGCGTGCGCGACGTCCTGCACTTGCAGCAAGCCATTCATAGGGTCCTGGCAAGCGAGCCTCGCGCCAGGGTGGACTACGCGGAAATTGTGGACGCGGAAACGTTTGAGCCCGTGGTGCGCGTGGGACGGCGAAGCTACGCGGCGCTCGCGGTGTTTATCGGGAAAACGCGGTTGATTGACAATCTATTGATTGAGGTGGACGGAGAGGAATTGCGGACCGAGTTATGAGGGAGATTGGATAGGCGAGAGGGCCGCCCGCTAGGGAAGCTTTCCTCCACAACGGCTGGCCCATAAGGGCCTAAGCGATCGAGAGATGGGAAAGGGTTTCGGCAGCGTGGCCTTTGGCTTTGACTTCGTCCCAGATCTGTTCGATTTTGCCGGTGGGACCAATCAGAAATGTGCTGCGAACGATTCCTTTGAACGAGCGGCCCATGAATTTCTTCATGCGCCACACGCCGTAGGATTCGATCATTTTGTGAGTGGGGTCGCCAAGCAGGGGGAAATTGAGCTTCTGCTTGGTCTTGAAATTCCTTAGTGATTTTTCCGGATCGGCGCTGACACCGAGAATGACAACATCTTCCTGATCAAATTTGGGCTTCAGATCCCGAAATTCGCACGCTTCGATCGTGCAGCCGGGAGTGCTGGCTTTGGGGTAGAAATAGAGCAACACGCGCTTGCCTTTGAAATCCTTCAGGGAGACTTCCTTGCCTTCATCGGAAGTCAGTGTAAAGGCCGGCGCTTTGTTACCGATCTTGAGCATGGATTCCTCGGTCGAATCAAGATAGAAGCTTGCGGAGGATGTCGTTTACGGCTTGCGGATTGGCCTGGCCTTTGGTGACGCGCATGACCTGGCCAACGAAGAATTTAAAAACGCCATCGTTCCCCGATTTGAACTTAGCTACGTTCTCGGGATTCTTGGCGATGATTTCGCGAGCGGCAGCTTCTATGGCCGAATCGCTAACTTGAGCACCGAGACCTTCCGCAGCAACAATTTCCGCTGCAGAGCGCCCCGTCTCGAACATTGTGGCAAATACCTTCTTACCTACGGCGCCCGTAATCTTTCCGGATTCCACCAGAGAAACAAGCTCGGCCAGCGCAGCGGCAACGACAGGGCTTCCGCCAATCTCCTTGCCAGAATCGTGCAAGCGGTGCAGCAGTTCAGTCTCGATCCAGTTGGCTGCAGCTTTTCCCGGAGCGCCGGCTTTCACAACCGATTCAAAGTACCCTGCGAGGGCTTGCGTGTCCGTCAAGACTTCCGCGTCGTAGGCGGTGATGCCAAAGGATGAGACAAATCGTGCGCGCTTGGCGACAGGAAGTTCGGGAAGCGATGCGCGGACTTCGCCGCGCCAAGCCGCACTGACATGTATTGGTAGCAAATCAGGCTCAGGGAAATAGCGGTAGTCGTGCGCCTTTTCCTTGGAACGCATGGAATCCGTGCGGCCATCGTGCTGATTCCACAAGCGCGTTTCCTGAGAAATGCTGCCACCGGATTCCAAGACGCCTATATGGCGCTCGATTTCATATTCGAGGGCTTTGGCAAGGTAGCGGAACGAGTTGAGATTTTTGACCTCAACCTTCGTGCCGAATTCCTTCGCACCGCGCATGCGCACACTTACATTCGCGTCGCAGCGCAGCGATCCTTCCTCCATGTTGCAATCGCTAACGCCCGTGTAAAGCAGGATCTGTTTAAGCGCCGTGAGGTAAGCATAGGCCTCGTCAGGCGAACGCATATCCGGCTCTGAAACGATTTCGCTGAGGGGAGTGCCGCAGCGATTCAGGTCCACGTACGTCTTGTCGGCGGATTGCGCTAGCCCGTCGTGGAGGGACTTGCCTGCGTCCTCTTCGAGATGGAGCCGAGTGATGCCAATGCGTTTCGTCTTGCCGTCATGTTCAATTTCCAACCAGCCACCCGTAGCAAGGGGGAGTTCGTATTGCGAGATTTGGTAGCCCTTGGGCAAGTCGGGGTAAAAATAGTTTTTGCGGGCGAAGCGGGAATGCTCGTGAACCGTGCAATTCAGCGCCAGCGCCGCGCGCATTCCTATTTCAACAGCACGTTTGTTTAGAACCGGCAAAGTGCCGGGAAGCCCCAGACACACTGGACATACGTTGGAGTTGGGTGGATCTCCGAATCTCGTCGAACAACTACAGAAAATCTTAGATTTTGTAAGAAGCTGTGCGTGGACTTCCAGACCGATAACAACCTCGTATTTCGCGAGGAGTTCGGGGGACATGGCAGATTCTGTGGCGAACTTGGTCATTGTGAAGCAAAAAGTATAGCAGAGGGGCGCGGTGGGATGCGCCCCGTTGGTTTAGTTGCGGCCCGCGAACCGATAGCGCAGGCCAAAGCGGTAATCGCGCCCAAGAGCCGGATAGCCAAAGGCGTCCTGATACTGCTTGTCGAACAGGTTGGTGGCGCGAGCGGTAAAGGCTAGGCCGCGCGTCACCTTGTAGCTGCCGGCTATGTCAAACCTAGCATAGCCGGGGTCGTTGACCCTGACAAAATCGACGAAGTCGCTGTCGGTGCGTGCACCGCTGAAGTAGCCGATGAAACTCCAGTTGATGCGCGCAAGGGCAAGATTGAGTCCCAAAGAACCAGAATTGAGCGGTCGGCGGATGAGCCGGTTTCCGGGAATGAGCGCCGGGTCAGCGAAGGGGTTTTCGGACCGCAGAACGCGAGTGTCGTCGTAGGTGTAGTTTCCGAAGAGGAAGAGGTTCTTCCCAACGCGCCACTCGGAGGCGAGGTTCAGACCGCGGGCGAAGGCAAGGTCCGTGTTGAAGTACGTCCCGTTCCCAAAGGGACAAGTAGTCGCTGGCAAGGCCGTGCACAAGCCCCCGGGAAAGCAGTTCGCAAAACTTACCATGTCGTAGAAGCGATTGTAAAAGTAATCGGCGGAAATCTTCCAGCGATCGGAGGCGAGCTTTTGCTCGAAGCCAGTGGACCAGCCTTTGCTGGCTTCGGGTTTGAGATCGGGATTCCCGGGAAAGCAAGGATCGGTGCCAAAGGTTTCATCGAAGCGCGGTTCCTTGATGCCCTGGCCATAGAAAGCTCGGTACCGGGTGCCTCCCCAGAATCCTTTGCCGTAGCGAAGCACATAAGAACCGCCGACGCGAGGAACGACGCGAGTGCCGAAGCTGGCGTTATCTTCAGTGCGCACGCCGAAGTCGAGCGAAAGCCGGGAGAGCGGCGTGTAGCGGAAATCGAGATACCCTGCCTGATTGTTGCGGCGAAGATGGCCCGGCAAGACGTAGTTGATTCCCCCATTCTCTACCTCATACTGGTAACCAGCTGTGGCGATAAAGGACTTGGAAGCATAAGTCGACTGGGCGCCAAGCCCGGCGCGATTGAAATCCAAGAGCGTATCGTAAGCCGAACTTATAGGCTGTGTTTCAAAGCTGTGCTGTCGCGTGTAGGACTCCGTGCCGGTGAGTTGATGTTGCCAATGGGAGCCGGTGGCGAACTCCCAGCGAGCATTGGTTGAAAAAATATGCTGCGCGTAGCCTTGAAAAGGAACCGGGGGCAAAACAAGCGTGGGGCCGGGAATCTGGGCGTCACTGTTGTTGCTGCGTAGCGAGAGGTGAAGCTGATTCGAATCCGAGAATGAATAGCCGAAATTTCCGGAGAACGCACGATTCAAGAAGGCGTCATCCGGACCCTGGCCATCGGTTTGGAAATAGGCAGCCGCCCCGGAGTAGTCGAACTTACCAAATAAGCCGCTAAAATCGGCACCTCCACGCGCGGAAGAAAACCCGCCCCCCTCGGCAAGCAGGCTGGCGGACGGAATGCGTGTTTCGCCGCGATGTGTGAAGAGCTGGATGACGCCGGAAACCGCATCACTGCCATAGATGGCGCTTTCTGCGCCCCGCACGATTTCAACCTTATCTACATTTTCCGTGGTGAGGTTGGAGAAATCCACGGCGCTACCGGGGGGATTGATGGGCGTGCCGTCCACCAGAACCTTTGTGAAATCGGAATTGCCGCCGTTCAAGAAGAGCGATGCGGTGCCACCAAAAGGGCCGGTGCGGCCAAAGGCGACGCCGGGAGAAAATTGCAGAAGATCGGGCAGGGTGATCGCCTGGCGCTCGTCAATCTCTTCGTGCGTGATCACATCCGTAGGCGCGATGGTAAGCGAGCGAAGGACTGGCTCGGCCTCGGCAGTGACAACGACATTGGACGACAAACGCTCTAATTCAAGGCGAAGATCAATGGTTCGAGTTTCTGCAGCAACAAGTTCCCAAGTAAGTTCACGGGGAGCAAAAGGTTCACGGGAGAAATGGACGAGGTAGCGGCCCGGTGGAAGTGAAAGAGCATAGGCGCCATCGCTCGAAGAAGTAGAAGTGAATGGCTGCGCGCCAGCAGAATTTTCCAGTTGAGCGGTGATCTGGACGCCGCCGATACCGCCCCCCGAAGGATCGCTCAGTGTGCCACTGACGTGAGCATCAAAGGGCCGAGATTGTGAACGGACGGGTGCTGCGAAGAAAACAGAAAGTAAGGCCAGAATACTTGCGAAAAGTGTTGTTTTTTTCATGGATTCCTCCGCTCCCTCACGCGCGGGAGTGTAAAGATTGACCGGCACATAGGGGCATGCGCCGGCTGCGGACTTCGCCGGTCTCCTGGCTTGGCGGGAAAGAGCGCTATACAGGGAGAGCCTGAGTCAGCAAAACTCAGAGTTCGCCTGAAGCGCGTTCGCGGCCTTCCCGCAGCAAACTGGGCTGCAGTGGCCTACGAGCAAAATGCCCGCCTTACAGTCGCGCGGCGGCGACGGTGTTGCACCGTCTTCCCGAGCACGAGTCCGCGGTGATTATGGAGGGGCAGAGCCCGCTGCGGGTTACGAGTTTCGGCTACCCGAAGGCGCCAGGTTGGGGTGGACACGAAGCGACCTCACGTCTTCGAAAAAAGTGTGACGCGCGGCCGCCCGGAGGCAGTCATCTCCACGGAAAGCGGCGCTTGAAACACTTGTTCTAGCAACTCGCGCTGGAAAACGGCGGCAGGCGGGCCCACGCGCAAGCACTTCCCTTTCTGCAGCAGCACAACTTGATCCGCATATTCCCCGGCGAGATTCAACTCGTGCGTCACGACTACAACGGTGTAGCGGTTTTGTGCAGCCAGGCGGCGCAGATTGTGAAGCAAGTCCACCTGCGCGCCAATGTCCAGATGGAGCGTGGGCTCATCGAGCAGCAATAAGAGAGGTTGCTGAGCCAGGGCGCGAGCCAGAATCACTCGTTGCTTTTCACCGCCGGAAATCTTGTCCATCCAGCGGTCGCTGAGATGATTGGCACTGACCTGAGTGAGCGCGTTCGTGGCGATGGTCACGTCTTCCTCGGTCTCAAAACGCAGGCCCGAGCCGTAAGGATGGCGTCCCTGAAGCACAAATTCCCAAACGCGAGATGGGAATAGCAGGCGGCTTTCCTGCTGCACCAGAGCAATGCGCTGGGCGCGCGTCCGGGGCGGAAGCGAATGAGTAACGAAACCATTGAGGAACACGCGGCCGGAGAGAGGTTCCAGCGCTCCTGAAATCAGCTTGAGAAGCGTGGATTTGCCACACGCATTGGGGCCGAGGATAGCCACGATTTCGCCCGGCTTGGCGTGAAAGCTCAGGGCTTCGAGAGTAAACAACGGAGCTTGGGACGGGTTGGCGGAGTAGGCATAGCTGGCCTGCTCGACGCTGAGGCGCACGTCTGACGCGGCCCGCGGCTGTTCCGAAGAAGGCATGGGGGAGCGAAGCGGGCTGCTCATCTGATTCTCCTTCGAAGCAAATAGATGAAGAGCGGCGCGCCGGCAATCGCAGTTACTGCACCGACTGAGACTTCGGAAGGAGCGACAACTGTGCGCGCCAGCGTATCGGCGACGACAATCGCAATGGCCCCTCCAAGCGCTGAGACGGGGAGAAGCATGCGGTGGTCCGCGCCAAAAATGAGGCGCATGATATGGGGCACAAGGAGGCCAACATAGCCGATTGTGCCGCTTGCCGATACCGCAAGGCCGGTGAGAATGGACGCCGCCAAGTACACGACGATCCGCACGCGTGGAACATCTACGCCAAGGTGCATGGCTTCCTTTTCTCCAGCCAGAAGAAGATTGAGATCGGGAGCGGTGGTGTAAATTGCACCCGCAGCAGCCAGAAATCCAAACGATAACAAGTAGAGGAGGCTGCGAGGCTGCGGCGTGGAGAGATCGCCCATGAGCCAGAAAACGGTGCCGCGAAGATTGCTCCCTGATAGCGTGTTCATGAGGAACATGATGATGGCGGAAAGAAAAGAGGCAGTAATGATGCCACCGAGAAGAAGGGTACTGCTGTCAATCTGGCCATCGCGGCGGCTCAAGAAATAGACGGCGGCGATTGTGAGGGCGGCTCCAATAAATGCTCCGAAAGGAGTGATGAGACCGGCAAGTTCTGGCGACAGCGTGAGGTGGCTCTCAATAATCAGCGCGACTATTGCACCAACGGCCGCACCGGAGGAAACACCAAGAACGTAGGGATCCGCCAGTGGATTGCGCAGCAGCGCCTGAAAACTCGCGCCTGCCACCGAAAGAGATGCGCCGACGACGATGCCCAGAAGGATGCGCGGCAAGCGTATATCCCTGACGATCATCCCGTAGTCAGTGGAGAGGGCGCTGCTTTGGCCCAGCATTACGCGGATGAGGTCGCGTCCCAACCCGTAAAGCGAGACTTGAACAGCGCCCATCTTCAAGGCAATGACCACCACAACAAACAAGATAACCGCGAGAATGCCACACCGGAACAGGAGACGCCCCAGAGTTAGTGGACGCATGAAGACTCCGTGAAACAAGAACAGTTACTGGTCGAAAAAGAAGTGAGTGCGGCACGGGGAGACATTGCTGCCCCCGCATCCGCAGACGGCGGGGCTTTTGCCGGAACCGGCGATTTTGAGAAAACTTCGGGATGCAATTGTCGCGCAAGTTCTTCGATGGCGGATACAATGCGCGGGGCAGGGCGATTGACAGCATCGCTGATGACCGCGAAATGGCGATTGCGCACCGCATCCAGCAGTCGCCATCCGGGTCGTGCGGCCAGCGCTTCGAAGTCACGCGCGGCGGATTCCGAATGGGATGCCGCGAATACCAGATAGTCCGGCTGCAAGTGAACAACTTCTTCCAGGCTCATCTGCGGCCAGTCCTGAGTGGCTTCGACGATCGAGACGCCGCCCGCTTTGCGGAGAGCATCGGCGATAAACGTGTCCTTGCCTGCGGAAATGAGCGGCTCCGTCCAGACGATAAACAGGACGCGGCGCGGAGGTACGGCGGTGAGTTTGTTTTGCAAAGCAGCGAGCCGACCCTGAAGTCCTTCAGTGAGCGACTTGCCAGCATCTGGTGCACCAAGAACATCGGCCAGCTTTTGTGTCGAAGAGATGATCTCCGCAACGGTGTGGGGATCGCTCCCAGCGTATGTCGCGATGCCGAGCGTATCGAGTGCGCGGACGGTTTCAAGGCGATTGATACTTTTCGTCACTAGGACAAGATCTGGGTGCAGCGCGGCTATTTCTTCTAGATTGGGATTGATGATTCCACCGACCTTGGGTTTCTTCTGGGCGTCGGCGGGGTAGTCGCAATAGTCAGTGTCGCCGACTAGGCGGTCTTGCAGCCCCAGGGCATAAACCGTTTCCGTGAGGCTTGGGGCAAGAGAAACGATTCGCGAAGGCAAAATGGGAATACGCACGTTTCTTCCCATCTCATCGACAACCTCGCGGGTGGCGGGTAGCGAAGTTGGCTTGGGAGAATTGGTTTGCGCCGAGACGCCCGGCGTAACGAGCAGCAGAATTACCGGCAAGAGCGCCGATAGGCACGACAGGAATATGGAAGTATCGCGATGCACGAATCTCCCCTGACGAGAGTTTCGCGAGAGCGAACAACAAAAAAGCCCCACGAGAATCGGGGCTCGAGCGCCGGCGTTCTCTCTCGCGAAGAACACGCAACCTCTTCAGCTTGGGAGGGTAGCCTGGCTAGCGGCATTGCTGCCGATTACAGTGGCGGGACCGCGGCCGATTTTCACGGCACTTCCCCACTTCCCGAGCCTGCAAGTTGTAGATTCAGTCTAAAGTGCGATAGCAAAAGTGTCAATGGAAGTGAGGAATTTCCCCCGTGAGGATATCAGCGGTTTTTCCAGTTGGGCTTGCGTTTTTCCACCAGGGCGCGCAGACCTTCCTGGGAATCCTCCAGGCGGTAGAGTTCGTTCAGGAAGATGTCCATGGAATGTTTCAGGCCATCGCGGAGAGAGAGTCCCATCCCGCTGAGGATCGCGCGTTTGGCCATCGTGAGAACGGGGGCCGAGTGGCTGGTGATGCGTGTAATCAAGTCGTTCACCGTGGAATCGAGTTGTGATTCGGGCACGAGTCGGTTGATCAGCCCCAGCTCAAGGGCTCGCTCTGCCGTGACGGGTTCTCCGAGCAGCACCAGTTCGAGAGCAATCTTGGGGCCTACGAGAAACGGGAGAATCGTGGAGGCCAATGGCGGAAATACGCCAATTGTAATCTCTGGCTGGGCGAACCGCGCCTTGGGCGTAGCGATAACCAAGTCGCCAAATGCCGCCAGCTCCGCACCGCCACCGATGGCGGGACCGTTCACCACGCACAATACCGGCTTAGACGTTTCCAGGATTCCCGCAAAAACAGAATGGAAGGCGTCAAGCATCTGGAAGACGCGCTCGGAAGTGTATTCCCCAATATCGATTCCCCCGCAGAAAACCTTGCACGCGGAATCGAGAACGATGAGCTTGACCTCTTCTTTTTCGGCTACATACGCGATGCCATCCACCAGTTCGCGAAGCATGCTTTCGTTCAAAAGGTTGTGCTCCGGACGATTAAGGGTCATCCGGGCCACCCCGGAAGTGAGGCGTAGCTGGATGCACTGAAATTCTTGCGGGTCACGGCGTTTGGGTTCTGTGCGAACTTCAACGGTAGGACGGCGCTCCACGATGGGTTTCTCCTTCCGAGGCGCCCCAATGCGGGGCCAAATCTGATGCTAGCACGCTGAGAAACGGGGAGTAGGTCCTGTGCAATATGGAGTGCGCAATGAGTCTGCTGGCATCCCGGCCAGTGAGCATGCTTAGAGGCGATGTCCTTTTTTGCCTATGAGCCCTGTGTCAGCAATGAATTACACTATGTGAAGAACGAGTGCCCTTATGTTCACAAATATCAACGAACTGCCCGCCGCTTTTGCCTTTCGACTGACGGATAAGCCGGGTCTGGACAGCTTCCCAGATAGGAGTGCCTGGGAGAAAAGCTCTCGCGTGCGATTTGATCACGATTGGCAAGGCCAAAACGCCGATCCGGCAAGAGCGACCGAGGTGCAATTGCTTTGGACAAGCGAGATCCTATTCCTCCGGTTCCAGGCAAGATATCGAAACATTACGGTTTTCCCCGACGCGCGGGAAGATGGCTGGCGCGACGAACTGTGGAATCGCGATGTCGCGGAAGCGTTCCTGCAGCCCGATTCGCGCGACCCGTGGAAATACAAGGAATTTGAAGTTAGCCCGAATGGCCAGTGGATCGATCTGGACATCGTCAATCGTGGTCACACGGAATTGCGCAGCAAGCTAAAACGGCGCGTTGTGCAGGATGCTCAGGCGAAAACATGGACGGCCGAATTGGCAATTCCCATGGCGAGCTTGACGTCGCACTTTGATTCAAATCAGAGTTGGCGCGCTAATTTCTTTCGTGTTGAGGGCGAAGCCGAACCGAGATTTTATTCAGCTTGGAGCCCAACATATTCGCAAAAGCCAGACTTTCACGTTCCAGATGCATTCGGCAAACTAGTGTTTCGCGAATAGAAAAGTTTCCCCTCTAATCGCGTACCGCATTTCTGATAAGCTCGCGTGGGATTCCAATGCGAATAAAACTCCTGTGTTTGTGCCGTCAATTCTCTCAACGCATAAGGGTCTGGGTAATTCTCTTATTTATCTCGGTATTGATTGGGCTTCCTGTTTCCGCGCAGGAGGCCATCAATCCCGACGCGCCATCAGTGAACAAAGTGGAACCGCCAAACTGGTGGGTCGGACTGACGCCCGATGTGATGCTGTTACTTTCGGGCAAGCACCTGGAAGCAACGCACGCCCGCTGCAACATGCCTGAAGTCATCGTCAACCGCACACAATCGGGCGCAAATGGCGATTACCTGTTTGTGTGGCTCAAGTTCGGCGCGGCACTGAAGTACGGGACGGCGGTGTGTCGCCTGCTTACTCCCAAGGGGGAAACTACATTCGAATTGCCCATTGCCGCGCGAAAGCAAATTCTCGGCCGGAACCAGGGTCTTTCCCTCGACGACGTCTTCTACTTGATCATGCCGGACCGCTTTGCCAACGGCGATCCAACCAATGACGAGCCGGCGGAGTTTCCGGGTTCTCACGACCGTTCAAAAGCGCGTGCGTTTCACGGAGGTGATCTGCGGGGAATTCGCGATCACCTGGGGTACCTGAAGGATCTTGGCGTTACGGCGTTGTGGCTGACACCCATCGTGAAGAATGGAGCGGCTCAAAGTTATCACGGCTATGGCGCCGTGGATCTGTACAGTGTCGACCCGCATTTCGGCACGCTCCAGGACTATCAGGAGCTCGTACACACCGCGCACAAGGAGCATATGAAGGTTTTTTTCGATGTCGTGCCCAACCATGTGGGCCCCTTGCATCCCTGGGTGAAAGATCCGCCCACGCTGGATTGGTTCCATGGAACGCCGGAAGAGCATCTGCGTTCACTTTCGCCAATCGATGAAAGCTTTTACGGTGTGAGCGGGAAAAAGGAGCCTCCCACGGATTTGCTTGAGTCGCTGGAAGACCCCCATACGCCGCCCGAGTTTCACAAGAACCTGACAGAAGGCTGGTTCGCAGGGGTCTTGCCCGACATGAACACGGAAAATCCCCTCGTTGTGCAGTACCTTTTGCAAAACAGCATCTGGTGGGCAGAGAGTTCCGGGTTGGATGGCTATCGCGTTGATACCGTTCCTTACGTTTCTCGCAGATTCTGGGCCGAATGGCATCAGGGCCTTCGGCGCGTTTACCCGCGACTTTCGACCATTGGTGAGGTCTTTCACCGCGATCCCGCCGTCACCTCCTTCTTCGCGGGAGGGCGCCAGGGTTGGGATGGCATCGATACGGAATTGACGACCGTGTTCGATTTCCCCATGTGTTTTACTCTCCGCGATGTGCTTTTCCACGGCGCACCTGCAGGACGCCTCGCCAATGTTCTGCGTCAGGATTCGCTCTATCCTCATCCGGAATTTCTCGTGCCATTCTTCGCGAACCACGATCTGCCCCGACCGGCAGGAGAAAGCGGCGCCACTCCCGCGAAGCTGCGGTTGGCCTTTGGATTGACGCTCACCATGCGTGGCATTCCGGAGCTCTACTATGGAGATGAAATCGGCATGCTCGGAGGCGGAGATCCAGACAATCGCCGCGACTTTCCTGGCGGGTGGATTGGCGACTCCCAAAACGCCTTCCTGCGTGAGGGACGTACGCGCGAACAAGAAGACCTTTGGCGTTATGTGCAAAGCCTTCTCCGGCTGCGGCGAGAGCATGCGGCTCTGCGCGGCGGGGCGCTCTGGCATTTGGAGTCCGACGGTTCGTCCTATGTTTTCCTGCGCGAGGCAGAGGGTGACAGAATCGTCGTGGCATTCCACAATGGGCCAGGGAGCCGCGAACTGAAGATTTCCCTTCGGGATACGCGCGCACAGGACACATCGGATATTTCGTTACTGTTGGGTGATGGCCAGGCTGAGCTTGCAGGACGGGAACTTCACTTGCAGCTCCCCGCCCAGAGCTTGTCCATATTTGAGTTGCACTGAATTGCTCCGCTCGTCAGTTCCCAAGCCGCGAAATTGCCGTGGATTTTACATCCAGGAAACAACCCTCTACTCCCCGGCAAACCGCGGCTCGCGTATAGTTATCTACCTGGAAGGACCTCTCTCGGCCTCTCGGCCTTCCAATGATCGCTGAGAATGAAATCAAGTTTTCAGGAGAAACCAATGAAAAAACTCTTTGTGCTGCTCGCTCTGATGGGGACGATTCTTATGGCAACCGAAAAAACAATCTACGATTTCACCTTGAATTCGATTGATGGCCAGACTACTCCCCTCTCCACTTTCAAGGGGAAGGTTGTGCTGCTTGTGAATGTGGCCAGCCGCTGCGGTTATACGCCGCAGTACACCGCTCTGGAATCCATCTACGAAAAATATAAGGGCCGCGGCTTCGTGATTGTGGGAATCCCGGCAAATAATTTTGGAGCCCAGGAACCCGGCTCGAATCAGGAAATCAAGACTTTCTGCACCGCGAAATACCACGTGACTTTTCCAATGATGGCCAAAGTTTCCGTAAAAGGCAGCGACATCACGCCGCTCTATCAGTTTCTTACCGACAAAGCAGCGCATCCTGACACCGGTGGCGAGATCGGCTGGAACTTCACGAAATTTCTCGTGGGTCCTGACGGAAAAGTGATCGCTCGGTTCGACTCCCCGGTGGAACCGGATTCACCGCAGATCACTGCGGCGATAGAGAAGGCACTTGCGGACAACAGACGGTAGGACATGTCGGTGGCCATGGACCGTTAAATCACGTTACGCTTGATTCGATGTAAGGGTGACGCACTCAGGACGTTCTTCGATTATCCGGTGACGATGCTTTCCAGGGCTGCTTTGTTCTTGATGATCAGGGTCGACCCCATCACTTGCAGGAGCTGTCGCCTGCGAAAATCCGCGAGCAAGCGGGTAACTGTCTCGCGCGAAGAGCCAATCATCTGCGCGATCTCTTCGTGCGTCAGTGTCAGCTTCAGGCGGATCTGGCCTTTTTCTTCTGGAAAATTCGCGGCCCATTCCAGCAGGAATCGCGCCAACTTTTCTCCCGCAGAATGGGAAAGGCCGATGGTGCGCATCTCGGAGACGGCCGCATGATAGGTTTCGCCCAACTGCTGTGCAACACGCAGGGCTGCCTCGCCGTTGTCTTTCAGAAAACCCAAGAAATCATTCCGCGCAATGAAATTCGCCTGTGCCGGTTCTACCACATCCGCTGTGAGCTCGTAACATGTCCCCGTGACGGTTGCCGGTAGTCCCAGAACTTCCCCGGGTTCCGAGATCCTCAGGATTAACGTTTTTCCGTCCGCGGACGAAGTCGACAGTTTGACGCGCCCGCTGCAAAGAATAAATACGCCTCTGGCAGGCTGGCCCTCGACAAACAGCGTTGCCCCCTTGGGATAGGAAGCGGAAGAAGTAATTGCAGATAAAGCTTTTACCGTCTGCTCCGGCAGGTTACAGAACAGCCGCTCCTCGCGGTGAGGACAAGAGAGACAGTTTTCGATGATTTCCAAACCGTAGGGCGTGCGCATATTGCTGCCGTCTTGGAGTATACCCCCATCCACGTTGGTTACAAACTGAAAGCGGTTAGGATTGCGCCGCCAACCCGTAAGCATGAAATCACTCGCCTCTGTGACGTTATACCGTGGCGGAGCAGGGGCTCCCGTGACAGATATCACGCCAAAATGTGACGAGCATCACCGACTCCGCCCTCTCTTCTGTGCCATCTGTACGATGGAGGATTGTGATGCGGGACCGTCAGAATGTCTTGCATGTCCTCAGGGCCGAGCTCGCCTTCCTGGAAGCGGGCGGTTATCGAAGAGGTCCGCGTTACCCTTTCCGCCCCAACTTCGTTTTTGAAGATTCTCCAACCTGTATCAACTTTATTGCACGTGCCCAGCAACGCCCCTGCACGGAGTGCTCGCTGATCCACTTTGTGCCGGAGCGCTGCCGCATCAACAAGTTTCCCTGCCGCCACATCCCGCTGACTTCACGAGGAGAAACCGTCAATTCCTTTTATGAGTGGGGCACCGAGGAGGAGTTGGAGAAAGCGGTGAGGGAATGGTTGCTGGAAACGATCAGGGAACTGGAAGGCGGCAAGAAAGCGGA
Source organism: Candidatus Acidiferrales bacterium (assembly GCA_963780315.1). GTDB lineage: Bacteria > Acidobacteriota > Terriglobia > Acidiferrales > UBA7541 > Acidiferrum. Next base: position 21,460 of record CAWABP010000027.1, on the reverse strand, counting down.
AGTGCAAGCCGCCTGAACTTCGCCACATTTTCTCTTTGTTTTCAATAACAAACCAGGTGCGTGTCTTTTAGGACAGCGCTACGCGCGCGGCCCCCTGTGCTGCTTTAAGTGTGTAAATCTCGGGTTTCAAACTTGTGCGAAGTTGATATTCTCGCGCAACGGCCGCGACGAAGGCTTCCACGGCACGGTTTTCAACCAGGTTGATTGTACAGCCGCCGAATCCCCCGCCTGTCATTCGCGCTCCTAGTACGCCTTTTTGCAAGCCGGCGATTTCGACCATCAGATCGAGCTCGCGGCAGCTCACTTCATAATCGTCGCGCAAGCTGCAATGGGAATCGGCCATCAGCTTGGCAATTACAGGAAAATCGCCCTTCTCAAACGCGGCGGCAGCTTGCAAGGTCCGCTCATCTTCTGTAACCACATGTCGGCAACGCTGATAGATTTTGGCTGGCAGCAGTCCCTGATGCTGTTTTAATTGCGCGGAACTCACATCCCGCAGCGCAGCGATCTCAGGCAAGACCTTTTTCAGCAGGCGAACACCTTCTTCACATTCGGCGCGCCGTTTGTTGTACTCGTTCACGGCCAAGTCGTGTTTGACCATTGTGTTGCAGACAACCAGGTCTACGCTGGCAGGAAGCGGAATGGCTCGCGCCTCCAGCGAACGGCAGTCCAGCAGCAGCGCATGACCGGCTATGCCGTGGCAACTTATGAATTGGTCCATGATGCCGCAGTGTGCCCCAACAAATCCGTTTTCCGCGTTCTGGCAGAGTAACGCCATTTTTGTCCGGTCCAACTGGATCCCAGAGGCGTCCAGAAGAGCCATTGCAGTCGCCACTTCGATGGCAGCTGACGAACTGAGGCCGGATCCAAGGGGTACGTCGCCTGCAATATAAAGATCGCAGCCCCGCAACCGGTGGCCGGCTTGCTCCAGTGACCATGCCACGCCGACGGGATAACTTGCCGAACCGCGCTTCACCCACTCAGCAATGGCATCAAGATTTACCTCAACTTGCTCCGCGTAGTTTTCCGCGTAGATGACCAGCTTACGATCCTCACGTGGCGCAACGCCAACCCAGCACGCCAGGTCTATGGCCGCGGGCATCACGTAACCGTCGTTGTAGTCGGTATGTTCGCCAATCAGGTTGACGCGACCGGGAGCGCGGTAGATAGCTGCATTCTTGCCGAAAAGTGCCCGGAATTTTTGCGCAATGTTACCGGGGGTGTGTGATCGAGGGGCTGACATGTTGATTCAAGCCGAAATTATCTCCATTTGCATCTTACTGGCTTCGCCCCCGCTTTCAGAAGCGAAAAATCCTTTCTCTCAAAAAAACCGACGACTGATAGGCAAGGGCCCTGCGGCGGGACTCCTTCTGGGCTCACAAATCTACGCCAACTAGACCCACGAAGTCTCGTTAATCAGGAGACTTCTGGCCGTAATAGGCGGTGCTTCCATGTTTCCTGAAGAAATGCTTTTCGTGGAGCGCTTTTTCGATGGGCCGGGCCTGCTGATTTGCGGTTATTGTCTGCAGAGCCATGGCCGCGATCTCTTCCACGATCACGGCATTGTGCGCCGCCTCCTGGGGCGTCGAGCCCCAGCAGAAGGGAGCGTGTCCCGCTACCAGGACACCGGGGGTATGCAAAGGGTCGCGCTTCCCGATGCACCGTACAATCGCCAGCCCTGTGTTTAATTCATAATCCTTGCGAATTTCCGCAGGTTTCAAGGGCTTCGTCACCGGAACAGGGCCGTGAAAATAGTCGGCATGCGTGGTGCCGAAGCAGGGTATTTCTCGTCTCGCCTGGGCCCATGAGGTAGCCGAACGGGAATGAGTGTGCGCCACGCCACCAATCGTGGGAAACGCCTTGTAGAGCACTAAGTGCGTCGGCAAATCAGACGACGGGCGGAGGGTTCCCTCCACGGTTTTGCCTTCCAGATCCACAACCACGAGGTCTTCCGGCTTCATCGTTTCGTAAGGGACACCGCTCGGCTTGATGACCACCAGGCCTTGTTCACGGGAAATCCCGCTGGCATTTCCAAAGGTGTAGAGCACCAGTCCTCGTCGAACCAATTCAAGGTTGGCTTCCAGCACTTCTTCACGAAGTCTCTTCAGGTTCATTCGTTTCCTCGTACCGCTGCCGCAATGTGCCGCAACGTAGGCAGGATTCGCCCTGCGGCAACCGGAGAGCTTTCGTTTTTACCGAATCCAAAATACATTTCGCGGTAAAGCCCATAGATCTCTTCATACACCATAGCCGCCTTGGCCTCCGGCTCGACTACGCGATACTTGGGGCACAGGGCGTCTTGCGCCTTTTCGATTGTTGGAAAGGCACCCGCGGCCTGCGCCGCAAAAATTGCCGAACCCAGACTGGTCACGTCGGATTGTGGAATCAAGACAGGCTTGTTGAGGACATTGGCGTAGATGCGGTTTAGCACTTCATTCTTTTGCGGAATGCCGCCGGCATTGATGATGCGCCGTATGGGGACGCCATACTCTTCCATGCGCTCCAGAATCACGCGAGTATGAAACGCCGTTCCTTCGATCGCGGCAAAGAGTTCGTCTTGAGCGGTATGTGTCAGGTTCCATCCGAAAGTCACGCCCCCCAGTTCCGGATTCACAAGCACCGTACGGTCACCGTTATCCCAAGTCAGGCGGAGCAAGCCGGTCTGCCCAGGCCGGAAGTTATCGAGCCCCTGCGAAAGCTCCGATACCGGCTTTCCAGCGCGCCGCGCAATCGCATCGAAAATATCTCCGGTTGCCGAAAGCCCCGCTTCGACGCCGGTTTTCTGGGGGTGAACCGAACCCGGCACCACTCCGCAAACTCCGGGGATAAGCCGGGTGTCGTCGCTCATGGCGATAATGCAGGTGGAAGTGCCAACAACGTTTACTACGTCACCCGTCCGCGCGCCGGCGCCGATCGCGTCCCAGTGAGCATCAAACGCGCCGACGGGAATGGGGATTCCGGCCTTTAGAGCAAGCTTCCTGGACCATTCGGCGCTCAATCCCCCGGCAAGCTTGTCGCTGGTTTCGTAGCGTCCGTTGAGTTTGGCGCGCACGCCTTTGAGCAACGGGTCCACCGCCACCAGGAAATCCTCGGGGGGCAACCCTCCCAACGACGCATTCCACATCCATTTATGACCCATGGCGCAGATCGAACGTGGAGCCGCCGACACATCGGAAATTCCGCAGAGGACAGCGGCAACCATATCGCAATGTTCGAAGGCACTGGCGAATTTGCCGCGTTTATCGGGATTGTGGCGCAGCCAGTGAAGCAGCTTGGAGAACCCCCACTCCGAAGAGTACGTCCCACCGCACCAATTGATGGCTTCAAGGCCGGTGCGGTGAGCGGTTTCCGTGATGAGGGCAGCTTCTCGCCAGCCGCGGTGATCGCACCAAAGGTAGTATTCGTTAAGGGGCTCCAGCTTTCCGCCGACCGGAATAACGCTGGACCCGGTTGTATCGATGGCCAGCGCGGCAACTTGGTCGCCCGGGACTTTCGCCGACACCAAGGCGCGGTGCACTGCCTCGGCCAGCGCTCGCATGTGGTCTTCGTGGCTCTGCGTTGCGTGATCGGGATCGTCCTTCGTGCGATGCAGAGGATACTCCGCGGTGCCGGAACCGAGGCGCCCCCTCGCCGTATCCACCAGTGTGACGCGTACGCTGAGCGTGCCGAAATCCACTCCTGCCACGATTGCCATGTGTAGTTCTCTCTTCAGTTCGACTGCGCTATTACGCCTCGTGGGCGTACATTTCCCAGCCGAGATATCGCGAGGCGGCTTCATGCACCATCGGCGCAACTGTCGAGAAGTTCGCTGCGACATGATGTTCGAAACCTTGCTCGCAGATGTAGCGCAACAGCTTTTGCAATCCGGAAATCTCCACCACACCCGCCCCGCCAAACGTCTCCAGGGGATCGTCTGTAAATCGTCCGCTGCCCGAATACCCGCGCATTTTGCCGTTTACGTCGTCGGTCGAAAACCGCGCAAAGCTCATGGCGCCGGCTTTTACACGTCCGACGCATGTTCCGAACGTGTTTTCCTTTCCGACCGTGCCGGCGATAATTTCCTGAAAATCCATCTTTACGTCTTTGAAGAAGTGTTTCGGCAGATTGCTGCAGTGGAAACAAACAGCCTTGTTCGGATCGCCCCCGTAGTTGTTGTTCCAATCGAGCAAGGCACTGGGCGTTTCCGACGCCAGTTGCAAGGCGTGCATGCCCAGCACGCCGCAAACATCCACTTCGCAGGCGCTCGAGAGCAGGGAATCGCTCATCATGCTCATCAGTGTGCATGGCACGATTCCCAGGTTCTCCTCGAGCGATGTCCAGCATTGCACCGCGCTGATCTGCACGTTGGCGGCTTTCATCCACTCGTCGACCACGGCGCCAAGCTTGGCCATTTTTATGAGCGCTACTTGCGGGATGCCGCTGGTGGTCACATACGCTTGAATGGCCTTGAGTTTCTTTACGACGCCTTCATGAGAATCCGGCATGCGTCCGACGCGTCCCAGAACTTCGCTGAGATCGAGTGTCTCCACGGAAATTCCGCTCGCTTCCAGTAGTTTCTCGCTATAGCGCACGGTATTGAACGCGGTCGGCCGCGCACCCACTGCGCCAATCCGCAGATTGCGCAGGCCCTTCGCTACGCGGCACACACCCGCAAACCATTCCAGGTCCTTCGCAAACTCCGCGGAATCCGGGCTTTCGGTGTGCAAGCTTGTCAGCGAATACGGAATCCCGTACTGCCGCAGATTGTTGCAAGCGGACATTTTCCCGCAAAAACTGTCACGGCGATGCGTTATGGCCATCTTGTTGGGTGTATCAGGCGTGGCCTGAATGAGCACCGGAACGCCCAGTCGAGCCAGCCGCAGCGTATCCGCGATGGCACGTTCGTCGCCAAAGTTCGGCAAAGTGACAATTACGCCGTCAATCGCTTCGGCTTTGGATTTAAACAATTCCGCACAGCGCTTTGCTTCTTCGTACGTTTCCACCGCGCCGTGCTTGCTCTGTTCCGAACTGAGTACAACCGCGTCCATCCCCGCTCCCTGAAGCACGCGCATCATTTCTTCCCGCCCAGACTTTGCCAGATGATCGGGAAAAAATCCCCGATTCCCCACGATTACTCCCATCGTCATCTTTTTCTTATTGGACATAGTGCTCTCCGTGAATTTGCGCTTCTGCTATCCGCGTCCCTTTCCAGGCGTGAAGTAAATGCAGTATCCGGCGCCGAGCAGCGCCAGAATCGCTCCCCACCAGATGCTAGCGTGCAAGTGAAAGAGCACGACGGGCACCTGCGGGAGATGGAAAAGTTCGTAGATTCCCGACCCGAAAATAAGCAAACCATTTACGAACAGGGAAATACCGATAAAAAACCAGATGGAAATGGATCCGCCAGCTTTCATAACACCTCACCAGAAAATGATATTCAGGACGACAAAGATCGTCCCGACTACAACGGCCCAGAACCACGGCCGGTGGAATGTAGAGACGTAAGTCTCCGCTGGAATGTCCGTGGCGCCGTACACCAGGCCTTTCAATTCAGCTTCCGGTTTTGGCGTAGTGACCAGACTGACCGTTACGGTCACGATGGCACAGATCAGGCAAGACCATAGCGCGCGGTACATGTTCTCCGCCATGTCGCGGGCATATGGTGAAAGCGCCACATACCGCAGCGCCGTCGGATCCATCTTCACCCAGGCCCACATTCCGACCGAGGATCCCGTGCCCGCCAGCAGGCCCCAGAATCCTCCCGCGGGCGATGCGCGTTTCCAGAGCATGCCGAGAATTACGGTGGCGAACAGCGGGGCGATGAAGAAACTGAACAGCGCCTGGACGTAGTCCATGATGCTCTTGAAGTGAATCACCAGATAAGCTGTGCCAATCGAAATAATCACGCCACCCAAAGTGGACCAGCGGCCCATGTTGACGTAATGCTTGTCGGATGAATCTTTCTTGATAAGGGCGCGGTATATGTCGTAGGTCCAGACGGTGGTGAAAGCGCTGACATTTCCCGCCATACCAGACATGAAGCCGGCAATGAGCGCGGTGATACCAAGTCCCAGCAAACCGGGTCCGCAGTATCGCGCCAGCATCAAGGGAAGTACCTCGTTGTAGCTGTGCCCACCAGTCGCAACTGCCTGTGCCTCCGGCATGAGCTTCATGGGAAGAAGCGCGATTCCCAACAAACCCGGAAGAATGACGATGAATGGCACAAACATTTTGAAAGCAGCGCCGATAATCGGAGCCATTTTCGCGGCGCGCAAATCTTTGGCCGCCAGGACGCGCTGGACGACGAGAAAGTCAGTGGTCCAGTAGCCGGTGGAAATCACAGCGGCAAGCCCAAAGACGATGCCGGTCCAGTGGATACCCATCGGGTTGTCTTTAAAATGCCCCATCGTGCTCCACATGTGCGTGTATTCCGCGGATGCGTTGACCGCGATGCGCGCCTTCAATCCTGTCCAGCCGCCTGCCTCGATCAAACCGAGGATCGGTATCAACAGGGCGCCCGCCCAAATTAGAATAAACTGAAGCACTTCGTTAAAAATCGCGGAGCGTAGGCCGCCGAGAGTGACGTAGATTGCAACGGTGAGCGAAGAAACCCAAATGCTGACGTTGATGTTCCACCCAAGGATGATCTTCAACACCAGCGCCATGGAATACATATTGATCCCGCTCATCAAAACCGTCATGAATGCAAAGCAGACGGAAGAGAGTGCGCGGCTGGATTCTCCAAAGCGCAGCTTCAGGTACCCGGGAACAGAGTGCGTCTTGGAGATGTAGTAGAACGGCATCATTACCAGCGCAAGGAACAACATGGCCGGGATCGCGCCGATCCAATACCAGTGCGCCGCCAAGATGCCGTATTGATAGGAAGCACCCGCCCATCCCATCAGTTCCAAAGACCCCAGATTGGCGGAAAGGAAACTCAACCCCGCGATCCACGCGGTCATTTCCCTTCCTGCCATGAAAAAGTCTTCCCCGGTGTTGGCACGCTCCTTCAGGTAAAACCCGATGGCCAACACCAACACGAAGTAAAAGACGATGATCACCAGATCAACGGTCGATAGATGCACCAATCGCTGGACGTCAAGAAGAGCAAATGCGGGTGTCATAGGGTCCTAACGTGTCTCCTGTCCGGGAGCAAGAAGATACTTTCCCTGGAGTTTGATATCTTCCGACGAACTTCCCACGAGAATTGAATACTCACCGGGTTCGGCATTCCAATCGTGTTGCTTCACGTCGTAAAAGGAGAAGGCCCGCCGCTCGAGCACTACTTTCACCAGCTTTGCCTCCCCGGGCCGAAGGCTAATCTTCGCGAACCCCTTCAATTCTTTCTGTGGCCGCGGAACGCTCGCATGCGAATCGCCTACATAAACTTCAGCAACTTCCGCGCCCTCGCGTGAGCCGGTGTTCTTCACCGAGAAAGTAACTTCCGCGACCTTCCCGCTGCCCTTGGCTGCCGGCGAGATCTTCAAATCGCTGTAAGTGAAGGTGGTGTAAGAAAGCCCGTAGCCGAAGGGGAATAGCGGCTTGACGCCGGCATGTTCGTAGCCGCGATAGCCAACGAATATTCCCTCGGTATACTCCACATGCTTATCTTTTTTCTGCGGGTAGTAGCTGTTAAATGTCGGATTGTCTTCCCGCTGCCGCTCAAATGTAGCGGGAAGTTTGCCGGAAGGCGTGTACTCACCAAACAGAATTTGCGCCAAGGCCGTGCCACCCTCTTGTCCCGGATACCAGGCCTCCAATAGAGCGGGAACGCCGTCCAGCCAGCGAGTCATGTCTACAGCACCACCGGAAGTCACTACCACAATCGTATTCTTGTTGAGGGCTGCGATGCGCTGAATGAAGGTGTCCTGGCCCGCCGGCATCCGGAAGGTGCGATCGGCGCCTTCGCTCTCCGTGTTCGGGTCGAATCCTACGCAGAGGATTACGGCATCGGCTTTTGTTACCATACTTTTCGTTTCTTCCCCTATGTTTTGTGTGGCCACGTCAATGTCAAACCTGGCCGTCGCCCCACCCGTATTCTCGAAATACTCCAATCGGATCTTGACTGCCTTGCCGCCTGCCAAATGGCGGATCACGGAATTCAGTTTCTCTCCGTGGCGCTGCCAATCATTAATTATTAGCTCGTCGTCCAGATAGAGCCGAACGCCGTCATCGGTGGAGGTAAAGAAAACAAAATCATCCTCCGAGTCCGGGATGTAGTAGCCCGTCCAGCGCGCGGAAAAATGATCCACCGGCTGGCCTTCCGCGTAGCTTCCATCACCCCAACGGAAATGAACCTGTGCATCGGTGCGCACCAGCGCTGGTTCTCCGTCAAGGTTTTCGTTGTTGAAGTACTCCCCCTTCAATCCCGGGGCTCCGCCCGGGACGGTGACAAATTGTGCGTGGTTTGTGATGGAGTCAATAGTCGCCGGCTCGGAACGGTACAGCACGCGAACAGCATTCCCGAGATAATTGCTGATTCCCTCCAGATAACTTACGGAATTGAATGGCTGCGTTTGCGCGCTGCCACCTCCACCCGGCACTGCCGGGTACGCCGAGGGGCCAAGCACTGCAATGGATTTAAGCTTTTTCCTGTCCAGCGGCAAAAATTGATTGTCATTTTTCAGCAGGACCATTCCGCTGCGCGCTTCTTCCAATGCGACCCTTCTTCCTTCTTGGCTGAGAAGTGGAATGCCGTCATCTGTCTGGGACCGATCAAAGAATCCGAACTCCACGGCCTTGCGCAAAATGCGTCGAACCTTATCGTCAACAGTGGCTTCCTTGACCTCTCCCCGCTGGATGGCCGGCAGCAGTGTTTGCGCATTCATGAAGTCGGGGGCGGGCATCTCCAGGTCAAGACCGTTATTCGCGGCGGCGATGCCATCGTGGGTAGCTCCCCAGTCGGACATCATGATTCCGTCAAATCCCCACTCCTTCTTGGCGATAGCGTTGTTCAGGAAACCGTTCTGCGTCATGTACACGCCATTCACCAGGTTATACGCGTCCATGATCGCGCCGACCTTGCCTTCCTTCACCGATGCCTCGAATGCAGGCAAGTAAATCTCCCGCATAGTTCGTTCATCCATGTCCGAGCTGTGATCCATCCGGCCATATTCCGAATTGTTGCCCATGAAATGCTTGGCGGTGGCGATCACACCTTGTGACTGGATCCCTTCAATTACGCCAACGGCCACTCGTGACGCCAGGAAGGGATCTTCGCCGAAATACTCGAAGTTTCGCCCGTTCGTTGGCGCCCGGTAAATGTTCATTCCTGGCGCAAGGATGAAGTTCACGCCGCGCGCCCGGGCATCATGCCCCATCGAGACGCCGACGCGTTTGAATAGCTCTTTGTCCCACGATGCGGCCAGTGCGATGCCCCCGGGGTAAGCGGTGGTTGGGCCGTAATCGTGCACGCCCAGAGGGCCATCCGACATTCGAAAGGATGGGATCCCTATCCGGGCAATGGGCCGCGTGTAGAAACTGTCGGTCCCGCCAATCAGCGTGATTTTTTCTTCCAACGTGAGCTTGCTGAGAAGTGCTTCAACTCTCTTCTCGACTTCCGCGCTTTCAGGTTTCGGCGTTTGTGCTAAAACCGAGGTGCCGATGAAAAGCGCCGCCAGAGCAACTGCACCGGCTCGTTTCATTTGGCATTCTATTCTTGCTGAACTCCAAACCATTGTGTGGCCTCTATTTTTCTTCCACGATCGCTAAGTCCCAAGCCTTCAGCGTCAGCGCCTGTCCGTGGCTCAAAATCGATTGTGAGAGCAACTCCGTGCCCGCGGCATAAGGATAATTGAATGTCTGCGGCGAACTGGAATAGTCCAGATAGAAATGCAACGTTTTCCCTCTGCGGTTCTGGCCATGCTTCACCCGCACGCTGGCTGGCAACTCCTGATCCGAACCAGTGAGTCCAGCATCCTTCAATACATCCAGCAACACAGCCCACTGCAACTTCTCACTCAATACCGTGCCCTCATAGGTCAAAGTGCCCTTGCCAAATTGATTCTGCGTAATTGCCGGGTACTTGCCGAAAAAAGGATGGTCATAGAAAGCCAGGGGTTTTGCCGTGTCGGGGATAAGCATTTCTGCCCAATCGGAAACCTGGTTTTCGCTTCCTGCCCGGAACGGGTCGTCTTTCAGGGCCAGCGGCGTCTTCAAAGTGGAGAACTCCTGATAGTGGAAGCCCGCCGCTGTCCGCAGAGGTCCCGGCATGGTTTCCCAGCGAACTGTTGAGTACTCGTTGCAAAAACCGCTTTTGAACGCCATTACCACTCGCCCGCCATTTTTCACGTAGTCCGCCAGCCGCGCCAATAGCGAATCACTCGCCACATACAGCGGCGGCACTACTACAACCTTGTATTCCGACAAGTTGGTGCTTTCCGGAAAGATGAAATCCACGCCAACGTTTGCCCGGTAAAGCACTCCGTACATCTGCCAGAGGAGCGTTCTGTAGTCCAGTTTATCGCTGAACTTCATGAACTGGACCCCGTAGTATGAATCGAGACTGTACAGAATCGCCACAGGATTCTTTCGCCGCAGGTCCACGATTTCCGGTCCTATTCTCTGCAATTCCTGCGCGGTTCGTGTGACCTCCTCATAAGCGCGGCCGGGCTGCAGATCGTGACCGAGTATGCCTTTCCAATAAGTCTCCTGCCCGTAATGCAGCGAATGCCAATGCCAGTACTCAACCATGTTGGCACCCGACGATACATGCGTGTAGACATCCAGGCGCAACTGGCCGTCATAAGGCGGGAACTGACCTTTGGAATCCCAACCAATGGCTTCCGCGTTTGTTTCCGTGATCAGGTAATTGGTGCGCTTCAGCGATCGCGTGTAGTCCCCCATGAGAGAAGAAGCTTCCCCGTCGTAATCGTCCTGTGTGCCGTGATACGGGTTCACCCCCGCGATGTCCAGGGCGCGCGCAACGTCTATCTCACTCACTTCCGGCCGCGGCGGCCCAGCGAAGTCGTGCGTCACGAACTGCTCCGGCCTTTTGTATTCGTTCACAATGCGCGATTGCCATGCCAGAAAATCAGTCGTTTCCCATTGAGAATAACGCTCCCACTCCAGTTTCCAGCCAGGATTCCGGATACCATCGCGCACGGGAACTTCGGTCCAGTCATTCAGGCGCTGTCCCCAATAATTCAGCCCCCAAACACGATTCAATTCGTCCGTGGTCTTGAACTTTGCTTTCAGGTAATCGCGAAAGCCTTCCTGGACGTCTCGGTTCGCTGCGCCGGCGGAGGTGGTTTCATTGTCAATTTGATAGCCGATGATGGCGGGATTATCCTTGTAATGCTCCAGGATCTTCCGGATAACTCGCTCGCAATAGAAACGGTACGTGGGGTTCATCAGGTCCGTGTTCTGGCGTATACCGTAGTACGACTGCTCGCCGCCAAACCGCGTGACCAGGATTTCCGGATGCTCCTTGTACATCCACGCGGGTATCGAATAGGTTGGCGTGCCCAGGATGACCCGAATTCCCGCCGCATGCAGTTTCTCTACCACGCGGTCCATCCACGCGTATTCGAACTTTCCGTCTGCCGGTTCCCACAGTCCCCAAGTGGATTCCCCAATGCGCACTACGGTGAAGCCGGCCTTCTTCATCAGCGCAACATCCTCGTCCGTGCGCTCGTACGGCATGTATTCGGGATAATAGGCCGCGCCATACAACACCGTGTCCATCTGGTCCGGCCGGAAAGGCTCCTTAGTTGAGGATTTTGTTTGTGCAGCAAGGTCGCTCACGGTAACCAGGAGCAAGGCCACCAAGACAAACCCTACCTTGCGAGAGGTTCCAGACAAACGATTTTCACCCCTGTTGTTCATACCTTCGACGCACCTCGCTGCGCCGATTCTCTGGAGCCGCCGGACCGTTTCGCGCATAACCTCGTCCAAACCCAGCCCGTTTTAGAATCGCGTGGATGTTTATGGCGCGTTGCTTCTACTGCTCACTAAAGCTCCTCAATGAACCGCCGGGTTGCGCGGCAGCAAGTAAACGTTTTCTGCCGAGAATTCGCACTACTCTGCAAACCGCTTCGAATTATTGTTGACAATAATTCTCTCAGCCTTCGCTGTCAAGGCAAGTTTGTTGAGCCCATCATTTTCGGAAAAACCCTCGTTTTCTTCTCAGGCTCGGGACGCGGGTCTGCAATGGCGGTATTGCTTCGTTCTTCCAGGGTAAACGTTTTCCAAGTTACCGAGATCAACTCATCTGCAACAAGCTTTAGCTAGTGAATTGCGGATGCCACCCGAGGAAACATTGCCGCGGTTTCAACTTCATTTCCCAAGAATTAACGCGCGAAGAAACGGTAGACCGTTTGCGACTGGAAAGTCTGTCCCGGACGCAAAACTGTTGACGGGAATTCTGGCCGGTTCGGAGAATCGGGGAAGTGTTGCGTCTCCAGGCAGAATCCCGTCCTTTTATGGTAAGCAATTCCGTTCTTCCCCTTGAAGCTACCATCCAGAAAGTTGCCTGTGTAAAATTGCACGCCCGGTTGCGTGGTCCAGACCTCCATCACCCGCCCGCTGCTCGGCTCGTACATCTCCGCCGCCTGTTTGAGTTCCGACCCTTGCTCATCAATCACAAAGTTATGGTCGTATCCGTGAGCCAGGTGAATCTGTTCGTCCTTGGACTCTATCCGGTCGCCAACCGTCGTTTGCTTCCTGAAGTCGAGCGGCGTCCCGGCAACAGAGCGTATCTCGCCAGTCGGTATCAGATGGGCGTCGCCGGGAGTGAAACGCGAAGCAAACAACTTCAGTTGATGCGCGAGTATGTTGCCGCGCCCCGCGCCAGTCAGATTGAAGTACGAGTGATTGGTCAGATTGAGGACCGCGGGCTTGTCCGTTGTGGCTAGATACTCGATTTTCAAATCCCCACCCGCCACCGTGAAACGTACCGTTACAAAGAGATTTCCTGGATAACCTTCTTCGCCATCCTTGCTCAAATAACGAAATGCAACGCCATTGGCGAACGGCTCCGACTGCCAAACTACATTGTGGAATCCACCCGGACCGCCATGAAGGGAATTTTCGCCGTCGTTCAGAGCCAAGCTGTAGGAATTTCCATCAAGCGAGAATCTCCCGCGCCCTATGCGATTCGCATAGCGCCCCACGGTTGCACCAAAAAAAATCGGTCCCTTCGAGCGATGGTTCGCGACGTGGCTGGCTAGATCTTGCGGCCCTATGGCAACGTCCTCCCAGTTTCCCTTGCGGTCGGGAGTTCGCAACACAATGACCGCCGCGCCATAGGCGCTGATCTGGGCTTCGACCTTTTCGGATTTCAGCGTATAAAGATCGACTTCCTCGCCCTCTGGCATCTTGCCAAAAATCTGTTTAGTCACGTTGTTTTCCTGTGGGTGGCCACCGCAAGAGCAAAGTTAGGTAGCGGAGTCACTGTTATGGGTCCAGCGCGCGATTTTAGCGCACGCGCTGATTGTATGACCTTGGCGCGGCGCGCACAACCCGCTCATTGCCAGCGAAACGCCACAGACAATCTGGAGTAGAATCCGAGTGATAATCGAAACCCCCGTCTATGACCCGATCCGATAGTCATCAGCGGTTCACTGCTGCAGGGAATTCTCCGGCAGGGAGGTTCAGCCATGCGTGCTTTCTTCATCGCAATAACCCTTTGTTGTATCGCTGCATCGCCAATTCTATCTCAGGAGTCGTCCGTGCCTGACACAGCTACGATTCGGAAGACACCCGATTGGATGAAGAACTCCATCACCAATCTGGAAAAAGAACTCACCGCAAAATATGGAGCGTCAGCACAACCTCGAATCAAGCGGGGTCTCACGCAAGCGTCGCAGTATTGGCACATGCAAGATGGCGATGCCGCAGTGTTTGAGGAATTTGTCCGCACGAATTTTGCCGGCGACCCCGCGACGATTGATGCGATGTTCAACCGCTACGAGTACCTTCTCGAAAAGTTGTCTGGTCATATGCATGAGATTGGCCGCGAATTCCGCCAGCAGGCCGACCTGGATATCGGGCCGATTCTTCCGTTCGACGCAATCTTCGCGGCCTACGATCCATCGGCGCATGTTCTGGATGACTTCTTCGCGAACAAGGGCGCTTTCGTTGTGTTGTTGAATTTTCCTTTGACCACGCTCGAGGAACGCCTGGCGCAGGGCCCCCAATGGACGCGCCGTCAGTGGGCCGAAGCGCGGCTTGCGCAGTACTTCTCGAAACGCATTCCCGCTGAGGTCAACCAGGCGATTGCGCAGGCGGGCAGCGATTCCGCCGAATATGTGGCGCAATACAACATTTGGATGCATCATCTGCTCGACCAGAATGATGAACGGCCATTCCCGCCAAGACTCCGCCTCCTCAGCCACTGGAATCTCCGCGATGAAATCAAAGCCGACTACGCGGACCCCCAGAATGGACTGCGCAAGCAGCGCTTGATTCAGCAGGTAATGGAACACATTGTCCGGCAGACGATTCCGCAAGTTGTAATCAACAATCCAAATGTGGATTGGAATCCGCGCACGAATGAAGTGAAACCCGCGGCAACGAAGGACTCCGATTTGCCGGCACCCGCGGGAATCCCGGTGAACAATGCTCCCGAACCAGACACGCGCTATGCAACTCTTTTGAAGGATTTTGCAGCTGTAAAGAGAGCCGATCCCTACTCACCTACGGCTCCCACATTTATCGCACGGAGCTTTGACGAGGAACGCGAAATTCCTGAAAAACGCGTCGAAGCCATGTTCGAGCAGGTCCTGGCATCTCCGCTTGTGCCGAAAGTCGCGAAGCTCATCCAATCGCGCCTCGGCCGCCCACTGGAGCCGTTCGATATCTGGTACGACGGATTCCGCCCGCGCGGCGCGTACACAGAAGCGCAGCTTGATGCCATCGTGGCCAAAAAATATCCGACCGCCGAAGCCTACCAGAAAGACATCCCGAATCTGCTGGTCCAGCTGGGCTTCACTCCTGAAAAAGCCGCGTATCTCGCGAACAATATTATTGTTGACCCGGCGCGAGGTTCCGGTCACGCCATGGGCGCGGAAATGCGCAGCGAGAAAGCGCATTTGCGCACGCGAGTCGAGAAAACCGGCATGAACTACAAGGGCTACAACATTGCGATTCACGAGATGGGTCACAATGTCGAGCAGACGTTCTCTCTAAATGA
Organism: Candidatus Acidiferrales bacterium; assembly: GCA_963780315.1. Taxonomy (GTDB): domain Bacteria; phylum Acidobacteriota; class Terriglobia; order Acidiferrales; family UBA7541; genus Acidiferrum. The sequence continues at coordinate 6,348 of CAWABP010000027.1, read as the reverse complement.
GATTGACTACACATTATTGAAGGGTGTGCCCAATACCGCGTTCACGGAAGCTTTGGCTTTTGTTTTTCAGGGCCGCGACCTGGAACTTCTTGGCCTCGCTGCGCCAGACGCCAAGAGCGAAGCCATGAAGACTCTCAACGATTTCTGGGGCACTTACGAAATCAGTGGCGTGGGTCTGGTGGATATGGGCGTGTGGCATTGGATGTACGACCATGCCAACGCCACACCCGCGCAGCTGAAGGCAGCCACAGTGGAAATCACTCAGAACATCTGGAACCGCTACTATGCCCCGGTCTTTGGCAAGAAGGATGTCGTGCTGCTCGGCATCTATTCGCACATGATCGATTCGTTCCTCTATCTGCCGGACTATTCCGTAGGCCACATGATTGCCTACCAGATTGAAGAACAGATGAAGAAAGCAGGGAATACCGGCCCTGAATTCGAGCGCATGGCAACCATGGGCCAGGTCACACCGGACCTTTGGATGGAGCATGCCACGGGAAAGCCCGTGGGCCCTGAGCCACTCTTGTCCGCAACCGAAAAAGCGCTAGGACTTATTAATTCTCAACAATAGTGCGCCTCGTCCGGTGTAAAGGTGCGGCTTTCGTCAGAATGCTAGCCGCAACGCGAGTTGCAGAATTCGCGGATCGTAGGTCGAAGAAACCTGCCCCAGCGTTCCCGATTGCACCGACGAAGTATCAGGATTCAGCCACTCGGCGTGGTTAAGCAGGTTGAAAGCCTCAACGCGAAATTCTAGATTCAATCGTTCCGTGAGGGCCGTCTCCTTCTTTAATGCCAGGTCGACATTCACTCTGCCGGGGCCGCGAAAGAAATTTCTGGGCAAGGTCCCATATGTGCGTTGCGAGGCGGACGGAATAAAACCCGGGGCGCTTGGTTCGGTAACAAGATTAGGAGCGGAGAGCACGCTGGGATCGAAGTAGTAGTGGTTCGAATTGCTCTTTGGATCGAGGATCGGCACTTTGCTTCCGTTTAAATCGGCCTGGACCAACCAGACATCGCCCGCGCCGGATGGGCCGGGAAGACCAGCATCGAAACTCCCGGGTAGTCCGGCATTGACGGAAAGCGGAAATCCAGATTGAACGAAGAAGATCGGGTACATGGCCCATCCTTGTGTCAGGCGTTTTGGCCCGCTCTCCCACGCATGCGCAAACGGCAATTCCCAGCCGCCGCTCAACACCAGCCGGTATTTTATGTCCATGTCGGATGGCGCACGAAAAGCGCGGGAATTGTAAGCGGGCACGCTTTGGCTGCTTTCCAAGTATCCGGAAGCGTTATCGATGTTGCGGGCAAACGTATAACCCAAGGTGAAAAACGTCTCGCCCATAGAGTGCCAGTCGCTCACGCGTTTTGTGAGGCTGGCAACAAGGGCGTTGTAGTTGGCGTTCGCAGCATTGTCAATGTTGTAGTGCATCACGCCAAAAGCATCCGAATTCGTCAGCCCCGACTGAGTGTTTAAAATGCGCGTGTCGGTTCCGAGGATAATGGGATTCCGGTCAACAAGGGCCGTCAATTTGTGCGAGGAACTCCCAACGTAGCTGACTTCCGCCACGGTGTTTTTCCCCAGTTGCTGCTGGACGTTCAAGTTGTACTGATAAATGTAAGGAGTGCGCAGGTAGGGATTGATCGTGACCCATCCGGTCCCAAACTCATTGTAAAACGCCACTGTGGAAGTCGGCGGAGTTGAAGGGAAAGGATCTATCTGGCCAGTGGCCACGTACGGCTGGGTAGTGTAATTGTTCGCGGAGTTCGCGAGAATCGCCGTGGGGTCAAAAGTCAGGAAAGCTCCAGAATAGAAAGGCGGCGCGCCTTGCACGTAATTGTTGTCTTCGCCGCGCAGCAGGTCGTAATAGACGCCAAATCCGCCGCGGACACTCGTGCTGCCGTTCCCGAAAACATCCCAGGCAAACCCAAATCGCGGCGCCCAGTCATTCTTATCCGGAAAATTCGAGCCGCTCGGCGCGCCCTTATCTCCAGGGAAAACCAGTCCCAACGGAGCATTCACAAATCGGGTGGATTGCAGGCCTGGAATGATGCTCCATAGCCGGCCCTGTGGGTCCGTCTTCGGGGTGGAATATTCATAGCGGATACCGAAAATCAGTGTCAGTCGATTTGTAGCTCGCCATTCATCCTGAGCGTAGCCGGCGTACTGCTTGCTGCGGATCAGGCTGCCATCCCTCGGGTACTGTTGGAAATCGTCCGGAGCGCCCAGCAGAAAATCCGCCAGTGGATTTCCAGAGGCGGTGCCGTAGTAATCGAATTCCCCGCTGGTGGCGTAATCATAGGTCGCGTTGTTCTGAATGATGCCCAGGCTTCCACCGAATTTCCAGTTATGGCGGTTTCTTGACCAACTCAACGCATCTGTAAAAGAGTACGTGTTGTCAGCATAGTGCGCCGGTCCATTGGCGTTGAACCCCATACCGAGCCCGCTGGAAATCGTGATGATCGGCGGCCCGATGGGATCATCGGAGTTTGCCTGCACTCCCAACTCGTTGGGAGTGGGAAGCTTTCTTTCCGGGAAATTCAGCTTCCGAAAAAAACGTTGCGCGCCTAGGTGAAATTCATTCAGCAGCGTGGGCGAGAAAGTCCGCGTATATGTTGCGCTACCGAAATACGAATCAGCTTCGTTGAATCCGGGAAAGCCCACAACGTTTGGGACGCTACCGTCACTTGTGAAAGGATACGTTCTCGGATTGTGGTTATACCCCAACGTCAGGGAGAGGCGATCTCTCTCAGTGACATTGAAATCGACTTTGGCGGTGTATTCATCGCGTTGGTCGGTAGAATTCCCTCGCGGATGAACCACCCCGTTGGGCGAACTAGGAATCAGGTTATTGCTGATGAATCCCTTTGCCAAGGTGTCGAAGCGCGTGGGGTCAATTTTGGCTTCCGCCGCCAAGGTGGGGTCCGGCTGGTAATAGGGATGCGATTCCAGGAAGGCGGCAACTTCTGTATCCGGTGTGCCCCCGTGGCCAGCTTGGGAAAAATCTCCCTGTAGTTCATTTGTTGTAAACGAACTGACGTCGTTCCCGCTGATGGTGGCACTCTGCCGCTGTCCCTGATACCCAAAGAAGAAGAAAAGGCGACCTTTCATGACGGGGCCACCGAGCGTCCCTCCGAACTGATTGCGCTTCAAGATTGGCTGCGAAATAATGTGCTGGAAATTCGCTTTGTTAAAAAATGTGTTTGCATTGAACGCGTCGTTCCGCAGAAACTCGAACGCGCTGCCATGAAATTCATTGCTCCCTGATTTAGTGACAACGCTGACGATTCCACCGCCATTCCTGCCGAATTCCGCGGTGTAATTGTTCTGCAGAATGCGAAATTCCGCGATGGTGTCGGGATTGGGGTTGAAATTCACGTTGTTATCTACGATTGCGTTGTTGACCGCTCCGTCCAGCAGAAACGTCACCGCATCCGATCGACCGCCAGCCACCGTAAAGGAGCCTGCTGTGTACACATTTGTAACGCGTGGAACGACGCCAGGCTGCGTTAGTGCCAAGTCCAACACATCGCGCCCATTCAGCGGAAGGTCGTGGACCGGCGCTCCTGTCACCGTGCCTCCGAGTGTGGGATTCACGGTTTCCACAAGCTCGACTTCAGAAGTGACACGAACCTCTTCGGTAAGCGCGCCAATCTTCAGGCTTACGTCCACGCGCAGAGATTGATTGATGTCCAATTGCTCGGGTTGTGTGACGACCTTGGCGAAACCCTCTCGCTCTACCGTCAGATAGTATCTGCCGACGGGCACGTCCAGGATCTGGTAAGAGCCGCTGGGGTCGCTGATCGTTTCCCAATGCGCATTTGTTTCGGCGTTCGTTGCGGTGACTTTAGCTCCGGGCACGGCAACTCCTTGCGGATCTGTGATGTGTCCCACAAGTCGTCCAGTACTGTTCTGCGACGGAGATGTGACGCAGAAAATGGTAAAAGCCAAAAAAACAAGGACGCACTGAAGAAACCTGCGCGGAATGTGATGTGTAGAAATGGACCGAGAAAAGCGCATGAAGCCTCCGAACCAAAAAATGGGGAAAACACCAATCGCTACGCGGGTTGGCCTGCCAGGACAATACCGGACGCAAACCGAAAGTAGGGCGCAGCTAAAGAGAAGTGCATCGCAACGGCGAGGAACCGCCGGACGAAAACGCCAGGAGAGACAGCTTAGGCAGAGCATTGAACTGCAGCGGCAAAAAAAACAACACCCCTGAACATTTTCATGCGGACAAGTTCTCCGTCTCCATTGATTGCTAAGGTAATTGGGAACAGTGTTGGCGTCAAATTGATTGACTGATTCATCTCAAGCACTGTCTCTTCTGAAAGGCACGGCTCGCCGCAATTGCTACGGAACAAATTTAGGTTTTCCACTCCCGTTGGCGAGCTCGACGCTGCTCAGGAAAATCAGCCGCGCGATCTTCTCGAGTTTAGGGTAATTGACCTTATCCCAGGTGTCGTTCTCCGTGTGATAGTCCGCATGCTCCCCGGTTGTGAAGAGCACCATAGGCACGGATTTCACGGCAAATGGGAAGTGGTCGCTGCGGGCAAACCACTCCTCGGGGTCGCTCGTGTCGGTTTTGAAATCCAGATCGAGATGGATCTCGCGATTGCTGCTTTCGATCACTTGACGCAGTTCCGGATTGTACAGCGTGCCCGTGAGATTGACGCTGTTATGGCTCGTGGCGGCGATGTTGGGCCACGTAGGAGTGTTTTCATCGCGGCCAATCATGTCGGAGTTCAGAACGGCGATAGTCTGAGCCAGAGGCAGCATTGGATGATTCACATAGTAAAACGCTCCCAAAAGCCCAGCCTCTTCCGAATCGAACAGGAGGAAAACGACGCTGCGCTTCGGTTTCACTTTGCCGAGAGTGTAAGCGCGCGCCACTTCCAAAACTCCGGCGACGCCCGAAGCATCATCGTCCGCGCCGCGATAGATTCGGCCCAGAACAACGCCGACGTGGTCGTAATGAGCGGACACAATTACGTATTCATTCTTCAGCGCCGGATCGCTACCTTCAAGCAGAGCGATTACGTTTCGTCCGCGCACAACTTGCCGGTCCTTTAATTCCTTCTTGATGGTGACGGTGACTCCCGGAATCTCGAATGACTGCGGTTTGCCGCCTGCGTCAATGGACTTTTGCAGAGCAGCAACTGTTTTGCCGGAAGCCGCGAGCAATTCGTTGGCAACATCTTCGTTGATATCGTCAACCGGCAGATCAAAGATTCTCCCGGCCAGCATGTACAGGGGCGTGGACATGTCCCAATCATGCGGACCGCTGGGCTGATCGGGAGGCCGGTGGGAACTGCTTTCACGGATCAGCAGAATTCCAGCGGCGCCAGCTTTTCTCAGATCCTCAAACTTCGATTCTCCATAGGCGTGCAACGTGTTCCACCTGCCTTTGAATTTGGAATGCTCGTCGAATTCCTGTGGTTCATGGCTCAAGATGAGCGCAATCTTCCCCTTGAGATCAACCTCGGCAAGATCGTTGTAGCCATATTCCGGAGCGTCAATGCCGTACCCTAGGAAAACGACGGGAGCCGTGGCGATTGTCGGATTGTTGCTCGAAAAGTCAGGATCGAAATCATGATTGATCTGGTACGTTTTCTCGACTTCCGGAAAATGCGCGATCAGAGATGTGGCCACATCATCCTGAACGGCTTTGACCAGATCGTAGTTCTGGAAAAACGTGCCGTTGTCGCCCAAAGGCTTCAGTCCCAGTCGCATGAACTCAGAAGCCGCGTAGTTGGCGGCTATGCGCGCTTCGTTGCTCGCTGTCTTGCGGCCGGCCATTTCGTCAGCGGATAGAAAAAAGATATCGGCTTTCAGATGATTTGCCTGGATCAGTTCCGCGGGTTGCTGCGCATATAGACTGACGGGAATCAGCAAAATAAGAATTCGTAGTTTGTTCATCGCTCTCTCGGATTCGTTCGTTACGCGTAGAAGAACTGAGTTCCGTCGAACTGTGCTGAGTATAACCCAGGCATGGCACGCGAAGGGTTTGCGTGTGGGCCGCGTTAGTTTCGGAGTAGGGGCTGAAATGCGCTTACGGCACAACTGAAGTCGTGTCCTTCCAATGAAGAGGAAGCCCGGAGAAGAGTGACCCAACAGAACAGACAGGAGTGTTTGTGCCCCGGTGAATAGGTGTCCCTCGAAACTGCCTTCAAGGCTGGTGGCGAGCGGTACGACGGAGGGACAAACTCAATCGCAGAGATGCGCAGAAAAGGGGGACTGTGACACAAGCTGCCGCTAATTCAGCGCATGGAAATGGCTCCCCGGGCTAGATTCGAACTAGCAACCCTTCGGTTAACAGCCGAATGCTCTACCATTGAGCTACCGGG
>CAWABP010000026.1:0-643658 GCA_963780315.1 Candidatus Acidiferrales bacterium | reverse complement strand
AGTATTGCAGCTACTGGTGGTGAGCCAACTGCTGGATCCGGGCAGCGAGTTTCATCATCGCCAGTGGTACTGACCACTGCCATGGATGCGCTGCTGGGAACAAATCTCTCCGTGGCCGAAAAGGATCGCTTCTGCGCTGCCTGGACCATGTGCTGGAACGTCAGCAGGAACTGTTTCAGTGGGTGCGCCAGGAGTGGGCCGATCTGTTTCAAGCGGAATTCGAAGTAATGCTCTATGACCTGACGAGCACTTATTTTGAAGGTGCGATGGAAGAGAACCCCAAGGCCAAGTACGGTCACAGTCGCGATAAACGGACAGACTGTTGCAGCTGGTGATTGCTTTGGTGATCACCGCAGATGGTTTTCCATTGGCCTACGAAGTGATGGACGGCAACGCCAGTGATCGCACCACACTGCGTGATTTTCTAGACCACATTGAGAAGGTCTACGGAAAAGCAAAACGCATGTGGGTAATGGACCGCGGTATTCCGACCGAAGAGATCTTGCAGGAGATGCGGGATGCAGCACGCGAGTTTTCTGCTGGTGGGGTCAGCGAAAGGCAAGATAAAAGAGTATAAAAAAGAATGGCTGGATCTGCCCTGGCAGCAGGTTCGCGAGTCGGTGGACGTGAAACTATTTGAGCAAGCGGGGGGACTCTATGTGCTGGCCAAGAGTGAAGGAAAAGAGCTTAAAGAGACCGCCATGCGCCGTAAGCGCCTGGTCCGCTTGCTCAAAAAGCTCCGTGCCATGCGACGCAGCCTGCCCTCTCTGGTCCAGCTGCTGATGCGTTTGGTGCCGCGAAAGCTCAAGCGGGCAGCGCGTTCCCCTGGTGCAAATGGAAGTACCGGAGGAAGGCCACCAGGTTACTCGCGAGACTTTCCAGTTTCGTGTGGATAAGAAAAAACTTCAAGCGGCGGATGGCGCAACGGGCACTACTTGCTGCGCTCAGACCTTACCGCCGGAGATCCGAGCGTGCTGTGGAGCGCTACGTGCAGTGACCCAGATCGAAGCGGTATTCCGGTCGCTGAAAAGCGAACTTTGCATCCGCCCGATCCGCCATCAACTGGAGCATCGCGCCGACACGACATCTTGATTGCCTTTCTCGCTTACTGCTTACAAGTGACGCTGAAGCAGCGTCTATTGCTGCACGCCCCAGGGTTGACACCTACGGCGGTGTTGGAGAAGTTGGCGGAAATCAAAATGATCGATGTGTGATTCCAGGTGGATCGACGATGGTTGAGTCTGCCGCGCTACACCCAGCCTTTCTCGACACCAAAGTGCTGATCGAGAAGCTGAAACTGCAGCTGCCAAGTCAGCCCCCACCGCGCTGGTCGGGCAAAAACGGAGCTACAAAATGGAAGTACCACCGTCCGGTTGGAGGCTATTTGTGGTGAAGACCTCTCCCTAGCCTCGACTGATTACCGGCACTTAACTGGCTCAGATGTGCTCAACTGCGAAAGTTCGGTTAGCTCGCGCAATGAAGAAGAGTTCCATCCTACTCGGACCTGATGCGTGGCCGACGGAGGCGCCCGCGTCTTGCAGACTGGCGGATTTAACCTGCAACCTTTTCGAGGTACCTTGCAATTTCGTCAACAACTTCCCACTTCTTACCGCTATCTCGATTTGATTGCATCCCCGACATAATCCTTCTCATTACACGAAAACCATGAGATAGGAAAGCCACATCGCATCCCACGTAAGTCAATGGTCTTCCAGTCAGAAGCATCATTCCAGTTTCTTAATAAGATGAATGCTCAGAGAGGCAATGCGGTGGGCAGATGTGAAGGTTCCAACCCGCGACCATGGCAAAATGAAGCCCACGCATGAACGCCGCAAACCCTGAGCGCAGAGCTTCGACCGAGCAGATTTCCGGGCTCATCGAGCGCGTCACCGCCGCTCATCATTCAAGAAGGCACGGTGTATGGTATAAGGTGCTAAAGTGACCAGAGCGGAATTCCTCGTCGCTACGGGAAGAAAAGAAATCCGAGATGCCCGCCTTCTTCAAGATTGACAAGGAACGTAGGCTGGTAATGAGCACTGGCTCGGGTGTCCTCACCATGGCCGAAGCGATGGCGCATCAGAACAATCTCCGGAAACATCCAGATTTTGACCCAAGCTTCTCTCAGTTAGTAGACCTTTCGAACGTCACGAAAGTTGAACTCAGCCATACGGATATGATGTTGTTCGCTCAAGCTTCCATATTCTCACCAAATTCTCGCCGAGCGTTCCTCGTGTCTGGCGACACTGCATATGGGTTGGCAAGGATGTTCGCGATACTTCGTGATAACGCTGGTGAAAAAGGAATTCAGGTCTTTCGCGATCTCGACTCGGCACTGGACTGAATTCTGGCCGAACCACCGCCGCCCTGAGCGCGCGTCTATTACGGCGTTCGTGGCTGTAGAGAGCGTCTGCGTTCTCTCTGTTCAGTCAGGTGAATTTGATATAAAAATGCGCCCGGAGTCTTTCGTTTTTTGCGCACAACACACTTTCGCTTGCCCGAAGAGCCAAGCAGCCCAGCCAGCCCCCACGATCCCCCCGCCAGCTTGGCCCAAAAGGTCGTTGTAACCTCCGCACCAGCATCCCGCACCCGAACCATGCCCGGAGGGTGGCCCCTGCCTCTAATCGCCTCTCTGGCGCAGGGGGGATTATGCCGTTTATTGCGGCTTTTCTTGGGAGTGCTCAATCGCACTGAGGTGTCCCGACGCGTGGCCGCAACCCGCCACCTGATACCTTTGGAAACCGTCATCTTCCCAGATGAGCGTGGAAGAAGGCCGCAATGCGCCGCCGAGCGTCCAGCGCGGCTGGCTCGTTGTAGGCGATGCCGCGAAAGCGCAGCAGCTTGAACCAGAAATGCTCCTTGTTGTTCATCAACGAATGCCCGGCATCTGGGTACTCCTTCACATCGTGAGCGATGAGGGCACGCTGGAGCGCCTGCTCAAGCTGTTCGGCAACGCCCTGCTCCCAGTGGCTCTTTGCGCCATAGCTGCCGACGATAGGGCAGGCGGTCTTGAGAAAGTCGTCTACATCGGGGGGAAGCTTTCCGCCATAGTTGATGCTCGCTGCCGAGAATCCGTGGCCAGAGACCAGCAGCAGGGCAAATCCGCCGCCCATGCAGAAGCCGATAACGCCGATTTTGCCTGTGCAGCCGGGTTGGGCTGCGAGCAGGCTTCGGCACGCCTCTACGTCTTCATAGGTGGGTCCCCGGCGGGCCGTCAGGTCGCGGATGATGGAACGGATGCAGAGCAGCAGACCGCCACGGTAGTAGAGGTTAACGGCCAAGGCCAAAAATCCCGCCTCTGCGAGCCAGTCGGCTTGGTTGCGGTGGTCCTGACTCATGCCCCCAACATCGTGGAGAACAACAACACCGGGCGCGGGTCCGGGCTTGGGCGGAACAGCTAGGTAACGAGGCATCTCCTCGCGTGAGGTTTGAATGAGAACATCCGGCATGGTTTTAGTTTTAAGTATAAGCAGTTGAAGTCTGGTGAACAGATTCTGCTTCTGACTACAGTGATGCCGCATGCCCCGGCCGCACGGTCGCCAGGGCGGTCCAGCAGGGGCAAAGCAAAGATGTGTGGCGGCGACTTATGCCATTCAGGCGTTCTTTCCTGTTACATTTCGCCTGTTCCTTGTTGATTGTTGAGCCGTCCTTGTGTGAAGAGCGACACCCCGCCGTGTCGATCGTGCGAGGAAGCTTGGAATTGTCCTTTTTCAGGGTTTGTTCATTCCAAACGAAGCTGGCAGGGAGAGGCGAGAAGCAGTTGGATTCTTGTAGTGTCTAGCCAAGGCCCCGTGCACGTCTCTCTCAGAAACTGAATCAGACCACGCCGCCCCCGACTACGCACGAGCCGAGCCAGACGTGTCGTGTTTTGCGCCAGGGTGTTCAGCAGATGTCCCAGTCGCATTAGGAAGTGGTAACCCTTCATGGCCTTCCAGTCCTGCGAAAAGCAATGCTCGTACTGATAGCCTTGACACTTCTCCACCAAAAAGTTGCTCTCGATTCCCCAACGATGCCGCGCGCCCAGGTTGCATCGCTCATGGACGTTCTCCCGTCTCAGCGGTTCGCTGGAGATCCAAGCATGACGCGAGGCTTTCTGCACCAGCTTCAGCGAATCCGGGGCCAGTTCTTCCCAGGTTTCTTCGCAGATCACCACATGCAGAGTTTGCCGCCTCCGTTCTCTCTCCCCGTAGCGATACTCGATGTCGTTCACCCATCGGAAACGTTGCTTGCGGTCCCCCCAGTGCTGTTCCCAATGCTGGTTGCGCTGCAGTTGTCCGAGCCCGCGGACCTCTTCCCATACCGACGGCAGCGAGTCGTCCTGCAGTACGATCATGAACTGCCAATGGTAGCGCCGGCACAGTTCCACGACCGGGCCGTTGGCATACAGCCCGTCCAACAAAACCAGGATCGGCAGACGCGGAAAATACTCTTTCATCCGCTGCGCCAGCCGGCGAAAAGCTTTTAGTTCGCAGTCTTGTTTATCCCTCTCCTGGTCGTACTCTTCGTAGGTCAGAAACTCGCTCAACAGCGGAATGGTTATGCCATTCGCGAAGGCCAGGTTGGCCTCCAAAACATAGACGTAGTATTGCGTCTCACTGGCTAGGCTCCCGTCTTTCTGCTTGCGCTGTAGGTCTCGCTCCAAGCATTGCTCGGTCCACAGCCTGTTCCGCACCATCTTCTGCGTTCCATCGATCGCCACCGGATAACAGTTCCCCACCAGGTAGCGCAAGAATTTCTTCTTGCGGATGAACCGCTGGATCAGTTCGACCAGGGCTCCCTCGATCTCGTTTACCTCGATCCCCGCCAGCAGCCGGTTCAGCGTGTCCTGATGCGCTACACTTTCCAGCTCCGGAAACAGCCGTCGCAGGTTCTCCTGGAACTGCGGCAGAGTCATCTGTCGGTTGGCTTCTCGTCGCGAGGCCATCTGGAATACAAACAGGAGTATCCCGTACAACAGCAACACCGTCGATTTGTGTCGGATCGTTTTCGGATTCCGCGGGTCGCGGATCTTCCCCAACCGCTTCAACAACGTGGGCAGGGCCGAACGATACGCTTGGAGCTGTTCCTCCACCGCTTCCTGCCGCGCCTGCTGTTCCTCCCTCACCGTCTTCCAGGGACTCGTTCCGTTCCCGATCGTGCCCCTCGGCGAACTCTCGAGACCCTCGGCGACCTGACGCTTGCGCAGTTCTTTCGCCGCTCGTCTCCGGTCCTGTCTCTCTTGTCTCCGTTCTTCTCTGCGGCCCCGGCAGCTCATCGCTGCCCCTGGCCTTCTTCGCTCGTCCCTTGCAGAAATGCACGAAACTCCGGCACCAGCGGATATACGTAGATCGCCCGGGGAGTCGATAGGTAGCGTGTGTGACGATCCATCCGTCCTCGCCCACGCGTCTCCCCCAAGCGAATCCAGTTGGCTGCTTGATAGCACGTCCCCCGGTAGCGGGCCAGCTCCACGAACGTTTCCAGCAACACCGGCCCGTAGCCGTAGCGTTCCTCCCAGTCTTTCCGTATCCGCTGCGCCGCCAGCGACAACACCTTGCTCGCTAGATTTTTGACCCGCACCCAGGGAAAAATTAAGAAACGCGTATTCGCCACCACCCAGTTCAATCTTTGCTGGCGATCGCGTTCCGTCCATCCGATCCACGCGTCTCGCTCCCGCAGCGCCCACGCCGAGGAAGCAAACAGCAAACAGCCCAAGCGACGCCCCTCCCGGCCCACCAGAAAATACCGCTGATGCGCTCCAAACGGGCGCTTGTACCCCAGCGGATGGTAACGTTGCACGTACTCGTTCCACAGCTGGTTCGCTTCCTTCCCGCCTACCGGTTGCACTTCCACCGGGCCCACCTCTTGCACGGTTCCGGCAATCTCCTCCTCCGCTGCGCTGCCCGCTCCCACCACGATCGTGCGCCCCCCCATGTGCTGATTACTGGCGCACAGCTTTGGCAATTTCACTAAACCCAGCGCCTCCAGTTGCTGCAAAGCCTTTGCGCAGGAAGCCAGCTTGTTGCGTCCTGCCGGGGTAACCCAATCCAGGTGTTCGCAGATGGTCTGTACCAGCTCTTTCCGACTCAGCCGCCAGTACACCCGCACCGTCTCTTGAATCTCCTGAATCTCTTGATGGCTGAATTCCCGTCCGGATAAGAACTTCGGTACGCCTTCTGCATTTCGTTTCAATGTGGGGCCTCCGCATCGAGTAATCCACACTGATCCTCTCAAACGCGATAACGGATGTCCAGTGCTTTTTGCGACAAAATAAATCGCGAGGTGGGTGTATGTTGTTCTCAGCTTTGGGTTAGCAGGACTACGCGTCAGTGCTGTTCTGACTATTCAGCACGCCCACCGTAGAAGGTCACCTTTCCATCGACCACTACCCCCACGTACCGACCCTCGCTCAAAAACTGCATCACTTTCTTACCCGACTTTGCCATCTGCGCCCACCGAGATTTCGTCTGGGGGTTCTGTTCCAGACCGCGAATCTCGTTTCCCTCGAACGCGAAATCCACCTGTCGCAGCCTGCGCTTGGGAGTACGGCGAACAGGGAAACTCTCCGTTCCCAGTTTTACAGTCATGGCGTTCTCCACGAGGGCTTGCCGCCAGACATCGATCAGTGCTTGCTCGAAGGAAGAGTTCATTGTGCGCTCTGATTTGAGAACGGATTATACTTCCGGCAGCAGTGGGGAGGCGAAAGGGGCGTCATGAATTGGATGCGAATGGCATTGACAGTTTTTGCCGGGGGAGTCGCGGCATCGCTGACCGATTGGCTGTTCATGGGGGGCGATTGGCTCTACAAGCGATACAACCAACACCCTGAAATCTGGCGGCACCCGCATGGTCAGGGAGAAATGAAAGCCATCGCGTGGTCGGCCCCATTGCCCTTCGTCACCTGCACTTTCTTCACACTCTTGTGCGCTCGCCTAAATCTCCACTCGTACAGCGCGACTTTCAAGCTGGCGCTCGCTATTTGGCTTGTCGGGCCTTTGCCATTGCTCATCGTCAATGGGCTGTTCATCAAACTGCACTCCGCAATCACAGCGGCCTATTCTATCGGGTGGCTGGTGAAACTGTCGGTGGCCGCTGCGGCTGTGGCTCTGATTCTGCCTTAATTCGCGGGATTGAAATCCAAATTCTCGTCGCCGCCACGGCAGAGTACGCCAAGCTGCATAGCAGTCTGGCTTCGTTGACTTGGCATCCCACGCAACCTAAGATGTGCGGCGAATGACGGACGCATCCAATTTCATCGGCCAAACCATCTCGCACTACCGCATTGTTGAGAGACTTGGTGGCGGCGGGATGGGTGTCGTCTACAAAGCCGAGGACACGAGGCTCGACCGCTTTGTTGCCCTCAAATTCCTGCCTGAAGACCTCTCTCATGACCGCCAAGCCTTGGAACGATTTCGCCGTGAAGCCAAGGCAGCCTCGGCGTTGAACCACCCCAACATCTGCACCATTCACGACATTGGCGAAGAAAACGGCAGGGCATTCATCGCCATGGAGTATCTGGAGGGCAAGACCCTGAAGCATGCCATCGCGGGGCGGCCCATGGAACTGGAGCACCTGCTCGGTGTCGCTATCGAGGTTGCCGACGCCTTGGACGCCGCCCACGCCAAGGGGATCGTCCACCGCGACATCAAACCCACCAACATTATTGTCACCGAGCGCGGGCACGCCAAGGTTTTGGATTTTGGACTGGCGAAGTTGGTACCCACTGGCGGTGCCATTAATCTTTCGGCGATGCCTACAGCCAGCGAGTTAGAACAACTTACTCGACATGGCACGGCGATTGGCACCATCACCTACATGTCGCCCGAACAGGTTCGGGGAGAAGAGCTAGATGCACGCACGGATCTGTTTTCCTTTGGTGTAGTGCTCTATCAGATGGTGACAGGAGTTCTGCCCTTCCGAGGCGAGACCTCTGGCGTGATCGCGGAAGCGATACTGAATCGCACGCCAGTTGCGCCAGTGCGACTGAATCAAAGCTCGAAGAAATCATCAACAAGGCGTTGGAGAAAGACAAGAAGTTGCGTCACCAGAACGCCGCGGACATTCGCACTGATTTGCGGCGGCTGAAGCGTGATTCGGATTCAGGCGGTGCAGTCGCCGCGACAGCACAGGTCAAGTCGAAGCCCACTCGGGAATCCCTTCGGTGGAGCGCGGTCATTGGTGCAACATTGCTGGTCATCGGACTGGCCGTAGGCGGATGGTTGTTATCCTCACGCAAAGCGCACGCGCTGACGGACAAGGACACCATTGTCCTCGCTGATTTCACCAACACGACCGGGGACGCGGTATTTGACGGCACACTTCGGCAGGGGCTCTCCGTACAACTGGAACAGTCACCCTTTCTGAGCATTATCTCTGACCAGCAAATCCAGCAGACGCTCGGCCTGATGGGCCAGCTAGCCGAAGCAAAACTCACACCAGCGATTGCGCGGGAACTCTGCCAGCGTACGGGCAGCGCCGCCGTCCTCGACGGCTCGATTGCACAGATTGGCACGCAGTACCTTCTGACAGTCAAGGCGGTCAACTGCGCGAGCGGCGAATCGTTGGCGAGCACGGAAGCTCAGGCGAGCGACAAAAACCATGTGCTGGATGCGCTGGGAAAGGCAGCTTCAGAAATTCGGAACAAACTGGGAGAGTCGCTGAGCACTGTACAGAAATTTGACACCCCTCTTGAACAGGCCACTACGCCTTCGCTGGAAGCCCTGAAAGCCTTCAGTTCTGGTTTTCAAGTTCATAATACTGTCGGGGATGCTGCGGCTGTTCCGTTTTATAAGCAGGCCATCGAACTCGACCCAAATTTCGCACTAGCCTACGCATGGTTGGGCCTCGCGTTTAACACTATGGGTGAACTCAGTATGGATGTTGAGTGTACCCGCAAAGCTTACGGACTGCGTGACCGAACGAGCGAGCCTGAGAAGTACTTCATCACGGCTCGCTTCCAAAAGGTGGTCACCGGGAACATGGAAAAGGCCGAAGAAGCCCTCCAGCTTTGGATACAAGCTTATCCCCGCTCAGCACTCCCGCATATTTACTTATCGGGAGCGGTCTACCCGGATACAGCACAATATGAAAAAGCGGTGGAACACGGCAGAGAGGCGGTCCGCTTGAGTCCGAACTTTTCCCCCTCGTACTACGTTCCGATACGTGACTACATCTCCTTGAATCGCATCGATGAGGCGAAGGCCACGTATGAGCAAGCTCTCGAACGCAAAATGAAAAGTTCTTACTTCAATCTAGCCTTGTATCACCTAGCCTATGCACAGAATTTGATCTCATGAGGGATGTCGAGGTGTTGGACCATTTGGGGCCCCTGGAAATCCTGTTGTAAAACAGAGAAGCCGTGAAGTTAGCGCTTCACGAGCCGATTTCCAGGAGGCCACCCAAAAGGTGAAGAACAAAAAGAAGCATAACGACAAACCCCGCATCCAGCAAGGCTTTCCAGCAGCTATCCGGGAACCCAATAAAATTGCTGCTTCCACGCACTATGACTTCAAGGGCAAACATCTCACTCCCTACGGCGGCCTGTTTCCGGTGGCCACGATGTTAGAGAAACTGGACTTCCAGCAGTTAGTCGCGGAAACCTTGACGGTAAAGCGAATTCCCCGAGTCATGACCATCTATCAATTTGTTCTGGGGATGGTGTTGGCCCTCTACGTAGGATTCGCCCGCCTCAATCACATCCGTTTTGTGGCCCAGGACCCGATGCTGACGGGGATCCTGAAAGTGTCCGAGCTGCCCGGGCAGAGCACCTTCTGGCGGTTTCTCGCGTCGCTGAATTTGAACGTGGCGTGGCAACTGTTGCAGCTGCAGCGCATCCTGCGCGAACGAGTGTGGGAAGCGGCCAACGTAAGGCTGAAGTCGATCACTCTGGACACCGACACCACGGTGCACACTGTGTATGGCAAGCAGATGGGTGCCCGCAAGGGCTATAACCCGAAAAACAAAGGAAAGAAAAGCTTTCAGCCCATCCTCACCTTTCTGGCCGAAACGCGCGAGTACGTGTGGGGGGAATTGCGCAATGGCGATCGACCCGATGGGAAGCAGATCGCGCGCCATCTGCAGAGTGTCTTCGCCGCCTTACCGCGATGCATTCTGACCATCTTCGCGCGGGCCGATTCCGGTTTCTATTGTTGGGAGGCCGTGCAAGCCTACGAAAAAGCGCAGGCGCACTTCATCATTGTGGCGCGCAAGACGGCGCGCCTGCTGGAACAGCTGCAAACCGCCGACTGGAAGCCCTCACGCAAAACGGACGCCGATGAGCAGTGCGAATTTCGGTATCAGCCAGAAGGATGGGGCCAGGCATACCGCTTTATCGCTTTGCGCTATGAGAAGAAGGAAAAGAACCCTGAAAAGCGCGAGCAGTATCAACTCTTCGACACCCCGGAGTACAGCTATCGCGTGTTCGTGACGGACATGAACCCACCCATCGATCTGCTGGTGTGGTTCTATCGCCAGCGAGCGGGGGCGGAGAACCTGATCCAGGAAGCCAACAACGATGCCGGATTGGCGGCGCATCCTTCTGGGCGCTGGGCCACCAACTGCGTGCATTTTCAACTGGTGATGCTGGCTTACAACCTGAATTGCTGGTTGTTGTTGTTTCAGCGGAAGGAGGGAGTGCCGGCGGAGGAACTTCAGCATACAACGCTGGCGACGGCGCGTTTGCGTTTTCTGTTTGTGGCCGCCAAGATCTGGAAACACTCCGGGCGGATAGGCATCAGCTATAGCGACCAATATGCGGAGCGGGGATTGTTTCAGCAATTGATGAAACGCCTTCGTGATATCGCCAAGAGCGCGACAAGTTTCTTGCCGGTGCTCGCCAGGCCGCTGACATGCTGAATGGTGCATTAATTTCTATGCACAACTAACTCAGGAAATACAGACACTTACAGCCAAGGAGCATAGAGATCGACAGAAGAGGAAACTGAGCGGGCAGTCCAGCCACGAAGAAGCAAAAGCGATGAGGCCCGGAATTCAGCAGACGGCCTCAGAAAGGCCGAATTCTGTGCATAGGTTAGGTATCAGATTGCCTTTTTGCAAAATGATTCAGCGGGGATGGCGCAGCAGGTATCATCATCGGTGGGAACGCCCGGAGTAGAAGCTACCTTGTTCGCGAACGAGGCCGACACCGCTGCCTATTCCGGGCGGCTTAGTACCGCCCGAGAGTTTTCCCGTCAGGCAGAAGATTCTGCCGAACGGGCTGGACACAAGGAAGCGGCTGCAACCTACTCCGCCCTTTCAGCCCTCCGGGAGGCCTTGTTCGGCAACGCAGACGAAGCAACGCGGCGTGCCACTTTGGCAATGAAGCATCCAGCAGGCCACGACCTGCAGTATGCTTCCGCGCTTGCGTGTGCCTATGCGGGTGACGACGAGCGAGCGCAAAAACTTACCGACGATTTGGGCCAGAAGTTCCCGGAAGCCACAATCGTGCAGTTCAATTACCTGCCAACCCTCCACGCAAAGCTTGCTGTCAGCAAGGGAAATGCTTCTGAAGCCCGGGAGACTCTCAGAGCCGCCCTGCCGTATGAGCTAGGACAGACGACTTACAGTAGTTACGGTTGGACTGCCTTGTATCCCCGCTTTTGTGCGAGGGGAAGCCTATCTGGCTGCCCATCAGGGCAGCGAAGCCGCCGCCGAATTTCAGAAGGTCCTCGACCATCGCGGAATTGTGCTGAACTCACCCATCGGCGCACTGGCGCATCTCCAAATAGGCAGAGCCTATGCAATGCAAGGCGACACCGCCAAAGCCAAGGCGGCCTATCAAGATTTCCTCACGCTCTGGAAAGACGCCGACCCCGACATCCCCATCCTGAAGCAAGCCAAAGCCGAGTACGCGAAATTGCAATGAAGGCTCCATTGCAAAGTTCAAGAAGCATTCTGATCGGAAAATTCTTACCCACAGATTTACCCACAGAGAACGGTTCCTACAGTCCTTTTCGGCGACTTGGCAGCCCCCGCTGAGAATCCAAATTGACATGCTCCCTACTTAGGTATTCAATGAACGGACTCACGGGCCACGGGAACTCCGGAAGAAGCTTGGAAAATCGCAAAAACTGAGGTGATGCTATGAAGAAGACAATGATGTGGTGCTTGGTCGCTTTGCTCTCACTGGGGAGTGCCGCATGGTCAGTAGCCCAGACGACGGGCGGGACTGAAAAGGCTGTGGCCGCACTAGAAGAAAAGTGGCTTCAGTCGCAAAAGACAAACAATCCCGACCTAGCAGCCCCGCTGTTGGCCGACAAGTTCGTGGAGACGGAGGCCGATGGGAACGTCATGAACAAGGCCGAGGCGCTGGCAAACGCGAAAGCGACCAAATTTGCCAGTGCAGCGTACGAAGATGTGAAGGTAACGGTATTTGGCGATACGGCCATTGCGACGGGCGGCTTCAAGGCTAAAGGCACCGATGCGTCGGGAAAGGCAATGGATATTCATGAGCGCTGGACCGATACGTGGGTAAAGATGCCGAGTGGAAAGTGGCAGTGTGTTGCAACTCATGGCTCGACAATAAAAAAGTGAACGACTGCACCACGCTGAATAGAGATGGCCGTCGTCTCCTGTGGCGGCCATTTTCTTTTCTCCCCACGCTCGGTTCCTCGACAATTCCAAGCTTGTCTTCCTCGCCGCAAAGGTGGAGTACGCGAAACTGAAGTAATTTCGGGACGCGGATCATGTCGTCGGGCCAATGACGCAGGTATGATAGCCGAGTAGACAAGGGGGGAACTTACTGTGTCTCTTCCCAAACTCGGCAGCGCACAGATTGAGTCGGTTATGCGGCTGGTCGCCGAGTATATCTCTCTTCAGCACCAGACCTATCGTCGTAGGGCGATACTGCTAGGCCGAGATCAAAAAGAAGCACTGGCACCATTCTTTTCTGCACCCACCTTAGATTCGGCACGTGTATTGGTTCTTTCTAACGAGAGAGTGTGCAATCCGCCTTTTTACGGCGCACTGCTCAACTTGGGATTCGACCCCGCCATTCTGCCCGACTTCACGCATATGGCTGCGATCACATTCGTGGACACGGTGGTCTCCCACGCTGCATTCAAGGACAGGCTCCTCTTCCACGAACTTGTTCATGTCGTGCAATACCAAAAACTCGGATTGGAAGGCTTTGCCGTGAGATACGTGAGCGGCTTCTTGGGGGGCGGCTCGTACGAAGCCATCCCGCTAGAGATGAACGCCTACCAACTTGAAGCCCGATTTGCGGCAGCGCCGACGAGCCCCTTCTCGGTAGAGGCAGAGGTTCGAGGCTGGATTGATGCAGATAAGTTCTAGGTGACGGAGCACTGCACCAACGGCAGAGGTTGGCATAAACCATTTGTTCAGGCTGCATCGCAGCACGGCTTGCCCTTCATCGCTTCCCAGCCTTCACGCAGAATCAAAGGTAAGAGAGCCAGCGTAGCGACCGGATCAGCCCATCTCACCCCCCATATCGCATTGACGCCGAGACCTGCCAAGGAGATCAAAGCCAGATAGCCGCAGACCGCAGACTCGGCCGCGTCGGCCCTTAACGCTGCACTGCCCGTGGTGGCTGAGAGCCGCCGTTTTTCTCTGGCGAGCCAAGGCATGACCACTGCGGCAACAATGAGCAAGGCAATCCCAACACGGCTTGATCGGGCCTCGACGAGTCTCAGCAAGCTAAGAGATGAAGCAAGAACGACAAACGCAGCCAAAACAAAGAGCAAGCTCCCGGCTAGTCTCGCCGCTCGCTCCTCAGCATGAGCTTCGTCGGCAGGACGATAGAAACGACGAAGCACAATCGCCGCTGAGAGAAGCTCGACGGCACTGTCGCCACCGAAGCCAAGCAGCGCGGGGCTCCGGGCCGCCCAAGCCGCCCCCAATGACACCCCTGCTTCTACGCCCATCCAGATGAGCGTAAGAACCTGAATCCGGATTATGCGCCCGGTAGTCTCTAGCGGGAATGTTTTCGACGGTGCAGGCACAGGAACATTATGCATCTGAACCAAAGTGTCGTTCAGCAACTCGGGGTAGAGCGTCGGCCCATTTCAACGGCAGTTGGGAACCCTTGACCGTCCAGTGCGCGAACTCTGTTTTGTCCATGTGCGGAGCGAGGGCGGCCATAATGCTTACATGGGGCGGGTGCTGGCAAGCACTCCCGTGGAGTATGGTGGTTATTTCATTGCCAAAGAAATTAGAATCGTCAGAAGAATTCATGGGTAAGCTCTGGCTCAGGTAGTTTGCCAAGTGAGTGATAGAGCGCGAGTTCCAGGATGCGAAAGGTACGAAAGCCATAGGATCTTCTCATGGTTACTTTCGCTTTGTTGTTCAGTCCCTCAACCACACCGCTGGAAATTAGCTTTCTAGCCTTGAAATAGTTGAGCAGCAGCTCGCGATGAGCACGCAACGTTCGGGCGATCTTCTTCATCGGCTCGATGCGGGATCGCATGGTTTGCTGGCACCAGAAATCCAGGAACATGCCGGCCCAGGTGGGCGAGTTGTATTCCCAGAACTGCTGAAAATCTTCTTTGAGGAGATAGGCACGGACGGTCTGGAGATTATAGCGGAGCAGATCTCGCAGACGGAACTTCTGCTGCGAGGTGAGATTTTCTTTGCGCTTGAGCACGCACCAGCGCGTCTTCTTCAGTAGCGGCGGGTAGCCGTCCTGGGCCATCTTGCGCGACTCGGCGGCGCGGACATCATCCAACGCCTTATTCATCTTGGCGACGATGTGGAAGCGGTCGAGGATGTGCAGCGCCTGAGAGCATTTCTGGCGGATCACGTCCAGGTACGGCTGCCACATATCCGAGCAGACAAACTCGATCTGCGCTGCGAGTTGCTCTCCGAGGACGGTGAAGAAACCCTGGAAGGATTCGATGGTGCGTTCCTTGCCGACCCACAGCAAGCGGGTGAGCCCCTGGTCGATCTGGTAGACCAGCGTCAGGTATTTGTGGCCTTTGGCGTACTGGATTTCATCCACACCAATGGCGCGGATCGACTCCAGCGTGCGATGCTCCAGGCCCCAGCCGACCACATACTCGACCGCGTCGCACACCTGGTCCCAGGAAGTGTGGAAGGCCTCGGCGGTTTCCTTCCAGGAGAGCTTCCGCGCCCAGCGGGCCAGAAACAGCATATAGGCTCTGGTCAACCGATGCTTACCATCGCCCCAGGGAACCTCCTCGACCAGCACGCCACAATTCCGGCAGTCCACGCGTCGCATGCGGTAGAGCAGGAAAACCAGAAAGCCCCACAGCGGAATGAACTCAAAGCACCGCTCGGGAAGATGATCGTAACCCGGCGCCGGCTGGTGGCACCCCGAGCAGACCGCTGCCGAGCCCTCCCGCGGTCGGACGTCCACTTCGATGCTTTTCTGGTCGGGGCCAAAGCGGGCGTGCTGGTAGACAAATCCCCGATGGCCATGGCAGTGGTTTAGAATTGTGAGCAGTTCCATGTCACGGACAATTTTCAAGGCCAAGACTGGCAAAGTAAACCGCGCTGCTACCGCGCCGGCGTCCTGCGATGTTTCCGCCTACTGCCGCGATCTGGACAACTGGCCGCGCTCGTGGATGGGATTGGAAAAAGACCTGCCGCCAGGGGAAGAACTGGTTGCTTGCTTCCGGCCATTCATCGAGCATCTGGCCTCCTCCAGTCTTTCTTCGAAGACCATTCGCCGACACGTAGACAATCTCTGGATACTAGGTGGAGAAATTATCCGCGACCTGAACTACACCCCTTCATTGAGAAAAGTCACTGCGCAGCGACTTCTTCGCGAGGCGGTTCATGCCGACGGCGGCCCACTGATCCACAACGGCTCGGAAGAAGAGCAACACTCCCTCGATGCGACGTGCCGCAAACTCCACCGATTCCTCAGCGAACCGCAGCGCTGAGCCCGCCAGTTACCCACAGATTTCCCAGACGAGGCAGAAATTAAGATGCTTGCTGGATTCTGATGCTAAAACTCATAAGAAAATGTCCTAAATGTGACGCAACACTCCGACGCGAAGAGATTCGCCCGGCAGGGCACTTCCCTTGTCCAGTCTGTCAAGCGCAACTTGAAGCGACAAACTCTTATACAGGCTAGATTATGGCTATCAACACGCTTGTTTGTGTGGTGATTTGCCTTGTAATGGGTTTGCGTAATCTCCTCTTGGTTCTCGTAGCGCTGCTGGTATGGTGGCCCCTTTTCTTGTTGTTCATGGCTGTGGGGAGGTACATAGTGCCACCTAAAGTGGAACTTAGTGTTACCGCAAAAACGACTTCCGAAATACTTGGGGATGCAAGGCGCAACATCTCCGAGATTTGGCGAGACGAACCACTCAGCCTCAACCTCAACGACAAGAAGCGGCCGTAGGTGAGATACTCAGTTTTTTGATGAGGAGAGGGAACTAGGCTGCTCGTGCGAGCACTACCGTGTAGACAGAAATCACCACCGTCAGGAGGAAAACATTCCGTCCCGAGTACGACGAATTTGGCGTTCTCCACGAGAGCCTGTCGCCAGACTTCGATAAGTGTTTGTTCGAGCGACGGATTCACGGCGGGATTATATGTCATGCAGTGAGGATGAATAGGGAGGGCGCTCTCCTCAACGGCGAAATCACTCCGGCTCAAGTGATGCATGGCTTTGGCAAGAAGCACGGGCAGGAAGTGATCGAGAACAGCAGCCTCAGTCCCTTGGCGTCCCACGTCAAAAGGCTGCCGATGGCCGACGCTCTCGACATGTACGATCTGGGCGGGGTTTTCGTTTCTTCGCGTGCTCAGTAGTCCCGCACGGGGCCCATGTACCAGCTGGGATGGAATTGCTGGAGCCACCACGGGAAGGCGAGGGCTCTGAGATACAAGAAGATACAAGAAAGATACAAAACCACCTACGATGGAAAGGGCAACAAATAGCCCAAAAAGGCTATCGACCGGAGCTAAGCTCCTGAAAAATCAGCGCAAACTGTTTTCTATCAAAGCGGGGCGTAGAATCCCACTCTCTCCGCCAGAATAACGCCGAAATTTTCAATCCGCCGAAAAATCCCACGGAATTTTATTCCAAATTTAAGGCAAAGGGCGGAGGTTCGATCAGTGCTGCGTTGAGGAAGCTTGCGGGAGGGGAGTGGGCACGTTGGCGGGAGCATCCTGGAAAAATGCGAAGGCTTCGCGTTTCAGGTGCATGTCACCATCGACAAGGGCTGTGAATTCGGCGTCCTGAAGAAACGCAGCATCCTTACCGGAAGCGAGTGGAATAACCGCTTGGGATGAAGTGTTGGGAACGCCGGAAACTTCCTGATAGCAACGCACGGGCGCTGGCTCGTTGTCTGCCAGGTGCACGGAAGTGATGGTGAAGGCGATGCGGCCGTTGTGGCCAAAGCGTTTTTTGGGCTCCGCGATGGCGATGACGCCGCTGGCCTTTGAACCTTTGGTCAGGACGGGCACACCTTCGACAAGGACATCCTCGACAACGCTGAATTCCACGGCATCGCCGACGTGGGCGGTGTCGAAAGAGATGGTTTTGACCAGCTTCACGCGAACGGGTGCGTTGTTAGGAAGGGTGAAAGCGAGAGTACTAGCGCGAGCCTGTGGGGGCGCAGTGGATGGCCGTTCATCATAATGAATGCGTTCGCGAGCAGGCGATTCGGACAGCGTCGCAGGAAGGCTTGGGCCGGGCTGGTCTTTAAGCAGGACAATGGTGGCGAGGGGGACAAAGCCAACTTCTCCCTTGGCGGTTCGAATGCCATAGAAGTTGTTATTGTAGCGGCCGGTGACTTGGACGATTTCACCGCATTGAAGAGTGGCGCGGACATCCAAAGTTGTGAGGGAACTGTAAAGATAGACGTAGCCGTCGTTGCGGGCACATTCGATACGGCCAGTACTCTGCGCGCTAGCGAAGGGAGAGAAGCAGAGGCAAAATGCTCCGACGCAACAGAGCACAAGAAATCTCATTGCCCCCCCTCGACGCAAATAATCGAACGCCAACTCTTATCCCAGCGCAAAACAGCGTCGGTGACAAGGAACTAACGATTGGTACTGTGCATAAAACGATATGAACTGAGCGGAGGATGGGAGAGCAGCCACTTGGGTGGCGCCGGCGTTCTGACGGTTCCGTGGGGTATTGCCTGAGGGTGGATTAGACCGCACAATATGGGCACCTGTTCCTCCGCCCAGAGGACTCATGTTCTTTCAAAGCGTTGAGCAAGTTCGCAGGTTCTTCCGCATACTTGGCGGATTCACACTCCTTTTGGTGGGCCTGGTTATGCTTTTCACTCCCGGGCCGGGCTGGCTGGTCATTTTTCTTGGGCTTACGCTGCTGGCGGCGGAGTTTGTGTGGGCGCGGCGATTGATGGACCGCATGAAGCGCGAAGGGAACCGGTTGAAAGATTCCGTGTGGAGATTCAACAAAGAGGAGTCGCCGAAAGGTGATGATTCAGAGGCAAACCCATGAGACAGGAATGGAAGGGCAAGTGGGCCTTAGTAACGGGAGCGAGTTCGGGAATCGGCGTAGAGTTCGCAAGGCAGTTGGCTGCGGGGGGCACGAACCTGGTGCTGACGGCGCGACGGCTGGAGCGGTTGGAGGAACTTGCGGGCAGCTTACAGCAGAGCCATGGCGTTCGCACGGAAGTGTTTGCCGCTGATTTGGCGCGGGCTGAGGCACCACAACAGATTTACGAATTCACGAAAGGAAAGGGCATCGAGATCGACCTGCTGATTAATAATGCAGGTTTCGGGCAGTACGGCGAACTCACGACCGTGGATGTGCAGAGACTGCTGGAGATGGTGCAGGTGAACTGCATGGCGGTGGTGCACCTGACGCGGCTGTATCTTGCGGAGATGGTGGCGCGGCGGAGAGGCGACGTGTTGATATTGGCCTCGACGGCTTCGTTTCAGGCGGTGCCGTATATTTCGACATATGCGGCAACCAAGGCATTCGATTTATTGTTTGCCGAAGGGTTGGCGGAAGAGATGAAGCCTTACGGAATACGAGTTTGCGCGCTGTGTCCCGGCTCGACTGAATCGGAGTTTCATGTGATGGCGGGGCAGGAAAAGTTCGCGGCCAAGCAGTGGCAGGAAACCGCGGAGAAAGTGGCGCGCACCGGATTGCAGGCGCTGGCAGATGGCAGGAGTTACGTGATTTCCGGCATGGCCAATTACCTTGGCGCTCAGTCGCAGCGATTGGTGCCGCGGCGCGCAGTGGCGCGGATTGCGGCAAAGATGTTCCGGCCGGAGAAGGTGCAGGCGGGGTGAGAAGCGCTGTTGAGAACGGAAAATCGAAAAGCGGCGTGAAGTGCTGTGATGGTGCCCCCGTCCCTCCACTCCGGCCCGCAAACGGCGCGGGCCTCCGGTCGGGATGACATCGTCAATTAGAGGTTGTCGAGGTGAGGGCGATCGCCAAGAGCCGGATTAGCTCCCACTAATGGATTGAATTCAAAGGAGTTGGGCGACGTGCCGGTGGCGGGAACTTTTTTTCTGTGAGCGGGAAATATGTAGTGTAAGCCGGGCGTCGTACCAGGAGAGATGCAAATCGAGTCACAGGAACGGGACGACGTATTGCTATGGCGCTCGGCGAAGGGCGATGAAGACGCCTTTGCGGAGTTGTACCGACGGCACCAGGCTCCGATTTACCGGTTTGCTTTGCGGATGTCGGGAAACGTATGGGCTGCCGAAGAGATTGTGCAGGACGTTTTCATGACGCTGATACGCGATCCGAAGAAGTTTGATGCGGGGCGTGGGGCGTTGCGGTCGTACCTGTATGGCATTACGCGGAACCGGGTGATGAAACACCTTGAACGGGTGCCGCGAGAGTGGTTGCACGAAGAGATTGACGAGGATAGCGCGGGCCAGGCTGGGCACGGAGTTGATGTGCTGACTCCGGCAGAATGGGCAGAGATACGCGAGCGCCGGGAACAACTGCGTGCGGCGGTGCTGGAGTTGCCGGTGGAATTTCGGGAAGCAGTCGTGCTGTGCGGGCTGGAAGAATTGAGTTACGAAGAGGCTGCGGGGCTTTTGCATTGTCCGGTAGGTACGATTCGTTCGCGGCTGCACCGTGGGCGTGCGTTACTGCTGGCCAAGCTGGAGATGTTGCGGGGCGCACCAAGGCGGGCGAACGCGAGCCGATGAGAGACAGGTGGGAGATGTGGCAATGACTTGTGAAAAGTTTGAACTGGCAGGATTGGACCTGGGGACGCTGCGGGAAGACGATCCAGAGCATATTGCAGCGCGAGAACATCTGCGCCTGTGCCCACGCTGTGCGGCGTTGCACGAGAACTGGCAGGCCTTGCAAGCGGATTTGCACGCGCTGGGAAACGAAACCCGAGATGCAGAGACGCCTGCGCGAGTAGAGATGCGGCTGCGGCAGGAATACCGGACGCGACACAAAACCGTGAAGGCGCGACGCGTGGCAGTGTTTGCGGGTTGGTCTCTTGCGGCAGCCGCAGTAATTGTGGCGGCAGTGAGTTGGGTCGGATGGCGGAAGGAAACTGAGCGCGGGTTCGTACAGCAAGCAGTTGTGGGCACGCAGAAGGCGGTGCCTGTGGGCAATTCCGGGCAGAGCGTGAATGTGAACGAGATAAGGCCAGCAGGACCGGAGCTTGGAGAGACCTTGGTAGCTTCCAACGATACGGGGGAGTTCACATTTCTCCCCGGAAGTTTGCCGGGGACGCTGGAGGATGCCACGGTCGTGCGTGTGCAGATGCAGCGAGGAGCGCTGGACGCACTGGGGTTGACGGTGAACGAGGAGCGCGCTTCGGATTTGATTCAGGTGGATTTGCTGGTGGGAGATGACGGGCAGCCGCAAGCATTGCGATTGGCGCAAAACACTGACTGAATTTGCTGGGACAAGTTTGTTGCAGAGGGGGCAGAAGGGGAGATGCAATGAGGAAGAGTGATTGGAAGTTGAGCTTGTTATGCGGAGCGCTCCTGGTGAGTGCTTGTGCGTTGCGCGCGCAGGAACCGCCGGCGAGCGGCCCACCGCCTCCTCCCGATGCAATGGGACCCGGGGGAGGACCGGAAGGACCTATCGGGCCGCGAATGGAGATTCTAGGTTTTGGCGAAATGCAGCCCGGCAAAGTGGTGACCGGCGCGCCGTACAGCGCGGTCGCAGTGACGGAAACACGACAGAGGCTAGCCGACGGCAACACGATCACCCGCAAGGTGCAGGCTAATGTATTTCGGGACAGCCAGGGTCGCACGAGGCGAGAAACGACATTGACGAAAGTTGGGCCGCTCTCAGCAACAGGAGCTTCCCGCACGTTTGTGATGATCCATGATCCAGTGGCGGGGACAGCGTTTGTGCTGCATCAGAATACGAAAGTAGCGGAGAAACTGCCGACGCCTCCGGGCGGCCGCAAACGTGGAGGAAATCTACAAGGCAGGTTCGAGGCCCGTATGCAGGCGGAAATTGCCGATGGAAGTTTGAAGAAAGACGACCTGGGCATGCAGACGATCAACGGAATCAGCGCGCAGGGGGCGCGATTCACGAAGACAATTCCCGCGGGGCAGATGGGAAACGACAAGCCGATCGTGATAACGAGTGAACGGTGGTATTCGCCAGATTTGCAAATCGTGGTGAAGACTGCGCGTAATGACCCACGGTTTGGCGAAACAACGTACACGCTTACCAACATTCAGAAACAAGAACCCGCTGCGGCACTGTTTACCGTGCCAGCGGATTACACAGTGACGCAGGGCCAGCCGCGAGCACGCGGAAAGATGAATCGGAATGGCAGGCAAGGCGCAAGCCCGGCAGATGCACCGCCGCCAGGGCCTGGAGAGTAAATTGTTGAGTTTTGATTGAAGAGCTTCTCTCCTGAAGACGGAACGCCCTTTCTGCTGTGGCCCCCTTCCCGGCAGAGAGGGCGTTTCCGTTTTTGGTGGGGAAAAACAAGAAGTGTAAATTTATAAGAGTGTGGGTGGTTTTGTTGGCATCCTTGCAATCACATTGAAAATCCAGAAGTGCCGCACCTACGGCGCTTGAAATCATTATGCCTTTACGACCCAGGGCTGACGCCCTGGGTTAACATGTGCCGCGCTTACGGCGCTTGCTAGGAAAGAACGGAGAAATTTCTGCCCTCCTTTCCGAGTTCAGTGAAGATATCAACAGGGCCAGTGTACGTTTGTAAGAGTGAAAGAAAGTTTCTTCAGTCGTGGGCGGAGGTCAAAATTGCTGCAAGGCGCTGTCCAAGAGTTCTACGACATGCACAACTTTTTGGCCGGTTTTGTGGATTTCGGCTCCGGCACGAAGTTGCAGGAGACAGCCGGGATTGGCGGTGACGATTGTTGCCGCGCCTGTGGCCATCGCGTAGTTCATCTTTTCCTTCAGTAGATCCATGGCGGCTTCCGTTTGCGTGACGTTGTAAACGCCCGCTGATCCGCAGCAGATATCTGAGTAGGGCAATTCCACAAATTCGATTCCGGGAATCGCGCGAAGCAACTGGCGCGGCGCTTCGCGGATCTTTTGGCCGTGGAGGAGGTGGCAGGAGTCCTGGTAGGTGACACGCAATTTTGTTTCTTTTAGTGGCGCGACGAGTCCGAGGTTGGCAAGAAATTCGGTGATGTCACGCATTTTGTCGCGGAAGGCGAGGGCGGCGGCGTACTCCGGTTCGTTTTGGGGAAAAAGGCGGTCGTATTCCTTGAGCGTGGAGCCGCAACCGGCGGCGTTCGTAATGATGGCATCAATTTGACCAAAGGCGAACGCAGCGATGTTTTTGCGGGCGAGTTGGCGAGCCGTCTCGCGAACACCGGCATGGGCAGCAAGCGCGCCGCAGCAGAATTGCACATCGGGGACTACGACTTCGCAGCCATTGGCAGTGAGAACGCGGATGGTGGCTTCGCTGAGTTTTGTAAAGGTGACATTGGCGATACATCCCGCGAAGAAGGCCACGCGGGCACGGCGGGTGCCTTGCGCGGGGAATGTCTTGCCAAGTTCGCCGAAGAAGAAATGGTCATCGATAGGCGGGAGCAGTTTTTCGCGATCAGCAAGGCCGAGTATTTTCAAGATGCCTGTGGCGCGCACAAACGATTGCAGGCCGGAACGCTGATAGAAGCGGAGCAAGCGAGCGGCCAGCGCGATGCGGTTGGGGTGGGGAAGAAGGTGCTGGAAAACGAAGGAACGCGCGAATCGAGCGAAGAGAGGACGCCGGTATTCGGCTTCAATGCGGGCACGGGCGTGTTCGACGAGTTTGCCGTATTCAACGCCAGAGGGGCAGGCGGTTTCGCACGCGCGGCAATCGAGGCATTTATCGATGTGGTCGACAAAGCTGCCGGAGAGCGGCAATTCGCCGTTGCCCACAAGAATCATTTGGCGAATGCGGCCACGGGGCGAATCGGCTTCGAGTTGCCAAAGACGGTAGGTTGGACAATTGTTCAAGCACAGGCCGCAATGAACGCAGCGCGCAAAATCCTCGTAGACAGGAACCGCGCCGGGTATGGTTCGCGGCGTTGCCACTGATTAGATTCCTCCCACAAAACGGCCGGGCGCGAAAATATGCTGGGGATCGAATGAGTCTTTCACGCGCTGCATCATGGCGAGGTCGGGCCGGGCCGGGCCCCACACATTCAGGAAGGATTTCAGTTTGAGGGGCGCGTGCATGAGTGTGGCGTGGCCGTGGTTCTTGACGGCGAAAGAGAAAAGGCGCGTGGCGGCAGATTGGAAACTGTGCAGGGTTGAGGCGTCCTCTTTCTCCGATATGAGTGCGAGATGGACAACGCCGGAAGCTCTAACGAGCACGGCGGATCTATGGGAATGCGGCTGCGCAGCGTGCAGAAGTTCAGCGAGTTTAGTGGAGTTCAGCTGCGGCAAGACGATGCGGAAGAGGGTGACACAAGGGGAAGCCCAGCGGAGCCAGTCATAGGCTTCGCGGAAAACGGCGCGCAGATGGGCCTCGGCGGTTGCATCGAGTGTCTGACTGCTTACTGCGGCGGCTGCAGCAGAGGATTTCTGCAAATCACCGGCGATGCGGGAAACGACGGCTTCGTTTCCTTCGTATGAGGCGTAGACGCACCAATTCGCGAGATTCAGAGGCAGGGCGAACTCTGGATGCGCCTCGCGGAGAACTGCGGCGGCGAGGGCGAACGACTCTGGACTGAGTGTTTCCAGGTTGGCGAGAGGAAGACTGGAATTCTCGATCGCAAGCCGATACGAACAGGCATCATCTAAACTTGAAAAACAGGCCAGATGGCCACCGTAAACGCGGGGGAGCGTGAAGGTGCGGAAGTTGAGGCGCGTGATGACCGCAAGAGTGCCGAGCGATCCTACAAGCAGCTTGTGCAGATCGTAGCCGGTAACATTTTTTACGACGCGGCCGCCGCTTTTGCAGAATGTGCCCTTGCCATCAACAAACTCCGCACCAATCAGGAAATCGCGAGTGGTGCCGTACTGATTGCGCAGCGTGGAGTCGATGGCGGAAGCGACCGTTCCGCCGACGGTGGTTGATTCGTAGCAGGGAACAGAAAGAGGAAGGAATTGTCCTTTTTCGGCGAGCACACTCGCGAGTTGCCGGAGAGGGAGGCCCGCGTCTACGCTGAGAGTTAGATCGGCGGCATCGT
This sequence comes from Candidatus Acidiferrales bacterium, assembly GCA_963780315.1. Lineage (GTDB taxonomy): Bacteria > Acidobacteriota > Terriglobia > Acidiferrales > UBA7541 > Acidiferrum. The sequence goes on along the minus strand of CAWABP010000026.1, from coordinate 619,190 downwards.
AATGGGCGATTTCGTGCAAGCCGGTCATGTCCAAGGCGATGTCGTAGCGGGTAGGCGGCATGCCGATACCAAGTTTGCTGCGAGAGCCCGAGGGGATGATGGAGAGTTTTTCAGAGATAGCGAAGCGGACGACTTCGGCCACTTCTGGAGCGGAGTTGGGACGAACGATGGCGCCGGGAACCATGCCGTCAACGGCGAATTCGAGCAATTCGGGTTCGGCCGTTACGACACGATGAGCGCCGATCAGGCTTTCCAGGCGTGCAGCGAGATTTGCCGTTGTAGTCATGCTCGTGCCGGGAGCGCGCCTGCCTGCTTGCGCACGCGAATTTCGCCGCAACCTTTGCTTAAGGGAAAAATCTTGCCGGGGTTGAGCGAGGAATCAGGATTGAAGGCGTCGTGCACGCGGCGCATTAAGTCAAAATCGGCATCGCTGAAGAGCAGCGACATTAATTCGTTTTTCTCCATGCCGACGCCATGCTCGCCGGTAAGGGCCCCGCCGAGCTCGACGCAATATCGAATGATTTCATGAGAGGCGGCGATGGCATTTTCAAGTTGCTTTGCGTCGCGCGGATCGTAGAGGACGATGGGGTGCAAATTGCCGTCGCCGGCATGAAAAATATTGCCGACGGAGAAGCCGTATTTCTTCCCGATGAGTTGAATCTGCTGCAGAGCCTGGGGGAGTTTGGAACGAGGGATGACGCCATCAAGAACATAATTGCTGGGAGCGAGGCGGCCCAGGGCTCCAAAGGCATTCTTACGGCCTTTCCAGAGAAGGTCGCGCTCGCGATCGTCTTTGGCGATGCGCACTTCGCGTGCGTGATGCGTGCGGCAGACTTCTTCTACGGCGGAGGACTGGAAGGAGACGGCTTCGCGCAAGCCTTCTACTTCAATGAGCAGAATTGCGGCGCTGTCGCGCGGGAAACCGGCGTGGATGTAGTCCTCGATGGCGCAGAGGGTCCAGCCATCCACCATTTCGCAAGCCGCGGGTGTGATGCCGCGGGCGGTGATTTCGGAGACTGTTTGGGAGGCGTCGTCCACGGCGTCGAAAATGGCCAACAGGGTTTTGACGGCTTCGGCTTTGCGGGTGAGCTTCACGGTGATTTCGGTGACGAGGGCCAGTGTGCCTTCGCTGCCGACGAAAAGTCCGCAAAGATCATAGCCTAGGGCATCGCCATGCTTGCTGCCAACGCGCACGATTTCGCCATCGGGAAGAACGAGTTCGAGAGCCGTGACATGGTTGACGGTAACGCCGTAGGCCAATGTGTGAGGACCACCGGCATTTTCAGCAACGTTTCCGCCAATGGTGCAGGCCTTCTGGCTGGAAGGATCGGGGGCAAAGTAGAGGCCAGCGTGTTCGACGGCACGGGTGATGTCCAAATTCACGACACCCGGCTGAACGACCGCGCGGGCATTTTCAAGATCGAACTCGAGGATGCGATTCATGCGCGCAAACACGATCATGATGCCGCCGCCGCGCGCAAGTGCACCGCCCGAAAGGCCAGTTCCAGAGCCGCGGCCGACGATGGGGACGTTGTAGTTCGCGGCGAGCTTTACGATGCGGGACACATCTTCGGTGGAGTGGGGAAATACAACGAGATCAGGGCGGGCCTTTTCCACGGAGCCGTCGTACTCATAAAGGACCAGGTCCTCGACGTGGTGGAGGACGTTGGAGGGACCGAGTAATGAGGTTAGTTCACGGAGCAATAAGGAGGTCATAAAACGATGCGCAGATTCCACCATTCACTATAGTGAGATGCGCAGCATTCTGGCAACGGGGAAGTCCGGGTGGCAGTGGAGCTGTGTTAGTGTATTCATCGGAAAATAATGAGGGTGGGGAATGGCAAAGCCGAAAGTCTACAGTTCGCACGAGTTGTTTGAAGATGCGCGCAAAATACTGGATGCTGCGTGCGAGGTGGAATACTGGACGCAAGCGGGACGTCCTCCGCGCGAGGAGGTGTTGCGAAGCGTGAGGGACAAGGAAGGGCTCGTGTGCCTGCTGACGGAAAAAGTGAATGAAGAATTGTTGCGGGCGGCACCAAAGCTTCGCATTGCCGCAAACGTGGCAGTGGGCTACGACAATATCGAAGTGGATGCCTGCACAAAACGCGGCGTGGTAGCCACCAATACTCCCGGAGTGCTGGATGAAACGACGGCGGATTTTGCGTGGACGCTACTGATGGCGGTGGCGCGGCGGTTGGGAGAAGGGGAACAACTGGCGCGCTCCGGCAACTGGAAAGGGTGGAATCTGGACCAGCTCTGCGGCGCGGACGTTTGGGGGAAGACGTTGGGGATAGTGGGATTCGGGCGAATCGGGCGCGCGGTGGCGCGGCGAGCGATGGGATTCAGCATGAAGGTGATCTATACGGATGCGGTGCGCGCGGCGGAAGAGGCGGAGCGGGCGGTGAACGCCACGTTCACGGATATGAATACGCTGCTGGCGGAATCGGATTTCATCAGCTTGCATGTGCCGCTGCTGGCGGAAACACGCGGATTGTTTGACGCACCAAAGTTTTTCCGGATGAAGCGGACGGCGTTTCTCATTAACACTTCGCGGGGACCGGTGGTGGACGAAGCTGCACTGGTGGCGGCGTTGGAGAGCAAGAAAATCGCGGGGGCCGCACTGGACGTGTACGAGAATGAACCGTTCATTCATCCCGGTTTGAAACGGCCGAATGTGGTGCTTGTGCCGCACTTAGCCTCGGCCTCACTGGAAACGCGAACGAAAATGGCGGTGATGGCAGCGAACAACGTGGTGGCACTGTTCAAGGGCCAAATGCCGCCGAACATGGTGAATCCTTCGGTTCTGAAGAAGGTCTGAGGCGACAGGCGGCGCCGATATGACAACAGGGAAAGAGATTGCGCGCCGGATTTTTCAGCAAACACTGGCGTCCATTGGTATCCCGCGAGTGATGGAAATAAAACTGCTGCGCGAGGGATCGCGACTGATCCTGCCGGATGCAGTGGTTGACCTCTCGCAAATCCAGAAAATATATGTGGTGGCGATTGGCAAAGCTGCCCATGCGATGGTGAAGGGGCTGGAAGGATTGTTGCCGCAGGGAATGCGTTTTACTGGGATTGTCGTAGGGCCGGTTGCACCTGAACGACCAGTGGCAGGTATGCAGTATTTCGTGGGAGGGCATCCGGTCCCCAATGCGGATAGCTGGAAGTCTGCCGAAGCGATTTTGCGGTTGCTGGAAGGTTGCGATGAGCGGGCGCTCGTGATCTTTCTATTGTCTGGAGGGGGATCCGCACTGTGCGAATTGCCTCTTTACAGAGAAATGGAATTGGAGGATGTGCAGGCGGTGAATCGCGCTTTGGTTACTTGTGGCGCGCCGATTGAAGCGATGAATACAGTGCGAAAGCACATTTCGGCGGTTAAAGGCGGACGGTTGGCTGTGGCTGCCGGAAAGGCGCAGAAGCTTACGCTTGCGGTGACGGACGTGCCTGCAGGAAAAGAATCGGCGCTGGCATCCGGGCCGACACTGCCGGACCCGAGCACGATTGCGGATGTCACGCACATTGTCGCGGAATACGATTTGCGTAAGAGATTTCCGGAGCGGCTGGTGAGATGGTTGGATTCGGCAGGAATGCCGGAGACGCCCAAGAGCGGAGAGCCTTCATTTTCAAACGCGCACTTTCAACTTTTGTTGGGTCTGGACGATTTGTTTCATGCCGCGCACCATGCCGCGGAAGCTTACGGCTATGCGACCTGCTGCGACAATTCCACGGATGACTGGCCGGTGGCGAAGGCAGGTGACGCGCTGCTGCAGCAATTGGAGGAATGGCAGCGAATGAATAATGGCAATCGCGTGGCGATCATCGCGGATGGGGAGTTGAGTTCACCTGTGACTGGGGACGGTGTGGGAGGAAGAAATTCCGCATTTGTGCTGGACATGGCCGGGAAGATTGAGGGACGGCCGATCACGGTATTGAGCGTGGGAACAGATGGGATTGATGGAAATAGTCCGGCGGCGGGGGCAGTTGCGGACGGCGAGACTGTTAAAAGGGCCAAAGAGGCGGGGCTGGATTGCGCGAAGGCATTTCGCGAGAGCGATGCGTATACATTTTTTGCGCGGCTGGGCGATGCGGTGATTACGGGGCCTACGGGGAACAATCTGAGGGATTTGAGGATTTTGCTGGCGGACGAACAGAGTACGGCCCGGGTTTGAGAAAGAGTCGTGCCCTGCTGGGGCGCAGCAGTGCTGCGCCCCTACGGGTGATGGAATTATTTCTGGGCCGGAGACGGTGGCAGGCGAGTTTCGATGGATTTGAGGCGATCGTTCATTTCCTCGAGCAATTTTTCGAGATGACTGAGGCGCTGATCTTCAGTGGGTTTGGCCCTGGCTTCTTCGCCGCCCGGTCCGTTGTCCATATCACCCATGCCCATGCCGCCGCGGCCTCTGCCCCCGGCCTTAGGATTCTTCAGCGCTTCGATCTGGCGTTTGACCATTGGAGCTACTTCAATGCTCAAGTCCTTGCTCTGGAGAAATGCTTCGAGAGCGGGAATTGCAGAAGCATCACCGCGCGCCCCGAGGGCGAAGACCGCTGTCATGCGCAGCCGGAACTGCGGCGCAGACAAATAGCTGGCTATCTGGTTAGTGATTTCCTTGTTGTCTTTCTGGAGGTGCGCGAGGCTGCTGATGGCAGCTTCGCGAGCCCTCATGTCCTTGCCGGCAACGGTCCAGTCGCGGAGGAACGGAACGGCCCTGTCGTCTTCGAGCGTCCCAAATGCGCGAAGAGCAGCGTCGCGGAGAACACCGTCGGGGGAATCAGAGCTCACGGCAGCGGTGAGGATTTCGTAGGCGTTTGGAGTTTTCATGCGAGCGAGGGATCGCAGGGCAGAAGAGCGGACGCGATAGGAACTATCTTCGCGGGCGATGGTCTCTATTTTTGATTTTACGGCGGGGTCATCCTTGATGCCCGCAAGAGCGTCCACCAGGTGGTCACGAATCCAGGGCTGCGTGACGGACGAGAATGAATCGAGGAGCTGCTTGCAAGCCGCGGGAGTGCTGAGTTCGCCGAGAGCTTCAGCGGCGGTGATACGCACGCCATCCGTTTTGTCTGTGCGCAAAGCCTCGCCGAGGGCAGCAGCTGCTTCATCATCACTTTTGATTTTACCGAGAGCGACGGCGGCATCCGCGCGATCCACTTGCTGCGAGGCGTTTTTCAGTTGATAGAGAAGTTCCTTTTTATCTTTTTTGAATTCGGCGGATTTCAGGATTTGCGTACCCTTATCGAAAAGGACCATGACCGGGGCGGAGCCGGAAGGCAGTGGGAAGCTCTCCGAATCCTTGGAAATGAGAATGTTGTAGAGCTTGGGGCCGGTGGCATTGGTGATTTCTACGTCCACTGGAAAATGGAAGAGTCCGACGCTGCCTTCAAGCTTTTGAGTTTGCTTGACCGTAAGGATGACCTGTTTCTTTGTTTCATCATAGGTGTAGCTGACGTCCAGTTTGGGTGCGCCCGCGCCATAGATCCACTGAGTGAAGAACTGGTCCACATTGGCGTGCGTGGCTTGTTCGATGGCCTTGGTCAGATCCGCGGTGACGACATTCTTGCCGTGGTTAACTTCGAGGTAATGCTTCAGACCAGCGTAGAAGGCGTCATCGCCAAGCTGGTGGCGAAGCATGTAGAGGACCCAGCCGCCCTTGGCGTACACGTTTTCGTCAAACTCGCTGGAATCATCAAAATCATGGCGAACGATGGGTTTGTTAAAGAGCGGCTGCCGGGTGAACCAGCGGCGAGCGGCCTCCCAGCGTTCATAGTCGGCAGCGTCTTTGCCAAAATGCGCTTCGGCCCAGACGGTTTCCATGTAAGTGGCGAAACCTTCGTTCAACCAGACGTGGCCCCAATCCTTGCAAGTGACAAGGTCTCCGAACCATTGGTGAGCTAGTTCGTGGGAGATAAGGGGATCTTCGTCTTCCGGATATTCGGGGACAAGTTTGGGGTGACGAAGCGAGTTGGCAGTATTCGTGGTGGCGCTGGAGTTTTCCATTCCTCCGGCGACGAAATCATCAACCATAGCTTGCGAATATTTTTCCCAGGGATAGTCCACGCCAAGTTTCTTGCTGAAGAGATCGATCATTGCGGGAGTACGAGAATAGTTGACGGTGAGGCGGTCGCCGCGATCCTTGGGAGCGTAGTAGGTTACCGGCAAGTTGCGCCAGGTATCTTTGGCTTCGACAAACTCTCCGGCGACGACGGTGAAGAGATAGGTGGAGCTAGGGAGCGATTCGCGCCACGTCCAGGTCTTCATGCCATTACCTGCATCGGTAACGCTGATGAGCTTGCCGTTGGAGACGGTGAGCCAGCCGGCGGGCACGGTGAGAATCGTCTCTGTGGTGAGGCGATCGTTCGGGTAATCGTAGGTGGGGAGATAGTAGCGCGTATCTTCCGACTCGCCTTGCGTCCAAACCTGCTTGGGGCGATCGGGATAGTCCTTGTCTGGAAGAATGAAATAGAGGCCCTTGGAGGGTTTGGCTTCGTACCTGATCTCGACGGTGAACTTTTCACCCGGTTTTGCAGGTTTAGCAAGAGCGATGCGGAGCTTGTCGTCGGCGGATTCAAAAGTGGCGGCGGCTTTGTTCACGGTGACACTCTGGATCTGGAGGCCCGCGGAATCGAAGGTGATGCGCTGGGAGTCGCGGAGAATGGTGAGCGTGTGGATGACGTCGCCGATCACCTTTTTCTGGTCCAGATCAAAGCGGAGAGCTATGCGGGAGTGCTCAAGATCGTAATCCTTGGTGCGGGCAAAAGGCTCATCGGCATGAAGGAGAGGAATTGCGCCAAGCAAGACGAAGAAAAGGGTTACTAAAATGAGTAAACCGTTGAGTTTGCATATGCGGGCGGCAATTTGCTTATTCATTCCAGAGTCTCCTTGTTCCTTGAAAGCCCAATTTGGATTGGATGAGAGTAGAGGCGCTGCAAGTGCGCCTTTGCCCACAGTCGAGATTGGGATTGCTATTCAAACCTGCAATTTTCTCGCGAGAGGGAGTGGCGCGTCAAATTGGGTGACGATTAGCCAGGGCAGGTTGGCTTCCTAAGCATGCAACTTCCGCGTGCGGGGGAGCATCCAGTGAAACGCGACGGGTGGAAGTCTTGAGCAAGTCACTTACGGATGGTAGGTTATCGTCGAATTTAGGGAGTCGAAAAAAGCAATGCAGCCCAAGAGCGTGATCACGTGCATGGCTCTGCTGGTGGTGTTTTTTGCGTCAGCTACGAGAGGACAGCAGACTGGCACGGAAGAATTTGAGCTGCGCGGAACGGTCATCAACTCTGCCACCGGCGAACCGGTGAGCGGCGCGCTGGTGCAGTTAAATGTGGAAGGATTCGCGCAATTCACGGGGACGGACGGAACATTTGTATTCTCGAAACTACCCCGTGGAACGTACATTGCGATTCCGCGGAAGCCAGGTTTTTACAGCGAGCAGGAAATCAATCCTTGGGGCATAGGTAAGGACTCGCTGATCGAAATTCCCACGGACGCGAAACTGGTTGTGAAGCTGGTCCCGGAAGCGATCATCTATGGGGAACTAAAGAACGAAATTGGCGAGCCGGTTGAGGGAATGACGGTGCGCGCACTGCACTGGCAGGCAGTAGATGGCAGGAAACAACTGCAGAGCGCAGGGGACACAGTGACGGACGACGAGGGGAAGTTTCGCATCACCGAGCTCAGGCCAGGAGGGTACCAACTGGCCTTTTTGCCGGCGAGCCAAGGAGGTTGGACCGCCAGCGACAAGCTACTAAGGAAAAACCACACCGCCCAGGGATATGGGGCAGAGTTTTATCCAGGAGTGGCAGAGGCGGCGTCCGCCACGGAAATTAAGCTCCGTGCTGGTTCGAAATTTCATGTGACGCAAATATTGAGCCGGGAACGGCTCTATGAAGTTGCAGGAGTGGTACGCGGGGCGAATCCGGCCAACGGGTTGAATGTGAGCCTTGTGAATGCCGCGGGCGACGCCATGCAGAGAACAGTTCGCCTGGATCCTAAGACAGGGGAATTTCAAATCCCGGGGATTCCGGTGGGGAGCTACTGGCTTACAGCGACATCGTTTGAAGTGGTTCAGAGTGGTGGGAAGAACCTTTCCACCACTCAATTGAGGGCGATGCTACCGATCCACTTGAAGTCCGACATTACGGGCCTGGTCCTCACACTGGGGAGAGGAATCTCAGTGGATGTCCGGGTTGACGACGAGGTGCCTGCTGAAGCGGCGGGTAGCGGGCCTCGCGTCGTGAACGTGCAGTTCAATTCCAAAGAATTTTCGCAATACTCAGTGGGGGCGCAGGTTCCGGCTGAGCCACAGGAAGGCGAGCAAAGCGCATCGAGAGTAGACGGGGTCCTTCCCGGGACGTATACGGTGGAGGCGTTTCCGTACCATCCGGGATACGTGGCCTCGATGCGTTGTGGTGATACAGATTTGCTGCGGGATGAGTTGACGGTTGGGGAGGGAACGGCATTGCCTCCCATTGAGATCAAGGTGAAGAATGACGGGGCACAGTTGAGCGTTACAACAGTAGAGAACGGGCAGCCTTCGGCGGCAGGAGTGGTGGTTTACTCTCAGGAGCATCCAAGGCGCTCGCTGTTGATGCAGAGCAACGAGTCGGGCGAAGTTTCGATGGGGGGACTTGCTCCGGGGGAGTATCAGGTGGTCGCGCTGAAAGATGCGCAAGAATTGGAATTCCGGAATCCGTCTGCGATGGAAAAGTACCTGGGTCATGCGAGCACGGTGACATTGCACCCGGGGGACGAATCCAGCGTGCGGGTTGAAGTTCAGAAACCTGAGGAGCAACAGTAATGAAGACGCTGCTCTGGTGGGTCACGCTACTGATTGTCACGGTGACAACGGCTTGGGCACAGCAGGCGCAGCCTGGGTATCGCATCAGTGGCGTGGTCGTGGATGCGGTTACCAAGGCGCCCGTGCCGGGCGCGGAAGTCTCCATGTCCGTTGACGCGGAGGAGACGAAGGCCACGACCGGGGAGGACGGAAAATTCGTTTTTGAGGATGTCGAGGCGGGGAAGTACAGCCTATTTGCCACGGCGCAGGGTTACGTGCGGGAAGGGCTGAACGAGCACCGGGGGTTTCTGACAGGGGTCGCCGTGGGGAGCGGACTTGATTCCGAGCACATCATTTTTCCGCTGCACCGGCAAGCTGTGATTACTGGGCGGGTAACGGACGAACATGGGGAAGCCGTGCGGCATGCGCAGGTCCTGTTATTGGAGTCGCAGAACTTGAGTGGCACAGCCGGGGCTGTAATGCACCCGCAGGTGCAAACCGATGATTTGGGCGAATTCCGCTTTGCCCGACTGCATCCCGGCGAATACTACGTTGCCGTGGAGGCAAATCCCTGGTATGCGCAACCTGTGTTCAACTATGCGCCCCAGCCTGTCGAAGGCGTTTCCACACTGGGGCAGGGCACGCAGAAGCCGAATCCACTACTGGATGTTTTGTATCCGCTCACGTTTCATCCCGGCGTGACCAACGAGCGCGCGGCAGCGGGAATTAAATTGACGGCAGGCGACACCGTAGAGGCCAACATCCAGCTTCAAGCTGTTCCGACAGTTCACGTTCGCGTTTCGAATGTGCCAGTTGATGGTGAAAATGCGGCGCAATTCGGGGCAAGCGAAAAACTCTTTGGATCTATGGAACGAGGCATTGGCTTGAATGCGCTGAGAATAGGCCCCGGCGAATATGAACTGACGGGATTGCCGCCAGGAGAAATTGCGATTCATGTCATGCAGAATGGAAAGATGGGAGTGCAATCTCGAACATTTGCAGCGAACTTAACTGGAGGAGACACGCTGGACGCAGCCGACACTGGAGGGATCGCGAACATAACGGGCCGCGTGATTCTCCCTGAAGGCAACACGAACGCCATCGAAGGCTTTGTGATGCTGGTGCGGGAGGGGAATCCGACCGCGAACGCCCACTTGCAAAAAGACGGGACATTTTCCATCGCGCCGTTGCAAGAAGGCACGTACTCGATTCTGGTGAATTTGCAGGGGAGAGACGACTATGTGCGGAGCGTCGTAGCAAAGGGAGCGAAGGTGTCCGGAAAGGAAATAACCATCTCCAGCGCGGGTGATGTGCAATTAAGCATCTCGATGGGGCGAGGGATGGGAGAGGTGACGGGAGTGGCGAAGCTGGAGGACAAGGCGATCGGCGGAGTGATGGTGGTGCTTCTGCCGGAATCTGGACAGGACGATAGGGAAAATTTCCGGATGGATCAGAGCGACAGTGATGGGACATTTGCGCTGCACGGAATCTTTCCGGGGAAATACCACCTTGTGGCAATTGAAGATGGATGGGATTTGGAATGGGACAACCGGACAGTGATGAAGGGGTACCTGGAGAAAGGGCAAGCGGTGGAGATTGCCGCGAATGACCAGAAGAAGGTGGAGGTTGAGGTGCAGCGGAAGAAGAAATGAGGTGAGAGTATGAAGTGGTCGGGAGAGGAAGCGGGGGAAGGAAAGGGTTTGCGTGGTGGGGCGCGGGGAACTAAGATGCGAGTTAAAGCAGGACCCCGATGAAGGCAATCCCGAGACACAGGAGGTAAGCATGAAAATCGCGCGAGTACTTACTGGCCTGTTGTTGCTTCTTGCGATGTTCGCTTCCGCCAGCATGGCACAACTGGGCAAGAGCATTCTGATACCGGCCGGTTCGGAGGAGGATCACCAACTGACGGCGATTAACGCGGCGCAGGACCCGGCAGAAAAGCTGAAGCTGCTGGAAGAGTTTTCCAAAGCACATGCTAATGATGAATTTCAAGTGATCGCGGACGAGCAATTTGTGAACTACTACCTGAACGCGAAGCAGTATGACAAGGTTTTCGAGTATGGCGAGAAACTGTGGACCACCGACCCGGACAACTATGCCAACGGCGTGAACCTGGTGCGCGCAGGGAATGAGCAAGGAGACTTCGACCGCGTGTTTAATTATGGAGAAAAGGCGACCGCGATTCTGCAACGTTACAAGGCAGCACCCGCGCCGGAAGGAACCGCGGCCGATGCCTGGGAGCAGCAGAAGACGCAGAAGCTTGAGCAGTTGAAGGAGAATCAGGATTACATAGAGCAGTCGATGATGAGCGCGGCGTACCAGCCGAAGGATGCGGTGAAGAAGGCGGATTTGCTGGTGCGTTATGCGAAGGATTTTCCGGATTCGCCGAATGCCGAGCAGGCGCTGAGCGTGGCGGCGGTGACATACCAGCAAGCGCAGGGGGCGCAAAAGATGCTGGATCTGGCGAATGGCGTGCTGGCGAAAGACCCAACCAATGTGGGAATGCTGCTGCTTCTGGCGGATTATTACAGCGAGAAGGGAACGCAACTAGAGAAAGCGGAAGAGTACGCGAAGAAAGTTGCGTCACTTTGCGATGCGGCAAAGAAACCGGATAGCGTGAGCGATGACGACTGGAAGAAACAAAACGGGTTGAAGAAGGGGCTGGCGCTGAGCGCACTGGGACAAGTGAATCTGCAAAGAAAGGACAACTTGGGGGCGGTGAAGAATTTGAGCAGCGCAACGCCACTGGTGAAGAGCGATCCCGGGAGTTTTGCCAGGAACCAATACCGGCTGGGATTTGCCTATCTGAACCTGAAGAGGAACGCGGACGCGAAACAAGCGTTTACGGATGCGGCTTCCGTGGACACGCCGTATAAAGGACCAGCCGAGGAGAAACTGAAAGAACTGGGTGCTACAAGGGCTGGAGCAGGGAAAAAGGCTACGTAGAAGCGCGGCGAATCCAAAACTACGGATGGCGCATCAAAAGAACCTGGTATAAGTGTGTGGCGACGAATGGGGGGTGGGGCATGACAGAAATCGCGACATTTGGAGCCGGTTGTTTCTGGGGAGTGGAGGCAGCGTTCCGGCGCGTGCCGGGTGTGATTGAGGCGATATCGGGCTACAGCGGCGGGCACAAGGAGAATCCGACGTACAAGGATGTGTGCACCGGTCAGACGGGTCATGCGGAAGTGGTGCAGGTGACGTTTGATCCGGCGAAGGTGAGCTACGAGCAATTGCTGGAAGTATTCTGGAAGACGCATGATCCCACACAGGTAAACCGGCAAGGACCAGATTTTGGGACGCAATACCGGACGGCGATCTTCTACCATACGCCGGAACAGCAAGCGAAGGCGCAGAAATCCAAGGAAGTGTTGGAAGCGAGCGGAAAATTGCGGCGGCCGGTGGCGACGGAGATTACGGCGGCGGGCCCGTTCTGGCGCGCGGAAGAATACCATCAGCGGTATTTGGAAAAGCGCGGGCAAGAGAGCTGCCACATTTAGAGGGATCGAAGAATTCTAAGAAGCAAAGAAGCAAATAGGCAAAGAGGCAAAGAGACAAAGAGGAGAGGGGCGACCCTCTCCTTTTTTTGTTATGCAGACAGCTCCCGCAGCGAAGTTTGCTTGGTATCGCTACTATGACCCTGCGGCCTTGTCGACGGAAGATTGGGATAGAATCCAGAGGTATTCGTAGAGGTGCGTTCAAATGAGCGGAAGAATGATGTGGTGCGTGGCGGGGATTTTGCTGTTGGGGATGGTATCGGGTGGAGGAAGCAGAATGGCGTATGCGCAGGAGGCGGGGCTGGCTCCAACACCGCCGATGGGCTGGAACAGTTGGGATGCGTATGGCGAAGGAGTGAAGGAGACGGATTTTCGCGCGACGGCAGATTGGGTGGCGAAGAACTTGAAGGCGTATGGCTGGGAATACATCATTGTCGATTCCGGCTGGTACGTGCTGGAACACGGGGTACGGAACAACTCGGACAAGGTACAGTTCAGCATGGATGAATTCGGGCGATATACGCCGGCGACTAACGCGATTCCTTCGTCGGTTAATGCAGCGGGATTCCGGCCGCTAGCAGATTATTTGCATTCGCAAGGACTGAAGTTTGGACTGCACCTGATGCGAGGCATACCGCGCGAGGCGGTGGCGAGGAATCTGCCCATCGCGGGATCGGAGTTTCACGCGAAAGATGCAGGGGATACGGGAGACGCGTGCCCGTGGAACAGCTTCAATTGGGGATTGGACACGAGCAAGCCGGCGGCGCAGGCATATTACGATTCGCTGGCAATGCAACTGGCGGAATGGCATGTGGACTTGATTAAGGTGGACTGCATTTCGAGCCATCCCTACAAGGGAGAAGAGATCCGGCTGTTGCACGAGGCGCTGAAGAAAGTGAAGCGGCCAATTGTGTTGAGTCTTTCGCCGGGCCCGGCTCCATTGGACAAGGGTGAAGAGATGGCGAAGTACGCGCAGATGTGGCGCATCTCTGACGATGAGTGGGACGTCTGGTACGGCAAAGAAGATTTTCCGCAAGGCGTGAACAACCAATTCGAGCGCGCGGAGAAATGGGTAAAATTCTCACGACCAGGGAACTGGCCGGATGCGGATATGCTGGCGATCGGAGAACTGAAACCTTCACCGGGATGGGGAGAGCCGCGGACCTCGCGATTGACGAAGGATGAGCAGAGGACTTTGTTCAGCCTGTGGTCCATGATGCGGTCGCCACTGATTATCGGGGCGAACCTGACGCTCTGCGACGAATGGACGAAGAAACTTCTGACGAATGCCGAGGTGATTGCGATCGATCAACACTCAAAGGGCAATCACGCGGTGCTGACTACCGAGAAAGCGGCGGTGTGGATGGCGCAACCGGAAAAGGGCGACGGATATTACGTTGCGATTCTTAACCGGAGCGATGCGCCACAGGAGATGAGTTATTCGTGGAAGGAATTGGGGATTAACGGAAAGAGCTACGCACTGCGCGATTTGTGGGAAGGGAAGGATTTTGGGAAAGCGGAGGGGATTCGGGTGACGCTGGCGCCCCATGCATCGGTGGTGTATGCGGTGGGGGAAGGGAAGCAACCGTAGAGAACCGAGGAGCAGAACGGATCGGTGATACCGATTGAGTTTTGCCGAGATGGGGCGGAGCAGTGCTCCGCCCCTACCGTGTGGATGCGGGAGGCTGGTCGAGGATTTCTTCTCTTGCGGCATCCCAATACAGTTTTTTGCCGGACCAGTAGGCCTGCGCGGCCATGATGCACGCGACGGAATGGCTGAAGCCTGCGTCGACGGTGGCGACTGGCTGCTTGCGGGAACGGATGGAAGAAAACCAATTGGCCATGTGGCCGGTTGACATGTCATCGATGCCCATGGGCGGGATGCCCTTATCGTGGGGCAGCAGCAAGTAACGGGATGTGCGCTGTTTGTCTATGTCGGCGTTGTCTTCGTGATTGCCATTTTCGCTGACAACCTGGTAGCGCGGACTGCCTTCGTCGCCGATATTCACCAGCGTAGCTTTTTTGCCCATATAACGAGAGAAGCCTGGAGAATCGTTGCCGAAACTGGTGGAGTAGCTGACTAAGAAGCCCTTGGGGTATTCGAGGAGGGTTTGAAAGGTGTCGGGATTTTCGCGGCCATCGTGCCAGGCAAAAACGCCGCCACTGGAGACGACGGAACGTGGAGCGTGCTCATCGGTGAACCAGTGGACCAAATCGATGGCGTGGCTCATCCACTGGTCAGGAATGCCACTGGAGAATTCCCTGTAGAGGCGAAATTCGCAATAAAGGCGAGGGTCGAACGGACGCATGGGCTTGTTGAGGAGCCAGCGCTTCCAGTCGGTATCGGACTCGCGAAGCTTGGCGACTTCCGGGCGTCCGCGCCAGCGTGGGCCGTGGTAATTCCACACAATTTCAACTTTGGAGATGTCGCCGAGTTCACTGCTTTGGACAAGATTGTGAGCTAGCTTCTGGTAAGGCTCGCTACGATGTTGCGTGCCAACCTGGACGATGAGGTTGCGGGAATGCACGGCGTCGCGGGCAGCTTTTGCCTCCGCGAGGACGTTGCCCATGGGCTTCTCGATGTAAACGTCCTTGCCGGCCTCGGCGGCGAGTTGCAGAAGCGGGGAGTGGGAATGATCGGGAGTGGAAATGATAACGGCATCAATGTCTTTCTGAGCGAGGAGTTCTTCGGGAGAGGCGAAAGCGCGTGGAGCGCGGCCGTACCGTTCGGTGGCGACTGCGCGCGCTGCTTCGCGATTTACGGACCAGAGGTCGCAGACGGCGGTTAGCTCGACGTTGTGGTCCCTGTGCAGCTTGGCTGCGATTTCAGCGAGTTCGCGGCCGCGGCTGCCGATACCGATGTGCCCGAAAGAGATGCGGTCGTTGGCGCCGACAACACGGGCGTAGGATAGCGCGGAGTTGCTGAGCGCGGCGCCAGCAGCCAGGGCGGCAGCGGATTTATTGAGGAACGTGCGACGGTCCATGCGATTTTGAGAATTTGTCATGATGGATTGCCTCCAGGATCAAGAGTCTTTTGTGCGACGACGATCTTCGATGTCGTGATAGCTTGCCCGACGTGGCGTTGCGTGTGATCGGCGACGTGCACCAGCAAACCGCCAAGCGTAGTGGGAAGTTGTTTGCTACCCACACTACGCGGTTGGCTAAAGTCTGCGTTGGCGAGAGCCAGGATACGCGCCGCGCTTTTTTGGAGGGCTTCGGCCAGCTCTCGTAAGAGATCTTGACGAGTGGCTCCGGGATCGAGCTCCGATTTCATTTGCTGAATTTGATCCGGAGTGAGCTGGTGGCCTTCAGCGTAGGTGAGCAGGCGATCGAGGCTGCGCGCGATGTGCCGCAGATGAAATACGACAGGCGCAATTCCGAAGGGGCGGGCGTTGAGTTGCTCGTCGGTGAGCGGTTCTGTCCAACGCGCGAGATCTTCCCGGGCCAAGTCAAGGGCGTGGAGAACTGCGCGAGGAACAGGAGGGACATCAGTATGGGTGCCGCGCAGCCACGGTTCCGGGGCGGCGCTGGAATTGGCAGGAGTCATAGGGTGTCCCTTGCAGTGAGAGGTAGCATAACTCAATCGAGGGAAGAAGCGAACTACGCCGCGAGCAGTCGGTATAAAGTGGAGATGAACAAGAGAGGATCGCATGGTCGGAACGAAGAATTGGGGGAATCGGCCGTGGAATGTGGCGTTTCGCGCGGCACAACGCGCGATGCCGTCGGAAATTGATTTTGCGATTGTGGGCGGCGGGTTCACGGGATTGGCGGCAGCAGCGTGGTTGAAGCGTTTGGCACCGGGGAAAAGTGTGGCGCTGTTTGAGGCGGAGGGATTTGGCGCGGGGGCGAGCGGACATACAGGTGGAGTTGCTCTTGCGGAAAGTGCCGCGGGGGATTTGCCGGGGCTCGGCGACGTACTT
Organism: Candidatus Acidiferrales bacterium; assembly: GCA_963780315.1. Taxonomy (GTDB): domain Bacteria; phylum Acidobacteriota; class Terriglobia; order Acidiferrales; family UBA7541; genus Acidiferrum. The sequence goes on along the minus strand of CAWABP010000026.1, from coordinate 602,999 downwards.
GGCGGGTATCAGGAGATCCTGAAGGAGTTGGATGTGGATGGCGAAGTGTCGTTGCCGGGCGCGTATGAATTGGGAAGAGCGGCGCCACTTGAGAATTCGCCGATCCGCTGGCGGGATTCCGGAGATTTGTGCGCGGTGAAGGAAGTGGCGGGCGGCACAATCAATCCGGGAAAGATGGTCGATGGACTAGCGCGCGTGGCAGAGCGTTCGGGCGTGATGCTCTTTGAGGAATGTGGCGTGGAAGAAGCGAATTTTACGGAGGCGGTGGAGTTACAAACGAAACACGGATCGGTGCGGGCAGGAAAAGTCTTGTTTGCGACGAATGCGTTTGCGCTGGAGATGACGGGGCTGCAAGGGAGAGCGGGAGCGGCGTTCACGCTTGCGGTGGCAACACACGCTCTAAGTGACGAGCAACTTCGTGAGATTGGGCTGGCAGAGAGGAAACCGTTCTATACCGTGGATCTACCTTATTTGTGGGGGCGGTTGCTGGCGGGGAATCAGGTGATATTCGGGTGTGGGTTGGTGTTCCTGGAGAATTGGCGAGAACTGGCGACAGTGGATATCGAGAAGGGTGAGGCAGTGGAGTTATTCGTGCAACTAGAAAAGCGAGTGCACGGGCTGCATCCTGCGCTGAACGAGGTGGAAATCACGCACCGCTGGGGTGGACCGATCTGCATGACGTGGGAATGGAAGCCAGTCTTTGAGCGCCACCCGGAGAGCGAGAATGCGATTGTGTTGGGAGCTTACTCGGGACATGGTGTGGCGCAATCGGTGTATCTGGGTTGCTGGGCGGCAGAGGTGCTGCTGGGAAGGAGAGAACTTCCGAAGTGGAGCCGAAGAGAGTTGGGAATTCAGGAATCAGCGGGCCATCGCCGGGAGAGAACTCAGAAGTGCGGAGGCGCCGTTCCAGAAGATTTGCACGCCGATGCAGACGAGAAGAAATGCAGTGAGCCGCAGGATCACCGTCATAGCGGTGGGACCCAGTAGCTCGGCAAGACGGTCCGCGAAGGCGTAGCAGAAATAGACGCTTGCGGCGATGAGCAGCGAGCCGATGACGGCGCCAATTATTGGGAAGAGAAAGCTGCCACCGCGATGTGGCTCGTTAGCACCAAGCGTTATGGCAACCGATATGGAGCCGGGGCCGACGGTTAGCGGAAGTGTTAAAGGATAGAAAGCTCGGCTGGACAGATCGCGGGGATCCACGGATTGCTGGACGTTGCCCCGAGTTTCATCGTTTTCTTTTTGCCGGAGCATATTCCAACCCGCGACTATGACCATAAGTCCGCCGCCCACCTGGACTACGGGGAGCGAAATTCCAAAGAACGCGAGGATATGCGTGCCAATGAAGTAGGAGCCGATGAGCAGGAGGAAGCTGTTCATGGCGATGTTGCGGGAGAGGATTTTGCGCTGAATGGTAGAGTAATAGTGAGTGAGCGAAAGAAAAATCGGCGCGCCCCCGAGCGGATTAACGATGGGGAAGAGCGCGGAGACGACCAGGATGCTCGATTTGACTAAGGGAAGCATAAATTGGCCGGGAAGCAGTATAGCCGACGAAGTGCGGAAAAGCGCGAGAATACAGATGCAAGAAGAGGTGTGAATTGACAGCATCGAGAGCAAAACATACGATTGATGGAAATTTGCGGCGAGAAAAAAGCGGGAGAGAAGGGAACTCACTTTTCATGAAAGAACGATTGGCAGTGTGGCGCGCGCTGGCCGTGTTGTTGCTGGCGGTTTGCCTGGCGACCGCGGCAACTGTACCGACAGCGGTGGGGCCAGCGGATGCGCAGCGTTATGTGAATGACATTAAGACGCTGACACAGCCAAAGATGGAAGGGCGTGGAGAGGGCAGCAAAGGGTTGGTGCGAGCGGAGCACGTGATTGCCGATCGCTATAAGAGTTTCGGATTGGAGCCGGGCGGACAAAAGGGGTTCCTGGAAGCGTTCACCGTAACAACGGGCGCGAAGCTGAAGGGGAAGAATCACCTTGTCGTGCAGAACAGCGAAACGAAGATGGAGGAGAAGCTGAATCAGGATTACGTGCCGTTCAGTTTTTCGTCTTCGGGAGAGGCAAGCGGGCCGCTTGTGTTTGCGGGGTACGGGGCGACAGCGGAGGAATTCGGTTACGACGACTACGCTGGGATCGATGTGAAAGACAAGATTGCGGTGCTGCTGCGTTTTGAGCCAAGCGGGTTCGCGGCCAAAAGCGGCAATCAGGGGATGACGGCACACTCGCAGTTCATCACCAAGGCGATCAACGCGCGAAATCATGGCGCGAAGGGATTGGTCTTGGTTAACGGTAAGCTCGGTGACGGGGAAGAGGATTTGCTGACGCGGTTTGGAAGCGTGAACGGACCGGAAAACGTGGGGATTCTGTTCGCGCAGGTAAAGAATACGGTGGCGGAGGAGTGGTTCCGAGCCGCGGGGAAGTCATTGAGCGAAGTACAGGAACAAATCAACTCGGGGACCAAGCCTGCGTCATTCGCGTTCCCGGAAACGCTGCACGCAAGCCTGTCGGTGGGGATTGAGAATACGCGCGCGTCAGTAAACAATGTGTTGGCGTATTTGCCCGGGAAGACGGATGAATACGTGATCCTCGGGGCGCACTACGATCATCTGGGGCGCGGGAACTTCGATTCACTGGCGCCTTCACAGATCGGGCAGATACATCCGGGCGCGGATGACAATGCTTCGGGGACTGCTGGCCTACTGGAGTTGGCGCGGTTGCTGGCTCCGCTGAAGGGTCAATTGCAACGCGGGATTTTGTTTGCGTCCTTTGCCGGGGAAGAACTGGGATTGTTGGGGTCGGCAGCATGGGTGAAGGAGCCAACGAAACCGCTGGATAAAGCCGTGGCCATGCTGAACATGGACATGATTGGGCGGATCAAGGACAACAAGGTGTACATCGGCGGAGTGGGAACGGGTTCGACGTTCCAGAAAGTACTGAATGAGGCGCATAGCGATTCGCCGCTTAAATTCGAGATTTCGCAGGGCGGCTACGCTTCCAGCGATCACACTTCGTTCGTCACGAAGAAGATCCCCGTCCTGTTTTTCTTTTCAGGGCTGCATTCGGATTATCACAAGCCTTCGGACACCTGGGAAAAGATCAATGGCGAGGATGCGGCACGGCTGCTGAATGTAGTGGCAAGCGCGGCTGTGGAACTGGCAGACGCTCCTGAAAGGCCGAAGTTTATAGACGTGATGGAAAACAATCCGCATGCCGGGGTCACAGGCGGAGGGGGCGGCTACGGGCCGTACTTTGGGTCGATTCCGGATTTCGGACAAACAGAGAATGGCGTGAGATTTTCCGATGTGAAGCCGGGGTCACCAGCGGCGAAGGCGGGGCTGAAGGGTGGCGACGTGCTGATTCAGTTCGGCGACAAGCCTATCAACAACCTGTATGACTTCACGGACGCGCTGAGGCGCAGCAAGATTGGCGATGTGGTGCACGTGACGGTGTTGAGAGACGGAAAAGAACTGAAAGTGGACGTGAAGTTGGAGCAGAGGAAGTAGTGAGACAAATGAAACGCTGACAGCGATGGGGGCGGATGGTGCAAACGTCGAGACTTTTGGGATGGACAATGTGCGGAGCGCTGGCGGCGGCGTGCCCGTATGGGCCGGGCTGGATACTGGCGAGAGCGCAACAGAGGGGGGATGCGGGGCTCTTGTTGCCGGAAGAGCAGAAGCACTTGAAAAATGCGCGGCAATTGACGTTCGGCGGACAAAACGCTGAAGCTTATTTTTCCGCGGACGACAAACAACTGATTTTTCAACACCAGGGTGAGGGTGTGCCGTGCGACCAAATCTACACGATGCCTGTGGACACGCCGGATGGGAAGCCGGCGATGCCAAAGCTGATAAGCACAGGCAAGGGCCGGACGACGTGCAGTTACTTTTTTCCCGCGGGAGACAGAATCCTGTTTTCATCGACGCACGCGGCGAGCGGAGATTGCCCGCCAAAGCCGGATTACTCACGCGGCTATGTGTGGCCGATCTACAACACGTACAAGATTTACATGGCAAAGCCTGACGGATCGGACTTGAAATTGTTGACGGGTGCGCCGGGCTATAACGCGGAGGCCACCATCACGCGCGATGGAAAGCACATTGTGTTCACGTCCACGCGAAACGGGGACCTGGACATTTACACGATGGATGCGGACGGCCGCAACGTGAAACAGTTGACGAACGAACTGGGTTACGATGGCGGGCCTTTCTGGTCCTATGATGGAACGAAGATCGTGTACCGCGCGGAGCACCCGAAAACGCCGGAAGATATAAAGGATTACAAGGAACTGTTCGCACAAGGGCTGATTCGTCCAGGGAATCTGGAATTGTGGGTGATGAACGCCGATGGGTCTAACAAACACCAGGTGACACATAATGGCGCAGCGAATTTTGGCCCCTACTGGCTGCCTGATGGCAAGCGCATCATTTTTGCATCAAACCAGGCCGATCCGAAAAATGGGCGCGATTTCGATTTGTATGTGATCAATGAGGACGGCACGGGACAGGAGCGCGTAACGTATCATCCTGACTTTGACGGCTTCCCAATGTTCACGTCAGACGGGAAGCGGCTGGTGTGGGCTTCAAACCGCAATGGAAAAGTGCCGCATGAAACGAACGTGTTCCTGGCGGACTGGGTGGATTAAAAAGAGCCAGAGAGGGCAGGCGGCTGTGAGCAAAGTGCGCAGGAAGAAGGAAACGAAGGAGCAAGAAGGGCATCGGGCGGGTGAATCGCTGCACGTGCTGATTTCGCATGCGCGCATACGGAAGCGGGTGGCGGAGATGGCACAGACCATCCGGCGCGATTTTCCTAAGGACTCGCTGCACTTGATCGGGGTACTGAAAGGGTCGATTTTTTTTCTGGCAGACCTGGCGCGGGAGTTGGGCGGAGAGGTTTCGTTTGATTTTCTGGGGGTATCGAGTTACGGCAAGGGCACAGATTCGACAGGTGAGGTGAGGCTAACGAAGGACCTTGACCTTAGCATCGAAGGGCTCAGCGTGCTGGTGGTGGAGGATATCCTGGACACTGGCCTGACGTTGAAATACCTGCTGAAATCATTTGAAGAGCGAAGACCGAAGCACCTGCGCGTGGCAGTGCTGTTGGATAAGGTAGAACGCCGCATCGCGGATGTGAAGGCTGACTACTCCGGGTTTACGATCCCGAACGAATTCGTCGTAGGCTACGGACTGGATTACGATGAGCGCTACAGGAATTTGCCGGACGTGTGCGTTTTGCAATTGGGATCGCGCGCGAAAGCCTAAGACAATTAACCGCCAGTTTTAGGCCTCATAATGGGCCCGCCATTAGAAGCGCGAGAAACGCCTGCTATAATTAGAAGATACATGAACGCTACAGATCCTAAATTACAAGCAGCTCCAACCACAGAAAACCCGGAGACTTCCGCGGAAGTGCTGGCAACCTTCGCGGAAATCGGGGAAGAAGTTAACGCGTCGCTGGACCTGGATGAGGTGCTGGCACGCACTGCCGCGCTCATTAAGAGGCACATTGACTACGAGCTGTTTGGCGTGTTGATGGCCGACGAAGAAGGCACTTACCTGAAGCACCGGTTTGCGATCGGCTACCCGCCGGGGCTTGCGGAGAATTTGCGCGTGCCCATAGGGCAGGGAATTACCGGGACGGCGGCGGCGACCGGCCATCCGGTAAGGGTGAGCGACGTTTCGCAGGATCCGCGTTACATCAATGCGATTGAGAGCGTGCGCTCCGAACTGGCAGTGCCGCTGATGTTTCGCGGGAAGTGCGTGGGCGTGCTGGATATTCAGAGCCAGCATCTGGACTACTTCACGAAGGATCAGCAGCGGATATTGTCGCTGCTGGCGAGCCGACTTGCGGTGGCCATAGAGAATGCAAGGTTATTTCAGAAGGTGAGCGCGCAGGCGGAAACGCTTCTGGTGCTGAACGAAGTGAGCCGGGAGATCAGCTCGATTCTGGATGTCGAGGAAATACTGCGGCATGCGGCGGAACAGGTGAAGCGCGTGATCGACTACCAGATTCTGAGCATCATGTTGTATGACGAAGAACAACATATATTCCGGCACCGTGTGGACGTGAAGCACGGCCAGAGGATACAAGGCAAACTGCGTGTGGCCGCGACAGAAGGACTTGTGGGCGCGGCAGCGACGCTGAAGGAGCCGGTGCTGGTGCCCGATGTGACCAAGGACGAGCGCTACCTGATGGTGAATCCGGAAACGCGGTCGGAGTTGGCTATTCCTATGATGCACAAGGGGAAAGTGATCGGCGTGCTGGACCTGGAAAGTCCGCAATTGAATTATTTCAACGCCGACCATGTGCAGACGCTTTCCATCCTGGCGTCGAATCTGGCGGTGTCGCTGGAAAACGCGCGGCTCTATGAGCAACTGGCGAAAGATGAGGCGCGGCTCGACCGCGATCTGCAGGCGGCGAAGAGGATTCAAGGCGCCTTGCTGCGGCCGGTGCCAACCGATGACTACGGGTTGGATGTTGCGGCACGGTATCTTTCCGCGCGGGAAGTTTGCGGCGATCTTTACGAGTTTTTGCGTTACGGGCCTCAGCAATTGGGTATTGCGCTGGGAGACGTCAGCGGCAAGGGAACGGCGGCGGCATTGTATGGAGCAGTGGCGATCGGCATTATGCGAAGCCTGGCGCCTCAGAAGCTGCAGCCCGCGGAGATGCTGCGGCAGATGAATCAACTGGTGAGTGAGCGGCGGATTGAAGGGCGGTTCATGACGGCCTGCTTTGCGACATGGCAAAAAGGCCGGCAGAAACTGCGCGTGGCAAATGCGGGGCAATCGCAGCCGCTCCTGTATAAGGACGGGCGATGCGAGCGCATCAACCTGGCAGGATTCCCGCTGGGCATTTTCGAGGAGACGCAATACGACGAGTGGGGAGTGACGTTGAACGCTGGCGACATCCTGGTGTTTCATTCGGACGGAATCGCGGAGACGACGAACAGCGACGGACAATTCTTCGGCACGACGCGCTTGCTGCGTTTTATTGAGAAGAATCACGAAATGACCGCGGCGGAAATTGCCGACCAGATCCTACAGGAAGTGGACCTGTTCACGCAGAGTGCGCCACTTTCCGACGACCGCACGCTGGTGGTAGCAAAGGTGAAATGAGCGATCCCGCACAGACCCGAAAAAATCTGACGTACGTGGACCCGGCGCGATTTACACCACATTTTGCGTGGAGAGGGCGCGGGGCAGTGAAAGAAGTGTATTGCGAGGGCGTAAAGCTTGCGGAGATTGCCAGACGTTTCGGCACGCCAACGTATGTGTACAGCCGGCGAGCGGTGGAAGAAGCGTATGACGAGTTGGAGAGTGGGTTGGAACGCGTGCCGCACTTGCTGTGCTTCGCAGTGAAAGCGAATGGGAACTTGACAATTTTGAAGCTCCTGGCACAACGAGGCAGCGGGTTTGACATTGTGTCGGGCGGCGAACTTGAACACCTGGGACGCATCGGAGTGCGCGGTGATCGCATCGTGTTTTCTGGTGTGGGGAAGACACGGGAAGAAATTCGCGAAGGGTTGCGATACCAGAGCAGCCGGGCGAGCGCGACAGGGATTCTACAGTTCAATGTGGAGTCCGCGGCGGAACTAGAAGTGCTTGTTGAGGAGGCGTCGCGAGCACGCGTGACGCCCGGTGTTTCGATCCGGGTGAATCCCGACGTGAAAGCCGGGGGGCACCCGCATATTTCGACGGGACTTCATCAACACAAGTTTGGAGTGAGCTGGCACGAGGCGCGCGAGATGTACCTGTCGCACCGCAGCGCGAAGCATATCCGGTGGCAAGGAATCAGCGCGCACATCGGTTCACAGATTGTGGAGCTTGCGCCGTTCCAGCAGGCACTCGAGAGGCTTGCGGGCTACCTGGTGGACTTGCGCAAGCAGGGCATCGTGCTGAAGTACCTGGATGTTGGAGGGGGGCTTGGTGTGCGGTACACGGAGGAGCGGCCGGCATCTCGAAAAGCTTACGCGCTGATGATTGCGGATACGGCGCGACGACTGGGAGTTGGACTATTGCTGGAACCGGGGCGCGCGATCGTTGCGCCGGCGGGAGTTCTGCTTTCACGGGTGATCTACACCAAGAGGAATTCCGGGAAATCATTTGTGGTGATTGATGCGGCGATGAATGATTTGATCCGGCCGGCACTGTACGACGCGCCACACCCGGTGACGCGAGTGAGTGAGAAGAAGCCGCAAAGTGGCGCGAAAGAACGTGTGGATGTGGTAGGTCCGGTGTGCGAAACGGGCGATAGTTTTTTGCAGGGCTGGCCGCTGGGGAAGGTCGAACCTGGAGATGTAGTGGCGCTATGGGCCACGGGGGCGTACGGAATGGCGCAGGCTTCGAATTACAACGGGCGGGCACGGCCGGCAGAAGTGCTGGTGAATGGGAAGCGGACGAAATTGATTCGGCGGCGGGAAACGCAGGACGACGTTTTGCGGACGGATGCGCTGTTTTAGGACCGAATATGCGCAGGCTGCGGCCCGCCTCGGAAGGCGGGTCCTACAAAACGGCTATTCAGGCTTCGCCCCATTTCAGTTTGCTGCGGAGGATCTCGAAGTAGGTTTTGTTGGGCGGTTGGATTAGCTTGAGGCGCTCTGGAGCGCGGGTGATGCGCACACGATCGCCGGGCTGCATGGGAACGCCGGTTTGCCCGTCGAGAGTGAGAAAGACGGAATCAGAGCCAGCTGAAATACGCAACTCAATCAAGGAAGTATCTCGCACAACGACTGGGCGATCGCTCAAGGTGTGCGGGCAAATGGGCGTGATGAGGATGGATTCGACGGCGGGGTGGACGATCGGTCCACCAGCGGACATGGAATAAGCGGTGGAGCCCGTGGGGGTTGCGGCAATCAAGCCGTCGGCGCGGTAGCGGCAGACGAAACTGTCATCGATGTACAGCTCGAGCTCAATCATACGAGCGAGCGTGCCTTTGTGAACGACGGCATCGTTTAGGACACGCTGTTGCGTAACGACCTGGCCATTGTTGACGCGCTCGACGAGAAGCAGCACGCGCTCGTTGATCGTTGCGTGGCCCGCCAAAACATTTTCGAGAGCGGGATATAGTTCATCCACGGTGAAACTCGTAAGAAAACCGAGGCTGCCCATATTGATGGGCAGGACGGGAACAGCTTGGCTGGCGGCTTCGCGTGCCGCCGCCAGGATCGTGCCATCACCGCCAAGAACCAGCAGGAGATCGGATTCTTCGACGAGTTGGTGGCGGGTGGTGCCTAGCGTGCCATCTATCAGAGAACTTGCGGTTTCAGGATCGTAAATGGTTGTTATGCCGCGCTGTTTGAGCCAGACCAGGAGTTCGGGGATCACGCCGGCCAGTGTAGAAGGCCTTGGCCGCGAAATGATGCCGATCGTCTTAAAGGGAGAAGTTGGCTGCATGGATCAAGGTGATTCTACAGTAGCCGATTTCGTAGCGTGAAGGAAATACTCGAGGTTTCCCTGTGTGCCGGGGAGGCGGCTAGGAGACACGCGCAGACCGGTCAGGCCAAGACCTTCAGCAGCGCGGCGCACACTGGCAACAGCCTTTTCGTGAAGTTTTGTATCGCGCACAATGCCGCCCTTGCCGACGTCGGTACGTTCCAACTCGAACTGCGGTTTAATGAGGATAAGCAGAACAGCGCCAGGCTTGCAGCAGGCAACCGCGCCGGGAAGAATTTTGGTCACGGAGATAAAAGAAACGTCGGCGACAACGATGGCAACGGGCTCGGGAAGATCGCCGGACGCAAGATCGCGAGCATTTTTCTTGATCAGGCGGACACGAGGATCCTCGCGCAATTTCCAGGCGATTTGATCGGTGTTGACGTCCACCGCGTAAACGAGCGCGGCGCCCTGCTGGAGCAGGCAATCGGTAAATCCGCCCGTGGATGAGCCCACATCAAGACAAACTTTTCCGTGTGGGATGATATGAAAATCTTCCAATGCGCCTTCGAGCTTGAAGCCGCCGCGGCTGGCATATTTTTGAAGGCGGCTGTGTACTTCGATGAGCGCTTCAGCAGCGATGGACTGGCCTGCTTTTTCGGCGCGTTTGGCGTTTACCATGACCTCGCCCGCAAGAATCATGGCCTGAGCTTTCTGCCGTGATTCGGCAAGGCCACGTTCGACGAGGATAAGGTCGAGGCGCTTTCGTGGAGTTTTAGGCGGCATTTTTTGAATGGCAAAGCGCGGGAAATCAATAGCTCAGGTGCGGCGAAGGACAAGAAATTCCGCGATGGATCGCAGGCGATCGGCGCGGTCGCCGTAGGGTTCCAATTCCGCAATGGCTTTGGTGGCCAATTGATTGGCGATTTCGTGAGAGCGAGGCAGGCCAAACACCCCGGGATAGGTGGCTTTTTGTTGAGCGATGTCCTTGCCAGCGGTTTTGCCTAGCGCGGCGGATGATTCCTCTACGTCGAGGATGTCGTCAGTCACCTGGAAAGCCCAGCCGATAGTTTCGCCGAAGCTGCGGAGACGCAGGACGTCTTCGGGAGGGGCTCCAGCAGAGAGCGCGCCGGAAGCGATGGAAGCGCGAATAAGAGCGGCGGTTTTCGAGCGATGAATGTACTCGAGGGATTCAGGGCCGACCTCCTTGCCTTCGGCTTCGAGATCGGCGACCTGCCCTCCGACCATGCCGTTGATTGTTCCGGCAGCAGTGGAAATTTCAGTGATCATGGCGACGCGGCGGCCGGGTGGTGATGGGGAAGCAGCAAGGGTTTCAAAAGCCAAGGTGAGCAAGGCATCGCCGGCGAGGATTGCAGCGGCTTCGCCGAATTTCTTGTGGCAAGTGGGCTTGCCGCGGCGGAGATCGTCGTTATCGAGCGCGGGCAGATCGTCATGAATCAGGGAATAGGTGTGGATGAATTCGATGGCGCAGCCGGGATAGAAGGCGGGAGCAATATCAGAGTCAAAAATGCGCGCGGTTTCCAGGCACAGGATCGGGCGGATGCGCTTGCCGCCGGCAAAGACGGAATAACGCATGGCCTGATGGATGGATGGCGGTTGAGCGGACTCCGCAGGCATCAAGCGATCGAGGTGGGCGTCAACGGCGATGCGGTCTTCTTCAAAAAACTCGGGAAGTTTCATCGGAATGAAAAGTTTCCTATCGTCGTAGTTGCGGGAGCGTTACGCGTTGCTCTCTCCTTCGGGCTCGAAAGGCTCGGCGGTGAGCTTGCCGTCGGCTTTTTTCAACAGGATTTCCACGCGGCCCTCAGCTTCTTCCAATTGTTTCTGGCATTCACGGGAAAGTACCACGCCTTCCTCGAACAGCTTCATGGCTTCGTCGAGAGAGAGTTGGGGACTTTCGAGCTTGCGAACGACTTCTTCGAGGCGCGCCAGGGAACGCTCAAAATCAGGTTTTTTGGCAGGTTCGGGCTTTTTGGGAATCGTTTGATTCACGGCGTTTCCTCAAGGAATCCTACTTCTGGCAATGCAAACAGCAATACGTGGAACGTCCGCCCTGTTCAATGCGCACGATCGCACGCCCGCACCGGAGGCACGGCAATCCTTCGCGCTGGTAGGCCCGAAGGATTTTTTCGATCCCCTGAAACCACCACTGCGGGTCGCGAAAATCGGGCGCGGGATGCAAACAGCATTCTAAAGCACGCCGGAGAACAGAAACAATCGCTTTATGGAGTCTGGCGGCGTCTTTGGGGTTGAGGGAATTGGCAGGGCGACGCGGATCGAGGTGGGCGTGCCAGAGTGCTTCGGCGGAATAGATATTGCCGATGCCTGCGATTCTGGATTGATCCAGCAGGAACTCTTTCAATGGACGACGGGAGGAGGCAAGACGTTCGCGGAAAAAAGATGGAGTGAATTGAGGCGAGAGTGCGTCGATGCCGAGAGAACGCAGTGACGGTGAGGCTGAGAACGAAGGCCAGTAGTGAACACGCCCAAAATGGCGCTGATCGGCGAAGCCCAACACGCCCTTATCGAGTTCGAAAGCCACATCCACATGGACGCCATCCGGCTTTTGATTGGTGCGGCGGAGAAGTTCGTTAGCGGTACGAAACCAGATGAGCTGGCCATCGAAGCGGAAGTGCAGTTCGAGCCGGCCGCGATCAAGCGGGAGCAAAAGGTATTTGCCGTGGCGGGAGGCATCGAGGATGCGGCGGCCGCGGGCGAGTTGCGAGAGTTGCGTTGGCGACTGCGGTTTCGTGGCAATGGGATGAAAAACATGGACGCAGCGGATGCGACGTTCGCGAACGAACGGGCGCAGACTGCACGTTACAGCTTCGACTTCAGGAAGTTCAGGCATGCGTGGCCTTATGCAAAAAGCAGGTCCCTCGCCCCGCTCGGGATGACAACTTAAAGCAAAATGAGAGCCTTAAGCAAAATGTCACGATCTCAGAGTTAATGTCACGGTCTCAGAGTTAGCGTGTGTTTCTTGACCTTGGCTTCGGCAGCTTCGCTGAACGGCCCGTAGATCGGTTTGCCCTCGAACCAGTACGAGAACTGGTCGGTGTAATGTTCGCTGCCGGGCTGGCCGGATTGTCCGGCAGGGACAAGGATGATGGAATGATCCCAGTCCGCAAGATTGGCGACAAAGCGTTCCGAGGGGCCATGATTGCGGCTCGCGGCGCGGGGGCTGAAAATCGTGCCGGCTTGCGGGCGATCGCCCAGGCTCAGGAGTTTCTTCAGGAAGCCTTCGCGGCCGAGGGGATGGAGCATATCCAGGCAGTTGAAGCGCTTCCATTGCCAGTCTTCGGGGTCGGATTTTCCGATGCGTTTTTCAAGGAGATTTACGGCGCGATCGGCGGCAGCGCTGAGAAGTTCGTCGTAGCTCTTGAACTGGGAAGGGAGCCAACGCGTGGGACGTTCGGTGAGGACGCGCTGTAGAAAAGCGATTCTGCGCCAGTGGTAGAGTTTGGTGTCCTGGCCAAGATGCGGTTCGAGAATCAGATCAAGTGCCTGGTAGAGGGTGAAATTCAAGAAGGTGACGACGGCGGAGTTGGGGTCGGCGATGCCATTCCAATCTTTGGATTGCTCGACAAGTTTTTTTGCGCGGAGATCTTTCGGAGGCGCCACTTGTGCAGCGGCAACAAGTTGTTCCGCAAGAAACGCGTGTGGGTAGCTGTACGCATCGGCTTGGACCTTGAGCATGTCCTCAGGGCGGAGGTCGTGCTTATCGTGCAACAGGTCGTAAATGCGGGCCGTACGGTAGGGCTCCTCCCAGTCATCGGTCAGATACGGTTTGTAGGCGGGACCAACGACGCGAGCATTGGCGGTAACAATGAGGCCGCTTTCCGGATTGTAACTGCGAGGCAACTGGTCGAAAGGGATGTAGCCGGTCCACTCGTAATCGTCAATGTCGCCGGGCATGGGGACTTCGCCATGGCCCTTTTTGCGGATGGGAACACGCGCGGCCATGATGTAGCCGATGTTGCCGTTCACGTCGGCGTAGACAGCATTCTGCGCGGGGCCCCACACTGATTTCATGATCTCCAGAAATTCGTGCCAGTTTTGCGCTCTGCCTAACCATAGATATGTGTTGGCTAAGGCGCCGGGTTCCAAAACAGTCCATCGGATGGCATAGCTTTTGCCGTCTTCCTGGTGAATCACCGGACCGTGGCGCGTGACGATAAGTTCCAGATGCTCGTCAGGAGCGCCCTTCACGTGAATGACTTCGTCAAAAACGTCTGCCTTTTTCCACTGGCCGTTAACACGATATTCGTCGGGATTCGCGGGATTGAATGTTTCGCGATAGAGATCCTGGACGCTGGCGCCGTTGTTAGTGAAGCCCCAGGCGATGTGCTCGTTGTGGCCAACAACGACGAGCGGCGAGCCGGGCAGGGCAAAACCTTTGACGTTCCAACCGGGTGCAGTGATGTGGACTTCATACCAAATAGGAGGAAGAGTGAGTTCCAGGTGCATATCGTTGGCAAGGAGCGGTTCGCCAGTGGCCGTATGCGCGCCGCTGACCACCCAATTGTTGCTGCCAAGGGAACGCCGGATATCGTGCTGTGATTCGAGAAGCCAATTCTGCACGCTGGCAGCGAGGGCGGAAGTGAGATCGGGTTGGGACCCCGGATTGGACGGGACAGGGAATTCGCGGCTGGCCTTCAGCACATCGTCGCTATCCATCTCGTCATCATCGTCGTCGCCGGGATCACCTTGCGATACATCGTGGCCATTTTCTTTCGCGTTCGGGTCGCCAACGACGAAATGGTCCAAGGCAGCATCATCGCGGTAGAGATCCTTGGCTAGATCGGGGCCGATTTTTTCGATGACTTTGGCGCGAGCCAATTTATCTGGCCAGGCGTAGGTGAGCGTGCGATACATGTAGGCGCCAATGACCAGAGAGTCCGAAGCCTGCCAAGGTTGCGGCTTGTACTTGAGGAGAGTGAACTCCATGGGCAATTTGGAGGAATGCTGTTCGATGAAGCGATTAACGCCCTGGGCGTAGGCTTCGAGGATGCGGCGATGATCAGGGTCCATCTGTTCCACTTCGCGCTGCGCGATGCGGTCGAAATTCAGGATGCGGTAATCCTTATCAATGTTGAGCGTAGCCGAGCCGAGAACTTCGGAGAGTTGGCCGCGAGCGACGCGGCGTAACAGGTCCATCTGCCACAAGCGATCTTGAGCCATGACGTAGCCCTGAGCTGCGGCGAGATCTTCGATGGAAGAGGCGCGTATATGGGGAACGCCCCAGTTATCACGATCGACGGCAACAGTGGCATGCAAACCGGAGAGGGAAGCGGTGCCGTCCAATTGGGGAAGCGGGCGATAGACAAACCACCAGATGATTGCGGCGAAGGCAATGACTATCGCGGCGAAGAGCCATAGAAGCAAACGGCGGAAGATGCGCAATGCGAGTTTCACCTCAAAACTGAGGAACTAAGTTTAGTGGAGGCTGAATGACCGCGCAACCTGGCGTATCGCGCCGTCTAAAATGTAACCAGAGGGTACAACGTCGCGCCATTTAGAATGTAACCCGAGACAAAGACGATTTGGGGAGGGTTCATTTGGGGCGCAAGGCAAGATGGGAGTATTTCCGAGTTATTTATGGGCGGTATCTCAAAGCAGATCGTAAGGCGAAACGGGAAATGCTGAACGAATTCTGTCTGACCACGGGCTACCACCGAAAATACGCCATACGCATATTGAATGGCCCAGCGCCGGGCAAGGGACCCGCTCGGCCCGTGCGAAAACGCGGTCTGAGCTACGGGCACGAACTGCTGAGCGTGCTGACGAGCGTGTGGGAGGCGGCCGGCTATCCCTGGTCGGCGCGGTTGAAGGCACTGCTGCCGGCCTGGATGCCCTGGATCCGCAAACGTTTCAAGTTAAGCCCAGAGATCGAGAAGCAATTGCTCTCAATCAGTCCGCGGCAGATGGACCGTCGATTGGCGGTCAAGAAAAACCAACACAAGCGGCGGATTTACGGGCGCACCAAGCCGGGCTATTTGCTAAAGCACCACATCCCGGTGAAAACCGACAACTGGGACGTAAAGTCTCCCGGCTTCACAGAAGTCGATCTGGTCTCGCATTCCGGGAATTCGGCTGATGGAGAGTTCGGCTATTCGCTGAACATCACCGACATTCAAACCACCTGGACAGAAACGCGGGCCCTGCTGGGGAAGGGGCAAACCGCTGTCCAGGCGGCCCTGGATGAGATCGAGGGAATGTTGCCCTTCCGGCTCTTGGGCCTGGACTCGGACAACGGATCGGAATTTATCAACTGGCATCTGAAGGCCTGGTGTGAACGGAAGCAGATCCAACTCACGCGAGGGCGTCCGTACAAGAAGGACGACAACGCGCACATCGAGCAAAAGAACTGGACGCACGTACGGAAGCTACTTGGGTGGGAACGCTATGACACGCAAAACGCGGTCGATGCTATGAACGACCTGTACCGTCGAGAGCTGCGCTTATGGCTGAATCTGTACCTGCCCTCGGTGAAGCTGCTCAAGAAGATTCACGTGGGATCGAAACTTCGGCGCGTCTACGATGGTCCGAAGACTCCCTTCGAGCGGGTGGTGGCATCGAAGCAGGGGAATGCGGCGCAACTGTCCATTCTGAAAGCACTGCGAACATCTCTCGATCCGTTTCAGTTAGCCAAAATCATCGACAGGAAACTCGACCGGATTTACCGCCTGGCGAACCGGCGGCTGAGTCCGAAAGCGCAGGAGCAGCTCGCGTCCCGCCAGACACAAAGTGGCCGGCGAAAAGGCTGTGGAAAAGACGCTCGCTTCGCGAGCTTGGAAATCCCTTCGGGATTCCCACTTTCCCACAGCCACAACAACAACAAGCGTTCTCTGGTTACATATCAAATGGCTCGACGGGGAGCTCTAGGGTTACATTCTTAGATGGCTTGACGGGCCTGGGCGTATCGTGCATCGGCGCGGCGCGTGAAAGCTCGATGGACCACTTTTCTATCCTGACGAGTTATGAGAAGCTGCTGAAACCATTTCTGGGCCTACAGGTCAGGCAGATTAGAGGAGGCGCATGTCCACAATTCTTCCACCTGGCACGCTTGCACCTGAATTCACGCTGCACGTAACACCCGATCAAACTCTTTCACTGAGCGAACTGCGCGGAAGGCCGGTGATCCTGGCGTTTTATCCAGCGGACTGGAGCCCGGTTTGCGGGGATCAGATGGCGCTCTACAACGAAATACTGCCGGAGTTTCAGAAATTCGGCGCGGAGTTGCTGGGCGTTTCCGTGGATGGAGTGTGGTGCCACGAAGCGTTTGCCAAGGACCGGCATCTTCACTTTCCACTGCTGTCCGATTTCGAGCCGAAAGGAGAGATGGCGCGAAAATACGGGGCATACCGACAGATAGAGGGCCTGTGCGAACGCGCGCTGTTCGTCATCGACAAGAACGGGAAGATCACATGGAGCTACCTATCGCCGATCGCGGTAAATCCTGGGGCAGACGGAATATTGGAAGCGCTGGAAAACCTGCCAAAGTAAGGGGAGAACATGGCTGCACTGAAAGTTGCGGTGTCTGATGATGATCACTCTCAAGGTCCGGCCGACGCGGAAGTTACACTGGTGGAATATGGCGACTATGAATGCCCACATTGCGGGCGCGCTTACCCCATCCTGAAGCGCGTACAAAAGCACTTTGGGAAGCGGCTGCGCTTTGTGTTTCGAAATTTTCCGCTTGGAGAGATGCATCCTCACGCGGAAGGCGCTGCCGAAGCGGCTGAGTTTTGCGGATCGCAGGGGAAATTCTGGGAGATGCACGACTTGATTTACGAGAACCAGGAGCGGCTGAGCGGACCTGTCTACCTGGAGCTTGCGCAAGAGATAGGAGTAGCGCCGGCGGCTCTGCGCGCTTCGCTGGAGAAACGGGAATTTTTGGAGCGAGTGAAGGCGGATTTTAGCGGAGGCGTACGCAGCGGAGTAAACGGCACGCCGACGTTCTTTATCAACGGGCAGAGACACGATGGCGCGTTCGACTATGAAGACCTTGTCGAGGCCATCGACGCGGTTGCGCCCGCGTAAGACGACAACCCTCGCAACACATGGCTACGCCATCCCCCCGGGCAGGAAAGGTACTGTTACAATGCGGCTGAAGGAGCAGGCAAGCGAATGTTCCTGGTGCGGTTGATTGGCGTGTTCGTGCTGGTGGCGATGAACGGATTTTTCGCCGCGGTGGAATTTTCTCTGGTGACGGTACGTATGTCGCACGTGCGGCAACTGGTGGCGCAAGGAGACGCGCGGGCACGCATCGTAGAGCATCTGTTGAGCGATCTGCACCGTGTGGTCTCCGGAGTGCAAGTCGGGATTACGTTGACCAGCCTGGCGATTGGCGCCCTTGGCGAGATGACACTGGCGAAATTCGTGCAGCAGTTGATGCCGGCGGAAGGCAGCGTGCGCACGCTGCTTGTAGTGCACGGAGCGGCATTGGCGATCGCTTTCCTGTTCTTGAGCGCCATCCACGTTGTGCTGGGCGAACTGGTGCCGAAGAGCATCAGCCTGGCACGAGCGGGGCGAGTGGCGTTAATGGTGGCGCGTCCATTCCAATGGTTCCTGAACACATTTCGTTGGGCGATCGATCTTCTGGACGGAATTTCCGGAGCGATCGTGAAGGCATTGGGAGTGGCCGCGCCGCTGGGCCACGGCGTTGCGCACTCGGCGGAAGAATTGCAGATTCAGATTCAACAGGCTCGCGAACGGGGACTGCTGGGGTCCGGGGAAGAGAAGTTTATTCTGAGCGCGATTGACTTGAGCCAGTTGCAGGTGCGGGAAATCATGGTGCCGCGACCGGATATGCACACGCTGCCGGTGGAAGCCACTTTGGAAGAGGTGATGCGGGTGTTCGCGACGACCCAGCGGTCGCGGATTCCCGTCTATCGAGGCACGGAAGATCATGTGCTCGGGTTCGTACACATTAAGGACATGATGTGGGTGCTGCTGGACCGCGAGCGGCGCCTGGAGGAAAACCTGCCACCAGCGCCACCTTTTGATCTGCGGAAGGTGCTCCGGGAAGTGCTGATCGTGCCGGAAACGAAACCCGTCAGCGAGTTGCTGGTGGAACTGCGCGCGAAGCACGTGGGCATTGCGATGGTGGTGGACGAGTTTGGCAGCATACTCGGATTGGTGACGAAGGAAGATTTGCTCGAGCAGTTGGTCGGTGAGATACACGATGAGTTCGATGTGGTGGAGCGGCCGTTGACGCTGGCGGACGGCGCGGTGGTGTTCGATGCGGCGCTGAATGTACGCGACCTCGACACGCAGTACAACATCACGCTACCGGAGGACCCGGCGTATGCCACGGTGGGCGGTTTCGTGATGGACCAGCTTGGATTCATACCGCGCGGCGGGGAGAGTTTTGAGTTTGGCGGCCATCGCTTCTCCGTGGTGGAGATGGACGGGCGACGCGTGGCACGCGTGAAAATCCAGAGGCTACGCCCGGCAGAGCCTGTACCAGCAATTGAAGCGAGCGGAGCTGTTGAGGCCATAAGGACAAAAGCTGCGAAAAAGGAGCACTGATTTTTCCGAAGAATGGCGCGCTACTTCCTACACCGCTTTTTGCTGACACTCCCTGCGCTTTGGCTGGTGCTGACGATGGTGTTTCTGCTGATCCACATCGTGCCAGGCGATCCCGTCGAGCAGATGCTGGGGGAGAGCGCGGCGCCGGGGCAAGCGGCGGAATTGCGCCACACACTTGGGCTGGACCGCCCGCTGATTGTGCAGTACGGAAGATATTTGTGGCAGGTGGCGCACGGCGATTTCGGGCAATCATTCAAATTCCAAGCGCCGGTGCGACGCATCATTTTTGAACGTTATCCGGCGACGTTGCAATTGGCGTTTCTGGCGTTGCTGGTGTGCATGGCGATTGCGATTCCCGCGGGCGTGCTGGCAGCACACAAGCGCGGGACAACGACGGACCGGACCGTGGGCGTGCTTACGCTGTTTGGATTGGCGGTGCCGAACCTGGCGCTGGGGCCGCTGCTGATTGCGTTATTTTCGATTGAATTAGGATGGCTGCCGGTTTCCGGCCGGGGCGGGGCGTCGAATTATATTCTTCCTGCAGTGACACTGGGTGCGGCGCTGGCGGCAATTCTGACGCGCATGGTGCGCGGAGCGATGCTGGAGGAACTCTCCAGCGATTACGTACGAACGGCGCGCGCGAAGGGATTGCGGACTTCCGCAGTACTTGTCAGGCACGCGTTACGCAACGCCTTGATTCCCATCACCACCATACTTGGATTGCAGTTCGGGACCCTGCTGGCCGGGGCGATTGTCACGGAAACGGTTTTTTCCTGGCCAGGAATCGGGCGGCTGACTGTACAGGCAATTTCCGCGCGCGATTATCCGTTGTTGCAGGGATGCATTCTGGTGATCGCGCTTTCTTACGTGCTGGTCAATTTGTTGACCGATTTTCTGTATTCCCTGATTGATCCACGGGTGCGGCTAGCATGAAAGTCGGCACGCCATTGCGAGAATTTCTGCGGCAGAGTTTGCTGGCGCGCGTCGGATTTGCGATTGCCTGCCTTCTGGTGCTTGTGGCGTTGCTGGCGCCGTGGATTTCGCCTGCTCGACCGGCAGAGCAGAATCTGGCGGTGCGGCTGCAAGGGCCTTCTATGAGCCACTGGATGGGCACTGATGAATTAGGGCGCGACATCCTTACGCGGATTCTGTATGGGGCGCGCGTGTGGTTATTTGTTTCCGTATGCGTGGTGCTCGGCTGCGGTTCGATTGGATTGACGTTGGGAATGCTGGCCGGATACAGCGGCGGCATTTTCGACCGTATCGTGAATCTGTTGCTGATCAACTCGTTTCTTTCGTTCCCGGGGGTGCTCCTGGCGATTGCCTTCGCGGCGTTTTTTGGACCGGGCATCGGCAAAGTGATTCTGGCGTTGATCATCACGGGCTGGGCTGGGTATGCCAGGCTGGCGCGTGCGCAGGTGCTGAAGACAAAGGAATTGGAATTTGTGCTCGCGGCGAGATCGCTGGGGGCTTCACCGCTGCGCATTATGGCGCGGCATCTTTTACCGAATATTATTCAGCGGGTGCTGGTGCAAGCCACAATCGGGATGGCTGGAGCGATACTGGCGGAGGCGACGCTGAGTTTTCTGGGATTGGGTGTGCTTGCGCCGATTCCGAGTTGGGGCGCGATGTTGAACGACGCGCGAAACCATCTTTTCGACGCACCACACATGGTGGTTTTCCCCGCGCTTGCCGTTGTGTTGGCGGTGCTGGCGTTCAATTTACTGGGAGATGCGTGGCGGGATTGGCTGGATCCTCGCACACGTTCACAACTGGCGGCGATGGAATCTAGCCGATAGCTTAAATTTTTAGTACACGGAGGAAGAGAAAGGCCGCAGGGCTCGCGGACTCTCCCGGCGCTACATGGCGTTCAGAGCTTGGATGTTGCCGAGATGGGGCCCAGCGTGTTGGACCCCTCCGAGACAGAATTCCAAGAGACAAAATTAGGCTAGGCTTTGGTTAGCAGGACGGGAGTGCCGCGGCCTAGGCCAAGCGCCCTCGAGGCGCTGCCCTTGTTGACGCCAATTTCCAGAAAGCCGCTGGAGCCGATGTAGGAGACTGCCTCACCGGGGGCACCGCTGGCAAACGTGGGGACAAACTTGGTGACAGGATGGCTGCCGACCTGCAGCTGAACCGTGCCTTTCTCCAAGGCACCAGCGGGCAAATCTTCTACGCGAAAATTGGTAACCAAATTGCCGAAAGCATCCACCTTCTGAACCACACCCTTTAGCAGACCATCGGCTTCCTTGGGCTTGGGCATGGTGAATCGCTTGAAGTCTGTGATTTCTTCGCCCATGCTGGCGGGCTGCCAATTTTTCGAAAGCCAGGCGGCGACGGGAACAAAAATATCGCGGCCATGAAAGGTTTTGCTCATGGGCTGCAAAAAATAATGCTCGGAAGTGATGTGGCGAACGACGACGGGGTGCTCCTTTTCGAAAACGGCGGAGAGCACGCCATTATCCGGTGCAATGAAGTATTGATTCTGGCCACTGACTAGAATGGGGCGGCGCTCCGTGCCAACGCCCGGGTCCACGATGACGACGTGGATGCTGCGCGGCGGAAAATAGGAATAGGCGGCGCCGATAGTGAGGGCGCCATCAAGCAGGTCGAAGGGAGTGACGTGGTGCGTGATATCGACGATTTGCACTTCTGGATTGATCTTCAGGATGACGCCCTTGAGCACGCCGACGAGATGGTCGTTGGTGCCGTAGTCGGTGGTCAAGGTAATGATTGGAATGGTCAAGAGTCTCTCCCTTTGGAGAAGTTGAGGCGCCTTTTGGGTACTGGAGTGGGGAGGCACCCCATCGCTATGACGCTAACGGAGGAAGCGGCGGGATGCAAGGAAAGTGGAGAGAAGCGCTGCAAAAGCGCCAATGGCGGGTCGTGAGGCGCGGCCGACATGAGCGAGTCCGTCTTTATTGAACTAACGATTCGCGGCTAACCGTCCGCGCGACGACTCAGTCCAGCCAACACGCGAAGGTGGCCCAGAATCATCATGTCCACGTTCACAGGCTCGTTGTTCCGCACCAGATGAGCGTCGCGTCCACCTTCTGTTGCGTAGCCTTCGATGCTCAGGATCGTATCTGGCTCGTTCTCAGGGCGCGCTGTGTTCTTGATGATGACCGAGCGCTTTCTCGAATCGTAATGGACCATTATGTGGTGCGAATTGCCTCTGCACCGAATACGGAGATCCCCGAGCGACGTTTCTTTGCACGTCAATGTCTGCTCATCGGTTACGGCATTCCATTCGCGACACTGGGTGACAATGATGTCCGCGGGCCTCTTCCAGACCCTGGGACCAAGGGCGATGGCAGCTTCCAGATTGAGGCGGTCTTCGTACTCCTGCGCTTCTTCCGAGAGTCTTGCGGCCAGGTATTCCTGTGCAGCTCGTTTGGGGTCCACTTCGTCCATGGTCGGGGCTCTCCAGCAGTTATTCTACACGACAATAGTTTAGCCCATTACGGGCAGCTATCTGTGGAGCTCATTTGATTCGTGATATGTGGAGTTGGCATGATTCTGGTGCGCAGGACTATCGTGGCGAATTGGCTTACCGTCGGACACACATTTCAAGAAATAAGATTAGCTTACCTCGCAACGTAAGTGTCGCCGCCTTCGAGGTAAATCGTACGGTCGCTGAGGTCAAAGAATTTGTAACTGAATTCGTCCTTTACTCCTGTCTTGCGCTGGCCAGTAAAGATAAACTCACCTTTGAAGTACAGACCTCCATCAGGGCGGTAAATAGAGCAATCAGTTTTAAGTGAGCCTTCATCACGACAGGAGATAAACAAACCATCGGTAAGGACTGAATTTCGGGGAATCGCATCGGGGCGGATGGGCTGAGTTGGGATGAGCATCCCTTTTTCCAGATAGATCCTGTCACCGTCGAACGCGCGAAAGCGCAGTTCGTCCGAACGGGCAGCACGAGCGGGCCCCGACAGTTGGAAAAAGCCTCCTCCCTTCACGTCGCCAGTGGACTCATTGTAGGCGAGGCAGCGGTTGACATTGTGCTCTGCATCCACGTCGCACTCAATGAAGCTGCCACCGTCAGGACCACCTGCCCAGACAGCGTTCGAGGGCACCAAAGCTGGCTTAGGCGGAGGTGTGACCTTCGAACTGCAACCTGCAGCCGCCAAAATAAGTAGCAAGATGACGACGCGAATCCTTCTGATGCTCGATTCGGTCTTGTAGGAACTCTTGCTCATAAAACAAGCCTATGCCATTCAGTTTGTTTAGCCAATCCACTTATGCTTGCACGACATTGCAGTTTGAAACAGGGCAATTCTGACCGGCTGTCCGATTCAGTGAGTGATAACGCTATTGTCGAAACCAGTGCGTCGCTGCGAAACGGAGTTGCTTGCGTTCAGCGGGTGGGCATCGTACGATTTCAAATTGGTGCTTCACGAATAATTTGTAACATGGACCACTGTCAAGCGGCGGGTTTACGAAGGGTGTGTCGCGGCAGGTGTTTGGTCGAGAGAAGGCTTGCATGAAATCGGTCGTGGTGGTTGGGGCGCAATGGGGTGATGAAGGAAAAGGGAAGGTAGTGGATTACCTGGCGGGTTCGTTTGATTACATCGCGCGGGTAGCCGGGGGCCATAACGCGGGCCACACGGTTATTATCGGCAAGGAACGCCACGTACTGCAGTTGATTCCTTGCGGGATTTTGCGACCCAAACAGCATGCCATCATCGGCACGGGAGTGGTAATTGATCCGGCGGCGCTGGTGGGTGAAATCGAGGCGCTGGCGAAAGGTGGAATCAGCGTTGCGGGGCGGCTGCACATCAGCAATCGGGCGCACCTGATTTTCCCGTACCATCGTGAGCTGGATAAGGCCGCAGAATCCGCACGGGGCGCCAACAAGATTGGTACCACTTCACGGGGCATCGGACCGGCGTACGAAGACAAAATGGCGCGGCGCGGGCTGCGTATGGTGGACCTGCTGACTCCTGAACTCTTTCGCGAGAAAGCGGCTCGAGTGGTGGAGGAGAAGAATCGCCTTGCGCGAGGGGCCTACGGCGCGAACATCGATTTCTCCAGCGATATCGAAGCAACCCTGCAACTGAGCGAGAAGATCAAGAACTACATTTGCGATACGGCGGAATTGACGAACCGCGCGCTCGATGAGGGCAAGTCGGTACTCTTTGAAGGCGCGCAAGGAACGATGTTGGACATCGACCACGGCACTTACCCGTTCGTGACATCGTCGAGCGCTACCTCCGGCGGAGCTACGACGGGAATGGGCGTGCCCCCTACGAAGATTCGTAATGTTCTGGGCGTTTCCAAGGCGTACACGACTCGCGTTGGAGGCGGGCCGTTTCCGACGGAGATGCCGGACCTGGAAGCTAAGGAAGTACGCGATCGTGGCAAGGAGTTTGGGGCGGTGACTGGGCGTCCGAGGCGCTGCGGGTGGCTGGACCTGGCGGAATTGCGCTACGCAAAGATGATCAACGGAATTGATACGCTGGTGATCACGAAGCTGGATGTGTTCGATACGCAGCGCGAAATCAAAGTGTGCGTGGGTTACACCTACAAGGGCGCAGAGTTGAAGGAGATGCCCGCGTCCGCGGAAGAGTATGAGCATGTGACGCCACTCTACAAAACGTTGCCTGGCTGGAGCGAGACAACCTACGGTGTCAAGGACGCGGCGAGGCTGCCGAAGGCCGCGTTGGATTACATGCGCTTTGTTTCGGAGTTCCTGCAAGTGGAAATTGGCATGATTTCCACGGGGCCGGAGCGCGACGCCACAATAGTCCAGCCCGGGACGCTGCTGGCCCGCTGGCTATAAAGTTATTCTGAAAAACAACTCGTCAGTTTGAAGGGGGAGAACACTCCTCATGCTGAGGTATGACGAAGCGCGCCAAATTGTGATGGCGGAGGCGGGAAGGCGGCCGCGTCCAGGAGCCACAATCACATTAGAGGTGGGCAAAGGGCTGGGATACGTGTTAGCGGAGGAGATTCGGACCGATCGAGAATATCCGCCGTTTGACCGCTCGACGCGTGATGGGTATGCGGTGCGCGCAAGCGAGGCGGGCGCTGGAGCAAAGCTGCGTTGCGCTGGTGAAGTGAAGGCGGGGGACAGCGTGACGATGCCGCTGGCGGCGGGGAGTTGCGTGCAAATCATGACTGGCGCGGCGGTGCCACCTGGCGCTGACGCCGTGGTAATGATCGAATTCAGTTCGCGCAATGGCGCGGCGGTCACTTTCCAGCGTGACACAGCGCGCGGCCAGAACATTGTGCTACGAGGCAGCGAAGCGCATGCTGGCGACATTGCTTTGCACAGTGGCCTGCGGCTCGGTTTTGCGGAGTTGGCGATTGCGGCTCAGGTTGGCGCGGCCACGCTGCTTTGCAGCCGCAAGCCGCGGGTGGCGATCCTCTCCACCGGTGATGAGGTTGTGCCGATAAGCGAGACGCCTGGTCCATTTCACATCCGCAACAGCAACAGCGTTTCACTGGCAGCGCTGGTGCGCCTTGCTGGAGGCGAGCCAGTGTTGCTGGGAAATGCATTGGACCGCAGCGACGACCTGGGAGCGAAAATCGAGCAAGGCTTGCAGGAAGATGTGCTGGTGCTTTCGGGCGGGGTGTCAATGGGGAAATACGATCTGGTCGAATCGGTGCTGCAGGCGATGGGCGCGCAGTTTTTCTTCGATGCGGTGGGAATTCGACCGGGTAAGCCGACCGTGTTTGCTCGTTGCCGGGATACGATTGTGTTTGGATTGCCGGGAAATCCCGTTTCGACAATGGTGACGTTTCTACTGTTTGTGACGCCTGCGCTCGATATTTTGAACGGCGCGTCGGCGCGGCCTCTGCCGTTGTTGGAAGCAACGCTGGCGGAAGCGATGAAGGAAAAGTCCGGATTAACGCATTTCCTTCCCGCGCGGGTTGAATGGACCTCTGGATCGGCCGAAGTGCGGCCATTGCGCTGGCAAGGCTCGGGAGACATCGCGGCATTGAGCCGGGCGAATTGTTTCCTGGTGGTGCCCGCTGAACGTGAAAACATTGCCGCGGGAGAGAAGGTTTCTGTTCTGGCGCGAATGGACATACTCTAAGACCTACTCGAATGGCAAAACTCTCTCACTACGGCAAACGGAGCGAAGTGCGCATGGTGGATGTATCCGCCAAAGCGGTGACCACGCGCACGGCCGTGGCGCAAGCGTTTGTGCGCATGGCACCCAGTGTGGTGCGGGCAGTGAAGCGTTTGAACAATCCCAAGGGCGATCCGCTGGAAGTAGCGCGCATCGCGGGAATCGCGGCGGCTAAACGTACGGCCGAGTGGATACCTCTTTGTCACCCGCTGCCCCTGACGCACATTGCTGTGACTCCACGGCTATGCAAAGATGGAGTGGAAATTCATTCCCGGGTAACGGCGACGGCGCAAACGGGCGTGGAGATGGAAGCGCTGGTCGCTGCCACCTGTGCGGCCCTCACGGTTTACGACATGTGCAAAGCTCTCGATAAAGGGATGGAAATCGCTCACGTGTACCTGTTGGAGAAAACGGGCGGCAAGAGCGGAGAGTACCGGCGCGCGCAGCCGAAGAAGTCCCGGAGAGTGCACAAATGACGGCGGCTTCCGGCAAGACGGTGAAGCTTCTGCTCGCGGAGGACAATCCGCTGATACGCGACCTTGTTTCTAAGGCGCTGGATCCTTTTTGCGAAGTGATGATTGCAGGCGATGGCGCTGATGCGCTGCTGAAGGTGATTGACGATCCGCCCGATGTGATTTTGTGCGACTACAAGATGGCGGGCCTGGATGGGCGGCAGCTTTTTGAGAAATTACGCGGACGGGAAGCCACGCGCCACATCCCGTTCTTGTTCATGGCAAGCCGAGCGGATATTGAGGAACGCCTGCGCCCGCTGGTGGATGGCGTGGAAGACTTTATTGCCAAGCCATTTCTGGTGAAGGACCTGGTGCGTTCCGCGAAAAAAGTGGTGGACCGGCTACATTTGGAGAAATTGCAGAAGACTGCTTCGCGCCCCGGCGTGATTCAAGGCCGCCTGGAAGAAATGAACATGACGGACCTGATGCAATCACTGGAAATGGGGCAAAAGTCTTGCCGTCTGGTGGTTCGGAAGGGCGAGGAGCAGGCCGAGTTGTACTTTTTGACCGGCCAGTGCCGCGACGCAAAGAGCGGCTCGTTGCAAGGCGACGATGCGGTGTACAAGGTGGTGTTGTGGACCGAGGGCGAATTCGAGATCGACTTTAATGCGGCCAGTGCTTCAAGCGCGACGACCACTACGCGTAGCACCACCGGACTGCTGATGGAAGCGATGCGCTTGTTGGACGAGGCCAATCGCGATAGCGTGGAGAGCGGTTGATCCTGCCATGCGTGTTGCCATCCTGACAATCAGCGATTCCGTGGCGCGCGGTGAACGCGTTGACCTCTCCGGGCCCGCGCTAGTGCAGCGTTGCCGCGAACTCGGCTGGGAAGTGAATGCGTCGCTGCAGTGTTCAGACGATCCAGGAAGCGTGCGCAGCCAGTTGCGTGAGCTTGCGGATTCGCGACACGTTGACCTGCTATTGACGACGGGTGGCACCGGCTTGGGGCCGCGCGACAATACTCCGGAAGCAACGCTGGAGATTGCGGAGCGAAACATTCCCGGGCTGGCTGAAGAGATGCGTCGCAAGGGTGTGCAGAAGACGCCGACCGCCTTATTGTCGCGCGGCGTTGTGGTATCGCGGCACAGCACACTGATTCTGAATTTGCCGGGCAGCCCGAAAGGGGCGGTGGAATCACTGGATTCGATCGCTCACCTGCTTCCGCATGCTTTGGAAGTGCTACACGGCGCTCGCCACGATTAGCGCGCGATTGCCACGGTAGGCCCTTGCGAAAACACCAGGGATAAACCAGCCGTTTAATTGAAGGTCCAGGCTCAGATTCGCTTGTTGACGGTTTCCGCTGCGTCCATAACAATGTTGGCATCATGGCTACAAAACTTTCTGACAAGAACCTCGCGGTACTGGGGACAGGTAAACTTGGCGGCATTCTGCTGCGCGCTTATCTGAAGCAAGGGCTCTTCTCGCCTAAGCGTGTAAAACTAACGGTACGTCACGAAGAAAAAGCGGCGGCACTTGCCAAAGAGCTTGGCGTCTCTGGGCTAACGGATAATCGCAAGGCTGCACACGAAGCGGACATAGTGCTGCTGGCGGTGAAGCCGCAGGTGGTGGGCGACGTTTTGACAGAGATTGCGCCGGAATTGGGAAAGGAGACGCTGATCATTTCGGTGGCTGCTTCCGTGCCGACTGCGTACATCGAGCAGCGAGCGGGGGCAAAGGTTCCCGTGGTGCGCGCCATGCCCAATACGTGCTCGACCGTAGGCTGTGGCATGACTGGGATTTGCCGCGGCGCGCACGCTTCCGCAGAGCATCTGGAAATTGCGCAGGCGATGTTTAACGCGGTAGGAAGAACGGTGGTAGTTGACGAAAAGAACATGGATGCGGTCACAGGCCTTTCTGCAAGCGGGCCTGCATTCATATACATCATTCTGGAATCATTGGCCGAAGCTGGTGTGAAGGTGGGATTGCCACGGGATATCGCCACATTACTGGCGTCGCAGACAATGAAAGGCGCTGCGAGCGTGGTGCTGGAGACTGGCGACCATCCGGCACTGCTGAAGGATGCGGTGACGACTCCGGCCGGGTGCACGATTGACGGAATACTCGAGCTCGAGGAAGGGAAGCTGCGCGTAACATTGATCAAGGCAGTAGTGAAAGCCACGCAGAGGGCAGGGGAATTGCTGTTTGAGAAATAGGTGAGTTGCAGGTCTGGAAGCGCACATACGGGCCAGATATGCACGCTCGTGTGACCAAGCGCAATTCAGTTTCTGAAGAGTTGTGGTACGATGCGTCGAGAGGCGTCTTATGCCTGAGGCTTACATCCCAGTTTTGATTTTTGCTCTGTTGGTGCTGTCGTTTCCAATTCTTGCCTTGTTGATTTTCAAGCTGATACGGCCGGAGACGGCGGGCGGACCGGCAAAATTGCAGCCTTACGAGTGCGGCATTCCGCCAGAAAGCAACGCCCGCGGCCGCTATTCGGCGCGGTTTTACGTGGTGGCGATGCTATTTGTGATCTTTGATGTGGAGACAATGTTCCTGTTTCCCTGGGCGATTCTGTATCGCTCGTGGGTGGTGAACCACATGGGTGCATTTGCGTTGGTTTCCATGTTCGTATTCCTGGGAATCTTGCTGGTTGGGTACGCCTGGCTATACAAAAAGGGCGCTTTGGATTGGGCGTAAGACTTCGCTGCGATTACCATCCTGGTTATTGAAACCTTCAGAGATTTTGCACTGTTGTGCCAGCGCGCATTGACTGCGCTGACTGCGTGTGTTAGAAACTTTGAGAGCGATCCTGTTTGCCGCCAGGTCGCGGATGAGTGTGTCCGCCTGCAAACTGGGTTGCGCGCCCTCGCTCCTTCCTTTTGCGCGCGGCCGAAATTGCGGTCATTCTCAGTGAAATGGATTGTGACTCTTTAGAGTTTTAAGGAGTCCTACGCAGCGGTTCAACGGTCCCAGGGTACATGGCAGAAGAGCCCAAGCCACCCCAATCGCCCGAAAGTTCCAAGCCAGAGGCTGCTGGCGCTGCACCAGCCCCACCCGCTGCGTCTGCGAGTAGCGAGGCTGGCGCGTCTCTGGCCGCCAAGCCTGCCGTACCTGCCCGGCCCGCGCCACCCCCGCCGAAGCCGCCTGTATCGATGCAAACTCCGTTGGACAACGATTTGACGAAGCGATACCGCGAGCAATTCGCAGCCGCGATTCTGGACGCTGTAGAAGATCGCAAGCAGGCGTACCTGGTAATCGAGGCCGGACAATTGATAGAGATTGCGCGCTACTCGAGGGATGTTGAAAAGTTCGATCTTCTGGAAGACTACACGGCGGTGGATTGGCCGCGCCGCGAGAAGCGCTTCGATCTGGTCGCGATTCTTTATTCTTTTGAGCACAATACGCGGCTGCGGCTGAAGATCCCGCTTGCTGTAGACCAAAGTGCAGCGAGCCTGGTGGAAATCTGGCCAACGGCTAATTGGCTGGAGCGCGAAATTTTCGACATGTTTGGCATTACCTTCAGCGGGCATCCCGATTTGAAGCGCATTCTTTTGCCGGAGGAGTGGCAAGGGCACCCGCTGCGGAAAGATTACGATATCCTCCAGCAGGACACGGCCTGGGTCCGGGAAAATCTGGGGATCGAGAGCGGGCAGTAGCAGTGAAGAAGCAAAAGGCGAAGGGAATCTGACCTCCTGAACGTGAGCGACACTTTGCAAGACGACGCGGCGAACAAACAGACGCTACTGGGCGCCGATGAACTCATCCTCAACATGGGGCCGCAGCATCCTTCGACCCATGGTGTGCTGCGCGTGAAGCTGAAGCTGGACGGCGAACGCGTGCGCGGCACGGAGTGCGTCATCGGGTATCTGCATCGTGGCGTGGAAAAAATTGCGGAGAACCGTACATACCAGCAGTTTGCTCCCTATGTAGACCGCATGGATTACGTTGCTGCGGTGAGCAATGGGCTGGGGTACTGCGAAGCAGTTGAGAAACTGTTGAATGTGGAAGCGCCGCCGCGAGCCAAAGTCATCCGGACGATCATGACGGAATTGCAGCGCATCGCCAGTCACCTGGTGTGGCTGGGCACGCATGCGCTGGATATCGGCGCGCTTACGCCGCTGTTTTACTGCATGCGCGAACGCGAAGAGATCCTGAAGATCTTCGAGAAATATTGCGGGGCGCGGCTGACCACGCACGCTTTTCGCATCGGCGGATTGCAGTACGAAGCCTACGACAGATTTGAGAAAGATGTGGAACGCTTCTGCAAGGATTTCGAGCGGCGTATACAGGAGTACGTGGACCTCCTGACCGGTAACAGCATTTGGATCGGGCGAACACGAAACGTCGGCGTGCTCAGTGCGGCGGATTGTATTGCGCTGGGGGCCTCCGGGCCGGTGCTGAGGGCCAGCGGCGTGAAATGGGACCTCCGCAAGGCGCAGCCTTATGCCGCTTACGACCAGTACAAATTTGAAATTCCCGTGGGCACGAACGGCGACACCTACGACCGTTATATGGTGCGCATGGAAGAGATGCGGCAATCGCGGCTGATCTGCTTACAGGCGATCGAGAATATTCCGGCAGGCCCCATTCTTGGTAAAGTTGGGAAAGTGCTGAAACCGCCTGCCGGAGAAATTTATCACTCTATCGAAGCGCCTAAAGGCATTCTGGGCTACTACATCGTGAGCGATGGAACCACGCAACCATATCGCGTGCGCATTCGCCCGCCGTCATTCATAAATTTGCAGGCTCTGGACAAAATGGCGCGCGGGCACCTGGTGGCTGACGTGGTCGCTATTATCGGCACGCTGGATATCGTGCTTGGCGAGGTGGACCGCTAACGCCATGAATCCCGTCCTCCACGACATGCTCATCTTCCTTCGAAACTGGTGGGTCGAATTGGTTTCCGGCGTCGTTATTGTCGCTGTGGTCCCGCTCATCACGGGCTATATGGTCCTGATGGAACGCAAGCTGATGGCCGATATGCAAGCGCGGCTGGGACCAATGCGCGTGGGGCCGCACGGTTTGCTGCAGCCGATTGCGGACGCGTTGAAGTTGCTGATCAAGGAAGACATCATCCCGGACAACGCTGACAAAATGGTTTTCTGGCTGGCACCAGTTGTGTCCATGACCGCGGCGCTGACGGCGATGGCTGCGATTGCGTTTGGGCCTGCCTTCCAAGTAGCACGGGATATTAACGTGGGTCTGCTGTTTATTGTTGGCGTCAGCTCGCTGGGGCTTTTCGGGATTGTGCTGGGTGGCTGGGCGTCCAACAGTCACTACTCGATTATGGGGGCACTGCGAAGCACGGCGCAGTTGGTGAGCTACGAGACAGCGGCGGGGCTCGCGCTGGTCAGCGGCTTACTTCTGGCGGGAACGCTGAACATTCGCGCGATCGTCGCCGCTCAGTACGATCACGGCGTTTGGTTTGGATTTCTTGCGCCTGTAGCATTTTTTGTTTATGCGGTAGCTTCGATTGCGGAAACAAACCGCGCACCGTTTGATTTGCCGGAGGCGGAATCGGAACTTGTGGCCGGATACATGACGGAGTACAGCGGCTTCCGCTGGGCGTGTTATTTCCTGGGTGAGTACGCCAACATGATCGTGGTCGGCGCCGTTGCGACCACGCTTTTCCTGGGCGGATGGCTGCGGCCATTTCCGCGTGTGCATTGGATGAACTGGCTGGACGTGGTGCCAGCGTTGTTCACCGCGGCGGTGGGAGTGTACTGCGTGATCCGGGCGGGGAAGCAGCCAGCGCGCGTGCAGGTATGGTTCATGTGGGCAGTGGCACTGGCATGCTTTGCCGTTGCGCTAATCCTGGCGGCCCCGCTATTTGGACCGTTGAGTTTCTTGAAGTCGGGATTGCACGGTGCGTTTTGGTTCCTGCTGAAAATCACCGCATACATTTATCTGTTCATGTGGTTGCGATTCACGCTGCCGCGTTACCGTTTTGACCAGTTGATGCACCTGGGCTGGTACATTCTGATACCGCTGGCAATCGTGAACGTGCTGGCAGTTGGCGTGGCCATGATTCTGGAAATGCAGTATGGATGGAACCGCTGGCTCGCGTTGATTGTGACCACTTTGCTTACCTTGGGTGCGGCGCTTGTCCTGATGCGCTTGAATGATGAGCGCAATGAGGAAGCTTCTTCGGAAGCGCCACCGGAAGAACCTGCCGCTGGAGATTCTTATGTTGGATAAGGTGATCTTCTTTTTCTTCGCAGGTGTGGCGATCCTGAGTGCCGCGCTGATGGTGACGCGGCGCAATGCGATTCATAGCGCAGTGTTCCTGATTACGACGCTGCTGGCCACCGCCGGCATATTCCTGCAATTGCGCGCGGAGTTTATCTTTATCGCGCAAATTATTTTGTATGTTGGCGGGATCATGGTGCTGTTTATTTTCGTGATCATGCTGGTGAACCTGGACGTGGCGCTCAACCAAATCAAGTTTTCGCGGCAGAAGTGGGTAGCGCTGGTGGTGGGGCTGGCGCTGGCGGCGGAAGTAGGGGTGATGCTGTGGACGTCACGCGGGATTCCCGGGCAGGGATTCTTGCTGCCCAATGCAGTGCCTGCGGCTCAATTGAAGGCGAACACCGAGGAATTGGCCGGCCGCTTGTTCGATGCCTACCTGCTGCCTTTTGAGATTGTCAGCGTGCTGTTGCTGGTGGCGATGGTCGGAGCGGTGGTAATGGCGAAGAAAAGGACATAGAACGCGATGATGCCCATTGGCTTTTACCTGTTTTTGAGCATGGCACTATTCCTAATTGGCGCCATTGGTGTGATTACGCGGCGCAACGTGATTGTTGTGCTGATGTCCATCGAGCTGATTCTGAATGCCGTGAACATTAATCTGGTGGCATTTTCCCGGGTTTTTGGCGACGTAGCCGGACAGGTCTTTGCGCTGTTTATTATTGCAGACGCAGCCGCGGAAGCCGCGGTGGGACTGGGGATCATCATCGCTTTCTTTCGCAATCGGGAAACTGTTCTTGAAGATGAGATGGACCTACTGAAATGGTGACACGCGTTCCATTTTCGCTTGGGGAAGGGTGGCGAGGCTTTTGCCGGAGGCTACGGCCATGAATCCCTCCGGCTATTTCCTGGAGCACCTTTGGCTTATCCCGCTGTTTCCGCTTGTCACGGCGGCGCTGATGCTGTTGATTGGGCGAATGCTGCCGCGTTCGGCGGTGAGTTTCCTTTGCGTTGGCAGCGTGTTCCTGTCGTTTGTGCACGCGGCTGGCGCGGTCTATCAATTATTGGCGGTCGCGCCAGAGCATCGCGTTTACCAGCAGATTCTTTTTGAATGGATCACACCTGGAGTGATGCCTGGTGCTGGAAGCCTGGTTAATTTCGTTGCCGATTGGGGCTATCTGCTGGACCCGCTCTCCTGCGTGATGGTGCTGGTAGTTACCGGCGTCGGATTCCTGATCCACATTTATTCGATTGGCTATATGGGCCACGAAGGCGGGTATTACCGATTCTTCGGCTACATGAATTTGTTCATGTTTTCGATGCTGACGCTGGTGTTGGCTAACAATTTGCTGCTCCTTTTCGTTGGCTGGGAAGGCGTGGGGCTCTGTAGCTATCTGCTGATTGGTTTCTACTTTTTGAAGAAGTCCGCTTCGGATGCAGGGAAGAAGGCGTTCATCGTTAACCGCGTGGGCGACACGGGATTCCTGCTGGGCATTTTCCTGATTGCCACGACGTTTGGGACGGTGCGATTCACTTCGCACATGTTGGGTGACCCCGTTGCTTATGCGGGAATCCTTGAAACTCTTCGGGCAATGTTGGATCAGGGGCGCTTGGTATATGGCGCGCCGGTTCTTACAGGTATTGCGCTGCTGTTGTTCGTAGGGGCAACGGGAAAATCAGCGCAATTGCCGCTGTATGTGTGGCTGCCGGATGCGATGGAAGGCCCTACGCCGGTCAGCGCGTTGATCCACGCGGCGACAATGGTCACTGCGGGTGTGTACATGGTGGCGCGCATGAGCGCGATCTATCAATTGGCGCCGGTGGCGATGGATGCGGTTGCGATCGTGGGGGCCACTACGGCAATTTTCGCGGCTTCCATGGCGTTGGCGCAGAACGACATTAAGAAAGTTCTGGCGTATTCCACGATCAGTCAGCTTGGCTACATGTTTTTGGCGCTGGGAGTTGGCGCGTTCTCGGCGGGCATTTTCCACTTGATGACACACGCGTTCTTCAAAGCATTGCTCTTCCTTGGAGCGGGAAGCGTGATTCACGCGCTTTCCGGGGAGCAGGACATTCGCAAGATGGGCGGATTGCGAAATGCCATTCCAGCTACCTACTGGCCTTTTCTGATGGCGACATTGGCCATCGCCGGTGTTTTTCCCCTTGCCGGATTTTTCAGCAAGGACGAAATTTTAGGCCACGCCTTCAATCGCCACAGCGGGGCGGACCGTTACTTGTTTTTGTGGGCGATTGGACTGATCACTGCGGGAATCACTGCGTTCTATATGTTTCGGCTGCTTTTCCAGGCGTTTTTCGGGCGGTCGCGCGTCGTCCCGGAGTTGGAGGAGCATATACACGAGGCGCCGAAGTCCATGACCGTTCCACTAGCGATCCTGGCCTTTCTTTCGATTTGCGGCGGTTGGTTCGCGCTTCCGGTGCTTTGGGGCGAGAAGAACACGTTTGGGATTTTTCTGGAACCTGTGCTGAATAGTGTGCCGCTCGGCGCAATGGCTTCGGAGGTGGAGCATCACAGTTTGTTCAAGGAATACCTGCTGATGATGGCGTCGCTAGGCATTGCGGCGTTGGGAATCTGGCTGGCGTACAAGGTGTACCTGCAATTCCCGAAATTGCATTCCAAGATTGCCGAAGCTTGGCCGGGATTGCACAACCTGCTGCTGAACAAGTACTACGTTGACGAAATTTACGACGCGCTGTTTGTGAACCGCCTGAAAGACTTGAGCACAGCGCTAAGCATCGTGGACGCCAAATTAATTGATGGTGTCGGTGTGGATGGTGCGGGCTGGTTGGCCCGCGTAGTTTCACGAATTTCCATGTGGTGGGACAAATGGGTCATTGATGGCCTGGTGAATCTGGCGGGCAAGATTACCCGCGGGCTTAGCGTGCCGGTGCGCATGTTCCAGACGGGTGTGTTTTCCAGTTACGCCATGTTGATCCTGTTGGGGCTGGCGATTCTATTGAGCTATTACGGCTACCACATGCACACGATTGTGCGCAATTTGCGCTGAAAGGCGAACCGCATGGGGCTTTTTCATGATCATCTCCTGAGCGTGGTGCTGTTTACCCCGCTGGTGGGCGCGCTGCTCCTGCTATTCATACCGCGCGACGCGCAGATGCTGCACCGCGTTATCGGCAATCTTTTTGGCGTGCTCGGCTTCCTGGTTTCAATTCCGCTAGTGGTGCACTTCACTGTGGGGAATGGCGGTTATCAGTTCCAAGAGACCGCGAATTGGATTCCTTCCATCGGCGCGAAGTATGCACTCGGCATTGATGGCATCAGCCTGCTGTTGGTGATGCTCACGACTTTGTTGGGAATGATCGCGATTACTTCCTCGTGGACCGCCATCACCATGCGCACGAAGGAGTACTACATTCTGCTGCTCCTGTTGCAGGTGGGCATGCTGGGCGTGTTCATGTCGCTCGACTTCTTCCTGTTTTATGTTTTCTGGGAAGTGATGCTCGTGCCGATGTACTTCCTGATCGGTGTTTGGGGCAGCGAACGGCGGCTGTATGCTGCGATCAAGTTCTTCCTATACACACTCGCTGGTTCCGTGCTGATGCTACTGGGCATCCTGGCGCTGTACTTCAATTATGAAAAAGGGCTGCCCCCGGGGACTACAGGAACTTTTGATATTCCAACGCTGCTTTTGGCTGCGCAGGGCTTTCCCGATTCACTGAAGGCGTGGCTTTTCTGGGGATTCTTCTTCGCATTTGCCATCAAGGTGCCGATGTTCCCGTTCCATACTTGGCTGCCGGATGCGCACACGGAAGCGCCCACGGCGGGCTCCGTGATTCTGGCCGGTGTTTTGTTGAAGATGGGAACGTACGGCTTCCTACGCTTCTCGTTGCCGCTGCTGCCCACGGATCCGGTGATGCGCGGAAAGATCATTCACATTCTCATCGTGCTTTCGCTGATCGGTATCATTTATGGCGCGATTGTCTGCCTGATGCAAAAGGACATGAAGCGGCTGATCGCGTACAGCTCCGTGAGCCACCTGGGCTTCTGCACGCTGGGGATATTTGCGTTGACGCCTCAGGGACTTTCCGGGAGCGTGTTGCAGCAGATCAACCACGGAATTTCCACTGGCGCGCTTTTCCTTCTGGTTGGCGTGCTGTACGAACGGAGGCACACCCGGCTCATTTCTGAATTCGGCGGGCTGGCGACGCCGATGCCGAATTTCGCGGCGATCTATCTGATCATCACGCTGAGTTCGCTGGGCATGCCCATCCTAAATGGATTCATCGGAGAGTTCACCATATTGCAGGGCGCTTTTGTGGTGAACAAAGCCTGGGCTGCCTGGGGCACGCTCGGAATTGTGCTCGGTGCAGCATATCTGCTTTGGCTGTACCAACGCGTGATGTTTGGCAGCGTGACGCACGATGTGAACAAAACTTTGCGGGACATGAACGCGCGCGAGTACGCGGTGTTGCTGCCGCTGGTCTTTTTGGCCTTCTGGATCGGTATCTACCCGAAGCCATTTTTTGCGTTTATTGACAAGCCGGTGGAGAAGATCGTGCAGCAGGTGAATCCGAAGTTTTACGAGCAGGCCAATCGCGCGCTGCCACCTGCTGCGCCGGTCGTTGTGCCTGCCGCTCCGGCAAATCTGGAGGTCAAGTAAGGGACCCCGATGCACCTTTCCTTCCTCGACCCGATCCTGAATTACATCCACGGCGATGGCCTGGTTGTCCTGCCGCAGATGGAACTGCTCCTGTTCGGCATGGGGATTCTGATTTTTGATTTTCTGCTGGAGAAGAGGGAGAAGTACCTTAACGCGTATCTGGCGATGATCGGCGTGGCGGCAAGCGGCCTCGGTCTATTCATGCAGTTTCACAGATACCGCGACGTGCGGATGAGCCACATTGGACCGCCGGTCCTGATTGGCTTCCACAATTCCGTGATCGTGGATGGCTTCTTCCTGGTGTTTGCGCTGATTTTTCTTGCGGTGACCGCGCTGGTGATTTTGCTTTCCGTACGATTCCTGAATATCGAGAAAGAGCAGGAAGGCGAATATTACGCGCTGCTGCTGTTCTCCTGCATCGGCATGATGTTCATGGCCTCCGGGATTGATTTGATCGTGCTGTTCCTGGGGCTGGAGACGATGGCGCTGAGCTTCTACGCGATGGTAGGTTTCCTGCGCCGAGAGAAGCGGTCCAACGAAGCGGCAATGAAGTACTTGCTGCTTGGCGCTTTCAGCACCGGCATCCTCGCATACGGATTTTCTTTACTGTACGGCGTGAGCAGTTCGACAAACATAGCCGAGATTGGCAACATACTGGGCCGGCGTTTTGCGTACACTTCAACGCACGGAATCACCGACTGGCTGGTGATTATGGCGTTTGTCACCGTGGCTGCGGGAATGTTTTTCAAAGTAGCGGCCGTGCCTTTCCACCAGTGGGCTCCGGATGTGTACGAAGGAGCGCCCACGCCAATTTCAGCATACGTGAGCGTGGCATCGAAAACGGCGAGTTTTGCGATGCTGCTTCGGCTAATGATCAACGTTTTCGACGAATCGCAAACTACATGGGTGTACGTTATCGGAGGTGTGGCTGTCGCTTCGTTGACTTGGGGGAACCTGGCGGCCTTGACACAGACCAACGTGAAGCGTCTGCTGGCTTACTCCTCGATTTCTCATGTAGGTTATGTGCTTCTGGGTCTGGTGGCGTGGAATGAGACTGGCCTTGTGGGGATCATGTACTACCTGATCGCATACGGGTTCATGACCATCGGCGCTTTCGCCGTGGTGATCGTGATGCGGCAGAAGGGGCTGATCGGGGACGAACTGGACGACCTCGACGGGCTATATTATCGGAATCCTGCCGCGGCGTTTTTGCTGCTGATTTTTATGTTTTCGCTTGCCGGCATACCGCTGACCGCGGGTTTCATGGGCAAATATTACATTCTCCAGTCGCTGATCGAATCGCATCATCCGGTGCTGGCGGTTTTCGGTGCGCTCTATATCGTGCCCGGCATGTACTACTACCTTCGCCTTGTCAAGCACGCTTGGATGAAGAAGCCTGGCGACGCGCCGGCACCGCAGATGAGCAGTGCGCAAGCCGTGGCACTGGGAGCGGCCCTGTTTGTAACAGTTGCGGCGGGGATGTATCCTGAGCCGTTCGCCCGTCTGGCGCGCTATGCCTTCGGACCATAACGAAAATCGCGACGAGCAGTTGACTCCCAAGGAGCAACAGGCACAGGGGTTTTCGCGACAACTTGCCTTGGCCACAGAACTGCCTTTTGTGATCGTGGCCGCGGTAATTGTGGGCGGGTTGGTCGGATACTTGCTGGACCGGTGGTTCCACACCAAGCCAATCTTCATGGCGATTCTCGGGTTCCTCGGATTCTTTGGAGGCGTGCGAGAGATCCTGCGGCGCCTTCCTGCGGACGGAGATGGAAAACCCAAGCGCTGACAGTTTTAGCCACCCGGAGACTGAGCGGCGGATTTCCTGGCTGACCCTTGTGCTCGGAGCAGTGGCGGCTTTGCCAGTGGGGTATTTTGCGGGGTGGCGCTGGGGGACGGGAATCCTGATCGGCGCGATCCTGGCGTGGTTCAATTTTCGCTGGTTGAGGCAAGGACTTGGAGCTTTGACGGCAGCGGCAAAGGCACAGGCCACTCAGGAGGAAGTAAGGGTGCCGATCGGGACGTATTTTCGCGCGCTATTTCGCTACGGGTTGATAGCCCTTGCGGTGTATGTTATTTTTGTGTATCTGCATGTTCCCTTGTTGAGCATGATTGTTGGATTATGCACACTGGGAGCTGCCACGACGGCGGTAAGTGTTCACGAAATCCTGCATCCCGCGGACAGGTAAATGGAAGAACAGATAACCCGGCTAACTCAATGGTTCAATCAACTGTTTGGGCCGCTTGCCCTGTATATCTTGCACGTTTTGCATATCCAGCCGTCTGATTTCGAGAGGCCTATTCCCGAATACGTCGTGATGTCGTTGATGGTCCTGATTCTGGGGACGGTGTTGGCGCTGGTTCTGCGCCGGCGATTGTCCGTGGAGCGGCCAGGAGCTTTTCAGCAGGTTGCTGAATTGATCCTGACCAACCCTTTGCAATTCGGGGTTTGCGATTTGTTGGATGAAAATGTCAGCCATAATCCGCGGAAGCACGTGGCCGTCGTGGGAACCGTAACGATTTTCATACTCCTTTCCAATTTGTTGAGCGTGTTTCCGGCGTTTTCGTCTCCAACGGCGATTGTGGTTGTTCCTCTCGGTTGCGCGGTAGTCACCTTTCTCTACTTTAACTGGCAAGGTTTGCGGCATCACGGCGTAGGCGGCTATCTTTTGACGTTCGCCGGGTCCCCGAGAAAAATTGCGGACTGGGCACTTGCCGTTCTTCTATTTCCCGTGGAACTGCTGAGCACGTCGGCAAGGCTGCTCTCCTTGACGGTCCGCCTTTGGGCCAACATTTTTGCCAGCGATTTGCTGTATGCGATTTTCCTGAGCTTGCTCGTCAAGCTGACGCTCTTCGGCTGGGAGAAGTTCCCCGTATTGGGCGTGGTGCTCGGCATCTTGCCGATGCTGATCCCTCTCGCTTTTATTGCCTTGCACATTTTTGTTTCTGTGATTCAGGCCTACGTGTTTACAGTGCTCCCCGCGATTTATATCGGGATGGCCACGGCCGACGAGCACTAAGACGTTAGTTGCGCCGCTTCAGCGTGAGACCGGTTGCTGGGCGCAGAACCGGGAACCACCAACTGGCGGCAGTTCCTAAGGAGGCAGTAATGAAGAAAGTTGCAATTGTGTTGATTGCGTTTGCGGTGGTGATGCTGATTGCGCCGGCCGCGTTCGCGCAGGATGCAGGAGCAAAAGGCGGTTCGGGCCACACCGGTATATTGGCCATTGCGGCCGGATTCGGCATGGCGCTGGCAGCATTTGGCGGCGCGCTTGGGCAATCACGTGTAGGCGCGGCGGCTTGCGAGGGCATGGCGCGCAATCCCGGAGCTTCCGGGGCAATCCGTGCGTCGATGATTCTCGGGCTTGTGTTCATCGAGACTCTTTCCCTTTTGACGTTCGTGATCGCAATCGTTCTGTACTTGAAGATGTAGGCCAACAAGGCCGCAACGGTATACATAGCCCGTCCGGCGAAATCCGGGCGGGCTTTTTTGTTGGAAATGGAATGTTGATCGGGGGAAGCCGTTAGCTCAGGGCCTTTTTTAGGTGCTTTGTGGTCTTCTGTAACTGCTTTTTCAGGTTATCGATCTCCTTGGAAATCGCTCGCAGTTCTTGTTTGGCTACAACGCCTGCTTTTTTGAACTGACGGGCTTTTTTGTCTGCCTTGCCCATCGCGGTTCCGATTTTTTCGCTTACTTGCGTCAGCCTGTCTTTTTTGGCCATGTGCGGGTCTCCTTTTGCTGGAGCGGGCATGGTATACCGAAATCCTGAAATCCGCTACAGGATACGATTGGGAAGCGGGAAGAAACTTGAAAGACTGAGTAAACATAACGCAGAGACGCAGAGGGCGCTGAGGAAAGCGAGAAAATCGAATTCACAGGATGATCGGGATTGCCGGGATGGGGTCCAGCAATGCTGGACACCTACAAATGCAGAAACGGTTGGGCAGCAAAACGGACGACCGGCTTCTTGCGAGTTATCGGGAGGAGAGGATTAGATTCGGATCTAGGACGATACCCAGGATGTGGTTGGGAGCGAGGCCAAGATAAAGGGTAGCGAGGACGGTGACAATGACCACCATGGTGGCAGTGGGGCTAAGGCTCGCGGGCGCATCGCCGGGCACGTTGCCTTTGTGATCGTTCATGTACATCACAACGATGATGCGCAGATAGTAGTAGGCGCCGATGATGCTATTGATGGCCATCAAGACGGCCAGCCAGATCAGTTTGGATTTGATCGCGGCGGTGAAGATGTACAACTTGCCGAAGAAGCCCGCGGTGATGGGCAAGCCGAGCAACGAAAGTAGGAACACGCTGAGCGCGGCAGCGGCAAAAGGCTGACGGGTGCCGAGTCCCGCGAAATCGTCGTTGTTGATGTAGCGTTCGCCCTGCCCGCCAAGGTCAGAAACAATCGTGAAGGCGCCAACGGAAACCAGCGAATAACTTAGCAGATAAAAGAGCACCGCTGCATAGGCAGCGCCAGGATCAAGTCCGGAATCGGCGTTTTTCGCGGTGGTGACCGCGGCAAGCGCCACCAGAACATACCCGACGTGCGCGATGGAGCTATATGCCAGCATACGCTTGATGTTGGACTGGACGAGTGCACCGAGGTTTCCAGCGAACATGGTCAGCACGGCAAGAATCCAGAATGCCCAGAACCAGAAATCCGTGGCCGCGTGAATTGTGGCAAAGATGCGCAGCAGGAG
Organism: Candidatus Acidiferrales bacterium; assembly: GCA_963780315.1. Taxonomy (GTDB): domain Bacteria; phylum Acidobacteriota; class Terriglobia; order Acidiferrales; family UBA7541; genus Acidiferrum. The sequence goes on along the minus strand of CAWABP010000026.1, from coordinate 561,009 downwards.
CGCAAACGTGGCGGCCTTGGGTCCGGCAGAAAAAAGTGCGGTGATGGGAGTTGGTGCGCCTTCGTAAACGTCGGGGGTCCAAACCTGGAAGGGCGCCGCGGCCACCTTGAATCCCAGGCCAACAAGGATCAGCGAAAGACCCAGGCGCACCAGATTGCTCGAGGGATCGGCGGTGGCGAGAAGTCTAAGATTCGTGGAGCCCGTAGCGCCGTAAATCAATGCAATGCCGTAAAGAAAAAACGCGGTGGCGAACGAGCCGAGAAGGAAATACTTCACCGCGGATTCGCTGGATTTGATCGAATCGCGGCGATACCCGGCCAGGATATAGCTCGAAATCGAAGACATCTCCAAGCCGACAAAAGCGGTCAGAAGTTCCTGTGCGGAGGCGAGCACGCCCATCCCGGCTGTGGCAAAGAGGATGAGAGCGTAGAATTCCGCGGGGGCGAGATTCTCATGTTCGAGATAAGAATCAGACGCGAGGATCACCAGGAATGCGACGAGGCCGATCAGCCAGTGAAAGAAGAGGCTGAACGTATCGACCTGCACGAGGCCGCCGAAGCCTTCACCGAAAGGCGCTTTGAAGGTGACCAGCGTTCCCGCCGCTGCGCCTAGCATAGCGATGAACGTGAGGGCCTGGCGCTGCTTGACGAAAGGCTGCAGAAGCATCAGAAGCACACCCGCGCCGCACCAGGCAAGTTCTGGCAGTACCCGAAGAATGTCTTGCGTGCCTGGAGGAGTCATTTAGCGGGTTCCGGACCTTTCCGAAGCGGATTGCGTCAAACTTGACGCCAGGATGTGGCCGGAAGAACCAGGGGTAGCCGAGCTCGGAGCGGCACCGGGCAAGGCCGCTTCCTGCGCGAATGGGCGAGCCATCTGGTTGATCACGGTTTGGCAGGGAATGGCGAAACGGTGCGTAAAAAATGGAGAGCCGATGCCCATCCAGAGGACTATAACGGCCATGGTTGCCAGAATCCACTTTTCGCGAGTGTCCGTGTCCGGGAGTTCGCGGTTCTTCTGGTGAGTTACCTCGCCGAAGAAAACCCGCTGGTAGGACCACAGGAGATAACAAGCGGAGAGAATCACGCCAGTAGCGGCCCAGGCGACCCACGTCCAGTGAACCTGATAAGTACCAAGGAGGATGAGGTACTCGCCCACGAAGCCGTTCAACATGGGCAAGCCCAGTGAGGAAAGCACGATGAACAGGAAGAAGGCGGCGAGATGCGGCATGGGAGTGGAGAGTCCGCCGTATTCGGAAATTTCAAAGGTGTGGCGGCGATCATAGAGCATGCCAACCAGCAAGAACAGTGCGCCGGTGGAAACACCGTGCGCCAGCATCTGGAAGACAGCGCCCTGCATGGAAATATTCTGGAACGCGAAAATGCCCAGTACTACGAAGCCAAGGTGGCTGACGGAAGAATAGGCAACCAGCTTTTTCAAGTTGGGTTGCACCATGGCGACCAGCGCGCCGTAGATGATGCCGATAATTGCGAGCACGGCGACATACGGCGCAGCGCGGCGCGATGCCTCCGGAAACAGCGGTAAGCAGAAGCGAATCATGCCGTACGTGCCCATCTTCAGCAGGACGCCTGCAAGAATCACCGAGCCTGCGGTGGGGGCTTCGACGTGTGCATCCGGCAGCCAGGTGTGCAGCGGGAAGAGAGGCACTTTGATCGCAAAGGCGATGAAAAACGCCAGGAAGAGGAGCATTTCGGTGCGCGGGAGGAGGGTGAGGACACCATCCTGCAACATCTTCTGGATGATCGGCAGGTCGAATGTGCCACTGGCGTTGTAGAGCCAGACGATGCCGACGAGCATCAGGATCGAGCCAGCCATGGTGTACAACACAAATTTCACGGCGGCGTAGATACGGCGTTCGTGGCCCCAGATGCCGATCAGAAAGGCCATGGGGATGAGCATAATTTCCCAGAAAAGGAAGAAGAGGAAGAGGTCGAGAGAAAGAAAAACGCCAACCACGCCAACTTCCAGAAGCAACAGCATGACGTGGAATTCCTTGACACGGTGATGCACGCCATGCCAGGAAGCGAGCACACAAATAGGCGTGAGGAAGGTGGTGAGGATAACCAGGAACATGCTGATGCCGTCCACGCCGAGGTGATAGTTGATGGGCGGCGACGAGATCCAATGGCCGAACTCGACCAGCGAGTAACCAGGAGCGTTGATGGGAACGGCGCGCAGAAGAAGCAGGGAGAAAGCGAATTCCACAATCGAAACGACAAAGGCCAGGCGACGAATCCAGAGTTCGTCGTCACCGCGCAACAAGAGAAGGGCTGCCGCGCCAAAGGCGGGGAAGAAGATCAGAACGGAGAGGAGATGGCCGCTGAGTTCCATTAGCGTACCCCTCCTGACGAAGCCACAAAGAATGCCGGCCGCCACAAGGGCCAGAAGATGATGGCCAGGATTACGATGGCGCCGATGATGACCCAGACAGCGTAACTGCGTACATTGCCGGATTGCGTGTGGCGCACAGTGTCGCCAACGGACTCGGCGCCATGCGCGATGCCGTTTACTGTGCCGTCGATCACACCCACGTCAACGACCTTCCAAAAGACGTTGCGCGAAAGCCAAACGAGCGGCCCGACAATCACAGCCTGATAGAGTTCATCCACGTAGTATTTGTTGGTGAGAACTTTGTGTATGCCGGTGGAGGTGCCGCGCATGATCTTACCCGAATACATGCGCCACGCAACGATCAGGCCGACGGTTGCCGCGAGTACAGCAACAAGGGACAACCTCAGTTCCAGCGAATGCGCCGTTTCGCCGCCTGCGCCTTCGCCACTGCCAAAAACCGGAGAGAGGAAATTGGCGAAGTAGTTCGGACCACCCCAGAGCGTGGGCGCAGCGAACCATCCGCCAATCAGGGAGAGAATCGCAAGAATCATCAGTGGCACAGTCATGCTGCCCGGCGATTCATGAACGTGGACGTGGTGCTCGTCGTAGCGCTTTTCTCCAAAAAACGTGAGCCAGACCAGGCGGAACATGTAGAACGAAGTAAAGATCGCGGCTAGCAGCCCTATCCCATACAAAGCCTTGCCGCTGGCTTCAGATTGGTAAGCGGCGAAGAGAATGGCGTCTTTCGAGAAGAATCCGGCGAAAGGGACGAATCCAGCGATAGCGATGGTGCCAAAGAGCATGCACCAGAAGGTCACTTTGATCTTGGAAGCCAGGCCGCCCATGTGCCACATATCCTGCTCGCCGCCCATGGCGTGGATTACGCTGCCGGCGGAGAGGAAAAGCAGGGCTTTGAAGAAGGCGTGCGTCATCAAGTGAAAGATGCCAGCGCCAAATGCGCCAACTCCGCAAGCTAGGAACATGTAGCCCAGTTGACTGACGGTGGAATAGGCAAGCACTTTCTTGATGTCGGTCTGCACCAGGCCGATGGTGGCGGCAAAGATTGCCGTTGCGCAGCCCACGACTGCGACCACGTACATTGTCGTTGGCGAGTGGGAGAAGAGAATGTGGGAGCGCGCCACAACGTAGACACCGGCGGTAACCATTGTTGCGGCGTGGATCAAGGCGCTGACGGGCGTGGGACCTTCCATGGCGTCGGGGAGCCAAATGTAGAGGGGAAGTTGCGCGGATTTACCGGTGGCGCCCATGAAGAGAAGAAGGGAAGCAATCGTCAACGTGCCGAATTGACCCAGCGTATCTCGTTGCCACAGAGCGGCCGCGTCGAACACCGTCTTGAAATCCAGGGAACCAAACGTGCGGAAGAGCAGGAACATTCCCAGCATGAAGCCAAAATCGCCAATGCGGTTAACGATGAAGGCTTTGTTCCCCGCGTCTGATGCGCTCTGCTTCAAGAAATAGAAACCGATCAGCAGGTAGCTGCAGAGGCCCACGCCTTCCCAGCCGACGAAGAGCAAAACAAAATTGGCGGCGAGAACCAGAATCAGCATGAAGAACATGAACAGGTTCAGGTAGGAGAAAAAGCGGTAGTAGCCGCCTTCATGCGCCATGTAGCCGATGGAGTAGATGTGGATTAGGAAGCCGACACCGGTTACGACCAGCACCATGACGACCGTCAACTGGTCCAATTGCAGATCAAAACCCGCGCGGAAAGCGCCTGCGACGATCCAATCGAAGAACTCTTTGCGAAAGGGAATTTGGCCACTGGCGAAGAATTCGCGCACGGCTTCAAGGGAGCAGACGAAGGAAAGTCCCGTTGATCCCAGCGCCACGCTGGTGACGATTTTGTTGGGCCACTTCGCGCCCAGCAGTCCGTTGATGGCTGAACCGAGCAGCGGCAACAGGGGGATGATCCAGAGATGTTGGAGTATGGGCATTAGAGTTTCATCAGATCAACGCGCTCGACGTTGAGCGAACGGCGGTTGCGCGCGGTAAGAATAATGATGCCGAGGCCGACAGCCGCTTCCGCGGCAGCAATAACGATGACAAAGAGCACAAAGACCTCGCCGTCCGGCTTGCCCAGGGACTGACTGAAAGCGACAAACGCGAGATTGACGGCGTTGAGCATGAGTTCGATGGCCATGAACAGGGTGATGATGTTGCGCTTGAAAACGAAGGCCACGATGCCAAGTCCGAAAAGGATGGCGCTGAGGATGAGGTAGTAGCTTGTCGGGACCATGGTCAGTTCTCCCGCTGGGCCAGCACGATAGCGCCCAGGATGGCCACAAGAAGCAGGAAGGAGGTCAGCTCAAATGGATAGGCAAAATCCTTGAACAACAGCATGGAAAGCGTTTTCGTGGACGTTAGTGGGCCATGCGCAGCCGCGGCAGGTAGGCTGCCGGTGGAGTGCGTGAGGGCCGCCCCGATGAGTCCGGCTAACGCAAGGGCCAGCGGAATTCCCCCAAAAGTCGCAAGTTTAGAGAAGTTCGTGCGCTCCTCTTCGCCTGCGTTCAGGAGCATGATGACGAAAACAAACAGCACCATGATGGCGCCGCCATAGACAATGATCTGTACGGCGGCAACAAATTCAGCGCCAAGCAGGAGGTAGAGTCCCGCGAGAGCGACCATGACGACGATAAGCGAAAGCGCGCTATGGATTGGCTCGCGCTGAAGGATCAGACTAACCGCTCCGAACACGGCGACAGCTGCGAGCACAAAGAAGATGATCAGGGAGGCGTTCATTAAGGCTTCCCCCAAATGAAAATGACGGCGGCGGTCAAGACAACATTGGCAATCGAGACGGGGAGCAAAAACTTCCAGCCGAAGCTCATGAGCTGGTCATAGCGGAAGCGGGGGAGCGTGCCGCGCATCCAGATATACACGAACAAAAATGTGAAAACTTTGGCGAGGAACCAGAACGGACCTTGGATATAGGGATTGAATTGAGGCAAGGCGAGCGCGCCGCCCACGGCGAGCAGGGCGATACCGACGACAGGGAGCAGCAACCTGCCGAATAGCGTCTCGTAACGAATACCGTCGAAAATAACCCACAGGCCAAAGGGAATCAGGAGCACGGACGGCAGGTAATGCGTGATTGTCCAGGCAGCAGGGAAGGGAGAAGCCCAGCCGCCGAAAAACAGAATCGTGCAGAGGCAGGAAACGGAAATCATGCTGGTGTATTCGCCAATGAAGAACATGGCGAACTTCATGCTGGCATATTCCGTGTGGAAGCCTGCCACAAGTTCTGATTCGGCTTCAGGGAGGTCGAAGGGCACGCGATTCGTCTCCGCAATGGCGGCGGTGAAGAAACAAAGGAAGCCAATGATCTGTGGAAAAATGTTCCAGCTCAGAATGCCGCGGCCGGATTGCGCTTGTTGCTCAACGATGCCGCGCAGACTGAAGCTCCCCGCCAGCAGAAGCACGCCGACAACGGAAAGGGTCAGAGTAAGTTCATAGCTGATCATTTGCGCGGAGCTGCGCAAGCCGCCGAGCAGGGAATACTTGCTGTTGGAGGCCCAGCCAGCCAGGGCCACGCCATAGACACCCAGCGCGGTAATCGCGAATAGGACCAGCAAGCTGATGTTCACATCCGCGATGCTGACGTACGTTTCGTAGCCCCAGACAGAGAAGTGTTGCGGGCCAAAGGGAATTACCGCAAGCGAAGTGAGCGCCAACATCAGCGTCAGGAACGGCGCCAGGAAATAGGCAATCTTGTCCACTCCCGCGGGCATGGGATCTTCTTTGAGGATAAACTTCACGCCATCGGCGAGTGGTTGCAACAGGCCATGCGGCCCCACGCGGTGTGGCCCCCAGCGCGCCTGGATGTGCGCGATGACTTTGCGCTCGAGCCAGGTCAGATAGGCGTCCACGGTAAGTACAAGAAATACCAGAATCACCACCTTGATGATGGGCACGATGAGGAACGAGTAATGGAAGAGGAATTCGTTCACGGTTTGGCTTCCGCCTCCGGGAGGGATTGCATCATGGTGCAGAAGCGGCCAAGAGAGCCGCTGGTGAATAGGGTATCGTTCGCGGAGCGAATCAGCTGAACGGGGATGTCATACGGCTCGTGGCCATTCCTCGAGAACTGAATCTTCGTTGGTGCGGCACCGCCCGCCAGGAGGCCCGCTGGTTGCACGTTGTATCCCGGCACAGCCTTGCGGATTTCCTCGAAGACGGCGGCGGGTGATTTGTAATGAAACGCGTTGCCAAGCGCCAACTTTTCAAGTTGGTGCGAGATTATGCGAAGTAGGTCGAAGTCGGACCGCGTGCCCATCACCTCACCGGCCTTGTGGAGCAACTGAATTTCGCTGGAGGTATTTGTGACGCTGCCGTCTTTCTCGTAGGCGCAAGCAGCGGGGAAAACGATGTCGGCTTGCTCGGCGGTCTCCGTGAGAAACATTTCGTGAACGATCAGAAGTTGCAGTTTGCCGCGGCCATACCCAAGTGTGCCGAAATGCGCGAACGGGTTGGCGCCAACGACGTACAGTGCCTTCAGATTTCCAGATTGCGCGGCTTCCACCATTTGCGGGGCGGTGAGCCCCGGCTTGGCAGGAGGCTTAACGCCCCACAATGCCTCCAGTGCGTCCGCCGCCGCTTTGTTATCGACGTACGCGTAGCCCGGCAGACGATCCGGGAGAAGGCCCATATCGGCGGCGCCGCGCGAATTGGCGTAGTCGCCGAGCGCCATGTAGCGGATAGTACCCTGGAGCCTGGAGCCGAACGCGACGAGATGGCCGATGGCAGCGCCCGTGAGTTCGGAACCGAAAACAATCGCGACATCCTGTTCAGCTTCGAGGGCTGCGCGTAGAGCAGAGAGGTGTTCCGTCAATTCCTGTGGCAACTCGCCTTCGCCCGTGGCCAGCCAGCGCACTGCAGCGGCCTCCTGTCCAACAGGCACGGCGATAGATCGCGTGGCTTTGCGAGCCAGCTTGATCTCGGTGGAATTCAGCAGGAACAACTTGGTACCGAAGTGCCGGATGCCCGCGCGGATTTGCCACCCAACGAGCGGGTTTTGATTGGAAGGATCGTTGCCAATCAGGAGCACAGCTTTGGACTGGTAAAGCTGCTCCATTGTGAGAGAAGCTTCCGCAGCCCGATCACCTAGCGCCGTGATAAGCCCCGTGTAATCGGCGGTGCGATGGTGATCAATGTTGTTGGTGCCAAAGGTGGCGCGTGCCAAACGCTGAAGGAGATAATTTTCCTCGTTCGAGGTGCGGTTTGAGCCGATGAAGCCGACGGATTCCGAGCCGTAGGCAGCATGAAGTTCGTTGAGTTGTTTGGCGGCGGCTTGCGCGGCTTCTTCCCAGGAAACGGGGTAGAGCTTGTTGCCTCTGCGCAAAAGAGGCTGCTTAATGCGTTCGGGGTGTTGCGTAAAATCGAATCCGAAGCGCCCTTTAACGCAGAGAAAGTCTTTGTTGATGCCGGAGAGATCGCGATTGTTGGCACGCAGGATTTCATGGTTGCGGACGCTTAGCGTGGTTTTGCAGCCGTTGGAGCAGTGCGTGCAAATTGTTGAAACATACTGCATTTCCCAGGGGCGCGTTTTATAGCGGTACGTGCCGCTGGTCAGAGCGCCGACGGGGCAGATGTCAATGCACATGCCGCATTCTTCGCAATCAAGGTGATCGCCCCCGTTGGGAATGATGATGGAGTTTGCACCACGCATGCCAACGCCCAAGGCTTTCACGTCCATACCTTCGTCGCAAACGCGCACGCAGCGGAAACACAGGATGCAGCGGGGCGCGTCATAGTAGACGAGGTCAGACCATTTTTCCTCGGGGCGGTGGATCTTTTCCTCGACGAAGCGGCTGGAATCGGCGCCGTAGCGGAAAACCATATCCTGCAATTCGCACTCGCCGCCCTTATCGCATACCGGGCAATCGAGCGGGTGATTGGTCAGCAGGAATTCCAGCATGTACTTGCGCGCGTTGCGCACCTGATCTGTATTGGTGCGAACGACCATGCCCTCTGAAGCCACCAGGGTGCACGCGGTCTGCAGCTTCGGCATTTTTTCGACTTCCACCAGGCACATACGGCAAGCCGCCTGCAACGACAAGCCCGGGTAGTAGCAGAAAGAAGGCACTTCTATGCCGAGCCGCCGCGTGGCTTCAATCACCAGCGTGCCCTGGGGCACCTGGACATCGCGGTCGTTGATCTTCAGATTGATGAGCTTCGTTTCTGCCATGGGCCCCTACCGCGATGCCAAAAGCGACTCAGCGGATTTGTATGCACACTTGCCGTGCAGGTGGTCTTCAAATTCGTTGCGGAATTTCGTGACGATGCTGATGGTCGGCATAGCTGCGGCATCACCCAGCGGGCAGAACGTGCGCCCGAGCATATTCTTGGCGAGATCGCCAACGGTATCAATGTCTTCGGAACGGCCAAGTCCGGCGTGGAAGCGCTCCAGCATTTTGCGGAGCCAGCTGGTGCCTTCGCGGCAGGGAATGCACCAGCCGCAGGATTCATGCGCGTAGAAATGCATGACACGCCGGGCCATGTCAACCATGCAGGTGTCTTCGTCCATAACTACCATGCCGCCGGAGCCAAGCATGGAGCCGGCCTTGGCCAGCGAATCGTAGTCCATCGGGATATCGATTTCTTCGGCTTTGAGGAAGGGACAGGAACTGCCGCCGGGAATCACGGCTTTGAGTTTCTTGCCGCCGCGTAGCCCGCCAGCCACTTCATAAATGAACTTCTTCATGTTCATGCCCATGCGGAATTTCATAGATGCCAGGTTTGTTCACGTGGCCAGAAACGCAGAGGAGCCGCGTACCGCCGTTTTTGGGAGTGCCGCGATTGGAGTAGGCTTCGCCGCCTTCGAGGATGATAGCGGGCACGGCGCTAAGTGATTCCACGTTGTTGATAATCGTGGGGCAGCCATAGAGGCCGACGATTGCGGGGAAGGGAGGCTTGATGCGGGGATAGCCGCGCTTGCCTTCCAGCGATTCCATCAGCGCGGATTCCTCGCCGCACTCGTACGCGCCCGCGCCGGTGTGAATCAGTAGGTCGAAATCGAATCCGGATCCGAGAATATTCTTGCCAAGATAGCCGCGCGCGTAAGCCTCCGCGAGAGCAGCCTCCACGATGTCCAGGACGTAACGGTATTCGCCGCGAATGTAGATGAATCCATTATGCGCGTTGATAGCCCGCCCTGCGATGATGATCCCCTCGATGAGTTGGTGGGGGTCCATCTCCATCAACGGGCGGTCTTTGCAACTGCCCGGCTCGGACTCATCTGCATTGCAAATGACGTACTTCGGTTTCGGTGAATCCAGGGGTACAAAAGACCACTTCATGCCGGTGGGGAAACCGGCGCCGCCGCGACCGCGCAAGCTTGATTTCTTGACTTCGTCAATGATGGAGTTCGGCGTCATCTGCTTCAACGCCTTATCGAGAGCCTGATAGCCGCCGTTCTGCAGGTAGACGTCAATTTTGTGGGAATCCTTGATGCCCCAGCGTTTGCTGATGAGAGGAGTTTCCTGTTTGTCGCGTTCACGGAGAGCGCCGGTGGTGACGGGGACAGGAGCGGGGTGGCCGCCCTTGTCGAGTTCCTCGATGAGGCGGTCGAATTTCAGGGGCGTAAGGTTTTCGTAGTAGTCGTAGTTCACCTGCATCGCGGGTGCGCCAGTGCAGGCACCGATACACTCGACCTCCTCCAGCGAAAAGACGCCGTCCTGAGTTGTTTCCTTATGACCGATTTCCAGCCGCCTTTTGGCGTGTGCCAGAAGCTCCGCGCCGCCACGCAGCATGCAGGCCACGTTCGTGCAGATCTGCACATGATGCTTGCCTTGAGGCTTGCGATGCAACATCGAATAGTAGGCCAGGGTTTCTTCGACCTCCACCGGCCGCAAATCCAAACGCGTGGCAAGTTCATTCACCAGCTCGTCGCTGATGTAGCCGTATTCATCTTGCGCATACATCATCATGGGGACGAGAGCGCTACGCTTCACGGGGTAGCTGTTCTGCAGTAGATCGAATTTGGCGGCGAGTTTTGGCGAGAGATCCATGATTACCTGTCAACTTCTCCCAGAACGATATCAATTGTGCCGATGCATGCAACGGTATCGGCAATCAACTGGCCCTTTACCATGCGCGGAAGCGCCTGCAGATTAATGAACGACGGCGCCCGGAAATGAACGCGCAAAGGCTTGGGCGAGCCGTCACTGGCGACGAAGCAGCCGAGTTCTCCTCGCGGTGACTCGACAGCGACAAAGGCTTCACCGGGGGGTGGCGAGAAGCCCTCCGTGAAGATCTTGAAATGGTAGATAAGCGCTTCCATCTCCGTCTTCATCTTTTCGCGTTGCGGCGGCACGATTCCGGGCGCATCGGCCTTGATGGGGCCCTGGTCGGTGATCTTGTCCATGGCCTGCTTGATGATTTTCAGGCTTTCGCGAATCTCCGCAACACGCACCAAGTATCGCGCATAGCAGTCCGATTCCGTTCGTGTGGGCACGGTGAAATCAAACTCTTCGTAGGAGGAGTAAGGAAAAAGTTTGCGATTGTCGTAGGCAACGCCTGAGGCGCGCAGCCCGGGTCCGGTAGTGCTCATGGCAATCAAATCATCGGGTGATAGGTAGCCTACTCCCTGCAAGCGGCCTTTCCAGATGCGGTTTTCAGTAAGCAGGGCTTCGTACTCATCAACGCGCGCCGGCATCATCTCCAGGAAACGTTTGACGAGTTCGCGCCATCCTGCAGGGGGTTCAAGGGCCAGCCCTCCTATGCGGATGTAGCTGGTCATCATGCGCTGGCCAGAGAAGCGTTCGAAAATCTTCAGGATTTCCTCGCGTTCACGGAAACAATAGAGCAGCACGGACATCGCTCCCATGTCGATGGCGTGCGTGCCGAGCCAAACCAGGTGCGAAGAGATGCGCTGCAACTCAACAAGCATTACGCGGACGTATTGCGCGCGCTTGGGCACTTCCAAACCCAGCAGCTTTTCCACCGCCAGACAGTAAACAAGGTTATTGCCCAGAGGGTTGAGATAATCGATGCGGTCCGTGAGGGTGATGGCCTGCGAGTAGGTCTTATCCTCGCAGCTTTTCTCGATGCCAGTATGCAGGTAGCCTATGTCCGGCACGGCGCTGACTACATTTTCTCCATCAAGTTCCAGAAGCACGCGTAGCACACCGTGCGTAGAGGGGTGCTGCGGTCCCATGTTGAGGACCATCGTTTTGGTTGTGCCGATTGCTGTCTCAACGGTAGTCATGGGATCCCAATCCGCAAAGCGGAATCTAGCGTTTGCCCTCCGTTGGAAAATCACGGCGGAGAGGAGAACCTTCAAAGCCCTCGGGCAGGAGGATGCGGCGCAAGTCCGAGTGGCCGTTGAACTGGATGCCGAAGAGGTCAAAAATTTCGCGCTCAAGCCAATTGGCGCCTGGCCATACGGGCTCCAGCGAATCCACCACGGGATGCTGAGCGCTAACGCAGGTGCGCAGGCAGATCCGTTCGCGTCGAGCAATAGAGACCAACTGATAGTTCAACTCGAAGCGCGGTTCTACGGGGAAGCGGTCCAGGCAAGTGGCGTCACTCAGCAAGTTGAAGAGCAAGGCCGGGTCCTGCTTGCATTGTTGCGCCGTGGCGCGAAGAAGCTCCTTGGGAACAACAATAGTGGTGTCGCCCCGGTATTCGATCACTTGCGATACTGCCTGGGAGTTCCAGGAACGAAGGTGCTCGACTACAACAGGAGCGCCTGCATTGGCGAGCTGAGTCACTTGAACAAGGTCCTTAAGGGCTTGCGCTGGCGTTATTTCTGAGATTTATGCCAGTCGAGTGCGCCCTTCTTCCATAGATAGATGTAACCGACCAGCAGAATGGCGACATAGAACATCATTTCCACGAAGCCAAACCGCTTCCAGACCGGATCGCGAACCAAATCCTTGAAAATGAAAGCCCACGGATAGAGAAAGATGGCCTCAACGTCAAACAGTATAAAGACCATCGCCACCAGGTAAAACTTCACCGAAAAAGGTTCGCGCGCGTCCCCTGTGGGCGTGATTCCACATTCATATGGCTGCTGCTTGGCCTTGTTGGGGCGACGCCAGCCGATGAGCGTGGATATGGTCAGCAAAGCCGCGGCAAGCACCATAGCTACAAGAAGGTATATTAGGAGGGGGACGTAAGCGTGAAGGCCGGAGGAGGTCATGGTCGAAGCGCTATAATAACGATTGAGATGCCGCCGGGTCAAATTGTTCCGGTCAATTGGCGTAGGGCAGCGCGAACAATACTGGCCGACGGTCTCCCGCGGGAGCCATGAACAATCATGGTGTTTGGCCACAATACCAATATTAAGTTGGGACCAGTGACGTACCACGTGCAGACCGAGGATCGTGGCGTGTCTCGTGCCTTGATCGACACGACGGTCTATTATCGCGGACGCGTGCTGCATAGGCGTACCAACAATTATTACGACCTGCTTCCTCTGAACGAAGATAGCGAGCAGGCGCTGAGACTGCGAGTGGAGGAGCAGCACCGCACCGTATTGGAAGAAATGCGCGAGGGTACCTTGCTTCTGGCCTTGCCGCCGGCTGTATTGCAGGAATTGGCCGACGCGCCAGCAGCGCAAGAGCCGGCGCAGGAACCAATTCAAGAACTAGCCACGGATTTGGCGCTAACAAAACCAGAAGGAGTTTCCGAGCCAGCGAAGCGGGAAGAAGTTCCTGTCGCGCGCGAACCGAGAAAACTTTTGTTGGAACTGCTAAACGCAAAGTCATGGCTCTCTGGAAAGGAAGCGTGCTTGCAGGTGGCCGTGAAAGAAGAAGATGGGAGTGCGGTAACCGGCGCGCGTGTAGTTGTGGCAATTGAAGGCGCCGCTGAGCCGCAATTGTACGAAGGTGTGACCGGGGACCCGGGGACCACTGAGATTCGCTTTGAGATGCCCCGCATCACGGGCCAGGATGCTGCTTTATTGCTGCGAGCGGAGATGCAGGATGGGCGCGGTCACCTGCGATTTACCTTGCGGGCTAAACCACGAGTTCCTGTAGCGTGAGCGCGAAACCGGCCAAGAACCCGGCTGACTAATCGCAAGCCTGCTCATTCAAAATTACAAACCAATTATTTCTAACGGTTCCTGAGATATCTCTTCCATGGCCGCCAGTAATATTTCGGCCAACCCTCGCGGACACCCTTGTGATCGTAGGTGGGGACGCTTGCGTGGACAAGGTCGATTTGCGAGCCGCCAGCAACCTGGTTGAAGTCCAGAATCAAAACTGACCAGTCACCCTTTTTCCAATGGGTTGCTCTCCAATGTTGTACGACCCTTTTGCCGGGCACTATCAGGAGGTTCTTGCCTTCGATCTTGCCCCCAAACGCAGAAAAACTACGACCTTCCTTCTTGCTAAGCTTAGCAGGTGCGCCGGTGGACTCTGTATGCTTGCGAGAATCCAGGTACATGTTGAAGAGTGTTTGCGGAGTGGCGCGGAAGCGCACGCTTTGTTGAATCGCCTGAGTCATAAAACCTCGCTTTGCCCGAGATTTGGGTCACAGCCCCTCGAGCAGGTGGCCCATCTTACGCTTTTTGGTTTGCAGATACTTGCGCGAAATGCGCGAAATGCGCGGTTGGCAGGGTACGCGCTCCACAACGCGGACGCCTGCAGATTCGAGTTGCTGGACTTTGTCAGGGTTGTTGGAGAGCAGACGGATTCGCGTGGCGCCGAGTTTTTTGAGAATTTGTGCCGGGAAGAGATATTCGCGGGCATCCGCGGCAAAACCAAGCGAGACGTTGGCCTCAACGGTATCCATTCCGCCGTCCTGCAATTGATACGCTCGCAGCTTGTTCATCAGGCCTATGCCGCGGCCTTCTTGCGGAAGATAGAGGAGGATTCCGGCAGGGGCCTGGCCGATTTTTTTCAATGAGAGCTCAAGCTGGGCACGGCAATCGCAGCGCAGCGATGTGAGCACATCGCCCGTCAGGCATTGCGAGTGCACACGGACAAGCGGCGCGTTACGCCCTCGGATATTACCGCGAACCAGCGCCACTGCTTCTTCCTTGGGGCCTCGGCCCGTGAATCCATAAATGGTGAAGCGGCCATAGCGAGTGGGCAGTTCAGCATGCGCGATAAGGCGTGTAGATTTCTGCGCGATTCGCTTGCTCTGCTTGGTGGACGATTTCTTAGCCATAAGAATGGTCCAGTATATCAGGGAGCCACGCTGCTTCGACGCAACCGACGTTTTCTCTACAGCTTCTTTACATTAGAGTGACAATTGGCTAGCGTAAACGAAACGCTTCAGGCGGGCGATGGACACAATTCCCCCAATTCGAGAACTGCTATTCACACTGCTATTAAAAGTGGGCGTGGCTTCTTCGATCGCCGCGTTGCTGGCGCGCTGGAACACCTTCCGGCGCGTGCTGTTCACCGAACAGCGGGACTCGGACCAGAAACTGAAGCTTATGCTGTTCATGACGCCCCCGCTCATCGTTGGCGTGACGCTCCGGTGGGCCTTCCCGGCTTACCGTTTCGCCGACCTCTCCCTGGAAGGTGCTTTCCTGATGGGCTTGCTCGGCGGGCGCGTAGTTGGCCCCGTCGGCGGCGCCATTATTACCATTCCAGCGCTGATGGCCCACGAATGGCTGGCGATGCCAGCAGCGTCCGCAGCGGGCTTGCTGGGTGGGCTAATTCGCCAGTTGATTCCCGATCGTGAAGACTTGTGGAGCTTCGGGCCGTTCACCTTCCTGAATATACCGAAAGCCATCATGCGCCTGGTGCGCGATAGGGAGATCATGTGGGAAATGTTGCCGTTGCTGACTTGCGTGGGACTAGAGCTTGGACGCGTGGCGTTGGTGATGGCCACGCATAAACCCAAATGGCTCTTTGCCATTGATCCGCACTGGAACTGGGTGTTGTGTGTGGTGGTTTTGGGCACGCTGATGAGCGTGGCGGCTCCGCTAAAGATTTGGAACAACACGCGCATCGAGATGAACCTGGAGCGGCACCAGCAACTGCTGTTGCGCGCCAGGATGGATGCGCTCTCCAGCCAGATCAACCCGCATTTTCTGTTTAACACGCTCAACACGGTTTCCGCGCTGATCCGCATTGACCCGGATTCCGCGCGCGGCGTGGTCCTGAAGCTTAGCAATATCCTCCGCAGGCTGCTGCGCAAGCATGAAACGTTTGTGCCGCTCCGCGAAGAACTATCCTTTATTGACGATTATCTGGATATCGAAGTGGCGCGCTTTGGCCGAGACAACCTGGATATCGTGAAGGAAATCGGTCCCGATACGCTGGAAACGTTCATCCCCAGCATGCTGTTGCAGCCCATTGTAGAAAACAGCTTGAAACACGGGCTGGCGCCCAAGCTGGAAGGCGGCAAGATCCAATTGCGTACCTGCCACCGCGACGGCAGGCTGCAAATTGAAATTCAGGACAACGGCGTGGGCATCTCTGAAGAAAAATTACCGCATGTCTACGTCGAGGGCATCGGTCTGAGCAACGTTCGCGAGCGGCTGCATGTGCTTTATGGTGACGATTTCCGCCTGGAGATCGAAAGCCACGAAGGGCAGGGAACCGTCATACGGATTGATGTGCCGGAACTTGTTCCGGCTATCCCTGAAGTAAGCCTGATCTAGAAAAGCCGCAAAGAGTGGAGTGAAAAAAGGACTTGACAGACGCTTGTATGTGCAGTATGTTCTGTATATACTGAAATGACAGACACAACAAAAACTGCACTCACTCCCGTAGCTCAGAAGTTCATCCTTCACTGGGGCGAAATGGGCACCAAGTGGGGCATCAACCGCACCGTGGCCCAGGTGCATGCCTTGCTCTTCCTCTCGCCGCACCCTGTCCCCGCGGACGAGATTTCCGCAACCTTGTCCGTGGCGCGCTCTAACGTCAGCACCAGTCTGCGGGAATTGCAGGGCTGGGGCATTGTGCGCGTAGTGCACGTCTTGGGCGATCGTCGCGACCATTTTGAGACCACCAAGGACGTTTGGGAGATATTCAGGACAGTCTCCGAAGAACGCAAGCGGCGCGAGATCGACCCAACGCTTCGCGTGCTGGCGGAATGCGTGCAAGAGCTGAAGAACGGTCCGCAAGGCGAGGCGTTCACCCGCGAACGGCTGGAGACGATGCTGGATTTCCTGACTACGATGACGGGGCTGTTCGAGGAGGTCCTGAGGATGCCTGTGGGCGCGCTGAAGGGTGTCGGCAAGCTGCGGGGCAAGGTGATTACGCTGTTGGGCACCGAGAAAAAGAAGGCGGGTTGAACAACAGATTCGCGGTGGATGTCGAGTGATTGAGGAACAGGCACAAGCATGATCTCACTGGCGAGCGAATACACGGACGGAAAGGGAAGACACGCCAGGGGATGGCTGTTTTTCGATGCCGAGTGCCGATTCTGCACGCGATTCGCCCGTTGGCTGGAACCGATCTTGACGCGACGCGGTTTTGCGGTTGCACCACTGCAGGACCCTCGCGTGGGCGCACTGCTGGGAATGCCGCGTCATGAATTATTGCGTGAACTTCGTTTCTTGCATTCGGATGGCCGCTACTGTGGCGGGGCAAACGCCATACTGGCCGTTGCCCGCGAGATCTGGTGGGCGCGTCCGTTGGTGTGGCTCGCAGTGATTCCCGGAGCTATGCCGCTGCTGGATGCGGGGTATCGCTCAGTTGCTTTGCATCGGAGTTGTGCTGAATTAGCGAGCGCGCCGCTTGAGCGTCACTCAAACTGAATCCTCGTTATTGAGGGCCAGCGGGACGGATCAGCCAGGCTGAGAGGTGACCTGTGAATCTCGGAAGTATCTGGACGTGGAACGGGCGCGTCAGCCGTGGCGTTTATGCTCTTGCCGGCTTCCTCGGATTCGCCATCAAGCACAACTTGGATAGGTTGCTGGCCTACGAATCGGGCTTGCAGTGGCACATCTGGAATTACTGGTACGCGCTCACGGGTTCGGCTCGCCCAAACAGTTTGACTACTCCATCGCGGCAGTTCCTTGCGGCGCTGGTGCTCACCGCACTTCCGTTCATCTGGATCGGTGTGACGATGACGGTGAAGCGCCTGCGTGACGCCGGCGAACCCCTTTGGCTGTCCATTTTGTTCTTTGCCCCATTTTTCAATCTGCTGTTTTTTGCTGCGCTGTGCATTTTACCGAGCCGCGAATCGTTGGCCGAACCAACAATGCAAACCGAAACAGACTCGAAGCTCGCGGGTTTCTGGCCAGAGAGTCGAGCGGGTAGCGCGGCCGTTGGGGTAGTGATTTCCGCAGCGCTGGGTACGGCTCTTGCGTGGTTCGATCTTCGCTTCCTCGGAAACTACGGCTTCTCGCTGTTTGTCGCCTTGCCTTTTGTGATGGGATATCTCGCGGTGTGGGTACACTGTCGCAGGCAACCCCGAAACCTGTCCGATGTCCTTGTCGTGGTCTCATTTTCCGTTTTACTCGCTGGCGCCGGAATCGCCGCAATTGCTCTGGAGGGACTCGTTTGCCTAGCCATGGCTGCGCCGATCGCGTGGGGGCTCGCCTGTTTTGGAGGCTTCCTCGCTTACGCCATTCACAATCGCCCGGCCGTGCGGCGGCCAGTGAACGCGACGTTTGCGGTGCTGGTTTTCGCTCTTCCCGCCATGATGGGTACGGAGCATTTCGCGCCACCACCCGTGCCGCGCTATCAGGTGCGCACCAGCATTGAGATCGCAGCGCCGCCAGAGATTGTTTGGAAACACATCATCGCGTTCCCTCCATTGACTGAAGCCAAAGAGTGGCCATTTCGTTTTGGGATTGCTTATCCGATCGAGGCGCGCTTGAAGGGAGCAGGTCTGACGGCTGACCGAGAGTGCCGCTTTTCGACGGGTAGCTTCAAAGAGCCGATTCTGGCGTGGGAGCCCGGAAAACACTTTGCGTTCGCCGTTGCTGATGAGCCGCTCTTGATGAAGGAGACTTCACCTTACGCGAACATCCATGTGAGGCATCTCGAAGACCACGATTTTCAACCAGAACGCGCTGATTTCGTGCTGGTTGCCCTGCCGGATGGCGGCACGCGACTTGAAGGAACTACAACCTATCAGAACAAGATGTGGCCGGGAGCGTACTGGCGTCTATGGACTGACGCGATTGTGCACAGCATCCACCGCCGCGTCTTTGCGCACGTGAAGGAGATCTCGGAAGCAGATGTGCGTTCAGAGGCGAGCGTGGAACCAAGGCAATCCGGCGGAGCTCGATAAGTGAGGGTCAGGAGTATCAGAAAAGATCATGTCGAACGAGACAGTGGTCATCACGGGAGCGTTCAGCTACACAGGCAAATACGCGGCCAGGTTGCTGCTCAAGCGTGGGTATAAGGTACACACGCTGACAAATCACCCGGGGCACGAAAATGAATTCGGGAATCGAGTCGAAGTATTTCCTTTCGCATTTGAACAACCCGAAAAATTAATGGACGCATTTCGCGGCGCTTCGACACTCATCAACACCTATTGGGTACGTTTCCCTCGCGGAAAGATGGCCTTTGAGAAGGCAGTCCAGAACACTCGCACCTTAATCAATTCCGCGAGGAGTGCCGGAGTTCGGCGCACAGTGCATGTCAGCATCGCGAACCCGTCGCTCCAATCGCCGCTCGGTTACTACCACGGGAAAGCGCAATCGGAGCAGGCGGTGATCGATTCTGGCCTCTCGCACGCAATTTTGCGTCCTACGGTTATCTTCGGCCTCGAAGACATTCTGATCAACAACATCGCCTGGTTCATCCGTCACTTTCCCCTTTTCGGCATTCCCGGCGATGGCAGTTACAGTCTTCGTCCCATCTATGTAGAAGACATGGCACGATTGATAGTTGATGCCGCCGGGAAAGAAGAGAACGTTGTGGCGGATGCAGTTGGACCAGAGACATTCACATTTGAAGAGCTTGTGAGGCTGATTGCAGCCGAAGTAGATAGGCAAATCCGCATTGTGCGGATGCCGGCCCTCATGGCCTACCTCAGCACGCGTCTGACGGGCCTGATGATGCGGGATGTTGTGCTGACGTGGGAGGAGTACAAGGGGCTGATGAGCAATCTGCTGGCTCCTGGAGGTCAACCGACTGGAGAGAAGCGCCTCAGCAAATGGCTCTCAGAAAACCGGGAACAGGTTGGCCGCAGCTACGCTTCAGAGGTGGCTCGCCACTATGCGCTTTCGGCGTAGAACAGAGGCATCAAGCGGCGTTCACACGCGGGCGGCTAGGGCGCCTGCCAACACTTGTTCGTAGTAGTGCTCGTACATGGGGATGATGTCCTTGGCGCAGAATTTCTTTCGCGCGTGAATGCGGGCGAGTTGGCCCATTTTGCGGCCGCGATCGTCGCGGGAGAGTAAATCGATGGCATACTTTCCCGCAAGCTTCACGTCACCGGGTTCAACTAGATAGCCATCCACACCGTTCTCGATCACTTCCGGGACGCCACCAGCATTGGTGGCAATGACCGGCACCTCGCACGCCATCGCTTCCAGCGCTGCAAGACCAAACGATTCGAGTCTAGAGGGCAACAGAAAAAGGTCGGCCTGGCCCAGCTTTTCGCGGATGCCATTTTGCTTGCCCAGGAACAAGACGTCATTTTCAACGCCGCGTCTGCGCGCCAGTTCTTCAGCTGGAACGCGGTCAGGGCCGTCGCCGATCATCACGAGCTTTGCTTTCATTTTCTGGCGCACCAGGGCAAAAATTTCGATGGCATCGAGGATGCGTTTCACAGGACGGAAATTCGAAAGGTGCATCAGGATGGGCTCGCCATCGGGGGCCCATTGGGCGCGGAGCTCCGGATTAGGATGGCGGACGTAAAGATCACAATTGACGAAATTGGGGATCACTTCGATGGGGCGCTTGATGCCAAATTCATCCACAGTATGCCGGTAAAGGTAGTGCGAGATGGAAGTGACGCCATCGCTCTGCTCAATGGAATAGCGAGTGATAGGAAGAAAGTTGGGATTGTTGCCGACTAGAGTGATGTCAGTCCCATGCAGAGTGGTGATGAAAGGCAGGCGTTTCGGCGCGGCCATCTGGCGGGCGAGCAAGGCGCTGACCGAGTGGGGAATTGCGTAATGGACATGCAAGATGTCCAGGGACTCGGCCTCGAAGACTTCAAGCATCTTCACTGCGAGGGAAAGGGTATAGGGAGAGTGATCGAACAGGGGATAGGAGACTACCGCCGCCTGATGGAAATGAACGCGGGCGTCGTTGGGATTCATGCGGATCGGCGGAGCGTATGTAATAAAGTGGACATCGTGCCCGCGGGCAGCAAGCTCTTGGCCCAGCTCAGTGGCTACGACGCCCGAACCGCCATAGGTGGGGTAGCCGGTGATGCCTATACGCATAGAAGTCCTCGATCCAAACAGTGCAGAAGTGGAGCGCGCTCACTTGCTTGCGGGGTAGCAAGCCAAGATACTAGATTCGCGCGAGCCGCTGGCGTGAGCGCCCGCCAAGTGGAATAGTACAATGATTAGACGCAGGAGCGGGGGAGAACGTGACACGTTTGAGCGGCAAGGTGGCGGTAATTACTGGCGGAGGCACGGGAATAGGGCGGGCCATCGCCTTGGCCTTTGTGAAGGAAGGAGCCAAGGTGGGAGTTGTAGGGAGACGACGCGAGAAGCTGGACGAGACTGTCGAGGCGGTGCGTGATGCGAGAGGCGAAGCCATAAGTCTGGTGTGCGATGTTACGAATGGGCAAAACGCCCGGCAGGCCCTCACAGACACGGAGAAGGAGTTTGGTCACGTCAATGTGCTTGTGAATAATGCGGGAGTGCTGAGCGTCTCGACGATCGAGAGCGTTTCCGAAGAGGAATGGGATCGTTTGATGGCCACCAACCTGAAAGGGCCGTTTTTGATGTGTCGCGCAGCTTTGCCGGCCATGCGCCGGGCCGGTGGGGGAAGCATAGTGAATGTCAGCTCCATACTCGGGCTGGTGGCCATGAAGGATCGCGCAGCCTACTGCGCATCAAAAGGCGGTGTCACCATGTTGACGAAGGCCATGGCCATCGATCACGCGCATGAAAGAATACGCGTGAATTGCATCTGCCCTTCGATTGTAGAAACGGAATTAGTACGCGATCTGTTCTCTGCAGACGAAGCGGGCCAAAGGGCCCGCGAGGCGCGGCTTGCCACGCTTCCCTTGGGTCGATTTGGGAAGCCCATGGACATCGCGGAACTGGCCGTATTTCTGGCATCCGAGGAGTCTTCCTGGATGACCGGAACGGCGATACCCTTGGATGGCGGACTTTCGGCTTACTGAGAGAGCAGAGGCGAAGATGCGGCGAACACTAAGCAGGGAAGAGAAAAAGGTGACCGAACTGGTGCGCCGGCGCATGCGGGAAAGCAAGGCCACAGAACTCCTTGGATTTGATGTCGAGAGTGTCCGTGAGGGGCGCGCCATCTTCCGCCTGGATGTTAGGCCGAAGCACAAACAGATTCATGGGGTGGTTCATGGTGGGATACTCGCGGCGCTGGCGGACACCACCGCGGCGATTGCAGCCTACACGGTAATCCCTCGCGGTATGGAGCTTGCCACCCTTGAATTGAAGATTAACTACCTCGAACCAGTCCCGGGGGGAAGAGTGAAAGCAGACGCAAAGGTATTGCGGTCGGGAAGAAACTTCATCGTTACCGAATGCGACATTTTCAACGAAACGGGGTCACTCGCGGCCAAAGCAATCCTTACCTTTTCTGCCGCGTCAGGGTTCGTTCTAAGAAAGTAGGGGCTACTCGTCGCCGCCCTGAGCGGATTCTTCGCCATCCTTATATACATACCGGATAAAGCGCTTAAAGAGCATGAGATTGGGCGCGCCTTCGCGGGTGAGCTTGATGCAATCGCGGTCGTACCATTCGATGTAACCGCGGATCGCTTCACCCGAGTCGAGAACTACGACCATGGGTGTGCGGCTTTGCATTTGCTTTACCCAGTAGAAGTTCTCGGCGTGCGTAAGCTCCGGGGGCGCCGGCTTCTTGCTAGGCAGCGGGCCGTTGTGTTGCGGGCGCAGAGATGGTGCTTCCTTTGCGTCCGCGAAGCTGGGACGGAACATTCTACGATTCACCATGGCTGCTCCTTGGAATTACAGGAATGGGTCAGTACATGAGATGCAACACGGGCCTTATGGGTTTCGTTGATTATCCCTTTTTTAGACTGCGGTGGAGCATCTTTTTTCTATTTTCCTGGTGGGGCGGCCACGGCAAAGGATGGGGAGAGTGAAACGGCCAAAGCGTCCAGTCCAAGCTGGCGATTCAAATTGCGGCGCGCCCCGGCGCTAAGTTCATCCAGACCGGCGATGGCGCGCATCACCCATTCGGAAGATATAGTCCTGGCCAGTGCGTCTAACTCTTTGGAAAGGTGTGCATTTCTTAGTGACGGAGTTTTTACCCCCGAGGTGAGTTCCAGAAGGTCGGAGAGTAGTCCGTAAAACACGCCGGACAGCTCTTCAAGGGAGGATTCGCGATCCTTTGCCAGGGAATTGGTGTCCGTGAATAGCTGCGCGAAACCCTGACCACGTGCGGCCCGCTCCAAAATACGCAAGGCGATTTTGCGCTTTTCCACCGCCTCTTCCACGTTCATTTCCAAGGCCAAGCCAGGACTTCCCTCGGAGAGTTGTGCCGCGAGCTTCACCTGGGAAGGACTGCGGTCACTATGCAATTTTAAAATGCTTTCCACCTCAGGTTGCGGCAAGGGCGCGAAGTGAAACTGCATACACCGCGAAACGATCGTGGGAAGAAGATTAAAAGGGGAAGGCGCTGTAAGGATCAAAGTTGCGGTGCCCGGCGGCTCTTCCAGAATCTTCAGGAATACGTTGGCCACATCCCAGCGCATGGTTTCCGCTGAGTCCAAAATGAACACGCGGCGGCGGCCCATGGGCTGAAAATAGGCGGCCCTTTGCACGGCGCGAAGCTGTCCGATGCGAAGCACTGGCCGGGCCACGGGACTCTTCAGTCGAACCGGATCGGGCACCAGCGCCCAGACATCCGGATGCGTCTGGAGGATCAAGGGAATACGCTCAACAGTGGCAGCATCGGCGCTTTCGCCGCGTTCCGCCAATCCTTGCTCGATCAGTTTCTGGGGTTCCGCGAGTAATGCAATGCGCTGGCAGGTGAGGCATTCACCGCAGAAATCGTCAGTAAGGCGCTCGCAATTGGATGCCTGGGCGAACATGCGCGCCAAAGTGTATTTGCCGACGCCGCGAGGGCCGGTAAAGAGCAGCGCATGTGGCACACGGCCAGAGCGAAACGCACCCTGCAACGCGGCGACGATCTTCTCATTTCCTAGGAATTCTGAAAAACCCATGATTCAGCCTTTGCCGAGATCTGCAAGGAGCGGCTTGACCGCCAACAAGGTCTCGGCCGCAATTTCCTCCGGCAGCCGCACACAATTGTTTTGCGCATCGAAGCACTGAATGGTGGCCCAGGGGCGGCTGCGCGAGAGCATATCGTACATCTCCGCGGCATCTTCCAGGTGGCGGAGATTTTTTTCCTGCAGGTCGTACTTGGCGGCAGTGTAGGCGCGCCCGGATTTGCGCTCCACGAGTTGCTGTGACTGCGAGGGAGGTATGCGCATATAGAGGATCAAATCTTCATGCGGCAGCTTGTAGATCGTATATTCCAGATGCTCGATCCAGCGCAAAAACTCGGCGCGTTTTTCCGGCATGGCGCGTGCAACTTGATGAGCCAGGTTTGAGCCGATGTAACGGTCCACGATGACGACCTTGCCCTGATTTAGTTCGGCTTCCAGCCTGGACTTCGCTTCAAAACGATCACCGGCATAGAGGAGGGCCGTGAAGTGCGGATCGACACTTTCGAGCGGCCCCAAATCTCCGTTCAGGAATTTGCCCACCATGCTGCCAAACCAGGAATCGTATTGCGGGAAGCCCGTGGAATAGACTGGGATACCTTCCGCTTTCAGAGAAAGTTCCAGGAGTTTTGCTTGCGTTTGCTTACCGCTTCCGTCGATTCCTTCAATGGCAATTAATAGTCCGGGGGTTGTCATGGCACCTATCAGTTGGCAGGGGGAGGCTACCTGTGTCAGCAGTTTAACCGGACGGTAAAGGCCACGCAACCAGCCTAATTTGAATTTTATAATCGATGTTCGCGGTCAACGAATCGTCGCCCGGCGTGCTACGATTCCCCACAGGTCACCTTGAAGCTCATGTTGCCGGCAATTGCGGACAATTTGGCGCGACTGCACCAGAGGATAGCCGCTTCCGCTCAGCGCGCCGGGCGGAGCGCCGAGGAGATTACGCTGATCGGGGTTTCCAAGACGCATCCGGCTGAAAAGATTCGTGAAGCCTTTCAGGCAGGAGTGCGGCACTTCGGGGAAAACCGTGTACAGGAGTGGGAAGGGAAGCGTGGAGTTCTCGCAAATCTCCCGGCCACATGGCACCTCATCGGCCACCTGCAGAGCAACAAAGCCGCGCGGGCTGCAAAAGTGTTCAACGCAATCGACTCGCTTGACGATTGGGCCCTGGCCGAGCGCATTGCGCGTGCCGCCGCGGAAAACACCTCCCCCGAAGTAATTCGAGTGTTGATTGAGGTTCATCTGGGAGGGGAGGAATCAAAGACTGGCGTACCCGAAAACGAACTGACCGCTTTGGCGGAAAGTACTTTGCAGCTCAAAACATTGCGACTGGAAGGGCTTATGTGCATCCCCCCATACCTGGAAGACGAGGAGAAGGTGCGCCCGTATTTTGCGAGGCTGCGGCAATTACGCGATGGACTTGAAACTCGAGTGGGCCGGCGGTTGCCGGTTCTCTCAATGGGGATGTCACACGACTTCGAGGTGGCGATTCAGGAGGGCGCCACGGAGATTCGCGTGGGCACCGCATTATTCGGTACACGGCAGTTGCCGCAATGAATCCAACGGGTGCTGTATTCACTTAGGAGAATAAATGAGTCTCTTTACCCCCCTGCGTTTGAGGGAGATTGAATTCAAAAACCGTATCGGTGTGTCGCCGATGTGCCAGTATTCCGCTCAGAATGGCCATGCCGGAGCGTGGCACCTTGTGCATCTAGGGAGTCGGGCCGTGGGCGGGGCAGCGCTGGTGATGACGGAAGCTTCTGCCGTTGAAGAGATTGGGCGGATTTCCCCAACAGACGCGGGAATCTATCTGGACGCGCACGTGGAATCATGGCGTCCGATTGTTGAGTTCCTGAAGCAGCAGGGAGCAGTCGCAGGGATGCAATTGGCCCATGCGGGACGCAAAGCCAGCACGGCTGCACCGTGGCTTGGCGGTGGGCCCATCGCACATGAGCGCGATGGCTGGACTCCTGTCTCGTCCACCAAGGTTCCATTTGAGGATGGCTATAACGTGCCGCGAGCGTTGACTCTCGCTGATTTAGACGGGGTGGTGGATGATTTTCAGCAAGCTACGCGGCGCGCCCTCGCCGCGGGTTTCCAGTTGGTAGAGATTCACGCAGCACACGGCTATCTGTTACACCAGTTCTATTCCCCCCTTGGCAATGATCGCAAGGACGACTATGGTGGGAGCTTCGAGAATCGCAGCCGGCTTTTGCTGCGTGTAACCCAGGCGGTCCGCGAAACTTTACCGCAGAATCTGCCGCTTCTCGTACGCATTTCTGCCACCGATTGGAAAGAGGGTGGATGGGATTTGGAGCAAAGCATTGAATTGTGCCGCAGGCTGAAGAGACTTGGCGTCGATTTGGTTGATGTGTCGAGCGGTGGGATTTTACCCGGGATAAAAATTCCCCTGGGACCGGGCTACCAAGTAACATTCGCTGAGGCTATTCGACGTGAAACAGGATTGGCAACCGCTGCCGTCGGAATGATCACGGACCCGGCTGAGGCGGAATCAATAATCTCCACAGGCCGAGCAAACATGGTTTTCCTCGCGAGAGAGATGCTCCGCGATCCGTATTGGCCCAGGCGTGCGGCCGCGGAGTTGCAGACAAAGATCAAACCACCTGTGCAGTATGAAAGAGCATGGTAAGCGATGAGCTACCTTGATCTCACCGATGATGTGGCGAAGGGAACGGTCAAATTGGTTGTGCGCGTGCAGCCGCGTGCCAGCAAAGACGAAATTGTCGGCTCAATGGAAGGCGCATTGAAGGTACGTCTTCGCGCTCCTGCCATAGAAAACCGCGCCAACGAAGCGCTGATAGTTTTTCTGGCGGATCTTTTGAAAAGGCCAAAGTCGGCTGTTAGAATCCAAAGCGGTGAACACGGCCGGACCAAGCACGTGGAAATTCAAGGGGTCACGCGCCAGCAGGTTTTGAATCTGATCCAGGTGGAAGCTTAACGCAGTGGCCAGCGACTGGGATCGTTGAGAACTGTTCTGGAAATTACCCGGGGAGACGCGAACCAATTAGCGGAGAAATTCATGAGGGTACAGATTGCGGAAATTCAAAGTGACTTGCGCGCCGCCAAGCTTCACGGCTGGCTCTTCTACGATTTTCGCGGCAGCGACCCCATTGCTCACCGCGTTCTGAATCTTCCTGACGGAATGCGGACGCGGCGCTGGTTCTATTTCATTCCCGCCAAAGGTCTGCCGAAGAAGCTGGTGCACAAGATCGAGTCTGAATCTCTGAAGATGCTGCCGGGAGAGACGCTTTACTATGCCGGCCTTAAGGAATTGCAGGGCAATTTGAAGAAGATGCTTGGTCGCGCAAGGACCATAGCCATGCAGTACTCTCCGAAGAACGCGATTCCCTATGTATCCATGGTGGATGGCGGAACGATTGAAATGGTGCGCGCGGCCGGCGTGAAGATTGTTACCTCTGCTGACCTGGTGCAGAAATACGAAGCATGCTGGAGCAAGGAGCAACTGAATTCCCACTTGTCCGCAGGCATCGCCATTGACCGCATCGTGCGCGAGGCATTTTTGCATGCGGCGCAATCCGTGCGGGAGAAAAAGTCCCTTACAGAGTTCGACCTGAAGGAATGGATTCTCCGGAAATTCGCAGAGGCAGGCATCGTTACTGATGAAGGTCCGGATGTTGCGGTCAATGCCAACGCCAGCGATCCCCACTACGCGGCGACGCAAGAGAAAGCCGCACCCATACGCGAAGGCGATCTGCTGCTGCTCGACGTGTGGGGCAAACAAAACGCGCCGGAAAGCGTCTACTATGACATTACCTGGGTGGGCTATCTAGGAACAAAGGTTCCTGCAAAGTATGTGAAGATTTTCGACGTGGTTCGCGAAGCCCGTGATCGCGCCGTGGAATTGATTCTCTCCAGCGTGAAAGCCGGGAAGCAGTTGGAAGGCTGGCAGGTGGACGAGGCGTCGCGGCAAGTGATTGAGAAGGCCGGCTATGGCAAGTATTTCTTTCATCGCACGGGCCACAACATCGGGCAATCGGTGCACGGCAACGGCGTGAATATGGATGGACTGGAAACGCGCGATGAACGGCACTTGATTCCGCGAACTTGCAACTCGGTTGAGCCGGGCATATACCTGCCGGAGTTTGGGATTCGCAGCGAAGTGGACGTGTACGTGGACGAACATGAGGCGCGCGTCACGGGAGCGGTGCAAACAGAGATTCTAGCTCTCCTGGCGTAAGGCTGACACAAGGCAGGCACATGACCGACAAAGTCACACAACCAACGCAGCAAGAAACTCCTTCGCAGCCTGTAGACGCCGGTGTGCCACGAGAGAGCTTGGCCTTGATGATCGGTATTTCGGGATGGCTTTTGCCAGGTTTGGGCCATGCGCTGCAGCGTATGTGGGGACGTGCGGCTATAGTTTTTATGACTGTGGGCCTGCTGGTAGTGACCGGGTCCATGATGCGTGGAAACGTATTCAGTGCCAACGCCAGCGACGCGTTTGACACTCTTGGCTATGTCGCCGATTTGGGGACCGGAAGTTTTTATCTGGCGGCACGAGCCCTCGAGCGCAGTGGCGCGGACGTTTCCCATGCCGATGGAGATTACGGCACCAGATTTCTGGCTACTGCCGGGGTGTTGAATTTGCTGGCCGCTTTGCACGCCTACGAAGCGGCGCGGGGACGCAAAGCGTGATTGGTGCAAACGGGTTTGCCTTGACGCATTTCCAGGCCTTGCTACTGTTTGCCGCGATTATTTCTATCGCCTTCGGCTTCCTGGGACGGCGCCGCCCGAAAGATCGCATCAAGTACATCCTATGGTCGTTCTTCCTCTTCCTCGCTGTGGGCATCGGCATTGCCTGGGCCATGTACCCATTTTCGCGTTGATATATTTTGGCAACTATGTTTTGCGCGCCGACTGATCGCCTGGTGCCACGATGTGATTCTTCGGGCCGCTGGTGTGAATGGCTTAGCTGGTGCAGTCCGTTCAGACACCGGACGGTACTGAGTGTTTGCGGCAATATCAAAAAGGAGTAGCTGCATTTGGGCATTACATATCTTTTCAGGTATCGCCTGGCTCCCACGGCATTCTTGTTGGCGCTCTGTGCAATCTCGAGGGCTGCGCAACAGCCCATTCTCCTGTGGCCTAATGGTGCACCTGGATCCGAAGGCAAGACCGGCGAGGAAGCCGTACGACTAACCGAAAACGGCGAACACATCGTATCGAATGTCCACCATCCTTCCATAACGCCGTATCTACCCGCGAAGGACAAAGCCACGGGAGCGGCGGTTATTGTGGTGCCGGGCGGGGGACACGTTGAGTTGTGGATGGATCACGAAGGCTACAATGTGGCCAAATGGCTGAGTGACCACGGAACGGCGGCCTTCGTCCTTAAGTATCGCCTGGCGCGAGAAAAGGGCTCGACTTACACGATCGAGGGGAATTCCTTGCCTGACGTGCAGCGCGCAATTCGGCTTGTGCGAAGCCGTGCATCGGAATGGGCATTGGACCCGCGAAGCATTGGTGTGATGGGTTTTTCCGCAGGAGGAGAACTAGCGGCTCTCGCCAGTACTCGCTACGATGCAGGATCGTCCATTGCAACAGATCCCGTTGACCGTCAGAACTCGAGACCAGCGTTTCAAGCTCTGTTATATCCTGCCATTCCGCAAGGCATGCACTTTTCGGAGGAGCCGCCTCCCGCCTTTCTCGCATGCGGCGAAAACGATCGGCCGGAAATTTCGCGGGGTCTTCCCGAATTGTACGTCGCTCTGAAACAGGCTGGCGCTTCGGCAGAACTCCACGTATTCGCGAAAGCAGGGCATGGTTTTGGGGTTAGAGAAAGCAATCGGCCTCCGGTTTCTGATTGGCTGCAACTCTTTCAGGAATGGTTGGATGTTCAAGGATTCTTGAAGCACAAATGAATTGGATCCGCCCATCGAAAATGAGCAAATCAATTCAACGCGCTCGACTGGGATTCATGCAAGCGGTTGCTCGCACATCTTAAAATGGTAGGATAAGCGCATCCGTGATGTGTCGCTATATTTGCTTGAGCGCTTTCCTGTTGCTGGTGGCAATGCGGGCTGATGCGATTCCGCAACGCACCTTGCCGGATGGCTATACGCGCCGTGTGTGGCAGACGCAGGATGGACTTCCGGAAAACACGGTACAAGCGTTTGCACAGACTAATGACCACTATCTCTGGATTGGGACAAGTGGCGGGCTGGTGCGCTTCGATGGCGCACGATTCGTCGTTTTCGATAGCGAAAACACTCCGGCGATCCGCGGAAACAGCATTTTCTGTTTGACCGTATCGAAGGACGGAAGTCTCTGGGCAGGCACGGATGGCGGCGGCCTCGTGCGCTACTACAAAGGCGTCTTCCGCATGTATTCTGAGTCGGAAGGCCTGGGAAACGACTTCGTGCGCGTCGTTTATCAGGACGGCGAAGGCACACTTTGGGTGGGAACGGACGACGGATTGTTCCGGCTATCCGGCGAGCGCTTTTTGCGGGTGGACGGCACAGAGAAAATACCTGCCCTCGCCGTCCACGACATTCGCGAGGATCATTTAGGAAGACTTTGGGTCGGCGGATCGAAGCTGGTCGCGATTCAAGGCGATGAATGCAAAGAGTTCCCGCTGGAAGGGTATCCAAGCGCTACGCGGGTGAAATCTATACTGGAAACGAGCGACGGAACATTATGGGTCGGAACTGTATCTGGACTGCAGAAGCGAATCTCCCGTGATAATGCGCCCTTTGAAAAGATTCCCGAAATCCCCAACACCGTCCGTGTTTTGCGCGAAGACAAAGCGGGAACGCTCTGGATCGGCAGCATCGGTGGGGGTTTGCTGCGCTATCGCGATGGCCACTTCACGCGTGTCACGACTTCCGACGATCCACCCAGCAGCACTGTCCTTGCCCTTTTCGAGGACAGTGAGCAGAACCTTTGGGGCGGATTGCAGACAGGGCTTTTGCGCCTGAGCCGGACGGCGATGAGCACGTTCCCGCTTCCCGACGCCGAGAACGCGGATTTCGGGACAATCTTCCCTGATCGCGACGGATCGCTTTTTGTTGCGAGCACGCATTTGTATCGCATTAATTCGCGGCGCGACCGTTCGATACAAGTCCCTCCACCCGAACCGGACATTCGCGTGCGTAATGTGCTTCGCGACAGCACGGGAGCTCTGTGGATTGGCACGGATGGTGACGGAGCGTTCCGATCAGAAGCCGGCCGCCTAACGCATTACACCAGGCATTCCGGCCTGACAAACGACTTTATCCGTGCGTTCCTGGAGAGCCGCGACGGAAGCATCTGGATTGGAACTGACGAAGGCATAAATCGCTGGCGCAACGGCGTGATCACCAATTATCGCATGGCCGATGGTCTTTGTTACTTCAGCATTCGCGCACTGATGGAGGACAGCCGCGGTGATCTGTGGATAGGGACCGATCGTGGAGTGAGCCACTGGCGAGAAGGAACTTTTCTTCAGGACGAAGTCACGGAGCGGCTTCGCCTGGATAAAGTGTGGGCAATTCACGAAGATCGCGACGCAGGGTTATGGTTTGGCACGCGCGGAGCCGGGCTGTTTCGCTGGCGCAGCGGAAAGTTGAACGCATTCAACGTTGCTCAAGGACTGGCCAGCAATAGCGTCTATCAGATCCTCGAGGACGCGCGTGGAGTTTTCTGGATGAGTGGGCCGAATGGAATCTCATCGGTAGCTCGGCACGATCTGGATAGACTCGCCGACCACCCAGATTTTCATCCAGCCGTTGCACTCTACGGACTGTCTGATGGCATTGAAGCGACATTGATGGATGGAGGCACGCAACCAGCGGGCTGCTTGACGCCAAACGGCGAGTTGTGGTTCCCGAGCAATCGCGGACCAGTCCGAATTCTGCCTGACCAAGCGCGTCCGGTGGATGTCCCTCAGGTGGAAATCGAGCAAGTGCTGGTAGATGGCCGCGAGGAGCCGGCTTCCGGCCGACTGGTTGTTCCACCAGGCGAAGGCAAGCTTCAGATAGAGTACAGCGCGATTCGCCTGCGATCGCAGGAACGCATCCGGTTCCGGTACATGCTCGAAAATTTCGATCGAGACTGGACTGAACCCTTAAACAGCCGAGTGGCCAACTATACAAATCTGCCTCCGGGAGAATACCGGTTTAGAGTTGAGGCGTTCGAAATGAAGATGCCCGATAAGGCGACTCAAGCAT
The DNA here is from genome assembly GCA_963780315.1 of Candidatus Acidiferrales bacterium. Classification (GTDB taxonomy): domain Bacteria; phylum Acidobacteriota; class Terriglobia; order Acidiferrales; family UBA7541; genus Acidiferrum. The sequence continues at coordinate 529,234 of CAWABP010000026.1, read as the reverse complement.
CACTGGGGATTGTTTGGCGGGCGCATATTTATCGAACAGGTTGGTTTCTGGCGTTGTGCGTGGCCCTGATTTTGGCCGCCACCTTCAGCGTTTATCGGTTGCGATTGATTCGTGTGCGCGAACGCTTTGAAGCCGTGCTTGAAGAAAGAAATCGCATTGCTCGCGAAATGCACGACACCGTGATCCAGGGCTGCGCCAGCACTTCGGCCTTGCTTGAGGCGATGGTTTCACTCGATCACGATGAGTCCGGGCCGGGCCGCGCCTTGCTTGATTCGGCCCGAGACCAGGTTCGCACGACAATCGAAGAGGCGCGGCGAGCGGTTTGGGATCTTCGTCAAAAGGGGGCTACTCCCCCCGATCTGAGCCTATTGCTCGATCAGATGGCCAAGCAGATCAGCCAGGTTTCCCATGTGGCGGTTGAGTTTGAGACGTACGGAACGCCCGTTACACTTGATGATACGGTCGCACACGTGGTCCTTATGGTCGCGCGCGAGGCCGTTTCTAACGCTGTGCGCCACGCACACCCTCACGTTGTCCGCGTCAGTGTCCAGTTCTGTCTTGGTAGCGTGCGAATGCAGGTGGTGGACGATGGCCGGGGTTTTGATTCCGAGAGGGCCTTCGCCACAAACAACGGGCATTTCGGCTTGGTCGGGATGCGTGAGCGGGTCGAAGGAGTGGGAGGACATTTCGCGGTTGAAACCTCGGTGGGTGCTGGAACCGCGCTCTCAGTTGAAGTACCTTTGCGCCCCTTGAGTTCCGGGAAGCAGGCAGTGAGTGTCCAGACATGAGTCAAAGTCAGAAGATCGGAGTTCTGATTGTTGACGATCATCCCATCATGCGTCTGGGTGTCGCCGCCATTATCGGCGCGCGGTCGGACATGTGGGTATGCGCGCAAGCTGGGTCAGGGGAAGAAGCAGTGCTGATGTTCAAGAAGCATCATCCCGACATTACCTTGATGGACTTGAGATTGCCGGGAATGAGCGGTCTTGATGCCTTGCGCGCAATACGCCAAGAGGATCCGCACGCAAAGTGCCTGGTGCTGACTACGTATGAAGGGGATGAGGATATCCATCAGGCCATGGCGGCCGGCGCGCTTGGATATATCATCAAGGGCATGTCCCACGATACCCTTGTGGACGCTCTACGCCGCGTACATTCGGGATCGAGATTCTTGCCCCCGCCGATTGTGCGCAGCCTGGCCGATCGCACTCCCAACTCTGAGTTGAGCCCGCGAGAGCGCGAAGTCCTTTCGTTGATGGCGCACGGGAAGAGCAACAAGGAGATCGCCAGCGCATTGGGCATAACAGAAGCCACCGTGAAATGCCATGTGAGCGTGATTTTGCTGCGGTTGAACGTAAATGACCGTACGCAAGCGGTCATCGTCGCCTTGCAGCGAGGACTGGAACATCTGTAGGCCTGAAACGAGCCCTCCCATCTGGCGGAATACTTCCCGCTTTGAATTTCAGAGCTGCCACCACAGTTGTGTCGATGAAGTGTGGGCGATTCACACGGACCAGGTCCTCCGCCTGCTTAGCTAAGGAATCACGCAGAAACAAGTTTACAGTTGTGGCTTGATAGTGTAGTTCCATTCGGGCAGAGTTTCGTGGCGCTGCAATCGAAGTGAAGCGATTTGATCGGGTGTGGGTTTGCGACCGCAGGGGTAGTGTCGGCGGTCGAGATAGGCAGTGACCTTGAGCCCGGTTTGGGTTTGGGTGGTGCGGGCATAGTTGAGGATCTTTTGGTAAGAATCCAGCGGTTCGCCCGCCCAGTTGCGTGAGACTTCGGAGAAGAGGCGATGCTCGATGGGGTTCCATTTGGAAGCACCGCTGGGATAGTGGGCCACGGTTACGGCCAGGGCAAACGAGTTGGCCAGTTGGGACTGGAGCTCAGTTTTCCAGGCGTAGCAGCGGCAACTGTTGCTACCGCCGGTATCGGCCAGGATGAGCAGTTGGCGTGAACCACGATAGCGGGTGGAACCTTCGTGGTGCCACCAATGAGTGATGGCATGAGCGGCAAAGGCGGGAGTGTCATGGGAGATGCCGACCACCAGAGCACCGCGATTTTCCATAACATCGTAAATCCCATAAGGAATGGCGACGCCTATGGAATCGGTGCGGAAGTCGTGATCGTAAACACGACGCGGGGCAGATTCCCAACGGCGGCCAGGATTTTTGAAATTGCCGACGAGTTCGCGTTTTTTGCTGTCTACGCTGACGATGGGCAGATGACGGCGCTGGAACCGATAGCGCAACTCGGCCAGATATTCGAACTGAAGATTCCGGTTGGGGCTGAAGCTGGTAGAGATCTGCTTTTGATTGACCCGCAAAGAATAGCCCATGGCATGGAGCAGGCGGGCGACGGTATTGGGGGAGACGGCAATGTCGAGTTTGGCCAGCTCCTCCGCGATCGTGGTGGTAGTGCGGCGAGACCAACGTAAGCCGGTCATGGGATCGCCAGCGGTATCGTGTTCGAGCAGGCAATGGAGAACCGCAATTATGTCGGGCGTTTTTTTTCCGCCGGAGTACGACCACCGCCCGTGCGGCGAGATCTGCCGCTGACCACATTCTGATCCAGTAGTTGCTGACGACCGCGGGCCACGGTATGTACGTCCAAGCCCAGGAAATCGCCGAGCAGAGTGTCGCCGCCGTGGCCCAGGCGGATGGACTCCAGCCCGGCAAACAATCGGCGCTGTTGTTCATCGAGCAGGCCATAGAACAGCAGGATGGCGGCCTTGAGTTCATCGGGCGAAGCCTGGAGGTCGGCGGAATGGACAGCCACAGGAACGGCCTGAGCGCTGCGCCGGGCGAGCAACTGTTTGCGGCGCGGGGCGGATTCGATGTCGGTATAGAGAAACTGGCCACCCACCTCCATTCGCGCCAAGCACTGTTGCTCAACCAGATGGCGGAGAGGCTGCTGCACCTCGGCGTGCAGGGCATCGGCCAATTCATGGGCGTAATAGCCGTCGGGAGACTGGTTGACGAAGGTTTCCAGGGTGGCCAGCAGCGTGCCGTGGCGGGAGAACCAGACACCTTCATGCGACCACAGTCCGCGATCGTCGAAACGAGCGATTTCGGGCAGGGTGTAGAAGCGGCCGCGATGGGTGTAGCTGGCGAGATATTGAAGCTGCTTCAGTTTACGAAAGACAGTGAGATCGGTGTCTGTGCCGAGGACGCGCTTCAGCTCGGGTAGATCGGCAATCTTGTTACGGCGGAGATGTTGGCGCAGGGCGGATGGATCGAAGGTAGTGGGCCGCATAATGTTAGAGTTCACACTCCTTGCTGGTGATGATGGGAACTATAACATAATCAACCAGGCTTTGGCGGGGAGGATCGATTGCATCCTTCGAGCCTGTAGAGGCTATCTCAGAAGTCCAGGGTTGGATTTCCCTGGCTTTATTGGGCGGCTCCAGATGTTGAAGTTAACCCTATCAATGGGAACTTATTGTTGCGAGGGCCCTAAGCGTCTCCAGTTACATCATTTCGAGGTACTACCTTAGTCGGATGGCAAAGGCGCCTTCTCCCCATATAGTTGTCTGTTGAATGCAAACTATCAGGATTTCTTGTGATCAATGACAAGCTCGTAGTCCGATTGACTCTTGTGGTTCTGGCTGGAGTTGGCGCCCTTTTCGCGGCTCCCTCTCGTGGATTCTGCCAGCAGAAGGATTCATCTGTATTTATTGACGTGAGCCATCCTCCTGCTCCACCGAAACCGCTTTCTTTTGGGGTTGGAGGAAGTTCGCCTGACGGGCGCACGCTATCGGCGAACAGCCGTTATTTGCTTAAAGACGGGTCTCCCTGGTTCCCGGTGATGGGTGAATTCCATTATTCGCGCTACCCCGAAAGCGGCTGGGAGGAAGAAATCCTAAAGATGAAAGCAGGTGGCATTCAAATCATTTCCACCTATGTTTTCTGGATACACCACGAAGAAATCGAAGATCAGTTTGACTGGACTGCCCAACGCGATCTCCGCCGATTTGTCGAACTCTGCGGCAAACATGGTTTGTACGTGTGGCTCCGCGTGGGACCGTGGGACCACGGTGAAGCGCGCAATGGCGGTTTCCCCGATTGGCTAATTCAAAAATCCCCCACCCGCCAGAATGATCCGGTTTATCTTCGCTATGTTCGTCGTTTTTTCGGCCAAATCAGCCAACAAACGAGGGGTTTGTTCTGGAAAGATGGCGGCCCGATTATCGGTGTCCAAATTGAGAACGAATATCACGAGCGCGGACCCGGTAAAGGCCCCGAGCACATGTCGACACTATTGCAGATAGCAAAGGAAGAAGGCCTCGATGCGCCTTTTTATACAGCAACGGGCTGGGACGCTGCTGAAATTCCGCTACAAGGTTACCTTCCGGTGTTTGGGGGGTATCCAGACGCCCCATGGAGCCGCAGTCTGCGGCAACTACCACCAAATGCGAACTACTTCTTCACGCCAATCCGTTGCGATGAAAATGTGGAGGAAGATCTTCGCTCAAAGCGGCCGGACATCGACGCACGTTTCGCATCTTATCCGTTCCTGACGGGCGAGATGGGTGGTGGAATGGAACTGACTTATCATCGGCGTCCGCTGATCAGCGCGGATGACGTAGCTGCGATGCTCCTGGTGAAATTGGGGTCGGGTGTAACACTATACGGATATTACATGTTCCATGGCGGAACCAACCCGGACGGCAAACGCACAACTTTGCAGGAGTCCCAAGCCACTGGTTATCCCAATGATCTCCCAGTGAAATCGTATGATTTTCAGGCACCGCTCGGCGAGTTTGGCCAGGTGAATCCCTCGTTTGGAGATTTGAAAACCTTTCACCTCTTCCTAAATGATTTTGGTTCCAGCCTGGCTGCCATGCCTCCATATTTTCCAGACCGCACCCCGGCAAGCAAGAGCGATATTGCTACTCCCCGTGTTGCAGCGCGATTCGAGGGGAATCATGGCTTTGTCTTCATCAATAATTACCAGCGAAACTATCCGCTTCCCCCACGAAAGGATTTCCAGATACGTTTGAAAACAACGGCAGGCGAGGTGATTGTTCCGCGGCATCCGACGGCAATTCCTAGCGGGGCCTACGTCATTTGGCCCGTAAACATGAACCTGGGCGGGACCGTGCTCGAATACTCCACGGCGCAACTTCTCTGCCGGCTGGAAGAACTCAATACGTATGTATTTTTCAGCTGGCCTGGATTGCCCGCGGAGTTTGCCTTCGATTCCGCTGCGGACGTCACGATTGAAGCTCCCCGCGCTCGAATCGCGCGTGAAAATCACCATGTCCTGATTGACCAAATCGAGTCCGGGGAGCAGGCAGCAATTCGCATCCGAAAGCGCGGCGCGAACGATATCCAGATCATCCTGCTTGCCCGGGGAATGGCACACGATGCATGGAAGACTAATCTGGCTGGTCGCGAACGGCTCTTGCTCTCTCCCGCAGCCTTATTTTTTACGTCCAACGCAGTGCATCTCAGTTCTGTCGAGCCCAGTCAGTTAGAGTTCGACGTGCTCCCGAAACCCGATCCGACGCCGTCGGGATTTGCTGATTCCGGGCCGCAGGGTCTCTTTGAGCGGTACCAGACTCACGTCCAGCTAGAAAATATAGAGGCGACGTTCGCAAAACTTCGTGATGCCAATGTATGTCCCCCGATTCACATGGGTCAAGAAGTAGCCGAGGCTCCCGAGGAAGAGGCATTTAAAGGTGCTGCCGAATGGAGCATTCAGGTTCCCAGCATCGCTTCTCCCTCAGTTCGTACCGTCTCCTTGCGAATCACTTACACGGGCGATATAGCCAGGCTCTACTCTGCAGGCAGACTCCTCACCGACGATTTCTTCAAAGGAACACCTTGGCTGATTTCCCTGGGGCGACTCTCGGCCCCACAAGCGGACCCAAGCTTGACCCTGCAAATCCTGCCAATGAGGAAAGACGCGCCGATCTATTTGCCTGTCGGAAGTTATACAACTTTTCCTCCATCCGGCCAACTGGCTGAATTGAAAGGGGTTGATGTAGTTCCCGAATATCAGGCGGTCGCCGAACTGGGCGGAACGGGGAGCCACTAATTGGAACGGCTATGTTACCTGAGGTGGGTGGAGTGACGATGCGCAGACCGACTATCTCGCTTGATGCGGATAAATTGATGCACGTTATCGCTAATCCTACTTTAGGCGGATTTCAACACTACGGTGACGACTGTAGAATCCGCTCAATTGAATTACCCCGAGCGTTGTGTATTCGGGGAGTCGGGTGCAAGGAATTCGGTACAAACATAAGAACTGTCGAGGACGATTGAGGTGCGCTGGTGTGACGTGCGGCGCACCCGGGCATTGGGTGTCCGTGAGTTATCAGGCCGGGGAGATTTTATTAAGTTTCGCGATTCTCAGGAGGTACAAGTGAAAAAATTGGATGCACTCGCGCGCTTCAGTTTCCTGTTGCTGTTCTTGGGGGCAATTCTGCTCGCTCCTCTCGCCATGGCTCAGAACTCGAATACTGGCGAGCTCAAGGGAGCGGTAATGGATCCTTCCGGAGCCGTTGTACCGGGGGTGGCGGTCTCGATCATGAACGTGCAGACGAATGTCGTCACTGCGTCAACGACAAACCAGTCCGGGCTTTACGATGTGCCGTTTCTGGCGCCGGGCAGCTACTCCATCCGGTTTTCAAAGCAGGGTTTTCGCGATTTTGTCCGCTCAGGGATCGTACTCCAGATCGAAACGCTAGAAATCAATGCGACGCTGCAACTCGGCGTAGCCAGTCAGGAAGTTGTCGTGAACGCAGCAGTGCCGCTGGTGGAAACGGAAACAACTGACCAGCATGTGGACATTAGCACGCAGGCGGTGGCAAACGCCCCCATTACGGGCACCGATTGGCGTCCGGAACTGACCCAGTTGATACCCGGCGTGAACCCCGGCTTCGGCCAAAACACCAGTGCTGAGGCAGGTGGCCAGGGAGTGGGCATCAACGGAACGCAGTCCTACAACATGAATTTCATGATTGATGGCTCGGCGGCCACCTCACCGAGGGACTACAACAGCAGCAACTTCTACATGCCCTTGGATGCCATCTCCGAAGTCAGCGTCAAATCCAGCAACGCACCCGCCCAGTACGGCAACGGTCTCGCCGCAATCAACGTGATCACAAAGAGCGGCACCAACCAGTGGCACGGCGACGTGTTTGAGTACGTCCAAAACACCTCATTAAACTCGCGAAGCGTTTCGAATCCTGCGCCGGAGCCCAAGTCGGTCGAACACTGGAATGAATACGGCGGTAGCGTCGGCGGGCCGGTAATCAAAGATAAGCTCTTCTTCTTTTTCACCTATCAGCGCAACCCTGCCGCCTCGCCGGTTTCTGGAACCTACTATTATCCGACGGCTGCAATGGAGGCCGGGGACTTCTACGGCATGACAGGAATGAAGGCCGGCGCCTTTGACTCCAACGGCATTTTGCTAGGGACATACTCAAATGTGGCTCAGAAGCTGCAGGGATATTTCCCTTCGGCCAATGCAAAAGGCTGGATCGCTGGCTGCCCGGGTCCTGCGAACGTCAGCGCGACGGTCGCCCAGACCTGCGTCCCCGCTGCCGGGACTAATTACAACTACGTCTTTAACGGGAGCAGCCCCAATACCAATACCTGGTACACAGGGAGGATCGACTACAATATTTCCCCCGCTCAACGTCTCTCAGCCACGTTCAATTACTTTCCAGCGCTCGTGAGCTTCGTTCCGGCGGATCCGCTATACCCCAACGACGCGTCGGCCTTTTCGCAAGGACGCAATTATAATCTCACTGGGCAGTTGTCGGACGTCTACACGATCAGCCCCACTGTCGTAAACGAGTTCCGTATCGGCTATGCGCGAGAACTCGATACCTACAAGCCGTATTCCATTGGCAAAAACGACCCAACGACGCTCGGTCTCGAGCCGGCGTACGGGACAAACGTTCCCCCCAACGCTAACCTATTTCCGCATATCACAATCGATGCGGGCTCATCGCAGTATGCCACCGCGCTCGGGGCCGGAAACGGTAATGGCAATATTGATGCTATTCTGGCCGACGGCACCGCCAACGTCTCCGATGTTCTCACGCTGATTCGCGGCAGACATACGATCAAGATCGGCGGCGAGTACGACCGTTTCTACCAGAACTATACAGCGTGGGGTGACTTGGATTCCGGCCATTTCGAGTTCAATGGGACTTACACGGGCATTCCTTACGCTGATTTCCTGGCGGGTGACGTTTACGACTGGCATGTCGGTGAAGCCGTTGCGACCAGCGCCCATGCGTGGGGCTCCGCTCTGTTCGCCAACGACGACTTCAAGGTCTCCTCAAAAATAACCCTTAATCTCGGGCTCCGCTGGCAGATGATGTCCGGCTGGGGCGTGGACGGCGGCAAGTTCGGCGTTTTTGACCCCGTCCTCCCTAATTCGTGGAATGGCGGGGCCTATCGCGGCGCCATTCTCTTCGGCGGACAGAGCGATGCGATGTATGGCGGCTCGATCAATAATCTGACCACGATCGAGAACGGCGATTATAAGGAATTCGCGCCTCGAATCGGAATCGCCTGGTCGCCGCGCCAGAACTGGGCCGTGCGCGCGAGTTACGGCATCTTTGATGCCCCGCGCGGCGCGGACGTTTACGGCGGGGGCAACGGTGGCACGCTCGGCATGGGGCTAAACCCCGCCAGCCCGTACCTCGGCTACAGCAGCAGCACTCCTGCGTTCAATCTGGATGCAGGCCCTCCGGCTGGCTCCGTTCAGTACCCGACGCTCCAAACAGCATCGTCTCTCGTCGGAAACGGCCAGTACATTGCTTACTACCCGCGCACCATACCAACGACCTACATCCAGGAATTCCTCCTGAGTGTTCAGCATCAGTTCCCGGGGAGCGTTCTCCTGGATGGGAGCTATGTCTACACCCGCGGCAGGAATCTCAACTTCACCACGGACATAGATTCGGCCACGGCAAGCAATCTGAGTTGCAGCGGCGGCTGGTATGCGTGCAACCCGAATCCCAACTTCCCCTACATTGCCGGCATGATTTGGGACGGATGGTCAAATTACAACGCCTTCCAGCTCCGTGTCGAGAAGCGAATGTCCAGTGGACTGCAGTTCCTGGTCAACTATACCTACTCTCATTCTCTTGACACCGGTACTGGCACAGGCTGGGGCTCGGGCGGCGTGAACGTATCGCAGAATGCCTATAGCCCGGCTTCCAATTACGCCTCTTCTGCGTTCGACGTCCGGCACTATGTCGCGGGCCAGGCCGTTTACGAACTCCCCTTCGGGCGCGACCGCCAGTTCAAACTCCACGGCGTGCTCGACCAGATCGCGGGAGGCTGGCGCCTGTCCGGAGTGACTCAGTGGCACACCGGACTCCCCTTCACGCCCGCAATATACGACTCCACGACTGAGGGCCGGCTTACTCCAGCCCTGAGTGTCTGCTGGAACTGCACCCTCTATGCGGTACGTGTCGGCAACCCCAGCGTATCGAGTCCTAAGGCACCGGGACAGTGGTTCAACCCTGCTGCCTACGCCGATCCTGTGGCTGGCAGCTTCGGTGACAACGTGCGCGATAGCCTTTACGGGCCAGGCTTTTTCAACATGGACCTCAGCATCGGAAAGACGTTCTCTATCACCGAACGATTCAAGCTCGAATTCCGAGCCGACGCCTTTAATATCCTGAATCACGTTGTCCATGGCAATCCCGATAGCAATGTGAGCTATAACGCTAGTGGGTCGCTGGTCGACAGTGCAGCGGGGACAATCTCGCCGCTCAATGTAGTCAACGGCCCGCGCCTCTTCCAACTCGGCGCCAAGATATCGTTCTAAGCTGCACGGCGGGGGCCGGTCCCATGCGGCTCCGCAGGTGTTCTACCTTCGGAGTTTAATTCACCCCAATCTGCGGGGTGCGGAAAGAGGTAAGCTTCCGCATCCCGCAGTTTTTTTTGCGGTTCGTCCCGGCAGAGGATTTCGCTAGGTCGTTTGTGGCGATGGCAGTCGGGATCTTTGACCGCGGAAGTAAACCTGCTGTGATATCGTGACTGCGTAATCATGATTGAAGCGCGGCGAGAAGCACTTTGCGACTCACGCAGAAATATTCAACTGTAGGTATTGTTTCTCAATGAATGAGCTTCCATCCACCGAGCCTCACGGATCCATGTTTCGTTCTGGCGCCGCCAAAGTTGCGACTGCGAATCGTGTTGGACTCGCGATTGGCAAGCTACTGCCCTTAGTTCTTGTGCTTCTGGCGAGCGCGCTCACTCTCATGGCCGGCCAAGCCGAGACCTCTCGCTCAGCGGGGATTTACGATCACCTTCGGAAGGCGGCCGAATACCTCAAGGCGAACGATGCCGACTCCGCGATAAAGGAGTTCAATGCCGTCGTGGCGCTCGATCCCAAAAACGCCGAGGCCTACGCCAACTTGGGCGTGATTGCATTCGTTCAGCGTGATTATCCTAACGCTTCACAGAATCTGCGCAAGGCCTTGACGATTGATCCGTCCCTAAAGAAAACGCAAGCACTCCTCGGGATTTGCGAAAGAAGACTGGGGCACCCTTCGGCCCAAGGACTACTGGAGAAATCGTTTCCCATGTTGAAAGACAAAAACCTTCAAATCCAGGTGGGCATGGAACTGGCGAGTATCTATTACCAGCAGGGCGACCTGGACCGTACGGCTTCTGTGATGCGCACGCTTGTGGATCTCGACCCTGACAATGTCGAAGTCTTGTACATGGCGCAGCAAACCTATTTTGAATTGGCGGAAGACACTCTGAACAAGCTGGCGATACTTGCTCCAGGTTCGGCCCGCATGCAGCAAGTGATCGCTGAGCGATTGATCAACGAGGGCGACCTTAAGGGCGCTACCGAGCACTACAGGAAGGCGTTGGAGATTAACCCGCGATTACCAGGCGTGCACTACGAACTGGCCGAAGCCATCCTCGAGTCTGCGCCCAGCGACGCGGAGGTGCAGGCCCAAGCAGAAGCAGAACTGCAGACTGCCGTGAAACTCGATGGCGATAGTGCAAAGACGGAATGCCTATTTGCAAGGATTGCTGAGCGGCGCGGTGACGCGGACACCGCTTACGCTCATTACCAGCGCGCTTTTGCCTTGAATCCCGGAGAGGTGCAAGCCCAAATGGGCCTTGGCCGGCTGCTAGCAAGCCAGGAAAAGCCTCAAGAGGCAATGCAGTACTTCCGCATGGCCGTGCAAGCCGATCCGCTCAACGGCGAAGCACATTACCGGCTGGCATCAGTCTGCAGAATTCTTCAATTGAAAGACGAATCCAAGAAGGAAGTGCAGCTATATCAAGAGATTAAGAAGGCGAAGGACCGTCTTGAGGAGTTGTACAGGCAGATGAACAAGAAGCCGCCAGAGCATGGGGGTCAAATCCCCAATGCAGAGCCATGAGGATTCATTCACTGTTCTGCTGTTCCCGAGGGGCTGCCGTGAATCCTACCTTAGTCTGATTGCCCCATCGAGATACAAAGCTAAACTGTCGCATCGATTATTTGAATGGTTGACGTTCTGAAGCGGTCGCCGGTTTCTTTCGGGACGGGGCCCGGTGTTGTGAGGGTGAATTTGCAGACACAACCACGTTTTCCCTATTGCTGCATCATTTTGGTCCTTGGCGTCTCTTGTGTTTATGGATGCGGCGGCGGTTCGGGCGGGACCACTCCTCCACCGCCGACCATCCTGCCACCCACTTTCACCAAAGCATTTGCGGTGGCCAACGTAGCGCTTAACGGCTCCACTTCGCTGACCTTCACTCTTTCCAATCCAAACACGGGGACCTCTTTGACTGGGATCGGCTTTACAGACACGATGCCCGCGGGGCTGACAGTCGCCACGCCCAATGGCCAGAACGGGACATGCAATGGCACGATCATCGCAGCGGCCGGGTCAACCAGCGTCAGCCTGACAGGGGACACACTCGCTGCCAGCTCCAATTGCAGCTTTACGGTGAATATCTCCGCGGTGACCGCTGGAACGCAGAACAATACAACCACCGCGGTGACTTCGACGGAGGGAGGCAACGGTGGAAAAGCTACAGCCTCAGTCACGGTCACAAACCTAAGCCAGCGGCCCGCTGAACCCACGGATAGCACACCGATTAGCCTCGATATCTACTACATCCTGAATCAGAGCGATGGCTCGCAAGCCGACCTCAACAATGGTTCAGCCGTGACGGGTGATCACATCATTGTGCAACCGCACAGCTTTACGAGTTTGAGCCAGAGATGGCAATTCACGAGTCTGACCAGCGGCATTTGGCAGATCGCCAATACTTCAAACACTCTGTGCCTCGATACTTCCGGAGCTACGTACGTCGTGCAGAATGTTTGTGCGGCCGCGACCACTCCGACGCAGCAGTGGAAACTCACGCCAACAAGCAACGGCTACTACACGATCTCCAATAAGAGTACGGGAATGCTGATGGATGAGGGCGCAGCGTGCGTGGCGGCAGGCGCCTGTGTAACTCAAACCACTCTCTCCGGGTCTGCCACACAGAGCCAACAGTGGTTGTTGCGCCCTGCCTTTTTCCGCGGCGTGGACAATGCTTTGTTGGGAAAGCAGGAGGCTGCTCGCGCGGCGGCCGGTACACCCTGGTGGAAAGATGCCGGTAAGCAACAGGATGTACTCCAGATTCTCAAGAACCACGGCGTCAACATGGTGCGCTTGAGGCCAAGCTCCGTACCGCCTTATGTGAGTGTGTCTCAGGTTGGGTGCAGCGCCAGCACCTCCTGCTACGGAGAGACGGAAGCGCAGGACCTGGACCTTGCAAAACGCGCGAAGAACCTAGGTTTAAGCCTGCACTTGACTTTGCTGTTTGATGGCGCGAGTTCCGCCAGCGTTCCCTCGGCGTGGGCAGCCGACTCACCCGCACAGCTTCAGACGGACCTTTACAACTATGTCAAAGCGGAAATCATGGCCTACCGGCAAGCAGGGACCATGCCTGACATGGTGGCGATTGGCAACGAAGTGAATAATGGGTTCCTGGGGCCGGCAGGCAGCCTTTCGACTTCTACTTTCCCGCAATTTGCGCTCTTGGAAATACAGGCGATGAAAGCGGTTCAAGATGCTGCAGCCGATACATCAATTGGCCCCGCTATTCCTGCTCCCCTAACCTGCATCCACATCACCCCAGACTGGGATATTACCGGGTTCTTCACGCTCGCGAACCAAAACAACATTCCTTACGATGCTGTCTGCCAGAGCTACTATCCTTTCTATCATGGTCCGCTGACCGCTGCGCAGGCTGCCGCTTCCAATCCCAGCAATCAACCGATCGAGCAAAACGTCCTCAATACCGCGGCAACTAGCATCGGCAAGCCCATCCTGATTCTGGAAACTGGTGAACACTACGAAAATGGGTTTGGGTCCAACGACCCCTGGTACACTCCTCCAACTCAGCAGTCGCAGAATCAATTTTTGCTGGACTTGCGGAGTGTTGTCACGGCAATTCCGAACCACTTGGGGATGGGCATTGCCTACTGGGACGCAACAGGCGTAAACGTGCCAAGTTTGAGCGGCGGATTTGTCAACGGCGACAATCTGCCGGACGCCATCTATGGCTGGAGTGGCCTGACGTTGTTTGACAATGCCGACAGCTCAGGATCCACCAACGTGAATGATCCAAATTACTCGACGCCGCTTACGGCGCTGGACGCGCTGGGAAAACCTTAGGGAGCAGCCTGAATCAGGCATAAAGGTCCCGCAGCGTCGCAAAAGTCCTGGTGGTTCGGCGGCTGGTGATGGCTCTTACCCATAGGTTTTCCGCGGATCAGGAGGCGCTTCATCAACTATGAAAAAGACATATTGCACAGCCGTCCTGACAGTACTCTTGCTTTTGCAGGGCGAGCCTCTGCGTGCTTCCGAGTATGCGGTAGGCGCTGACCTGTCTTTCTTGAAACAGGCGGAGGCCCAAGGCAAGATGTTCAAGGATCAGGGAGTCGCCAAGCCGGGCTTGGAAATATTTAAGGATCATGGCTACAACTGGATTCGCTTGCGGCTGTTCCATACACCAACAGAGCTGCCCAACAATCTCGAGTACACGATTGCGCTTGCCAAAGACGCCAAAAAACTGGGTTTCCATTTCCTCCTGGACTACCACTATTCCGACACTTGGGCCGACCCGGGTAAGCAATTCCTTCCCAAAGCCTGGGAAGGGATGACTCATGCCCAACTGGTGAACGCGGTTTTTGAATATACAAAGCAAACCATTTCGGCTTTCCGCGAGGCAGGCGTTCTTCCAGACATGGTGCAAATTGGCAACGAGGTCATCAACGGAATGATTTGGCCGGATGGGCGTCTGCCCGACAATTGGGACAACTTTGCGGATCTTGTCAAAGCTGGAATTGCCGGAGTGGAGGTAGGCAAAGGAGATGCAGTACGCCCGCGAATCATGATCCACATCGATCAGGGCGCTAATAAGTTCAAGACCAAATGGTTCTTCGACAAGCTCAATACCTATCAAATCCATTATGACGTTATCGGCCAGTCTTACTATCCCTGGTGGCATGGCAGTCTGAACGATCTTCGCGAAAACATGGTCTTTATGGCCCTGGAGTACAAGAAGGACATCATCGTTGTGGAGGCCGCTTACAACTGGAGGTCTGCCGAGTATACAAGGCGGCCCGGACCGTTTCCAGAAACGCCGGAAGGACAAAAGGACTTTCTCGAGCAAGTGAATCGCGTTGTGCAAGAGACTCCGAATGGCCTCGGCAAGGGTGTGTTTTGGTGGGAACCGGCCGTGGCAGGCCCGCTGGGGTCTCGGGGATTCTTCGACGAAACTGGCAACGCTCTGCCAGTGATGAGTGTTTTCGACAAGTATACGCGGCAATGAGAAAGCTCATGATGAAAAACAAAATAGTAGGGCCAGTTGCCGTGAATCGGCGCGAGCTTTTGAAGCAGGCCGGAGCGGCGGCGTTAGTCTCTGCCATAGGCCCGGTGGGATCGAGCTTTGCGATCGCGCCGGCTGAGAGTGATCCTCCAAGAACCCGGGAAAGTTTTGATTTCGGATGGAAGTTCAGCAGAGGCGATTTCCCAGACGCACAGAGTGCGGGATTCTCTGATTCGAACTGGAGAAATGTCGACTTGCCGCACGATTGGAGTATCGAAGGCCCTTTTAACGAAAAGGAACCAGCCAGTCAATGTGGCGGATATTTGCCGACCGGAATTGGCTGGTATCGAAAGCGCTTTCGCTTGCCTGGTTCTTTCAAAGAAAAACTGCTCACCATTGAATTCGACGGCGTCTATCAGAATAGCGAAGTGTGGATCAACGGCCAGTACCTCGGCAAGCGGCCTTACGGATTCATTCCGTTTTACTACGACCTTACGCCGCACATTCATCTCGATGGCGAGAACGTTCTGGCCGTCAAGGTCGATAATTCCCGCCAAACGAACTGCCGTTGGTATTCAGGCTCCGGCATCTATCGGCACACCTGGCTGCTCTCAACGAATCAGGTTCACGTCGCCCAGTGGGGCACGCTCGTTACAACTCCTCTTGTTTCCAGGGGAACCGCAACGGTGCAGGTTAAAACGGCCATCAAGAACGAGGGAAAGAGGATTGCGTCGTGCAGTTTGACCACTACCCTACTCGATGCCGAGGGGAAGACCATCCAGAGCGCGGAATCGAGCCAGGAAGTCGCCCCCAGCGCAGGATATGAATTCGTTCAGCAGTTAAGGGTGACGAAGCCGCAGCTTTGGTCCGTGGACGGTCCGAAGTTGTACAAAGTGCGCAGCGCGCTCCACTCACAAAGCCATGTTATCGACGAGTACGAAACCCCGTTCGGCATTCGCGAAGCCGTCTTCGATGTCGACAGGGGATTCCTGTTGAACGGCGAACACGTGAAGCTGAACGGAGCTTGCCTCCATCATGAAGCTGGATGCGTGGGAGCTGCGGTGCCGGAGCGAGTTTGGCAGCGGCGTCTGGAAACCCTGAAAGAGATGGGCTGCAATGCGATTCGCACCAGCCATAATCCTTACGCAGCGGAATTCCTGGCTCTGTGCGACCGCATGGGTTTCCTGGTAATGAACGAGGCATTCGACGAGTGGAAAGTGCCGAAGGGCCAGATCGGCCCCAATGGCTACAGCAATTACTTCACCGAATGGTACGAACGCGACGTGCAGAATTTCGTCCGCCGCGACCGCAATCATCCCTCGGTAATCTTATGGAGCGCTGGCAACGAGGTCGGCGATCAGGGCGCTCCAGAAGGCGCGGAAACTCTTGGGAAGTTGTTAAAGGTGTTTCGCGCGGAGGATCCTACGCGTCCAGTCACGGTCGGCTGCGATCACATTAATTCCGAACCCGCTTCTGACGCCGCGCGCCCGGAATTTTTGGCGCTGCTCGATGTCGTTGGTTACAACTACGTGGACCGCTGGCGCGACAGAAGGGAAAAGTACTACAGCATCGATCGCCGCGCGCACCCTAAGTGGCGATTCATCGGCACGGAAAGCGAGGCCATGGGCGGCATCCGAGGCAGCTATCGAGATCTATTCAGGAATGAGCAATCGCCGGCGTTCTTCGGCTTTCCAGCAGGGCGAAACATTGATGTGGAGCAGCTTTGGAAGTTTGTCCACACTTGCGACTATGTGTCCGGCGATTTTATGTGGACAGGGATTGATTACCTGGGCGAAGCGCGCTGGCCAATGAAGGGCTCCTCTTCCGGAGTCATCGATACATGCGGCTTCAAAAAAGACGGCTTCTATTTTTATCAGAGCCAGTGGACCGATAGGCCGGTCCTGCACCTGTTCCCACACTGGAATTGGAAGGGCAAAGAAGGCAGCGAGATTCCGGTAACTTGCTACACGAATTGCGACACGGTCGAATTATTTGTGAACGGCAGATCCTTCGGCGTGAAGGGATATGAATTTCCTCGCGTGGGGATGGAGGGTCGCTACGGCAATTATCCTGAACGCGCCAAAGCCGCTCGCACTACGGCCGATCTCCACTTGACCTGGGATGTTCCGTACGAGCCCGGCATTTTGAAGGCCGTGGGAATTAAAGACAAAAAAACCGTCGCTACAATCGAGGTATCCACAACGAGCGAGCCGGTTGCGATAGCCTTGTCCGCAAATCGAGAAATGATCAGCGCGGATAGGCGCGACGTGGCGCACCTCACAGTTCAAATCTTGGACGACAAGGGAAGGGTAGTTCCTGTCGCGGACAATGAAGTCACCTTCATGTTAGAAGGCGATGGGATTCTCCTCGGCGTTGACAACGGAAATCCGGAGAGCCACGAGGATTACAAATCCAAGCTGCGAAAAGCTTTCAATGGACTCTGCCTGGCCATTGTGCAATCGACCGACATTCCGGGTCGCATCCGGGTTACTGCTTCTTCGCCGGGGCTCAAATCAGCGAGTGTGGATATTTCGACGAGAGTTTGAGCTGCGAAACGGCGCCATTCCAGCGCAGTTACGAAATGCAGGCAAGGGACTCGCGTCTCGTCCCGGTATCCTGAGGCACAGAGCATTTCCAGGACAAGTCATTGACAACCCTTCTGCAATTGCATAGTTTGTGAGTAAACGCTTTCTCGGTTTCCGCAAGGGAGGCTTCTCATGGCGTCTGCGATCAATCGAAGGATGTTTCTTAAGTCTACGGCAGCTGTGGCTGCAACGGCATATTCAGCCCGCGCTCTCCGGGGGCTAGCAAATCCTGATAAGGGCGCAGTCGCAATAACCACGCCGCTCAATGTGTTCCCCTACCAGAGTGTGCAATTGCTTGACGGCCCCATGAAGCTGCAATTCGAGCAGAATCATGCCCGCTATCTGAACCTGGACGACGACCGCATGCTTAAAGTGTTTCGGCAAGTTGCCGGATTGCCAGCGCCCGGGGCGGACATGGGCGGTTGGTACGATCTCACTGGATTCAGTCTGGACCATACTGACTTTCACGGATTTATCGCCGGACACAGTTTCGGCCAATACCTGTCCGGGCTTGCGCGCGCCTATGCCGTGACTGGGTCGGAAGCGACACGCGCAAAAGTGAATCGTCTGGTGAAGGGTTACGCGGAAACGCTGGACGATAAAGCCAAATTCTTCGCTGGTTACCGCCTGCCCGCTTACACGTATGACAAACTCTCTTGCGGTTTGATCGACGCCCACGAATTTGTCCACGATCCCATGGCGATGGCTGTCCACAAAAAGCTTAGCCTTGCCATGCAGGCGTATCTTCCAGAGAAGGCGCTTTCCCGAGCCGAGCAGCGGTCGCGCCCGCACAAGGACACATCGTTTACCTGGGATGAAACCTATACGCTGCCCGAAAACCTTTTCCTGGCCTACCAACGCAGCGGCGACCCGTTCTACCGTGACTTTGCGAAACGCTTTCTGGAAGACGACACATATTTTGATCCCTTGGCGGCAGGAAACAATGTTCTCCCCTTTGAACATGCGTACAGCCATGTGAACGCGTTCAGTTCCGCGATGC
Source organism: Candidatus Acidiferrales bacterium (assembly GCA_963780315.1). Taxonomy (GTDB): domain Bacteria; phylum Acidobacteriota; class Terriglobia; order Acidiferrales; family UBA7541; genus Acidiferrum. The sequence continues at coordinate 510,833 of CAWABP010000026.1, read as the reverse complement.
AGGCGTACATTACGCTTGGGAGCGAGAAGCATCTGCGGGCGGCGAAAAATGGCTTTGAGATGGTATTGACAACGCAGAGCTTCGCGACCGGTGGCTGGGGACCAGATGAAGGCTTTGGCGAGCCTAACCGGGGACAGTTGGGAGACAGTCTGCGTACTTCGCACGCTAGTTTTGAGACTCCGTGCGGCGCTTACGGACACTTCAAAATTGCGCGCTACTTGCTCCGCGTCACCAAGGATTCCCGTTACGGCGATACCATGGAGCGCGTGCTCTACAACACGATCCTCGGCGCCTGGCCGATTCAAGCGGACGGCACGTCGTTTTACTACTCCGACTATGCGACCACCGGCAAGAAAGTATGGTACCGGGATAAGTGGCCCTGCTGTTCTGGTACATTTCCGCAACTTGCCGCCGACTACCACATCAGTACCTATTTGCGCTCGCACGACGGAGTTTACGTCAACCTGTTTACACCTTCGGCGGTGCGTTGGTCTGAAAGTTCTGGGCAGTATGGGCTGACACAGGAAACGCACTATCCGATGGAGAATACGGTTCGCATTAAAGTGACAGCTTCACAACCCAAGGAATACGCCTTGTACATCCGGATTCCCGGATGGACGAGCGATCCAGTGCTTTCGGTGAACGGAAATCGAGTTACCGAAGGCGTCCAACCTGGAACGTTTGCGGCGGTTCGGCGCATCTGGAAAGACGGAGATGTTGTCGAGCTGGAATTGCCGATGCCGCTGCGGCTGGAGCAAGTAGATGTGCAACATCCAGATCAAGTGGCCCTACTGCGCGGGCCGCTCGTTCTCTTCGGAATCGCCGATTCTCAGCCGAGCTTTGAAAAGACGGAGCTTCTACGAGCCAAGCCCGCGAACAATACCACGGGAGATTCCGTTGTTAACAGCGCAGAGGGTAAGCCAGTCTCGATGCGTCCTTTCATGCATATTCAGGAGGAGTACTACAGCACTTACGTGCGCCTGAAATCCTGAGAATCCTCAGGCTGTTGGGTGGTCGGCAGACATTGGGAACAAGTTTTTGTATCAAGACAACCCGCGAAATCATGCTTTCGCGAAACGTGTTGTTTGCCAGTTTCTATCTAGAACCACACTTGATACCGTCCCGCGAAAGCGAGCTAAGGCTGCATAGGCGGGACGGATTCAGCTCCCGCCTCGACCAATTTGTGACGGTTATGTTCCGTTTCTTTTTTCGTGGCTTCTCCGCGCAGTTCAGCGAGGCGCTTGAGCAGATCGGGAATCTCATTGGTATTCCCCGTCTTACGCAGCAACTGGATCAAGTGATAGAGGGCTGTCTGATCTTTTGGATCAAGTTTCAGAGCCGCACGGCACTCGTTGATGGCCGCTTGAGTTTGACCCGCCTGCAGGTAGAGTTTGGCAAGCACATCTCGAGCGGGAACCAGGTTGGGCTGTAAGGCAACGGCCCTTTTTGCGGAACGAAGAGCGGTTTGGAACTTTTGGCTACCGGCATCTGGTCCCATTTGAGTGAGAATGTCCGCCTGTAGATAGAGCAGGTATGGATCGTTTGGCTTACTGGCCAGTTTGGATTGCACTGTTCGTAGAGCTCGCGCAGGATCATTGGCCTCGACCTGTTCCAATCCTTGGGCAGCGGAACTAATGCCCTGATTGGGTGAGAGTTCATCCGCTCGATTAAAGTCGCTCTCAGCCTGGTCATATTTGGCAAGTTGCACGTATAGGACGCCCCGAGCCACATAGAGTGGCGCGGATTTGGGATCTGCCTTCAGTCCGACGTTCACCATGTCGATTCCGACTTGGAAGGATTGGTGGTCCATGGAAAGGACGGCAAAATCGAGGTACAGATCCACATTGTGCGGGTCCATAACAATTGCCTGACGAAGGGAAGTTACGGCCTGAAGTGTATTTCCGTCCGCTTCGTACGCCGAGGCAGCAAGCTGAAGTGTTTTGACTTCAGGAGTCTCAATCTGAAGAAGGGGAGCGAGAGTCTCTAGCGCTTCCTTAGGTCGCTCCGCTATCAGTTGAGCGGCCGCCAGTTGACGGCGTGCATCGTTGTCCTCTGGACTAAGCTCGAGGGCCCTCTGATAAACAAGGATTGCCTTGTCGGGCTGATTCAATCCGAGCAAGCACTCACCGTACTCCTCCCGCATTATTGGCTGGGAATCCAGGAGCGGGCCGCTCGCGGCGAAATGTTCCGCTGCCTGATCGCAGGCGCCTTTCTTGTAGGCGAGGACGGCTAGCATGGAGTGACTCGTGGGATCGTTGGGCCGGAGGCGAAGCACGTGTTCCAAGAGTGGGACGGCCTCTTGGCTGCCAGACTCATATTCGAGTTGCGCCGCACCCTCAACGGCAGGGAGAAACTCAGGGGAGATCTTCAGAGCCTTTTGATAAGCGAGGATAGCTTCCTTCGGATGCCCTTTCCCGGAAAGCGCAAGCGCCTGCAGAGTCCATAACTTGGCATTTTGAGGAGACTCCTTAATCGCAGGTTGGAGCAATGCCAAGGCCTGATCGAAATCCTTGGCAGCCAAGGCGGACGTGACGGCCGCGATACGATCCCGCTCGGTCTGGGCGGCCAGCAAGGAGGAAAGGGATACAAAAACCGTCATGAGGCAGAGGATTTTGTTAAAACGCATGCTCCGATTATGACGCGATGGCAAAAACTTGAAAACAGAGAAAACGATTGCTCGCGGCAAACGCCCGGGGCTACAATGCGCGGCTTGGAGACCAAGAAAACAGATGCCGAAAATGTGTGAAGGTTCGTTTCCCGAGAGGAAGAGTCAACATGGACCGACGCGAAAATAAACTGGCGGCGCTGTGCCTGGTGTTATGCGTAGTCACGTTGCTGCTGCCGTTAAACGCACGCAACGACACACGCTCTCGCCTTCGCTATCCAGAGGAGGATATTGGCGCGGACGCCTTGCCTGCACGGAAGAAAGCCCAACTGGTAGCGGCGAAGAGCTACAGAGTTTTCCATGACTTCCAATTCACAGATCGCCTGAAAGAAAGTGGTATCACTTTTGTGCATCACGCGGTGGACGATGCGGCCAAGCACATGCGGATGGGCCATTACGACCACGGGAGCGGGGTAGCAGTGGCCGACGTGGATGGCGATGGACTTTACGACATTTATTTCGTGAACCAGGTGGGGGGGGATGAACTCTGGAAAAACCTGGGCGGTGGAAAATTCAAAAATATCACTCAGGAAGCGGGAGTTGGATTGCCGGGCCGGATCAGCGTCGCCGCGGCATTTGGCGACATCGAGAACGCCGGGCATGAAGATCTTTTTGTTACAACCGTGCGCGGTGGAAATGCGCTCTTTAAGAATGACGGGCACGGGCACTTCAAGGACATCACTCAGGAAGCCGGGCTGGGGTTGTCGGCGCATTCTTCCGGCGCTTTCTTTTTTGATTACGACAACGATGGCCTGGTGGATCTGCTGGTCTGCAACGTCGGCAAGTACACGACCGATGAAAAGGGACCGGACGGCGAGTACATCGGCATCTTCGACTCCTTCTCCGGCCATCTTTACGAGGAGCGCTACGAATACCCCGTTCTTTACAAAAATATGGGACAAAGCCACTTTAGGGACGTGACGGCCGAGGTTGGGTTACACCCGCACGGATGGTGCGGTGATGCGAGTTTCGCCGATCTGAATGGGGACGGTTGGCCCGACCCCTTCTTCCTGAACATGCAGGGGCGCAGCCACTACTACGAAAACATGGGCGGAAAGATGTTCGTCGAGAAAACAGATGAATACTTTCCCAAGACCCCTTGGGGCGCGATGGGACTCAAGTTTTTTGACGTAGACAATGATGGCCGTGCGGATTTGTTTATCACGGATATGCATTCCGACATGAGTGATGAGCCTGGCCCGGAAAATGAAAAGTTGAAATCGCAGGTTACTTGGGACGAGTCTTACATTCATGGGAAAAAGGAAGACTTTATCTATGGCAATGCCTTGTATCACAACCTGGGCAACGGCAAATTCCAGGAAATCTCCGACCGCCTCGGCCTTGAGACCTACTGGCCATGGGGGCCGAGCGTCGGCGATCTAAATGCGGACGGCTGGGAGGACGTCTTCATTCCGTCAGGCATGAGCTATCCCTATCGCTACGGCATAAACTCACTCTTATTGAATGACCAAGGCGAGAAATTCCTGGACTCGGAATTCGTGCTGGGAATCGAGCCGCGCAAGAAGTTGTACACGCCATGGTTCGAAATCGACTGTTCGGATCCCCGGGAAGTAAAAGAACAGGCGGAACTGAAGAGCAAAGTGTGTGTCGGGCAAAGCGGAAAGTCCATTGTTATGTCGCCGCGTTCCAGCCGGTCGGCCGCCATTTTCGATCTCGATAACGACGGCGATCTGGACATCGTGGTAAATGACTTTAATTCCGAACCGCAAATATTGGTGAGCAACCTGACAGAACGAAAGAAGATTCAGTGGCTAAAAATCGTTCTGAAGGGAACCAGTTCAAACAGGAATGGGCTTGGAGCCAGCATCCGCGTATACGCCGGTGGGCGAGCCTACTTCAAATACAACGACGGCAAATCGGGTTACCTGGCGCAAAGCGTTTTGCCCTTGTATTTCGGGCTCGGCACAGCGACAAAGATCGATCGTGTGGAGGTGGATTGGCCTTCGGGCCAAAAGCAGGTTCTTACCGCGGGATTGCAGGAAAACCAGACTCTCACAATCACAGAATCAAAGTAGGCGCGTGTGTCCGCAAGGAGTTTTGTCATGCGACGAGTACTTACAAGTTTGATCCTTGTGTTGTGGGCTAGCATGCCCATTTTGCCGCAAGAGATTCCGCATAAGGTGACCATCGAAGTAGATTACGACAAGGTGCAAGGGAAACTGCCGCCAGTGTGGGGTTTCTTTGGGTACGACGAGCCGAATTATAGTTACGCGCCCAATGGGAAGAAGCTTCTTTCGGAATTGGCCGCTCTCAACCCCCGTCCCGTTTATATCCGTGTGCACAACCTGCTGACCACCGGAGACGGATCCGCTTCGTTGAAGTGGGGATCCACAAATGTCTACACGGAAGATTCCGCCGGAAATCCAGTTTACAACTGGGAAATTCTGGATCGCATCTTCGACGCTTTCAATCAAGCAGGAGTTAGGCCGTTTGTCGAACTTGGCTTCATGCCTCAGGCTCTTTCCACCCATCCTGCGCCCTATCGTCACAATTTCCCTCATGACAACGTCGGAACCATTTACACAGGGTGGGCTTACCCGCCCAAGGACTATCACAAATGGTCGGAGCTGATTTCGCATGTGGTCAGCCATCTGCGGACGCGATACAGCGACACCGCATTGAAGAGCTGGCTTTGGGAAGTCTGGAACGAACCGGACATCGGATACTGGCAAGGGACTCCACAGGAATACTTCAAACTATACGACTTCACCGTCGATGCCGTATTGAAGGCCTATCCTGACGCAAGAATTGGTGGACCGGACACAACTGGTCCGGGCTCTCCTAAAGCCGCCGACTTTCTGCGGCTTTTCTTGGAGCATTGCGCACATGAAAAAAACTATGCGGACGGGAAAACAGGCACCCGGCTCGACTTCATCTCGTTTCACCCAAAAGGTTCGCCAAGGTGGATGGGCGATCATGTGCAGATGGGCTTAGCCAGGCAACTGCAATCCATCGAGAGAGGTTTTGAGATTGTGGCATCTCGATCCGAATGGCATTCCACTCCTATTGTGTTGGGCGAATGGGACCCCGAGGGTTGCGCAGCCTGTTCAGCCCAAGAAAACCCACAAAACTTGTACCGCAACGGGCCGCTTTACGCTTGCTATACCGCCGAAGCGCTGAGCCGGACGCTTGATTTGGCCAAGCAGAAGCAGGTCTCCTTGGAAGGAGTGGTTACTTGGGCGTTTGAATTTGAAGACCAACCCTACTTCGCCGGGTTTCGCGAACTTGCCACGAACGGAATCGATAAGCCGGTATTGAACGCCTTCCGCATGTTTGGACTTTTAGGGCAGGAGCGCCTGACAGTGACCAGTTCTGGATCTCTGGACACACAGAATATCGTTCAGACGGGCGTGCGTGGCCCAGCAGATGTGAGCGCGATTGCCACGCGAAGGGAAAGGGAAGTGGCGATTCTGGTTTGGAACTACCATGACGACGATGTGCCAACTCCATCCGTCGCGGTTGATCTGAACGTTAGGGGCCTTCCAAAGGACGTAACACGAGCCGTCGTTGAGGACTTTCGAGTCGATGCCAAGCGTAGTAACGCTTACTCAAAATGGATGAATTTGGGTTCGCCGCAATCGCCATCCCCTGCCGAATACGCAACGCTTCAAGCTGCCGGACAATTACAGCTTCTGGATTCACCGTCTTGGCGGTCGATTGAGAAAGGCTCCTTCAGGTTGAGCATTGCGTTGCCCCGCCAAGGGCTTTCTCTGCTCCGATTGAGTTGGTGATCGACAGGCCCCGCACAGACTAACGAAAGGCAAGCCGCCTGGCGGGTCAGGCGTCCTTTCAAGCGATGAAGGCACTAGAGCCCGAAGGAACTCCCGTGTAAGTACATTAGTGTCCATGAGTTAACGAGGGACCAAGGAGCTACGCAGTGTCAGGACTGAATCCGGTCAGGTTCACTGAGATTGGCAGAAAATCGTTACAGTAAGTGTAAACTCCGGAAACGAGTAACGTGTCAGGAATTTTCATGGAACTCCCTATTTCTCTATACGACTAAGCGTGTTCGACGAAGTGCTGGTGAGCCGTCGCTCGATATTTCCAAATATTTGAGATTTCTCTTGACACCATCGAAAAACAAGGATAATTTGCCGTCAATGTGGAGTAAACGTTTACTCTTGCTGGACCGAGTAAACGCTTGCGACGGGGTTGCTCATAAGAGCACGACTGGGGTGTTCGGTGCAGCACCCAAGCACAAGGAGGAGTCTGTGAGTAGAAGCTGGTGGCGTATTGCGATTGCACTATCTTTTGTTTGCCTCTATGGCGGCTACTGTTCGGCGCAGTACAGCAGTAGCATTCAAGGAGTTATTTCCGATTCAAGCGGTGCCGCGCTTGTAGGCGCTTCTGTGGAATTACGCAACGTCGACACGGGGATTAAACAATCAACCACTACGAGCAGTTCTGGCAATTACAGCTTCGCGAGCCTGGCACCAGGCCGTTACGTGGTGCGAGCCGAGGCAAAGGGACTGCAGACCAAAGAGGTGGACGTCACGCTTGGCACGGCGGAGACACAAGGCATCAACGTCAGCTTGCCGGTTGCCTCAGTGTCGCAAACTACCGTGGTGACAGAGGTGGCCGCGCCCATCGACGCTGATGATAGCCGCCTTCAGACGACATTGGACTCTCAGACGGTCAAAGAACTGCCGGAGCTGAATCGAAATCTCTGGGATGTAATGAGCGTGACCCCGGGAGTCGTAGGCACGGGTACGCGCGGAGCCGGGGCATCACCTGGGGGCGGCGCAGACAACTTCGGCACGCAAACTCCCCAGATCAGTGCAAATGGGCGCAGTTATACCGGAAACGTTGCCTATGTTGATGGGATGAACGTAACAAGCCCCATCCAGAACGGTAACCTCATCCTGGCGCCGGTCCCAGATGCCGTCCAGGAAGTATCCATGCAGGCTAACACTTGGGAAGCGGAGAATGCCCTTGGCAGTTCCGTTGTTACTCAGGTGACGACCAAGTCTGGCACGAACCAATACCATGGAACGGGAAGCCTGCTCTACACCAACCAGGATCTTCAAGCGAATCCGGACTTCTTCTCGCCAGTCAGCTTTCAACGTAAAGACGTGTCCGCTACTTTCGGCGGGCCCGTGATCAAGAACAAGTTGTTTTTCTTTGCCGATGTGGAATCACTGTGGTCCAAGACTCCCACGTCGACAAGCCTGTCAGGTTCTGGAACCACTTCCACTTTCTGGGAGACTTCGGCCTTCGATACCTGGGCGACGCAGAATTTCCCAGGCACGACAGGCACTCAGGTCCTCGGCCTCTATCCTGCTTCCAAGCTTCTGGTAGCAAATGGCACAACAGCAACGGCCGCTCAGGTTTTGGGAGTGACCTCGTGCCCGGGGAGCGGAAATATCACACTCACCGGATCCATTACTGTTCCTTGCAGCTTGCAGGTTCTCCAATACGGCAGCTTTTCGGCAGCGAACGCCTACGATGGCTTGCAGTATAACTTCCGCGGCGATTGGTATGCGACGGCCAAGGACCGCTTCTATCTGAGCTATTACAATGATGCGTTTGATCTTGCTCAGGCTGCTCCTCGCTCGGGGCTGAGCGGCGTGAATATCCAACGGAATCGCTATGGCCAGATCGACTATACCCACACCTTTACTTCAACGGTGCTTGCCGAGGGTGGGTTTGCATTTGCCAGCGTAGGCGGCGCGAATGGCCAAAGCAATAATCTTAATGTTCCCATCATTGGCATCAATGATGGCACCCAAGGCTTCAACGTTGGCGGTGGGTGGGGGCCCGGAGCATACCGCGGACCTAATTACAATTGGCGTGCCGTTCTAAGCTGGGTTCATGGCGCCCACACGCTTAAGTTCGGGTACAACGGTGACCACGCCATCGAGCATGGCGATTTCACTCCCGTGAACGTCAGGCCTAGCCTCACCTTCAACACACTGTTCGACCTGGTCCAGGACAATGTTTACCAATATTCATTTGGCGCCTACAACCCGTTGACTGGTAACGCGGGAACTGTGAACTTTGGAGGCCAGACAAATCCCTTTGGTTTCTTCGCTCAGGATAGCTGGAAGGTGAAGCCGAGCCTTTCATTGACTCTCGCCTTACGTTGGGACGACTTTACCAATCATACCTCATGGGGTAACAGCGACTTCCAGTTCTACAACATGACCTTGGGCAGTGGCAGCACACTGGACCAGCAGGTGGCGGCCGCTACCGTCGGAAAAGTAAGTGGAGTATTCTCCAACAGCCAGAATAACTATTGGAGCCCTCGTTTCGGCTTTGCCTGGGATCCTACGAGAACAGGCAAATGGAGCATTCGAGGCGGGATTGGGGTGTACCGCGACTGGGTTGTTCTTGGCCAGAGCGTGGACGAAATGCGCAACAACCCGCCAGGGCTGATCAGCCAAACCTTCACAAGCACTGTGACCTACAATGGCGTCACTACTCCTCTTGGGAACTACTTCGCTCTGGCCAGTTCGGGGAGCTATCCGTACAATTTCCCATTGCCTCCAATCGCCCCCGGCAGCCAGAACGCGGCTGGTGGACTGACTGGGTCAACGCCTAGCGTTACGGCTCTCGCGCGGAACATGGTGCCCCCTCTAGCCGTTAATTACGTCATCGGCGTGGAACACCAGATTCCCTGGAAACTTGTGGCTGGCGCGAACTACTCTGGGTCGCGGTCCTATGACGGGTTGACTGGAGCACAAGTAAATAATTCTCCAGGCGGGGCCAGCATCGTTACATCTGCTAGCGCCTGCGGAACTGACAGCCAAGGAAACCCCAATACGTGCGAAGTCATCACCCGGTTGAATCCCTATTTTGGGCCCATCAATTATGTCAGCAACCGCAATCAAGCCACTTACAATGCCATGATTCTCTCTATTCGGGGGAATCCTAACAACCATCTGAACTTCCAAGCGTCCTATACGCTTTCTCATGCGAAGGACTACCCGGAAGCAGGCACACGGTTTGACCAGGATGGCGGCTTGGGTGTTCCCGACCAGAATGCCTACTTCAATTACTACGGAGACGCGAATTGGGATGTACGCAATCGCTTCTCGCTTTCGGGCGTCTATACGCTGCCCGGTTTTTCAAGCGGCCATGCCAGGGTACTGACTTCAGGATGGTCATTAAGCAGCGTCATTATCGCCCAAACGGGCACGCCATTCTGGGTCGTCAACACGAACGGCCCGCTCGCTCCCAAGAATCCAGGCGATTATAATCTGGACGGCAACAATTACGACATCCCTAATAGCCCGAGTTTCGGCTGCAATGTCTCTTACAGCCGATCGACTTACATAAATGGCTTGTTCACCGCAAGCGATTTCCCCGTTCCTTCAGCAGGCACGGAAGGAACCCTTCCCCGCAACTGCTACCGCAATCCCGGCATGGTCAATGTGGATGCGAGCGTAGCCAAGAACACGCACCTCCCGTGGCTGGGCGAAGCCGGCAGTCTCCAATTGCGCTTCGATTTCTTGGACATCTTCAACCACCCCAACCTCGGCCCGGTCGACGGCAACATAGCTGACGGAAACTTCGGGAAGGTAACCTCCGCTCTGGGTGCCAGGCAGATACAGCTGATCGCCCGAATATCCTTCTAACCCAAGCGGCGGCGCGGGAAAACACCCCGGGAAGCGTTATCGCTTCCTCTTCCCAGCGCCGCCGAATTTTTCTTGGTGGTGCAGCTCTCTGGATTCGAGCAGGACTTTCCGTCCGCGAAATTCAAGGGAGAAGTTTTTGTATTGCCGCGGCGCGATACAGCTTAGGCCTGCAAGCCATCAGTCCACTCAACGTCTTGGCAATTTTGTCACAGCGGAGAAGTCTTCATCGCCGTGGCCATCGGCAATGGCCTTTTGGAACGCAGCTAATGCGGTGGCTGCGATGGGCAAGGAGACTCCTCTACGGGATGCGCTGTCGAGAGCATACGCAAGGTCTTTTGCCATCCAGCGGAGCGCAAAATTCGGCGCGAAGTCATTGGCCGCACTCCGCTCCGCAACTCTCTTCACAATTCCGCTTCCAGGCGCTCCCCCCGTAAGGATGGATAAAGCTTTGTCGCGGTCCAAACCGCCGGCATCAATAAGGGAGAGGGCTTCGGCGAACGACGCGGCCTGCACTCCACAGAGGAAATTGTTAATAAGTTTCATTAGCGCGCCGCTTCCGACGGGGCCGAAGTGAACCGCATCCCGCCCAAGCACAGAAAAGACGGGCCGTGCGCTATCAAGCGTCTCCGAAGAGCCGCCCACAAGGAAGAGCAGTTCGCCTGATGCGGCATGGGGTTTGGTGCCCGTGACAGGAGCATCGAGGAATTGGCATCCGCGTCCAGCAGCCTTGGCGGCGAGATCCTGGATCCAGCCGAGGCTCAATGTGCTGGACTCGATCAAGATCGAATCCGGAGACGCGCCGGCCAAGGCTCCGTTTTCGCCCAACCACACATTACGGGAGGCGTCGTCATCCGCCACCATGCTTATTATGATCTGAGCACGGGATGCCGCCTCGTGAGGCGTAGAGGCTACGAAGGCGCCCGCTTCGGCCAAAGGAACGCATTTCTCCCGATTTCGGTTGTAGACCGCCAAGGAAAATTCCGCGGAAAGCAGGCGTCTGGCCATGCCAGAGCCCATGATGCCAAGGCCGAGAATCGCAACGGATGGTTTTGACATAGTTTCACTCATCGTAGTGGAATGACGTTGATAAGAGCGGGATTCGATTTGTCTACATGGACCGGGTTCTGCAGAGGGCGCCCAAAGCCCTCTGCGGAAATTTGCATGACGTCCCCATCCAGTAGACGGACGCGATCACTGAAACTGAGGCAGTCCGTGCCAAAGAAGTGCACATGGACGTCTCCCGGCCGGCGGTGGGCTTCGAACTTGAAATGGTGATGCTCGATATTTTGCAGGCTATGGCACATTTCAGATTCGCCGGTACGGAAGGTCTTGGTCCAGTGGACTTGCCCGTCGCGCACAATTGTTGCCACGACGGGTATAGATAGGAATTCCGGATCAAGTACGAGTTCTGGTCCGAGGGCACAGGTTCGGAGCTTCGAGCCCGCGAGATAAAGATAATTCTTTTTCTCAAATTGGTGATCCGAGAATTCATTTCCCACAGCCATGCCGATGCGCTGCGGGCGGCCATCCGGAGCGATCACGTAAATACCAGCGATTTCGGCTTCTTCGCCGCCATCCTCGGCATACGATGGGATTTCAAGCGGTTCGCCGTGCGCACGCAACATACTGCCCGTGCCTTTGTGGAACCACTCGGGAGAAACGCCAATGTGACCTGAAGCAGGGCGGCCTCCTTCGACCCCCCAGCGGAACATTTTCATGCTGTCCGTCAGTTCCTCGTTGGTTGTGGCGTGCATAGACTGCCGATCGCGAGCGCTGCCCAGATGGGTTAGTCCTGTGCCGGAAAGAAGGCATCGAGAGGATTCCTGGGGATGGTCAATGGCCGGAAGCAGGCCCCATTCGGGCTGTCCGGCATATATAAGGTCGTATTCGGTGCCGTCGTGTTGCGCCCTCTGGTGGGCAACGTCGCTGAGTTTCTTGCCCGTGCTAATCGCGATTTGTGCGAGTTCGTAGATCGAAGAGCACTCTTCAAGCAAGCGGACGTTGGGCTCCTCGACCAGCGCCACCCGGCGAACATTGCCTTTCTTGATCTGGATTAGTCGAGTCATAAAATTATCTGGTGTCCATAAGTTATTCGATTACCTCGAAGTGTTTCAGTTCGGATTCATTGATAGCCAGTCCAAGGCCCGGAGTGTTGTCATCGAGATTGATAAAGCCATCTTTCGCAACGGGTTCACCTTGGAAAATGTACCAGAACAATTCATTGCCCACTTCCACATCGACTCTCGGAAAATACTCCGCCATCGGAGAATTCAGACTGGCCATAACTACATGATAGTTGTGCATCTGGCCGGCATGGGGAATTACGGGAACCGAATAAGCCTCAGCGAGCGCCGCGATTTTGCGAGCCTGCGAAATTCCACCCACACGGTTCGTGTCAAACTGGATGTAATCCAATGCGCGAGCTTCCAGCAGATCACGAAATCCAAAGAGCGTGAATTCATGCTCACCGCCTGCAATCGGAATCCGCGAGCAGGATTTCAGTTCGGCATAGCCATGGACATCATCGGGAATCACAGGCTCTTCAAGCCACCGGAGATGAAACGGTTCGAGCAGGGGCAACATTCTCTTGGCGTAGTCGAGAGTCCAGCCCATGTAAGCATCCGCCATCAGATCGATGCCGTCGCCAATGCTCTCGCGAACGGTTCGTACGAGTTCAACATTGCGGTGCATGCCGCTAGCCCCGTCCGCAGGTCCCCATCCGAAACGCAGCTTCATAGCCTTGTAGCCTTCCTGTTTGTACCGTTTGACTTCCGCGTCCAGCTCGCTCAGTTCCACACTGTACAGGCGGGATGCGTAAACCGGGATGCGAGATTTCGTCCTGCCTCCAAGCAAGCGAAAGACGGGCTGTTTGGCGGATTTGCCGAGTAGATCCCATAACGCGATATCCAGCGCGCTGATTGCGGCCATGCCAATTCCTTTGCGGCCGAATGCCATGGTCTTGCGATACATGTGTTGCCAGAGGCGCTCGATATCCCATGGATCCTCGCCGATCAGCAGAGGTTTCAGGTAGAGATCAATAACCTGTTTTGTCGCTTGCGGAGCAAGGGCGGCGTTGCCTAATCCTACCTGACCGTCATCTGTGAACACCTCCACCACCAGCCAACCGTGAAATGTGAATGTCCGCATAGACGCTTCAGGCAGTTCGAGGAGGTCCATCGGATTGGTGCAGAAGTGAGGGGGTAGCGGAACTGTCTTTCCGCGCCATCGCAAGACCCGCGTGCGAATCTCCGTGATTCTCATAAAACTCCCCCATAACTCGAATTTCGGTCCAATCGTAGCGCCAAGACAACGGGGACAGTTGCAAGAATAATCAGAAAGGCGATTATATGCAGAGTGCCCGCGATACCAAAAACCGTGCCATATCCGAAGCCCTGATCCAACAGGTACCCGACTAGTTGCCCGAAGACAATTCCACCCATGGCTCCCCCAAAACCGACGAGTCCTGCAACCGACCCCACAACTTCCTGAGGAAAAAGATCCGCAGGCAGAACCATGACCAGGGTCGACCATGATTGCTGTCCAAAGTACGCCAAGCAAAAAAGTGAGATTGCCCAAGACACAGGAACGTGGGGAATCAGGACGACAAGTGGCATCACTGCCGCGCTTGTGCCGAGCGCCAGTTTACGCGCGAAACCGAGGGAGAATTGGCGCCGCACCAGGTAACTGGAAAAGGCACCGCCCAACAAACAGCCCACTCCCGCCGCGGCGTGTGGCATCCAGGCGAACATGCCGACAGCTTTAATGTCAAAACCGCGCGCATCGTAAAGATATTTCGGAAGCCAAAAGAGATAGAAAAACCAGGCCGCATCGCTCAGGAACTTGGCGGTTACAAGTCCCCAAGTTTCGCGAATACGAAAGAGGTGAGTCCAGGGAAATTGGATAGCGGGTTCTACCGCGGGACCCTCCATCGCTATCGGATCGACCTTCACCCGCCCCGAAGTTCTTGCAGAAGGAAATTTGGAACCGCTCCACCAAACAGTCCACAGCAAACCTAGTCCACCGGTGAGCACAAAGATCCAACGCCAATTCGTGAAGCCCAAAACAACCGCAATCAACGGGGGGGCCAAAATTGCTCCCACCGCGGTTCCTGCATTGATAATGCCCATCGCCGTCGCGCGCTCTTGAGTTGGAAACCATTCGGCGACTGCACGGGTAGCGGCTGGAAACCCACCCCCTTCGCCAACGCCGAGCAGAAACCTGCTGATCGCCAGCATCAAGAATCCGGCGGCCAGGGCGTGGCTGACACAAGCAAACGACCAGAACACCATGATCGCGATAAGACCACGGCGAGTTCCCAACACATCCATTAGCTTTCCGCCCGCTGCATACATCAAGGCGTAGGATAATAAAAATGCAGACTGAAGGGTGGAGAACTGCTCATTGGTCAGCGGAATGTCTGCGCTGATTGCTTTGATCGCGACCGGAAGCGTCTGGCGATCAAGGTAGCTGATGGCAATCGCGGCACTGACCATTATGGCGATGCGCCACCGCAAGTTTGTTTCCTCCACTTCCGCTCGGCGCTGTCTGGAACGAGCGTCCGATTATACACGCGAGGGCAGCAAACGTTTACTGCAATTCTACGGCTTTCTTGCAGTTCAGACATAAGCCGGGGCAAAGCAAGCGGATGGGACACGGCAGGGCGAGCGAAAGGTTTTATAAGCGAGGAACCGATTCGAGGTAGGAGGGGGGGATCGCGGCCCTGGTCTCACGAGTCACGAGAGCGAGAGATCTTGCACGGCAGAAGAAAGCCTAGCCTTTGCCTGAGGGAGCGAGAGATTTTTGGATCGTACTTCTGGATACGCGCAGTAAGGCTAGGGAGAGCGAGCGTGATCGAGCTGATGGGTTAGCCCGCGACGAAGTCGTCGTGTCTTGGCCAAGATTTTTAGGCGCGCCTCTTCCTTCAGCGTCAGCAACAACTCCTGATATTCAAGCGGAGCCAGGCGGGCCACATAACTCTGATAAAAGATCAAGATCACGGTCATCGTCGGCCGTAGCTGATCCAAGGCACGAGCCGTGGTTTTCGGATTGAATTCCGGCCGTCGGATCCGTTGCCAGTACCACTGCAGCAAGCTGTACACCAACAACACGAAAACTACTTGATTGACCACCAGGGAGAACCTTCGTGAGGTGAACCCCGCTAAATCGGAAAAACACTTTAGCTGTCGATGCCGCTCTTCGATGCTGGTGCGCAGGCCATATTCCTCGCGGGTGGCTAGGGGCTCGGGGATGGGAGCGGTATCGAGCAGCACCCAGTGCTCTCGGTGACCGTCGCTGTAGATCTCGCGATTGACCACCGCATGGATGGGCACCGGGCAAGTGCTCAACGTTCGCAGCTCCATCACCGCCGCTACTTCGCTGCGGGCCTGCTCCGGGGGCGGCGTTCCCGTCGGGCTCGCCTTGCGGAGTTTCTGCACTTCCTGCGTTTTCTGCGCGGCCTCGGCTTTCTTCTTGGCCAAGGTGCGTTGGCGAGCTTCTTCCCGTTTACGAATGCTTTCCGGACGGTGCACGGGGACCGCCGGCGTACGAGGGGAAGGAGCCGGCACCGGTTGAAACGATAACAACCCACCTTCGGCCAAGCCCACCACGTCCTTATAGATCTCCAGATCCTTGCGCGCCGGGATCAGCACGTCGATCCCCAGATCGCGCTTGCAATGGCCGATCTTCTCCCCGTCCAGAAAGCCACGATCCAGAATTAAGCGCTTCATTACCCCGCGGCCATGGCATTGCACAAATTCATCCACCAGCTCATAGAGCACCGGAGCTTCATGGTCCTTGCCAGCCGTCAGGCGCAGCCCGCCGTACAGGAAGAACTCCCCCTGGCGATTGGTATGCAACAAGCTCACCAGCTTGTAACAGCGTCGCCAGTCGTAGGCTTTCTGTTGCTCGTGAGTCAGCTTTGCGGAATCCACCGGATGATTCTGCTCATCGAAAAGCAGCCGCGAGGAGCCTTCGTAGTGCTCATTGTCCGGTACGAACAGATAGCTCGCATCGCCAACAAAGATCCCTTCCGCATCGAACGCGTGGTGCTGCTTAAAGATTCCCACGACCTCGCGGTTGAACCAGGTCTGCAGCAACTCGGCATCGGTATCCCCCGCCAGCTTGCGCAGATAATCCTGGTCGCAAGGGGTCTGGCGATCGTATTCGTTCTTTTCGTTAAACCCAGCACAGCGCAGGGAAATGTCGCCGGTCTCCGGATGGGTGGCCTTGTGGCCCATGGCCGGACCAAAAGCCTCGATCATGCTGCTGGAGCGCACCAGGAAGGGAAAGGCATGAAAGTGATGCTCGCCATGAAAACGCATGGACAGGTTGCTGGCCAGATAGACCCACAAGGGCACATCGTGCCGCTCGCGTGGGGAGGGGTAGCTCTGGGCCAGCTTGTCCAAGATCTTCCGCTCGGTGATGACTCGGAAGAAGTCGGCTTCGCTGACTTCGCCGATGGCATCGACGTAATCAAACTCGCCGCGACGAAACGCTTCGAGCACCTGCGCATCGTTGCGCTCAAACAGCATCGCGGCGGATGTCGACAGTCCCGACTCACTCATCTCAAGGCGCCTCGCGGCGCAACTCCTGGATCTGATCGAGCAGGGCCAGGAGGCGGTTGCCAAGTGCCGATATTTCACTCCGGGCCCGACGCAATCGAGCATACTCCTTACTTTTCATGCGGATCTCGGCGACCCGTTCGGGTGGCAGGGAACGCATGCGGTGGTGCCCCTGCTCACTCCAGGTCAGGACGAAATTACGGTGCAGTTGGCCGCGGGTACAACGGCAGTGCGCATTACCGCAGCGGCGGGCGATCTGATAGACACTGCCCTTGACCAACGGGGTGCGGGCCAAGGCAACTTCGAGAGTCTTCCGCAGCCGCTCCAAAGATTCGAGCAGTTCCCGACGTAAGCGACTGAGTTTTTGATGTTGCTGCGCCCTTGTCTGCATGTATAATATATATATTACATGCAGAATCGCGGGAATCAACACCTAAAATCATGGGGTGGGCCAAAAATGTACGGAGGGGGTAACGAAACGCCGCGCCGCTAAAGGGTGCCGCCCGGGCATCCGCTAGTGTCTGAACTGCAGCTACGGCTTTCCGAAATCCTCTGATCCAGCGGTTTGGAGTTTGAACCCTCGAAGACAGAGCACCAAAATCCCGGCCAGCAAAAGACTGGCCAGCAACCAAACCAGGCCAGGCGTGAAAGAACCCGTGCGCGTCGCCAGGTATCCCAGCACAAATGAACCGACAAAACCGCCGAGGTTTCCAAGAGCATTGATCAAACCGATAGAGGCCGCAGCTGCATACTCTCCCAGCGTGACCGTCGGCAGTGCCCAGAAGCTCGGCTGATACCCGTAGATACATGCGGCAAAAATGCTGAAGAATCCGAGTTGCGTCCAAAGGTGGGAGCTTGAGCCGATGGCCAGAAACAGAGCGGCGGCGCCAATGAACAGAGGGGCAGCCGCATGCCAGCGCCTCTCTTGCACTCGGTCGGAATGCCAACTAAGAAGCAGAATCGCAGTGAGCGCGGCCAGGTACGGAATTGCCACCAGCAACGTGACGGTTCCCGTGGCCAAGCCAGTCGCGCGCTTCAGGATAGTGGGAAACCATATGGTGAAACCATAGACCCCGGTGCTGCCCAGGAAGTAGATAAAGGTGAGCAAAAGTACACGTCTTTGCCGCAGGGCTTGGCCGACAGAAAAGGAGCCCAGCGCGGCTTTTCGCTGCTTTTGGTTCTCCAGTTCGCGAGTGATCCATTCGCGTTCGTTCTGAGGCAGCCAGTGCGCCTGGCTGGGCCGGTCGGTGAGATAGAGGAATGTGATGACACCGAAGATTACGGCGGGAATCCCCTCGAGAATGAACAGCCAGCGCCATCCCGCCAGCCCATACCAGTGAAGCCGCAGGATTCTGCCGGCAAGCGGAGAGCCCACAAAGTTGGAGAGCGGCTGGGCAGCCATAAAAGAAGCAACGGCTTTTGCGAGATCGCGGCCGGAAAACCAATGAGTGAGATACACGATTATGCCGGGGAAAAAGCCTGCTTCGGCTGCGCCGAGCAAGAATCTTACGATGTAGAACTGGCGGGGCGTGTGGACGAATCCAACAAATATGGTGATGATTCCCCACGTAATCATGATGCGGGTAATCCAGCGGCGCGCTCCCCACCGCTCGACGATCAGCGCTCCGGGGATTTCTAAAAGAACGTAACCGATGAAGAAAATTCCCGCACCCAGCCCGAACACCCGGTCGCTGAATGCCAAATCATGAGACATTTCCAGTGCCGCATAGGCGACGTTCACACGGTCGAGGAAGGCCACGACATAGAGCAACCAGAGAAAGGGGAGCAAACGAATCGCGATCCGGCGGCGGGCACTTTGCTCGATGGTCCGCACGAGTGGCGGGTTCATTCCCGTTCGCCCGCCACCGCCACCTCGTGCGCGATCGCATCGCCGACCTCACGTGTGCTGGCTTTGCCGCCGAGATCGGGAGTGTGAGCATCGGACCTCGCCACCACTTCCTCTATAGCTTTCTCAATCGCCCGTGCTGCTTTGGATTCCCCCAGGTGTTGCAACATCATTGCCCCCGACCAGATTTGCGCGATGGGATTCGCAATTCCTTTTCCCGCGATGTCTGGGGCTGAACCGTGTACGGGTTCAAACATGGAAGGGAATTTCTGTTCCGGATTAAGGTTAGCAGAAGGTGCCAGGCCGATAGAGCCTACCACCGCGGCACCCAGGTCGGACAGGATGTCCCCGAACAGATTTGACGCAACAACCACATCAAACCACTCGGGGTGAAGAACAAAGTGAGCGGTCAAAATATCAATGTGGAATTGGTCGGTGCGGACGTCGGGGAATTCCCGAGCAATCGAAGAAAAACGTTCATCCCAAAACGGCATGGTGTGAATAATTCCGTTTGATTTTGTGGCCGAAGTAACGTGGCGTTTGCGGGTTCTTGCAAGTTCAAACGCGTAACGCATGGCGCGGTCACAGCCGCGCCGGGTAAACACCGTTTCCTGCATTGCCATCTCGGCATCCGTGTTGTGGCCAAATCGGCCTCCCACATCGGAATACTCGCCTTCGTTGTTTTCGCGAACGATACAGAAATCGATATTGCCCGGCGGAAATCCCCTCACAGGCGATTCGATTCCCCGTAGCAGACGTGCCGGCCGGAGATTGACGTACTGTTGAAACCCGCGACGGATCGGGATCAGTAGTCCCCACAATGAAACATGATCTGGGATACCGGGATATCCGACCGCGCCAAGGTAGATTGCGTCAAAACCGCGCAACTGGTCGAGCCCATCCTCGGGCATCATCCGCCCGGTTTTAAGATAGGTCTGACAACTCCAGTCAAAATGGTGCCAGGAAAAAGTCGCACCGTAACACCGACCAACTGCTTCCAGAACACGCAGACCTTCGGGCACGACTTCATGACCGATTCCGTCACCTTCAATAACTGCAATCTTGTAACGACTCACTCAATCTCCCTGCCGTTGCACCTCAAACACGATTCGCAAGCCGCGGAAGCAATTGATTGCGCCCGGCCAAGCCAATCTAGTGCGCCGCATACCGCTTGGTTTTCTGCGTTCGAGAATTAAAGACTTCGAAGCTCCCGTCTGGCCATGCGCTCAATTCCAAATAGCTGGCCGCATCCGGACCTTCGGGGTTGGCGATGAATCCCGGAGCAACATTGTGCGTGGGGCCACCCTCGTCGGAGTAGTGCAACTGCCACAGATTCTCAAGTCGTGGCGACTTCTCGATACTGTCCCAAGCGGAAGGCGTTCCACCTTTTTTGGCGCCGTTGTCCATAATCGCTACACGAGGGGCAATTGCATTCAGGAATACAGTGCTGTTGCTCTGAGACCAGCCGTGATGAGAGACGATGTAAATGTCGATCGCACCGAGCTTGTTGTCCGGACAAACCAACTCCCGCTCCTTGTCACGAGTCAGATCGCCCAAATCCAGAATGCGTAATTTCCCAAAAGTGATTAGCGTTCCCAGAGAGCGCACGTTTTCGGTCTGGTCCGGTGGATACCGTTCAGCATTCTTGCAACCGGCATTCACCTCACCAGCTCCCGGAAATGGGCGGTCAATGAGAGCGCCATCCGAACTCACCACGGTCGCTTGCATCCCGCGGATTGGCAAATTGTCTCCTGGCTTGACCGTCAGGCGGTGCAGTTGTTTCTTTGCCAGGACTTCCTGGTAGGCCTTCCACATTTGTACAGTCGCGGCATCCGTACTCTCTCGGTTATCGCCGTGATCGATGACCGTTCCCACCGGGATTCGCGCGACCAACTGTGGCAGACCGCCGACATGGTCTTCGTGGAAGTGAGTAATCAGGACGTAGTCAATCTTGCTGATCCCCGCCTTTTTCGCTGCGGCAATAATGCGGTCGGCATCCCGGCCATTATTCCCAGGCCAGCCCGTGTCGATCAGCAGCGATTCTCCTGTGGGGATTACGAATAACGTCGCTTGCCCTCCCTCAACGTCCACAAAGAATGCGCGCAGTGCTTTCTCCGCCGTGTGAGAGTCCCTCGGCCAAGCGGAGGAAAACACAGTGATCGCCAGCGCCTGGCTCAAGACCATTCCTGCCACCAGCCCGCGCGATCGAATTTGTTGAAAAGATAGTGTACGAGACATATTTAAGACCTCAGCACAGAATGCAAAACTCCGAAATCATCTGTCGCCACCTTGCTTCCGGTCAAGCAAAACTTTAAACGGAGATTACGTTTACCTACTGATTCTGCGCTATCATCGGCGACGCAAGAGCGAGCGCGAGACAGGTCGTCTCTGGTTCAGACTGAAGGACAGAAAAATGAAAAAGCTGCGCAGCCAGGAATGGTTCGGACGGAAAGGTCGTGATGGTTTCCTTTACCGGAGCTGGATGAAAAACCAGGGCTGGCCTCACGACCTCTTCGATGGCCGGCCTGTGATTGGTATCTGCAATACATGGTCGGAACTTACGCCGTGCAATGCTCATTTTCGAGAACTCGCCGAATTTGTGAAGCGCGGCGTGTGGGAAGCAGGCGGGTTCCCGCTGGAGTTTCCTGTGATGTCCTTGGGAGAGACCCAATTGCGCCCGACCGCCATGTTGTTCCGTAATCTTGCCAGCATGGACGTGGAAGAGTCGATTCGCGGCAACCCCATTGACGGAGTGGTTCTGCTTATGGGTTGCGACAAAACCACGCCATCGCTAGTGATGGGAGCTGCCTCCTGCGATCTACCCACGATTGGCCTTTCAGGCGGGCCCATGCTCTCCGGAAAATTCCACGGTCGTGATTTGGGTTCGGGGACCGGGCTGTGGCAAATGACGGATCAGCTGCGCACGGGCCAGATGAAGCTCGAAGAGTATTTCGAAGCGGAAAGTTGCATGCACCGCTCCAAGGGACATTGCATGACCATGGGTACCGCTTCAACCATGGCCAACATGGTCGAAGCGTTGGGTTTGAGTTTGCCTGGCAATGCCGCCATCCCTGCGGTCGATGCGCGCCGCAATACGCTCGCCCAGATGACGGGCCGGCGCATCGTCCAGATGGTGCACGAAGACTTGTGCATCTCACGAATACTTTCGCGGGAAGCTTTTGAGAATGCCATCTTCGCCAATGCAGCGATTGGTGGATCGACCAACGCGGTGATTCATCTGATCGCGATTGCCGGCCGCGTAGGTGTGCCGTTGTGTCTCGATGATTTCGACCAATTAGGATCTTTCTTGCCATGCCTGGTAGATATTCAGCCTTCTGGCAAATACCTGATGGAAGATTTCTTCTATGCGGGAGGATTACCTGCCGTCCTTCGCGAACTGGGGGAGGCCGGAGTGCTTCATCGAGATGTGCTGACGGTGAACGGAGAGTCGATCTGGAAGAACGTCGCCGACGCGCCTTGCTGGAATCGCGACGTGATTCGCCGCTTTGTGGAACCATTCAAGGCAAGCGCTGGAATCGCCGTGCTGCGCGGCAATTTAGCGCCGGATGGCGCCGTGATTAAGCCGTCCGCCGCAAGCCCGCATCTCATGCAACATCGCGGAAGGGCTGTGGTGTTCG
Organism: Candidatus Acidiferrales bacterium; assembly: GCA_963780315.1. Taxonomy (GTDB): domain Bacteria; phylum Acidobacteriota; class Terriglobia; order Acidiferrales; family UBA7541; genus Acidiferrum. Next base: position 488,526 of record CAWABP010000026.1, on the reverse strand, counting down.
AAACGATTGAGGAATGTCATTCCCAGATCAATGACGAAGCACTGGATATCGATGAAGATTGCGTCATGGTACTGAAGAACTGTGGTCCTCGCGGCTATCCGGGTATGGCAGAGGTGGGCAACATGCTGCTGCCACCCAAGATTCTTCGTAAGGGAATAACTGACATGGTTCGCATTTCCGATGCCCGAATGAGCGGCACTGCATACGGGACAGTCGTTCTGCACATCTCGCCCGAAGCTGCAGCCGGTGGGCCGCTGGCCCTGGTGCGTTCGGGAGATATGATCATGTTGGACGTGCACAAGCGCTTGCTTCATCTGGAAGTTGACGATGAGACTCTGGCCACCCGTCGGTCAAACTGGGCTCCTCCGCCAGTTCCGGACCGCGGATGGCTGAGGCTCTATGCAAGGCATGTCCTGCAAGCCGACAAGGGGGCCGACCTCGATTTTCTCGTGGGCCGTAGCGGTGCGCATGTGGCCCGCGATTCACACTGATCGCCGGTTGGATTCCGGCCGCAAGAATTGCAGTTGATCATTGAACAGGAAGAATTTGACGAGCGCCGGTAGACGATCCTCACACGAATACGGTGCAGGTGGTAGCCAATTAGGTGTTGAAAGAGCTCAGTCTTTGGCGGGCGCCATACTTTGCGCCGTTCATTTTGATCTCGATCGATCTTTTACGGCATTGTTATCCGGCGGAAAGGTCGTAGAGTCTCGCAGAATCAGATGCGTCTTAAGAACGTATTCTGTACCGTTTGGGGAAGGAGTTTCTCTCTTCACTTCCTTGAGAAGAGCGTTAAACGCAAGCGTTGCCAGCTCCGTCTGAGACATTTGAACCGAGGTTAGTGGAGGAATCATAAAGTCTGCCAACCTCGTATCGTCGAAACCTACAACGGACAATTTCTGAGGCACGCTAATTCCCAGTTCGAAAGCCTGCCTCATCACGCCAATGGCGGTCATGTCATTGGAACAAAGAAGAGCTGTGGGCGGTTCCCGAAGTTTGTAAAGCTCTTGAAGAGCCCTCTTCCCGCCTTCCAGCCTGTGGTCCCCCTCCACGATGAATTTGGGATTCACGGGCAATCCGATTTCCTGCATCGATGTTTCGAACGCACTTTTTCGCGCATTCGCGGATCTCAGTTTCAGAGGTCCGCTCACGAAACCAATCCGTTTATGCCTTAAGGCGGCAAGATGTTGCACGGCCTGGCGAATTCCATGGGAATAGTCGACTCGAATGTTGCTCACGCGAGGGGCTTTTGGGCCGACATCGACAAACACCAGGGGCATATTCCGGAAACGGAAATGCTCCAGCAACTTATCTTCCATACCGAATGTGAGAATTGCTACGCCGTCCACCCGCCCCTCAATCATTCTGCGAACAGCAAGTTCCATTCGCTTGGGATCATGAATCGTGGAAGTCAGAAGGATCTCGTACTTTTCTTCAACGGCAAGCGTTTCAAATGTCTGCACAATCTCTGGAAAAAATGGGTTTGTGATCTCGGAAACGATCAGCCCGAAAGCGTGGCTCCTTCCAGAGACCAATGCTCGCGCCTGGCGGTTGGGGTAATACCCCAGCTCCGCAATAGCTTTCCAAACGCGTTTCGCCAATTGCGCATCGACGGTCGGCACCTGGTTGACAGTACGCGAAACTGTTGCCGTAGACACTTTCGCCCGTTTGGCCACGTCACGGATGTCCACGAATCCTCTTTTCCCCCCAGCCAATCTTCATGATTCAGCAGTCTGCGCCATCAGAAAACACTGCCGGGCGAAGGGCCCTCGCAGGTAGATGACGAAAAATTCGCTGGCAGCCCCGGCTAGCGTGTGCAGGATACCACAGCGAGGCGCGGGGGATAGGAGATGGTATAGAGGATCTTGTAAAATGGTGTGTTGCGTGGTAATCGTTTACCCACGTCGGTTCGGGAGGTTTGTATGACAAATCGCTCACAGATCTCGCGCAGGGAATTCGTCGGAGCGGCCATGTCAGCGGCCGCTGTGAATTCGCTGCCGATGCAGAATTTTCTGGCTTCCTCGTGGCGCGATACCCCGAACGGGTCCAACTCAGACTGGAAAGACGAAGGAGTGCTCTTTGTCGACAAGTCTCCATTCGCCAAGTTGCATAACGTGCCTGTGCGCGCGGTTACCATCTCGCAAGGTTTTTGGGGGGCGCGCCGCGCGATCAACGTCGACAGCAGCATTCCGTCGATGGAGAAATTGCTCGAATCCAATGGCCGGATGAATAACTTCTTGCGACTTGTCGGCAAAAGCGATGCCAAGCAGCAAGGCCCGGTTTACTCGGACTCTGACGTGTACAAGTGGACGGAAGCTGCTGGTTTTGCGCTGCAGTCTGGCGATCGTCCGGAACTTCATGCTTTGACTGACAAGATCATCAAGGAAGTGGTGGCCGTCCAAGAGCCCAGTGGGTACCTGAATACATACTTCGTGGGAGATCACGTGAAAGAGCGCATGGACCCTGATATCCAGCGTTGGGGTCATGAACTCTATAATATCGGCCATATGATTCAGGGCGCCATTGCGTATTATCGGGCGACTGGCGATCGCACGTTGCTCGACGTGAGCATTCGTTTTGTCGACGGCTACCTCCTGCCGAATTTTGGTCCCGGACCCGACAAGAAGCCAATCTTTTCCGGGCATCCTGAAATCGAACTAGCGCTCGTCGAGCTTTATCGCACGACCGAAGACAAGCGTTACCTCGAATTGGCCGGTTATATCTTGAAAGGCGACGACCGGATCAAGATGCCGCAGCGAGCCTATGTTTATAACTTTTGTGGGATTCCTTTCACCTCGCGCACACATCTGGAAGGTCACGCTGTGCGTGCCATGTACGCATGCTGCGGCGCAACAGACTACTATCTGGAAACAGGCGACTCGGCCTACTTGAAGACGCTCAATACTCTTTGGGACGACCTCGTCTCAGCGCAGATGTACGTGACCGGAGGAGTCGGGGCGCGCAGCCAGGGAGAAGCGTTCGGCGATTCTTATGAGCTTCCCAACTTCACCGCATATGGCGAGAGCTGCGCAGCCATAGGCAATATGATGTGGAACTGGCGCATGCTTACGGCTACAGGCGACGCGAAATATGCGGATGTAATCGAGCGTGCCTTGTACAACGGCATCAATTCCGGGATGTCGCTCGACGGCACTCTTTATTGTTATCGCAATCCGTTGGCGTTTGACCCGTCAGGTGGAGACCATATTCGCAATCCCTGGTACGACACCACGTGTTGCCCTCCCAACCTTGAGCGTACCTTTGCTTCGCTGCCCGGCTATTTTTACAGCACCAGCAAGGATGGTCTTTACCTGCACCTGTACGACAATTCACAGCTTGATTGGCACTTGGAGGACGGAACTGGCCTGAAAGTGACTCAGAAGACAAACTATCCCTGGGATGGCAACGTGCAGATCGTTGTCACGCCGGCCAAGCCCTCAGAGTTCACATTTCATCTTCGCATTCCCGGGTGGTCGAACGGCACGCAAGGTACCGTCAATGGCAAGCCAATTTCCGGAGCGGCTCCCGGGCAGTATCTTGCGTTGGCGCGCCGCTGGTCGCCCGGCGACCAAATCCAAGTGAAGTTCGGAATGACGCCGCAGCTGATCGAGGCCAACCGCCGCGTTGTGGACGATTACGGCCGGGTAGCGGTGCAGCGCGGCCCGCTGGTCTATTGCATGGAACAACTGGATCAGCCGGATGGCGTGGCGCTGTACGACGTTTCCCTGGATATGCGCCATGAAACCGGGTCGCAGTTCCAGGAGGAGTTCCGAAGCGATCTGCTCGGCGGAATCGTCATGGTGAAGCACATGGGAGCTGTCTACGAGAATCCCGGTTCGAGTGGGAGGCTGTACGCTCCGTATACAGAGAATGCCCCGAAGTCCCGTCAAGTCGAGCTACGGTTCATCCCTTACTATGCGTGGGCGAATCGTGCGGATACACCGATGCAGGTCTGGACCCCGATGCTTCGGGCCTGAAGAATCACAGATTATTCCGATTATAAGGGGGGAAACCGCGGGTGACACTGCTGGATTTCAGCCGGAACACACACGCCGGGCGACTTCGGTTTGTTCAAGGATGTTTTTCCGGCAACGCCGATTTCTTGGGAGGAACAGAAGCTGTCGGCGAGCCGTCTGAGCGAGGCCTGACGAATTTCGACGCGTCCACGGGCACATTCAGCTGGACGTCTTCAAGTTGAATGGTCGAAATGTTACCAGGTTTTGAAGAAGTGATTCGAAACGGGACTTGCACACCATCGACATCGCGGTAATCGGTGTAATCAATCTGCTCAGGATCTAGTCCCAGCGGAGAATCTGCGTAGCGCACCAGGCGCTCCAGCAGGCCGGATTGCTCGTCGAAATAGAGTTTAACTGCTGGCTGGCCCGGCCGGATACAGAAGAGTAGGTAAGCCTCCCGGCCGGCGATTCTTTCAGGGTACTCGACGCGTAGTTCCGGATACATCTGCTGGATGTGCAGAGAGAATTGCAGATCGGCGTCCATGCGCGACGCTTCAAGTTCCGCCCCGTGCATTTCGCGCAGCGGGCGCCCTGGAATCCGGATCCAGCCCGAGTTGCCATCGAAAGAAACGACGCTATCTCCCTCTGGTAGTTTGCTGACCACTGCTTGGTGTTCTGGGGATTGCGTGAAAACCACGACATGGAAGGATTTGCCGTGAGATGTGGCTACGCCCATCTCCACTCGGCTGGTGACTTTCTCAATCGCGGCGGCTCCTCCAAGCGCCTTGATGTAGGCGCCAATCAACTGGCTTGCAGTGGGCAAGTTGCTGGGCAAGTCCTCACCTTCGGAACCATCTGTGCGCGGTTTTGGCTGTAGTTCAGCGGTCAGAGTGGGGGTCGCAACGGGATTGCGCGCGCCGCGATGACAGGAGTAGCAGGTGACTTCGCGATGCCCGCCGAAATTATTCTCATTTAGCGCAGACATCATTCGTATCATTTCGCGCGCGGTTTGCTTGGCTTTCTTCTCATCTTTCTCAAAATGACCTTGGACGTGACAGAAACTGCATTCCACACCAAGCGCCGAGGAAATAAACTCCATAGCGGGAATTACCTGATCGGACGGAACACCTTTGAGCACCTGGATGTTCTTGAAGACGTCTTCAGCTTTCTTTTGTGAATCGTTTGTTGGCTGCTTCTGTGCAATATGATCGGAGTCGGAGCCTTGCCTCATTGCCGCTTGTATTTTGGCCGACAACTCGGCGGCTTCCGTGATTTTCCCCTGTTTTTGATACAAGCCAATCAACGTGCTGGCAGCAGGCAAATCCAAAGGATCGAGCGTGACGGCGCGCTCAAGGTGGGCAATTGCGTGGTCAGCGTCACCTTCCAGGATGTAGGGTGAAGCCACACTCGCTTCTGTGAGCGCTGAACCGGGATCGAGCTGCAAGGCCCGCTCAAATGCCACTTTGGCATCCGCGGACTGTTTTCCCACCAGCAGCGCTTCACCGATCCAATTGAAAAAATCGGGGTCATTGGCGAACTGCTGCTGGACTTCTGTGAGAGTACGGTAACCCTGAATAATGAAGGACGCCGCGTGGCGTTGCATTCCGACGTCAATGTACGCAATCCCGCGATTCCGGGCTTGCAAATCCGGTGAGGGTTCTCGCCATGCGGCGATCGTGGCGTCAGACGGCAGATCCGTTGGTGCCACAGGGCGCCGCTGAATCCTATGATCCGTGAAGGCTGTGTGGCCGCCATCTTTTGCGTTGCGGCGGGGCATGTGGCATCCCAGGCAGTCGCTGTCCTTGGACGGGTGCGAAATGGGAAAGCTCGCAGTGTGACATGACAAGCATCGAGCGCGGTAGTATTCGACCGATTGCGACATTTTTTCGTGCGGATCGTGGCAGGTTGCACACCAAAGTCGTCCCTCGCTTTTGCGGGCGCAGGCACTCAAGGCAAGCTGCTCGACGTGGCTAATGACCTTGAAATCGCCAGCGGATGATCCTTCGGGCGAGAAATTGCGATAGATGGTGAACGTGTTTTCCAATGTCTGTCCAGGAACAAAGTCGCCGAGTTTTTTGCCGGGATTGGGGACGCGCGAAACCCCAAATAAATGACATTGTTCGCAGATGCTGTCGCGAGCGGCGGGCTCCAGTTTCGCAGGATTGACGATGTTGCCCGCACGGGGATCCGCAAGGTGCCTTTCAACCGGGCCGTGACAGCGTTCACAGGTTATCCCCTCCGCAGGGAATGCCGGGTATCGGTACTCGTTCAGAGTGCCGGAGACATGGAGCGCCGTTCCTGAATGACAAAGGACGCACTCCTCACTGACGGGACGAGTAAAGTCCGGATCGGGCTGATTTTCGTAGCCGGGCGCCAAATCATAGGATCCGCGACTTTTGTAGTACGCGACCGGGGATTGGAAGAGATGATCGCCGAGATCAACCAGGTACCCGCTGGCGTGCTCGCCAGAGCCAATTACGTAGTCAACGCGGTATTGAGTTTTGTCCCCTGCATTCTCCCAAGTCTGCCAAAACCCCGTTGAGGATGAATGGATTGTGATTGTCGTGCCGTGCGCGCTGACCGTGCCGTCCGGTTCCTGGCCGGCTCGACGCAAGGCACGAGCCATGGCACTGCGCGCGAATCCTTCGACCTCCGTAGGGTGGCAAATCATGCATCGATCTGCCCCAACGGCTTCGCCCATCTTGAATTGCAGAGCCACCTGTGCGTCATGCTGGGACTCGGCTTTGCCGTGAGCTTGGCCGCGTCCCGCAGAGTCACCACCAATAAGGATGAGGATCAAGGCGAATCCTGGCCACAAAAATGGCGTCGAATTGCCAAGAAACGATCGCAGGAGCATATGAAGACGAGAGCATCGTGCAATGTCTAGAATCTTGACCATAGAACCGAGACAAACACCTTGCGATGAGGTGGCGAGCATCGCCAGAAGAGAATACGACCGAAGTCTCGAAAGTCAAGGCGGAAGCCGCAAGGCGGAAGCCGCAAGGGCGAGACTAGGTAGCCGGCTTCAGGCCGGTGAGCGAGCGTTTCCCAAAAGGGTAATGCAAAGCGCAGGTGAGGCAAGGTGTCGAACACAAGTTGGCGGCAATTTCCCGGATGCAGTATTCTCTCCGTGAGATGTTTTTTTGTCTGCCTGTATCCATGATGACTCTGTCAAGAAAGTTTGCACTCACAATTGTCCTCCTGGGTTGCCCGTGTCTGGCTTGTTCCCAGACGGCCGGAAACCCAATTGAGCCAATAAGCGCGGCGATGCGCGCAAAGCAATTCGACAAAGCGGTGGAACTGTGCCGCACAGCGCTGCAAACTTCGCCGAACAATCCTCAGTTGTGGACTCTGCAAGGAATCGCCCTCGCCAGCAAAGGAAGTAACAAGGAGGCTCTGGCTGCGTTTCAACAAGCGCTAAAAATCTCACCCAACAATGTCGCCGCCCTAGCAGGAGCGTCACAGATTGAGTATCAGGCGGGGAACCAGAGTGCAGTGCCGCTGCTGAATCGCCTGCTTCAATTACGCCCAGGGGAACCCACCGCACACGCCATGCTGGCCGTGTTGGAGTACCGTCAAGGAAAGTGTGCTGCAGCGGTACCCCATTTCGAGAAAGCCAGCCAATTGCTCGACACCCAACTCGATGCCCTCCATGCCTACGCTACCTGCCTCGTGAGGCTCAAGCGACTCGATGAAGCAGCGATGACATTTCAGAAAGCATTAGCGCTTCAGCCAGATGACCCGCGTGAACGCCAGGTCCTGGCATCCATTCAGCTTATGGCACACAAACCGCAGGATGCGTTGGCGACGCTCCAGCCACTCCTCGAGGCCAAGAACCCCGATGCGAACACCTTGCAGCTTGCATCCAGGGCGTATGAAGATAGCAAGGATACTCCCCAAGCGGTGAGCACGCTGCGCCAGGCCATACTCCTTGATCCGCGCAATACCAGCCTCTACTTGGATTTTGCCAACATTTGCTTTGCACACGAATCCTTCCAGGTTGGTATTGATGTGATCTCTGAAGGTTTGTCTCTGCAACCTAACACAGAGGACCTCTATGTGGCCCGGGGAGTCCTGTATGTGCAATTGGCGAAGTACGATCAAGCGGAAGCCGACTTTGAAAAAGCATACGAATTAAATCCCCGCCAGTCCTTAAGTACTGCCGCGCAAGGTCTGGTCGCTGTGCAGACGAACGATCTTGATCACGCATTGGTGTCAGTTCAGGAAAAGCTAAAGCGGAAACCCGACGACCCACTCCTTCTTTACTTACAAGCTGACGTCCTTTCGCAAAAAGGCATTGATCCGGGAACGCCAGAGTTTGCGCTGGCCATGCGTTCGGCGAAAAAGGCGGTTGCGCTGCAACCCACTCTTGCCGCCGCCCGCGGCGTGCTGGCAAAACTGTACATGCAAAACGGACAGTACCAGGAAGCAATTGAGCAGTGCAGGAAATCATTGATCAGCGATCCGAAGGATCAAACGGCGGTGTATCGCCTTATTCAGGCATTGCGGAAAACAGGGCAAAAGCAAGAAATTCCCGAGCTGCTTCAGCGTCTGGCCCAGCTTCGCGAGCAGGCCACGCAAGACGAACGGGAGCGTTACCGCTACAAGCTTTTTGAAGATGACACCGCCACTAAGCCGCAGGTGCAGCCATAAAACGATGCGATCTCTACTTCGGCCTCTTTGCCTTGGACCCGGGAAAATGTTTACTGTCGATGGCCTTCGGGCGATAATCGGCACCTGACATGACATCAACAAGAAAGAGAAGCTTGCCGGAATGACCTTTTCGCGCCGCGCGTTCATGCGATTTTCTCTGGGATCCGCCTTCTCCGTGATAGCCGAACGCCTGTTCGCGCAAGGGATGGGAGGCCGCGTGGCCAAGCCCTTGGCGCGTCAGGCTCCTTCGGGCCGGCCCTTTAACGCGCAATTCGTAGATGTTGCCGCCGAAGCAGGACTAACTGCGCCGATCATCTACGGAGGCCTGGAGACCAACAAATATATTCTGGAATCCGACGGCTGCGGCTGCGCCTTCATTGACTATGACAACGATGGCTGGATGGATGTTTTCCTAATCACCGGCACTCGCCTTGAGGGCGATCCTCCCGGGGCCACGAACCGCTTATACAAGAACAATCGGGATGGAACGTTCTCCGACGTTACCGAGAAGGCGGGTCTCCATTCTGCTGGCTGGGGCGACGGTGTCTGCATCGCGGATTACAACAACGACGGTTTCGATGATATTTTTTGCACGCGTTTTGGGCAAAATATCCTCTATCGCAACAATGGAGACGGCACATTCACCGATGTAACGAAGGTAGCCGGCTTGCTGAACGACGAACCACGGTGGGGTGCGGGATGCGCCTTTCTGGATTACAACCGGGATGGGCACCTGGATTTGTTTGTCTCCAACTATGTGCGTTTCTCGTTTGAACATGCGCCGGTTCCCGGGGCCAGTTCAAACTGCAATTTTAAAGGCATTCCCGTCGAGTGCGGTCCGCGCGGGCTACCGATGGGACGGCATCTGCTCTACAGAAACAACGGTGACGGGACGTTTGCCGATGTCAGCAAGGAAGCGGGCATCGCGAAGACTCCTCCGTGCTATGGCATGACCGTGGTGGCCGCGGATTTGGACGAAGATGGTTGGCCGGATATTTATGTGGCCTGCGATTCCACTCCGAGCTTGTTGTTCATGAACAACCATGACGGGACTTTCCGCGAGGAAGGAGTATTGCGCGGGGTGGCCCTGAGTGACGATGGAGAAGAGCAGGCGGGAATGGGGGTAGGTATCGGCGACTATGATCTGGACGGCCATCTCGATCTCTTCAAGACGCACTTCACGGACGACTCCTGCATTCTTTACCACAATGATAGCAAGGGAAATTTCGACGATGTTACCCGGCAGTCTCATATTGGCGTAGAAACGCGTTATGTCTGCTGGGGCACGGGAATTGTGGACCTCGACAACGATGGGCATCCCGATATCTTCATCGTGACGGGGAACGTTTACCCGGAAGTGGGACGAACTCTTTCCCAATATCCTTACAAAACACCTCGAGCGGTGTTTCGCAACCTCGGCAACAATTCCTTCGAGGAACTGGTCGAAGCCGCAGGCCCCGGTGTTGCCGCGGCGCACAGCAGCAGGGGATGTGCCTTTGGAGATTTTGATAATGACGGGGACCTCGACATTCTGATCATAAACATGAACGAACCTCCCTCGCTTCTTCGCAACGACATCAAAGGGAAACCCAATTGGATCAAGGTCAAGCTGGAGGGCGTAAAATCCAATCGGAGCGCTATCGGAGCTCGAGTTCTCGCGCGATATGGCGGGAAAACGCAGGCGCAATGCGTCGTAAGCCAGAGCAGCTTCTATTCCTGCAACGATCCCCGCCTGCATTTTGGGCTCGGGAGTAATGCGTCCGTTGACCTCGAAGTGCACTGGCCCAATGGGCTGGTCGAGACTTTCAAGCATCTGCCGATCAATCGATTGATCACTGTGAAAGAGGGAGTGGGCTTGGTACCGAACCGAGGTTGGGAGAAAACGTAAGGCAGGACCTAGTACGCACCGTAACACCCTACGAGATTTGCCCTAATAGAAAACCACTAGAAAAAGCTTGACAGTTGGCTTGACCTGGTTTAAAAGATTGAGCATTCGAGAAAACGTTTACGCAGAATCGCAAACTCAAATGTTTTCTCTTCTCATTCGGGGGTGAAACAGCACATGCACGGAAAATCAATGGTTGGATGGTCGATCAGGCTGCTGGCTATATTCTTGCTCTCGGCTGGCTCGGCATGGGCTCAGTTTTCTGCCAATATTCAAGGAAACATCACTGATCCAAGTGGCGCAGCGGTGGGGCAAGCAAAGCTTACGCTGGAAAACCTCGCCACGCACGTTACAGCGACAGCCACAGCGGACGCTGAGGGAGGGTATCGGTTTTTGAGCCTTGCCCCAGGTCCCTACAAAATTACTGTTGAAGCGGCCGGCTTTTCCAAGGCCGAAACAACGATCACCCTGGAGACTAACCAGAACCTGAGTGTTCCCATTGCTCTCAAGGTAGGGGCGACCACTCAGTCCATCGAGGTCACGGCTGAGAATCCGCTCGTAAACACGGCTGAGACACGAAATCAACAGACACTTCGCACCGAGGAATTGTCCACCCTACCGCTGCCTGGTCGCAACATGCTCTCCCTGACGACCATCGCTCCCGGCGTCTCCGGACTAGGGCTGGCTGGCGGTCCCGGCGTAGCTTCGGGCACCCCGGGCAGCAGCGTGAACAACTTCTCGACTGAAACGGCGGTGGACGTCAGTGCCAACGGTCAAGGCACTGTTGCGAACATGTGGACCATTGACGGACTGGACGTCACCAGCAGCGTTCGCCAAGGTGTCTTGAATCTTGTTCCCAACCCTGACGTAATCCAGGAAAACAACATCCAAGTCAACACATATAACAGCGAGTACGGTCGCGGTAGCGGCCTCCAGACCGCCATGACGACTAAGTCTGGCTCGAACGATTTCCACGGACTTGCTAGCGACTATTTCGATTACCAATCAATGTTTGCCAAATACTCTCTGCCTGGAGGCGACCACGCCTACAATCCGTTCCATAGCAACAACCTCTCTGGAACGATCGGCGGCCCGATTATTCCGCATCACGAATTTTTCTTCCTGTTCGGCATAGAAGCATTGCGTTCTTCTGCCTCTACCGGGAACTCAGTGGTCACATTTCCGGATCCAGCGTTTGCCTCATGGGCGCAGACCAACTACCCCGACACCTTTGGCACCAAGATATTGAACACTTATGTTCCTACTCATGTGGCGGGCAGCGCAGTGGCAAAGACTGCGAATGATCTTTTCCCTGGCACTTGCGGGACTGCCGCGACAAACAACCTACCCTGTGCGACTGCCATGCTTGACAGCGGCGCTTTCAACGGCTCAAACGTCATCAACGGCACTCAATATTTCGTTCGCGTTGACAAGTATTTCAAGAATGACCGCATTTATGGCAGTTTCTTCCGCACCCTGCAAGCTAACCCCGCGCCTAATGTTATCCCCCAGTTTTCCACTACGAATAACTATTGGGAGCGCGCATTACAGGTGAACTGGACGCACACCTTTAGTCCGAACACGCTGAATGAGGTAATCTTTGCCCAGAATCGCATCGAGGGCAAACTTGGCGAGACGGGTGACTTCACGATTCCCGGCATCAGCGTTACCGGACAGAGCCTCGGATACGGGGTAGGATTTGCTCAAGGAGACTTCATTCAACACAATTACCACTGGCGCGATGTTCTGACGCATGTGCGTGGCGCGCACGTTTTAAAGGTGGGCTACGAAGGTTTGTACGGCGATGACATTGAGCCATTTCAGGGGCCGTGGTCGCATCCCGGTTTCAGTTTCACCAACTTGTTAGCGCTGGCCCAAGATTCTCCCATCCAGGAGAGTGGCGTCATGTACAGCCCCGTAACCGGCCAACAGCAGCTTTGGAGTTGGGACGCAGCGTCCAAGACTTTTGGCATTTTTGCTGAAGACACTTGGAAGGTGCGGCGCAACCTGACATTAACCTTGGGTTTCCGCTTCGACGATCAAGGGAACCCCTATTCCAAAACCAGCACTACGGTGTTTGGCAACTTCTACCTCGGCACTGGTTCTACCTTCCAGGAGCAGGTGGCCAATGGATTCGCGAAACCCACGCATAACGCAGTGGCTAGTGCGCCCAAAGCCTACACGCCACGGATTGGCGCTGCTTGGGATGTGAATGGTAAGGGGGACTGGTTATTGCGCGGCGGATTCGGGATGTTCTCCAATTGGCTCACGCCCGCCAATATTCAGGAGGAGTTCCGGGGTAACCCGCCCGGGCTGATCAATCCCACTTTTTACGCGGCAAATACCGATCCGGCCACACGGCCAGTTTTCGTACAAGGCACGAGTAGCAAACCTCCTTTCGGATTCCAATTCCCGGCGCTGGCTGGTACAACCTTGTGTCCAGCGGCTCCGTGTTTGGACGCAGCGGGAGGAATTGTGGGAGCTGGCTTGGGGATAGGGGGAATTAACCCTAATATTGTCTCTCCTACTGCATACATCTGGTCGGGTACACTCGAGCACAGGCTTGGGGGCCGCTTTGTTGCCGCCGTGCTTTACGCCGGTTCCCATACCGCCAACCTCGTTGGCAACGGCAATGCCGGAGGAATCGTCTCCTACGGCGTGGACATCAACGAATTGCCGGGCGACCTCCTACAACACGCTACTCCCCAGCGACTCAATCCAAGTTTTGGGCAGATCGCCTATACCCAGAACGATCGTTACGCCAACTATGAAGCCGTGACGTTCGACCTCAGAGCCAGAGCGAGCCGTGGGTTCTTTGACGTGTCCTACACGCGCTCATCTTCCAAGGATGACGGAAGCCGATATCCGACCGCGATTAATCCTTCTCAGTTTTACGGACCCTCGCCGTGGGATGTTCCTAACCGCTTCTCCGCAAGCTTCAACTACGAGCAGCCAGGCCTAAACCATGGTGCCGGATTTGTGGGGCACGCGACTAGCGGCTGGGGCCTAAGCGGCACGAGCATTTACCAGACGGGTTATCCCTTCACGGTCTTCACGTCAGCTTTTTACAATGGCGCCACCTATAACACGGGAGGAAATGCCGTACCAGGTCTAAACAACCCAACAAGCGGAGACTACCTTGCCAACGGTGACAACTACAGCTATCCGAACGTCACCAATTACCAGCAGGCGACGTCGCGGAGCGCTTATCTTTCTGGCGTTTTTTCGTCCGGTCAATTTACAGTGCCTACAGCGGGCACGAACGGTAACGAAAAATACGGTGCATTCCGCAATCCGGCGTTCGTCGAAACGGATCTGACGGTTTACAAGAACACTCATATAACCGAGAGACTTAATTTCCAAATCCGGTTTGAGTTCTACAACCTATTCAATCATCCCAATTTCCAGAGCATTCAGGGTGACCTGAGCGCTGGCAACTTTGGCCAGGTAACCGCCCAGACTCTGCCGAGATGGTGGCAATTGGGAGGCAAACTTTACTTCTAGCCTGATTTACTACTGCCAGTGGGACTGCCGCTTACACCCCTAGCGGTAGTCCCACCGGCTCAACGGGGATTTGTCAAGGCACCGCGGCCATACTTGGCAACTTCCCTCGCATGAACACAATCGTGCAATGGTTTGTAGTGCCTGAGGCGGGGACGGTGCAACCCGCCTCATTTCATTGGTATCGGCAGATTCAGAGCACTCGAAACGTTCTGTGCCTCCTAAATGAGAAGTTTGCGTCCACCTTTGCTGAATCGCCCTCGCTGGATCGTCCGCAGGCGAACCCCTTTGTGGCTTGCTGCGCTCACGTGCTTCTCCTCGGTGGCGACCGTGGCGGCCTTCGGGACCCCGAGGACACATCCTTCCAATTCAGCTCAGGAAAAGGAGAAGAAGCCGCTCCCTCTACGTTGGGATCCGCCTCGAGTGGACTCCCCCCTTCCGTCCCTCTCCACGACGCCGGTTTGCGCCCTTCCCGATGTCTTAAAACAGGCCGGATATCGCGCCGAGGAACTGGTCGACCATCTTCAGAAGTTCACTGCGCACGAGCAGATTCGTTACGAACAAACTGACCGGCAGGGCATGCCAGAGATATCTCTCGCACCGAAGTTCGAGTATCTGGTTGATTTCGGAAAACTATCCAATCCCTTCGATATTCATGAAACTCGCGCGCCAATTTCTGGAACTGACCGCGAGCACCTCGGCGCCATTATGGACAAAGGACTGCCGGTCTTGGCCCTAATCTTTCATCCTTCGCTGCAAGGCGACTACGAGATGCGCTGTGAGGGTGCCTCGGAATGGAACCAGCAACCCGTTTGGGTTGTTCATTTTCGCCAGATGAAAGGGAAGCGCCCCCGAACCTTAACGATGGAAACTCCAACTGAGATCTACCCGCGCATCGTCAGCGCGACAGAACTCCGCCCGCTCAGCATCAAGGGTCGCGCATGGATCGCCGTGGAATCCGGTCAGATAATGCATCTGGAAACGAATCTGACGGAAGGAATTCTGATTATTGATCTTCGGGAAATCGCTATTTCGGTCGATTACGCGCCGGTAAAATCTCTTTCTCAAAATCTCGATATATGGCTGCCCAAGTTCGTTGTGGCATATACGGATTATGCCAATCGCCGAATGATCATCGAGCACACTTTTTCCGACTTCCAACTCTTTTCCATCGAAACGAAGCAAGTCATCCAGAAGCCGAAGGAGCCGTAGTCTAGTTCTTGAATGCGCTGCTCGTTGCCTGGCTGATGGCCTATGCGCCCCACTGAACAACAGTGTAGGAGCGGGGAGGAACCTCGAATTTCGAGCGTCCGCCGGAAGTGACCGGCTTGTTCAAGTCTTGGGGAGCTACTCGCTTTGGAGCATCGAAGCCGTTGACAGCTTTCAGATCAGTCCCGGTTAACGTCAACGAAGTCAGCAAACGCACAGGTGGCGCGTCTTGCCACATCACCTCAATTTCGCGGCTCTTTTCAATATCGCGATTCAAAATGAAAAGAGAAGTCTTCCCCGTTTCCTTATCAAAGGTGGCAGTCACGTCCATATACGGAACCTGCCCGATGCCTGAGACTTCATAGGTCGAGGATTCCGACAATACATTCAGAACAGCGCCACGGGCCATCTGCAATCCCCAGCTGTAGGGGTAATAAATCGTCTGGCGGTAGAAGCCGTCGGCATTTGTCATGATGGGGGCAATCACATTCACCAGTTGCGCCAGACATGCCAATTTCACTCGGTCGGCATTGCGGAGAAGCGTGTTGACGATCCCGCCGACCACAAGCGCGTCCTCCAGGTTGTACACCTCTTCCAGCAAATGCGGCGCTTCTTGTTCATGGCCGTTGTCGAAATTTCCGCCGCGCGCGCGGTACCATACGTTCCACTCGTCAAACGAAAGCCACAGTTGCTTCGAGGAACGTTTGCGGCCTCGTACGAGATCGCAAACCGCAACTGTCTCCGCGATTTGACGGTCCATCGTCAGATTCACCGCCATGTATTTCGAACTGTCGCCGCCCGTGTCTTCCTGGGAGTTCCCTACGTATCGATGCAGCGAGAGCGCGTCCACATATTGGTAGCATTGCTCCAAAACCTCGCGGTCCCACTCGAGATAAGTAGGCATGAAAGGACCGCTTGAACCACAAGCTACAAGTTTCAATGATGGGTCGGGATCGACGTAACGCATTTGGCGCGCTGCGTCCGCGGCTTTCAATCCATACTCCGTCGCCGTCATATGTCCGATTTGCCAAGGACCATCCATCTCATTGCCCAGACACCAGTGCTTCACTTTGTAGGGCTCGGCGATGCCATTCTTGCGCCGCAGCTCGCTCCACCGCGTGCCTTTCTCCACGTTGCAATATTCCAGAAGCGCGGCTGCTTGCTCTGCGGTTCCGGTCCCTAGATTGAGTCCCATCAATGGCTGAGTGCCTACAGCTTTGCACCACATCATGAATTCATCGGTCCCGAATTGATTGGTGTTGATGGAGTTCCACGCCTTGTCCAGAACCCTGGGGCGTTCCTGCTTCGGCCCAATCCCGTCCAACCAGTTGTATCCGGAAACAAAATTGCCTCCCGGGTACCGTATTATCGGAACTCCCAGCCCGCGGATTTCTTCGAGGATGTCTTTTCTAAATCCATTCGAGTCGGAGAGCTTTGAGCCCGGGTCATAAATGCCTTCGTAAATCGCCCGGCCTAGATGCTCCAGGAAAGATCCAAAGAGATTCTGTTCAATGGGAGCAATCGTGCGCCGCGTATCCAGATAAACGCGCACCGCGGCCATAGGATTAGCCGGCGGAGTCTGCCCTCGCATCAGTCGGCTGAGCATTAATTCCGCCGAACAACCTGCCCCAACAGCAAGTGACTGCTGCAAAAAGCGCCGCCGTTCGATCGGAGCCATGAGAACATTCCTCCTTGGATGGATAGTTTTGATTCTTGGATTTGGCGCAAGCATAGCACAGGCAACAATCTTCTAAGTACATCTTTGTGAAAACGCTTGCTTGACGACAGATTGGCTGTGAATCCCGAGATGATTCGCTGCTTGGTGTAAATACGGTCAGAATCTCAGCTTCGTTGCACAAAATATGCTGACTCGAATGGGAAATTTCGAATCCCCATTGCCAGATTAGCACGAAGAACTCGGCACTCCTTCTCCGCGCCAGGTGGAGACTCTATAATCGCTTTAATTCCATAGCGGCATTGCCAGTAAGCGTTTGCTCCACTTGACAGTGTCCTCCCGCGAAGACCTGCACCACCGCCAGAGTTTGTTCCCTCGTTTCCTTGATCATCGAACACAACTACTTACAAATGGAGCAAGATGCGGCGGCCGATCCGGTTGCTGGAGAAACCAGGTTGGAAATCGAGATCATTTGCGCAGAGAACAATGCGATCACCCGGAGTTCCCAGCCTCTGTGGGGAGTCGAATTGGGCGCTCCGTCAACCAACTGTCACTGTTTCGCGATCTTCGTTGTTGCCATCCACGGTAATGCCGGGAGTTGCTCCCACTGGACAAAAATGTTCGCAGATTCCGCATCCGGTGCACAGATCTGCCACCACATAAAACTGCCGCACTGTTCCTTTGCGCCGAAGGATTGCCGGCTCTGGCCCTGCTTCCCGCAGAGGCTTTCCGGGAATGGGACATTTTTCGATACACACCGTGCAATCGCTTCCTTCGACGTAGCGCAGGCACCGGCTCGTGTTTATCACAGCGGTTCCCATCTTGAAGGATTTCTTCTGTACCAACGTCAAAGGTTCGATCGCCCCGCTGGGGCAGGCTTGCGTGCAGCGATTGCAATCATAAACGCAGTAACCGGTCCGGGCGTTCAGCACTGGAGTCCACAGTCCGGCGAAACCCGCTTCCAGCATGGAAGGTTGGATAAAACTCGTGGGGCATGCTTCGACGCACTGTCCGCAGCGCACGCAGCGTGAAAGAAATAGCTTCTCGCCAACTGCGCCAGGTGGCCGCAGAAAACCGTGCCCCACCCCTTCCTGCGGTCGTGCGTCGGCACTCGCGCGTGATAATCCAGCAACACCGAGTCCCACTACCGCCGCTCCCAGCAACCGCCGGCGCCCCAGATCTAATTTGTTTGCGGGCTTCGATGGCGGACCAAACTTTACGTTGACGGATCCTTCTGGACAGTCCGCAACACAAGCAAAACATAAATCGCACTCAGACTTAAGATGCTCACTGGATGGACCACCGTTATACGTGCAGCGTTCGGTGCAACCGCGGCATTGCGTGCACTCGCTAGTAGCCTCAAATCGCAGCAGGCTGAATCGCCCGATCCACCCATAAAACGCGCCGAGCGGGCACAACGCAGTGCAGAAGAACCGTCGTCTCCAAACATTCAGAAGAATCACCAAAAGAAAAATTGACCCAATCAACATTGGCTGCACGGAAATGCGCACCCAGCCGCCCCAGAAAACATTCGATGCTGCCGGTTCAATTGCCACGGACGTACTGCGTGTCAGCAATGCAAACGGATCCAGCCATCCAGCCAGGGGCATCCCGGCCAGCGCCGCCACAATAATCGCTGCCAGGATCAAATACTTGATTCTCAAGAGACGGGGGTTTGGCCGAGAACTGGGTTTTTGGCGCTTGCCGCCTATCCAGGTAATGAACTCGTGAATTGCGCCAAACGGACACAACCAACCACAGAAAAACCGCCCCAGCACCAGTGTTAGCGCCATGGGAATCAGCGCGAACAGGGCATAGAACAAGACTGTGCGCGTGGCCGCCAGATGTTGCAGCAGGATCAGCGGATCGATCGCAAAAAAAACGCCCCGCGAAAACCACAAGGGCATTCCCGCTTTGCGCAGCAAGGCGAACTGAACAATAAACAAAGCCAGCGCTAGCAAAAAGCTGATGGCGCGAAACTGGCGCATGCGTCGCCCCGTGGTGGTATTCACTGCAGTGCCACCAATCCCGCGGAGTTGGCCAGTGCCAGCCTGACATTGCGCGAAAGATACTTCATGTCCTTCGAAAACCAGTCTCCCAAGCCTTTGAACTTCTCGCTGATGCTTGCTTCCAGCTTCGCGTCATGCTGCTCGTTCACCAGCATCGCGGTCTCCGCCTCGCTCAAATCGGCGACGTGTTCGTAGCGCTGGTTCAAACCGCGGTTCGCGGGGCAGTCATACTGGCATTTCAAGCAACCGATGAGCGCATTGTGCGCCTTGGCATCAATCCACTCCGGGAGCGGTTCCTTCATTTCGTTGTAAGTAGTGATGCAGCGTCCTCCATCGATCACGAAATCCGATTCGCGTATTGCTTTGGTTGGGCACTCCTGCAGACACACCGCGCACCCTTCACAGATGCGCATCATGCGATAGGGCCGTGTCCATTGATCCGGCAGCACCGCTTCACTGTAAAATGTCCACAGCACATGGAAACTGCCGTACCCGTCTACGTAGGTAATGTTGTTCCTTCCGTATTGGGCCAGACCACTGCGCACAGCCAGTGTTTTCAGCGGTGGATTCGCAAACGCCAGTTTCGCCCCCGGATCGCCAACCGCCCGCTGGGCAACCTGAGTTCGCAGAGGCTCTCGAAACGCCTGGTCTTCGTAGTAGAAATAACCTCCGGGGATCAGCAGGATGTGTTCGGTTTGCTTCCAGCGAACACCAACGGAATGAAGCAGCCATGGCGTGGAAACCACGATCAACGATCGCGCGTTCGGCATTTCTTTCGGGGCTTGGTATTCCAAATCTTTCAGGTAGCTCTGAACTGTTTTTTGCTGACTGACCCTGCGCTCGCCATTCAGCTTCTCAATCGCGCGCTTCATCTCCCCCAAGTGTTCGATTGCGACGGTGCGGTATTGAAAATCGAGGGGGTTTGGCGCGAACCCGGTGCCAACGGGACGCCCCGCAACACTCTTTGGACGGCAGACGAGCGCGCCCCCGATCCAACCCAGATCTTTTAGAAAATCCCTGCGATTTCGGAGCATTCGGAAACTCCAAATCCGACTCTTAGCACACTCGTCAACCCGGCTTAAGGACTATCATCGGCACATTATGTGGTTTATTGTCAACGAGTTACGAGTCTCTCCTTCTTCGCCGCGTGCTTTGACCTCATTCACTCGCAACCTGGCATCTTGCCTTCCTTAGAAGCCTACGCGCCCGGTGCCGGGTCGTCTGTGACAGGCAATACAGTTCTTTAAGCAGAAGCCATAACCTCATCCTCTTTTTTGCTTGGATCGAGCTCGAGAATCCGCCCTCACTACCCATTCACTGTACCGGAGCTGGGGGATGTGCCCGAGAATTCTCCTTAGGAAATCAACGTGTTCGTCGTGCAACCTGCCCAAGGCTCTTCAAGCCGCATGTGTTAGGGTACGATTGGGAGTGAGGACAGGACCCTGATTCCGTCAACCTAATTTGGCCCACTTCGATCACCTATCTGGCCACCCCCTGGGTGAATCAACTCCCGCATCCCGGTCGGAGCGAAGCCCTGCGGCGCCCGTAGGGCGGTGCGTTTAGGGCATAGCGTAGACCGGGATGCGGGAAAAGTTCTAGAAGCGTGGCGTCAGCGTCTCCCAGGAACGACGATCTCCAACTCGGTCGACCCGTAGCATCCCCGTTTTCCGAGGAGCTCGTTACCCGTTGCCTCATCCCTTGCCGCCTTTCTTCTTATTCAGGGTTCTGCGGAAACGATACGACTCCGTACCGGTCTCGATGATGTGCGCCTGATCGGTCAACCGGTCGAGCATGGCCTTGCATAACCTGGCGTTCGGGAACATCGTGGTCCACTCCGAAAACGGCAGATTCGTTGTCACGATCACCGCCGCTCTCTCGGCTCGTCCAGAGATGATCTGGAACAACAGCTCGGCAGCTGTTTCCGGCATCGCTACATATGCCATTTCGTCGATCACGATCAATTCATAACGCATCCACCGGTTGGTGACGCGATTTAGTTCGCTCTTGTTCTTGGCCTCTGTCAGTTCGTTCACCAGCTGCGCCGCGGTCGTGAACCGTACCCGTTTCCTCTGACGACAGGCCGCTATCGCTAGCCCCGTCGCCATGTGGGTCTTACCCGTTCCGGTTTCCCCAAGAAAGATAATCGGCTCACTGCGGCTCAAGTAACCGCCCTCTGCCAGATTCCGGATCTGCGCTGCGGGAAGGTGTGGTGCATCGGAGAAAGCAAAGTCCTCCAGGGTTTTCACCTTGGGGAAATGGGCCTCCGTTATCCGCCGTGCCACTCCGTGCTGGTAGCGATCTTCCACTTCCGCTCCCAGCAGCGCTTCCAGATAACTCAGATGCCCGTGCTTCTGCTTGACGGCTTCTTCGGCCATCGACAGAAACTGGCCACCCACCGTCGCCAGCTTCAGGTCTTTGGCATACTGCCGAATTGTTGCCTGTTGCACGGGAACCGTCGCGGCGCTCATTGAATCACCCCGTTCCCGGAATAGTTCTCCAGCAACTGGTCGTAGTTCCTGGTGGTCGGTTGTGGCCGGTCATACACTCTCAAGGCCCCGACCTCGACTGCTTCACGCGGCTCTCGTTTCCCGTTTCGTTCCGCCTCCAGGAGCAGGCGCACGGCTTCCACATCGAAACAACTCATCTCCAGAGCCTTTTCGATCGACACTTGCAGTTGCGGGTAGCCGTGCTGCCGGCCCAGCAAAAGCACCTCGATCATGGCGCGTGTTCCCGGCTGCTGGCCCCTTCGTTGCTTCAGCATCTCCCAGTAGCGATCGAAACTGGCCGGCCAACGTCCTTGCGCCCGCCACTGCTCGAGCGGTGTCGAACCAGCGAACGCCCCGGGCTTCTTCGTCAGCGCTTCCAGGTAATGCTCCAGGTTGAGTACTTTCTGTTGACGGTTGAAGCAGCGATCGTGTCGCGCCACGCACTCTCCCTGGTGCCAAAGCTCCACGTAGGAAGAATGCACCCTGGCTTGCACTTCCACGCCGACGGGCAGAGGAACGGAGTAGAAGTTGGTCAGCACCTTCACGCAACCGCTGGTGTTCACATGTGGAAAGTGAATCGCTGCCAAATCAAAACCTTCTTTCGCCAGTGCCTGCAGGTGTTCTCGCTCCAGACTCATTCCGGCACCAACCGTCTGTGCCCGCTCGCCGATCAAACGCTGCTCATCGTTCCGGGATGCTTCCAGCAAGAAAAGATTCAGCGCTTCCCAGCTGGCAACCTGCGGAACCGGCACCATGTGGTTTCGGCGAAAGTATCCTCCTTCTCCTTCCACGCCACCCTTCTCGTGACCTTCCGCCGGGGTGCAGAACTCCGACTGGAAACCCCAATGCGATCGGAAGGCTATGAACCGCATGGTCTCCTCTCGCTGATGCCCTCGCAAAATCTTCCTCACCGCACTCTTAAGGTTGTCATACCTTAAGACGGCAAATACCCCACCGAAATAGAGAAACGCTTGTTCATGCGCTTCCAGAAACGCTTGCTGGCTGGCGTGCGGGAAGGCGCAATGAAACGCTCCTCCACTGGCCATGCTGCGCATGCAAAATACATAGGCCAGCTCCCGCTCTCCGCAAATATCTGCGTAAGCTTCATACCAGTCCACCTGCGCTTCTGTGCCCCACGAATAAGACTGGGGAATGGTAAAAAAAGAGATCAAAAATATTGGCCGGTTCTATGAAAAGGGATGTCAAGCAAAAAACTCCTCTCTCGGCCGGAGGCCGAGAGGATTTTTGTCTCGACATCCAGCCCACTGTTTGTAGGTGTACCCCTCGATCGCTCGAGAGGCTTTTCTCTGACTTGTGGTCCGGTTCCCGCGGTTTCATCCGGTGGTGACAACGCCAATCGAGTTCTGAAACTTGGCAAGCGAAATCATTCAGTGACAACCATGGTTCTATCGGAGGCTCGTGGCCTATCGCTATTTCTGGTTATCCGAGGTGGCATAGCGTAATAACAGGGACTCGGTGCCGAAGCACACAGGGCCCAACCGGCTCAACTGATACTCACCTTCGAACCGAGCGTCTCGAGAACCCGATCGACCACCACCAGAAAGAATCGCCGGAGATGGAATGGGATCTTCACCAGAGACGCTCAAGCTGCTTGCTGATTCAATTCTTTGGCGTCGAAATCCACTTCTTTCTTCCAAATCGTTAAAGTAATCGTTGCAATCTTGCGTGCCAGGGTGAGACGCGCCATCGTCGGCCGCATCCCTTTCGCGAGTAAAGCAGCATAGAAATCGTGCAGTGGTCCAGGGCGTGCGCTAGCTGATATTGCCGCGCCTTTGAAGAGATTCTTTAGATCGTGATTGTGGTTGTCACTTAGACCTCGCACGGTCATGCGCTCTCGATTTCGTCGCAATTTTCCTTTTACATAACGGTATTCGCCGCTGTCGTGAGTCTCTACTGCAAAACCACTGTAAGCCCACAGCTGTCGCTTGGTGCGGAAGCGATGTGGCGTCTGCAGCAGCGCGACGAGCAGCGCTGCGCGAATCGGCCCGATCGACGGAATCTGGCGCAGCAATTTCACGGCACTATGTCTGCGGCTCTCGACCAGCAGATCGCGTCGTGCTGCCTGACGCAAAGGTTCCAGCGCATCCAGTTGCTGATAGAGCCGCTCGGCCCGGAGGCGAACTCCAGGTTCTACGATCTTGCCTAACCATTCCGAACGATGGCGCGGCGAATAAACGGTGACACCGGTACAGGGAATGGCCCAGCTTCGATACAACGCCTTGATCCGACTCATCTCATGCGTGACATAAATCCCCATCTGGCGTTTTCGGTGAGCTTTTTGACCAGCCCGGAGAAACACCCGCTATACGCAAGACAGTGGAAGCAATGGCGGTTGGCCGGAGGGGAGGAAGAAGGAAAGGACGTCAAGACATAAATGCACATATGTCACCCATTATGCGCACTTTCCGAAGGCAGAATTGCTGTGAACCGCATATTTATCGCCAAATATAAGTATACGGAGGCAAGAATCGACCGTAGCGATCTCGTGTGCATTAAGTACTTGACATATTATCTCGACTGTATTATAGGGTCTTTCATGATCACTCCCGCCAAACGAAAGGCCCTGCTGGCTTCCGGGACCCTGAACCCGCATCCGGAAAACGTGCGCTCGGAACTCTTCCACATGGATTTCTTCGACCCTTACGACTTCGCGCAAGTCAAATACGAGATGTTGCGCGCCCACTCGGTCGATGAAGAGGCGGTGGCCGAGGTGTGCCGCCAATTCGGCCTCAGCCGAGAAAGTTTCTATCAGATTCAGCAGGCTTTTCAGGAGCTAGGATTCAGTTCCTTCCTGCCGCGCAAGCGAGGCCGCAAAGGCCCGGTCAAACTGAAAGGCGAGGTCCTAGAGTTCGTCCTCGCGCAGAAAAAGAAGAATCCCGTGATCGACCCGGGGCACTTGGCGGCTTTGATTCAGGAGCGCTATGGCATCGCGATTCATCGGACGACCGTGCTGCGGGGACTGAAAAAAAAACTGCGCTCGCCGCGGAAAGAGCTGGCGAGAAGTATTCGTCGCGCGCGACGATCCCGTGCAGGGGATTTATGAAAATGTGCGTTGCGAGGCACTCGAGAACTCGGAGCCAGCTTCCTGCGCCCTGGAGCGCGTTCGCCGATATGGAGTGGTCAGCTTGCTCCCCGGCGGACAACCGGATTTTCCCTTCATTCTTTGCGCACAGAGTGTTCCTCGTCCGGCCTGGAGCGGGACGAGAGACTTTCATCGCGAGAAGCTTCTTGAGGTCTATGAATTCCTTACCCGGGAGGTGATGGAAGATGCGAGTCGCCATCTATGCGCGCGTTTCCAGCGAGAGGCAGGAGAAGGAACATACGATTGGTTCGCAGTTAGAAGCCTTGCGGAACTATGCGGCTCAGAATGGGATGGAGATCGTCGAGGAGTTCACGGATGAGGGCTACAGCGGGACACGGCTGGATCGTCCCGCGCTGGATCGGATGCGTGACTTGGCGGAGCGCAGAGGATTCGAAGTGCTGCTGACTTACTGTACCGATCGGCTGGCGCGGAAGTTTGTGCTGCAGGCCCTCATTCTGGAGGAGATGGAACGATTCGGCGTGAAGACGATTTTCCTCGAGGGCGGTGCGGCCGACGATCCGCTCTCGAAGCTCATGCACCAAATCACCGGAGCCGTAGCTGAGTTTGAGCGGGCGAAGATTGTCGAAAGGAATCGGCGCGGCAAGCTCTACCGCGCTCGGTGTGGTGAGGTTGTTACCTGGAAAGCCCCTTTCGGTTATGCGCGCATTCCACGTCGTGACGGTGTGGCGCCACATGTGGAGATCGATGAGAACAAAGCGGTGGTGGTTCGCAGAATCTTTAATCTCTATGCGAAGCTAGGCTGGACGGTTCGCCAGATCGCCAAGCAACTCACACTGCAGGGAACTCCGGCGCCGGGTGGTGGTCGGGAATGGAATTTCTATACTGTGGATCGAATTCTTCATAATGAGGCCTATGTTGGCACGTTGTATTACAACCGCCACAACTGTGCAGCGATCGAAGGGACGCATGGTCACAAGAGGCCCTCTTGCCAACGCATTCTTCGGCCCAAGGAGGAGTGGATCCCGATTTCGATTCCTCCCATCATCGACTTGGAGACCTTTCATCAGGCCGGGATCCGGGTCAAAGATAATCAGAGATTCTCTCCGCGGAATCTGCGGGAGGATGCTTATCTTCTACGGCGGCTCGTCCGCTGTGGGCACTGCGGGTTGAGTTGCCGTGTCAGCAGTAATACGGCAAATCCCAATTGCAGTCATTATTATGTTTGTCCAGGAACGAAGACACACTTCCTGATCGAGAAGCGATGCTCACAGAGATGCATCGGCGCCGATGCGTTGGACGAACTGGTTTGGAAAGAAGTGAGCACCAGGCTGCTAGATCCGGACTTGGTGCTAGAAGCGTATCGGGAGTGCAGGATTCACCGGAAGAATGGAGAAGAGGCTGGCCTGAGCGAACAAGGACAAAAGCTGGCGACCCAGATCAAGTTGGCGAACACAGAGATGACGCGGCTTTTGGATGCCTACCAGGCCGGCACGATTGAACTGCCGGAGTTGCAGAAGCGCCGACGATTGGTGGACGCAAAGCTCGATACGCTCCATCGAGAGAAGGAGCTTCTGGAAAAGATGGCTCGCGAGCAAAAGCAAGAAGGCGATATCCGGCGTGACCTCGAGGAGTTTCGAGCTTTGGTGTCGGATCGTGCTCAACACTCTTCCTTCGAGGACAAACAGAAGCTCATGCGCATGGTCCTGGACAAGGTCGTGGTCAAGGATTGGCGAGTTGACGTGCACTACAACATCCCGCTTTCTCGACCTGCCGCCTCGAGGGAAGAAAAAGTGTCAACCAATTTCGATTTGTGTAACGCACGTCATGACCCGCGTGAGATCTTTGGTGATCGTTAGATAACTGCGGCCCAGTTCCTTTAAGGTGCGTACGCCGTGCTCTCCGTGGTACACCGGTGAGAGAAGGTTGCTGCGCAATAGCTCGGCCAGCTTTCGAGCATCGATCCGGTCGCTTTTAGGGCCATCCTTCAACAGAGCATTTTTCCGCGGATCGCAGACCACAACATTCGTGACGTAAGGCTTGAGCAGGTCATGCAACCAGGCGGCAGAGGTTCCTTCCTCGAAGGTCACAAATAGACTTCCGTGTACCCCTTGGATGAACTCCAGAATCGTGGCCGCTTTGGTCTCGAGAATGCATTCCATGGTCAGCTTGCCGGTGGAATCCCTGACGGCGGCAGAGATCGTTGCCTGGTGAACGTCCATGCCGATATACTTTGCTTGGTTCATAACGGCGCTCCTTTCGGTAGGTGGTGATTCGGACGATCACAACTTACCCCAAAGTGGGCGCCTTTTATATTGCGTAATAAACGACTCTCCAGGACTTGGCCGTCGAGATAGTGGCTCAGCTATGCGGGTCGTGCATGACCGCTCACGAAATCGGCACTCGAAAAATATTCCTCCGTATGCTCACTTTTGTATACGCAAACATATCCGGGCGAAAAACCGAATCCGACCTCACCTTGATCATGGTCCCCTTCGCCAGTTCCTTCTGTCCGCGCTCGCGGGTGAATCCCCCGGTTGGGATTTCCGGAAAATCCGTTCCCTTCCGTACCGGCAAGATGTAGGTCTGGCTCACTTCGAGCAGCGTTAATTCCATGTGTTTTTCGTCCTCACTCCACCTGCCCACGCAGATCGTCGCACAGATCACTATCGGTTCTCCCCCGGCGCTCGGGTACGCTACGGTCCGGTACGGTGCCTCGGGGTTCTGGTTATCCTTCTGTGTGACCATCGCCCAGCGCCCGTCGGGCGATACTGACTGCAGTTCCAGGATGGGCTCCTCGCTCACTCGCCGCTTCTCCGTTCCGTCTGCCTTCTGGGTGTTCAAATAATTCTTTCCGCCTTCCGTCGCACGATAAATCAGCCTTCCATCGGGCAAGAATTTCGGCAGGTCCTCGCTCACCGTCGCCCGCAACTCCACCGGCGCGCTCCGTCGATCCATGGTCGCAACCCACAAATGCAACATCCCCTTCTCATCCTTCTTTGCGAACGCCACGCGCTGGCCATCCGCGCTCACCGCGTAATTCCGGTTGTCCCCGCCGGTTTCCACCGCGTATCCCGGCAGCATCGCTTCACTCCTGCCGCTCGCCAGTTCCACACTCCACATTTCCGCCTCGTTCCTTCCTTCCACGTTTTTTAAGTAAAACAGAGTCTTACCGTCCGCCGCAAACGTGGGACTGTACGTTGTCCCTTCCGGTGAGATTTGCCGCTCTTCTTTTCCGTCGCGGATCCACACCGACATATCCGTCGTTCCCACCGACGTCAGTAACGATTTGCCATCCTTCTCAATGGCGATTCCCTCTTCTTCCGTTGGTCCGCTCGTTATCTGTTCCGGCTCGCCCTTCGGGAAACGCTCTCTCCAGATATGGAATCTCCCTCCCTTGTTCGCGCTCATGTACATCCATTTCCCGTCCGGGGACCATGCCCCCGTAGTGCACTGCGCTTCCGCTGGGCCCACTTCCCGTCCCTGTTCTTTCCCGTCATACGGCACCAACCGGCACGGGGTCATCTTTCCCTGAGAATTCATCTGCACCACCAACACCCATTTCCCATCCGGCGACAAATAGGAGTGGTGCGCCATGCTCCGTTCCCCTTCCGGCAGGTACACCTCCCGCTGCTGGCCGCGCGCTTCGTCCGTGGTCACCACCCCCATGTGAAGCCCAGTCTTGATTTCCGAGAACATCAACCGCTTTCCGTTTTCAACCCAGGTCAACGACGACGCGTTTCTCACCATCAATCGCGGCTCTCCTCCCAGCACCGGAACTTCCCACTCGTCCCAGGGGCCCATCACGCTGTACGCAATGCGCGTCCCGTCCGGCGAAAACGTCGGCGACAGTTTCATCTCTTTGTCCCGCGTCAATTGCACCGGTTCTCCCGACGGCAAAAACTTCACATACACATCGCCCGGTCCGAAAAAAGTATCGCTTCCCCGGATGAATACGAGCAGCCTCCCGTCCGGCGAAAGCTCCGGGTACACCGCCGAGTCCGTGAAAAACGTGACCTGCTCCCATTTCCCGCTATTTTTGGGTGTCGTTTCTGCTCCGCGCCAATACAGCAAGCCCGCAATCGCCGCCAGCCCCACGGTTCCTATCCCCACCGCCCAGCCCAATTTCTTGCCTTGCCTTCCTCCTCCGTTCGCCGTCGTCGGCGCGGTTTTTCCCGTCTCCGTGTCGCGGCGCAGTCGTTGCAGGTCCGCGCGTATCTCGGCCGCGCTCTGGTAGCGCAGCTTGCGATCCTTCTCCAGCGCTTTCCCCACGATCCGTTCCAGCTCCAGCGGCACGTCCGGATTGATTTCGTGCATCGGTTTCGGCGTGCGATTCAAAATCGCATCGTGCAGCAGCGCAGTCGTTTGTCCGCGAAACGCCGGCCTTCCCGTCGCCATTTCGTACAGCACCATCCCGAACGAAAACAAATCGCTGCGCCAATCCAATTCTTCTCCGCGCGCCTGTTCCGGCGACATGTACGCCATGGTTCCTAACGCTACACCTGGGCTCGTCAGTAACGCCTCCGTCGTCGCCGTCGGCATCGCCGACGCGCCAACGCCTGCGCCTCCCGGCCATTGCTTCGCCAGCCCGAAATCCAGAATTTTCGCGTGCCCCCGCTTCGTCACGAAAATATTCGCGGGCTTGATATCCCGGTGCACGATTCCTTTCGTGTGCGCCGCATCCAACGCGTCCGCAATTTCAATCCCCCATTGCACCAACTGCTCGACCGGCACCGTTCCCAGTGCGATGCGGTCCCGCAATGTCTGCCCCTCCAAGCATTCCATCGCAATGAACGCGCGTCCGCCGTCCTCTCCTATGTCGTATACCGTGCAAATGTTTGGGTGATTCAGTCCGGAGGCCGCTTTTGCTTCTCGCCTGAACCGTTCTAGCGCCTGCGCGTCGTTCGCCAGGTCTTCCGGTAGGAATTTCAGGGCCACCGCACGTTCCAGTCGCGTATCCTCGGCCCTATACACCACACCCATCCCCCCGCCGCCCAGCTTTTCGAGGATGCGGTAGTGCGAGACAGTCTGCCCGATGAGAGAGTCGTAGATTGACATGTGCCGCACATATTAGATTGCAAGGGCAGTCGGGTCAATGAAGAGAGACAGATTGTGGGCTAAGCCCTGATAGACGCTAGTGATTAATCGGACGCGCGTTTCACCGAAACGTAAAATTGGGCAGGATGTTCCGCGCGCGTTTGATTAATCCGTTTGAAGGTGGCCGCTAGCGGTTGCGGTGGCTGCGGGCTAACGGCTGGACCCGGTCTAACGGCTATGGGAATTGAATCTTTTTTCGCTTGCAGTCTATTGATTTTGCTTGGCTTAGGAAAATCAGAGAAAAGTTAAAAACGAAGTTAAAAGCCCTACGTTGCAGCATGAGGTCGGAAGCATGGCACGCGAAGCGTCCGCCGCGCCAGCGGCTACGTCCTAACGCGGTTACCGGAGAAGTTCGTACTAAACCTGCTTGCTCGTTGAACGGGCTCGCGTTGCTGCCCACAAACACCGAAACGCAACGACCCAAGCAATCAAACAAATTGCCCACACCACGGCTGTGCCGAGCAACGCCTCTCGAAATGGGACTCCAGGGTTCTTGAAATCCTCAAGGACGGGAATGGCAAAATGCATCGTGGCAAAAAGCGCGACGACTGTTGAAACTGCCGCTGATGTCCAGAGAGCCGGTTTTCGGTCTACTTCTCCAGTTTTCTTAGAGGACAAGACAAAGTAAGCCACTATTACCCCGACGAGCAAAACGCCGACGAAGCAGAGGAATATTACAGCCGGTGCGATTCTCTCCCACATATCGAGCAGTTTACGACCTCATCGCCGCTTTTAAACACGAAACTCGAAGCGAATGTGCTTGGTTAACTCCGAAATCGGAAAAGTCGGTAACGGTACGATAGTGCGCCGCGCTTTTCCGTAAAATACTGCCGAGACAAGGGAGACGGCCATTGCTCGACCCACAGAAACTGTATGAGTTCCTTTCGCGTCTTTCAGAGGTCGGGCAATGTGAGCCAGAATTGAGAAATGACGTTCACCGCGCTATGAAGCATTTTATGTTGCCGCTGACTTCCGAGTTCTACGGAGTTTCACTGGTCGCTCTGAATAAAATGTTGGCTTCAAATCAGATGGCTTTTTCCGATGAAGACAAGAAGCTAGCTGCCATTTTTGTGAAAGAGATTCAAGAAAACTGGTTCAAACCAGGACGCTAATTTGGTCGGCGACTTTCCCAAGTCCTTCCATGAGAAGGCCGGTTAGTGTCAAGCCATTCCTGTCTTTTCCTTTCTTTTTCTATTCTCCGAGATTTTCTCAGAGAAATTTCACACCAGGATTACCTGGCATCGACGATCTCCAGCTCGGTCGACCTACAGCATCCCCTGTTTTGACCCTTCCCTCAAAAGGCCGGTACGGGTTGGGCCGGTTCTCCCTTTTTCCTGCAGTGGTTCTC
Source organism: Candidatus Acidiferrales bacterium (assembly GCA_963780315.1). Taxonomy (GTDB): domain Bacteria; phylum Acidobacteriota; class Terriglobia; order Acidiferrales; family UBA7541; genus Acidiferrum. Next base: position 457,646 of record CAWABP010000026.1, on the reverse strand, counting down.
CGTTCGCCAAGCCGCCCCTGTCGCCATCCTTCCATCCGCACTCTTTGTGAGCGATATTCGCTCGGTGCAAGGTGGGTGTTCTCGTTCAGTAGGTGCTGCTACCTGATAATCGACCTCTCGTCCCACCTTTTCGGCGGGAGTCGGGCCCCAGGACTTAGCCGCAGTCACCTGGACTTGGCGGTTTGAGCTCGGCTGTTCGGATTAAAACTCTTTAGGCCACTGCCCGCATCGTTTTTTGGCTATTGCGCAATGGTTCGTACACCTCTCCGCTCACCCACAACCGATGGAGCAGTATAGCCAGCTTTCGCGCCACGGCCACTACCGCTCGCTTCTTGGCATTTTTCCCTCCTCGCTCTGCCAGCTTCCGTCCCCATCTCCGCAAATCACTGTCTTCCCCAAAAGGTCCCAGAATGTAATGCGCTCCCTGCACCATCATGGTGCGCAGATAGCGGTCTCCTTCTTTGCTGATTTTCTTCTGTGGTTCGCTCTCCCCAGAGTTCCTCCGGCCAGGTCGTAACCCCAGAAAACAACCTACCGCGCGACTCTTCAGGAACCGATAGGGGTCTTCTATCGTCAGGACATAGGTCAGCGCGATCTGCGTTCCTACACCCTTCACCTGTTTGAGCAAAGACACTTCCGGGTACACTTCCTTGGCAATTTTCTCCATCCGTTCGTCGTATTCCTGGATGCGTTCGTTCAGCGATTCGATTTCTTTGAGCAACGGTTCCAGAACATCCCGCAACTCCGCGCTCAATCCAGCGCTTAGCTCCCGGCTCACCTGCTGCGTGCCGCACTTGGGTAGCCGTTCACCAAAGGGCTTCACCAACCCACGTGCTGCGTTCACCAAGGCCGTTCGAGCACTGACCAGTTCCGCTCGCGCCCGGATCACCGTTAGATGGATCTGTGCCTTTGCACTGCGATGCCGCACCGGCCCCAATAGCTCAGGATCGATGCGCGCCAGTCGCGCCAGTGTCCGCGCATCGTGTCGATCATCTTTGCGATTGCTCTTGGTGATCAATTCCACTTTTTGTGCGTGCGCCACGATCACTTCGTGTCCCAGTTCCGTTAACAGCCGGCTTACCCATGGCGAATGTGTTCCGGTCTCCAGGGCGATGAGACTTCGCGGTATCTTTCCAAAGGACTGCTTCATCGCTTCCGGTGTCGTCGCTACTTTCTGTTCCAGAATGATTTTGCCTGCTTCATCTAAAACACAGTAAAACGAGCAACGATCTCCGAGATCCACACCGATCGTTAGCTTTTGCTCCTTGAAAATTTCGTTCTCAAATGCCTGCATAGTGCTAATCTTCTTCATCGCCGGTCTCCTTTTCTTTGTGCCTCGAGCACGTCGAACCTTGGGAGCGTATCGCATCCCGCGGGAGACCGGCCTTCTCATCCCATCTGAGAAACAGCAAAACCGTCTATGTGGATTGTATTCGGGTAGAACGTCGCAGGAGGTGGATCTGCTCTCAGCGTAGTACCATGAAGGATAAATGCTCCACCTGGACTTGCTCCAGCATACGGGGCGACCTTAAGAGCACCCGAATTTGGATCGGCAATCCCCGGATTGAGGGCATTTCTTCGAGGGGCGGCAGATTGTGGTTTTTATGCCAGCAAAACTTTGCGGTTACGAGTGACGATCGCGATTAGCTCGAGTTGCGAATCTGACAGGGCTAGCTTCCGATCGGGCTGAGGCTCATTTTTCGTTGGCCGTTCTGCCCTTTGAGGCCTTCTGGCAGTTCAACGTTTGCTATATGGCAAGATCTGCAAAGCAGCACTGACGCGTAGTCCTGCTAACCCAAAGCTGAGAACAACATACACCCACCTCGCGATTTATTTTGTCGCAAAAAGCACTGGACATCCGTTATCGCGTTTGAGAGGATCAGTGTGGATTACTCGATGCGGAGGCCCCACATTGAAACGAAATGCAGAAGGCGTACCGAAGTTCTTATCCGGACGGGAATTCAGCCATCAAGAGATTCAGGAGATTCAAGAGACGGTGCGGGTGTACTGGCGGCTGAGTCGGAAAGAGCTGGTACAGACCATCTGCGAACACCTGGATTGGGTTACCCCGGCAGGACGCAACAAGCTGGCTTCCTGCGCGAAGGCTTTGCAGCAACTGGAGGCGCTGGGTTTAGTGAAATTGCCAAAGCTGTGCGCCAGTAATCAGCACATGGGGGGGCGCACGATCGTGGTGGGAGCGGGCAGCGCAGCGGAGGAGGAGATTGCCGGAACCGTGCAAGAGGTGGGCCCGGTGGAAGTGCAACCGGTAGGCGGGAAGGAAGCGAACCAGCTGTGGAACGAGTACGTGCAACGTTACCATCCGCTGGGGTACAAGCGCCCGTTTGGAGCGCATCAGCGGTATTTTCTGGTGGGCCGGGAGGGGCGTCGCTTGGGCTGTTTGCTGTTTGCTTCCTCGGCGTGGGCGCTGCGGGAGCGAGACGCGTGGATCGGATGGACGGAACGCGATCGCCAGCAAAGATTGAACTGGGTGGTGGCGAATACGCGTTTCTTAATTTTTCCCTGGGTGCGGGTCAAAAATCTAGCGAGCAAGGTGTTGTCGCTGGCGGCGCAGCGGATACGGAAAGACTGGGAGGAACGCTACGGCTACGGGCCGGTGTTGCTGGAAACGTTCGTGGAGCTGGCCCGCTACCGGGGGACGTGCTATCAAGCAGCCAACTGGATTCGCTTGGGGGAGACGCGTGGGCGAGGACGGATGGATCGTCACACACGCTACCTATCGACTCCCCGGGCGATCTACGTATATCCGCTGGTGCCGGAGTTTCGTGCATTTCTGCAAGGGACGAGCGAAGAAGGCCAGGGGCAGCGATGAGCTGCCGGGGCCGCAGAGAAGAACGGAGACAAGAGAGACAGGACCGGAGACGAGCGGCGAAAGAACTGCGCAAGCGTCAGGTCGCCGAGGGCTCGAGTTCCCGAGGGCACGATCGGGAACGGAACGAGTCCCTGGAAGACGGTGAGGGAGGAACAGCAGGCGCGGCAGGAAGCGGTGGAGGAACAGCTCCAAGCGTATCGTTCGGCCCTGCCCACGTTGTTGAAGCGGTTGGGGAAGATCCGCGACCCGCGGAATCCGAAAACGATCCGACACAAATCGACGGTGTTGCTGTTGTACGGGATACTCCTGTTTGTATTCCAGATGGCCTCGCGACGAGAAGCCAACCGACAGATGACTCTGCCGCAGTTCCAGGAGAACCTGCGACGGCTGTTTCCGGAGCTGGAAAGTGTAGCGCATCAGGACACGCTGAACCGGCTGCTGGCGGGGATCGAGGTAAACGAGATCGAGGGAGCCCTGGTCGAACTGATCCAGCGGTTCATCCGCAAGAAGAAATTCTTGCGCTACCTGGTGGGGAACTGTTATCCGGTGGCGATCGATGGAACGCAGAAGATGGTGCGGAACAGGCTGTGGACCGAGCAATGCTTGGAGCGAGACCTACAGCGCAAGCAGAAAGACGGGAGCCTAGCCAGTGAGACGCAATACTACGTCTATGTTTTGGAGGCCAACCTGGCCTTCGCGAATGGCATAACCATTCCGCTGTTGAGCGAGTTTCTGACCTACGAAGAGTACGACCAGGAGAGGGATAAACAAGACTGCGAACTAAAAGCTTTTCGCCGGCTGGCGCAGCGGATGAAAGAGTATTTTCCGCGTCTGCCGATCCTGGTTTTGTTGGACGGGCTGTATGCCAACGGCCCGGTCGTGGAACTGTGCCGGCGCTACCATTGGCAGTTCATGATCGTACTGCAGGACGACTCGCTGCCGTCGGTATGGGAAGAGGTCCGCGGGCTCGGACAACTGCAGCGCAACCAGCATTGGGAACAGCACTGGGGGGACCGCAAGCAACGTTTCCGATGGGTGAACGACATCGAGTATCGCTACGGGGAGAGAGAACGGAGGCGGCAAACTCTGCATGTGGTGATCTGCGAAGAAACCTGGGAAGAACTGGCCCCGGATTCGCTGAAGCTGGTGCAGAAAGCCTCGCGTCATGCTTGGATCTCCAGCGAACCGCTGAGACGGGAGAACGTCCATGAGCGATGCAACCTGGGCGCGCGGCATCGTTGGGGAATCGAGAGCAACTTTTTGGTGGAGAAGTGTCAAGGCTATCAGTACGAGCATTGCTTTTCGCAGGACTGGAAGGCCATGAAGGGTTACCACTTCCTAATGCGACTGGGACATCTGCTGAACACCCTGGCGCAAAACACGACACGTCTGGCTCGGCTCGTGCGTAGTCGGGGGCGGCGTGGTCTGATTCAGTTTCTGAGAGAGACGTGCACGGGGCCTTGGCTAGACACTACAAGAATCCAACTGCTTCTCGCCTCTCCCTGCCAGCTTCGTTTGGAATGAACAAACCCTGAAAAAGGACAATTCCAAGCTTCCTCGCACGATCGACACGGCGGGGTGTCGCTCTTCACACAAGGACGGCTCAACAATCAACAAGGAACAGGCGAAATGTAACAGGAAAGAACGCCTGAATGGCATAAGTCGCCGCCACACATCTTTGCTTTGCCCCTGCTGGACCGCCCTGGCGACCGTGCGGCCGGGGCATGCGGCATCACTGTCTGCAAAGCCAAGAACTTGCGAAAGGAATGGGACAACGATAAACTGATTCGAGTGTGGCTTCGCTTTCGGTTGCGCTGCTCGATCTTTTTAGATAGTCAACGAAAAAGAGGGGGCGGTCTTTCCCAGCGAATCGTAAGGATCGGAAGTGGGAATGTCTCTGGGTCGCTCCCGGCGCGCTGAGGAAAGTCGATCGTGAGGCGGCCTATCGCAGCGACGATTTTGAGCCCATTGATGGAAGTTTGATGGCAGTTGTCCGAAAATAGTTTTTGCGCGGCAATAAGTCTTTTATTATCAAGGGCCGAGGTAGCTCAGTGGTAGAGCAGCCGATTCGTAATCGGCAGGTCGAGAGTTCAACTCTCTCCCTCGGCTCCACTTTCTTCCTTGTAAATCAATAACATACGAAGCTAAATTTGGTTTCCCTTGCCCTGACGCTTCATAGTCGTTGCATATTCCGAATTCATCGCTCAACGAGTTCGTCGCACTTACCTGAGATTCGCCTACCAAAGCAACTTGAGTCCAAACTGCACCTGACGCGATGTCGTGGAAGTGCTGGTAATCGCCCCTGCCGTTCCCGACAGTCCGGTGGGATTCGCAGCGGTAGGCGGCGCGAAAACGATCAGATTCGGCGTGTTGAAGTTCGCTCGATTCAGCAAGTTGAAAAGTTCCGCTCGAAACTGCAGGCTCAATCGCTCTCGAAGCCGAGTGTCTTTTAACACGGAGAAGTCCCACGTGGCGAGCCCTGGCCCGATAAATGTATCTCTTCCGAGATTGCCATAGAAGCCGCCTGCCGATGGCGGCGCGATAAAAGCGTTCGGATTAAACCACTGGCTGGACTTGCCGAGAATTACGGGTCCCGTGAAGTTGGGATTTACTAAAGGCCTGACAGGATTCCGCGTGTCGCCGTTGTTAGATGGGTTGTAGCTAAGCTGTGGTGTAAAGGGAAAGCCGTCTTGCGCGGTGACAATGCTGGACACGGACCAGCCACTTATGAACTTCTCGCCTGCACTTCCCAGATTGGTGGCGAAGGATTGTCCTTGGCCGAACGGCAACGTATATAGGACGTTGACCACGGCCACGTTTCTCACGTCAAACGTGGCGAGCCCTTTATCCGCGCGCAGATTCAGTGGATTCGACGCCAAGCCTGGAGCATTGCCCGCAGTCGTCTGATTGAGTGAATCTCCATCGTCCAGGGCCTTTGAAAATGTGTAAGCTCCTCGCACCGAAAGGCCGTGGCTGAATCGTCGCCGCAAGTCCACCTGTAATGCATGGTACGAACTGGTGCCTTCGGAGAACCACGTCCAGGTGTTGGCAAGAGTGGGATTGGCTCTCGGCGCGCCGGAGGGGATGTAATAGGACCCCGCGGGAACGGGTGCCCCCGCGAAGGGAGAGCCAACTGGAAATCCTGTGGCGATAGTTACCGGAGGAGTTGCGTTGGCATTTGCTGTCGGATATGCCGCCGGGCAGGGAGACGCGGGGCAAATCGTGGGAGTCGGCTCATTTGCATCAATTCCGATCAATTCGTGGTAGCCGTGCGAACCCACATAGTCGACCGTAATGGAAGTGTTCGGTGAGAGTTCTCGGTCGATGCCAAACGACCAGGAAATGAGTGTCGGCGTCTGCATATCTGGTTGCACTCCGCCGGGTACGAGTTTCGCGTTCGAGGGCACCGTTGCTGCAGGGTCAATGGGAAGCTTGGAAACTGCCAAGGCGGAAATACTGTAAGTCGGATTGAAGGGTGCATTTTGGTCCGCACGATACCCAAGAGCATCCTGCAAATCGTTGTACATGCCGAACCCGGCGCGTAGCACGGTCTTGCCATCGATTGGACTCCACGCCAGTCCGATTCGTGGCTGCGGCAGGGATTTTGCATTGTTCGTCGTGAAGAGCGAGCCGCCAACACGCGGCCGACTGGAAATCACGCCATCGTTGAAGGTGTAATTAGCAGCGCGACCACTCGCTTCGTTCCACCCGGTGGAGAACTCATCTCGAAAACCGAGCGAGAGGGTCAGATTGCGGCTCACGCGGAAGACATCCTCCGCATAGAACGCGCCAAACAAGGAGCGCCAATTCATCTCCGTGGGCGCCGGGTCATAGAGAAACGAGGAAGTGGTGCCTTGCAAGAAGGTAGCCAAGCTCGAAAACGTGGCTTGACCGTACTGGCTGAGCGCGATGGTTTCATTCGACTGGAATCGCTGGAGCCACGTCCCAAAACTCAGTTGGTGACGCCCCTTCGTCAATGTCACGCGGTCCTCATACGTAAACAAGTTGCGCACGATAGGCAGGTTGCTGCCGTTGTTGCTTCCCGCCAATCCGATCGAGGCTTGCGGGTTGGACGCGGCGCTGCCGCCAACCACCACCGCGCCCACACGGTCGCCAGCCAAAAACCCGGAAACGCTGGCCGCTGGTGTGTCCGGGGTAGGTTCCCCGGTAAAGTAGTAGCCAGCCCGCGAAAATCCGAATCGTGCGGTATTCAAAAAAGTGGGAGAAAAGAGGTGCGTTTCCTCCAGGCTCACTACCTGCTCGCGCAAGTTGAGGATATCGGTGCTATAAGGATTCACAGGCGTAGCGGTTACGTCGCCGCCATCATCAGCTGTATACACCGCTGCCAGCAAGTCTTTCTCGGAGAAAATATGATCAACCCGGACAGTCCCAAAATCCTCGCGTATCGTTTGCAGCGGACTGCTGAACACCTCGGCAATTCCGTTGAAATCAGGCGCCCCGGTGGGCGCAGTCGGCCACAGATTTAGCAACGGCTGAACGCTAGGCACGGCAGCAGCATGTGACGCGGCATCCGGAACGAACGCTGCCGATGTTTGATGCAGGTTTTGGCGGTATCCCTCATAGTTGGCAAAAAGAAAAGTCTTGTCTTTTTGGATCGGGCCGCCAGAGGATGCGCCAAACTGATTACGTTGGAACGGCGGAGCGGAACCCTGGTCGAAGTAGTTTGGTGCATCAAGAGCATTATTGCGGATGAACTCGAAGACAGCCCCGTGCCACTGGTTGCTGCCCGATTGCGTCACGATGACTACCTGTCCGCCAGGGTGCTTGCCGAACTCAGCGCCGTAGGAATCGCGCTCGACGTTGAACTCCCGCACCGCGTCGACGCCCAACAACATCCCGCTCGGTCCACCCGGCTGCATGTTATTTTCCGCCGCCCCGGTGAACTCCACGCCATTTAGCAGGAACAAGTTCTGCTGCGGGCGGTTCCCGGAAACCGCAAAATTGCTCGCGGTGCTCGAATTGGAAATCCCTGTCCCGCCCGTTTTTTGCGATGTGAAATTGACGATTCCAGGATTGAGCGGTAGGAGCAGATCATAACTGCGCCCATTCAACGGCAGGTCCTTTATGGCCAGTTCCCCCACAAGCCCGCTGATGTCTTGGGTCGTAGTGCTTACCACCGGCGCATCACCCGTTACGCTGACTTCAGCTTTCACAGTGCCTATCTGAAGTCGCAGATCGACGTTGGCTTCCTGTCCGACAAGCAAATGAATGCCGCTGCGAACCCCATCCTGAAAGTCAGGTTTTGTTGCCCTGACCTCATACTCACCAACTGGGAGCGCGAGCATGAGGTATCCGCCTGTCTCGTCTGTGACGCTGCTTCGCACCGCATCCGTCTCAACATTCCTGACCTTGACGGTCGCGGAAGGCACTGCCGCTCCGGATGAGTCTGTGACAAGACCTTTGATACTCGCCGATACCTGGGCGCGAGTCGGTTGCGTGCCAAATAATACAAGCAGGCAAGTGAAGACCCTGAGAAGGTGAGCTGACCAATTGAATTGGCGCGGGCAACATCCACGAACGGTGAAACCGCCTAAATCACACGTAGACATCGAACCTGATTCCATCTCGGAATCCCCCAGAAATGAAAGATCGCCAGCCAACGGCACACACCGAAGCGAGCCCGTTAAATGAGCGTCTAATTCAATACGGTTCGTATCGTTATGTCAAACCGACTTAATCCGGATTGGTTTTGGGTGATTTAATACGGATTCAAGCTAAAGAAATTGCATGGACCCAGAGGATGGGTCCACGAAACCGAGGGCAGTGATGCCGGATTAGCGTGCCATCTGTGCTGCAGGTTGCGATTCGAGAGTGGCCTGTGCAGCACGGCGAGCGGGCTTCGCCCCTGCTGCCGGGAAACACATTTTCCAGAAATCTAGCTCGTCTGAGGTAAATTCAAAGGCGACACTTCTCTTGCCTTCACGCATAAGCTTTGTCGACACGACCCTGCACTCCGTCTTCTGCGCCGCGTTCGAATTTACCAGCAACAGGAATTGGCCAATGGCTACCTCGGGCTCCAGCACCATCATCCCTCCGTGTTTGCTCACGGAAAGCGTCCGTGCCTCAACTTTGAACATCCCGCCGCTCGTCGTCTCCCCGTGTACAATCAGGTCCACACACAGCGCAACTCGCGCGGTTCGGCGCCGTTCAATCCTGCGAAAATGTAAGATTCCCATGGCGATTCGTATCTCTTCTGTCTGCTGATCTGTCCTCGTGTTCTAGACTTCCATGAGCTTGCTGGGTCTCCGATTCATAAGTTGCGACGAAGCCACTGTTCAGTGAACCAATAATCGAGCACGAGTCATCAGAGCCAAGCAGTCCCACATCAGGGTCAATCTTAGAATTGGCGCAGTTCCCCTGGAATAGAGGACCAGTACCGAATCAGTGGCTCATGCTCTGGTACCCTTGGACCAGCACCTTTGGTTCCCCTATCAAGCCCGACAAATCCTCCCTAGCAGTTCAGGTTGACCGTGTGGCGAAAACCACTTGGCCGAGTTCGCAAATGCTCTACAAATCGATGTAACCTGGTGCCACACACTCGCTGAGCACCTGCCTAACCTCACTTGTGAAGTCTCAACTCCCGGTGCACAAAACAGGGAACTTATCACCAGATCCCTGCGTATATCTGATTGGGGATGTGAGTAATTCCTTGGCAGGCCTGTGGGCCGGGTGTCGAGATGCACTGTGCGGCGGAGACTGAGAAGAAAGAATGGACCTTCGCATGTTGGGAAGGTCTAGTTCAGGACACGCTCGCCGAATGGGAAGAGTGCCCGGTTTGCCTGCCGTCGTTTCCAAAGACGTTCACCATTGCCGAACAATCCATCAGGGAAGCTCACCTGGAAGAGTTTCTGAAAAACGCCGAAAGCGATTTGCGCCGCCCGCCACGCACGCAATCCGGCCGAAAAGCCCTGCGCGAACGTTTGACTTTGGCTTTTCAGCGCTTTGGCAAAGCGGGACTAGACCTGGAGGACGTACACCTCGCTTTGCTGCTGAACGACGGCTTTTCGGCTCTCGGCTCGCAAATGGCTCGCTGGGCGCGTCGCTTCGATCCAACCATTAGCCCTGCCGACATCTACCAGGCCACCCGCAACGCGTGGACGGCTGGCGGCCTGCAAATGTTGCTAGGCCGAGAGATGGTTCTGACTCCGGCAATTTTCGCCTACAGCATGCTCTACCCTTACACGGACAATTACCTCGACAACACGAAGATACCTTCACAGGACAAGCGCAAATTTAGCACTCGAATCAGGTGGCGTTTGTCTGGCGAAATGATTGCTCCTGATAATGAACAGGAAACCACGCTTTGGCAACTTTTCGAGATGATTGAAGGGCAATATCCTCGCACGGACTGGCCGCAAGTCTATGCGAGCCTCCTCACCATTCATCAAGCCCAGGAAAACAGTTTGCGGCAGTGTGGCTCTCCGCAATCCCTTTCCAATGCCGAGATTCTTAAACTCAGTTTCGAGAAAGGTGGCGCATCGGTTCTCGCAGACGGTCATCTGGCGGCGGGATCACTCTCCCACGAGGAGGCGCGGTTTCTCTTTGGCTGGGGCGTGCTCCTGCAACTCGTGGACGATCTCCAGGACTTCCGGCAAGACCGCCACGACGGCTCGCTCACGATCTTCACTCAGGCTGCGGGTCGCATTCCTCTGGATGAGTTAGCGACGCACACGCTGAGTTTTGGACAGAAGGTCATGCGTCGCATGGACCAGATGCCTATGCGTAACCTGGCTCTAAAGGAAATGATCCAGAAGAGCTACATCTCATTGCTGCTCTGGTCGGCAGGTGAATGTCCAGAGCTGTTCACCCGGGACTTTTTGACTGAACTGGAAACTCATACGCCGTTCCGGTTTGCCGCCGTTGCAGCAAGGCGCAAACAACTTGCCAAATTGACCGGACCCTTGACCCGGGTGTTTGAGGCGTTTCTCAAAGAAGAGAAGGACCAGGCGGTGTATGCGCTCCCGGAATTGCGTTTCTCTAGCTAAAATTTGCTTGCGAATATCCCGATTCTCGGGCCAGCCTCGGTCACTTTACCGCCGCGGAACGCCGTAGCTAAACAGCTTCTGGCATTCCTTTCGCAGGAATCCGCCTGTGACAGGGATGTGGTGACCACCCTTCTTAAACACAAGCTCACAGGGTATCAGGCAAGCTCGCCACTTGTATTCGTCCGTACCGCATTTGCGGCCATAAGCGGCGATGTCCTCCTGGGAAACTCCGTAAACCACTGCGCCAATTCGAGACCACACACAAGCACCGGCGCACATGGCACAAGGTTCGTGCGTCGAGTAGAGTACAAAGTCGGGAAGATAGCGTCCGTATCCGCTAGATACGTATTTCAGCGTTTCCAGCTCTACGTGTTTAATACTTGATCCCGACGTCTTAACGCGGTTGCCGGCGCTGGCAATCACCACCTCGCGCCCTCCCACAATCCGCGTGATCACCGCCCCGATTGGATAGTCGCCGCGGTCACCGGCTCTTTTGGCTTCTGCGACGGCCAATTCCATGAATTTCTTTCGCGGCTTGTAAGAAGGAGGGATCATAGAGATAAAGTATATCCGTTTGTCCTATTCGGTTCACAGGATAGCTTGCGAAATCCTGACGCACACCGCGTGGCATGCCGTGGTCGGAGTCCGCTCGAAGGTTTCTTTTGGGAGAGGTCTCATGAAAAACGCATTGATCTGCACAGCACTTTTTTCGATGTTTAGCTTCGGCGCGCAAGGCCGGGCACAGCTTCCTAAAGCACCTCCGTATCCGGGACCTGATGATCGCTACAAGGCGGATCTGCTGTTAGTCGTCGGACACCCTGATGATGACGCACTGATCTCCAGTTATCTTGCCAGAGCCATCTTCGATGAGCACAAACGAGTTGCGGCTATTGTGTGTACCCCCGGCGACGGCGGGGGAAACGAAGTCGGTTACGAATCAGGGGCCGCATTGGGCCAGGTGCGTATTCAGGAGGCGCGACGGGCGCTCGAGTTTCTCGGTGTCAGCAATATCTGGTTTCTTGGCGGACATGATACACCGGGACAGAATGTTCTATGGTCGCTGGAAAGATGGAATCACGGCCGGGCCCTGGACGAAATGGTTCGACTCGTACGCCTCACTCGCCCGGAAGTGATTCTCACGCTTCTGCCCGCTCAAGTTGCCGGAGAGAATCACGCCGATCATCAAGCGGCCGGAGTCATCGCAACCGAAGCCTTTGACTTGGCGGGAGACCCCACCGCATTTCCCGAACAGATTTCCCCGTCTCGCGACTTGCACGGCATGATGAATTTGACGGAAGACCTGCGCCCTTGGCAGCCCAGCAAAATCTACTATTTCACGGACGCCTTCGAGGCCGCTTCGCAATACTGGCACGACTCTCGTGTCACTTCGCCATTCCGCGAAGTATTTCTGCGTGGAACGGGGCCGGAGTATTCCACTGCGGCTGTCTCGCCTTCTCACCATGTTTCCTATGGGCACATTGCCGCTGAAGAGCAGGTCTTCTATCTCACGCAGGAGGGAAGCCTCGGCAAGGATGCTCTGGCCAAAGGCGATTTCAGCGATTTTGAACAGCCCGTGCACTTCATCTTCGGCAAATCGCTGGTGAAGTGCAGCGTTACCGGTGACATTTTTGAAGGTGTGGTGCCTGGCGCAATACCATTCGCGCCCGTTCGAGGCTATCAAGCACAGACCCGCGACAAATTGGTGCTGGATATTGGCGATCCGTATTCGTTTTACCTGGAATTCTGGAAAGCCCACAACCTCGAACATCTCTCCCGTCTTGTGCCTTTGCCCGAAGTAGCGATGAATCGCGGAGGTATCCTTCACGTACCACTTCTTATTCGTAACGACACGCAAATTCCCGCGGAAGTCAGCTTGACGGCCGTGTTGCCCAAGGGTTGGACGTTGGAATCCGGTTCCGCGATTTACCCGGTGCCAGCAGGTACTACCTATCCAGTGCTCGCAATTCTCACCGCTCCCTCAGGTAACGACGTTGAATGGCAGGAACTCACTTTCAAGGCGGAGGCGGACGGAGGCTCAGTCGGCAGTGTCACCGTGCGCGTGCTTGTCGGAAAAGGTGGCGGGTTGCCGCAGTGAAATTACTTTACTAGACCCACAAAAGTAAGATGCCTCGCAAGCTATGCCCTGACTTGAGAGGAAACATCAGCAGATATTCCCTCCGGCCGATTCTCGCCGCGAAAAATGCGTGACCAGTCCCCCTGCGCTTCAAGCGCCAGTGGTTTGATCGCTCCGAAACGTTGGCCGTCGCGGTTTTTCACGCTTAAGTAAGATTCAGTCGCTCTAACTGCGCGAAACACTCGGAGGGGAGCAAGCTGTCCCAGTTTGCGCGCGTAACAGTAGTGAAAGTTTTCCTGCAGGCGCGCCTCGATGCAGGCAGCAGCCTGACGAAGACTGTCGTCCTTTGCCGCGCAATCAATGTACAGCACGTAACCAGGCTCAGGATGCCTTGCGTCGCAAGCAATCATCGCAAATGTAGGCAAGAGAGCGAGTGAGCCGAAAACATCCCGCAGAATCCCTGCGACGTGCGCTTCATTCAGTTTTTCGCCGAACCAATCCGAAATATAGCCTTCCCGTCCCAGAAAGCGAATCAACGGGCAATCATTCAAGCGGCCAACGACTTCGATCAGATCGTGCAGCTGGTAGCGGTAGAGGCCCCCGCCGGTGGTCAGCACGACTGTATAGGTCTGCCCCAGTTCCAACTGATGAGCCAACTGTGGGTGATCAGCATCGCAACCACCCGCCGCAGCGGCGGGAAGAAATTCAAGAAAATGTGAGCAGATGGCCAAGGCCGAACCCTCATGCCTGTAAAGCGGAAAGGAGACAAAACCTTCCGTAGCGATAAGTCCCTTTCCTTGTATGCGGGCTTGAGGAAACAGACTTGCAAGATTTTGCGCAGGCGCAGCGGAATTGGCATCGGTCCAACAACTGAGCAGCTTGAGACGTGGCCAAATCCTCTCGTGCATTTCGGCTGGTGTTCTGGCGCGAAGTGCGAAGCGGAGCTCGTTAGCGCGGCGAGGATCAGATTGCTGAACGGACTTCAGAACGTTTGGGATTTCGGCCTTCGTCGTGATGGTGCCACTCTCCAAATCGTGCGCAAGCGATTCGCCGTATTCTTGCAGAGGCCAGACGAGAAGAGAAAGAAATGAAGGGTTCCAAACCGAAATGAGTTTTAGGTTGCGGCTGCGAATCAGGAACAGCAGCGTAACGTAGCGAAACGTGTCCATGTCCGTAATTCGGCGCACTGCCGGAGGAACAGCCATCACCGAATCAACAAATTGTTTTTCCCAGCATCCCAAATAGGAGGCGTCCTCTTCAAAGCCGATGGGAATCCCGGCTGAGGTTTTGTGGTCCAGCGCGCGCGCAGGGCTAACCGACCAATAGGCCTGCCCGGAAAGCAAGCTGAGGTCGTGGTTGAACAAGTCCGCGATCCATGCGCGAATGCCAGCTTGAAATTCCCGCTGCAACGAGCGGGTATAAGGAATCCATTTCTCGGCGCTGGAGGATCCGCTCGTAGGTTCGAAGAGCCGGACTGGATCGCTGGTGAGAACATTTTGCGCTCCAGCAGCCATGTGCTGAACTTGCGAGGCACAATGGTCGTAATCGCAAAGCGGAACTCGTCGCTGGTAGTCATTGGCCGACTGGACAGAAGCGAAATCGTGAGCGCGTCCAAATTCCGTGCCAGCGTTAGCGCGCAGGATTCGGTGAAGGATGGATTCCTGCGCCGCAGCAACACGCTTTGTGGCGCGCATGAATTGAGCGAGGGCCGGAAGGCATCCCGCCAGCCACGCGGAATTTGCGAGCCCTGCTTTCATGTAGACCCATCTCGGGGATGTCTGAGCATGCGCTCACCTGCGCGCGTCAGATTGCCGCTGGAAATCTCCGTCAAACAAGCGAGTTCATCGCCGTTAATGTGGCCTGGGTTGATGCGCTGGAAGAAGGAGATCAGAGGGTCGCGGAGCCGTTCCTCAGTCACATCGGCAACGCCTTCTCGCAATGGAGTGGCGGCACGGAGACGGACAACACCCTCGTCCGGATAGTATTCCCCGGGAAACTTGCGCTCGCCCAGAGCGTCCGTAATGCGTTTGAGGTGCGGCGGAGTTGGCCCGTTCGGATGCGGGTAAAACTCCTTGAAGAACACCGGTAGAAACCGCCAGGTCTTGTAGCCGGAGCAGATGAGATACCAGAAAACCAAGGCGTCGGGCGATTTAGACCGGATGAGATCAGCCTCCGCAAAAACATGTTGACTCCATAGACGGCTGAGGATTGTTTCTCCCCAAAACTCCCGGGCGACGATTGTGTCACCCGAAAAGAACGCGACAATTTTGCGTTCATCGATCGTCATCAAAATGCGCATCAACGTGGAGAATCCCTGAATTTGGCCGTCCGTGATGTCATGGAGCAGAATTACCGACTCTTTTTCCGCAAGGTCGCTTTCAAATTGCTCTCGTGAAGTATGCAGGAAATAAGCGGCCAGCAAGTCGTACATGCGTTCGCGTTCGGTAGACGTCAGAATTGCCCGCTTCACAACCGAACCGGTAAGGCGATGGGCCGGCGCGAGTTCATAGGGCGGCAATTTCAACGTAGGCAGGGCGCTCGTCAAGTTGCTCATGAAAGTGGCCTCCATCCGGCCATTCGGCCAGATACAAACGGCTTGGATATGCAACATGTACGCAATTCTTTGCGACAGGGAGCAGAGGGTCACGGGCATCAAGCCCGATCAGCAGGTACTCGAATCCACGTAGGCGTGCGACGTTGTAGAGTTCGCGCAATATTGCGGCAAAGATATCCGGCTCTCCATTTGCGATACAAATCAAAGAAACATAAGCGCCGCGGATTTTTGTGCCTGGACGTGGCAGCGCTGCGTGGCCAATGCATCGTGCGCCAAAGTTGTGAACCGTGGCGAACGCTTCCAGCCAGCGTGAATAACCCTGAACAACGGTCTGTTTGTACGCGCTTTGGTCCCAGAGTCCGGCGACGCCGGCGATCTCTCCATTGCGGCGGGCCACAAGAATATCTTCGATTCGCAAGCCGAGGGACGTGAGTGCATTCAGAGATTCCTCAGTCCATTCGGGGAAGAACTGCCGTTGTCGACCACGTGCCTGCAAGTATCTTGCGAGTTCAGGAATCTGGCAGGGAACTGCCGGCGAGATTTCCAGTTCACTTTTGAGCGAGAATTTAGCGCGCGCAAGTGAGATTGCAAGGGTACAAAAACTCGCAACAGGATGAAAAGAAGGGAAGGACCTGCGCGGCTTGCGAACGAGGATGGCCTCCGCCTCATCATTTCCCTCTATGATGGAGACCAGGTACGCAGCAACCGGCTCCGCCTCGTGCAATTGCCTGAGCAGCGAAAACCCCCGTGAAACCAACCAACGTCCCCGAAAGCGATGATCAATACGGAGTTGCCCAAGATACCCGAATCGTTGCGCATGCCCATTAATATAGACAGTCCGGGTAGAGCGGCAAGCGACTCCCACAACCTGATCATTTTCCTGTTCCCGAGCGACAAGCACCTGGAATTCGTTACCCGTGACGCGGCAGCCCAGCGAAAAATCCGGTTCGCGCTCATACGTGACCACAATTTTTCCCGGTATCGCCTCGCGCCGGCAAAGCCCACGAATCGCCTGATCATCAGCCGAAGTCGCAAGTCCGATCTGCAATTCCATCAACCTATCCTCAATTCCGCCAGTGCTTCCGAAACAGCCGGTTGCTGTCCAAGCGGTAGCGTGTGCGAAGCCTTCACCAGAGGAGCCATGTACGCCTCATCGCCCAGCGGAAAATCCTTTCGCTGCAGCACTTCCGAACGAAAGAGCAGGTTAATGGAGAAAAAGTGCGTCCACATGAACCAACTCTCGCTATTGACTTGAAAATCCAGGCTCCGCCGAAAAATGGAGGCGATGCTGTAAAACTTCTGACGCGCCTCGATACACCGCTGCTTCACCTGCTCCGCTCTCATTCCACGCGGCGCAAAAGGGACCATGCCATACCGATACTCGGGCGCCATCCACCAGCGGTCATACAGTAAACGGCCCTCCCGCTTCAGTCGCTCGTAAAGCGGAGTCCCTGGGAATGGCGTGAGGTGATTGAACGCGACGATGTAAAAACGGTGCCGCTGCGCGAACTCCAGCGTTTCATTCAGTGTGTCGCCGTTATCCTCGTCGTAGCCAAGAATAAATGTAACGTAGAGTCGAATTCCGTGGCGGCGCAGGTTTTCCAGAGCTTTCTCATAACCGCCCTTCATCATGTTGAACGATTTGCGCATGCTACGCAGATTGTTCTGGTTAAGCGTCTCAAATCCGATAAGCAGCCCCTGGCAACCGCTGGCCTTGATCAACCGCAGGAATTCTTCGTCGTGCGCAGCATTGATGCTGGCTTGGCTGACCCAGCGAATCTTCAGCAGGATAAGTTGCCGGAAGAATTCCTTGGCCTGATCCATGTTCGAAGTGATGTTGTCATCCACGAAGAAAATCAGCGGCTTTTTAATGCCGCGTATCTCATCAATGATTTCTTCAATGGGACGGCGAGTCTGCGTGTTCCCGAAATAAGATTGAATCGCGCAAAACTCGCATTTAAAGCGGCAACCGCGCCCGGCTTCCACCAAGCCAACAGGCAAATAGCGTTTTCCCTCAAAAATGGAGCGATCTGGCCGCAAACCAACAAGTCGCGGACGGCTAGGTTGGCGGTAGACGCGCTGCAAACAAGCGTTGCGAAAATCGGAAAGCACCTTCGGCCAAAGTCCCTCCGCCTCGCCGATCACAATCGATTCCGCATATTCGCTCGATTCGTCGGGAACCAGCGTGGGATGAAATCCGCCCATCACCACGGGCACACCGCGCCGGCGATATTCGGAGGCAATCTGATAAGCGCGTTTAGCTGTGTAAGTCTCCACACTCATCGCAACCAGATCGGTTGGCTCGTCGAAGGGAATAGTCTCTGTGCGATCGTCGTAGAATCGGATCAGCGTATCAGAATCGCGTGCCGTCAATCCGGCCAAAGTCGCAGGCGCCAGCGGTTCCATCTGCCAGGTGCGAATGTAAGGCTGTCCGCGCCGCCGGCCGATGCAAGGATGAACGAGTGTTAGTCGCATCGAATGACCTCAAGCATTGGGAGCCAGTTGCCAGTCGCAAGTGTAAAAAGTGTCGAGATGATAGGCGTAGAAGCGATAGCCGAGATTGGCCGGTATGGCGATGGGAAGTTGCGTGTGCGAACCGGCAAGCCGCATCCAAATTGAAGAGTAGCTGTAAGTTTTCTTCCATGCACGCCGCGTGTTGTGCAGCAATTCATCAGTTGTCATCTTCTTCGGGTTAAAAACAACGTGCTGGCCGTCGTATAGGCTCCAATTCTCGGTAGTGATCCGGCCCTCTGCCTTAAGCCGTTTAAAAAATGGCGTGCCCGGAAACGGCACTGCTATGGCATATCGGGGCAAATCCATATGAGAAGCCAGAACGAAGTCCACCGTTTCGTCGAAGGTCTCACCAGTGTCCTGATCCAACCCAAATACAAAACACCCCATCAGCGCAATGTGCCGGTCGTGAATTTTGCGAACCACTTCGTAATAGTCCCTGCGCATGTTGAAAGCTTTTTTTACTTCGACCAACGCTTCCCGGTTAAGCGATTCGAAGCCGATCAGCAGCCCGCGGCACCCGCTACGCGCCGCCAGATCGAGCAGCTCGTCGTCCCACGCGATCGAGGTTGTCGTCAGCCCGCCCCACTGAATTCTCAACGGAATAAGAGCGGCGAATAGCTCCTTGGCATAATCGACATCGGAGATGAGGTTGAGGTCCAGGAAAAGTACTCGCCGCGCATGCATCTGGCGAATATCCGCCACCACGTCCGCCACCGGTTTCTGCAGCGGCTTGCCCCACGCGGAAGGCACAACGCAAAATTCACATTGATAGATGCAGCCTCGCGTTGCCTCCAGAGTATCCGCGACGTTGATCAGCCGCTTGTCATACAGTTCACGCTTCGGGAACGGCAAATTCGCCAGGCTCAAATTGGGGTTCTGATCATAACGCCCGCGCATTCTGCCGGAAACAAAATCACGCAAGAGTTGCGGCCAGGACTCTTCGGCGTAACCCACCACAATCGCGTCCGCATGTTGAATGGCCTCTTCCGGCACAAGTGTAGGGTGAACACCCCCCAGAACTACCGGGATGTTGCGCGCCCGGAATTGTGCGGAAATCTCGTAAGCGCGGGGAGCCGTACCGGTAATGGCTGTGATGCCGACAAGATCAGCTTCGATCGCGTCGGGTTCGATCTCGTCCACGCCCTCGTCAATAATGCACACATCCGCGCGAATCTCGGGAGGCACTAGCGAGGCCAATGTGGTCAGCGTAAGCGGTGCATAGCGCATGGTCTTCTTCCAGATTCCGCCGCGGTGCCGGTAAAGCGGCCCACGCGGACAGAGAAGAACAATTCGCAATGGCGAACTTGCTGTTGGACTTAGAATGCGTGAAGAGCGCGACTCTATCGGCGCTGAACCATTGATGCCAGATGGAAAAAAGCCAACATTGGCCATAAAAGCGCCTCCGGGGTCTTCGGCATGGGAAGAGGGGATGCACGCAGCCTTCCACCGCTAAATGTCAGATCCCTAAAGCTGAGGCAGTAGAAACAACTGGAAGGTGCACGCCTTGGCCGTCGGTGATGCAAGAAACACACGACACATGTCATAAAAATCCTGCTGTATTTATTTGAGGGGATGCTAGGCGCTTTGCAAGGCCCGGTTCACCATGGCCTGTGCTTCCCTAACGATTTCATTCAAGTGCGCCTGACTTGTGAAGCTTTCCGCATAAATTTTATAGATGTTTTCCGTTCCTGAAGGGCGCGCAGCGAACCAACCATGCTCTGCTGTTACCTTCAGCCCGCCGATGGCAGCGTCATTTCCCGGCGCTCGCGTCAGCTTTGTCGCAATCGGCTCGCCGGCCAACGTTGCATCTTTCACGGCTTCTGGCGAAAGTTTCAGCAGCCGGGCTTTCTCCTCCGGTGTAGCAGCAGCATCAATCCGCGTATAGAACGGCATGCCAAATTCCACGGTCATCGTGCGATAGTGTTCGCCTGGATCCTTCCCGGTGCGCGCGGTGATCTCCGCCGCCAGCAACGCCATTATCGGGCCGTCCTTATCGGTGGTCCACACGCTGCCGTCGCGCCGCAGAAAACTAGCTCCAGCGCTCTCCTCGCCGCCAAAGCAGTACGAGCCATCAAATAGTCCCGGCGCAAACCACTTGAAACCTACGGGTACCTCAGACAATTTCCGCCCCAGCTTGTGTACTACGCGGTCGATCATGCTGCTGCTCACCAAAGTTTTCCCAACGGCCGCACCAGTTGGCCAGTCTGGGCGATGCGTCAGCAAATACTGTATGGCCACCGCCAAATAGTGATTCGGGTTCATCAGTCCCGCGGATGGCGTGACAATCCCGTGCCGGTCCGCATCGGGATCATTTCCAAACGCCACCTGAAACTTGTCCTTCAGTTTCACCAGTCCTGCCATCGCGTAAGGGCTGGAACAATCCATGCGAATCTCGCCGTCATGGTCCACCGTCATGAACGAAAACGTTGGGTCGATCGTCTGATTCACGACGTTTATCTCAAGCTTGTAGATGGAATTGATCGGCTCCCAGTAGGGTTCAGCGGATCCACCCAGTGGGTCCACTCCCAATTTCAGACTGGCCGCGCGAATCGCATCCATATCAATCACGCTGCCAAGATCTCTCACGTAAGGCAGCACATAATCATCTTGATGAGTCGTGGCCGCCGCCAACGCGCGGTCATACGCAACGCGCTTTACACCGAGTTTCCCAGCACGAAGCAACTTATTCGCCCGCGTCTCCACCCATTTCGTAATGTCCGTGTCTGCCGGGCCGCCATTCGGCGGGTTGTACTTGAATCCGCCATCGCGCGGAGGATTGTGCGAAGGTGTAATGACGATCCCGTCCGCCAGGCGTTCCTTTCGCCCGCGGTTGTGAACCAGAATCGCGCGCGAAATAACCGGCGTAGGCGTCACGCCATCATTTCTCTGGATGACCGTTTCTACATTGTTCGCTGCAAGCACCTCAAGCGCTGTGCGCTGCGCGGGAG
Source organism: Candidatus Acidiferrales bacterium (assembly GCA_963780315.1). Classification (GTDB taxonomy): domain Bacteria; phylum Acidobacteriota; class Terriglobia; order Acidiferrales; family UBA7541; genus Acidiferrum. The sequence goes on along the minus strand of CAWABP010000026.1, from coordinate 436,720 downwards.
AGGAAAGCGCGTGCGTATCCTTCCCCATAAAAAGTGGCCCATCAATCCCTTGCCCCTTGCGGTATTCACAAATCGCCTGCGTGATAGCCAGAATATGGGCTTCAGTGAAGGTGCCGGTCAACGAACTGCCGCGGTGGCCGCTGGTGCCAAAGCTGACGAGTTGCTGCGGATCGTTCAAATCCGGCCGTCGCTCGTAGTAGCACCGCTCAAGTTCGACCAGGTCCACCAGCAATTCCTTGGGCGCGGGAAGTCCTGCCAGTGGCGAGATCCCCTGCCTATCCCCAGTTTCGCGCGCAGCCGTCTGTGGTTGTGTCATCACTCATCCCCTCATAAACGACCCTAATGTGATACCACTGCGCACACGCGAACGCCAATACTCCCTCGGAATGCCGCTGATATTTTCTCCCTCAATTCACGCCCCAGAGATGTTTTGTTTCATGCCAAAGCAGAGTATGCTCAGGCATTATTCAGACCAGTTTACACTGTGCGAAACCTAGCCGGTCGATCCGGCATCTATTACTTTTTATCCCCAGGGTTGCCAACTTTTTTCGCTCACGGGCAATCTCCATCCTGAGGGAAGGGAATTCCTGCGAAAGTGTAATCTCCGGCGTTTTGTTTCTTACACCGGCAAGGGAGGAATCTCATGCCTGACCTCAATCCCACCATTCCAAACCTGCTGATTGAAGATGCCCGCACCGGCTCGAGCGTGGAAATCCTGAAGCGCGACATCCTCGACAATCTCTTCTACGTTGTGGGGCGGGATAGGGAGCATGCCAGTCTCATCGATTACTACCGCGCCGTCGCCTTTACCGCACGCGATCGCATCCTCGCGCGCTTTCTAAGTTCGCTGCACACTTACACGGAGGATCACGTCCGCGTCGTAAGTTACCTCTCCGCTGAATTCCTCATTGGGCCGCAATTGGCAAAAAACCTTCTTAATCTGGGCCTCGACGCTCCTTTCCGTCAAGCCACTCGCGAACTCGGCTTAGACATGGACCTGCTGATCGAACAGGAGGCTGATCCTGGGCTCGGCAATGGCGGTTTGGGACGCCTCGCTGCCTGTTACCTGGATTCCATGGCCACGATGGGAATTCCCTGCATCGGTTACGGCATCCACTATGAATACGGCATCTTCGACCAGAAGATCCGCGACGGCTGGCAAGTGGAATACACAGACCATTGGTTGCGCTACGGCTATCCTTGGGAGTTGCGCCGTGCGCGATTTGCCGTGGAAGTGGGTTTCCATGGCCGCACCGAGCACTGGACCGATGCTGACGGTCGCTACCGCGTCCGCTGGATCCCTCAAGCAAAGGTAAAGGGCATACCTTACAACACGCCCATCGTCGGTTATCACTCTGGCGCCGCCTATATTTTGCGGCTGTGGCGATCCGAAGCCACCGAATCCTTCTACTTCGAGCGCTTCAATAGTGGCGATTACGAGGGGGCGGTAGCCGAAAAAGTGTTCGCCGAAAACATCACCAAAGTTCTGTATCCCAATGACGAGGATTTCCGCGGCAAGGAATTGCGCCTGCAACAGCAGTACTTCTTCACTTCATGTTCTCTGCAGGACATGATCCGCATGCACCTCTCGAACGGGAAAAAACTGGAAACTTTTCATGAACGCTGGGCAATTCAGCTCAATGACACGCATCCCTCTATCGGCGTTGCCGAGTTGATGCGTCTGCTCATTGATGAACACCGCATGACCTGGGAGCAAGCCTGGAGCGTCACCTCGCAAACATTCAGCTACACAAATCACACGCTGCTGCCGGAGGCATTGGAGCGCTGGTCTCTACCCTTGTTTGCCTCGCTCTTGCCCAGGCATCTTGAAATCATCTACGAAATCAACGCACGTTTCCTGGCCGAAGTGCGCCAGCGCTTCCCGAATGACGAGGCCCGCGTTGTGCGCATGTCTCTGATTGACGAGTCCGGCGAAAAGTTCGTTCGCATGGCGCATCTCGCTTGTGTGGGCAGCCATAAAATCAACGGTGTTGCCAAAATTCATACCGAATTGCTGAAAAGGGAATTGCTCCACGACTTCCATGAGCTGTGGCCGGATAAGATTGTCAATGTGACCAATGGCGTTACCCCGCGCCGGTGGCTCGCCGTCAGCAATCCCGAACTATCCCAGCTGATGACCAGCAGGATTGGAGACTCCTGGATCATTCACTTGGACGATTTGAAGCGCCTGGAACCCCTCGCGGACGACCCAGCATTCCGAAGCGATTGGCAGAAGGCGCAACGAGCCGTGAAATGCCGCCTGACCAACTTCATCCAGAAAGAAACCGGCATTTCCGTGGATCCCGACTCCATGTTTGATGCCCAGGTGAAACGCATCCACGAATACAAGCGCCAGCACCTGAATGTGCTCCACATCCTTACGCTTTACCAGCGGCTGAAAAACAATCCGGGCATGGACATCACTCCGCGCACCTTCATTTTTGGCGGTAAAGCTGCCCCGGGCTATCGCATGGCCAAGCTCATCATCAAGCTCATCAATTCTGTGGCCGAAGTCGTCAACCAGGATCCTGATGTGAAAGGCCGCCTCAAGGTGGTTTTCCTTCCCGGATATGACGTGACTTTTGGGCAGTTGGTCTATCCCGGAGCCGATCTCAGCGAACAAATCTCCACGGCAGGCATGGAAGCATCTGGCACGGGCAACATGAAATTCGCTATGAACGGCGCGCTCACCATCGGCACGCTCGATGGCGCCAACATCGAAATTCGCGAAGCCGTCCACCCGGAAAATTACTTTCTCTTCGGCCTCACCGTTGAGCAGGTCCGCGCCACCTGGGCCGCCGGCTATAACCCGCGCCACTTCTATGAATCCATCCCAGCGTTGCGCAGTGTGATTGACGCGCTATACTCCGGCCAGTTCTCTCGCGGCGACCACGAGCTATTCCGCCCCCTGCTCGACTCCCTTGTTTACCACGATCCCTATCTTCTTTTCGCCGACTATGAATCCTATATCCATTGCCAGGATCAGGTCGCCGAAGCATTCCGCGATCAGGAAGCCTGGGCGAGGATGTCCATCCTCAACGCCGCGCGTATGGGAGAATTCTCCTCAGACCGTTCCATCGCCGACTATTGCCGCCTGGTCTGGGGCATTCAGCGCGCCGCCGCCCCGCTAGTTCAGACCGCTTGACGCCTTCCATCTTCTCACGTGCCGGAACCTAAGAGCGCGGCCTGCCAAACTCCGGGCTCGAGGAAAGGCGAGAACCGTACTCTCAAAGACCAAAGACTGCAGCACAGAGCCTTACATCTCCTCCCAACAATAAGAATTGCGTGAGTGCTACACTCCTCCTTAGACCATGAATCAAAACAATAAGGCTGACCCACCTGCCCTCAAGGCAAAGATTCTCCGGATGTCCATCATCCTTGGTTTGAGTCTTTTATCCGGACTTGCTTGTTCGGCCAATCGACATCGGAGTGTGTCATCCGAGGAGGCTAAGAAGTTGGTTTTCGAGGCCCTGCCTAAGAAAGCAAGGCGCCTGCCTAGTCTTAGTCTTGAAGGGGGCTTGGATCGCGAGAATCCGGAATTCTACTTCTTCTCGGTGATGTGGGCAGGCGCTCCCAATGGGAGTTGCGTATACGGTAGCTATGCTGTTGACGCATCCTCGGGCGACGTTTTCGATCCAGTGTTGGAATGTACTGAGATAAGTACTCCATCGCTCCGGAAGCTTCAAGCCAAAATCCGATCACGCATCGGTCTATTAGCTCCTGAGTATCATAAGTTCAAAACCAAAGGGCCTCTGTGTCAAGGGGACCACTATACAGACGCGCATAAATAAAAGGACATACTAATCACAAAAAAGATTGCAAATATGGCCGGATGAGTTCCGGATAGCTTTGCATTTCACCGAACACGCGACTCAGCGTGCCGGTCAATTCCTTTTCGTTCGGAAAGTATCGATTATGAGTCCCTGTTTGGCGCGTGTATCTCCACAATCGCTCCGTCGGATTCAGCTCCGGTGAGTAGGGCGGCAGTTGATGAACTTCCAGCCAGTGGCGATTGGCATCGAACCAAGACCATACGTCGCCGTCTTTGTGGTATGTCGCGTTGTCTTGAATGAGCAGGGCTCCCTGCCGTCGATAGCTGCGAGCCAGTTGTTCCAGGAACGCGAAGTACGTAGAAGCGTTGAAGACGGTGTCTTGCCGGTAATGGAAGCGCGCCTTACACAATTCAATGGCCCCAAAAATCTTCACGCTCTTGCGCTGTCCAGTCACGGGAACTTCCGGCGGACAAGCAATCCGGCTCCAAGTGGCGTGCAGGGTAGAATCTTGGCGAAAGCTGGCTTCGTCGGTGAAGATCAAGGCCCAGTTTTGCCGCTGCGCTTTTTTTTAAGGCTGGGATAGGTGTACCGCTGCCAGCGATCTTGCTGGTCAGCATTGGCTCGGGCCAGCACGCGACGCGGGCGCTGCACGGAGAAGCCCAAACGATGAAGCAACTTGCGCACGTGGCCCGGATGATAATGAATGCCGAATTCTTCCTCGATGACCCAGGCAATCATAGGAGAAGTCCACATGCCCGTATCCAGACCGTAGGCTACCGGGCCGCTGTCGAGAATGTCGTCGAGCTGTTTCCGCTGCGCCGACGTCAGCTCCACGGGCCGGCCCGAGCGATGCCCTTCGAGCAGCCCTGGTACGCCAAATGCTTGGTAGCATGCCAACCACTCCGAGACCCTCGAACGTGGAGCCGCGAGTAGATGGGCCAACTCACCGCTGGTACGTCCCTCCGAGTTCAGCACCACTGCTTGCAATCGCTTGGCAACTCGGTAGGCTCCGTCCCGTTCTGCTTCTTTGCGCAGCCGGATTAGCCGCTTATACGTCTTCGGGTGTAAGTACAGGATTCGCGGAACCATGGCACCTCCTTCAAGGAGTATGCCAGATGTGCTTACCTTATGTCCTGTTAATTATGCGCGGATGTATAGCAGGTGGGCGTCTCGCCATGTTAGGTCATTCTGTAAGGTAGGCCACTAATGCTGACGACGGGTCTTGCAACCGCAATAGCGCTAGGCGTTCTGCTAGTGTCGTGTTTTATCGCCGTTTCTATTGGATATGGCGCGTCTTTAGCGTTCCGCCTGCCTTGGAACTTCAAGGAAGCGGCCATAGACCTGGTGGTCGCAGCCGCGGTGAGTATTGCGGCGGCGTTTGTATACTCGGCAATCGCCGCAGCACGTGGCCAGCTTGACTCAGGGGTGAAGTGGATTTTACTGACTGCGGCGGCCAGTGTCGTACTCAGACAGACTATCCGTTCTGCCCTGCGCCACCCGCGCCTGCCAACAGACGATAATACTTGAATGATACACTCACACTGTGAAACATAAACCACCAAATCACACAGCATCTCTGTCCCACCTGCCCAGTATTCTCAATAATTGCTCTACTCGTGAAATCAGAAGGCGCTAGATGACCGAGGAGCCTGCAAGGAAAAAACGGTTCCCATGGTGGGTCTGGATGTTCTTTATTCTCTTCCCCATCCCTTTTGGAGTTGCCCATTGGTGGGTAACACTCATCTTCATGGCGATATTCGCCGCGCTGGTGTGGACGATAACCGACTACTACAACAATTGAACATCTCAAGCGAATGAAACGCACCTGGCAAATCCGTGCCTGCGTATTTGCCGGAAGGTTGGTGGCCCGGACACTAATTGCGAGGTAGCCAGTGGGCGCTTCATCCTCACTGAGGGGCACCCTGTCATTCTACTTCGGAGTGATTTGCCGCAGTGGTATTCTATCCAATGATGTATTTACCTAACGAAGAGATCGAGTTTTGACCGGGTGACCTGTCTCAACTGAGAAGGGCCAAATGCACGCGAGACTAGTCTGACATGTACACCACAATTTACAAGACTTACGCTGTGCTGGCTCTTCTGACCACTCCCTGTCTTTGCATGCTGGCCTATCGTACTTGGACAATGAGCATTCGGCACTCTCTCTCCCGCACTCGGAGCGCACTGGGCATAACGTCGGTCGTGTTGACCTCTCTGAACTGGCTTGCGCTCATGGGTTTCCTTGCCATAGAGAAAGCCAGGTTGCGTTCCGGCTTCGGCGCTTACATAAAATCACAAATCGCGATGATCCAAGACACTTTTGTGTCAGTTAGCTTTCTGCTCTTGATCGTCGCTGTGATTCTTGGATTTGCTCTACAGAAATCAGCGAGGATTCAAGCAGTGGGTGCGGGGTTATTGATGGTCGCGTTTTGGATCGTAGGCATCCTAGGTAGGCTCAACTAAAAGGAACTCTGATTTTTCTCTCTAAGGCCCGTAATTTTTCCGTTGTCACCAGCCGAATAACATGGCATCGTCTTCCGTCCGGGGGTGTGTCCCCGAAACGGTCCAGGTTCCGACAGCAGCAAGGCTTGCGTTTAACTCTTCGGTTTGGTGTCAAGGTGCCTGAGGGACGGTCAAATACAGAACACGGCGAAGATTCCTCTTGCGGGAAATGTTCTTTCCATTCGGAGTTGCTACTCAAGCTGCAACTGGAAAGCAACCCAGAAGCCCTCGCGCTGGTGCGTGCCGCCATCGAACGCGCGACCGAGCTTCTTCATTTTTCCGCTGATCAGTCTCGCGCCATCGTTCGTTCTGTGGATGAAGCCCTCGCCAATGTCATTCGCCACGCCTACGAGGGCAAAACCGGCCAGCCCATCGAAGTAACTTGCCGCCATCTGCACCGCACTCAAGACGACGTTTGCGCCACCGGAATTGAAATAGTCCTCGAGGATTCCGGCGCGCCGCCCGATCCCGCGAAACTGAAAGGCCGTTGCTTGGATGAAGTTCGCCCCGGTGGACTGGGGCTTCATTTCATGAGGCAGTGTATGGACGAAGTTGTATTTAGCCAGGAAAAAGGCAAGAATCAGCTTCGCCTGGTGAAATACTTGGCTCCGGCCGCCCCCGCGGTTGCGCCGGAAGGAGAATAGACCGTGCAGATTGCTGCCCGTGCCTCACAAGGTTGGACGATTCTGGACCTCTCGGGTGATATCGACCTGGCGCATTCGCCGGCCATGCGCAAGGCTTTGCTCGGTGAAATCAAGGAGAAACGCACGCCCAAGGTCTTTCTTAATCTCAAAAACGTCCGCTATATTGACAGTTCTGGTATCGCTTCCCTCGTGGAAGGCTTGAAAGCTTCGCGCGATCTGGGCTCCCGGCTGATCCTGTATGGTCTCAGCACCTCCGTCCGCGAGGTGATGCAGCTTTCGCGCCTGCAAAAGATTTTTGAGATCTACGATGACGAGGAGCAAGCGCTAGCTTCCTGAAAGATGTAAGATTTCCCCGCAAAGGTAGAGTGGCCCAGTGGAATTTGCGCGAAAAGTTGGCGCGAGCGTCATCGATACTCTGTCCTACCTCGGCTCACTGGCCGTGTTGGCGGGCCGCGCCGCTTTTAGCGCATTCATCGGACCTTTTCTCGGCAAGCCTGTGCGTTTCCAGAGCGCTGTGGCGCAGGCCATGGAAGCGGGAGTCCGCGCGCTGCCTATTCTTTCCCTCATTACCTTTTTCATCGGTCTGATTCTTGCCTTACAGGCCGCCTACGAACTGAAACGTTTCGGCGCGATGAACTTCGTCGCTAGCGCCGTTGCGATCTCCATGTCGCGCGAACTTGGGCCGTTGATCACCGCCATCGTCGTGATTGGACGTTCAGGTTCCGCCTTCGCCGCCGAAATCGGCACCATGAAAGTATCGGAGGAAATTGACGCCCTGGAAACCATGGCCATTGATCCAGTGCATTTCCTCGTCACGCCAAAATTCATCGCCATGTTGCTGATGTTGCCTTGCCTCACCATTTGGGCCAATTCCATGGGCATCTTAGGAGGCTCCCTGTTCGGCGTCCTCCAGGCGGATTTCACCTGGAGCCGCTATATCAGCGCATCGCTCGAAGCTTTGTTCTTGCGCGACGTAGTCACCGGACTCATCAAGAGCGTCATGTTCGGCGTCACCATCACGGCCGTCGGCTGCCTTGAAGGACTTTCAACGGGCGGCGGCGCAGAGCAGGTGGGCCGTTCCACAACCCGCGCCGTCGTCGTCTCAATTTTCCTTGTAATCCTGGTTGACCTGGTGTTCACTACGTTGTTTTTCTTCCTGGGGGGCCGCTAGCACTCATGCCCGCATTCGCCGACCCAACCCGCCCCAGTGTTTCCCTCGATGGCCCAATGATTTCTTTGCGCGACATCCGTGTCAGCTACAGCGGTCGAGAAATACTGCACGGTATCACCTTCGACGTTCAGCGCGGTGAAACTCTCGTTATCCTTGGCGGATCAGGTTCTGGCAAGAGCACGCTGTTGCGTACTCTCGTTGGTCTCGAAAAGCCGGACTCCGGCGAGCTTTGGATTGCGGGAAAGAACTTTTTCGCCATATCCGACGCCGAGCGCGACGAAATCCGCAAAAAAATCGGCATGTCCTTTCAAGGCGGCGCCCTCTTCGGCTCCATGACCGTCGGCGAAAATGTTGCCCTCCCTTTGCGCGAACACACTAGCCTCGAGGATTCCACCATCGAGATCATGGTTCGCCTCAAACTCGACCAGGTTGGCCTTTCCGGTTATGAACAATACATGCCCTCGCAGCTCAGCGGCGGCATGAAGAAGCGTGCCGCCGTGGCCCGCGCTCTGGCTATGGATCCCGAAATTCTTTTCTTCGATGAACCGTCCGCTGGCCTCGACCCGATCATTGCCGCCGGGATCGATCAGTTGATTCTGGAATTGAAAAAAGCCTTTCACATGACCATCATCGTAGTCACCCACGAGCTGGCCAGCGCCTTTCTCATCGCCGACCGAATGGTGTTGATCAACAAAGGAGATGTCGTAGCCTTGGGCACTGTACAGGAAATGATACACAGCACCCACCCGCGTGTTCGCCAGTTCATGGATCGCGTCCCGGAACCCGCCGTGGCGCAGGAACTCGATTATTTGCAGATGTTGACGGAGCAGCAGCCCAGACAGGGCTATTTAGCTTCGGGGAAGCGCAGGTAGAGATGCAGGAAAAGAGAGAGCAGGCCTTCGTTGGATTCTTCGTGCTGGTTGCCGCCGCTCTGTTGATCTTTACGGTTTTCGGTATCACTGGCGCGTTCCAGAGTTCTGCGAAGACCTATCACGCAAAGTTTCCCAACGCCGCCGGCCTGGAACCCGGCGCCTCCGTCCACTATGCAGGTGGTCCGAAGATCGGCCGCGTCGAAAAAATTCAAATTGATCCCGCCGACTCTTCTCTAATTGACATGATTTTCAGCGTGAAAAGCGACTTGCCAGTGAAGACTGACAGCAAGGTGGCCATCATCAGTTACAGCCCCCTAGGCGACAACCACCTGGAAATCCTGCCCGGTGATCCAAAATCTACTCTCGCTCCTGCCGGTGCTCTCCTGGCTTCCAAGCCTTACCTCGGCTTCAATGAGTTAGCCGAGCAGATCAATAAAATCTCGCCTCAAGCGCAGGAATTAATGGCGAATCTTAACGAGCGTGTCAAAGAGCTTAGCGTCAGCATCGCTCGCGTTAATGAATTGCTGAACGATCGAAATCGCCAGAATATCTCCGGCAGCCTCGCCAATCTCCACGGCATGCTCGACGAGGATCGCCCGGTGGTCCGCTCGACCCTGAACAACGTGAACTCCGCCAGCGAGAAAATCACGCCTCTAATCGATAAGTTGCACAAAACGCTCGACGAAGCCAATGACACGTTAAAACATGCGGACGGCATGATTGGCGAAAACCGCGATGAAGTGCGCGCCTCGGTTGCAAAACTTCATGAGTCCCTGAATAGCCTAACGGAGCTTACCCGGCGCCTGGATCAGACGCTGGACGTCAACTCCGAAAATATCGACGAAATCCTCGAGAACCTTCGGCACGTCACAGAAAACATGAGGGAGTTTTCCGACATCATCAAAACCCGGCCGTCCTCGCTGATCCATTCCGGCAGTCCACGTGAGCATGTACCTGGAGAGCGTCCATGAGCCACACTGCGTGCAGATCTGATCATCCTGCAAATGCCATTTCGCTGGAGCTTCGTACGAATCCAACAGGGTTTGTGCCGGTGCTTGCATTGCTTTGTTTTCTTGCAGCCGGATGTGGCCACCCGAAACCCATCCAATATTTTGAAATCTCCTATCCTTCGCTCAGCCCCGCAAAATTGGCGCCGCTCGACGCTACTCTCCTTGTCCGTTCCTTCACCACCTCTCATCTGTATCGCGAAGATCGCATCGTCTACGGTTCTGATTCCGAGCAGATGGGCACTTACATGAATGAGCGTTGGAGCGAACCTCCCAACGAAATGCTCCAGTACGCTCTTGTGCGCGAATTGCGTTCGACGGGCCGCTTCCGCACCGTGACCGCCCTGCGCAGCGATTCCAGCGGAGATTTCCTCCTTACGGGTCATCTTTACGATTTCAAGGAAATGTCCGCCAACGGAATCTCTGCCCGCCTCAATTTCGACACCGAGCTCCGCGACCTGAAGACCGGCAAGACCATCTGGACCTACACCTACGATCACGATGAACCTGCTAACGGCAAGGGTGTTGGCGCCGTCGTAGCCGCCATGGACAAGAATGTGCAGCACGCCGTTCAAGAAGTGGAAGCGGGCATCCAGCAGGCTCTAGCAGCATATCCTGCGAAGTGATCAGCTGCTTCGTCCCAGTCTCAAATAGAACTACACTGTAGTTTGGGAGCCGCGATCCATGTCCACTTCCTCCAAAAGTACAGAACCTGTCGTTTCGCCAGGCAGTCCTGCCTCGCCCGCCTATGTCAAGCCGGCCTTTGACTTTCTGGATCTCCGCGCACAGTTTGCCTCGATTCGCGAAGAAATCATGGCGGCGGTCAGACGCGTCTTTGAAAGCCAGTATTTCATTCTTGGGCCGGAAGTGAAGCTTCTCGAAGAGGAACTGGCTGCGAAGCTCGGTTCTATGTTTGCCGTAGGTTGCGCTTCGGGGACAGACGCTCTCGTCCTTTCTCTGATGGCAGCAGGTATTGGCCACGGTGATGAGGTCATCACCACACCTTTCAGTTTTATCGCCACTGCCGGATCAATTGCTCAAGTGGGTGCGAAACCCGTCTTTGTGGACATTGATCCCGCGACGTTTAACATCAACCCCGCACTAATCCCCGCCGCGATCACTCCAAAAACGCGCGCCATCATGCCCGTGCACCTGTTCGGGTTGCCCGCCGACCTCGACCCCATCCTGGAAGTCGCGCGTGCCAAGGGCATCCTGGTTATTGAAGACGCCGCGCAGGCCATCGGCTCCCGCTACAACGACCGCTTCATCGGTACCTTGGGCCATTTCGGTTGCTTCAGTTTCTTTCCGTCGAAAAACCTGGGTGGCGCTGGCGACGGTGGCATGGTGACCACTGACGACCCAGCCATGGCCGAGCGCCTTCAAATGCTTCGCATGCACGGCAGCAAGACGAAGTATTACCACGACATTCTCGGCACAAATAGCCGACTGGACGCCCTCCAAGCCGCCGTCCTGCGCGTAAAACTCCACTACTTGGATTCATGGGCCGCAGGCCGCCAGAATCGTGCGGATCGCTACCGCAGGCTCTTTGCAGAGCGCGACCTATCCTCGTTCGTTATCTGCCCGCCACAGCCATCCGCGAAGTTCCACCACATCTATAACCAGTTCACCATCCGTGTGCCCTTCCGCGATGAACTGAAGGAAGCTCTTCGCGCTTCCGGCGTTCCCACCGAGATCTACTACCCCCTCTGTCTCCACCTCCAGCCAGCCTTCCGATACCTTGGCTATCAGCCAGGCACCCTGCTCGTTGCCGAAAAAGCCAGTAAGGAAGTACTCTCCCTGCCCGTCTATCCTGAACTGAAGGATTCGCAGCAGGACTTGGTGGTTCAGTCCATCGCGGCGTTCCGCGCGGCTAGAGCAAGTGCCTAGCTGGGCCCGTGAGCGCTCTTAGACCGTCCTGCGTCTCTGTTCCAGCCCTCAGTCAGGGGGAAGTTGTACTTCTTCGCAGCCTGACGCCAAGATTCTCTGCGGTCTCACCAGCAGCACCGCAAGCTCTCAAGGAGTGCTGAGTAATCAATCATCTACTGTTGCGGTTTGCATCAGGTCGATTCATATTGCTATGCTCCTTGTTTTCTTTGACTTAGTCAATTCTTGGGAACACAGCCCGATTTTATGCGTTGAAGTATTCAGCGATACGCGCAAGGCTTTGCTGAGAGCTTTTCTCCATCTCTACACCAAATCTCCTCGTTCTCCTTTGTTTTGAACCTCTTAGAGCACTTTCTCAGATCTCTCTTACATTGGCAGACCAGTTGCCTTAATAGACTGCGAAGTCAAAACAAACCCTGGGAACCCCGGAGGCGGGCCATGACAGTCATTCTAATGCTTGCGATGTTTGCGATCTTCCTCACCATCGACTATATGAGGAAGCGCCATCAAGTCACACATACCGTGGAAGTGAAGGAAGAAGCGGCAGCGATTTCACCGTGTATGCTGCCCAGCTTTGTTGCAGGTTTTGAGCTGCCGGATAATCGCAGCTATCACCCCGGTCATACTTGGGCGTTGCAGGAAAGCCCCACTTTGGTTCGTGTGGGACTCGATGATTTCGGCGCGCGGCTTGCCGGAAAGCTCGATGGCTTGGTGCTCCCAAAGCGTGGCCAATGGCTGCGGCAGGGTCAGAAGTTCGCCACAATTATTCGCGATGGCCAGCGTACTGACCTGGTTTCTCCTATCGAAGGTGAAGTCACCAACGTGAATGAAGCTTTGGTGTCGAACACCTCCTTGGCCAACAGCGACCCTTATGGACAGGGCTGGTTCATCTCGGTAATTTCTCCTGATTTGCAAATTAGCTTCCGCAACCTCCTGAATGGCAGCTTGGCCCGCAAGTGGATGGCAGATGCAGCCGGCCGCCTGCAAGTTCGTATGCCAGCCCTAGCTGGTGCGGTCGCACAAGACGGTGGCCCGGCTGTTCACGACCTGACAGCGCACATGCCCACGGAAAAGTGGGGCGAAATCACTCGCGAGTTCTTCCTCACCTAACCCCCCTTGTGAACTCCAGCCAAGGCCCCGGTCGAAAGTGGATCGGGGCCTTGGTGTTTCTATGCAAGTTGCGGTTCAAGTGAAATCCGCAGCTGAAATACGCTACATCCCTAGGTGACGCAGGTCACGCTCCAGAGTGTCTGACCGCACAGGTGTCCCTCTCCCCGTTCGCTATATTCATATTGCGTCAGCGAGTGCGCGTAAGGATTCATCTCTGACTAGGTCACTCTCGATGAAGTTCTATACAGTTCACGAACATTGCTCCGTGTCGCCTGACCCTGATGTTCGGGTGAGCCTAGACCAGCAATTGGACCTTTGCGACGACAGATCGAACTTCAAAGGTTGGTCTGAGTCATCCATGAAACTACAACTTCCGCCCCTGGCCCATCTCCTCAGTTCACCGCACGGGGGCGTAGGTAGCCACAGGGAGCGAGTATGAGCAAAGGCATCCTTTATGATTCAACTCTGTGCATCGGATGTAAGCTCTGCGAAAAAGGCTGCGCCGACCGTAACGGCCTCCCCTACGATGACGACATCGCTGCCGAGCAGAAGCAATCCGCTCACAAATTGACCGTTGTTTTGTCACGTCAGGACAAATTCATGCGCCGCTTATGTATGAATTGCCAGGACCCAAGCTGCGTTTCAGTCTGCCCCGTTGCCGCACTTCGCAAAACGGCTGAAGGACCTGTCACCTACGATGCCTCTCGCTGCATGGGGTGCCGCTACTGCATGGTGGCGTGTCCATTCTCGGTTCCGAAGTACGAATGGGACAAACCGTTGCCACTCGTCAGAAAGTGCGACATGTGCTCCGACCGCGTGGCGCGTGGACAACAAACGGCATGTGCTGATGCGTGTCCCACGGGCGCAACAAAGTTCGGCGTCCGGGACGATCTGATTGCAGAGGCAAAAGATCGCATCGCCAAAAACCCGGGCAATTATGTGAATCACATATTCGGTCTAAACGAGGTCGGAGGAACTTCGGTCTTGCTTCTCTCCAGTGTTCCGTTCGAGGAGTTCGGCTATCGAACAGATCTCAGCGGAGAAGCGCTACCTTTGCTGACCTATCGTGTCCTATCCCATATCCCGGATCTTGTGACCATTGGCGGTGTGGCGCTCGGAGGATTGTGGTGGCTAACCAATCGCAAGAATGAAGTGGCCCGCGACGAACACGCAGATGAAAGTGGAATCCCCGGAGGGAGGAAACAAAATGCAACGTCCTAAGATCACCTTCTGGCGGGTCATACTCGGTTTGATCCTCATTGTGGGAGCCTATGCAACATTGGTGAGGTTCACCAGGGGTCTGGGGGCTTCGACGAACCTCAGTGATGCGTTTCCGTGGGGGCTATGGGTCGGCTTTGACGTCATGTGCGGGGTTATGTTGGCCGCTGGCGGGTTTACCCTGACGGCCACCGTGTACATCCTCAACCTTCGTGAATTCAAGCCAATCATTCGCCCCACCGTCCTGACCGCATTCCTGGGATACATCCTTGTTACTGTTGCCCTGTTGTTTGACCTCGGTCGCGGTTACCGCATCTGGCACCCCCTAGTGATGTGGAATCCTCGCTCAGTGATGTTTGAGGTGGCTTGGTGCGTCACGCTATATTCCACAGTCCTTTCACTTGAATTCTCCTCGGTTGTGTTCGAGCGCTGGCGATTCTTCAAACTCCTGCGCCTCCAAAAAATGCTTGTCATTCCGCTAGTCATAGCGGGCGTGATGCTCTCAACGCTGCATCAATCCTCTCTTGGAAGCCTCTATCTGATCGTTCCGAACAAGCTCCACCCTCTCTGGTACACCCCGATCCTGCCGGTTCTGTTCTTCCTTTCGGCCATCTGCGTGGGTCTCGCTATGACCATCTTCGAGTCCTCGATGAGCGCCAGGCACTTTGGGAGGCACCTGGAATTACCGCTGCTCCGTCAACTTGGCAGAACGCTTCTGGTTGCCCTTGGAGTGTATACGGTAGTCAGATTCCAGGATCTGTTGCACCGGGGCGCATGGCGTCTCTTACAGTGGAGAAGTCCCGAAACCCCACTCTTCGTCTTGGAAATGCTGCTCTGTTCATTTGCCCCCATCTGCCTCCTGCTGATTCCCAAAGTGAGGAAGAACGCAGACGGCCTCTATCTGAGTTCAGTGCTATGCTTGCTTGGCTTCATCACTAATCGTTTGAACATCGCGATCACTGGCATGGAACGCTATGCGGGCCAGCAGTATTTCCCGAAGTGGCCGGAAATCTCCATCACCTTGGCCATCATTGCTTCCGGCTTCTTTATCTTTGCGCTGGCAGTGAAGTACTTCCCAATCTTCGAGAGCGTGGAGTCAACAAAGTTGCTGGCGGCGCCGGAAACCGCAGGAGGCAAGCTCCCCGAGCTTTCCCATGTCGAGTCTTGAAGACAGATCGAGCCCGTCACCTCTGTGGAAGCAAATCACAGGTAGTCTAAGTTCTAAGCTGCTTTTGCTTCTCGTTTCTTCGATGGCGCTCTTCTTCGGAGTGCTGGGCTACCTGAATATCCAGCTCCACAGGAAGCATCTCGAGCGCGACGCTCTAGCCGATGCCGCGCGCACCAGCAGCGTCATCAAGCGCAATACCTCCTATTACATGCTGCGCAACCAGCGCGATGGCCTCTACCACATCATCACTGAAATGGCCGACGAGCCGGGGATGGTCCGCATCCGTATCATCAACGATCAGGGCCGTATCAGCTTCTCTTCGGACACCTCGGAAATGAACAAATACGTGGACCAGAACATGAAGGCCCACGACTCGGCCGTGCCGGGCAGCGCCCTTCGCATCTCAGACATCAAACAGAATTTTCACACCTATCGGCTTCCCAATGGCGAACGCGCCTTAGGCGTTGTCGACCCAATCGAAAATGCTCCCGCGTGTAGCAGCGCGGAATGCCACGCGCATCCTGCTGAAGCGAAGATTCTCGGCGTCCTCGATACCAACATCTCGCTCGCCAGCAGCCAGCAGAATGTCGCAGAAAGCACCCGCCAGGTTTTGCTCTATACCATTCTGGCTGTTTTCGGGGTTGCCATTCTCAGTGTTGCCTTTGTGCGCCGCATGCTTCAGGGGCCTCTCACTGCGCTCACGGAGGGCACCAAGCGCATCGGTTCGGGCGACCTTGGCTACCAGATCAAGATTCCATCGCACGGTGAACTGGAAGACCTGGCGACCTCGTTCAACACCATGAGCTCCCAGCTCGAGGAAGCGCATCAGGAAATCAACGCCTGGGCGCACACACTGGAAGCGCGCGTTGAAGAAAAAACGCGCCAACTCAAAGGTGCGCAGGAAGAAATGCTGCGCGTGGAGCGTATGGCTTCCATCGGCAAACTTGCCGCCGTCGTCGCCCACGAAATCAATAATCCACTCGCAGGCATTCTCACTTACGCTAAATTACTCAAAAAACGACTCTCTCGCGATGTGCCCTCGCAACAGATCAACCAGAAGGAAAACATCGAAATGCTCGATCTCGTCGAGACGGAAAGCCGTCGTTGCGGCGAAATCGTCAAGAACCTGATGACCTTCGCGCGGCCCACATCTCTGAGTCGCGAACCTGCCGACTTGAACGCAGTCATCGATCGTTGCGTTCGCCTAGTCCAGCACCAGTTGGAGCTAAAAAATATCGAACTCCATCTTGATCTTGCGAAGGATGTCCCACTCGTTCGCTGCGATCCGGGCCAAATTGAGCAGGTCATCCTGGCCCTGGTGATGAACGCCATTGATGCGCTTCCAAGCGGCGGAAACCTCACATTGAAATCCCGCCTTTTGCCGGGCACCGGCAAAATTCAGATTGAAGTTCGCGACGACGGCGTGGGCATGCCGCCCGATGTCCTGGCAAACATGTTTGAACCTTTTTTCACAACTAAGGAACACGGTCGTGGCCTGGGCCTGGGTCTGGCCATCAGCCGCAATATCGTGGATCGCCACGCCGGAAAGATCGAAGTGGCTTCCGAGCCTGGGCGCGGCACATGTTTCACGATCACCTTGCCGGTGCAGTCGAATCTTGTGTTGAACAATGGCTCCGCCGTCGTTGCGGGGTGAGGAGCAGCAATCATGGCAACAAAAGCGAATTTGCTCGTAGTAGATGACGAACTGATCGTTCGCGATTCCCTCGATAAGTGGTTCCGCGAAGAGGGTTACGACGTCACCGTGGCGGAAAGCGCCCAGGACGCGCTTACCAAGATGGCAGCGAAACGATTTGACCTGGCCCTGGTTGACATCAAGATGCCCGGCACCGATGGCGTGGAACTGCAGCGCCGTATGCACGAGATTGACGGAGAAATGCTCGTCATCATTATGACCGGCTACGCCAGTGTCGAGACCGCTGTCGCCGCGCTTAAGAATGGCGCCTACGATTACGTCTCCAAGCCCTTCGACCCGGACGACATCGCTCACAGCGTCCACAATGCTCTCTCACACAAGCGTGCCGAGCAGGAAAATGCCCGCCTCCGCGAAACCGTTGCTTCGGTGGTTCGTCCACAGGAAATCGTTGGGCAAAGCCCAGCCATGATTCGTGTCTTCGAGGCGATTCAGACCGTTGGCCCCACCGACGCCACAGTTTTGATCACCGGCGAAAGCGGGACTGGCAAGGAACTCTGCGCCCGCGCGATTCACGCCGCCAGCCCGCGCCACTACAATCCACTCGTCGTGATTCACTGCGGCGCTTTGGCCGAAACCCTGTTGGAAAGCGAACTCTTCGGCCACGAAAAGGGAGCGTTTACCGGCGCGCAATACCGCAAGAAGGGAAGCTTTGAAGTGGCCGAAGGTGGCTCCATTTTTCTCGATGAAATCGGCGATATCAGCCTCAAAACGCAGACCGATCTCCTGCGTGTCCTCCAGGAACGCGAAATCACTCGCGTCGGCAGCACGCATCCCATCCAGGTGGACTTCCGCTGCATCGCCGCCACCAACAAGAAGCTCGAACAGCTCATCGAAGAGGGCCGCTTCCGCCCGGACCTTTTTTATCGTCTAAACGTTTTCCAGATCCAATTGCCGCCTTTGCGCGACCGCAAGGGCGACATCCCCATTCTGGTCGAGCATTTTGTGCGAAAGTTTTCCACGTCGATGAACAAGCGCATCAACCGCGTGTCGCCCGCGGCCATGGCTCTGCTGGATCGCTACCAGTGGCCCGGCAATATCCGTGAACTTGAAAACGCTGTCGAGCGCGCCATGGTCGTCGCCCAAGAACCCGAAATTCGCGAGGAGGACTTTGCCTTGCGCCTGCCCCGCGCTGAAAATCAGCCGCGAACTCTCGAGGACATCGAGCGCGCCCACATCCTGTCTGTTCTTGAAGATTGCAAGGGAAACCAGACCCTTGCTGCCGAAGTCCTCGACATCGACCGGGTCACCCTGCACAACAAACTTAAGAAGTATGGTTGGAAACGAGCCACTGCGGACGTCCTGTGAACCTGATTCAGCTACTCCCGTTCGGCCCAACAGCCGCGGAGACGCTGTCTGAGCTCCGTGCGGGACTCGAGCGTGAATTCTCCGTTCCCTGCGAAATCCTCGTGCCCGAGCCTGATCCCGCTTTTGCGTTCAATCTTGCCCGTCAGCAATACTCTTCGACGGCAATCCTCGCGGCCATGCTGAAGCGCAACACTCCCCCGAAGTGGCGCCTTCTAGGCGTCACCCCGGTGGACCTCTATATTCCCATCCTCACTTTTGTTTTTGGGGAAGCCCAGCTACCGGGCACCTGCGCGGTGGTCTCCTCTCACCGCCTCAACCAGGAATTCTATGGGCTGCCGGCTGATCCCAAGCTGCATCACCAGCGCCTCCTGAAAGAGGCAGTCCACGAAATCGGGCACACGCTGGATCTTTCACACTGCGAGGATTATCAGTGCGCGATGGCGCCTTCCCACGGCGTCGAATGGATTGACCTGAAATCCAGCCGTCTCTGCCGCGATTGCCGCTCGAACATACCGCTCCGCACCACACTCAACGCTTCCCGGTAAGGGTTTGTGGAGAATCAACTCGTTGAGCCGGCCTTGGATTCCTTCTCAAATTTCTCAGTGCCAATGGACATGACGGGCGTTTTTCGGCGTTCATCAACCTGAAGTTGGAAAATATCTGGCCGCGCGTAGTGTCCTACAACATCCAAATCGAATTTACCGCGCACAATTTGCCCCAAATCGATCTCCGCGGTCAGAATAGCTTCGCCTTCGGTGTCTGGCCCTGCCAGGAAATTACCAAAGGGATCCACGATGCAGCTTCCGCCTTTGCACAGAACTGTATCTCGATCGTTTCCATGCTGCGCAGCGGTGTCGTGAGGGATGTCGCTGCGCCGTTGAAACTGGTTGCAGGAAAGAACGAAGCATCGCCCTTCCACCGCGATATGTCGCATCGAAGCTAGCCAGGAATCACGCGCGTCGGCGGTCGGCGCGCAGTAAATCTGAATCCCTTTTGCGTACATTGCCGCGCGCAGTAGCGGAAGATAATTCTCCCAGCAGATCACCGCGCCCAGTTTTCCCAGCGGCGTTTCAAACACCGGCAACGTGGAACCGTCCCCGAACCCCCACACAAGGCGTTCCGAGGCCGTTGGCATAACCTTGCGGTGCTTTCCCAGATAGCCACCATCCGGCGCAAAGAATAAAACCGTGCAATAGAGCGTGCCGCCATCTCTCTCTACGACCCCAATCACCAGATAAATCTGGTTGTCCCGTGCAATTCGGGCCAACCTGCCCACGGCTGGGCCTGGAACATCCACGCTGCTTTCCCAGTATCTCTGGAATTCCTCTCGGCCACGCTCCGTTCGTTCGCCCACAAGCGCTCCGAATCCCATCCCCCTGGGATAGGCAGACAAAAACGCCTCCGGAAATACGACCAATCGCGCTCCCTTGCCGGCGGCCTCTGCCGTAAGCGTTTCCGCCTTCTGCAAGCTCCGCTCAAGGTCAAACGTAATCGGCGTTGCTTGCACAACGGCGACGATGTGGCGACCAGCGGAATGCGTACTATGTAGCTTCTCATTCGTATCGGTCATGTTTTGTCCATCTCACCTGAGGTATTTCGGTAAGTCCGAGTTTGCAGTCGAGGTTTTCGGCAAGAATCCCGCTCAGGCCGTTATTTCTACTATTTTCTTCCGCGGCACGATCATTCGCATCGCGACGTAGAGCAGGGGAATGAACAACAAGTTCAGTGTGGTCGCCGCGATCATGCCTCCAAAAACCGTTGTGCCAACGGAAACACGCCCGGCCGCTCCGGCCCCTTCCGCAATCACCAGAGGCACAACGCCGAGAATAAAGGCCATGGACGTCATCAGAATTGGCCGCAGCCGGATTCGCGCTGCCTCCACCGCCGCGTCCAGCGTCGACAGCCCCTTCTGCTCCTGAAGCTGTTCGGCAAATTCCACAATCAGGATGGCATTTTTGCTGGCCAATCCAATCAGCATCACCAGCCCAATCTGGCAGTACACATCGTTCGTCAGGCCTCGCGTCCACAGCGCTCCGAGCGCACCGAGTAGTGCTACCGGAACACCGAGCAGCACGATAAACGGCAGCATGTAGCTTTCGTACTGCGCTGCGAGCGTCAGGTATACGAAGATCAGCCCCAACCCAAACAAGATCACCGCTTTCCCGCTGGATTCGATCTCCTCCAGCGACAGCCCGCTCCATTCGAACTTCATGCCTTGCGGAAGCACTTTCTTGGAAAGATCACCCATGGCCGCGATGGCAGAGCCGGAACTTAGCCCCGGCGCCGCAGAACCGTCTATTTCTGCCGACCGGAAAAGATTGAAGTGCGAGATCACCTGCGGATTTTCCGTCTGCTCAATTTGCACAACATTGTCCAGCGGAACCATTTTGCCTGTACTGGATTTCAGGTAATACGTCCGAATGTCCTTTGCGCCGGATCGAAATTGCTGGTCCGCCTGGACATACACGCGATACGAGCGATTGTTGAAATCGAAATCGTTCACGTACACCGAGCCCATGAACACTTGCAGCGCGTCCGTAATCTGGCTTAGGGGCACTTGCAAGCTCTTGGCTTTTTCGCGGTCAATCCTCACCAGGTATTGCGGGTCGTTAGCGGTGAAACTGGTGAGGAGCCCGGTAACCCGTCTGCTCCGATTGCCTTCCGCAACTAGTTGGTTGGCGGTGGTTGCGATGGTCTGTAGGGAATTGCGCCCCAAGTCCTCAAGTTGGTAGGAAAAGCCACCATAAACCCCCAGGCCCTGCACAGCGGGGGGATTAAAAGGCACGATGATCCCGCCGGGAATGCCAAACAACGGACCGCGAATTTTGTTCAGAACCGCGAAAGATGTGTGTTCCTTTCCCTTACGTTGGCGAAAGGGCTTCAGGTTAATAAAGATGATTCCTTTGTTCGAAGCGTTGCCGGAAAAGCTGAAGCCAACGACGGTAAACGCTCCCTCAACCTCTGGCACGTGCGAAAGCAACTCCTCGGCTTTGGAGCAGACATCCCGGGTGTATTGCAAAGAAGCGCCCTGTGGCGTTTGCACCGCTATCATCAGATAGCCCTGATCTTCCTCGGGAAGAAATCCCTGAGGAATAGTGTGGTAGAGCCAGAAAGCCAACGACAGGGTAGCGGCAAATGCAATGAGAAATGCATAGCGCCGCTTTAACACGCCATGAAGCGTCGTTGTGTAGAGCCGCGACCCGCTCTCAAAGATCTTATTGAACAAGACGAAAAAAAAGTTTTGCGCCCGGGCGCGATGGTGCCCCAGGAAAATGGCGGAAAGGGCGGGAGTAAGCGTGAGAGCGTTGAACGCGGAAATGGAAACGGAAAACGCGATGGTCAGTGCGAATTGCCGGAACAGGATGCCTGTTGTTCCCGGGAACAAGGCGACTGGGATAAACACGGAAACGAGCACGAGCGAAGTTGCCACCACGGCCCCGGTCACCTCCTTCATCGCCACAGATGCGGCGTTGTGCGGCTCAGTGATGCCCTCTATGATGTGGCGTTCCACGTTTTCGATCACCACGATCGCGTCGTCCACCACCAGCCCTGTTGCCAACGTGATCCCGAACAGCGTCAGCGTGTTGATCGAAAATCCCAGCAACTTCACGAAAATAAATGTCCCGATCAGCGAGACCGGAATAGTCACCGCGGGAATAATCGTGCTGCGCCATTCCTGCAGAAACATGTACATGACCAGCAGAACCAGCAGGATTGCTTCCAACAACGTTATAAGTACATCGCGAATGGATTCCCCGATAACCGTGGTTGTGTCGAAAGCTACGGCGTGCTTCAAACCCGGCGGAAAGTTCTTCGAGAGCTCGTCGAGTTCGGCCTTGGCCGCGCGGTCCACATCCAGCGCGTTCGCTCCTGGCAATTGCGTCACGGCGATGCCGACGGCGTCATGCCCGTTGTAGCGCAACAGCGAACCGTAGTTCTCGGCGCCCAATTCCGAGCGGCCCACATCCCTCATCCGCACCAGCGTGCCGTCCGTTCCAGATTTCAAAATAATGTTTTCAAATTCAGACGTTTCCGTCAGGCGTCCCATAGCGCGCACACTGATTTGATAGGCTTGTCCGTTTTGGACCGGTGGTTGCCCCACCTGTCCCGCCGCGACCAGCACGTTCTGCTCTTCAAGCGCATTCACAACATCCGTGGCAGTCAATCCCCGTTGAGCCAGGCGTGCCGGATCCAGCCAAAGGCGCATCGCGTATTTGCGCTCGCCAAAAATGAATACGTCGCCTACGCCCTTTACTCGCTTCAGTGCGTCGCGTACATACACGTCCAGGTAATTACTCATGAACAGGCTGTCGTACTGGCCCGTTTCCGAATACACGCCCGCGCCAAATACAAATCCGGAAGACTGTTTCGTAACGATAATCCCGGTATTCTTCACAGCATTTGGCAGGCGGCCCAGCGCCTGGCTGACGCGGTTTTGCACGTCCACCGACGCCAAGTCCACATCTCGGGTCACGTCAAACGTTACGGTGATCTGGCTGGTGCCGTCGTTCCCGCTGCTCGAAGTGATGTACTTCATCCCCGGGCTGCCGTTGACCGCTTGTTCCAGCGGGATGGTCACCGCGGATTCCACCGCCTCCGCGTTTGCGCCGATATAGTTGCTGCTGACGACCACTTGGGGGGGCGCCAGATTCGGAAACTGCGCAATGGGAAGATTGGGAAGCGAAATCGCTCCGCCAAGAATAATCAGCAGCGCGCATACCGTCGCGAACACTGGACGCCGGATGAAGAAATTTACAAACAACGATCTGCTCCGCCTTTCTTCTCAATCTCCCGGATTGTTGCGAAGTTCCAGGGAACCTAGCGGCCTTTTGTTCCCGGCGAGTCGCTGCTGACCGCTTCTTTGCCGCTCGCCTGTATCAGTTCCGTGATTGGCGCCCCGTCCTGCAGGAATTGCGTGCCAGACACGATTACGTGATCCCCGGCTTTCAAGCCTTCCAGCACAGGGTAGTCATTTCCAGTAATCTCCCCCAGCTTTACCAGTCGCTGGCGCGCCACTGTTCCATTGCTTTCTTTGGTCGCCACGAACGCAAAGAATTGCCCGTTTATCCGTTGCACCGCAAGTACAGGCACTACGGGCCCTAGCCGGGCTCCCCAGGTGATTCTTGCGCGCACCTGCTGAGCTATTCGCAAGTTAGCCTTCGCATTGGCAACCGCCGCTTTTGCCAGCACAGTCTGTGTTTCGGAATCGACTTCAGGCGAAATGAACGTCACTTGCGTCTCGGCCCGCGTCGCGCCACTTTCGTCCAGCAACTTCACTGGCAGGCCCAGTCGCAACTCCCGCGCTCGCGAGGCTGGTATGTACAAATACGCTTCCAGCGCTCCTGGTTCATCCACCGTGGTCAGCAGCGTCGAGACAGTCACGCGGTCGCCCGCGCGCACCGGAATGTCTCCCACGATGCCGTCCATCGGCGCGCTCACCCGGTAGTACAGCAGTTCCACTTTCTGTTGTTGAACCTGCTCCTCCAACGATTTCAACTGTGCGACGGCGGAGTCGTAGTTCGTCTGGGCGTTGTCATAATCCATCCTGCTGACAACTCCTGCCTCGAATAGCTTTTTCGCCCGTTCCAGGTTCACTTTCGCCATACGCACCGTAGCTTCTTGCGAAGCCCGCGCGGCATCCTGGCTATTGACGGTCGCCTGTTGCTTCAACGGATCAATCTGCAGTAGTGCCTCTCCCGCTTTCACACGGTCTCCCGATTTCACAATAATCTTGGTGATGTACCCTTCCACCTGCGGATTTATCACCGCCGAGTGTCGCGATTTCAGAATCGCCAGGTATTCCGTCGCATCCGGCACGCTCTGAGCGGCAACCACCAGCACCTGCACTGGCATCGCCGGAGTTGCTCCGCCCCCCGCGCCTCCAGCGGCGGACTTCTGTCCGCAACCGCCAAGAATCGCGCAGACAATTGACATTGCGGCTAGGGTCGTCATTGTAAACCGAGGGCGTATTTCGTTTGGGATAAGCAATTCTCGTATGGTCAGCATAGGGATGGGGTTAGCAACCCTTTATCGTACAGGAACCTGCGCCATGTCTGTATCGGAAAACACACCACTACGTTCAAACGTAGCTTCTCGCTATTGGGCCTATCGGAGGGAACTCTAATACATGTCGGAGGAATCGATCTTTTTTCCGCTCAGGCCAAGCTGCAGAACCTCCAGATCTTGGGGACGGTCAAATACTTTGCCGGGAAACAGCCGCTTGACGACCACGCGCAGCCCCCCAAAGGCCGCTCCGACGACGATGGCAACCATCATAAATACTGAGGTGAACAAGAAAATCTTTACCATGATCGTGACCATCGACGGGTCCGTCGCCGTCTGTCTCGGTTCGTTCCAGGTTACTTCCGTCTCGTAATTTACCTCATCGCGGATAGCTTGCGCGTGCATCGCCGAAGTAGGTTCAAACACTAGCGACAACAGGGAAGCCTTTGCCACAACGGTCACGCCAGCCTTCTTGGCTACGGCGGGCAGCGCCTCTTCCAAGTGATGCAGGTGCTGTTCGGCCAGTTGTGGTGTGGGATATTCCAAGAGCAGCAATGTACCGCTTCCATGCTCCCCCTGATACTTGGCCATGATTGCTTCGGCGCCAAACTTAAACCCCGCCTGATCTACCAAGTCAACATAAGCGCCCTGCCCAAGCGACTTCATCGCAGCGCGCAATCCCACCGGCCCTAACGCATATCTCTCCGTCCCGAACACTCGCCATCCCACCGGGAGGTAACTTCTCAACGGCGGAAAAGGAGTCCTATCCGCATTCGCCTTTAGGATGGACAGCAGCCCCTCAAGGTGTTCCGGCTTCGCCCCAGGATATGGGCCAACGGCCAGCACCTGATTCCCAACCAGAATCATGCCGTCGGATGGTCCAAATTCAGACTCATCCCCCAACTCCGCACTTTTCATCCCCGGAGAACCAATATTTGAGTAGAACTCGTAGGCGCCGCTGGGGTCCTTAAATCGGTAGACCGCCAGCTTCATCGTTTCCGCCCCGCTGCTATAGGTTCGGGATTCCAGCGAGACAAGCCCAGATTCTTGCAACACGCCAGGATCTAGGCTTCCCAGCCCAACTAATCCTTGCCCGGATTTCATTTGCGCTGGACTCGAGGCCTGCCATGGACCGAATTGGTCCGGCAACGAGCCAAGCTCCGCCGCGGCTCCCATCGAAGCGAGCAATCCCAGCAATATCAGTGCGTAGAATATCCTCCGCATGACAACCTATCCTTTAGATGCCAGTGGGCTACTTCTGGTTCCTGGTCTGTTCCACAGCGGGGACGATCGCGGGCCGATTTGGCTTTCCAGAGACGTTTACCGCCATGCTGTTCAGACTTTGCAGGTAGGCAGCGACGCCCTGATACAGCCCCTCTGCTACCCGCTGCCTGTGCTCCGGCTTTTTAAGGAGCTGTTCGTCCGACGGATTGCTCAGGAACGAAATCTCCGTCAGAATCGACGGCATGTCCGCCCCTATCAGTACCACAAACGGGGCCTTGCGCACACCACGGTTCTTCACCGGTTTCGCCGTTTTCTGCATGCGCTTTGCCAGCGAATCCTGCACGTCTTCGGCAAGCTCCTTTGACTCGTCGATCTTCTCGGTGCGCGCTATCTGCTTCACCAGGTCTTCCAGATCGTGAATGCCTTGCTGGGAAACCGCATTCTCTCTCGCCGCCACTTCCATTGCTTCCGGCGACCCCTTCATGTTCAGGTAGTACGTCTCCACCCCCCGGGCCCCATGATCCGGGCTGGAGTTGGCGTGGATCGAAATAAACAGGTCGGCCTTGGAGTCGTTTGCAATGTGCGTGCGCTCTTCCAGCGGAATAAACGTGTCGTCCGCGCGCGTATAGATGATCTCCGCGGCGGGCAGCTTCTGCAGGATGATTTTACCCAGCCGCAACGCCACGTCCAGACACAAATCCTTTTCCATCAGGCCAGTCGGCCCAATCGTTCCCGTATCGTGCCCGCCATGCCCGGCGTCAATCACAATTCGCCCAATCTTCAGGCCAAGTGCGCGTGTCAACGTTGAGTTCCCATCTCGGGTTGGCTGTGGTGCAGGTGTGGGTTGCACCAGGTCCGGCTGCGCTTTGCCCTTCCCAGGCTTCGTTCTCATTAATTTGCCGTTCGAGGGCTCGGGCTGCGGCGCTGATGAAAGAGGTGGCGCCGATAACACCTCTGTGACTTCGGTAGTCGCTGCCGGCTTCACAGGCGCTAAATTGTGGGCGGCGCTGTCGTCTCCAGCAGGATCTGTCTTGGCCGATCGCACAGCCACGGCAGCGGGATTTCCTCCCCTTTCTTTCGGACTCGGTTTCGTATTGTCGATTGCCTTCGCAGTCTCCACTGCTTCCGGCTTCAGGACATGGCCCGCACCATATAGTTCAATCACCAGCCTGGTTGGTTTCTTGAGAAGCGAAGCCGCATAATCTTGCACGCCATTCACATCCAGAACCACGCGAACGACACCAGACTGATTCTGCGCCACACGGACTTTGCTCAACAGGTTTCCGCTAACCTTCACATCGCCCTTGGCCACATTCGGGCTCAGCTTCGCGGCGTGCAGATCAAAATAAATACGGTCCGGGTTTGAAATCCTGCCAGACAAATACTCCACGGAATCTTCCAGCTCAATAATCACTTCGGTGCTGTCCGGCGCCACGCTAGTCTTAATGCGCTGCACCCGCGGCACTTCCGCGGATTTTGCACTCTCGCCGCCCGCCGTTGACATTCCGCCCGCCAGTTCGGCTGTTGCACTCTTCGCCTTCGCCACAGTTGCCGCTGCCGCAGGTTTCGAAGGAGTATTATTCTGCGCTGAAAAATCGCCGGACTCGGCATTCCTCAGTAACGCCAGTTCCGCCAAAGCTTCTTGCACTTCACGCTTGTGGGTTGAGCGCGGGAATTTCTTCTGGAATTCCTGAAAACTCTTCGTTGCCGCCGCGGAATCTCCCAGTTGATCCTTCTGTAATTGCGCCACTCGCAGCATGGCTTCTTGGACTAACCTGCTGCCCGGGTATTCGCGAATCAGAAAGTCGTAAGAATCCACCGCCGCTTGGTAATAGCTGCGCCCGAATCGGTCGCCCATCTCGGCGTTCAATTCGCCCACAGCAAACAGGGCATCGGGGACTTCCGGGGCGTGCGGCGTAATCAGGTAAACGCGCCGGTAACTTGCCGCCACCAGTCTGTAATCGGCAAGCGTCCGCTTCTCAGGACCCTTGGCATTCAAGGCTGCGCGCTGCTCTTCAGCTTTGGCAAACTGCGAACTCGCTGCTACTCGTTTCACGCTGGTATTGGCTGTCGATGGTGCGGCAGGGCAGGGAATCGCGGCCCAAGCAAGCAGGGCAAAACCCAGCGAAGCGCCGGCGAAAACCTTGTGCAGATTCTTTTGCCCCAGGTTCATCTGCTTCTTGCTTCCCCCAAACTATCTCGCCTGCATCGCCTCATTCGTTCGAGAAAATTATCCGCCCGTTGGCGTCCACTTCTCGGTGAATCGTGTATGGCCGCTCAAACGCATTTGCAAGTCGTCCTGACCCCGGCCGGAAATACGCATCCTGTACTTTCTGCACGTAATTTCGCGTTTCCCGATACGATGGAATCCCGTGCGCGCGATCCACCGCTCCTTCGCCCGCATTGTATGCTGCCAGTGCTAGGTCCAGGTTCCCGTTGTATCGTTCCAGTAATGTCTTCAGGTAACGCACTCCCGCATCCACGTTCTGCTTCGGGTTAAACAAGTCATTCGCTCCAAAACGCTGCGCCGTGGTCGGAATCAACTGCATTAGGCCTACCGCGCCTTTCCTTGACATCGCTCCTGAATTCCAATTCGATTCCGTTTCAATCACCGCCCGCACCAGAGCAGGATCCACGCGGTGTCGTTCCGCTGCTTCGCGAACTAGCGCTTCCACTCCATCTCGCCCCAGCGTCATTGCCGGATGCTTCTTCCCCGTGAACGAAACCTCGCCCGGCAGATAAATCGCTGTCGGCGGCTTCACGGGAGTTATTTTCACCAGCGTTGGCGGCTCCGCATTCACAAACAATCTCCGGCCGTCCTCGTTGGTCACCGCCGTAATTTGCGCCGCGCTCCGGCCTGCTGTTCCCAGTAACACAACCAGTAGTACGCAAGTTGCAAAGCCGATGCTTCCATTCATAGGATGTTGCGAAGCGCGAATTCGCCTGGGGGAAGGCATAGATATAAAAATTCGTTTTCGTCTGCGGGCCCCCTTATTTTCGCACAAGGGCCGGCAACGGATTCATACTGCGAAGCATCGTCTGCAAACAAGTGGTGCGAAATGCGTCACTTGCGAGACACGCTTCTGGCGCTATCCCGGATTATAGCAGCGGTTCCAGCAACGAAGGAACATTCTGCAGAGCATTTTTTAGCGCGGTTGTGTCTTTTCCGCCAGCCTCCGCCAGGTCTGGCCGGCCCCCTCCCGAGCCACCCACCTGTTTCGCCAGTGCCTGTATCAGCTTGCCAGCATGGACCTTAGCGGTCAGGTCTTTGGTCACGCCTGCGATCAGGGCTACCTTGCCCTCCTCCGGCATACCCAATACGACTACCCCCGATCCCAGCTTCTGCCGCAATGAGTCCACCAACTGGCGCAGACCATCCCGGTCCACATTGCCCACTTCGCCATAGACCACCTTCACGCCCTTGATGGTTTTCGCCTGCGCAAACAAATCATCCAACTGGTTCAGCGCGCCTTTCCGTTTTTGCGCTTCCAGTTCCTTCTCCAGGTTGTGCGCGGTCTGCGCCAGTTTTTCCACCGACGCCAACAGTGAATCTTCTCCCACATTCAAACGCCCCGCCAATTCGCGCAGCGTGTTTGCCTGATACTGGTAATGCTCCAGCGCGCCGATCCCAGTGACTGCTTCTATTCTTCGTACGCCAGCCGCCACGGACTCCTCGCTCACAATCTTGAGTACGCCGATGTCGCCGATGCGGTGTACGTGTGTTCCTCCGCACAATTCCTTTGAGTAGAACCCGCGTGGGGCCCGCGGATCGGGAATCGTCACCACGCGCACATTGCTTTCCGGATACTTGTCACCGAAGAATGCCAGGGCCCCGGAATTCAGCGCCTCTTCCAAAGTCATTACGCCGGTTTCAATTTGCGTGTTCAGCCGGATCTCCTCGTTCACCTGTTGCTCGATGTCGCGAAGTTCTTCCTGGCCTACGGGCGCAAAGTGCGAAAAATCAAACCGCAAGCGTTCTGGCGCGTTCAGTGATCCCGCTTGCTTCACGTGTGTCCCCAGGGTATTTCGCAGCGCCGCGTGCACCAGATGTGTTCCACTGTGATTCCGCCTGATGCGCGCGCGCCGCTCCGCGTCCGCCACCACGGTTACGCGGTCGCCTACCCGCAAAGTCACTTTTGCTGTCACCTTGTGCGCTACCAACCCGGCCACTGGATAGAACGCGCCTGACACTTCGGCAAGTTGCAACGATTCCGAGCTGTCGTAAAACGCGCCAGTATCCGCCATCTGCCCGCCAGATTCGGCATAAATCACGGTGCGGTCCAGCACCACTTCGCCCGATTCGCCTGGCCTTAGTTCGCCGACCGAGCATTGCTTCGTGATGATTGCCTCAATCCGGCAGTCCTTCCCTGTAGTCGCGGAATAAAAGTCCGGCTCAGTCTTGAACGTCTCCGCAAGCTTAGCCAGCGCCGGATTCGCCGCCTCCTTTGACCCGCCCTTCCAAGAAGCCCGCGCCCTCGTCCGCTGCTCCTGCATGGCTTTTGCAAAGCCTGCTTCGTCGAACTGCACACCCAGGTCTCGCGCCGCGTCTAGAATGAAATCCATCGGTAGGCCATAGGTGTCATAGAGACGATACGCGTTTTCGCCTGCATACACTGCTCCGGCCTTGCCAGCCAGCGGCCTGAGTTCGTCCTCAAGCTTCCGCAACCCAATATCCAATGTGTGGCCGAAGCGCTTCTCTTCCGCTAAAACAATCTCGGGAACGCGAGCTGCATTTTCCTCCAGCAACTCTGGATATGCACCACCCATCAGTTTGCGCACGGTTTGCACCATCTCATACAGGAACGGCTTCATGGCTCCCATCAGCCGTCCGTGCCGAATCGCTCGCCGCATTATTTTCCGCAGCACGTAACCGCGTCCCTCATTGAACGGCAAAACTCCGTCGGTAATCAGGAATGTCGTGGCCCTGGCATGATCCGCAATCACCCGCAGGGACGCGGCAGACCGCCGGTGCTCTTCCGCTTGCAATTCTGTCTTTTCGTCGACACCCGTCAATTGCGCCGCGCGGTCAATCAATGGCGTAAAGAAATCTGTATCGTAATTGGAAATCACTCCCTGCAGCACCGCCGCGACCCGCTCCAACCCCATCCCCGTATCCACGCAAGGTTTCGGCAGCGGCGTCAGCTTCCCGTTGTCATCCCGGTTGAACTGCATGAACACTAAATTCCAAATCTCCACATACCGTCCGCAATCGCAAGGAAATTTGCAGTCGGCGTGTCCTTCATCGGAAGCCTCTGGTCCCATGTCGTAGTGCAATTCGCTGCACGGGCCGCAAGGCCCGGTGTCTCCCATAGCCCAGAAATTGTCTTTTAGTCCAGGAATCGCAAAAATCCGCTCCAGGGAAACATGTTGTTCCAGCCAGTATTTCCGCGCCTCTTCATCCACGCCCAGCGTCGTACCCGGCGACACTTCCGCGCCGCCAAAAACCGTCGCATACAGCTTTTCCTTCGGAATCCCATACCACTCCGGCGAAGTAATCAGTTCCCAAGCGTACGCAATGGCATCCTCTTTGAAATAATCTCCAAACGAAAAATTACCCATCATTTCAAAAAACGTGTGATGCCGCTTCGTGAAGCCCACATTTTCCAAATCATTGTGTTTACCGCCGGCGCGCACGCATTTCTGCGCCGTCGTCGCCCGTGTGTATTCCCGCTTTTCCAATCCCAGGAAAACATCCTTGAACTGGTTCATCCCCGCGTTCGTAAACAGCAATGTGGGGTCGCCATGCGGCACAAGCGACGATGAACGCACGCGCCGGTGCCCCTTGCTCTCGAAAAATTGCAGGAATTTCTCCCGGATTTCGTTGCCGCTCAGCTTCTTGTTAGCGCTCTCCGTCACGTCTGCCTCGTCTCTGTCCCTGGATTCAAAGATTGATTATCGCAGACGTGTCGAGCGGGCGGCAATTGCAGGCGAGGCTAGGAAGCAGGGGCTTCGCAGAATTCCCACTTCACGCATCAAGACGCTTTTCATAAGCGACGCTGTCCCCGTGTTCCAGGTACCGCCGCAGAAGTCTCAAATATATCGCCCAACAGTAGTTTGAGATACGCCAGTGCTCGTTCTGCTGCGGCCAGCCAATATGGTAAAAGTGCACTCGCGTGACTCCCTCTTTTTCCGCCGCCAGCCTGCAGCCTACTCGCGTCCCCTTCCAGTCCTCGTCAGCCTGGGTCACCTGCAGCTCAAATTCAGATCCCGGCACACATCGTGTCACCCTGGCCTTCCAGTCGTACTTCGGGCCAAAAAACAAACGGAACTCCGCGCCCACTCTTGGTTCGCCACTCGCCTCTTTTGTCCACCAGCGATTCAGTCCGTCAGGAGTGGCGAACATTTCGTACACATGTTCGCGAGAATTCTTTACGAAGAATTCGTGGATAATGTCGGCCATGATGATCCTCATGCTTTTCGAATTGGGGGTTCAGGTCCGTCACTTGTGCAGGCGTAATACGATGAAGTCCCCGCCGATTTAGGACCTACTGATAAAGGGTCCCAAGGAATCACAGTATATGTTGAACGGGGAAAAGATCAATGCTTAAGCGAGAGCGCCGTGGTAGTACGTCTTAAGGATTTGGCGCAAAAACTTGCTGCTCAGAAATACCAGCAAAAGAGCGTTTCGGAACAACGTTCACTTCGGCGTTCGATAGGCAGAACAGGAATGCTCTGGAGGTCTCTATCACAGATCGGAAATTGCCCCAGTCGTGATGAAAAGAGAATTGAGAACTGCGAGCCTCCACTCCG
Source organism: Candidatus Acidiferrales bacterium (assembly GCA_963780315.1). Lineage (GTDB taxonomy): Bacteria > Acidobacteriota > Terriglobia > Acidiferrales > UBA7541 > Acidiferrum. The sequence continues at coordinate 404,375 of CAWABP010000026.1, read as the reverse complement.
GACTTACAGAACGCATATTGAAGTCCGTTTTTGTAGGCTGCATTCGTGTGAATCGAGCGAGCCGAAGCTAGGTACAGATATACCGCCACGTACAAGAAGAGCCGCACCGACAGCCACAAATGTCAGTGGAGTAAGGAGCCGGAGGTGGGCCGCGAAAATTAGAATGAAGGAAAACACGAGTTGGCCGGTATACCAGTAAGATTTCCGGAGAAACAGGGTTACAAATCCCCAGTAGATATCTTCGAAGATCAGGCGGACGCTGGTTGCGAGAATTGGGACATCTGCGGTCGCGAAAGTGTCCGGCAATCCTGAATCGTCGCGCACGCCCGGGCGGGCGAGGCTTCTGATTTTTTCCAGATCGCTGCCAGCCAAGCATCTCTTGGGGATTACATTTTTCTGGGTAGACGACAAACGGAGGATCAGGAGGTTGCGCGTTTCGAGAAGTTCGTGAAGATTCAGCCAACCCAGGCGACTCCAAAATGTTGCACCACGAAGGATCAGGCCACCCGGTCGAAAAAAATACTGTATAGCCTGAATAATTCGCGAATTTAGAGATACGAAAAGCCTCTTTCATGGTACAAAGCCGTTGTCTAGGCGGTTTTGAGACCAATCCAGAGGCTTTCGTGCCCGAGCATACCACGACACAGTGTGTTCTCTTTCCGGGAATTTTTAACCTACCTGTAATTGCCAAGTTCGATCAATCGCAAGGCAGCTCCGATGGGGGAGCAGTGTTGCTCAAAGCCGCCGACCGGGAGTTGGGTTTAATAACGGCGTTGGCAGCTTGTCTGAAAGACGACCGCCAAGAGGCTAAAGTCCGTCACGAAATCGATGAGCTGCTCACGCAGCGGGTTATGGCCATCGCTTGCGGCTACGAAGATGCCAACGATGCCGCCCGACTGGCGTGTGACCCGGTGCACAAATTATTGGTCGGTCGTGATCCGGTGGAAGGAGAAGATTTGGCTTCGCAGCCTACGCTATCACGTTTTGAAAATAGTGTGAGTCGTAAAGAATTGTTTCGCATGGCCGAAGCCCTGGCGGACACAGTGATCGAACGCCATCGCAAGCGGCTGCGCGGTCGGGCTCGGCTGATCACCATCGATCTGGATCCTACCGACGATCCCACCCATGGCGCGCAGCAATTGACGTTTTTCAATTGGCATTACGACACCTACTGCTACCTACCGATGGTAGGTTTTCTGACCTTCAACCACGAGGCGGAGCAGTATCTGGTCACCGCGGTGTTGCGTCCGGGGAACGCGCCGGGCTCGGCGGGAGCGGTGGGCCTGCTGCGCCGTTTGATCGAGCGGCTGACGGAAGCTTTTCCGAAGGCCAAGATCCGGGTGCGCCTGGATGGTGGTTTTGCGGCGCCGGAAGTTTTGTATTTTTTGGACTGCGAGCCGAAAGTGGAATACCTCGTCAATTTCGCAAGGAATACGGTGTTGAAGCGTAAAGCCGCGTCGGCCATGAAACGCGCCCGTCGTGATTCGAAGATCTCCGGGCAGACCGAGCATGTCTACGCTGAATGTCAGTACCGCACGCGCAAGACCTGGCCTTGGAAACGTCGCGTCATCTATAAAGCGGAGGTGGTGCGGGCGAAGGGCAAGAAACCCAAGGACAATCCGCGCTTCGTGGTGACCAACATGAAGCAGAGTCCACAGTGGCTCTACGAGGAGGTCTATTGTCAACGAGGAGACCTCGAGAATCGCATTAAGGAACTGCATTACGGGATGGAAATCGGACGCACCAGTTGCACGAGCTTCTGGGCCAATCAGTTGCGTGTCTTGATGACCGCGGCAGCCTACGTGTTGCTGCAGGAACTACGCTCCGGCCTGGCCGGCACCGCTTCTGCGCGTGCACAAGTCTCCACCTTGCGGGAGCGCTTCCTGAAAATCGGAGCTCAAGTGGTTGCCACGGTGCGTCGGATCGTGCTGCACTTGCCGCGGTCGTTTCCTTATCTCCATAGCTTCCACCGCCTCGCGTTGCACTTGAGCGCGCGAAGTGGCTAGTCGACCAGCGGAACGTCGCAGGAAATTTTTACTCGTCACGCGATGATACTGGTGTCACCTTTTCAGCAAAAATTGTGCCTCGCAACTTACCTAAATGCTTCAGAATCAAGCACTCGGTTTCCCGGAAAGTTTCGCGTGGTCAAGTAGGGTCTTACGACCAAAGAAAAACAGAAAAATCAATCAAGAAATCACTCTTCGTGAATAAAGCAGGATAGGTGCTCCCAGCACCCGACTGGTCCGTAACCTTGACCGCGCGCCCAAATAGATGAGGCCATGAAGGATCGCGAAGCTGAAGAAGCCAAACACCACCACTAGGCCGAGCAGCAACAAGCCGCCCCCGAGCAATACACGTACGAAGATAACAAATGCTCAGGCTGCGAAAAGCCAGCGCACTTGACGCCAGGCAGTCGCACAGTCTGCGCGGTAGAGGTCTTTTGGTAGTAATTGGACATCCAGCTCGACGCTTTGTGGTGAAATTTGCGCAGGTGCGGGTAGCGCTATTGTCGTGGTCATGGCGGAGACTCCAGTGAACTGCACCCAGGATAGCGGCACGCGCGTGTAGGGCTTGAAGGAACCAGGAACACATTGCTTAGGAGGTTAGCTGAACCTTAGAACAGGACCTCAGAAAGTCCGCGCAAAACAGGGCAGGGAATATAACAGTTGCGCCAATTCGACGACAGGAGCGTTTACCTGCCTTCTTCTTCCGGCTCCACTTCCGGCACTTCTTCATGCGTAATGCCGTGCAGTTCCCTGCGAATGAGGTCCGAAGGAAATCCCGCCGCAATCAACGAGCGGTACAGCGAAGCTATCGTCCTTTGATCAATCTCTCCCCGGAACGAGCGTAGCTTTCTTTCAATACGCTGTCGGATCACCGACGCGGGATCAGTCTCCTCGCTTGCTGCTTTCAGCGCCACTTCAATGTGACGGTCCGGCACGCCCCGCGCCCGCAGATCCCGTGCGATGCGAAACGCTCCCTGCTTGCGCGATTCCGTTCGGTGCCGCGTAAACTGCTTGGCATACCGCGCGTCGTCCAACAGGTTTGACCGTTTTAGCCGCTCTAGGATGGTCTTCACCAGCTTCTCGTCTTCGCAGCGCCGCGCCAACGCTTTTTTCATCTCGTGCACGGAATGCGCGCGCCGCATCAATATCTTGATCGCCGCTTCATAGAGCTGCGCTTCTGTCTCAAGTTGCCGCGGTTTTCCAAACACCCCAAGAGCATAGAAGTAACCGCAGACCGACACAAGCGTTGAGTTCCCAAGGAAACTCTGCTTTACGCGAGATTGATCCTCATCCGTCATTCCGAACGAAATCCACGAAGTGAGGAATCCCTCCTCATCCCCGGATTGCGGGCTCTTCGCGCTTTCTGCGCAAGTCCATATCCGCCTGCGAATATTGCGCTTTCACGAATCACAACTCACGGGTCACGAGACGCGAATCACGTCCTTTGGTTACACAACCAGCGCAATGTGCGCCAGATCACGCACCCTAATTCGGTCCGATATTAAACTTTTCACTGCAGTCTGATTGAAAACACAGCAGTTTGCTCCAGTGCCGCCTTGGCACGCGAATTGCTCCTTCATTTTCAGGGAGATCACGAAACATGGCCTACGTTATTACTGACACCTGCACGAAAGACGAGCACTGTATCGAGACTTGCCCCGTCAATTGCATTCATCCCACCAAGGATGAACCGGATTTTGCCACCGCACCGCAGTTGTACGTCAATCCGACGGAATGCATTGATTGTGGCGCTTGCGTCCCGGTTTGTCCCACGGGTTCAATCTTCGTGCTCGAAGAACTGCCGGAAGAGTCCAAGACCTTCGTAGAGAAGAACGCGGCACACTTCAACTGAGTCGAGTTTCCGCCCAGCCCCGGGCTTACCGCGGACGCGCGGTGAGCCCGTCTTTTTTTGATGCGGTATCGATCACTCTGAAGCCGGCTTCGCTCCTGGAATGCGGGTTTTTAGCATTTTGATTTGCCCGTTGTGATTGGCCTCGTGCTCGGTCACATGAAACCATTTGCAGTAATTGTTAGTCGGTCCCCAGCCCCAGGTTTTGTCCACCGCCATCAGCCAGGCATCATCTCGATTGCGAAATTCCGCCAGGGTCTTTTCCCGCGTTTCATTCAAGCTGTTCAGGTAGTAGTCAAGGCCATTCCCCTGAATTTTCTTTCGCCCGGGATCACCCAACTCCATCGCCGGCCCCCATTGTTCCTTCCAGGCCTCCAGAATTTTGTTCCCTCCCAACCCATCAAACGTATTTAGTTGATAGAATTTCTCCACGGCCACCAAGTGCAGAAGCAGCGCCCCAATCCGGTTGGCCTTATCGTCCAGCAGAAAATCCAGATCCTTGGTTGACATGCCCTTTACCGAGCTGAGAACTTGCCAGCGCATGAACCCCATCATGGAGACGAGCGTCCCAATCTGCGGAGAATAGCCTTTCTTCGGCCCAACTATAAATTGCTCCGCATCGTCTGAGTAAGACGGCTCCGCCATGAAGCTCAATCCGGCAATGCCAGCAGTAAGCGTCGCGGAAGCTTTCAGGAAATTCCGGCGTCCGGAAATCAGGTGACGACAATTCATCGCATCCTCCTCCGTATTTGAAATTGATCGAATGAGCCCTACAGGCGAGAACGCGCGGATAATACACTCTCAATCAGCGTGAGGCAAGAATTGTCTCTGACGGATCTTCCACCCCTCAGATTTAGGTAAGTAGCGATTGCTGTTGGAGTTAGGCTCTTTTTGCATCTCCTTATGTAGTCATGTAAGTGATAGATATGTGTTGACAATGGCTGTATTTGTGATAGTAAGTAGGTATGTACATCTCCTCCATCCCCAATCGCAATTCACCTCCTGCCATCCTGCTCCGCGAATCCTTCCGCGAAAACGGCAAAGTGAAAAATCGCACCCTCGCCAATCTCTCCCATTGGGATCCCGCTCGCATCGAGGCTCTCCGTCGCGCCCTGCGTGGCGATTTCGATCATGTCAAACCTTGCGAAGCGACCCTGGGCCCCATCTTCGGCTTGCTCTATGTTCTAAAACAAATCGCTGAGGCCCTCGGTATTGTCGTCGCACTCGGCAACACGCGCCTGGCCAAGCTAGGTTTATTTCTGATCCTGGCCCGCGTGGCGCATCAGGGCTCCCGTTTGTCGGCGGTGCGTTGGGCGGAGGATCACGCCGTCAGTGAAGTTCTCGGCCTGGGTTCGTTCGACGAAGACGATCTCTACGCGGCGCTGGACGATCTTTGTGCCCGCCAGGAGAAGATTGAACAAGCACTGTTCCGGTTGTACCTGCGCCGGAAAGCCGCGCCGCCGCGACTGTTTCTCTACGACGTGACCAGCAGTTATCTCGAAGGGGAGCAGAACGAATTGGGGGAATTCGGCTACAACCGCGATGGTAAAAAGGGCAAATTGCAAATCGTCATTGGCCTGCTCACCGATGCGGAGGGCGAACCGCTGGCGGTGCGCGTGTTTGCGGGCAACACCGCGGATCCCGTGACCGTCGTCGATCAGATCAAGATCCTCCAAGAGCAATTTCAGGTGCAAGAATTCGTCTTTGTGGGCGACCGCGGGATGGTGAAGAGCAAGGGCATCCAAGCGCTCGAGAAAGCCAACCTGCATTACATCACGGCACTGACCGATCCGCAGATCCGCAGTCTTCTGGGGCAGAAGATTTTGCAGCTGGAGTTGTTCAGCGAACAGATCTGCGAGGTGCAAAGCGCTGGAGTGCGCTACGTACTGCGGAAGAACGAGAAGGAAGCGGCGCGCGAACGGCATCGGCTGGAGGACAAGCTTGCGAAGCTGGCAGAAAAGATCGCGGCACGCAACGAGCAGGTGAAGAATAAGCCGCGCTGCCGGCCGGAAGCGGGACAACGACAACTGCAGGCCTGGGCGGAACGGCACAAGCTGACCGGATTGGTGGAGTTGCCGTTGCACGGCCGCACGCTGGTGTTGCAGCGCCAAGAGGAGAAGATCGCAAGGGCTTTCGAGTTGGCGGGCTGCTACGTGGTGACCACCGACGTCTTGCAAGCCAGCATGAGCGCGCAAGAGGTGCACGACAGCTACGTGAGCCTACAACGAGTGGAGCGTGACTTTCGGGCCTTGAAGACGGGTTTGCTGGAAGTGCGCCCGGTGTTCGTGCGTAAAGAGAGTCGTACGCGAGGCCACGTGTTCTGCAGCATGTTGGCACTGAAATTGAGCCGAGAGGTGGAACGTCGGCTACGAGAAAAGTTCGGCACCACGGACAGCAACCCGCACACGATCACGCTGCCGGATGCACTGAGGGCACTCAGCAGCCTATGCCTGTTGCAGTACAAGATCGATGAGAAAACGACGGTAACAAAACTCCCGCAACCCAGGGCCAATCAGCAACAGATTCTGGCGGCGTTGGGCGCGTCGCTGCCCACGACCGCGTAGGCAGGCACTTTCCCATCGCGGGTTGCAACAAAGCCCGCAACGTCAAAAAGTTAACAGGAAAACCGCGACTGACACTGGGAGGAAGATCCGTCTGATGAATTCCGGTGAAAACTATTTGCGGGAGAACCTCTCGAAGTCCGCCATCTGCGAAGCCATTTCCTCGCGCGCGGCGTCGGAAGCCGAGCGAATACCCTGGATGCGCAGCTTGAATTCATCGGCGTTGGATGCGCGTGACAGAGCTTCATCCAGCGTGATCAGTTCCTTGCTGTAGAGATCGAAGAGCGATTGGTCAAACGTCTGCATGCCGTATTGCGAAGTGCCCGCGGCAATCGCATCGTGTATCAACCGCGTCTTGTCTGGGTTGATGACGCAATCCCGGATGTAGGCAGTGGCAATCATGACTTCTACGGCAGGCACGCGGCCCTTGTCGTCCGCGCGTCGCACCAGGCGCTGCGAAATCACAGCCTTTAACGTTGCCGCCATTTGCAATCGAATCTGTTTCTGCTCCGGCGGAGGGAAGACCGCGATAATACGTTGAATAGTTTCCGTCGCGTCTAAGGTGTGCAAGGTGGAGAACACAAGGTGGCCCGTTTCCGCGGCCAGCAGCGCCGTCGAAATCGTTTCCAGGTCGCGCATTTCGCCGACCAGAATCACGTCAGGATCCTGACGCAATCCGGCGCGCAATGCCGTCGAGAAGTTTGCCGTGTCCACTTCGACTTCACGCTGATTTATGAAGCTGCGCTTGTCGCGGTGCAGGAACTCGATGGGGTCTTCAATGGTGATGATGTGATCGGAGCGGTTGGCGTTGATGCGGTCAATCATGGCCGCCAGCGTGGTGGATTTACCGGAACCAGTCGTCCCGGTTACCAGCACCAGCCCACGTTGCTCCTCGCAAATCTTGCTGACTACAAGGGGAAGATTCAATTCCTCGACCGTGCGGATTTTGGTGGGGATGACGCGCAATACCATACCAACGTTGCCGCGCTGCTGAAACACGTTCACACGGAACCGGCCCAAACCTGCCACACCATAGGCCATGTCCAACTCGGCCGTTTCCTTGAACTTCTGTTTCTGGCGGTTGGTCATCATGCTGAACGCCATCGAGAGCATCTCTTCGGGCGTCACGCGCGGCACGTCCGTAATCGCAGTCAACAGGCCGTCGACGCGCAGGTAAGGATGGTTGCCAACCTTCAGGTGCAAGTCCGAGGCTTTGTTTTCCACCGCGCGACGAAGCAGATCGTCAATACTTAAGGACATGGCAGACACCCCGTGTGAATGCGCTTCCTCAACGAACGTAGCATCCGCCGCGAATACCAACAAGACAGCCGGAAAAGGGCGTTGCGGTCTAGTTACCTGAGCCTCAGGACAGGCGGATGCTCTGCTTCATCAGACTAGTCCTCGTGGATTAGCTCCGTATGGATGATGTGAGGGAATTGGCTCGAAGATTCTTGCCGGCCAGTGGAATCTGACCTATGCCTCATTCTTGCGTAAGAACAGGGAGTCATACAGCAACCCCGCCACGAATCCTCCGCCCAATGGCCCTACCCAATACGTGCCCTGGTTCAGCCAGTGGTGTGAAGCGAGCGCGGGCCCAAATGCCCGCGCGGGATTTAAAGCGCCGCCGGTAAAGGGTCCAGCAACCAGAATGCCCAGTGTGATCGTTAGACCGATGCCAAAACCGCCGATTGCCTTGAACGCTCCCCGTTCGTCCACTGCGGTTGCAAACACAACCAGCACCAAGAAGAACGTTGTGATGGCTTCCAGCGCCAAAGCTCCCCAAGTCGGAAAGTCGCGCATCAGTTCCGGAGTGCCCAGCGCCACATTGCGCCAGGTTTCATCAGGGATAATCACCTTCAGCAGAAAGGCCGCAGCAATCGCGCCGAGCAATTGCGCGCCCCAATAAGCCAGTGTGTCCAAGGTGGAAAGCCGCTTGGTCACCCAAAAGCCAATCGTGATGGCGGGATTGAAATGCCCGCCAGAGATATGCCCGAGCGCCGAAACCATGATGGCGATTGCCAATCCATGCGCCAGTGCAATCGCCAGCAATCCAATCCCGCCGGTTGCTCGCAAATGCCAGTCAACGCAGACAGCGCCGGCACCGAAGAAGATCAGCGCGAACGTTCCAAGAAATTCCGCAGTCAATTTTTGGGTGAGGTTGTACATCGCACGGCCTCCGGGGCACAGCTTTGAGTACAACGCGATGGAAACGATTCTAGCCGGAAAGCGCATCCTGCGCCAGAAAGGATGAAGCGAAATTTACGTAGGGGCGCAGCACGCTGCGCCTCATCTCGGCAAGATCTCAGGAGTTTGCGAAGCTGTTAACGCGAGACCGCCACCGGCGCATTCACCGGAGTAAGCCAATTGTGCCGGTCGGCTTTGCGTCCGCTGGTTACCGCGAAAAACTCTTCCTGGATGCGCAGCGTAATTGGACCGGCAACTCCCTTGCCGACCGTGATGCGGTCAATCGAGCGCAGCGGCGTAACTTCCGCGGCCGTGCCAACGAAGAAAACTTCGTCAGCAATGTACAGCATTTCGCGCGGGATGTTTGCTTCCTTCACAGGAATGTTCAGATCACCGGCGAGTTTAATGATGGAATCGCGCGTGATTCCCGGGAGAATGCTGGCGGCAACGGGCGGCGTAATCAGCGCTCCGTCCATCACCAGGAAAATGTTCATGCCAGATCCTTCACTGACGTGGCCGCTGGTGTCGAGCGCGATGCCTTCGGCGAAACCATTGAGTTCGGCTTCCATATGAATGAGTTGTGAGTTCATGTAATTGCATGCGGCTTTAGACATCGCCGGCAGCGTATTTGGGGCCATACGGGTCCAGGAACTGACGCAGACATCCACGCCCTTGGCAAGAGCCTCTGGGCCAAGGTAAGCGCCCCAACGCCAGCAGGCCATGTAAACTTCGACGACCGAATTGAGCGGATTCACGCCGACTTCGCCGTAACCACGCAGAACAATGGGCCGCAAGTAACAGGCATCGAGTTTGTTCTGGCGCACCAGTTCGACGGCAACGGTGGAAAGTTCCTCGGCAGTGTAAGGAAATTCCATGCGATAAATCTTGGCGGAGTTAATCAGCCGCTGCATGTGTTCGTGCAGGCGGAAAAGCGCAGGACCTTGTTTTGTGCCGTAACAACGCAGACCATCAAACACCGCGGAGCCGTAGCTGACAACGTGGGAAAGCACGTGAATCTTTGCGTCATCCCAGTTGATCCACTTTCCGTTGTGCCAAATCTTGTCGGTTTTCTGTACCGGCATGGTGTGCCTCCCAGGCTGAATCGAAATCACCAGCTCGCAAGTTGAGAATAAGCCACGGTGCGGGGAGCGTCAATAAAAAGGCCCGTCTGGTGAAGAAGGGGCTGGAACCATTTTGGCGTCCACTTTCTTGGTTGCGGCCAAATTGGCGAGTTAGCGTTGGTCCGGCGGAGGCGCATTTTGGGTCGGTCTGCCTTGCAGCATGTACGCGGAGGTCGCGAGGAGTTTTCCGTTATTGTTTTCCCAGAAGCCTAATAGAACGAAGGGAAGAATCGTGGCCACGGCCCAGAGTTTTGCATTGCGGGGCAACTTTGCTTCTGGTTCCCAGCGGAAGAGCTGCGAAGAGATGAACGCGGCCAACGCTGCCCAGGCAAGCAAGGAGACAACCACGGTGCCGAGACCATACCAGTGAGCGTCGGCGAGCATCGCACGTTGCAAACCATAAACGAAGTAGGTTGAAGGCAGAAAGAGCCCGATGCGCTGAACCGCATTCGGAAGCGCAGCTAATGGGACGGTCGCCCCCGAAAGAAAAATCAACGCAAACCAGAGGAGTTGGTTGATGATCTGGGTTTCCTGCATGGTGTTGGTCACGCTGGCGATGACCAGTCCCATGGCTCCAAAAGCGGTGATGCCGAGAATCACAAGGACAAAAACGGTGATCAGGTTGCCGAACGCGGTGACGTGATAGATGAAACGGGCGAGCAGCAGCTCAAAGAGGACCGTCGGCAGAATCAGCAAGTAGTTCGCCAGAATACTGGACATGATCATGCTGAACGGAGCAATGGGCGCGAGACGAAACCGGCGAAGAATGCCCTGCTCCCGCCAGGTAACGAGTTGCATGCTCAGTCCCCAAAACGTTCCCATGACCGTGAAGGAAAGGATCGGGCCCATCAGATAGGCGACGGCCGCTGGTTTACCTTTGGCAAAGACGCTGCCGTAGAGAAAGAAAATCGCCAGAGGCATAACCAGGCTGAAAAAGAGAAATGTTTTATTGCGCAGTGTGATGCGAATGCGTATCCCGGCAAGGGTGAGGATGGTTCTCAATCGCGCAATCTCCTTCCGGTCAATTCGATGAAAACGTCTTCCAGGGAAGGCGTGGCAATTTCCAGGCTTACCAGTTCGTTGTTCTGCGCTTCCAGATGTTTCACTAGCGCTACAATCGCGGGGGCCGTCCGCTGGCAGTGGAGCACGTAGGCGCCGTCCACTTCCAGAGCGTCGGCAACTCCTTCGAGTTGCTTTAGAGATTCCTTTGCCGCGGGTTTGGCCAGACGCACTTCGAGGCGTGTGGTGTCTCCCGAACGTTGCTTGAGTTCGCGCGGAGTGCCGGAAGCGATCAACTTGCCGTGGTCAATGATGGCCACGCGATCACAAAGCTTTTCTGCTTCTTCGATGTAGTGCGTTGTCAGGACGATGGTCTTTTTTTCGTGCTTCAGTTCTTCTATCACATCGTAGATTTCGCGGCGCACCTGCGGGTCCAATCCGGCCGTGGGCTCATCCAGAAACAGAACGCGCGGGTCGTTGATTAAGGCCATGGCCAACGCCAGCCGCTGTTTCTGCCCTCCGGAAAGCTGGTTGTAAAACGAGTGGCGCTTTTCTTCCAGGCCAAAGCGTTTCAGCAGCTCGTCGGTGTTGCGCCTGCGTTTATAGAAACTGGCGAAGAGGCGGACCGCTTCGCTGACGCGCAATTTATCGGGAAGGGAAGTAGCCTGCAACGTTGCGCCGATTTCGTTTTTCAGTTCGTTGGGATTTTTCTGTGGATCGAGGCCGCACACGGTTGCGCTTCCGCCGTCGGCTACGCGCAAGCCTTCCAGCACTTCGATGGTGCTGGTTTTCCCGGCGCCGTTCGGGCCGAGAAGGCCGAAGACTTCGCCCTCTTCGACGCTGAAGCTTACGCCGCGGACGGCTTCCACATCGCCGTAGCGCTTTACGAGGTTTTCGACCTGCAGAACGGGATTGGCCATGATTAGGAAGCCACTATGGTACCTCAGGAGGGCAGGAAAGTTCTAAGTTCTCAGTTTTCAGTACTAAGTTGAAGAGAAGAGCAAGGAAATGGAAAGTGAGGGCTCGGCGGCTGAAAAATGTAGGCATTTCGACAGATTTGTCTGGCGCTACGACTTGCGTAGGCGGGGAGAATCCCGAAACGGGACTGACAGTCATGTTTGAGGAATCTCACTGAGACTTCCCTTTTAGATCCCGTGAGGTACCCTTACCCCGTGTTTTGCGTAAGTGCGGGAATGATTGGACTTACGGGCGAAGTTCGCGTATGTGCGGGAATGATTGCAATTAGAAGAGAAAAACAGTCCACAGACGGCTGACAGTCGAGAGTGGAAAGAAAACGTTTTGTCAGGATCAATGAATTGGCGATGGTTTGAATTTCTCCCGCGAGAGGAATATGTCGGCGCGCCGACATATTTGATTATTTCCCTATAAATGCAGGTTTTCGAGGAACAGGTTTGCAGTTCGTGCAGGGGACGCCAACTGAAGCGATCCGGTTTTGCAGCAGCCGGTTGCGATGTCCGGCAACGGAGAGAATGTTGGAGGAAGATCCGGTGGGAAAGATTTCGGAAATGGGACGGCTAATCATGTTAGAGGGTGGGGATACCCCGGCTATTTTGCGTATCAAGGGGAAACAAAGGACTTACGGGAGAATGGCGTGGATCAAGAGGAAACAAGGGAGTTAGAGGGGATAGGAGCGAAGGGGAGACGAAAGGCAAGGTGGTGGGGCGTTCCGAATTGGTACGAGAACAGCGTCCCCTCAGCATAGCGAATGGAGCTTAACACAGTATTTACCGTGTGTCTACTATTATTTACTTGGTACTAGTTTCGAAACTGGTACGAGGGGAGTGGGCGTCCGGGAGAGAGAAGTCAAGAACCGCAACCTTTATGAACCAAAACATACGACGGATGTCGCGACTACTATTTCCAGGATTTCGGATAGCTTTCCTTTCGAGCGTCAGAACACAATTCGCCAGGAGTTAGCCATGGCGCTCGCTGCTGTTCTCACTCAGATCTTGTTACGCAGTAAGAAGGGTGGCCGATTCCCCGCAGCCGAACTGCTTATGGTAGGTTACGGCGCTCGGCAGCACATCCGTCAAAATGGCCTTCAACATCTCCACCAGGAAATTACGATCACCCGCAAGAAGGGCTCGTTTGGTTTGGAGGACTCATTGGTACAACTGATAAAGCAGGGGCATATTGAACGCGAAGATGCGGAATTTTGTGCGGTCCATCCAGACGACCTACAGATTCTTCTAAAAGGCTCCCCAATAACTGACTACTGAGTGCGAGTGTCAGCATCTTCAGAGTTCTAAGTATTCAGTTTTTAGTTGTAAGTTCGATGAGAAGCGAATCCCAAGACCCACCCTCACAAAGCGAGGATGGGACACCCCCCGTGGGTCATTACTTCGCGAAGGGCGGAGGATATGTGGCTGCTCAAGGATTCGCGGGGATGAATTCGACGTAATCTAGGGCGGCGTGTTCGGGGCCGTCGGGGCGGCCCTCAATGCGGAGGGTGTCGCCTGGTTTCAGCGCGATCGCCGGAATGCGATGGCAAGTGGAAGAGTCCGCATTGGGAACTTTGGCAGGGAGATGGTCGTCGGCGTTCCATTCGGCGATTGGCTGATTGGCCAGATACAAACGGAAATGAGAAACGGCGTTAGCTTGGTCGAAGTATCGGACGTCAATGTCGTAGCGGCCGGGGACGCCCGTGAAATAAAATGTGGCTGTGCAGGACGCTGAGGTCGGAGGACATTCGACCCCTTTGCCACCGGAAGCGGCTTCCCACGGGGTGACATTGAATGGGACGTAGCCGCGTAGCTCCATGTCCTCCGCTTCGATTCGGCCTGGATAGTGACCGACACGTCCGCGTTCATCGGGGATGCCAGAGACCCGCGCGAACCAGTTGCAGATGGCTTCGCGCCAGACGATGGCGTGGCCGGCCTGATATGCAAGGCGCCGCAACACGTCTTCGTAACGCGGCTGATCCACGCGGCTTTGCAATGACTGCCACTGAGTGACGAGTGCGGCAGCACGGTGGGCACCTTCATAATGAGAATCATAGATGTGTTGAATGACAGTTTTGCCTGAGTGGAGCTTGTAGGTGTACGGAACGTGGTGGAAGAAGAGGAGCAATTCGTCTGGAGTGGTTTCCAACGATTCGTACTGCTTGGCAACGGCGGGTGAATATTGCGCGACGTAGCCAGTGCCTGTGGCGACGGTGCGGTCCATGCCGATTCCGGATTGATCGGCGCAATGCCACTGGCCCCAACCATTACGTTCTGAAGATTCCGGGCCGGGACCGTAATGGCTTCCGAGAATGTCGGTGAGAGTACCTGCGCCGAGTGGACCGGTGTAGCTTTCGTAGATATTCCACGAGGAGAGAAGCATGGCATCGATCGTGGATACGGTCGTGGCGTCGTTGCCAAAGGTGAGCCGCGTCCATTCCTCGGCGATAGTCTGCGCGCTTAGAGTGGGATCCCAAGCGAGGCGGCCGAAACTATAGAGATTGGCCATGGCGAGTGGATGCGCCAGCCAGTTCTCATCCATGCCGACATTCGCGACTCCCACCAAGCCACCGTAGGGACGCTTGTAGATCTTGCCAGAAACCAATTCGCGGACGGGTGTGGATTGGCCTGCGTTCCGCAAATCGAAATCGAGGACCTCCTTCCACATTGGGACGAGAAAACAGAGATGCCGCTGCTGGCCGGTGTATTCCTGAGTGATTTGCAGCTCGATGGCTTCGTTAGTTTTTTCCAGACCGCCGAGGAGGGGAGAAGCGGGCTCGCGCACCTGGAAATCAATTGGGCCATGCTTAATCTGGATGATGACGTTATCGGCAAATTGGCCATCGAGAGGATGAAAAATGTCGTAGGCCGCGCGGGCGCGGTCATTTTTGGGATTGCGCCAATCGAGGTGGTGGTCGTACACGAAGCTGCGATAGAAAAGTTGTCCGCTGTGCGGCTTCAGGGCGCGCGCGATCACGTTGGCGGCGTCGGCGGGAGTGCGGCCATAGCTGGCGGGTCCGGCGCGGCCTTCCGAGTCGGCCTTCACAACGAATCCGACAAAATCTGGAATTTCGGCGTAGAGGGCATCGACAGTTTGTTGCCACCACGCAGCCACGTGGGGATCGAGTGGATCAAAGGTGGGCAGGCCGCCGGTTTTTTGAGGGCTGCTGACGTCAACGGAGAGAGCGAGGCGCACTCCCCAGGGACGAAATGCTTCGGCAATGCGGCGGAGTTGAGGAAGGAAAGACTTGTCGAGAAGAAGGGGATTGGCGTTCACGTTGTTAATGGCGCAGGCGTTTATTCCGACGGAGGCAAGAAGGCGGGCATACTCGGCGGCGCGCGACAGGTCATGACGAACATGGCCGTCTTCAAAGAAGAGCGAGGGGCCGGCATAACCACGCTCGATGGTGCCATCGAGGTTGTCCCACTGGTCGACCATGCGAACGGAGTTGGCCGGAAGTTGCATGCCAGCAAGAGAGTCCAGGCTTTCGTTGCGGGCGATTTTGCTGAGAAAGGCGAAGACCCCGTAGAGGACGCCGCGTTCGTTCGGTGAGGTGATGATGAAGCACTTGAAACCACCTAGATTTGCATCCGCGATCCAGTAACCATCTCCGGAAAGATCTGTCGGCCGAATGAAATCCCCGAGTACCGTCCCGACCGAATCGACTGTTCCTACGAGAATAAAAGGCCCATCGCTGACCGACTTGGTGCTGCGAAATTCGCCGCCCAAGATGCCGCGAAGGCCCTTAGTCAGCTCCTTTTCAGCCGAGATCACAACGGGAGAATCGCCAACACGAAGGACTAGACGGGGGACAGTTGAATATTTTGCGGCTGCCGCAGGGTCGAGAGGAACGTAACGCAACCATGCGTCGCGGGCTGTTTCTGCGCGAAGCGACGGCGTTGCAGCGGCAAGAAGCGATACGATGGCCAGAAGAACGGGAAGGAGCCGGAAGAAGCTTGTACGAAGAGCAGCGCGTGGTGGCAAAAGCAAGAAAAGTTTCATCACGCGCCGAATGTAACACAACCGTAGCAGGGAAGTGTCGAACGCTGCTGGCTTCGGGTTAGTCGAAAGGCCCACGGGAAGGCAAAGCATTGCGTTTTGCAAAAATAAACTTGAAAGACCAGTTACTTTGTCGGGCAACCATTTTTTCATGCAAGAAATCTTTCTAAGTACGTTCCAGTAGTATGTGAGTCATATGCCCATGACAAACCTAAAGCAATGCAGTACCAGTGTGTCTAGCCGCTGCCAGATTCAGCAGGTTCTTCTGGTGGTGGCACTTCTTTTTGCTACGGTCGGCTTCAGCCGCCCGATTTCCGCGCAGGAGCCCGCGCATTCGCCCGGATGGGTGGTGATTTCCGTCCCCGATTACCGCGCGCTGCGGGTGAAAGCGTTTCCGGCGGAGCGCGAGCCCGAGCCGCCGCCCGTCGATGCCACGCTCAGCCGGGTTGACTACGAGCTGCGTGTCGATTCCGGACTTGCATCTGGCCACGCCACGCTCACCGTGGACGTTTTGAAGAATGGCTGGGTGAGTGTTCCGGTTCCCGCGGGACTTTTCGTGCGTGAAGCGAAGCTGGATGGCAAGCTCCTTTCACTCGTTTCGTCTTCGGGCTCCAAAGACGGTGGCCAGTTATCCGCGCTGCTTTCGCATACGGGCCGCGCCGTTATCACTCTGCAGATTGCGCTGCCGACTGCGGCAACCGCAGGGGAAGAGCGTGTCACGTTGCCCGCAACTTCTTCTGGCGTCACGAGAGTCACGCTGGAGATTCCGCGGGGAGGCGTGGACCTCTCCCTTTATGGCGGACTCTTTTCGGAGAGCAAGGAAACTGCGAGTGCCGGCAAGTGGACGGTCTATGGCAAAGGCGCCGAGCCCATCGTGTTCGCGTGGCGCCGCAAAGTGGAAGAGCACCATGTGACGCTGCCGCTGCGCTTGCGCGGCACGATGACACAATTCGTTGGGTTGGGAGAAGACTCCACATCCGTATCTGCGAACGTAGCTCTGGAAGTGACACAGGGCGCGGCCAAGGAGGCGGTCATTCAGCTTCCGGAAAACATCACCATCAACCAGGTGCAGGGCGCGTTGGTGGCTGATTGGGAAATGAAGCCGGGCGGACTGCACATCACGTTTCTGGAGCCCGTCGAACAAACGGCTAGTTTCGTGATTACCGGAGAGGGCCGGCTGCCGCGCGATGGAGAGATGGATATTCCGATTCTGCGGCTTACGAACATCGAGCGCGAGACTGGCGGCATTGCCGTGGATGTGTTGGGCGCCGGAGAAATCAAGGCAGAGTCGGTGAAGACGCAAGGGTTGCAACGCGCCGACGCCAGCGACCTCGGCGAACCGGTTGCCAGCCGGCAGTCACCCGCGCTGCTGGCATTTCGCACTCACGGAGGCGACGTGAAATCGCCGCGTTCGTTACACATTGTGGTGTCACGATACACGCAGCAAACGGTGTTGATGGCGAATGTGGAAGAAGCGCGGTATCGCGTGCTGTTCACAAAAGATGGGAAATCGCTGGTAGAAGCACGCTACACGGTGCGCAACAACCAGCGCAACTTTCTTAAGGTTACGCTTCCCCCGGGGGCAACGCTCTGGAGCGCTTCGCTCTCCGGAATGTCTGTGAGGCCGGGTTCCGGGCCGGATGCAAGCCTGCTGCTGCCGCTCTCGAAGGCGCGCGGTGGGGAGGAGGCCCCGGAGTTTGCCGTCGAACTGGTGTACTTCGCACCGGGAACGGCATGGACAGACAAAGGCCATTTGAAACTTTCTCTGCCGGCGCTGGATCTTCCGATCTCCCGCACTGGGTTGCAAGTTTTTTATCCGCTCCTTTTCCGGCTTTCTCCGGAAGCGGGCGCTTTTCACGTGGAAAATTTTATGAACCCAATGTCTGCGGTACTGAGAGCAGTAAACGCGGAACCACCAATTGACTCCGTCGTTCCTGCACCGGGTCCTGTGTCGTTTGGCGATCGCACTGCGTCGCCAGGTGCTCCCAAGGATGCCAGCAGCCTCCCAGTGATGGGGAGGAACGTTATGCAAGCAACGTCTACCCAGGACGAAGAGTTGGTGAACAAATTCCACGCCAGCGAACGAGGCTCTCGTGCCGCGGGAATACTGCCAGTGCGCGTCAACCTGGCGGCCTTCGGGCCTTCGCTTTATCTAGTTGCGGAACTCACCAGTGAAAATCAGGCTCCGTCCGCTGAATTCAATTACCAGCAGGACAAAAAGGCAGGTGGCAAGTGAACCGTCATTTACTGCTCGTAGTGCTAACGCTGAGCCTGACTGTTCCGGCATTTGGGCAACAGAAAGTGGATCCGCCGACACCCGCGGCGGGCAACGTGACGCTTTCGCTGGATGAATACAATCGCTTGTTGGCGCTTGCGAATCGTCCCGGCAAGAAAACGGAGGCGCCTCCGCTGCCGTATCTTTTGAAACATGCCGAACTCAAGCTCCACGTTGTGAATGATGGCGTGCTCGGCTCGATTGAATTTGAAGGCGAGACTCTCTCGGCTAACGCCACGAAAGTCCCGCTCATCAATGGAACAACTGTCTTGGACGCGCGACATGGAAGCAAGCCGCTGCCCCTTCTACTCGAAAACGGCACGCACACGGCAATTCTGCCGGGCGAATCGGAGTTTAACGTGACGCTCGATGCAGGGCTTCCGATTTCCATGGAAACAGGCCGCGCTTCGTTTTCGATCTCAGTTCCGTCAGCGGGGAGCGTGCGGCTTTCGTTGACGGTTCCCGGCGAGCGGACCAACGTGCAGTTAAACCACGGCATTATCACGCATCGCAGTACAGAGAATGACAACACGGAAATCGAAGCTACGCTGACACCCGGGCAGACCGCCAACGTGTGGTGGAATACGCGAGATGTTGTGGCACCTGTTGTGCCGCGCGAGGTGCGGTTTCTCTCCGATGTGAAGTCGCTAGTGTCCGTGACCGAATCCGATTTACAAATTGCCGCTCTCGTTGACTTGAACGTGGCACAAGGCGACGCGGAGCAATTTTCAGTGGCCATCCCTGAAGGTTTTGAAGTTACCGCTGTCAACGGGCCTACTTTGGAATCGAGTGAAGTCCAGAACGGAGTCCTACTGCTGAAAGTTACAGCCCACGGGCCGGGCGCGCAGCAGTTTTTGATCTCTTTTGAACGTCCAATCAACGACGCGACGGCAAGTGCTCCCATACTGGCCTTCAAGGATGCGCAACGCGATACGGGAGAGGTCCTCGTGGAGGGGCAGGGAACTCTTGAACTCACGGCCAAGGAATCCGGTGGCTTGAAGCGCCTGGACATCAAAGAGGTGAATCCTTATCTTCGCGCGCTTTCGCGCTACTCATTGCAAGCGGCATTTCGCTATCACCGGCAGCCCATTGAGACGCCGGCGCTCGCATTGGAATGGACGCGCTTCCCCGACGCGAGTGTGCTGGCGGCCGTTGCCGAACGCGCCACGGTCACGACGCTGGTCACCTCCGAAGGGAAGTCCCTCACGGAGGTCAAACTCATCGTAAGAAATCAGGCCCAGCCGTTTTTGAAGGTGGATCTGCCAGCGGGCGCTTCCATCCTTACTGCAGAGGTTTCCGGCCAAAAAGTGAAACCGGTGCAGGGAGCCGATGGCGACCGCGTGCCGCTTCTGCGGACTGGATTTCGTCCCGCGGGCGCGTATACGGTCTCATTCGTTTTTATGCACTCTGGTGCGCCCTTTGCCAAAAAAGGGGGATCGGACATCTCGCTTCCGAAAATGGACGTTCCCATCAGCATGCTGGAGTGGGAGCTGTTTCTTCCCGATCAATATAAGGTCAAGGATTTTTCTGGGGATGCAATCTCGGCATCACTTTTCCCGCCCCAGTATCTGGGCTACATGTATGGAGGAGGGAGCTTCCAAGCGGGAATTGGAGTTGGTGCCACAAGTGGTGCCGGCTTCGTCAACCCAATTGTGACGGACAACTTCGGCATCAACGGGCGCAATTTCACGCCACTGAGGGCGCTCGGGCCTGGCCAGCTCGGCGGTTTCGTGGTTGATCCAAGTGGCGCGGTTGTCACAAGCGCCAGCATCGAAATCACTAACGCCGATACGGGAGGGACATGGAATACTTCCACGAGTCCGGAGGGTTCCTGGGTCCTTGCGGGTCTGCCTTCGGGCAATTTACGGATCACGGTGTCCTCGCCAGGGTTCAAATCTTCGGCACAGAACATTCGCTATGACGCCAACCACCCCGAACATTTCAATGTCTCACTCAGCGTCGCCTCAGTTTCAGAAACCGTCGAAGTATCGGCCGCGGGCGCAATGCAAAACTCCCGGAGGATCGAAAAGGAACTGAAAAAGAATCCGCCCCCACCGCCGCCGCAGCCGCAAGCCTCTGCTAACGTGTTCAATCTTCAGCAACGCGTCGCAGGTGTCCTTCCCGTGGCTGTAGACGTGCCGCGCACGGGGACTTCGTATCGATTTCTGCGGCCTCTTGTAGTGAACGAGGAAACGAAACTTTCGTTCACTTATAAAACCAAATAACCAAACAACAAAATAACGGAAGAACCGGCGAAGCACGGCCTCACAGCGTGATGGACACTATCTCGGACTGCGCGGTGACTTTGCGTTTCGTTTTCTTCGAGACGGGGACTTCTTGGACCGTGTGGGATTCCAGAGGTGACGTTTCAAATTCACGCGGGATTCCAGCAAGGTGACGCCTTCGGATTCCAGGAGTTTGCGTTGCAGGGAAGCATAGGGTTCTCGGATGAGGAGTTTTCCGCGTTCGCCCAGAACGCGGTGCCAGGGGATGCCTTTACCAGAAGGGGTCGCCGCCATAGCTCTGCCCGCGGCTCTCGCCCCGCCGCGCAAACGTAAAGCTCTAGCGAGCGCCCCATAAGTAATAACCCGGCCGCGCGGAATAAGTTTCACCAATCGATATACCGGATCCCAAGACATCCCGGAAACCTCCCTGACACAAACGGCCTCTATGGTAAGGACGCTGGTGTTGAGCGGCAAGAGAAACTTGCTGAAGCGCAGTGTTAAATGAGGTGAAGGTTGATGAAGCGCAAAGCAATTGTGGCGCAGGACTAAAACAATGATGGAATGCAGCGAAAGAATGCATGCCGAAACGGGGGTCAGTTGCGCGACTATGGGACGAGCGGAGGGGCTCGCAACCATTACTGGATGGACGAATAACCTGTTGCATTCTGTAGTGGAATCAGCTTACACTACAGACAACAGACGGAGAATTGGCCAATCGCATTCGGCTGCTGCTCTCTCTGTGAGACGGCTACGCCGAGGTTCCGCGATGGCTTTCGTTCGCCGCAAAGGAAATGCCTACTACCTGGTGCATAACGTGCGCCGAGATGGAAAGGTGCGGCAACTGCATCTGGCGAGGCTTGGCGAGCGCGCTCGCATCACCGATGAAATCATACGTGAAGTCAGCAAGAAGCATCCCTTCGTTGAACTTAACTGGCGTACCCTGCGCGACCAGTTGAACAATCAGATCGATCTGTCGGACCCTGAATCTCCCGTCGTTCAAAAACTCATCCAATCGCTAAGGAACCTTAATCTGGACCTGGCGGACATGTTTCCGCCCGCTCTTCGACTTTCCGAATCACCCTCGGTGGCCCGCGAGCTGCTCATGCAGCTGCGGCTGCTGCAATCCACCATCCAGGTGAAACTCGATCAATTTGTCCTCAAGGACGAATTGAAGAGGCTTAGCCGGATTGACGGGCGATACGGAAGCGCGCAACCGGAATTCCGGAGGCGCTAGGAGGCGGTTATGGCCACGGGCGATCTATCACTCAATCCAAGCATTCGCAGCGCAGAGACTGTGGAGTTTCAGAAAGCGCTGCGCTCGAAGATCGTCGGTCAGGACGAGGGCGTGCAGGCTCTCGTCGAGCTGTACCAGGTATTTACTGCCGGACTCAACTCGCCTGGGCGCCCGGTTGGCAACCTCTTGTTCCTCGGGCCTACTGGTTCCGGCAAAACGCGCATCGTGGAAGCGGCGGCGGAAATCCTGTTTGGCAGCCCTCGCGCGATTATCAAGATTGACTGCGCGGAATTCCAGCATTCCCACGAGATTGCCAAGCTGATCGGTTCGCCCCCGGGATATCTTGGGCACCGCGAAACGCATCCCCTGATCACACAGGAATCGCTGGCGGCGAACCACTCGGACAAGCTCAAGCTTTCGTTCCTGCTTTTCGATGAGATTGAAAAGGCCAGCGATGCGCTGTGGCAATTGCTGCTGGGTATGCTGGACAAGGCCACCCTGACTTTGGGAGACAACCGCCGCGTGGACCTTTCGCAGACCGTCATCTTCATGACCTCCAACCTGGGCGCGAACGATATAACTGAGTTGATGGGCGGAGGCTACGGGTTCATCAAGTCTGACGACAAGCCAAAGGACGACCTGGATCAAAAAGTGGAGCGCACGGCGGTGGAAGCGGCGCGGCGCAAATTCTCTCCCGAATTCATGAACCGTCTGGACAAGCTTGTGGTATTCCACCCGCTGCAACGCGCGCAACTTGAGCAAGTACTGGAAATAGAGCTTGGGATGGTGCAGAAGCGCGTACTGGACGCCGCCAACGGCAAATTCCTTTTCCGTGTAACTGATGCCGGGCGCGACTTCCTCTTACAAGAGGGTACGGACCAGCGCTACGGAGCCCGCCACCTGAAGCGCGCCATTGAGCGCCACCTCGTCTATCCGCTGGCCAACCTGCTGGCCACGCAGCAAGTCCATGTGGGAGACCTGGTTCGCGTGGAATGGGATGGCCAGAGCAAGGAATTGACCTTTGTGCGAGAGCAGGAAGGCGCCCTGATCTTCGGCGAGTCAACAGAGCCAGAGGTTGCTGCCGCTATCCTCGATGCGGACGGGCTTGGGAAGGACGCGCCCGCGGAAGCGGTTGGGGGAGATGTGGCCAATCCGCTGGTGTTGCCCGCCGCGATGCCTGCTGTGGCGCGGCAAACACTGCAAGGGCGAAAAAAAACACAACACTGAGCGAAAGAATACCTGTTCAATGGTGCAGGGGCGCTGTGGAAAAGCGCCCCTTTCTGACATGTTTTTGATGACACTTTGTGTTTCAGCATTCTCAGTTTGCGCACGGATGAAACATCGTCTCACGCCTTGAGACGGTTTCCAGAATAGCAACACGCGTATGTCATTGAGCGCATGGGTTCTTGCGTTTGCGGCGCAATGCATCCAATGTGGCACGCCCCATGCATATTTAGACGTGACCGGGCTAGTTTGCTTGCGCGGCTCAAATTCACCCGCAGGCTAGGGTATTAAAGCAAAGCACAATCCCGGTCGAGGTAAACAGTATGAAAGCAGCCGTGCGACAACAACTCGACCCCAGCATACGCAGCAACGACACGCGTGATTTTCACCAGTCGCTGCGCGCCAAAATCGTCGGCCAGGAAGAAGGCGTGCAGGCCCTTGTGGACCTGTTTCAAGTCTTCACCGCCGGCCTTAACTCACCGGGACGACCGGTGGGCAACCTTCTTTTTCTCGGACCAACGGGGTCCGGGAAAACCCGCATAGTGGAAGCAGCGGCGGAAATTCTGTTCGGCGATCCACGATTGGTCATTAAGGTGGATTGCGCGGAATTCCAGCACTCCCACGAAATCGCAAAATTAATTGGTTCGCCTCCGGGATATCTAGGCCACCGGGAAACGCATCCCCTAATTACCCAGGAAGCGCTAGCGGCTTCGCACAGCGACAAGGTGAAGCTTTCGTTCCTGTTGTTCGACGAGATTGAAAAAGCCAGCGACGCGCTGTGGCAATTGCTGCTGGGTATGCTGGACAAGGCCACGCTGACTCTGGGCGACAACCGGCGCGTGGATCTTTCACAGACTGTCATCTTCATGACCTCCAACCTGGGCGGCGGCGACATCACGGAACTGATGGCCGGTGGGTACGGCTTCATCGAGTCCGACGACAAGCCGAAGGACAACCTGGACCAAAAGGTGGAGCGCACGGCAGTGGAAGCGGCTCGCCGCAAGTTCTCACCCGAATTCATGAACCGCCTGGACAAGATTGTTGTGTTTCATCCACTTCAGCGCAAGCAACTCGAGCAGGTTTTGGATATTGAATTGACCATGGTACAGCAGCGCGTACTGGAAACGGCTAAGGGCCAGTTCTTGTTCCGCGTCACCGAAGACGGCCGAGACTTCCTGCTACAGGAAGGTACCGACCAGCGGTATGGTGCGCGCCACCTGAAACGCGCGATTGAACGGCATGTGGTTTACCCGATGGCCAGTCTGCTGGCGACGGAACAAGTCCATTTCGGCGACTTGATCTGCATAGATTGGAATAATAAGGAAGATCACTTGAATTTTGCGCGGGAAGGCGAAAATGTGGCCATGCCAACCCGTCGGCCGGAACCGGTTGCTGCCCCGCGGCTTTCGCAAGCCCGTGGTGGCCGCCCGGTGGAAGCGCCCGTAGTGCAAGTTCCGCCAGAACCTGCGCCACGTTTCGCGCGATAATTTTAGATTGCTTCAACTCTCGAGGGCCCTGGCGGGAAACTGCCCGGGCTTTTTCTTCTCAATATCTCGCGGAGAATCATTCTGGGTTGTTGTTTCCCGCCAAAGGCTGGCCGTCTCGCACAATCTACAAGGAAATGAAACGGGAAATTCTATTCGCGGAAAGGTAGATTAGTCTGCGGCGTCGCTTTTCTTCGCCGCAGGCTTCCAGCGCAGCACGGGCTTGCGTGCCGCCGCGACTTCGTCGAGGCGGCGCACGCGCGTCGTGTGCGGGGCGGTCTTCACGAGATCGGGATTAGATTCAGCTTCGCGGGCGATCGCTTTCATCGCATCAATGAAGAGGTCGCATTCCTCCTGCGATTCCGATTCTGTTGGCTCGATCATTAAAGCGCCGGGGACGATCAAGGGGAACGCCGTGGTGTACGGGTGGAAACCGTAATCGATGAGGCGCTTGGCGATGTCCACGGTGTTCACGCCATGCTTTTTCTGCAGCGCGTCGCTGAACACGACTTCATGCATTGAAGGCCGCGTATACGGAAGATCGAAGATACCTTCCAAATGTTTCCGAATGTAGTTTGCGTTCACGACCGCATCTTCCGTGGCCTGACGAACGCCGGGGCCGTACGCCAGAATGTAGGCTAGCGCACGCACAAGAACGCCGAAATTTCCGCCAAATGCGCGCACACGTCCGATGCTTTCTTTGCGCTGATAATCCAAGGCCAGCTTTCCGCCATCCTTTTCAACCAAAACGGGAACGGGCAAAAATGGTTCGAGAAACCTTTTAACGGCCACCGGGCCTGCACCCGGACCGCCTCCGCCATGCGGTGTCGAAAACGTTTTGTGCAGATTCAGGTGCATCACGTCAACGCCGAGATCGCCGGGTCGGGTCACGCCGGTCAAGGCATTCATATTCGCGCCGTCCATGTAAAGCAGAGCGCCTTTTGCGTGCAAGATATTGGCAATTTCCGGCAGGTGCTGTTCGTAGATTCCCAAGGTCGAAGGATTGGTGATCATGAGCGCCGCGGCGTCGCTGGTCACCTGCTCCTTCAGAAGCGCGATATCAATCTGGCCGTCTTCGTTGGACTTTATGTTCTGGACTTGGTAGCCGGCAATGACGGCCGTTGCTGGATTTGTGCCGTGCGCAGAATCAGGGATCAAGACGGTCTTGCGCGGGTTCCCTAACTTTTCATGGTGCGCGCGGATCAGCAGGATGCCCGTAAGTTCGCCTTGTGCGCCTGCCGCGGGCTGGAGCGTCACCGCGTCCATACCAGTGATTTCCAAAAGGCACTTTTCCAGAAGATGCAGGATTTTCAAACAGCCTTGCGACAACTCTTGCGGCTGGGAGGGGTGTTCAGTGGCCAGGCCCGCAAGCCGCGTCACATATTCGTTCACTCGCGGATTGTACTTCATTGTGCAGGAGCCCAGCGGGTACATGCCCAGATCGATGGCGTAGTTCCAGGTGGAAAGGCGCGTGAAGTGACGCAGCACTTCAATCTCGCTGACTTCGGGAAACCCTTCCACGCCTGACGCGCGGTGAAATTCGCCGAGCGATGTTGCGGCATCGGAAGCAGGAACGTCGAGAGGTGGAAGATCGAAAGCGCGCTTGCCGGGCGAAGACTTCTCAAAAATCAGGCCTTCGTTCTGGGTCGGATGACGCAAAACCTTTTTGATATTGTCATTCATCGCTGAAATCCATGGACAGAGACGTGCATCGCCAGTTTCTTCGCCGTGTTGTCATTCGTCACAGCGGTTGCTCCAGGGCGCGCTTAACGCCGGCGACAAGGCGCTCGATATCGGCGCGGGTAGTTGTTTCCGTGACGCAAACCAATGCGTGCTTCGTTAATTCCGGATAAGCCGAGCCCAGCACAAATGGCCCGATAATTTGTTCCTTAAGGAGTTCGACGTTCACCATCTTTACGGAACGTGGAAATTCCACAACGAACTCGTTGAAGAAGGGAGCGGTGAATGTGCGCTTGACGCCGGGGATTTTCTGCAATTCCGCCAAGGCGAATTGAGCTTTCGACAAATTGTGCTCGGCCATTTCCCGCAGACCTTCCTTGCCGAGCAGCGTCAGATGAACGGTGGCCGCCAGCGCACAGAGCGCCTGATTCGTGCAGATATTCGACGTAGCTTTCTCGCGGCGAATGTGCTGCTCACGCGTTGCGAGGGTCAGCACGAAGCCACGCCGGCCGTCCAGATCGACGGTCTGTCCTGCCAGGCGGCCGGGCATCTGGCGCACGAATTTTTCCTTGGAAGCGATCACACCTGCGTACGGGCCGCCGTAGCTGGGCGCCAAGCCAAAGCTCTGCGCCTCCATGGCAACAATGTCGGCTTCGGCAGGAGGCTTCATCACGCCAAGAGACACACCTTCCGTAATTGCAGTGACCAGCAAAGCGCCGGACGCATGCGCCGCATCAGCGATCAGGCCTAGCGATTCCATTGCGCCAAAGAAATTGGGCGATTGAACCACCACTGCGCAGACATCATCGCGCAAAGCGCGGTGCAACTGCTTGGCATCCAGCGAACCCGCGGCTGTGTAGCCAATTTCTTCAACGCGCAACCCGGAATTCTTGGCGTATGTTCTGAGGACTTCGCGATATTCGGGATGAACCGAGCGCGCCACCAGCACACGGCGCTTTCCAGTCAGACGCTCCGCCATGAGCACCGCTTCGGTCGTAGCGGTTGAGCCGTCGTACATCGAAGCGTTGGCGACTTCATGGCCAGTTAGTTGGCACATCAACGTCTGGAATTCAAAGATGGATTGCAACGTCCCTTGTGAGATTTCCGCCTGATAGGGGGTGTATGAAGTAAGAAATTCGCCGCGCTGCAGAATCGTATCTGTTATTACGGAACTCAGGTGTTTGTAGACGCCCGCTCCCAGAAAGCTCTTATATCCCAGCGAATTTTCCGCCGTGCGTGCCTGGAAATAGGCAATGACTTCCGGTTCCGAGAGTGGCCCAGGTAAATTAAGCGGTTTTTTCAGTCGGTAGGCTTCTGGGATTGTGGAGAACAGTTCTTCTACGGATTTCACGCCGATCGCGGCCAGCATCTGCTGCCGCTCGGCAGGGCTCTTCGGCAAATACCGCATCAGCTCGACGCTTCCTTCTGTTGTTCGGCGATGAACGCTTCGTAGGCCGCAGCGTCCAGCAGAGAATTGACCTCATCGGGATTGGCCAGCTTTACCTTGACGAGCCAGCCAGCGCCGTGCGGGTCTGTGTTCAGAGTTTCCGGCTTGTCTTGTAAGGAGGCATTTGCTTCCACGACGTCTCCGCTTGCCGGGGCGTATATCTCGCTGACAGCTTTGACGGATTCGACGGAGCCAAATGTCTTGCCAGCCGTTACCTTCGCTCCGGCAGCGGGAAATTCCACAAACACGACATCGCCCAATTCGTGTTGCGCGTAATCCGTGATGCCGATCGTGGCGATTCCGCCCTTCACGACGATCCACTCGTGTTCTTTTGTGTAGCGATATTCTTTTGGATACGCCATCACACCACCCCTTTGAGAATTTTCAAGCCGTTCCGGCTTTACATTGCCTGAACTTTCCGAAGCCGTTTATAAAACGGAGTTGCCACCACTTGCGCGCGACATTTCTGAGAACGAATCTCGATCCATAGCGAAGCGCCGACTACGGCCATCGCGGGGGGCACGTAGGCCAACGCGATGTTCTTGCAAAGCGTCGGGGAAGGTGAGCCGCTGGTCACCACGCCAATTGGTTCGCCGGCTGCGTTCAAGCAGCGGTATCCCTCGCGGGCGATTCCGCGCTCGACCATTTCCACGCCGACCAGATTGCGATGCAACCCTGCCTCCCTTGCTTTTGCAAGGGAAACGCGCCCAATAAACTCACCTTTGTCCATGTGACAGTAACGATCCAGGCCTGCCTCCCAAACGTTAATTTTCTCGCTGATCTCGTGGCCGTACAACGCCATTTTGGCTTCCAACCGCAAGGTATTGCGCGCGCCCAGGCCGCAGGGGACGATGCCAACCTCCTTGCCCGCCGCGAGTACTTCGTTCCACACGCGCTCGCTCGTGGCTTCGTCGGAAGGCACGTAAATCTCGAAGCCGTCTTCTCCTGTGTACCCTGTACGCGCGATCAAGGTATTTTTCAGGCCGCAAACCGTGCCGTGAGTGAACCAGTAATTCTTGATGCTGTCCAGAGGCGCGTCGGTTAGCTTGCGCAACACGTCTGCAGCGCGCGGCCCCTGAATTGCCAGTTGGGTGTAGGCGTCGCTGAGTTCCTCCACTTTGCAGTCGAAGATCCTGGTATTCTCTCGTACCCAGGAAATATCTTTTTCCCTCGTTCCGGCATTAATCACCAGCAGGAAATCGTCTTCGCCCAAACGGTGCACGATTACGTCGTCTACAAACGTACCTTCGGGATAAAGCATGGCCGAATATTGGGCCTGGCCGATCGCCAACCGCGACGCATCGTTCATGGTGACGTGCTGCACGGCCTTTAATGCGCCGCCGGGACTTTTCCCAGTGTGCACGCGGATGTCGCCCATGTGGCTCACGTCAAACAAGCCGCATGCACTGCGCACGGCACGATGTTCAGCTATCAGGCCGCCGCTGGAAGGGTATTCCACGGGCATATCCCAACCGCCAAAAATGACCATCTTGGCGCCAAGACGGCGGTGCACCGCGTTTAACGGTGTTTTGCGAAGGACAGAATTAGGAGGAGTTGTGGCCGATTCCATGCCGAGTGCTCGGGCAATTCGGATGGTAACACGCGGGCAGCGAAGGGGTCAAAACTGCCGTGTCAGAGCGGTTTCGGATTGGCTCTCGGCGACAAGGGCAGGCAGCGATCACCTACACCAATGGGCAGTTTTTTGCGCAACACACCTGTACTTCATCCCGCCGCCAGGGGAGGTAATTCGGGTTAGCTTTGAGGTACGACCACGATAAAGAACGCTTGTGCCTTCTGGGCGCTTTAGTTGCGGCCAATGTAAATTCCAGGAGACAGTGATGCAAATAAGTAAGAGAACGAAATTAACAAAAATGGCGGCCCAAGCATTTTTGGCGGCGACCCTGACGCTGCTGGCAACAAACGTGCCGGCACAAGATAGCCGCAAGGTGATTTCAAATCCGGAACCTCGCTATCCCGAAACGGCAAGGAATCTGCACATTCGAGGGGCCGTAAAGGTGCAAGTCGTGATCGCGGCCGACGGACACGTCAAAGATGTTAAGGTGATTGGGGGCCATCCGTTGTTCGTGGATTCAGTCCAAGAGGCACTGAAGAATTGGAAGT
Source organism: Candidatus Acidiferrales bacterium (assembly GCA_963780315.1). Taxonomy (GTDB): domain Bacteria; phylum Acidobacteriota; class Terriglobia; order Acidiferrales; family UBA7541; genus Acidiferrum. Next base: position 375,003 of record CAWABP010000026.1, on the reverse strand, counting down.
ACGCCCCGGCCAGCAGCGAAACGACGATCCAAATGGAGTTCAACTTCCACCCGTAGAATCCCGGCCCTGACTGAAACTTGCCGGAAGACCCGTATCCAGCGCGAAGTGGATGATCCTGGGCCAAAGGGCACGAAGCCCTATTTAGGCACCAAATCGGGATCTGAGGCGACGCGCCAATACTAAGCTGCTCGTTCGGGAACTGGTACGGCCACGGCCTGGCGGTACTTACGTGCTTGCAAATCGGACTTCAGGCCGTGCTTGCTGGACGCCTTCCCCTCAGGTACAGTTCTTTGCGGAGGCGTCCATGGCAGCAGCTCGCCAGCAGATTGTCTGCATGCAGTGCGAAAAGACTGAAGAATATTGCGATTGCGAGAAGTATTGCACCATCTGCAAAGGCCAGCACAACGTCCGCTTGTGCGTCGACGGGCTGTACTATTGCCCCGAATGTCGCGAAGCTTGTGATGTGTCGCTAGCCAGCGATCGCTAACCGTGCCGACAAGCCCTCTCCACATTCGGTTGCGCATGGACCCTGATGTGCGCCTTGTCGCCGCAGTGGGAGGAGTGGCGCGTTTTTTTGGCGATGGCGCAGGCTTGGCGAACGAAGTCATTTTCGAATTGCAGTCCGCCATACTTTCGGCTTGCCGCCATTGTTTTGCGCTGCATGTCTCGAGCTCACCTTGTGAAATAGCGTTTCACCGTCTGGCCGACCGCATCGAGATGGAATTGTTTCTTCCGGTTGAGGAGGCGCAAGTCGACAAGAGTCATCCGGCTTGGCCGGGTGTGGATGAAGTTCACTGCGAGACGCGCGATGAGTCGGCAGTGCTACGGCTGACGAAGTTCATTATCCCGTCCCCCGACGCGGAATAATCGCTCGAGCGGAATTATTCGCGGCGAGGTTAGTTCGGGGTCATTGGTTTTCGATTACAAAGAGGCTGAAATAGAAATTAGAAAAGTGAAAGGCGAATTCGCACTTCGCCCGCACCCGGCAAGTCCGAAATCAGGAGATGGCGCCCTCCCTGCAAATCCCAATTACATTTTGAAGGCGAAGGTATTTTTCTTGATGAGCGAGGTCATTTGATCATCGCTTACGGTCAGACGAACCACCAGCCGATCGCCAGAAGGAGTCACGCTGGCTTGGTCCAGCAACTGTCCCAGATCGGGGTTGTCTTTGCTGGCCTGGTATTTTTTGTAGAGCAGACCTGCGGCCATCAATTGACTTAGAGTATTGGCGTCTTCAGGCGAAGCGCAGACTGCCTGAAACTTTCCCTCCAGGCCGCTGCTTGCCGTTACGGTGATAATCATGGACTGCATGTTTCTTACAAGCTTGGCGGCGTCGGGGAACTGCTCGACTTCAGGAGCAAGTTGCGACATCGCCAGGCGAGTGTAGCTGGGATCCAAAACCGCCCATACCACGCCGGAACCGTTCGCTTCGTTGATCAGGTTGTACAACTTGTCGTTGCTCAGCAAGCCTTCTTCGCTGCCATAACGGATTTCGATGAGTTTCTCGAGGAGCTGTTTATGGCCAAACGCGGCCTTACTGGAATCAATGAAAAAGAAGAACAGATCATTCGGTCCCGTTCCAGAGCCAAACGCAAACAGGGTGTACCCGCGCGCTTTGGAAGTGGCCAGCTTCTGCTGCTTGAAATAGGCTTCCGTGGAATCGGGATTGAACGTGCCGAGGGCGATTCCGACGATTTCCTCACTGTCCGGGACGCTGCTGGCTGAGGTGGTTGCATCGGGCTTCGTGGAAGTTTGCGCCACGAGCCCCCATGCGAGCTCGTCCACCTGGGAGTTGGGATCCACTCCGGCAGATGCCAGAAATTTTTCAAATTGCTTGAAACGTTCCGGCAGCATCTGCTCCTGCAGGGCCGGGTACCACTTCATGGTGCGGGCCTTTTTCAAATCCGCGTAGGCAAACTCTCCCGTCTCCTTGGGGAACAGGGCGATGGTATCCGCGCTTAGGCTTCCCGCCTTGGCGGGTTTCACGGCAGCAGTCAACAATAAGAGCGCGGCAGATGCCGCAATGCACCGCGTGAGCGGGTTAATCCACTTCATGGCGTACTCCTCTCGGGCTTAGGGCAAACTTCAGTCTACGCTACATCCGTGTCACGCGCTGAGGCGCTTGCGCAATTCGTCAACTTTTCCGCGCATAGTGGCTACGTAGGCTGCGTCTTTCAGACTGTCCAGGTTGATCTCAACGTTGGCCAGCGCGCCATTTCCACCGGCTATAGCCATTAGACGCGCGACGCGCAGATCTGACTTCATGGATGCTGCCGCGATGGCCTCCAGTTGTACCAACCTGGCGTGGAGAGTGGCGGCCTTCTCTGCCACTTCCAGTGGTACCTCCGCCGCGCCCTTGGTGGCCTTCTCGATGGCTTCCTTGCGCAGGCGTGTCTCCTCAGCGTTTCCTTGCGGCAGTTTGAACGCGGCCATCACCGCATTGTAGGAGGCTGCGTCGTGGTCGATTGCTTCGGTCAATTCGTCTGTTGTCTTGCGGAGCGCATCAAGTTGCTCGCTGAGTTTGTCCACATGCTGAAATTGCGATTTCTTTTTACGAGATAGTCCGGCAACCATCTGTCCCAACGCCCCGGCAAGGCCGGCCGCAAGTGCCGAAACGCTGCCACCGCCAGGCGTTGCTGTGGGTTCCGCTACAGCGTTCAGAAATGGCCGGACCAGGTTGGCCAGCTTTCTTTCCTTGGCCTCGACGGGTGCGCCGCTCAATACGGCGGCCAGCTTGTTTTCAAACACCTGCGCAGGAGAGAAGTTTTCCAGTTGCAGGAAATAGTCGGCAGCCATTTCGATGGCCTTCTTTGGGATCAGCCCGACGATTTCGCTGCCCAGCGGCACTGCGCCATAGCGCGCCGCTTCGCGCTTCACCATTTCATACACGCGGTGCATCGGCGTCTGCTCAAAATCGGTTAAGTTGATGGAGACCTGGGCCAGATTGCGTGCCTTCAATTCGACGCCCATAGACTTGACGAAGCGCAAACCGCCACTGGAAAAACGGATGGCTTTGGCAATTTTGTTTGCAATGCTTACGTCCGGCGAATTGAGGTTTACGTTGTAGGCGATCAGAAACTTTCGCGCGCCCACCACGGTAACGCCCGCTGTTGGATGCAATTTTGGATCGCCAACGTCCGGCTGGCGATCAAGGTTGTGTTTCATCTCTTCGCGCAAACCTTCGAATTGGCCGCGCCGGACGTTTTCGAGGTTAACGCGGTCCGGTCGCATCGCCGCAGCTTCGTAAAAGAAAACAGGGATGCGATAGCGTTTCCAGAGTTCGTGGCCAACGCGTCGGGCCAGTGCCACGCAATCTTCAATCGCTACGCCCTCAATCGGAATGAATGGCAACACGTCGGTGGCCCCAACGCGAGGGTGCGCGCCCGTGTGCACGTTCATGTCAATCAGTTCCATGGCGCGGCCCGCACCGAGAAGCGATGCTTCGCCGACAGCGTCGGGATCACCAGCCATGGTGATGACGCAGCGGTTGTGGTCGGCATCCATTTCCTGGTCCAGCACGTAAACGCCGGGAACGCTGCGCATAGCCTCCACAATCGCATTGACCTTTGCGGGATCGCGACCTTCGGAGAAATTCGGCACACACTCAATCAATCGATTCATGGGCTAAATTCCGTCTTTACAGGGAAGCAGAGTCTCTGCTTCCCGATTGAAACTGGCAATTCAATCTTGCAAGTAAATAATCTCGCCGCGCTTCATGGTCATCCAGCAGCGATTCATTCCAAAATAATAGGGAATTTCGCGGTAATCCTCCACTTCGAAGACCGCCAAATCCGCCTGCTTGCCCTCCTCTAAGGATCCAATCCGTTTTTCTCTTCGCAGCGCGTACGCGGCATTGATTGTTGCCGCAGCAATCGCTTCCGCCGGGGTCATGCGGAGTTGCGAACACGCCAGCGAGAGAATCATGGGCATGCTCACCGTAGGGCTTGTGCCAGGATTGTAGTCTGTTGCGAGGGCCACGATTGCTCCCGCATCGATCAGTTTTCGCGCGGGCGCATAGCGCTGGAGGCCGAGATGGAAATCGCAGCCCGGCAAGAGAGTGGCAACCGTGCACGATTTCGCTAGCGCGCGTATGTCCGTGGCATTGACATGCTCCAAGTGATCGCAGCTCGCCGCTCCCAGTTCCACAGCCAGTTGCGCCGCTCCCGTACGTGACAGTTGCTCTGCGTGGATTCGCGGCACCAATCCGTGCAGCTTGCCCTCGCTCAGTATCCGCTCCGACTGTTTACGAGTGAACGCGCCACGATCACAGAAGACATCGCAGAACTCCGCCAGGCGATTGTTCACCACTTCGGGCAACAACTGCTCCACCAACAAGTTGATGTAACGCTGTGGGCCATCGGGTCGGCCGCGAAATCCCGCCGGCACCGTGTGCGCGCCCAGGAAGGTAGAAACAATCTCCAGCGGCTGCTCTGCGTTCAACTCGCGGTGCAAGCCCAGAATTTTCAGCTCGCTTGCGACGTCAAGCCCATACCCACTTTTCGCCTCGAGCGTCGTTGTGCCGTACGACGCAAACTCTTGCAGCGCCGCGCGAACTCTGCGCTTGAGCATCTCTGCCGTGGCCGCCCGTAGCTTCTTCGCGGAGTTCAGGATTCCGCCGCCTTTGCGGGCAATCTCTTCATAACTGGCGCCCTGAATCTTCAATTCGTATTCTTCCGCGCGGCTCGCAGCATGAATCAGGTGGGTATGCGAATCCACGAAGCCCGGGAGGACGATACGGCCGCCCACATCAAGCTTCTCCGCTCGCCGCGCGTCTGCGTGTTTTTCGACCTGTACCCTTGGCCCCGCGGCCACAATTCCCCCTTCGCGCACAAGGAGGGCGCCATCCTTGATGAGGCCAAGTTTGGAAAGGGAACTGCCTCTGCGTGGAACTTCGCCGCGAAGCGTCAAAAGCTGCGCAGCACCTGAGATAAGTAGGCTCTCGCTCAATGCGTTGCTATTATGTCCGACCAGCCAGCCAATTGCACCTAGGCCCCAACGGCTTTAACCTGATAAGCTGGCGCAAACACTTCTTTCACAAACGTCTCGATTTTCGTTGGTGTCGTGTTTGCGGCCGAACGGAATTCGGTGGCCGCTACGATGCCATTATTAATCCCCTCGAACATCTCTATGAAACTAGCTGTAGTCTTGGGCGACGCTCCCATTTGCAGCAACACCTTTTCCACTTGATCGTAGGGAAACTGCGCGTAGCGCAAGTCCGGTTTGTGCAGCCACTTTGCAATTACCGCAACAACTTCCTGCAAGGTCAAATCGCGTTGGCCCAGAAGTTCCTGTGTGTGATTGCCGCTGAAATCGAGTTTCAACAATCGCCCGGCAGCGTACGTTCCAACGTCGGTTGTGGCAACCATCGGGAGTTTTAAGTCGCTCTTTAATGCGCCTCCGAATACACCCAGCATCTGGATCATCTGGATGGCCACCAGATGATTCTCAAAAAAATAACCCGGGCGAAGATGCAGCACACGCAGCCCTTCGATGGCATTCAGCTTCTGCTCGAAATTGTGCAGGCCTGTGATAGGGCCAGTTCCTGTCGAGGTTTGCGCTCCAAAACTGCTTAGGCTCACGGCATACTCCAGCCCTGCGCTCCTGGCGGACGCGCTGATCGCATCGCTGATCTTTTCTTGCGTTGCACGATAGTCTGGCGCCTTCATTGCCGGCGGAATCATCAGAAAGGCGGCGCGTGACCCTGCCAAAGCCTGCGTCATTGCATCCGGGTCGGAAACATCACCGACGAAGGCCTCCGCGCCTCTTTGCACAAGTGGTCGCAAACGTCCGATGCTTCTGCCAACGACGCGCACGCGTGCGGCTTTGGCCAGAAGCGCCCGGGCAATCACGGAACCAACATGGCCCGTCGCCCCCAATATCGTGTACATCTTCGTGCCCCTCTCCTGAACTTTCTTGCGTTTTGCCTTGTGCCCCCGGGTCCCAGGACAACGCGCTAAAGCATCGGTACTTTCACGCCAGTCTTCTTCGCAAATTCAATTGCCTCGGGATAGCCCGCATCCACGTGGCGCGCCACGCCAATTCCCGGATCATTGGTGAGTACCCGTTCAATGCGCTTGGCCATTTCTGGGGTGCCATCCGCGCAGGTTACTTGCCCAGCGTGTTGTGAATAGCCAATTCCCACTCCGCCGCCATTATGAATCGAGACCCAAGAAGCGCCGCTGGCTGTGCTGACCAGCGCGTTAAGCAGCGGCCAATCGGCGATTGCATCGGAGCCATCCTTCATAGCTTCCGTTTCACGGTAAGGAGAAGCCACCGAGCCGCAATCCAGATGGTCGCGACCGATTACAATGGGCGCCTTCAGTTCGCCCTTCGCCACCAGATCGTTCAGAGCCAGCCCGAATTTGTCGCGCTCGCCGTAACCTAGCCAGCAGATGCGCGATGGCAGCCCCTGGAATTTCACTTTCTTTTGAGCCATATGGATCCAGCGTTTCAAGTGCTCGTTTTGCGGAAACATTTCCAGCACCAACTGGTCTGTGCGCGCGATGTCTGAAGCTTCACCCGAAAGCGCCGCCCAGCGGAACGGCCCTTTGCCTTCGCAAAACAATGGCCGGATGTATGCCGGCACAAATCCCGGAAAGTCGAAGGCATTCTTGACGCCCGCTTCAAAGGCAAAAGTGCGGATATTGTTGCCGTAATCAAACGTCACCGCGCCGAGTTTCTGCAGATCCAGCATGCCCTGAACATGCTTGCCGATCGCCGCCACAGCACGCTTGCGGTATTCCTGCGGATTGCTCTTGCGCAATTCCAGGGCTTGTTCCAGCGGCATGCCATTCGGGACATAACCGCCGATGGGGTCGTGTGCGCTGGTCTGGTCCGTCAGGATATCGGGCACGATTCCGCGCTTAGCGAGTTCGGGAATCAGGTCCGCGCAGTTGCCCACCAAACCAACGGAAGTGGCTTCGCGTTTCCGCACGGCATTCTTCAGGATGCGCAGTGCTTCATCGAGCGAAGTCACCATCACATCACAATAGCCGGTCTTGACGCGCCGCTTGATTCGTTCCGGATCTACGTCAATGCCGAGAAACGCTGCCCCATTCATCGTTGCGGCCAGCGGTTGCGCTCCGCCCATGCCCCCGATGCCCCCGGTGACCACCAGTTTCCCGCTGAGGTCCGATCCAAAATGCTTATGCCCCGCGGCGGCGAAGGTTTCGTAGGTACCCTGCAGAATTCCCTGCGTACCGATGTAGATCCAGCTTCCCGCAGTCATCTGGCCGTACATCATCAATCCGGCGCGATCGAATTCGTTGAATTGTTCCCAGTTGTCCCAGTGGCCCACAAGATTGGCATTGCAAATGAGCACGCGCGGCGCATATTCATGGGTGCGAAAGACCGCTACGGGCTTTCCCGATTGCACCAGCAAGGTTTCGTCGCATTCCAAAGCACGCAAAGATTTCACAATGGCGTGGAAACAGTCCCAATTGCGCGCCGCTTTCCCCGTGCCGCCATAGACCACAAGCTCCGCCGGCTTCTCCGCGACGTCTGGGTCCAGGTTGTTCAAGAGCATACGCAGGGACGCTTCCTGATGCCAGCCTTTGCAGGAAAGTTGCGTGCCGCGAGGCGCGCGAAATGGCCCTCGGGTGGTTGCCGGATCGTTCGAGATGGGGGTGGTCGCGCTCATAGGCTCCGCTCCTAACTCATCTTAACGCAGTGTTAACGTCATACGGTAATTGAGCGCTAGCCGGCAGCGCCCCCCGAATTGGGGGCCCGCCAAGCCAGGCCATTCTGCGTCTAACTGGCTGTGAAAAAACTGGCTTGGTCCGTCATTCCCAGCGAGGAATCTCTCTTCGTCGGAAACTCAAGAAAGAGGGATTCCTCACTTCGCGGACTCCGTTCGGAATGACGGGATGGAAGTTTTTCAGTAACCGGCTTATGCTAACATCGGATGTCGTTCAGCACATGACAATTAACCTGGTTTTACGCGTACCTTCGCTCTGAATATTGCGCGACTGTCCTTCCTTGCGATACATTCAAACTCGCGCATGAACTACAGCTCGCTCCCTACTCGATTCCTCGAAGCGGTTGACCAGCACCCGTCTCCCCGGGCGCAACTCTTTAGGCGTTCCGAACACTGGGAGCCCATCTCGTCGCAGGAATTTTTGCGGCGTGTAGCGGGCCTGGCCGACGCACTTGTACAACTTAGCGTAAAGCCAGGTGATCGCGTGGGGCTGCTGGCTCCTAATTGTCCGGAATGGCATACCGCGGACTTCGCTATCAGCGGCTCGGGTGGCGTAACTGTCCCCATCTACTTCAACGAATCGCCGGACCGCATGACTTACATGCTGAATCACTCCGGCGCCCAAGTTATCTTCATCAGCGGGGCTTCGCAGCTGGCAAAGTTTCTGCAGATCCGCGGGGAGTTGAAAGAGATCCAGCAGGTGATTGTTGCCGATGCAGGCGATTCGCTTCCGACCGAGTTTCTGCGCTACGAAACGCTGATCGCAACAGCAGGCGCTCCGGAAGTTGCTGCCTACCGCCTGCGCGCCGCTCAGGTGCTTCCCAGCCAGCTTGCTTCCATCATCTATACGTCCGGCACCACGGGCGAGCCCAAGGGCGTGATGCTGACGCACACGAATTTCAGTTCGAATGTCAGCGATTCCTGCCGCGACCTGGAACTCCATCCTGAAGTGGACTTGGCGGTATCCTTTCTGCCGCTGGCACATGTATACGGCCGCACGCTGGACTACGTCCTGATTTTTGGCGGCTGCCCGCTGGCCTATGTTCCAGTGATTGAGACCGTTGCGCAAGCCCTTGTCGAGGTTAAGCCCACGATTCTGGGAGCGGTGCCGCGGTTCTTCGAGAAAATCTACGCGCGCCTGATGGAACAAGGTACGAAGAACACCGGGGCGAAGCGCAGGATCTTCCACTGGTCGATGAAGCTGACACAAAAAATTGCTCCGTGGCGTTGCGGCGAAGCATCGGCCAGTCTGGGGATAAAACTACAGTGGTTAGTTGCGGACAGAATTGTCTATGCCAAGATTCGCGCGGCTACTGGAGGCCGCCTTCGCGTGGTCTTGTCCGGTGGCGCGCCTCTCTCCAAGAATTTGGCGCAGTTCTTTTGGGCCATCGGTATTCCGATCTATCAGGGTTATGGCTTGACGGAGACTTCACCAGTTCTCACTTCCACTTATCCCAAAAACCGCATCGGCAGTTCGGGACGCCCCATCGCCAACGTTCAAATTCGTATCGCGGACGATGGCGAGATTCTTGCTAAAGGGCCGTGTGTCATGCAGGGTTATTACAAAGCGCCAGAAGCCACGCGCGATGTTTTGAGCGAGGACGGCTGGTTCAGCACCGGCGATATCGGCTACTTGGATAAAGACAACTACCTCTACATCACGGACCGCAAGAAGGATCTGTTGAAAACGGCGGCTGGAAAATTCATTGCGCCCCAGCCGATTGAAAATACGCTGAAGACCAGTCCGTATATCCTGAATGCCATGGTGGTCGGGGACCAGCGCAAATTCGTTGTGGCGCTAATCGTTCCGAACCCCGCTACCGTGGCGGCAAAGCTGGCCGAGGATGGACTGAAGTTTTCATCCGATGCGGAACTTGCTGCGCACCCACGATCTTATGCTCTAGTTGAAGAGGAAGTGCGGCGACTCACCGTACACCTGGCGCAGTACGAAACCATCAAGCGCTTCGCACTTCTCGCCGACGACTTTACTTTTGACAGCGGCAGCCTTACCTTCACCATGAAGCTGAAGCGCCGGGTTGTGGAAAAGCAGTACCACGACCTGATCGACAAGTTGTATTCCGACGTCACTGAGCCCCGCCCAGTAACCAGCGGTTAACCTCCGCCTTATCTATCGGCTACGCCTTGTATCCAATCGCAATAGCTGGCGTGTCCCGGGTGCATTCCATTGCGGAGCGGCTGTGAAATCCCCCGGCATTCAGGCGCGTCCATAAAATTGTTGAACCCATTTCCGATTTAAAATCATCTCAACCATTGCAACTTCCCGCCCAAGGAGGATTCCCTATGCCAAAAGCAGCTACTGCAGCCGTCCGCAGTTATTCCAGCAGTATCGGCGTTCCCGATCACAACCGCCAGGCGATCACCGCCCTTCTCAACGCGCGTCTTGCGGATAGTTCCGATCTTCGCAGCCAGGTGAAGTGGGCCCACTGGAATCTCAAGGGTATGCACTTCATTCAACTGCACCTGCTCTTCGATTCTGTCGCCGGTCATCTTCTGGAGCAGACTGACACCATCGCCGAGCGCATCACCACGCTCGGTGGAGTTGCCAACGGCACCGCCCGAGAGACGGCCGCCAAGTCCACATTGAACGAAGCCGATCTCTCCGCTTCCGATGGACCTTCCATGCTCAAGTTCCTGGTGCATAACGTCGCGCACCATGCGAACGCGATGCGCACCGCCGTCCAGGAATCCTCCGACCTGGGCGATGCCATTACTGCTGATCTCTTTACCCAGCTCACGCGGGAACTCGACAAGGACCTGTGGTTCCTTGAGGCGCATCTCCAGTCCTGAGCTTTTCCTCATTGCACCGCTAGCGGCGCACCCTCCCGCGCCGCCAAGAGGTTTTCTGCGTAGTCACGTGCTTGAGCGCTGGGAAAGCCAATAGAATCCTCTCATCCCGCGAACTACAATCTTCCAAGACCAACGCTATGCCGGATCACTTTCGCATCGTCCGAAATATGAGCATGCTGCTTTTGCTGATGGGACCAGGCGTTTCTGCGAAAGAGAACAGCGCACGCCTGCCGCAGAGCCAAGCCACCACCCCAGATCGAAGCACAACATTCGCGAATCTGGAAACGCAGCTGCACGAGAAAGCCAAGACACTGGAAAAGAGTTTCGGAATGCGGCTGGCTTTTCAGAAATTCCTGCTCGGGCACAAGTTGCAGTCGGACAGTATCAGTTATTCTGACTTCGTTCTAATCCGCTTGCTGTTTGAGGCCACTCGCGACGCGGGCTTGTGGAATTTGCATTGGGAAATAACAGACCAGCCGCCGAATTCCGACAGGATTTGGAAGCAATGGATGGTGGTTCATAGGCCTTCCGTTCTGGTGCCGACGGCCAACGCGGAGTGCGATGAACTTTCCGCACTCTACGCTTTTTTCGTAGAACGCGCGGGTGTTCGAAGCGTGGGTTTACTATGGCCGTATCCGAATCACACCGTTGCCGTCTGGACAGTTCATCCTGCTAACGTTGCACCTATCCGTGTTGTCGTGCCCACCACGCAAATCTTCCTGGAGCAGAACGACTATTTCGACACGCCGAAGTTCAATCCGTGGCGCCAGAAGAATATTTATGAATACACGAGGCGCGATGTTCCGGACAGCTTCGAAATACCCAAACCGCTCTTTGAGTTTTTCCTAAGCCAGATAGATAAATATGCAGGGGCTTCGGATGTTACATTGCAGGAATTGAGGTATCTCCGCGAGGAAGTACTGCTGAGGCGCTGGACCCCCGAACAAGCCGCGAAGCAGGCCTTGAATAGGCGCGCGGTTTTGGCCTCACCTTCACCCGAAGATCTGGCCGCATTCAGGACATTCGCCACGGACATGCAATCGGAACCATCGGCCTTTTAGGGTATGAGCGTTTTTGCCAGTTTGCAGGTGCATTGTGCACCAAAAATAATGCGCGACGGCTCAAATGAACAGACTATTCACTGACTGGTTTGATTGAGGTTTCCATGGTCGCGACGAAGAACGCCCGAATGGTGATCACTAGCCGCGGTGGGCCTGAAGTATTCAAATGGGTAGAGGAGGGGCTGCCAACTCCCGCGGCGGGCCAGGTGCGTGTCAAAGTCATCGCGGCGGGCGTAGCCTTCGCTGACATCCTGATGCGGCACGGTCTCTATCCTGCCACGCCCGCCTTTCCTTTCGCTCCGGGTTACGACATCGTGGGCGAAGTGGACGCCCTTGGCGACGGGGTCAGCGGCTTCGCAGTCGGCCAGCGCGTCGCGGCTCTCACGATGATCGGGGGGTATAGCCGGTTCACGATTGTTCCCACGGCGCAGCTCGTCCCCGTGCCGGACAAACTGGATCCTGCCGAGGCTGTCAGCCTTGTTCTGAATTACGTTACTGCCTACCAGATGTTGCATCGTGTCGCGAAATTGCAGCAGGGCCAGCGATTCCTGGTTCACAGCGCTGCCGGAGGCGTCGGCACTGCGGCGCTACAGCTAGGAAAAATCACCGGCCTCGAGATGTTCGGCACGGCTTCCAAAGGCAAGCTCGAGCTCGTCACGGCACTTGGCGCGACGGCGATCGATTACCGCGCGGAGAATTTCGCCGAGCGTATTCGGCAACTTGCTCCCGAGGGACTCGACGCCGTTTTGGAATCCGTTGGCGGAAAAACGCGCACGGATTCTTATCGCTGTTTGCGCCGTGGAGGCTGTCTCGTTTGCTATGGCGTGTCTTCGGCAATTGAGAAAGGGAAGTTGTCTGCGGGGCTGGGCTTTGCCTGGTTGGGTCTGATGAAACTCGTCCCGGATGGCAAGCAGGCTGTTTGGTTCAACGTTAAATCGTGGTGCGACGCCCATCCCGATTGGTTCCGCAAGGATCTCTCAAAACTTTTCGGCATGCTCGCTGCGCGTCAAATTCAGCCGGTCATTGCTGCGAGGATGCCGCTGCGCGAAGCCGCCCGCGCCAATGAACTCCTGGAAAAAGCGCAAGTCTCCGGCAAAATTGTTTTGTTGTGCCAGGAATGAAGCTTGAGGCGGTCAGACACACCGTGCCGCGGCTCAAATCATTTTTCCGCCGTGCCTGCCGACGTCTTCAAATAGCGACAACAGGTTCGTCATGCTGAGGAGTTCGCTTACCTGCTGTGTGGCGTTCATGATCTCGATGCGGCAGCCGCGCGTCCGAGCCGTTACGTAAAGACCCACCACGGTGCCCAGGCCCGCGCTGTCAATCTGCGGCACCGCCTGCAGGTCCAGCAGAATCCGTTTCCGTTCGGGGATCAGTGGCTTGACCTCAACCTTCAGCGAGGGCGCATTCTCGAAAGTCAGTCTACCAAAACATTCCACCACCATCGCGCCCTGTGCCTCGTACGAGTGCACACGAAATCCGCGCGCGGAACTTCTTGGGTTTGCCGTAGACATGAGACCTCCCAGGATTTCAACTCGCGACATGCCGGGGAATTCTAGAGTCTTTATCGCACTCCCTCGGAAAACACAAGCAACGAATGGACAGTTGCGACTTCAGATCGCCGCGGAAACGCCAGTCGACGAGAGCAAGTGGTAGCCTTCGATTGTGGTATACCTGAGTACGACCCGAGGAGAACTCGATTGAAGCTCAAGGAAGTGGCTTATCTGGTTGGCATTAAGCCGACGCCGAAGACCTATACCTACGAACTTCGTCACTTTGATCTGCCTACCGACGGCAGCATTACCTGCGCCAAGTGGTTGCACCCCAAGGACTACCTGCGGCAAATTTCGCAGGAAGTTGTGGACGAGTTGCGCAAATTCCTTTCCCCCGGCGATGTGGCCATTGACATCGGCGCGCACACTGGCGATACCACAATCCCCATCGCGCTTGCCACTGGTAAGACGGGCTGCGTGCTCGCGTTTGAGCCCAACCCCTACGTGTTCACGATTCTAGAGCAGAATGCCTCGCGCAATCCTGAAAAGACTCGCATCATTCCGCTGATGTTTGCGGCTTCGCCTGAAGATGTTCCGCTGGAATTTCATTATTCCGATTCGGGGTTCTGCAATGGTGGGCGCTTTGAGGGAATCAGCAAGTGGTTCCACGCGCATGCGTTCGAGTTGCAGGTGGAAGGCAGGAATGTGCACGCTCTGCTGAAACAGGCGTATCCCGAGCTGATCCCGCGGATTCGTTTCATCAAAATTGATACCGAAGGTTACGAGCCGGTTGTATTGGAGTCGCTGCGCGAATTGATCCTGCAGACAAAGCCTTATATGAAGATCGAAGTGTATACGCACCTGACTCGCGAAGGGCGCCGCGCTCTGCACCGCTCTATCTCGTCTTTGGGTTACACCATCAGGCGGATCATTGACGACAGCCACTATTGGGGCGAAGTTCTTGGCGAGGATGATCTTCGCAAGTGGCGCTGCTTTGATATTTTCTGCCTTCCAAACTCCGCATCTTCCTGACGTTCTTGAAGTTTGGCCGCACCGCGTGGATTAGACGGTCCGAAAGAGGAAATGCCACGTCGCGTCCACCGCTGCGTGTACCAGGGCCGAAGCGAATATCGAGCCACTCTTGCGCCACGTCCAGCCGTAGAAAATTCCCGCTATTGTTGCCAGCGCAACGTAACGCCAGTTTGGAAATCTCATGTTGGTGATATGGGAGAAACCAAAGAGTGCCGAGGCGGTCCACCAGCCCGCCCAATCCGACCTGGTGTCGCGAGAGAGCAAGTTTTGCAGAAGGCCGCGAAATAAGAATTCCTCTGGCCACGCGGTGAACATCAGAATCGCCACGCAACTAAACAGAAATGCACTCCATCTTCCCCACTGCGGCGAAAACTCGATGAAGTGCATCCCGGTTCCCAGCGGAATGGCGATGCATCCGAAGACTACGAGGCTTCCCACCACATACAAGGCCCAGTTTTTGCCCCAGCCAATCGAATAGCCGATTCCCTTGAGACGCCGCACGAGCGCGAAGGAGGCGAGCGCCACGCACACCGCTACGAGCACGGTGAACACATAAGCCAAACGCGCGCTCGGATACGGCCAAAGCCAGTGCGATGGCGCGAACTTTACGAACGCCCAGATGCCTACGACGATCAGGTAATCCTGCCAGGCACCCGGGGCGGCACTCGCCGCCGATACGGCTAAACCGAGTGGCACAAAGATGAGACCTGCCATCGCGCCTGCGCGCGACAGTTCGAATGTTCCAGTGCCCAGCAAGTACGCCAGATAAAACACAAGCACGCACGAGCCGAGAAAGAATCCGCCGCCGGGCCCGAACGTTCCCGCCCATCTTTCAGAAAGGCTGCGGGCCGCGAATAACAGCATCACAAGGAGCAAGAATGCAAACACCGGGAGCGTCGCGCCGAACGCCCGCCCACCGTATCCTTGCCAGAATGCGTACAGCGCTCCGCCGAGGCATAGTGCTGCCCAGATTCCCAACACGGGACCTATTCCAAGTTGTTTCATTCCACCTTTGCCTTAATGCGAACTTTCCGGCTTGAACCGCGTTCTGTCACGCACAACGATGATTTCTTCCTTGCGCACCCATTGTAAACTGAGCTTGCTCTTGCCGCCCTTTCACTGATACGTAATGGATAAGCGAAGCGCTCGCGCTAGTGATTCATTTGGTTCCTGGTCGCTGATATCTGAAATCTATAAACTGACGACGGGTAGTTCCCAATTGAAACGCCTTTCTTACATTGACTGGATGCGGGGTCTTGCCTGCCTGCTGATGTTTCAAACGCACTGCTACGACTCCTGGCTGCGGCCTGATTTGCGTGACACGGCGCTCTTCCGATTATCGCAACTGGGAGGCACGCTTCCCGCGCCACTTTTTATTTTCCTTGCGGGCATTTCCTTCGCACTGGTTACAGACAAGCTCCGCGAGAAGGGAATTGCCCGTAGCCTGATTGCCCGTCAGACGATTCTGCGCGGCGCCGAAGTTTTTGGCTACGGCATACTTTTACGTATCCAGGAATTCATCCTTGGCTACAAAACAGCGCCATGGACAGATCTGCTGCGCGTTGACGTGCTCAACATCCTCGGGCTCTCTATGATGCTCATGGGCGTGCTGTGCTGGCTGACCTCCGCTAGCACGCCTTCGCTGGCCCGGCGCCGCAGTATCCTTGCGGCTCTTGCCACGGCGACAGTTATCGCCATGGCCACGCCGCCTCTGTGGACTACCTGGCGTCCACGCTTTCTGCCCTGGCCCCTCGAGTCCTACATCAATGGTGTGCACACCTTTCATGAGCCACAGCACTGGCTGTTCCCGATTTTCCCCTGGGCCGCCTTTGCCTTTGCAGGGCTGGCGGTTGGCTTCCTTATTTTTTCTGAATTTGCTCGCCGCCGCGAATCTCTGTTTTTCGCTTTGATTGGCCTAGGAGGCGCGTTTGCCTGCGTTCTTTCGGTTTTCTTTGATTCCTCGTCCCTGCGGCTTTATGCCGTCTACGATTATTGGCATTCCAACCCGGATTTCCTGCTGATGCGATGTGGCGTGCTGCTCGTCATTCTTTCGCTGGTCTACATCTGGTGCCGCTGGGGCCTCGCGCAGAAGGGCTTTAGCCCAGTCATCCAATTGGGCAACACATCACTCCTGGTCTATTGGGTACACATCGAATTCGTTTACGGCGCTCTCTCAATTATGCTGAAGCGGGCATGCTCGATTCCTCAGGCCACCGTCGGGCTCGCGATCATTTTTCTCTCGATGCTTGCGCTTTCCCTGCTGCGCACCCGCTGGAAACACCGCACCCAAAAAACGAAAGGCGCTCTTGCGGCATCGGAGCGCCAAATCCCGGTCGATTCGTGATTTGATTCTGCCTACTGAGGTTTTGTCGCAGGCGTGCTCTCGTTCGGAGTCGGCGGCAATTTGATAATCACTTCGCCGGGGCGCGCCTGTCCCAACTCTTCACGGGCAATCTTCTCGATTGTTTGCGGGTCCGTCTTCAAATCCTTCACTTGGTCTTCAAGGGAGGAGTTTTCCGTGTTCAGACGCTCGATTTCGGTCTTAACTTTTTGAAGGTCCTGCTGCTTATGGCGCATGGCCAGGTAGCCGTGTGTGCCAAACACGTCGTGCACCAGCAACACGGCGACGAACAAAGCCAGCAGGTGCCGGCCGTAGTGCTGCCAGAAGCCCTTCCACTTAGCCTGTGCTTGCACCGTCATACATCAATTAGGATCGCCCGTGTGCGATCCATCCTCAACCTAGAATGATGTTCCATTAACCTACTTTGCCGATACACATTTTCAGGGCATGGGTGTCGAACCGTCCACCACCCGTCGACACCACAGATTTGCCTTTTCTTCTTCCTAAGTATGCATGGTCAATGTCATACCGAGCGAAGCGAGGGATCTGCTTTTCCCTGACTATCCCAGTGACCTGGATTTTCTTGTGGCTCCGGCTCCGGCCCCTCCCTCGTATACAATCATTCGCACTGAGGGCATTCATGCCACGCGCCAACCAATTCCGCCTCGTACTCGTTACCTGCGGGTCGCTCGTCGAATCAAGCAGAATCGCCCACGCTGTCGTAGGGAAACACCTCGCCGCCTGCGTCAACATCCTCACGGCACCGGTGGAATCGCTGTACATGTGGAAGGGCAAGCTGGAACGTTCTCGCGAGCACCTGCTCCTGATCAAGACGACCACCAAGCGCCTCAAAGCCCTCGAAAGGGAACTGCTGCGCATGCACTCCTACGAAACTCCCGAGTTCCTGGTCCTACCCATTGTTGGAGGCTCAAAAGCCTATCTGCGCTGGCTTGCCAAAAACACGTAGGGGTCCAGCACGCTGGACCCTTTCTGCCACAAACTCAACAACCGTACTTGCTCAGTCCCCGCCATACGGCGGCTGGGCGGTTATACCTATCTCGTGGCCGACGCCACTGCGCACAGTTGCATCCCCGCTATCCCCCACGCCCGGCATTTTTCGCTCCACCCTTCCGGGGAGAGTTTCTTGGAAACCAATTCATCGATGATCGCGTCCGGCTTGATTCCTTCTTCACCGAGTCTCAATTCGAAGTGTCCGGGAGTCGCCTCAATTCTCCACCCCTGCTCAACCAACAAGAGGCTCACAGCAATACTGAGGAGATTGGCTGCCCGCTGCGTGCGTTCACGGGGAGATAATAGTTTCCCGTTCTCGTCGTAAGTTTTCTCGCCCGAATTGGCGAGGCTCTCCACTAGATCGGGAACCGATTCCACTGTCTTGCCCGTTAGGGCGCCACCGTGACCGGCAATTTCTGCCTTCCAGTTGGGAATTAGCACTTTCTCGCCGACTTCTCCCCAGGTGATTGGTCGAAGACTCTCCGTTGAGCGCCCAGCGTTCACGAACTCAACAAACCGCATTTCCAATATTGTGGGTTCTAGAAGAAGGGAGAGCGCAGGCCGTGCATCGAACGCGACCTGGCCATCGCTCAGGCGTTGAATTGCAGCAAGCCGCATCGCAAGCGACGGGTGAGAGTCGTACGGGTCCGTTTTTTGGGAACCCCGTTCGTTTGCGAGCAATTCTGACAGAATTGGCGAAATTCCCGGTGACTCCACGAAGCGCACAAATCCTTCGCCGATCGGCGGCAAGAAATTCTCTCGAACAATTGGAGCGACTTCGCTCAGAAAGTAAACTGGCCAGAGCATGGCCGCTCCGTGAATTCTCTCGAGCGTACCAATCATCGCCAATTTCCCCGCGACAATTTTGCCCAACTCGTCCGAACGAAATTCCTGTTTCCTGGAAATGAAATTTGTCACCCGCAGGAAGCCTTTGAAGTAGCACACAAGAATGTGCGATACGACCACAAGTAACAACCTAAGAACAGGAATCCTGCCGATCCTATGCAAATTACCCACGTTTTGAAAGGTCCGCCCGAATGCCGTGCGCGTCCGGTAAATCCAGGGTCCCAGTGATGTATCTCCGCTGTAGAAGTGGGCAAACTCATGAGCCAACATCGCGCGCAATTCGGAAACCGTCAGCAACGATAGTAATGGCATGCCAATTGCCAGAATGCGCCGGCTACCGAATCCCAGGATGCCCCCGCGATCTGCCACGAACGCATTCGCGTTATCAATCAGGTATACCTCTTCGGGTATCGGCTCCCCTAGTGCATCGGCTACCCCGCGGATCTCGTCGAAGAGCCCGGGCTGGCTTTCGGGTTGCAGCCGCATTCCGGGCGCTCCAAATTTGTCCCACCGCGGAATGATTGACCAAAACAATGCCAAGCCGACAACGACGCTTCCTCCGGCGAGTACCCACGCTTGCATCGATAACTGCGTGGAACTTGTGTACAGAAGATAAGGGAAGTAGATACAAGCTAGTCCAACCAGCAGCAAGAACACGTACGATACAAAGATGCTTAGTGCCGCCAGAAGCGCGTAAGCCGCTACCGACCGATTTGGGGCAATCTTGACCCGGGCTTGCATATCGCGAAAGTGTTCCTGCGGAAGAGAAGTGTGTAAGCAGTGGAGTTTATTTCACGGAAGGTTCAAGAGTCATTAAGCCCTCGACTGGTCGAATTAAGCGAGACCGAGCCCGGGCGGAACTGACTTCGTCCCACCGAAGATGTCGCGCTCAGACATACAGCAGCGCCTGATCCAGATCAGCAATAATGTCTTCCACATCCTCGATTCCGACGCTGAGCCGTACGAGGCTATCCGTGATTCCCACACGATCCCGCACTTCCTTGGGCATGGAGGAGTGCGTCATCTGCGCGGGCAAAGAGATCAGCGATTCGACGCCGCCCAGGCTTTCCGCCAGCGCGCAAATCTTCACCTGATTCAGGAATCGCCGCGCCGCTCCTTCGTCTCCCAAATCAAATGCCAACATGGCTCCGGGGCCTTTCTGTTGCTTGCGCGCCAGATCATGCTGCGGGTGCGAGGGAAGTCCCGGGTAATAGACTTTCCGCACTTTGGGATGCGCATCCAGGTGACGCGCCACAGCCAGGCCGTTTGCGTTGTGCTGCAGCATGCGCACAGCCAGCGTCTTCAGCCCGCGCGACGTCAGAAAGCAATCCATTGGCGCAAGCCCCGCCCCTGCAGATTTCTGAATAAAGTAGATCTTCTCGGCATCCTCAGGCCGCGTCAGGATCACTGCCCCACCCGTAGCATCGCTGTGCCCATTCATATATTTGGTCATGGAGTGCACAACAATGTGGGCGCCAAGATCGATGGGCCGCTGGAGATAAGGCGTCAGGAAGGTGTTATCCACCACCAGCGTGGTCTTCCGTTCATTCGCAAGCTTAGCCATTGCGGAAATATCGGTGATGCGCATGGTGGGATTAGTCGGGGTCTCGATGTAGATCATCTTCGTGTTGGGCCGCAGCGCTCCCAGCACTACTGCCGGGTCAGTAGTATCTACGAAGCTGAACTCGAGCCCGAAGTGCACCAGCAATTGCGTTGTCAGCCGGTACACCCCGCCGTAGACAGCTTCGGACAGCACCACATGCTCGCCCGGCCGCAGCAGCCGGAATACGGCATCAATCCCCGCCATCCCAGTTGTAAACACATACGCAGCGTGGCCGCCTTCAAGCTTTGCCACGGTGCGTTCGAGGGCCTTGCGGTTGGGATGATTCGTCCTTGCGTAGTCGAATCCACCACGGGTCTTACCCAACTCCTCATAGACATACGTGGAAGTCTGATAGATAGGGAGCGTCACCGCGCCCGTTGCTGGATCGGGTTCCTGTCCCACGTGAATCGCGTTCGTCGCAAATCCCATTCTCGTCTCCTCAACGTTCAGCGGAATCCCTGTGTGAATTTTCTGCCGCCACCGGGCAACTGCTCCACCCGGCCTCTCACAAAACAGGCCGTAGTTCTCCTTGCCCTCGCTACCCGCTTCATTCTACAAGGAAAACGCAACCCCATTGGAAATCGTTGCGCAAAGTCCACCGAAGTTACAAGACCCTCTCGCAAGGGTGACACACATGCGAAAGATCCAGTGGCGCGGGTTTCGGAATTTTAATTTTCATCGCGATGCTGCCTCTTGACGTTTCCTAAACTTCCGTGGAGGATAAAAGGGAACTCTTATGCGCTCTCACCGCTCCTTGTTATTGCTGCTCGCGATGTTCATCGCTTTAGCGCCCTCGCTCCCTATTCGTGCACAGGATAGTCCGCTGCCTCCAAAGAATACGGCACCTTCTCCGGCGAACAGGCTCACGATTGAAGTCACGGGAGGCGATGGAAACAAACCTGTGGAGAACGCAAGTGTGTACGTGAAAACAGTTGAACAACACCTGATCAAGGATAAGAAGTCCGAAGTCAACGTCAAAACCAATCAGCAGGGCATCGCGCATATTCCCGACGTACCTCTTGGCCGAGTACTGGTCCAGATCGTCGCCGACGGCTGGAAGACCTATGGGCACTGGTACGACATCACTGAATCCAAACAGACCATTCAGATCCACCTCGATCGTCCTCCCAAGTGGTACTAAACCTTTCGCTATCGCAATGAAAGCGACTTTTTCTCGGCGACAAGTGCAGTGTCCATGTGGAATTGGAATCGAGCCAAGCATTTTGTGAAACGCCGTGGAACATTTGGAGCATTTTTTTCCAAGACTTCTGATTCTCACGCAGTCCACGGGTGACCACCATCACATCACCCTTGCATTCTTTACAAACTTCGTTGCTGCCACGATAGTTGCACTCCTTTTGTGCAAACCGCATCATCGTGTTGAACAGGGCGGAGTTACTCGCGGAATTCCGCAGCTTTCCACAAGCTTATCCACGAAATTGTTGAAAACTTAATGTCGCTGCATGAGTATTTTGTGCACTTCGGCCTCGCGCGTGCTCCGCGTTCGTCTTTTTTCTTTTCCATCCGCGTTGACCGGTGCAAATGATGATACAGTGCTGACTGCGGAATTTTTCATGGCAGATACTCATGAAGGTCCCTTCTCTCTTGTCCAGATGTTCTGGGGCAACCTGACCGCTCGTCCGCTGCGATGTTTCCTTAGCATCCTTGCGATCGCCATCCAAGTCGTTTTGATTCTGATGATTGTCGGGTTGACCTCCGGCGTTATCAACGAATGGGGCAAGCGCGTCGAAGGCGTTGGCGCTGATATTCTGGTTCAGCCGCCTAACTCTTCCATTTTTTTCGCGTTTTCCAGCGCCGTAATGCAGCAATCCCTTGCGGAGCAGATCGAAAAACTTCCCGGTGTGGACGAAGTGGCTCCTACGCTGATTCTCTCCGACCCCAAGAGCCTGATGATCATCTACGGGATTGATTACAAACGATTCAATGCCTTGAGTAAGGGCTTCTTTTTCCGGGATGGCGGACCGTTTCAGGCTCCCGACGAAGCCATCGCGGACGACATCATCGCGCAATCGAAGCACATCAAGGTCGGTGACACCTATACGTTGCTCAACCATCCCTTTAAGATCACCGGCATTGTTGCGCACGGGAAAGGTGCCCGCTTCTTCATTCCTCTGCGAAGCGGCCAGTATATCGTTGGCGCGGAGAACCGCGTTTCCATGTTCTTTGTTCGCAGCAAGGGCGACACAGAAGCAACGCGCACCGAAATCCTGAAGCTCAATCCGCAGAATCGCATCCGCTCCATGTCCGAATACGTTTCCTTGATGAACTCCTCGAATCTTCCCGAGCTTAAGCCCTTCATCCGCACGATGGTAGGGCTGGGTGTGGTTATCAGTTTTCTGGTAGTGCTAATGAATATGCACACGCTGATCCTGGAGCGTACGCGCGAAATCGGCATCCTGAAGGCCCTGGGCTTCTCGCGTTTTGACATCATCAAGATGTTCCTTGGAGAGACGGCGTTCCTCACAATCGTGGGGAGCCTCGTCGGGATCGGGATCACTTTTCTCACTCAGGCAATTCTCAAACAAACGAATCCGGGCCTGTCGATTCTTCTCACTCCCGGGTGGATATTTGGCTCCATCTTTCTGGCTTTGTTTGGGGCCGCCCTGGGGGCGACAGTGCCGGCACTTCGCGCTTCCGGGTTTGACCCGGTCGAAGCCCTCGCGTACGAATAACTTCATCCACAACGCGCTGTGTTTTCCTCAGCGTTGCCGTTGCACGCGGTCCAGGAAACTGGTATGAGAGTAGCAAGTCTTCTGCCGAACCCTACCTCATGGCAGGAATAGCTGGCGGAGTCCTCAAGGAGAACATCATGAAGCGTTGTTGGTACGGTCTTGGCGTGCTTGTAGTTTGCGTTTGCGTTGCTTCTTCCGCGTCCGCCCAAATGGGTATAGACATGTTCAAGAAGCCCGAAATCGTCAAGGCCTTTAATCCTGTGGTCGGAAAAGGAGCCCAGTACCTGAACACCACAAACTCCAAAGGCACCCCGAAAACCGCAACGATGGAGATGTATATCGTCGCGAAGGAATCGGTCGAGGGCAAAGACGGTTACTGGATGGAATTCGTGATGACCGATGAAAAGAACCAATCGTCGGTGGGCAAGGGGCTCTTCACCAAAGAGGATTTCCAGTTTCACCGGATGATCATGCAGATGCCCGGGATGGGGGCGATGGAGATGCCTATTAATCCCAGCGCCGGACGGAAGGAAAAGGTGGAAGATACGCTGAATGAGTGGCACTCCGTTGGCAGCGAGAGCGTCACGGTTCCCGCCGGCACTTTTTCCTGTGAACACTGGCGCAACGACAAGCGGAATTCGGACGCGTGGACGAGCGACAAAGTTACGCCATTCGGCATGGTGAAGGAAACAAATCCGAATGGCGGCATGGTGCTGACGAAGGTGCTGACTGATGCCCAGGAGCGCATTACCGGCCCCGTAACCAAATTCGATATGCAGCAAATGATGCAGCAGATGCAACAGCAGCATCAGAAACCGTAACGCAGCAACTGAGTTTTGGCCCATTGCCTAGGTAGGGAAGAGTTCTTTCTTTGCTAGCACTCCACGGTTTGTTTATACTGCTAACCTTTGCGTCGCCCAGGTGATCTGCGTAGGCGTACCGGTAAAAGACTGGTGTGCATCGAAAAAGCAAAGGTCGGCATTCATGACGTCGGATAAATTTCTGCCCGCTCGAATCCTGGACCGCCGCGCGGTTGCTGACGACCTTTTCCTGCTCCACGTGGATCCGGGCGGCCCATTCACCTATCTCGCGGGCCAGTACGCCACCTTGGGGGTGGAAGTCGAAGGCAAGCGCATCGAACGCGCGTACTCCATTTGCTCCTCGCCCTATGAAGATGCCCTTGAGTTTTTCGTCGAACGCGTGCACAACGGGGAACTCACCCCGCTCCTTTACGCTATGGACAAAGGCGCGCCACTTCTCCTGAGGCGCTTCGCCAAAGGCCGTTTCACGCTCGACCTTCGCAGTGGGCACAAGAACCATCTCCTTCTCGCCACCGTTACTGGAGTGGCGCCCTACGTGAGCTTCATCCGCACCGTGCGCGCCGACTGGAAAAAGGGTGGCACTCCCATGCCCGGCGAGCATCGGCTGTTCTGCATTCAGGGAGCGAGCCGTTCGCTCGAGTTTGGTTATCGAGATGAGTTGGAGAAGTATGCCGCAGAGGCACCCTGGCTAAAATACGTGCCCGCTGTTAGTCGTGCGTGGGAAGATCCCGATTGGCAGGGCGAGCGTGGCCGCGTGGACGATCTCATCCGCAAGTACATCCACCTTTGGGGACTCACTCCGGAACACACCTCAGCCTATCTTTGCGGACATCCTGGCATGGTGGAAAGTGGCCGGGGAATATTGATGCGCGCGGGCTGGACCAAGCACGGCATCCATGACGAGGTTTACTTTCAGCCCGCCAAGGAAGCTGCCGCCTCCTGAGCGGTCGCATTGCGAAAAATTAGCCTTCTGTTTCTCTATTCGCTAGCCAAAGCAGCTGAATGCTTCGCTTGGCGAGAGTGCCATTCTTCTTCGTGCGCCGCGCGTGCGGCATCTTCCAGGCGGTCGGCTACGTCCATCAGGGTTTCAACTGGCACTTGCACGTGCACGGTCTCGTCGTCGCCCAAAACGTCAATGCGCAGTTTGCCGTTCACGGTTGCGATGTGGACGTGCTGATCTTCGTCCTTGACTTCAACAAACTCCGCATTCGGATACTTTTGCAGTTGCTTCGCCAGTGTGCGCAGAACGGGCAAGTAAGGCTTGGTCTGTTCCGCCGCTTGTTCGAGCGGATGCTGCGGCGCGAGCCTCGCCAGCCGCATCCCCACGGACACCGTCGTGGCCGGGACCCAGAAGTGCACGTGCGCCCCTCCCTGGTGATGCTCATCCACATCCACGCGGATCACGCCCTCGTGGAATACATAAGCCGTAGTCATCACCAGCGTTGCGCCCAATCCCAAGGCGACTTTTGCAAGTACCAACATGAGCGTTTCTCCCAGGCGTTTGCTTATTCCGAAGCGTTCTTGGAGTCGATCCAGATGTGGATATCGTTCTCAGAATCCTTCACGGTTACAAGTTCGGTGTCGCCGTGGGCAGAGAGCGCGTTGAGGGCCGCCACAAGGTCCAATTCATCCTTGCCTGCAGAAAACAGAGCGTCTACCACCTTCATCGGAACCTTGATCTCTACTTTGGTTTCCGCGGATTCGCTTGCCTTGCCTCCCTTTGCCGCGTCATCCTTGGAGGCTTTTTTCGCGTGCTCTTTATCGGTCACGTTGATGTACAGGATCCCGTTACTCTTCGAGACGCGGACGTTGTTTTCCTTGCTTTGCACGGTCACATATTCGCCGTCTTTGGCGGTGCGCACGGCATCCAGAATTGCGTGAAGGTCCACATCGTCCATGTTTGCGGAATCGATGTGCACCTTGCCACCGTGCAGCCGGTCCTTGTTGACGGCAGGCAAGACCTTCGCGGCCATCTCGATAGGCACATTAATGCGCACTACCTCGCCCTTGGCGTCCCGGCTGGTGACGCGAATGTGGATCCACTGATCGGTGTCCGTGGCTGCCCGCACCAGGCTGGCTGCAGGTGCCAGGGCGCATGCGGCCAAGGCAAACAGTGCGGCCGTTCTGAGGAATCCCCGAATAGAAAGGTTCATGATAGAGCTCCTTTGTATTCAAATACGAGGGAGCTCTGCGGAAAGTTCCCGCCAGACAACGAAAATAGAGGCTTAGGGGTGAGAAGGCAGGGCACTTTTGACCCCCACAAATGCGGTACCCAGACCCTTTAAGGGTTCTTGATCTCTTTGGCCTCACCCATTTTGACCGTGCTGCCGTAACGCTTGTAGTTTGTGTATTTCACGGTCATGCGAATGTGCACGTCGCCGCCGTTAGCTTGGCTAAAGTGCAAGTAGTCATCCGCCCGCGTGTACACAGGGAACCAGAAGCCCTTCTCGATATTCTGGCGGTAGGTGCGAAAGCGCGGAAAGACGTTTTCATTGTGCTTGGTGATGATGTCTGGGACGGCCTTGCCGTCGGTCATCACAATTTGCAAGTCGTGATCATCCACCCAGACGCGTCCCTGGAAGTAGCGCTGGTTTTTCTCGATGGTTTTGGGGGCCACGTCAAAGACATAGGTCGAAAGCTCATCCACCTGTTGCCGCCCAACGTAGGTGACGTTGTACTTGGGCAGCTCCGTGGTGGTCAGCACGAAGGGTTGGACGTTTCGCACGTCGTCCAAGTCCTGCTCGCTCAACATGATGCGCTGCAGCGTGTTGGCCGGAGCAAATTTGACTTTCTCAAAACGCTTACCTTCCGGGGTGAAGATGATATCGCTATCCATGCGGTATTCGCCGTCTGGCCGATTGTCGTCATCGATCGTCATGATGGAAAAACTCTGCGTGTAGGTGAAGTTATCCCGTTCGAGGCGGAATTCAGCTTCGTGTTCGGCAAAACTCTTAATGATTTGGTCCACCGGTTGGGCAGGTGGGTCATTGGTGATGGGATTGTCGCCCGGGGAATGGAGCCGCTGAGCCGGGCCGGGATCCTGCGGGGGGGCAGAGTTGGGAGCGCTGGCATGCGCGGATTTGGCCTTGGGAGGTGAGGCCATTGGACCGGGAAAATCTTGTGCGAGCGCGGGCAGGGCCAGGAGAAGGACCGAGCCGAGGAGCGAAAACGGCTTTATACGTCTTAGGTTGCTGACGTTGGGAAACTTCACGGCTATCCTCCACACTCTGGTTTTCCGATACAGTATAGGATTTTAGCAGGACGAAAGGGGTTGCACGGGGGAATGTTGTAGATCCAACGAGGGTGTAACCTTTGCACACTGCCCGACTCCCACTTAGGAGGGGAGCTGTTCGGACTATTGGGCTATTCATGGCAGAGGCGGAGTAAGCGACAAAGGAGCCGAATCGGGGAACCCACTCAAACGGGCATTCCCCATTCTGACGATGCAGCAAGATCGCCAGCATGAAGCGGAGCTAATCCGGCGCATCCTCGCCGGGGAGACGGATCTGTTTCACGAACTCATCCGGCCCTACGAGAGGATGGTCTACGTCACCTTGTTGACCATGCTGCGCAATGAAGCGGAAGCCGAAGACGCCGCGCAGGAAGCCATGATCAGCGCGTTCCGCCACCTCAAGTCGTTCCGCGGCGACGCCAAGTTTAGCACCTGGCTGGTTACCATCGCCATAAACGAAGGGCGCCAGCGTCTGCGCAAAATCAAACGCGCGGCCGAAGATTCACTGGAAGACACCGTGGAAGAACCCGAAGGCGACTTCACCCCGGCGTTCCTGACGGATTGGCGTGGAATTCCTATCGAGGCCTTGGAGCGCAAGGAATTGCGGCAGAAGCTGCGCGAGGCTGTGGAATTGCTGCCCAAAATTTATCGCGAGGTTTTTGTGTTGCGCGATTTACAGGAAATGAACCAAGAGGAGACCGCAGCGATCCTGGGTATAACCATTGCGGCCGAGAAGGTAAGGCTGCATCGCGCGCGAATTATGTTGCAGAAAAACCTGGTTCCGTACCTGCAAGGAAACGTGCCGGCGCGGAAAAGTTTTCTCGGGAGGTTGTTCCAATGAATTTGAAGTGCAAGGCGGTTTGGGAACACATCTCTGATTATCTGGATCAGCAGCTCACGCCGGAAGTACGCCAAGAGACCGAGAAGCACATGGAAAACTGCGAAGTGTGCTCTGCGATTTTGGACTCCACGCGGAATGTGCTGATTCTTACTGCCGATAACCGCACATATGAATTGCCGGTTGGCTACAGCCAGCGTTTGCATGAACGTCTAGAGAAGGCCATCCATGAAAAACCAGATGCCGGCAAGAATCCCAGCACCAGTTGAGCTGCGGCGGCAAGGCTCAGCGCTGCTCGGTGCCTAGCGCCACACCGATTTGCTCGGAGAGTTTTTGCAGCGAACTTCCGTCCTCAGGGGTGAGCGGAGTCTTCCGGAGGATGTTGGAGGAGTCCGAAAAAAAGGAGAGAGCGCCGGCCTTGCACTCGGGTATGAGCGCGCACTGTCCTCCCAGGTTGGTGGCCAGGAGGAGTAACTTGCGGCGGGCCACGTCAATACTCGGGTCCTTATGAGCCGGATTGTTTAGATTGCGGCCCAGAAGGTCCATCTCGTAGGTGAACCCGCCCGCGGCGTAGAAGAACTTTTCGTCAGGTTGATCAAGGGAATATGCATCCAAGCGCTTCCGAAGAGCCGAGATCATCGGTTGCAGGGGACTCTTGTTGTCTTCAGCCGAGGAGGTCAAGCGAACATAAGCCTGCTGCGCCGCATTAATCAGGTCCTCCGGGGCTGCCACATTACGTAGATCGCCGACCACCGTGGCCGCGGCGCGCTCAGCTTGTTGTTCTGATTGAGGCCACCACTCCTCGAGGAAGCACATACTCAGGCCCAACCCGTAGAAATTCCGGGCTCTAGCCTTTTTCTGTAGCGCGTCCACTTCGGCGGCGAGCGGATTTGGATTAGGGGCGCCCGCAGGATGCGACTCGGGCGGAGTAGCGGATTGCGAGCCAGGAGTAGTTGCAGTCTCCACATCGGGGACGGATGGCTGGGGGGGTGCGGGAGGATTCTTCAGCAGAGCAACGATGATGGAAGAAGATTGTTTCGTGGCCAGAGAAAGCGCGGTGTTGCCGTCCCGATCTTGCTGATTTGCATCCGCTCCCTTTTCCAGCAGCAGACGGACCGCCTCGGTATGTTGCTGGCCGATCGCCTCCATCAATGCTGTCCTGCCCAAATCGTCTTTAGCGTTCAGATCTGGATGGTGTTCCAACAGGACGGCAATTGTGTCCATGTCGCCGCCGTAGGCAGCGTGGATGAGCGAAGTGCCCTCATGTTTGTTCTTGGCGTTCACATCCGCGCCGTGTTCGAGCAGGAAGCGAGCTGTCTCTGCTCGCCGCGAAAAAACGGCCCAGAAAAGAGGCGTCCAGCCGTCGTTATCACGGGCATTCACGTCTGCACCCTTTTCCATCAGCAGGCGAACGGTATCCGTGTAGCCTCCGAACGCGGCTTCCATCAAAGCCGTGTGCCTAGAGCTGTCCGTTCCATTTACTTCCGCGCCTTTCTCGATCAAAGCGCGCACAGTTTCTGTGTATCCGCGTCCCGCTGCATGCATCAGCGGAGTATTGCCGTAGGTAGCTTCTCTGGTATTTACACCCGCGCCTTCCTTGATGAGCGCGAGTGCTTGCACGGTGTCTCCGGCATCCGCCATCTGCAGAAGCTGCTGGTTAAGGAGGTCACTCTTCGAGAGAGCAGGCGCAGAAGTAGCAGACGCGGGGTTGGAAACAACCCCCTTTTCGGAACCATGCTTAGTAGCAGGTGGAGCAGCAGTCGTGGAGGCTGCGGCCGGAGACGAACCCGCCGGGGTGCCAGGCTGGCCGCTCTTGGGTGAGCCGTCTGGCGACTTGCTCGCTTGTGCCTGAGCGGCACCCTGCAGCAGAGAAACGATGTCATGGTTTTTGTACTTTTCAGCCAAGCTCTGGGCAGTGTTGCCATCTTTATCCCGCGGGCGCACGTCCGCGTGATAGTCCAGCAAGGCGCGAACAGTGTCCAGGTGGCCGAGATTGGCTGCACTCATCAGTGCAGTCCAACCATGATTGTCTTTGGCGTTCGGGCTTGCGCCTTTGGCCAATAGCACGCTAATCGTGTCCGTGTAGCCCGAGGACGCGGCCCAAAACAGCGCGGTCCGTCCCTCGTTGTCCTTGGCTTTGATGTTGGCACCCTTCTCCAGGAGGAATCGCACAGTATCCGTGCGGCGCGAGAAGGATGCCCAAAACAGAGCAGACCAGCCGACCGAGTCCACAGCGTTCACATCGGCGCCGTTTTCCAGCAAAAGCCGGGCTGTATCCGTGTAGCCCCCCGACGATGCCTCCATCAGAGGCGTCCTGCCGTTTTTGTCCCTCGCATTCGGGTTTGCACCCTGCTCCAGCAACTTGCGGACTTCGGCCGTATCCTGAGCGCGGGAAGCATCGATAAGTTTTGCGTTGAAGTCTTGCGAGTAGGCGGGAGCGGCAAGGCACAGGAATAGCGCGAGCGCCCGCGGTAGTGCCCTTATCGGGAAGGCATGAGGAATTCGCAGCATTGATGCTTTGCCCGCGTAGTGTGGTTCCGCCGAGAACGGCACCTGGTTAAGGACTGGAAGCCATCGTACACAGTGCTGAGATCATTCTAACGCTCCAGAGAGGTTAAACGGACGTGCTTTGGGGGAATAGCATGGATGGGTAAAGGGTCGAGGGTGCATCTCCGGGCCGAATATTTTTCGCGACGGTGGATTGGGAGGTGAGATATATTTGCGTGCGCCAAAGGTCTTCGTTTTGTCGGCCAAGGGAGAGTTCTTCCATGCGCGAAGCCGTTCACAGAATTATTCTCTACATGTTGCTGTCTGCTGCCGGGTGCTGCGCTCTTTCGCGCGTCGCCATCGGGCAACAAACTCCAGCACAGCTGCAACCTCCTGCTGGCGAAGAACTACTCTTCCAAGTGCACGCTGAGAGCGACCAAATCTACACCTGCAAATCGGATGGCGCGCAATTTGTTTGGGCGCTGAAAGCTCCGGACGCCACGCTCTTCGACAACGGGGGCAAGCCTTTTGGCAAGCACTTCGCGGGACCCACTTGGGAAGCGAACGATGGCGGCCGCGTCACAGGCAAAGCCGTTGCCAATGTACCTTCACCGGAACCCAGCTCAATTCCCTGGCTGCTCGTCAGTATCGACAGTCATGAGGGGCACGGCACGCTTTCTCGTGTTACATCCATCCAGCGCGTGAACACGAAAGGCGGCAAGGCGCCCGAATCCGGCTGCGACGAGGCGCATTCCGGTCAGGAAGCGCGCGTGCCTTATACCGCCGACTATCTTTTTTACGGCCCAAAATAAGTTAGACGAAGCGAACACTTTTCGAGAAGAGCACGAGCACGCATGAGTTCAGACGATGCTTCGGCAGAAAGACAAATTGCGCTTATTCTGGGACGGATCCTGCCCTGATTGGCGAAGTCTTAAATATTCAGTTTTAAGTTATGAGTTTCCGAGGAGAGAACTCCAAGACCCGTACCCAAGCTACGAGGTTGGGGCTCCCAGCTACGCGTGCGGGCTTACTGGCGAAGAAAGCCGCGCTGCACACCCTTTGCATCGGTGAAATAACCGATGATGGCCCCGGAATCGTTTATGTCAGCAACAGTTGTGCCAAAGATGTTCGGAATCTGTACCGCATCAGGGTTGTCTATGACGACAAATGATCTATTCGTGTTGCGCAGGAAACCGTGAGGTATGGAGTTGCTGTCCCAGGAATTCCCGACGATCGCGCCGCTAGAGTTGATGATGCCGGCGTTTGTGCCGGGGCTACCAACGTCTGGGGCGTCGAAAACAGCGTATGTGCCATCAGGGGTACGCAAGAAGCCACGGGTCAGCTGTCCGTTTATGACAATTCCCGTGATTTCACCATTCGAGTTGTTTGAAGTGGTTGAGGTGCCACTCTGTGCGGTTGTGCCAGCGCCCGGCGCGTCTAGGATAGTAAAAGAGCCGTCTGGATGGCGCAAGAATCCATGAAGGACTAAGTTTGTGTCTCTGAAAAAGCCGGCCGTATCCCCATTTGCATTGATATGATTGGCCATCGTGCCTTCAAGGCGACCCTGAATGGCGCCGGGAGCGTCGAATCCAATTATGCCGCTGGCGAAGGAACCGACGAAACCATGCGCATACAGAGCCGGATCTAGAAAGAAACCGGCAACGTCCCCAGAGTCATTGATGGAACTGGGTGAAAGTTCAAAAGGTATGAGCGGATTATTAAGAAAAGGGTTGAATACGGAGAATTGCCCATCGGAAGTGCGAATGAAACCATGGATGAGATTGTCCTGGCCGTTAAACATCCCTGTACAAGTTCCAGAAACATTGACAGCATAAACCAGGGTTCCCTCGGTGTAGCCCATGGCCGCATTGGGAGCATCGAAAGTTGTGATCATGCCGGACGCTTAGCGGACGAAACCATGATTGATTTTGTTCGAGTTGGCGAAGTATCCGACGATGAGGCCCGCGTTGTTGATACTTTGGGGGTACGTCGCAGTAGAACCAGGAGCATCGAACGTGGTGAACGAGGGAACATGGGGCGGAGTTGTGGTATTGCCGGTAGTGGTTGAGCCACAGCCGGAGCAAAATATAACTATCAAGCCCAATGTCCCAATAAGACGGAAGAGGGCAAACCCTTGAAATGGGGTGGAGCACTGGCGGGTCAAGAGGATACTCCCTTGGCTGGGAGCACAGCCTTTGGTCTGGAGTCGGGATTCTCTCGCCTAGGATACCACTTTCAAAAGTGGCCCGGCAGTTATAAGGCCTAGCCGGGTAAGTTCACGCTCGGCGCCATTTCAGGAAGACGGCGGCCAACGGCGGCAGAGTTAGCGCGAGCGAGTAGCGACGGCCTTGCCAGGCATGTTCGTCGGCGTTCATACCGCCCAGATTACCTACATTGGAACCGCCGTAAATTCCGGCGTCTGTGTTCAGCACTTCTTCGTAGTGACCCGCACGCGGCACTCCGAGGCGATAGCCGTAGCGCACGACGGGCGTGGCGTTTATCACGGCCAGGATGACATCGTCGGGATTTTTGCCGCGGCGCACAAAGGAATAAACGCTGTTATCCGAATCGTTGGCATCAATCCACTCGAAGCCCTGCCACTCGAAATCCACTTGATGCAAGGCAGGTTCTGCGGCGTTCAGCTTATTCAGATCGCGGACCAGATTCTGCACTCCGCGGTGCGAATCGTATTGCAGCAAGTGCCAGTCCAAGCTCTCAGCTTCGTACCACTCGTTCCGTTGGCCGAATTCCTGCCCCATGAACAAAAGTTTCTTTCCCGGATGCGCGAATTGGTAGGCCAGGAGGAGACGCAAATTCGCGAACTGCTGCCACATGTCGCCAGGCATTTTGTGCAGCAATGAATTTTTTCCGTGTACTACTTCATCGTGAGAGAAGGGCAGTATGAAATTTTCGGTGAAGGCGTAGAGCAGCGAAAAAGTCAGCTTGTTGTGCTCGTAGCGGCGGAAAACGGGATCCTTGGAAAAATAGTGCAGCGTGTCGTTCATCCAGCCCATATTCCACTTCAGGCTGAAGCCTAGTCCTCCGAGATAGGTGGGGCGCGAAACGCTCGGCCAAGCCGTGGATTCTTCCGCGATGGTCAGCACGCCGGGAAACCGCAGGTGCGCCACTTCGTTCATGCGCTTAAAGAAGTCTATGGCCTCCAGATTTTCGCGGCCGCCGAAACGGTTGGGGATCCACTCGCCCTCTTTCCGCGAATAATCCAAATAAAGCATGGAGGCAACCGCATCCACGCGCAGGCCGTCAATGTGATATTTGTCCAACCAGAACAACGCGTTGGAGATGAGGAAATTCTGCACTTCATTGCGGCCATAGTTGTAAACCAGCGTGCCCCAATCCGGATGTGTACCTTGGCGCGGGTCGGAATGTTCGTAGAGGTGAGTGCCGTCAAACTGGCTCAGCCCGTACGTATCGCGCGGGAAATGCGCGGGGGTCCAATCTAGAAGCACACCGAGCCCAGCCTGGTGGCAGCGATCCACAAAGGCCATGAACTCCGCGGGTTTGCCATAGCGGCTGGTGGCGGCGAAGTAGCCCAGCGTCTGGTAGCCCCAGGAGCCGTCGAAGGGATGCTCCATGATGGGCAACAATTCGATGTGCGTGTAGCCGAGATCCTTCACGTAGGGAATGAGTTGGTCGGCGAGTTCGTTGTAGCTCAGCCAGCGGTTGTTTTCTTGCGGAATGCGCCGCCAGGAGCCCAGATGAACCTCGTAGACGGAGATGGGTTGCTCCAGCCATTTTCGTTGCGGGCGCTGCGCCATCCATTCGCCATCGTTCCATTGATGACTGTCGAGCCGCGCCACAACCGAACCAGTTTTCGGCCGCAACTCCGAAAAGAAGCCGTAAGGATCGGCTTTCAGTGGAAGCATCTCACCGCGGGGGCCGATGATTTCGTATTTGTAGATCGCGCCTTCACCAAGGTCGGGCAGAAACAATTCCCAGATGCCGGAAGAGCCGCGAGTGCGCATGGGATGAACGCGGCCGTCCCAACGATCGAAATCGCCCACCACGCTGACGCGCCGCGCGCTGGGAGCCCATACGGCAAAATGGACGCCGGCAACTCCGTCCACAGTCTTGATGTGTGCGCCGAGTTTTTCGTAGGTGTCGTAGTGGCGGCCTTCCCCCATCAAGTACAGATCGAATTCGCTAAGCAGGTACGGAAACGCGTAGGGATCATGGACTTCAACCACCTCGCCATAATCCGTGCGAAACCGCACCCGATAACTGGAAGGAGCGGGAGCCAAATCGCTGACCAATGGAAGTTCCGCTTCATATAGACCCTCAGGCCGAACTTTCTTCATGGGAAGGGGATCGGCTTGCCCTCCCCAAAGCAATTGCAGCTCAGAGCCGCGTGGTTGAAATACGCGAACGAACCAGCGGCGCCCCTCCGACGTTTGTATCGGCTGAGGGCCAAGAACGCCAAAGGGATCAGAGTTGCGCCCGGCGACAAGGGCGTCCATCCGCGCGGTGGTTGGATCGGGCGCTAGAGCTTTCGCTTTACGGGGAGGAGTATCGGGCACGGCAGCATTCTATCGGATTCTGCCTGGTAGACCAACGGTCAGTACTTGAAAAGCTGTGTAACTCGGAGCGTCGGAGGACGGGACCCTTCCTCCATGATGGTCACCCTTGCGAGAGTGTTTCTCCCGCGATAGAGTGCTGGCACCAAGACGAGTTTTGCTACGACTGAATGGTTAGAACTTCGTGAACTGAGGGGCATGCCTTGAATCGATTCTTCGCAACACTTGCCGCTTTGCTGTATCTTGCATGCAGCATGATTCCCAGCGCCACTCCCGCGCAAGATCGTTCGCAAGCCCGCTCCATGGTGATATCGCAGAATGGCATTGTGGCCGCGGAATCGCCATTGGCGGCGCAGGCAGGCGCGCGCATCCTGGAACGCGGCGGAAACGCTGTGGATGCCGCGATTGCAACGAACGCCATGATGGGCGTGGTATCCCCGATGATGAACGGTATTGGCGGTGATTTGTTTGCAATCGTGTACGACGCGAAAGCCAACAAGCTTTACGGGCTGAATGCCAGCGGGTGGGCGCCGAGAAGTCTCAGCATCGAAGTGCTTCAGAAGCTCGGTTTGCGGGAGATGCCGGAAGCCGGCATTCACACCATCACCGTTCCCGGAGCCGTGGACGGTTGGCAAAAACTTGCGGACAAATTCGGGCGAAAGAAGCTAAGTGAAGATTTGGCGCCTGCCATTCGTACTGCACAGAATGGCTACCCGGTGACCGAAATGGTGGCGATGTACTGGGCGAGCGCGGCGGACTATCTGCGTGGCGACGAAGCGGCCGCCAAACTTTATTTGCCACAGGATCGCGCCCCTAAAGCTGGGGAGATTTTTCGCAACGCCGAGCTGGCTTGGTCGTTGCAGCAGATTGCCGAACACGGCCGGGATGCTTTCTATAAAGGAGAAATCTCGCGGCGCGTCCTGGAAGCCATGAAACGCCACGGCGGCACCATGGCAGCCGCCGATCTGGCCGAGTTTTCGAGCGAGTGGGTCGAGCCTATCTCCACCACATATCGGGACTGGACCGTCTACGAAATGCCTCCCAATGGGACGGGAATTGCCGCACTGGAAATGCTCAACATCATGGAGAATTTTCCTCTTGGCCAGAAAGACTATGGATTCGGCTCGACAAAAGCGTTGCACGCCATGATCGAAGCGAAGAAGATCGCCTATGCCGATATGGCCCGATACATTGGCGACCCGCGCGGCCAGAAACTGCCGGTGCAGGCACTGCTTTCAAAGGAGTGGGCGGCGCAAGCGGCGAAGCTGATCAATCCGGAAAAGACGAATTGCGAGGTGGCGGCGGGAAATATTCCCATTGGCAATGACACGACGTACCTTAGCGTAGTGGACCGCGAAGGGAACATGGTTTCGCTGATTCAGAGCAATTACAACGAATTTGGTTCGGGGATCGTCGCGCCGGAGACGGGTTTTGCACTCCAAAACCGCGGCGCCTTGTTTACGCTGGATGCCAATTCGCCCAACTCCTTGGCCGGCAGAAAGCGCCCGAGGCACACGATCATCCCAGGGTTTGCGAAAAATGGAGATATTCGCCTGGCGTTTGGCATCATGGGCGGCTGGAACCAGTCGCAAGCCCACGCCCAATTCATCGCAAACCTAGTGGACTACAAGATGAATATCCAAGCGGCCCTGGAAGCGCCGCGTTTCTCGAAACATACTTTTGAAGGTTGCGACGTTCAAATGGAGAATCGCTTTTCACAGAAGACGCGCGACGAGTTGACTGCCTGGGGACACAAGATCACGGTCATGGGGGCTTTCTCCTCCGCTGTGGGCGGTGGTCAGGCGGTCCTGCGTGATTTTGCGAAAAGTGTGAATTATGGCGCCTCAGATCCGCGCAAGGACGGTGCAGCGATACCGGAACTGCCCGCGGACTAACTCTCCTATCAATCAAGGTAGCGAGTAAATGAACGGGTACTCGCCTGGGCTGGTACACGGGGGACAGTACCGAAAAAGACTTCCCACCGGCGCGCGGAATGTGAACAGTTGTTCCCTAAAGCCGTCGGCCAGGGCCTACCCCGCGCAACCAACACCTGTATTTTCAATATGGTGGACTGTTACGTAGGTGGTAGGGAAGTTGCAAATACATTTAGGTACAGGAGACTTTGCTCGACGTGCACGTTATCCTGGGAGGCAACCATGGAGTCCCGAATCGGGAAAACATTGACCTTGGCATTCGGCCTGACCGCTGGGTTGCTTTTGGCGAGCGGCACAGCCCGGGCGCAAAGTGCCGAAGTAGCGGGACAGTACGAGTGCACGCAGTCTCGCGTGGGCGGACGCGAACTGCCGTGTAAGGCCGCACCGCTTTCTTTAAAAAGCGACGGACACTTTGAATTGCAGGGACGCGAAGGCGAGTATCTGGTTAACGGAAGTTGGGTGGTGTTGAACGGCACAGTGCTGAAGTCTCGTGCAAAGATCGAAGCAGGCCACAAAATAGTGTTTCGTTTTTACAATAAGAGAGGTCTTTGCGAAATGATTTACGAGCGACGTGTGGCGGAGTTGGGCAAAACCAATCTGGGTTGATTTACCTCTCACAGTTTCGCGGATCTCCATTCCCCAAAAAACACACTCAAATGAGTTTCGCGTGCGCGGACACAGCAACGCTACTTTTCCATTAATTCGGCGAATAGATGAAGCGTAGCTGGCGCGTGGCCGCCATAGTGATTGTTGGCAAAGGCAAAAGTACGGATCTTGCGCCTCAGGAAGTTGCGGTAGGCTTCCACCCAATCCTGCAGATCGCGCGTGCGGTCCACGAGGGTCTTGTCCCACGTTTTGGTCAGCTCTTCGATGACTTTGCGGTCGCCGAGCCAGCGGATATAGGTGAAATCGGTGGTGATAGCGTCGCCTTTGGCGAACCAGTCCTTGGGCCGCGGCATCCAGGGATGGTCAATCAGGGCCAGTGCGACGTTGTGTTTGCGCAAAAGATCGCAAAGTGCAGGACCGAGCCAGTTTTTGTTGCGGATTTCCACTGCGAAGCGCGGTTCCGCGGGCAGTTTTCCAAGAAAAGGCTTCAGCCGTGCCAAAAAATCGGCCGGTGCGGCAAAGGCTTTTTTGTTGAAGTATTGAAACTGAAAGAGGATGGGCCCGCGCTTGTCGCCGAGATGATCGGTTACGCGCAAGAATTCGTTCAGTACCGGCTCGGCGTCAACCAACAGGCGCTCGTGCGTAATCTCCTGCGGGGCTTTCAGCGCAAACAAAAAATCGGCAGGCGTTTTGGCATACCAGCCTTTCACCGTGGATTCAGCCGGGATACGGTAGAAGGTGGCATCAACCTCGAGCGTGTCAAACTGCGTCGCATAGTAAGAGAGGTAATCCCGCGGCTGAGTGCCTTTGGGATAAAAACTGGCCTCCCATCCTTCGGCCGTGAAGGAGGAAGTGCCAAGGCGCAATAGCGGCGAAAGAGTCTTCGTGGGCATGCAGCAAATATTACCGCAGGAGACGTGACCATGGCGACGGGAGCCAACAATTCATCCAGCGATACGTAGATAGTTAATAATGTTCGCTACTGAATTGTCACGTAACGACGGTGGATTTTTGAGGGCAGCAAGCGCTTCCGTACCTTGACGCACACAAAGTGCGGGCGTATGTTTTGCGCGGAGAGGCGGAGTGCAAACCGGAATTTCCAGGCCTCCTCCAGCCAGTCGACAGGGGAGTGCGGCGAAACGCTCAATTCGGGCAATTTCGTCGGCTTTGTTGACGAACAAAACTTGAGCAAAATCTGTCGCACAAGAGACCGATGCTGCGATTCCTTCGATCTTTTGAAAAATTCGCTTGTTCTCTTTCGTTTCTGCCCTCGTGGTATGCGCGAACCCGCGAGCGAAGTGCGCCGTCCCAACGATGGATTAGCCAGGCATCCTGGGAGTTTGGTGGAGGCCTCAGATGAAGAAACCCAAATATGTGCTTCTGGTTGTGGAAAATAACGACTACCAGGCGGAGCAGATCATTTCGGCGAAGGAAGAAGCGCGCGAGTGCGACGTGGATCTCGAAGTGATGCAAACGGAGCATGATGCGGTGATGCAAAGCCAGGAAGTCCTGAAGCTTTTGTACAGTTCTGCGGAAACGCGGCCTGACGGGATTCTTTTCGAACCCGTGGGGACGCCGCTTGAAAGAGCCGCGAAAATCGCGGCAACAGCCGGCGTGGGTTGGGTCGTGTTAAACCGGGAAGTAGATTACCTGAAGGAGCTTCGCCTGCTTTCTGCGACACCACTTTTCTGTATTACCACGAATCACGACGAAGTGGGCCGAATCCAGGGAGAACAGATTGCTCATTTACTTCCCCAGGGAGGTACTGTCCTTTATATCCACGGACCCTCCGACAATAGGGCGGCGGTGCGGCGTGCCGCGGCGATGCGACAGGCGAAACCTGCGAAAGTAGAAGTGCGGGTGTTGAAAGGGCTTTGGACGGAGGAGAGCGCTTACAACGCGGTAAGTTCCTGGCTCAAATTAAATATGGCCAAGGACGTATCCGTTGGCCTCGTGGCAGCGCAGAATGACGCCATGGCACTGGGCGCGCGCCGGGCCTTTCAGGAACTGACTGGAGGGGCCGAACGCGATCACTGGATGAGCTTGCCCTATATCGGGTGCGATGGCCTCCCTAATTCAGGGCAGGCGTATGTTCACCGTGGACTTTTGCAAGCGACCGTCGTGATTCCCGCGAATGCTGGGCAGGCTATCCGGACACTTGTTAATTCGTTTAAGACCAAACAGCAGCCGCCCGAATGTATCTTTACGAGCGCAAGTTCGTTTCCGGCGATCACTTCGCTGAAGCCCAAGAAATAGTGCGCTCGCATCGTCGTATTCCTTCCTCAAGTCCTTTTTCGCTCGCTGCAGCGCCATTGCCAAGCATCCCTTGAAAGCCGCGCCGCCTCAACTAGTGTCTCAATTAGGTGGAGTTGACATCGTAGCAAGCTCTTCAAAAGGCACATTCAGCAAAGGGTAGAGCTTCCAGTCCTTGTAATCGAAGTGCCACCATTCGTATTCATTCACGGTGAAGCCCTCCGATTCCATGGCGCGGCGCAAGAGTTCGCGGTTCCAACGCTGCAGAGAAGTGCCGCCAGGAAATGTGGGGTAGGAACGCGCCGACATCTCGTCATACAGTCCGGGCATTTCAATTTCCTTACCAGTGGCCAGGTCGTAAAGCGTCAAGTCCACGGCGCAGCCGCGATTGTGCTTGGAACCTTTCTTGGGGTCGGCAACGAAATCGTGGCCTTCAGGGGGCGTAGCGTCCCAGAAAACTTTCGTGATGTGCCACGGGCGGTAGCCATCGTGAATCAGCAGGCCATAACCGAGCGACTGCAATTTGCGCAGAACGCGGAGCAGTGCTTCGGCGGCGGGGCGTTGCAGAAAAGCGCGCGCTTGCGTGTAGAGCGGTGTGCCCAGGAAATTGTCGTTGTGGGCATAACGAATGTCCAGGTGGATCGCGGGATCAAGCGTGATGAGTTCAACGAGATCGGGTTTGCGGAAATGGCCGGGTTCTTCGGGCGGCTTTGCGGCAAGGGCGGCGGCGCGGAGTTCATCCAAAGACTTTGTAGGTGTGACGTAGTAGAAGTGCGCGAGATCGGCGCCAGCATCGGCACGAACGAAGTGTTCCATGAGATACGAAAAGGAAGTGACGCTTCCGCTCTTGTCCCTAAGCTCGCCGTAGAGGTAGGTGCGCCCCTCCGGGCCAGTGATTAAGACATTCCCACCTGCCTCGTGAATCTCTTCAGCCTTTTCCGAAAGACCCTTAGGCTGCATAAAGAGGCGCTGACGCTTCTCGAAAAAAATCATCATATGAGTCGGTTGGCTGTAACTGGAGTATTGATAAATCCCAACAAGTTGCTTCCATTCGACAGGCGCATCCGCGGGCTTTGGGCCGGGAGTGAGCGACAGCGCGGCGGTCTTGGCGGTTTGAGCGTGAACTGGTGCAGCGGCAGGAAAGGTGCAAAGGCAGAGGAACAGAATACGGAGAAAGGTTATACGCGAATTGTTCACGGGCAAAATCATAACGGAAATCAGGTGTGTCTGTGTAGGGGCCAGCACTGCTGGACCCCAATTGAGGAAACGTTGGAATGGAGCTACTTCTTGGCGGAGGCGGCCGTCTCCGACATCCCCGGAGCAAGAACGGGATTCAGGAAAGGCATCATCGAACGAAGCTTGGGACCCAGCTGCTCGAGTCTGCTTTGCTGCTCCGCCTTGCGCTTGGCAAGGAAATTGGGGCAACCCTTCTCATTCTCTTCGATCCAGGCTTTGGCGAAGCTTCCATCGCGAATTTCCGCAAGCAGTTTCTTCATGGCTTCGCGCGTTTCCACGGTGACAATGCGCGGGCCCGCGTGATAGTCGCCGTGCTCGGCGGTGTCGCTGACGGAATAGCGCATGTAGCTGAGCCCGCCGCGATAAATTAAATCAACGATGAGCTTCAATTCGTGCATGCACTCGAAGTACGCAACTTCCGGCTGATATCCGGCATTCACCAGAGTTTCGAAGCCCGCTTTGATTAGTTCGCTGACGCCGCCGCAAAGTACGGCCTGTTCGCCGAAAAGATCCGTCTCTGTTTCCTCGGTAAATGTGGTTTCAAGAACACCGGCGCGTGTTGTGCCGAGGGCTTTGGCATAGGAAAGAGCGAGCGCCTTCGCAGTGCCGCTGGCGTCTTGTTCAACCGCGAGAAGCGCGGGCGTGCCTGCGCCTTCAACGAAGACTTCACGAACGCGATGGCCGGGCGCTTTCGGCGCAATCATGGAAACATCCACGGTCTTGGGAGGCTTGATAGCACCGAAACGAATGTTGAAGCCGTGAGCGAACATCAGCGTCTTGCCGGGCGTGAGATTAGGCTCAATCGCTTCCTTATAAAGCTTTGGCTGGCGAGTATCAGGCGCAAGAATCATGATCACGTCGGCCCACGCGGCGGCTTCCGAGGGAGTTTTCACACTGACGCCGTCGCTCTCCGCCTTGGCGCGCGAAGCGCTGCCCGTCGGGAGGCCGACAACTACGGAGACGCCAGAATCACGCAGATTCAGGGCGTGCGCGTGACCCTGCGAGCCGTAGCCGATGATGGCCACTTTCTTCTTCTGAATCAGACTAAGGTCTGCATCCTTATCGTAGTAGAGATTTGCCATTGCGTTCGTTGTTCCTTTCGTGGACCGCGGCGCGGCC
The DNA here is from genome assembly GCA_963780315.1 of Candidatus Acidiferrales bacterium. Classification (GTDB taxonomy): domain Bacteria; phylum Acidobacteriota; class Terriglobia; order Acidiferrales; family UBA7541; genus Acidiferrum. The sequence continues at coordinate 333,361 of CAWABP010000026.1, read as the reverse complement.
GAAAATCAGCAGTTTGTAAATCTCTCGCCAATCGCAATCAGGTACGGCAAAGTCATTTTGCAGTGGGGGCGGGCTCCACAGGTGCGGCATCCGTCGTAGCGGGTGGACGTAGCAGATCGTTGCCACGCGTCATGGCGATGCGGCCGGTGCGCGCCATCTCGAGCACGCCGAAGGGACGTAAGACTTCCAGCAAGCCATCAATCTTGTCCACGGTGCCGGAAACTTCCACGATAAGGGATTCCGGGGCAACGTCCACCACGCGTCCGCGAAACACCTTGATCAACTCCATCAGGTGTGGACGGTTCTGCTGGTCGGCGGCCACCTTGATCAGCGCCAAGTCGCGTTCGAGCATGGAACGATCGGTGATATTTTCAGCAAGCAGAACATCCACGAGCTTTTCCAGACTGGCTTCCAGGCGGTGTGCGCCACGCTCATCCGTATGCGCGCAAAGAGTCATCCGGGCAATCGCTTCATTTTCCGTGGGCCCGACGGTAAGCGAATCAATATTGATGGCCAGGCGACGGGTGAGCGAAGCGACGCGGTTCAGAACACCCGGCTTGTTTTCCACATAAGCAACGATAGTTTGCATACGATCCTCAATTTTCATGGCGGTACAACTGCTCCCGGAGAGTATGAGAAGTATGGCACATCCCAGACCGGGAGTTCATTGGACCGAAAGCTCTTCCAGCAGGGCCGTGTTGCACCAGGCAATTAATCCCAAGGCTCCGTGGCAGTCTCTACCAACGGACTATTGGGGCGACGAATCATGTCGTGAAGAGCCGCGCCCGCAGGCACCATCGGATACACCGAATCCTCCTGCTCAACACGGAAATCCAGCAGAATTGGTTGATCGGTTTGACGTGCCGCCTCGATGGTCGGAACCACTTCCGCGCGGGACGTAATGCGTTCCCCGCGAATTCCAAAGGCATTCGCCAGTGAAACAAAATCGGGCGCCACAAGCGGCGTGGCCACATAGCGCTTGTCGTAGAAAAACTCCTGCCACTGACGAACCATGCCCAGATAGCCGTTATTGATGATGGCAATCTTCACGTTGATTTTTTCCTGCACGATGGTTGCAAGCTCGCAAGAGGTCATCTGGAATCCGCCGTCGCCAGCCACTACCCACACTTCCGCGTCGGGCCGCGCGAACTTCGCCCCAATGGCAGCGGGCAGAGCAAATCCCATAGTGCCGAGTCCACCGGAAGTAATCAGCGAGCGAGGACGGTCGTGGTGGTAATACTGCGCCTCCCACATCTGGTGTTGGCCCACATCGGTGACCACAATGGCCTCACCCTTGGTAACCTTCCAGAGGTCGTTGATCACATGCGCGGCGTAGAGATGGCCGCTGTCCGGAAGGCTCTGAATATCGCGAACCGCGGAATCGCCCTTGAGTTCCTTGATATGCGCGAGCCAAGGTGAGTGGTCGCGTTCGTGAACGTGCGGCAAGAGTCTGGCGAGAGTCTCTCCCGCATCGCCAACGAGCGCAGCGTCAACCTGGACGTTCTTGTTGATCTCCGCGCGATCCACTTCAATGTGGATTTTGTGGGCGTTGCGCGCATAGGTCCGCAGATCGCCGGTGACGCGATCGTCGAAACGCATACCGACGGCGATCAGCAGATCGGCTTCCTGAATCGCAGTGTTCACCCAGGCTTCGCCGTGCATCCCCATCATGCCGAGGTTCATGGGGTCGCTGGCAGGGAAGCAACCGATGCCGAGCAGCGTCATGGCCACCGGGATATTGCTCGTACGAACGAATTCTTCAAACTGGCGCATCGCCCCGGAAAGCATGACGCCGCGTCCGGCGAGAATCACGGGACGCTTCGCGGTGTTCAGAAGCTCGACCGCGCGGTCAAATTCATCCTGTTTGTGATTGTTGCGGATACGTTTGGGCGGCAACTGCGGGCCGCACTTGTCCCAATCGAATTCCGCGGAGGCCTGCTGCGCGTCTTTGGTGAAGTCCACGAGCACGGGACCAGGTCGTCCGGACTGGGCGATGATGAAAGCTTCACGCAAAGTGTGCGCGACATCTTCCGCACGGGAAACCACCACGTTGTACTTGGTGATCGGCATGGTGATGCCTGTGATGTCGACTTCCTGAAAGGCGTCCGACCCCAGCACCCTGCTGCTCACTTGCCCGGTGATGCACACGACTGGAGAGGAATCGAGCATGGCCGTGGCAATTCCGGTAACCATGTTGGTGGCGCCAGGGCCTGAAGTAGCCATGGCCACACCAACGCCGCCCGTGGCGCGCGCGTAGCCATCGGCCATGTGCGTGGCGCCTTGTTCGTGGCGCACAAGGATGTGATGAAGCTTGGACTTGCCGAGCGCGTCGTACACCGGAAGGATCGCGCCGCCGGGATAGCCGAAGATATGACGCACGCCAAGGCGCGTCAATGTTTCGCAGAGGATTTCCGCACCAGTCATCTTCATAGAGGTCTCCCCGTGGATCCCTGTAGGGAACCGGAAGAAAAAGTGTCGGGCAGGGAAGTCACGGCGCCGAGCGAAGAAGAGGAAACGAGATAAGCATACTTGGCCATGACGCCGCTGGTGAAGCGGGGTTTGGGCGGTTTCCAGGAAGCGAGGCGTTTCTGAATTTCCGCGTCGGTCAGTTGGACGGAAAGAGTGCGCTTGGGAATATCAAACGAGATGACGTCGCCATCATGCACAGCAGCGATGGGGCCGCCAACAGCCGCTTCAGGAGCGACATGTCCTGCCATGAGCCCGTGCGTCGCGCCGGAGAAACGGCCATCGGTCAGTAAAGCGACGGAATCGCCGAGGCCTGCTCCGACAAGAGCCGCTGTCACCACGAGCATTTCGCGCATTCCGGGGCCGCCGCGCGGACCTTCGTAACGAATCACAACCACGTCGCCGGCCTTGATCGTGCCGCTGCTGATTGCCGCAAACGCGGCTTCTTCGTCATTAAATACGCGGGCGGGGCCGCGGAAGTTTTGCGTGTTGTGCCCGGCAACCTTGATAACACAACCTTCAGGGGCGAGGTTACCATGAAGAATCACTAGGCCGCCGGTCGATTTGAGCGGGTTGCTTTTGGTGCGGACGACTTCCTGGCCCGGGGTTTCTTTTGCGGCGGCCGCTTCTTCGGCAAGACTGCGGCCGGTGACGGTGAGAGCTTCTCCTTTGAGGAGACCAGCTTCAAGCATACGCTTTGCGATGAGCGGAGTGCCGCCTGCTGCATATAGATCGGTTGCGACAAATCGTCCTCCAGGTTTTAAGTCAGCGAGGATGGGCGTTCGCAAACTGATTCGATCAAAATCGTCGATGGCGAGCGGAATGCCTGCTTCGCGCGCGATGGCAAGGAGATGCAGAACTGCGTTGGTGGACCCTCCGGTAGCGGAGACTCCTGCTATGGCGTTCTCAATGGCTGTCTTCGTCAGAATTGTCAGTGGCGCCACATTTTTGCGAAGCAGATCCATCGCCAGCTTGCCAGCAAGTTCGCCGGCTTGCGCTTTGCCTTTGTCCGTGGCGGGAATGCTGGAAGCGCCCATGGGAGCGAGTCCCAGAAACTCGCATACCAAGGCCATGGTGTTCGCCGTGAACTGTCCCCCGCAAGCGCCGACGCCAGGGCATGCGGAACATTCGATTTCCTTGAGTTGTTTGTCGGTGATCTTGCCGCGCGCGTGCGCACCGACCGCTTCAAATACGTCCTGAATGGTCACGGAATGGCCTTCATATTGCCCCGGAGCGATCGAGCCTCCATAAAGAATCAGGCCGGGGATATTCAACCGCGCCAGAGCCATAATGCCGCCGGGAATCGTTTTGTCGCATCCGACCAACACGACGAGACCGTCGAAAAGATTGCCGCGGCAAACAAGTTCAATGGAATCGGCGATGACTTCGCGGCTGATCAAGGAAGCGCGCATGCCCTCCGTGCCCATGGTGATGCCGTCGGAAATGGAAACCGTGTTGAACTCGAGCGGAGTGCCACCCGCGGCACGGATGCCGGCGCGGACATGCTCTGCTAATTCACGAAGGTGATAGTTGCAGGGTCCGATTTCGATCCAGGTGTTGGCGATGCCGATGAGCGGCTTGGTGAAATCGTCGTCGTTCAGGCCAGAGGCGCGAAGCATGGCGCGAGCAGGGGCGCGGTTATTGCCATCCACGAGAGCAGAACTGCGAGACTTCAGCGAACGTTCGGTCACAGCGGTTTTCCCCCAACCTGCGCACAAGTAGCGAAAAACAAATCTGGGCCATCACCCCGTCTGGAGGATGGCCCCAAAACTCCAGAGTTGCCCAACTCAACCGCTTCCATCTTCCCCATTCGCCCGCGAAAAAGCTGCATGACACATTCACAGCCTGGCAAGCGCCGGCTGCCTGGCAAGGAAAGCGGGAGACACCAAAAACGAACGGGGGAGTAGCCGAGCGCGCGTACACCCCCGACGCTTAATAGCATGAAGGGAAGCGGGGGATGAGTCCAATTAATAGAAATGCTATATTGGATAAGAATAGGTTATGAGCGAAAAGAGGTCAGAAGTGGCAGATCCCGGGGAAGACCGGAAAACTCAGGCCACGCGGGATAAAAACTGCTCGAAATCCGGCAAAAGCTGCGCCTGTGGTACATCCCACGGAGCAGGTCTGGCATCCATACTGCAATATGACGACGGTGCAGGCTGTAGAAGTCCCATCCCGAGAATTTACCTCAAGCTACGAGGAGTTCGTAAACCCGCAGTGGGTTTCACTGCTTAACCTTCTGGACATGAATGTGGAGTACGAGCGGTGCGTGGGAACGGAGCTTTTCACGCGTGACGGCCGGCGGATCCTGGACTTTCTGTCCGGCTATTGCGTCCACAACACCGGCCATAACCATCCTTATATTATGCAAGCCTTGAAGGAAGAGCTGGACAAGAGCGGGCCGGCGATGCTGCAAAGTCATGTCCCGGAAATCGCCGGTGATCTGGCGCAACGTCTGTGCCAACTGGCCGGCGGCGGATTACAAAAAGTTTATTTTGGGAGCAGCGGCAGCGAGGGCGTGGAGGCTGCGATTAAGTTTGCGCGGGCGAACACCTCGCGGCCCGGCATCGTTTTCGCAAAGAGCAGCTTTCACGGGCTGACCGCGGGCGCTCTATCCCTGATGGACGATGAATTTTGGCGCGAAGGGTTCGGCCCACAACTGGCAGACACAGCGGGCGTGCCATTCGGGGACGTTAACGCGCTTGAGAAAGTATTGGCTACTCGGCGGTATGCAGCGTTTGTCGTGGAGCCGGTTCAATCCGAAGCGGGGATTCGAATGCCATCGCGTGACTACTTGAAAGTCGCGCAGGAACTCTGCCATCGCTACGGGAGCCTGTTTGTTTTGGACGAAGTGCAGACAGGCATGTACCGCACCGGCACTTTTCTGGCGGCGCATCAATTCGACGTGAGACCGGACATCGTGATTCTGGCAAAGGCGCTGAGCGGCGGCCTGATGCCCGTCAGCGCGGTGTTGATGACCGACGAGGTCTACCGGGGCGTGTACTCTTCACTCCGGCGTGCGATTGTGCACACGTCCACGTTCAGCGAGAACAGCCTGTCCATGCGCGCTGGACTCGCCACGCTCGACGTACTGGAGAAGGAAAATCTGGGGCAGCGAGCTATGCAATTGGGCGAAGAATTCCGCGCCAAGCTGCGCGTTGAGCTTGCGCCATTTGAAATGGTCAAGGAAGTGCGCGGGATGGGCCTGCTTTCCGGAATCGAGTTCACCGCGCCACGGAAACTTTCTCTGCGCGCTCCGTTCGAGGCCTTTCGAAGGATTCATCCGGCCATGTTCGGGCAAATCGTGGTGATGCGAATGTTCCGCGAGAAAAATATTTTGACCCAGATTTGCGGGAATAATTTCATGGTGTTGAAAGCGGCGCCGCCTCTGGTGGTGGAAGAAAAACACCTGGATGAATTCGTGGTGGCGATACGCGATGTCGTGGCTTCGGCGCATACTTCGGCACGGTTTTGGAGTGAGGCGCTCGGTCTGGCCAAGCGCGCGGTAAGAATCTGACAGTTTGTTGACATATTTTTGATTTGTGCAAAGCGAAGTGGTCCGATACTTGAGGCGCGGAGGGCGCCAAAAACAGAGATGCGGAATCCCAGGACAGATGTCTTTGTGGTGGGCGGCGGACCAGCGGGCCTGGTTGCTGCCATCGCGGCGCGCAAGAAAGGTTTTAGCGTCACGTTGGCAGATGGCGCGGAACCGCCCATTGACAAGCCATGCGGCGAAGGCTTGATGCCAGAAACGCAAGCGGCGTTGCGCGAACTTGGCATCGTGCTGGATGCCGGCGAGGGTTGTGAGTTTCGCGGGATTCATTTTATCCATACTGATAAGCGGTTTGCGGCGCATTTTCCCGAAGGCCACGGAATAGGCCTCCGGCGGCCAATCCTCCACGCCATGCTTGTCGCCGCAGCGGAAAAGAGCGGCGTGCAGTTGCTCTGGAAGACACCAGTATCCGGAATCTCTCCCGAAGGAGTGCAACTGAGGAGCGACTTTGTACCGGCGCGATGGATTGTGGGCGCCGATGGTGGTGGCTCGCGCGTGCGGCGTTGGAGCGGGCTGGAGACGATTGCCCGTCGTACACAGCGATTTGCTACGCGACGGCACTATCGGGTGCAACCCTGGTCAGACTTCATGGAAATATATTGGGCCAATGGAGCGCAAGCTTACGTTACGCCGATTGGCAGGGAAGAAGTTTGCATCGTGGTGATGGCCGAAAAGCTGGAAGATGCGAACTTCACGAAAGTGCTGCAGGAGTTGCCGGAGTTGCGCGAACGGCTGAACGGCGCGGAACTGGCGAGCCGGGAGCGGGGCGCGATCACGGTGATGTACCGGCTAAAAAACATGGCGCGGGGAAATGTGGCATTAGTCGGCGACGCATCCGGCGGAGTCGATGCCATCACTGGGGAAGGGCTGCGTTTGGCATTCAGGCAATCGCTTGCGCTGGCCGCAGCGATTGAAGCGAATGACATGCAAGCCTATGAGGAGGCGCACCGGGAATTGGCGCGGCGTCCCATGAGGATGGGAAAGCTGATGCTGCTCTTGGGACGCAACGAGACATTGCGCAAGAGATCGTTCGGCGCACTGGCTTCAAAGCCGCAGCTGTTTGAGGACCTGCTGGCGGTGCACGTAGGCCGGGCAACACCTTCACAGATGGTGAGCACCGGTGTAGCACTGGGCTGGCGGTTCCTGTCTGCTTGATCCCAAAAAGAAGGGGTTAGTATGCGAATTTCGGGTTGGAAGTCACTGATGATCAGCACCGGCGCGCTGACCGGACTGGCGGTATTTCTTTCCGCGAGCGCCGCGCCGCCCAAAGTGAATGTAGAGGAGATGTCCGCGGCGGCATCTGCGGCGGCAAGTTCCGAGCTTTCCTTGTTTGTGGATCCCGGCCAATCGCAAGTCCACTGGACGGTGGACAGCACGCTCCACACCGTGCATGGCACCTTCGCATTAAAGGGTGGAAACCTACACATTGATCCGGAGACGGGGAAGGCCGCGGGAGAGATTATTGTGCTGGCAACAAGCGGCGACAGCAACAACAGTTCGCGCGACGAGAAGATGCACAAGGTAGTGCTGGAAAGCGCCAAATACCCGGACGCGGTGTTCCGGCCGACACTGGTGGAAGGGAAAGTGGCGACCTCAGGGGATTCGGATGTGAAGCTGCACGGAGTGTTTGTCCTGCATGGCAGCGAGCACGAATTGATCGTGCCGGTGCATGCGGAAATGAGCAGCGGAAAATGGAAGGGCGTGGCGAAGTTTGAAGTGCCCTACATCAAGTGGGGATTGAAAGATCCAAGCAACTGGCTGCTGAAAGTAAAGCCGGCGGTGCAGGTGGACCTGGACCTGACCGGGACGTGGAAACAAGAAGAGCAGAGCGGCCAGAATCAGAAGCCAGTTTCTTGAGTTGCCAAAACCGAAACCCAATTGACCGCGTTCACGGCTGAAACACCAGTCGCGTGCCCTGTTCCGAGCTATTCCAGAGTGCTTCTACTTCGCTAAGTGGTGCCATCCTCACTTTGAACTGGAACGGCTTCGTCGCTGCGGCGTTGAATAACTCTTCGACCGCAGCCCGAATCTGACTCAGCGAAGCGCTTCCGAAGCCACTCCCGAGCAGTTCAAGCCCCGAACTGCGCAGAGAGGCTGCCTTCATGGAGATCGCCGCACCGGCGCTCTCGCCAATCTGAACAAACCTGACGCGCGATGCCGCCTTGCGCAGTCCTTTCTGTGAGATGGCTTCCAGCACGCATTCCGCCGGGTGGCCCCACAGATAGTCGAGTACCACATCAACGCCTGCTCCGGCGTATTCGCCGCGGAATGCAGCCACCAGAGGATCATGCTTCTCGTCGAGAGAAATAACTGCGTCTGCGCCAAGTTCCGTCAGAGCTTCCAAGGCTTGCGGGTTGCGCCCAGCTGCGATCACCCGCCGCGCTCCCAACCGCTTTGCGATCTGAACCGCCAGGCGCCCGGCAACGCCTGTTGCTCCGAGGATAAGCACACTTTCCCCGGCCACAAACTTCGCTCGTTCCGTCAGCGCAACCCACGAAGACATTGCAGGATTTGCAATGGCCGCGGCAGTTGCGTCCTCCAGCCCTTCAGGCAAAGGGATGCACATCCAGTTCGCCGCGAGAGCACGCTCCGCGAAAGTGCCGTAAGGAGCACGCGAGATGCCAAAAAGAACACGCGAGCCGTTCTCCAGTCTGCCTACGCCATCCACTCCGGGGATGAATGGAAGCTCTCCTGTGCTTCCGTAGTGGCTGCCCTTTGCCAGTGCCTTGACAATGGGATGAAGCCCGGCGGCAGTCACGGTCACAGGCAACTCGCCTTCTGCCGCCACTGGGTCGGCGAAGGTGGTATAGCGGGGTGGTGCATCGAAGGCATGAACAACGGCGGCATGCATTGGAATTCTCCTCCAACTTTATGAATTGCGAGAAGCAACGCGCCATGCGTGGCGGCTGCCCAATATCAACTTATCACGCCGCTGAAGGTCAAACAGAATACTTGAAAGCTAGCGAAGTTGCAGAACTCTTTTTGATAGGCTATCTAGTCGCTGAGTACTTGCACAAGATTCCGTTTTCACTAAGTCTCTGGATTCCAAACCTCAGTCTTACGCAGCCAGCGTTTTCATTTGCATATCCTCGGCGGTTCCGACAAAATTGGGTGTTTGGGCTAGGGCCAGGGAACCTTCTGCTCTAGCCCGTACAGTTCCACCTACAATTCAACCGAGGAATTTCATGGAAAAACCAACGAAGATTGCTGCGCCAAGGGGAAAACTTGGGATTCTGGTGCCGGGGATGGGCGCGGTAGCTACAACGTTTATGGCCGGTGTCGAGTTGGTCCGCAACAAACAGGCCCTGCCGGTCGGCTCACTCACCCAAATGGCCACGATTCGCCTGGGGAAGCGCACCGAAGGACGTTCACCGAAAATTAAGGAGTTCGTGAAGTTGGCGAGGCTAGAGGACATCGTGTTCGGCGGATGGGACATCTTCCCGGATAGCGCCTACGAAGCGGCGGCAAAAGCGGGCGTGCTGGACGCGCATCACCTGGCCCTGGTGAAGTCTTTCCTATCGAAGATCAAGCCGATGACGGCGGCATTTGATCGCGAATACGTGAAAATGCTGGACGGCAAGAATGTAAAAAAAGGGAAAACGAAGTACGACATCGCGTTGCAGGTAAAAGACGACATCGCGAAATTCAAGAAAAAGCACGGCTGTTCACGGATGGTGATGCTGTGGTGCGGCTCGACGGAAGTGTTCATGAAGCCGCACGAGGTCCATTCCACGCCCGAAAAGTTTGAAGAGGCTATGAAGGCAAATCATCCGGCAATTGCGCCGTCCATGCTCTATGCCTGGGCGGCGATTACCAGCGGCATAGCCTACGGAAACGGGGCTCCAAATTTGACGGTGGAAGTGCCCGCAATGCAGCAGTTGGCGCTGGAACACAATGTGCCGATCATGGGTAAGGACTTTAAAACCGGGCAGACGATGATGAAGACCGTCCTGGCACCCGCGTTCAAGGCGCGCATGCTCGGACTGACAGGCTGGTTTTCGACCAACATCCTGGGCAATCGTGACGGCGAAGTCCTCGAGGATCCCGGCTCTTTCAAGACAAAGGAAGAATCCAAACTGGGCGCTCTGGAATTTATCCTGCAGCCGCACCTGTATCCCGATCTCTACAAGTCAATTTTCCATAAGGTGCGCATCAACTACTACCCCCCTCGCGGCGACAATAAAGAGGGCTGGGACAATATTGATATCTTCGGGTGGCTGGGCTATCCGATGCAGATCAAGGTGGATTTCCTGTGCCGCGATTCAATTTTGGCAGCGCCCATTGTTCTGGACCTCGTACTCTTTCTGGACCTGGCGCAGCGCGCAGGCATGCGGGGAATTCAGGAATGGCTCAGCTTCTATTTCAAGTCGCCGATGACTGCCCCGGAGCTCTATCCGGAGCATGACCTGTTCATCCAACTCATGAAACTGAAAAACACTTTGCGCTGGATGATGGGAGAAGATCTGATCACCCACCTGGGGCAGGAATATTACGACTAGTTTCGCAGTGTTCCCCTTGTCTCGGAGGACTTGAGATTTCTTAGAGATCAATGTGAGAAAGGGCGCCTGAAGGAAATGCGGGCGCCCTTTTGATTTGTTGGCGGAACTCCTAAAAAAAAACAGAACACTTATGATCTTAGCAAGATGGGGCGCAGCAGTGCCGCGCCCCTACATTAGATCGGCGGCGCAATGATCGGTGCCAGCGTTTAGAGGTATTCGGGGAGCTCCCAGCGGCCTGACTCGGCGGAACGGAAGAGTGCGTCGATCACCGCCATGTTGCAAATGGAATCTTCCAACGTATTAGGAACTTCCTTGTTTTCTCGAATCGCTTGAGAAAACGCATCGCCTTGGATCGTGTACTGGTCGCAAATGGGGAATGTCTCCATAATGGAGCTGCCGCCGGCGTAAAGTTCCTTGCCGTTGTCAATGAAGATTCGCGTAGGCTTATCCGGAGGAGCGTTAAACGGAATTTCGATATCAATGCGGCCTTCGGTGCCGAAGAACTGCATCCTCTGGTAATCCACGAGCTGCGTGCTGCAGGTGAAAATGCTCTGCCCAATGGGAAATTCCAGAATCGCCGAAGTGAGCCGGTCAGTTTTGAAGCTGGGGTCGCGCTCGATGCACGCAAAAACGCGCTCGGGCTCTTCGCTAAATACGAAGCGTGAAGTCTTTACCGGGTAGCAACCGATATCCATCAGCGAACCGCCGCCATAATCGGCGATGTTGCGAACGTCCGCGGGGTCTGTATTGAAATAACTGAAGAAACCGCAAGCTGAACGGAACTTGCCGATGCGGCCAGAGCGAACAAGCTCGCGCGTTCGCAGCCACTGCGGATGTGTGCGCACCATGAACGCTTCGCTAATCTTGACGCCATACTCGTCGCTTGCTTTGAGCAGGTGGCGAGCTTCGGCGACATTCAAGCCAATAGGTTTTTCGCAGAGGACATGTTTGTTCTGGCTGGCAGCCCTGATGGACCATTCCACGTGTAGTTGATTCGGAAGCGGATTGTAGATGGCCTCGATTTCATGGTCGGCAAGTAGTTCTTCGTAGCTGCCGTATGCTCTCGGAATGGAAAGTTGCGCGGCAGCGCATTTTGCTTTTTCCAACGAGCGGGAGGCAATGGCCGTGATTTCGGCCCATTCGCATTGTTGCATCGCAGGGATTACCTTCTGCGTGGCGATGGATGCGACGCCCAGGATTCCCCATTTGACTTTGGATGGCATGACCTGTTCCTTCTTGATTATCACAAAACGCATAGAAGGCCAAATGAATCAACCCGCCACGCTAGGCCGTGATTAGCCATGGAACTTCAGTCGAGCCAGGCAAAAGAGCGCGTGACTGCCTTTTCCCACTGACGAAAAAGCTTTTCACGCTCGACAGCATCCATGTGCGGTTCCCAAGTTTGGTCGATCGCCCAATTCTGGCGCAAATCATCAAGGCTGCTGTAGAAGCCCACGGCAAGGCCGGCGGCATAGGCGGCGCCGAGCGCCGTGGTTTCACGAACAACGGGCCGAAGCACAGGGATGTTAAGGATATCCGCCTGAAATTGCATCAGAAGTTCGTTGCCGACCATCCCGCCATCGGTCCGCAAAGAAAAAAGATGAATGGCGGAGTCCTTCTCCATGGCGTCGAGGACTTCGCGTGTCTGGTACGCTGTAGCTTCGAGGGCGGCGCGAGCAATATGGCCTTTGTTCGCGAACCGCGTGAGACCAGCAATGACGCCACGCGCATCGCTTCGCCAGTAGGGCGCATACAATCCAGAGAATGCGGGAACGAAGTAGACTCCGCCATTGTCGTGGACGGAGCGGGCGAGCGTTTCGATGTCGGCGCTTTTTTCGATTAAACCGAGGTTGTCGCGCATCCACTGAACCAGCGCGCCGGTGATAGCGACGCTGCCTTCCAGAGCGTAGACCCCGGGGTGCTTTCCAAGTTTGTAAGCCAACGTGGTGAGCAGGCCGCACGTAGAGGGTACGGCGCGTTCGCCAGTGTTCATCAACAAAAAGCAACCGGTGCCGTAAGTATTCTTGGCTTCGCCGGGCTGGAAGCAAGTCTGGCCAAAGAGAGCCGCTTGTTGATCTCCAAGCACGCCGGCAATTTTCACGCCTGCGATGCAGTCAAGCGTCGCCGCGCCATAGATTTCGCTGCTGGAGACGATACGAGGCAAAAGAACGCGCGGGATGTCAAACGTGTCGAGGATTTCAGGGTCCCAATCGAGCGTGACAAGATTCATGAGCTGTGTGCGGCTGGCGTTGGTGACGTCTGTAAGATGGACGCCTCCGTTGGGGCCGCCGCTTAAGCGCCAAAGAAGATAGGTGTCAACCGTGCCGCAGAGTAATTCGCCGGCTTCAGCCTGCACGCGTGTGTCGCGAACGTTTTCCAGAATCCAGCGAATCTTCAAAGCGCTGAAGTAGGTGGAAAGCGGCAGACCCGTTTGAGTACGAAAGCGGTCGGGGCCTCCAGACTTGGCGAACTCGGCCACCATCCCACCCACGCGTGTGTCTTGCCAGACAATCGCGTTGTACACCGGACGGCCCGTTTTTTTCTGCCATACGATCGTGGTTTCACGCTGGTTGGTGATGCCGATGGCCGCCAGATCGCTCGGCTGCAGAAGTTTTTGTTCCATGGCCAGGCGAATCACATTTTGCGTGCGGCGCCAGATTTCTTCGGGATCGTGCTCGACCCAGCCGGCTGCGGGATAGATTTGCTCGTGCTCCTCCTGAGCCTGGGCGACGATGCGGCCGCCACGGTCAAACACAATGAACCGCGTGCTAGTGGTGCCCTGATCGAGTGCGCCTAGATAAGACGGCATGAAATCTCCTTAAGTCGCCAAGAAAAATGGGCAGACAGATTTCGCCACAACGCACGCGCGATTCTGTTTTCTGCTACATACCTAGAAGCCGTACTAGCAAGCCAGCCAATGCGCCTCCAGCCAGCGGGCCAAAAATCGGGATGAGCGCATAACTCCAATCGGACGCGCCTTTCCCCGCGATGGGCAGCAAGGTGTGAGCGATGCGAGGGCCAAGGTCGCGTGCCGGATTGATGGCGTAGCCCGTAGTGCTGCCAAGGGAAAGACCGATGCCCCAGACGAGGCTCCCGACAAGATATGGACCGAGCCCAGCAGCAGGCCCAGCGGCGGCCACATTTTTCGAAAAAATGGCGCTGACAATAAACACGAGCACGAACGTGCCAATTGCTTCGCTCAGGAAATTCGCAGGATAGTTGCGAATCGCCGGGCCGGTTGAAAAAACCGCCAGCTTTGCTGAAGTGTCGGGCGTTTCCCGCCAGTGCGGAAGAAAGTGCACCCAAACGATCATTGCGCCGATAAACGCTCCACAAAGTTGCGCGGCGAAAAAGGGAAGCACCTGAGAGAAATCGTGAGTTCTGAGGGCGAAGCCGAGAGTGACGGCTGGATTGATGTGCGCACCCGGGCTGCCGCAAGCAATGGCGGTAAATACGCCGCACATGACCGCCAAAGCCCAGCCGATCGTGATAACAAGCCAGCCGGCATTTTCGGATTTGGTCTTGCGAAGGAGCACGCTGGCAACAACGCCGTCGCCGAGCAGGACAAGGACAAGTGTGCCCATGAATTCTCCGAACCAGGGTGTCAACATGAGCAGGGCCTCCAGGGCAACAGGACACGCTAATTCACAATGGGTGGCTCGCGCAACTGCCAAGGCGACAGGTGTTGGCGAGAATTTCTACGAAGTCTACTTCCGGGCGACGCCGATAATCCTCTTCGTGGCGGGATCCACGAGGAACGCAATGACGGCGAGGTTCTCCCGCTTCCAGGCACCATTCAGCAAAACGCTTATCTGACTAGAGAACTGATTGGGGGATTCGCGAGTTTCCAGTCGGTGCAGCCAGCGCACGACGGCAGCGTGCTTCAACCGGTGGCCCGAATTTTCACCTGCGTTCACGTCGGACTCCAGGCCACGCTCAGTGACGGCGACCCACAGTTCCAATTTGCGTGGATGCAAAGCTTCAGGGAGAGGGGCGATGTTGAGTTGAAATTTGATTTGCTCGTTCTTGCGGCCGTCAATTTCTTTCAGCGTGAGGCTGGCTTTGGGAAGGGAAGCAGCCCGCTGGATAACCTCGAGGGCTTCGCGATCACGGCCGCCCACTACTTCGGTCGAGCCGTCAATGATGAGTTGAGGGGTATAAACGCCGTCGTTTCGCAAACTGGAGGCATATTGCTCTTGGCGCTCCGAAAATTGCGAAGAGGAAAAGGGATCGCGCCAGCCAAGCTGATTCCAGTAGTCGACGTGCTCCTCGAAAGCGATGATTTCCACACTCGCGATGGGTTGTTCCTCACTCAGACGTTTCAGCAAGGCATCGGCGGGCGGGCAACTCGAGCAACCCTCTGAGGTGAATAATTCGGCGATGACCAACCGCTTTGCTCCCTGCGCATCGTTGTTGAAAGGCGTTGGCTGGCGTCTGGGTGCGCCTGTTGTTATGACGGAAACAACGAGAATCGTGGCGGCGATAGCGAGGTAGCGTGGTCGCATCAGGTCATCTCTCCCGCAAACGTGGCGATACTTTTAGCCATGGCTGGCCTGAATCGGAAAGGTCGCGCCGGTGATGTGCGCGGCGCGATCATCGGCAAGCCATAGCACAAGATCGGCAACGTCTTGCAGGTTCACCCAATTGGAGAAATCCGCATTAGGCATGGACTTGCGATTTGCGGGAGTGTCCATTGTGTCCGGCAAAACAATGTTGGCAGTGAGGCGTGAGTCCCTGTTTTCCAGCGCAACAGTTTGCACGAGCATGGCAAGTGCGGCTTTGAAGATCACGTAGGCTCCCAAGTTGGCGTGGGGCGCAGTTGCTGTCAGGCTGCCAATAGCGATGAATCTTCCGTTCGGAGAGCGGCGCAGGTAAGGGATGGTTTCGCGAAGGACGTAGAACGCCGCAGTGAGGTTCAGATCACGCATCTGCTCCCAGGTGGCCGTGGGTGTTTCTGCAACCGACTGGCCGCCGGCAAAGCCTCCGAGGACGTGGACGACCACGTCAAAGCCATCGTGGCTTTCTGCAAGCGCCTTGACTGCCTTGCTCACTAATTCCTCGCGGGTGAAATCGAGGCTTAGGGCTTCAAAATTCGGCGAAGCAAAGGCATTGTCATCGATGTGGAGCGAAGCCCCAATGACTCGAGCACCGGTCTTGAGAAATGCTCCCGTGATGAACGAGCCCAGTGCGCCATTCGCGCCGGTAATCAATACAGTTTTGGTTCTCATAAAAGTGGCACCTGCCAGATAAAAGCGGGCTGGTTATCGGAGTCAAGAGTGCGCGCAAAGGTTTCAAGGATACCGCATAATTCCGAAAATCTCGCTATTGGAAGCATTAAATGCTGGCATGCTCTCTAAGGACGCC
Organism: Candidatus Acidiferrales bacterium; assembly: GCA_963780315.1. Lineage (GTDB taxonomy): Bacteria > Acidobacteriota > Terriglobia > Acidiferrales > UBA7541 > Acidiferrum. The sequence continues at coordinate 317,479 of CAWABP010000026.1, read as the reverse complement.
GAGTCCATGGTTTTGCAGCAGTTTTCCCGTCGTTACATGACGCGGGCTTGTTTGGCTGGTTCGAAATTTCCGTGAAGCTCTTCGTTGCAGCGTCTTCACGACGCAAACCTATGCAAAATGGACGGGGTGCTGAGGTATTGCTAGCATCGAGAGAACGCACGATTGCAGCGATGACTCGGTTGGGGCTAGAGCACACCGCTGCCACGCAGCCAATCCGCGAGTCTCAACGCATAAGAAGAAAGAACTGGGTCGAGCGGCGCGAGGCCATAGCCATGGCCGCCGTAGCGATAAATGTGGAGCTCCGCTGGAACACCGGCCTTCTTCAGCGCAAGGTAAAAATTGATACTGTTTAGCGGCAGGACAACCTCGTCATCGTCGGAGTGCACCAGGAATGTCGGCGGCGTTTCGTGAGTGACGTGCAGAACAGGCGTAACCTCCGCGACGCGTTTGGGATCAGGATTCTTCCCCAACAAATTCTCGTAGCAATAATCAGAAGCGCTGCCGAGGCGGTCGGTCAGCGCGTAATCCAAAATCAGGAAATCCGGCCGGCTGCTGACGCGATTGATCGGATCCTTGGCTGTGGAGTCGCCCGCATCGAACATCGTGCCGGTCATGGCGGCCAGGTGCCCTCCCGCGGAGAATCCCCAAATTCCGATGCGGTGAAAATCCAGTTGATATTCCTCAGCGTGCGAACGAGCGTAGCGAAGTGCGCGCTGCGCATCCAGAAGTTGCGACGGGTGATGATATTTCGGTCCCAGGCGATATTCCAGGACGAACGCCGTGATGCCCAGATTGTTGAGCCACTGCGCGATCTGCTTGCCTTCGTGATCCACCGCGAGCATGCCGTAGCCGCCGCCGGGGCATACCACCACGGCCGTTTGCGTCTTTTGTTGTTTCGGCAAATATACGGTGACCCGCGGCTGATCTTCAGGCGCGGTGCCCTGCGCGAGCGGCGCGCCCGAAGGCCACAGCAGAATCACAGGCGGCGGAGGTGTCTTGCTCTCCTGAGCAAAAAGGTTGGGCGAGAGGGGAATTAAGAATCCAAACAGCAGGGAAGGGAAAACTGAATGACGAATCGTAGGCATGCGCATGCCTTTCTTGGAATGGGTTTTCCGTGAGCGCCGGATAAGTCAATAAAGCAAGAAATCTTGAAGCCATTAACGATCAGTGAGCCGTGGAATTCGCCGAGGCATCCAGCGCCTTGGCTACATCCTTCCAGCGAATCAACTTGATTCCATTTTTCTTGAGCAACGCCTGGAATTCTGGACTCTTCACAAGGTCGAGGTCATGTTGCCGCGCGATTGCACCGCCTGCAAGGTCCAGCATGACCGCGCGAAGCTCCACGTCATCAAGTCCAAGATGCACGATGGTGATATAAACACCGGGCTTCACCGCGGCAAACGTCTTGCGGAAGCCTTCCAACGGGCTGAGTCCCGCCGCCGGGCCGATGTACATCAACACGGGGAGATTCTCGAATCCCGCGAAAGACTGCGGGTAGGACTTGATTTCATTGGCGCCGATGAATACGGGGACATGGGCATCGCGGCCAGCGTGCAGGAAAACGCGAAAGAGATCAGCATTTTGGGAGAGCGTGCCCATATGATTATCGAGATGGCTGAAATGGATGCCGGAGGATTGAGCCTTGGCCAACTGTGCGGCGATTTCAGCGGCAGCGTCTTCGGCAGTGGCGTTTTTGCCAACGGGTCCGCTCTCCGCGGGAAAGTATCCCTCCGGGTCGAGTAGCGACATGTAGTGTGTGCGATTCACTGGCCCCCAGCGGTAATTTTTCCATTCGCTGGTGAGCGTCAAATGCAATCCAAGGTCCGTGTCCGGATGCGCTTTCGCAAATTCGGCCACTTCATTGAACCAGGGACAAGGCACCATGACGCTGGCGGAACTCACCCATCCTTTCTCGAGTGCCTCGAAGGATGCAAGATTCGCGGAATGTGACATAGCGAGATCGTCCGCATGCAAAATCAACAACTTGCTATCGGCGGGATAACCCATTTTCTTCAGCAATTCCGCGCCGCTGATTTGGGCGTTGGATAACGAAGCAGTCGCCAGCAAAACCGATCCAATAGACAAAAATCTTTTCATCAATGGGCCTCTCCCTGAGCCCTCCGACCAAATCCCATTTCACTAAAACTAAGTTTCACTTCAATTGGAATTTCTGTTCTCCGGAATGTAGCGGGAATTCCTTGCCCTTCCAGACCAGCACTCCTGTTAGTTTCCCCGGCAGTTCGATTGTGGCATCAACCTTATCGCCGCTGCGTTTGTAAGAGGTGTGAATCAAGCCGTCTGGATGCGGGGTCGTCGCTTCAACCCAATCCAGCTTTCCAAGCGCGGGTTGAATCCGCACGGTGGCAAATCCCGGGGCGCCGGGGCGTACCCCTGCAACAATCGTGTTGAAATCGTAGGCCGGATGGCCGCTCCAGGCATGCGTATCGGATCGCGATGGGTCTGGAGTCTCGGGTGTGGTGGTGAATCCCTTCGTCAGCATTTCTCGCCAGGGTTTCAGCGTGTCCAGATAAAGATCGCCGAGTCCGGCATGATCCAGAGCGCGGGACGTATAAAACTGGAAGTAGTAGGAAGACTGGGTGAGTTGCGGTTTGCTGCCATCCGGAAATGTTTCCAATCCCAAAAGACGCCGTACAACTCCCGGCTGATCCTTAGCGGGAATTACGTCGTAGATAACCGCGAACGCATTAGCCTGCTGGCTGTAGTGATTTCGTTCCGTGGTGTCCGCAAGCAGGCCCAGCTTGGGATTCCAGCAGTCGCGATATACGCTGTCCGCCGCACGTTGTGCGTTCTTGCGATAAGCGGCCGCAAGCGAGGGATCTCCAATGGCATCTTCCAGCTCTGCGGCATCTCGCAGCGAGCCGATCAATTGCAGGGTTACGTTAGCCGAGCGGCCCTCCTTATCCTTCGGCGGAAATTTGTCGCCTTCGCATGTCCAATCCTCGAAATTCCAATAAGGAATCGGGCCAAGGAATCCGTCGTCGCGCTGATGCCGTAAGAACCATGCAAGGACGGAACGCGTCCCCGGCAACAGACTTTTCACAAAAGCGGGGTCAGAGCGATACAGCCAGTAGTCGTGCAACATGTCCACGTAGATCAGCGAAAACGTTGGAATCAGTTGCACTAGCGAGGATGGGTAGCGGCTTTGCGTCAGGCCTTCCGCGATCAAGGAATCATTCGTTGCCTTCAGAGCCTGCCGCGCCAGCCGGTCGTCTCCCGCAACAAGGTACGAAACCAGCATCTGAATTCGCGTGTCGCCTGTGTATTGCAGTTGCTCCCAATAAGCTGTGTCCATGTACGTTTCGTGGGCGTCCACGCGAGCAGTTCGCCAGGATATCTCTCGAATTCGTGCGAGCTCTGGATCGCTGGACTTAAAGCTGCCGCGCTCGACAAACGGAAAGCCGGTAAAGAACGTATGCGTGGAATCGAGCTGCAGAGGCTCCGCGGCAGTCTGAATCTTCAAATCAAGAAAACGCCATGTGCGCCACCACAGTGGCATGAATGAACGAGCAGATCCGCCGTCCGGAAGAACCACGTCCGTTAGGCCGAGGGCAACCAGATCGCCGACGGCGTCACGTTGAATGCGTTTCTGATCCTTGTCGTACAACGCCTCCGTGTACACAAGCTCAATGCGCGCCCCTTTTCCACCGCTGACAATAAGTTGCGGATACGCGGAAACGATTTCGCCCTGGTCCAGCAGAACTTCCGCCTGCGTGTTGGCGGGAATGATTACCGGCGATTGCGGAAAACTTTTTGCCGCAGGAAGATTGCTGCGGGCCACGTGTGGCTGTGCAACTTCCTTGTACTCCATTTGCGGCAGCGGGTCTGGATAAAGTTCCCAATTCAATCCGTCTCCCGTGCTCGGAGGTTTTGGAATGCTCCCTTGCGGATAGATGGATTCCCGCATCGCAGGTCCCGCTGCAATCCAATTGCCCGCGGTTGAGCTGGGTATATTCCACTCTGTGTTGTAGCCATTAAAGTCAATCTGCTCGCCGGGGCCAGCAATGTAGTAGTTCCATAAACCTGGAGGCACGGGCCGGTGAACGGTGTGCCCCTTCACTTCTTCAACTTGCCAAGTGAGGTCCGTATTTACGATGGATTCCGTCTTGGTATCGCCTTCCACCAGAAATCCCAACCGCGCGGAAATCTGGGCGAGTGGCGCGCGAAATCCAAATTGCCAGACGACCGCAGCGATCAAGTTGTCACCGGCCTGCAGGAATGGCGCGAGATCGAAAGTCTCGTACCGCCAATGAGCCAGATCCCCGCGGGCTGGACCTTCGCCCACTCGCTCGCCGTTCACATAAAGCTGGAAACGATTGTCGGCGCTCACCAAAACCACAAAATGTTCCGGCTTCGCATCAAGATGAAAGGTTTTGCGGAAGTGGTACACGCCGGGCTCGCGCAAGGGTGCTGTGGGATGTGCAACCCAGCTTGCGTGCCATTCCTTGCGCTCATTGGGCACGACTTGCGCATTTGCAGTTGCACTTACTCCAAGTAGCGCAAGGAATAAGATCGTGAATCGGAACAATAGATTTCTTAGAGATGGAAACATGGCGCTGGGCCTCCGCACAAAATATTCGCCGAACTTTGAGTAGAACAGATGGTTGCCCTGATTTCGTGGAAGTTATCGCATTGGCATTAGGCCTCGAGCGCAGCCAAGCGCCTGCTCCATTCCACAACGGCTGCGCGCGAAACGCCAAAGTTCGAGTCGCTATTCCCGTCGAGCACGGCAAGCTGAATCGCGGCATTCCCGATCGTTGAGCACTCCACCGGCCCACGAATAACTTCCAGCCCAGAACGTTCCTGCAGAAGTTGATTGAGAAATGTATTGCGATTCCCGCCGCCGACGATATGAACACGCTGAAGTTTCTTGCCAGTGACTTCGGTCAACATCCGAAATATCTGGGTGTAGCGCTCCGCTAGGCTGTGAAAAATCAAGCTAGCAAATTGCGGCGCGGCCTCTGGAGTCTCCGGCAACGGTGCGTGTCCGGAAAGTTTCAACACTGAATTAATGCGGTGCGGCATGTTCCCGCTGAGAAGCAGATCGGAATGCTCCACATCCAGCAATGCCTTTGGCGTGGGAAGCGCACGGCAAGCTTCGATGAGTTCAGTGATGCTCCAGTCCTTGCCCAGCGTGTGCCAGTGCCGTATCGATTCCTCGATCAGCCACATACCGTTAACATTTTTCAGAAAACGCGAGGTGCCCTCAAGGCCGCCCTCGTTGCTGACATTTTGCCGGAAGGCAGCTTCGCTAAGGCACGGGCGGTCGAGGACCGTACCCACGAGAGACCACGTCCCCGAGCTGATGAACGCGGAATCGCCACCCGAATAGGGAATTCCCGCAACGGCAGAGCCAGTATCATGAGTGGCCGGAGCGATCAGCTCGGTGTTCTGGAATTCGTCGAGTTGCGCGAGTTCGCCCTTCAGCGTGCCGATAATCGAGCCCGGCGGAACAAGCTCAGGAGCTTTGCTTTGGTCCAGCCCCGCGGCCCGAAATATTTCTGGCTCCCAGGCGCGGCGAGTCGGGTTCAGAAGTTGCGTGTGCGTGGCCAGTGTGAACTCAGAAACGGGGCGCGCTCCCAGGCTACAAAGTATGTATTCGGGCAAATTCAGCCAACACACTCCTTCAGACAGTCCAGCCTGGCGATCGGCAATCAATTGGTACAACGTGTTAAAGCGCAGCATCTGAATGCCCGTGAGCGCGTAGAGGCGTTCAACGGAGAAGTTTTTCCAAAACTCGGCGGGAACTTTCTCGGTGCGGGGATCGCGGTAGCAGAAAGGATCGTGAAGAGGCCTCAAGTCGGAATCGAGTCGCACGTAATCGACGCCCCATCCATCCACTCCGATGGAATCGATCGGGCCAGAGGCTTCGCGTGCCGCAAGACGCAAGCCTTCAACGACACCTTCGCGCAGGCGGGTAAGATCCCAGTAGAAATGTCCATCGCGTTCCTGTGGACCATTGCGTACGCGATGGACAGTACGCAGCGTCGCGCCTTTTGGCTGCCAGTTCAGCAGCGAGACGCGGCAACTTTCCGCGCCCAGGTCCACCGCAATCACGCGGCGCGGTTTTTTGCCGTGATTAGAGGATTCGTTCATCAGTGAAGTGAAGCCAATCAGGCGTAGCTGGAAGCGCCTTTTTTCCGAACACCACGCTCGCGGGCAGCACGGTCCGTATATCCACTGGCACGAAAAGCTTGTAACGGATCTTCCGCAAGGCCATGGCTCCTCCGCCATTCGCGTAGAACTGGACGGCAATCCGATTCGTAAGCATCCTTGTAGCAGTTTTCCGCGTCAATCAGGCGCTGCTCCGTGCGAGCCTTTTGAAGGGCTTCGTGATCAATCAGAGAGGCTTTGGCAAAAAGCAATTGCGCGGTCATCACCGTCTGGATCATAGCCTCAACTTTATTCTTCAGATTGTGGCTCTGATCAATCATGTACGCAATGTCTGCTCGCCGACGCTCCTCCCATTCCCAATGCCGGATTTCCGCGAACACGCGGAAGATCTGGTAAGGATCCATCGAGCCGAGCGTCAAGTCGTCATCGGCGTAGCGGCGGTCATTGAAATGGAATCCGCCAAGCATATTCTCACTCAGCAACCAGGCAACAATCTGCTCGATATTCTGCGCCTGGTAATGATGGCCGGTATCCACCAGAACAAAAGCTTTGGGCCCCGCGGCGCGCGCCAGCAGTAGCGCCATCCCCCAGTCGCCGATGTCCGAATGATAAAACGCCGGCTCAAATGGCTTGTACTCGACAAGGAGGCGCTGATTTGGCCCGAGTGCATCGTGTACACTGCGGAACGCATCGGCAATCCACTGTTTGCGGTGACGAATGTTTGCCGTGCCGGGATAATTCGAACCGTCGGCCAACCACGGAGCCAGGTCCCGGCAGCCCAACTCTTTGGCTTGTGACACAGAGTCCAAGATGTGGTCCAGCGCGCGTTGACGAACCTCTGGGCGCTCATTGCCAAGCGATCCATGCTTGTATTCCTGGTCCTGAAAAACATTGGGATTGATGGAACCCGCGCGAACACCATACTTCTCGCTGAGTTTGACGACCTCGCGCAAGTCTGCCCCCGCAGGAAGATCCCACAGTACGTGCAAAGCCACGGTAGGACACACTCCCGTGAAGTAATTCACTTGACCCGCATCTGCGAATTTCTCTTCCAAAGTGGAGGCAGCACTGTCCTGCAAAAACTTGCCGAACCGCGTTCCAGTATCGGCAAACCCCCAGGAAGGTACCTCGATGCGAAATGAATCAAGCGCCGCCAAAATGTGGTTTGAGTTTTGAGGCATGATTGGCTCCCATCTTCCGGCACCAGATAACTGTATTCTGAAATAATTTCAATTGCAAAACATTTTGAGGGCGCGCGACTTTAAAGGGACAAAGGGCTAATATGCTTTTCGAGTGGTTGTTTCCGTGCGTATATAGTACGCTAGGAATAGGAGGACCACCACATGCCCCAACCCCTTCCGGATTTAGAACAACGACGTGAAGTGATTGCTCAGCGCATCGCGCAGCTCGGCGATCTTCGCCCCGGCAGCATTACCAGCACATCAGGTCGCTGCGGGAAGCCGGACTGTCGCTGTCATCAACCCGGCCAGCCTGGTCACGGCCCCAATTTCCGGCTGACCTATAAGGTCAATGGCAAGACCGTCTCGGAAGCATTATCGACCCGTGCCGCGATCCAGAAAGTGGAGCGAGAAGTTGAGGAGTTCCGGAAATTCCAACAGCTTACTCGTGAGTTTCTGGGAACCAACGCGGAGATCTGTCGTTTGCGGCCTATCGAGGAGGAGGCCGAGACGGAGCTGAAAAAAAAACGGTCGAGGCGATCCGGCAAGAGATCACGCGCGAAGTAGAACAGTTCTTACGGGTAGTGTTCGAGGATCGGCGCAAGACGGGGCGTCTGGATCTGGAGGCAACCGAGATGGCCATGCGCTCGGCTTTACATCGCGCAGGTGCCGCCTCGTTGAGCCAGCTGCTCGAATTTCCCGCCCCTGGCAAAGAAGAGCACACGTTAGCCTGCCCTTGTGGCCAACAGGCCCATTATCATGGGCTGCGCAGCAAGGCCGTGCTGACCGCCTTGGGGCGGGTGGAAGTTTCGCGCCCCTACTATTTGTGCGCGCACTGTGGCCGAGGGCAATTTCCCGTCGATGTCGAACTGGATATCGAGAATACGGAATTCTCTCCCGGAGTACGCCGCATGCAAGCCATGGTCGGGCACGAGGCACCGTTCGATGATGGTCGCGAACAAATGAAAACCCTGGCGGACTTGGAGGTGACCACGAAATCGGTGGAACGCACAGCCGAAGCCATCGGTGCTGATATCGCTCAGCGCGAACAAGCCAAGATCCAGAAAGCCCTCCAGTTGGACCTGCCCGTGATCGTCGGCAAACCCATCCGCATTGTCTACGTGCAGATGGACGGGACCGGCATCCCCGTAGTGAAGAAAGAGACGGCGGGGCGGCTGGGCAAGGCCGAAGGCCAACCCGCCCATACGCGGGAGTGTAAATTAGGCTGCGTATTCACCCAGACCACGTGGGATAAGCAGGGCTATGCCATCCGTGACCCGGATTCCACCACCTACACGGGAGCGATCGAAACAGCAGAAGAATTTGGCCGGCGAATCTATGCCGAAGCTTCCCGACGCGGCTGGAGCCGCGCGCTGCTGAAGGTGGTCGTGGGCGACGGCGCCGAGTGGATCTGGAATATTGCCGAACTGCACTTTCCGGGCACCATTCAAATCGTCGATCTCTACCACGCCCGCCAGCATCTCTGGGAGGTAGCTCGCAAGCTGTACCCTAATGACGAAGGAAAACAAAAAGCCTGGATGAAGATGCACCAGAAGCTGCTGGATCGCGGCAAAAGCGAAAAGCTGGTTGATGCATTGCGCGCGATTAAGTCTGACAACGCCCAAATCGCTGAGAAGGTTCGCGCCGAAGCAGATTATTTTGAGCGGAATCGAGAGCGTATGCGATATCCGAAGTTCCGTCGCCAACACCTCTTTGTTGGCTCAGGTGTGATCGAAGCTGGCTGCAAGACGGTGATTGCTCTGCGTCTCAAGAGATCAGGAATGTTTTGGACCGTTCGAGGGGCGAACGCAATCGTGGCCCTACGCTGCTGCCAGCTCAACGGCGAATTTGAAACCTATTGGGAGGGGCGCCGGGCCGCTTAACTTTCACTTTTAAGTCGCACACCCACATTTTGACGGTGACCGCCGTTTTCCGAGCATTTCTGCGCTCCGCGCTCGGACATGAGTTCCGGGGGGCTGAATTGGCTCAGGAATCGCGGCCGCGAACAAGGTTGATGAAGCGGCTAACCATGAGGTGCTCCACGTAATTGTAGGGAGGCACGCTTTCACCTTTAAGCAGGGATAGACCCAAATGGATGAGCCGCGGCCCATAAGTTGCCACTTCATGCGACACGGAACCGATCAGAGGAGAATTCTTCCGCTTCATCTCCTCGATTGCGGCCGGGATACAGTCATGACTGAGAATTGCCATGTGGTGTTCCCTTCGTAAGTCTCTTGCAGCTTGCAAGGCGCCAAGGGCGCTGGTGTCGTTGCCTGGCGCGACCAGGATATACTTGGCACTGCGGTTTTTCATCAGTACCGCATGCATGGCTTTGTTACTTTCCTCTTCGAGCCCGGCACCGTCAACACGCACGAGTTGATCGTTTTGAATTGAGTCGATGCGCGAGCGGATGCCTTCAAATGCTCCGGTGATGCGGCTCTGTACCAGCGTGCCGGCTTTTGCTATCTCCAGGCCAACCACAAGATCCACCGCTCCGCCCCAGTATTTCTGGGCATACGCGCCCAGAAGTTCGCCAGCTTCCAAGCCTGCGCGGTAATTATCCAGGCCAAAGAAAACGGCGCTAGGGTGAGGGATATCCACGGCGATCAAAGGAATTCCGCTGGCTGCCAGGCGGTCCGCAATGATCGGCGCGGCAAGACGATCCGTCTGGAATTCAATTACCAGGTCCACCTGCTGCCTGATGAAATCCTCGATGTTCTTCCGGGCAATCTCTCCGTTGTACTTGTTATCCAGAACGATGAGTTCGATCCCCGTGGAGATAGCGGCGGATCGCAAGCTTTCAGTAACCGCATTAGAAAAGGGAAGCGCGCCCGATTGACCGCCAAACCCGAAGCGCATCTTTCGCGGGCGGCTGACCAAACGATACCGACCATCCTCCGGGCGTGAAACGTAGCCTCGGTGAACCAACGTTCGCAATATTCGGAAGACGGTGGTCTTGGAGATCGAAGTGCGATGGTGAATCTCCTCGAGCGTCAAGGGAGTTTTGTGCTGTTCCAGAAGTTCCAGAACATCCAGGCTCTTGGAAAGAATGGGAATGAGGTAGATCGCTTTAGTCGATTTCGTCACAGGAATGTCCCAGAGGAGCGAAGCTTCAGGAACTGGGAAGAGTGTACCAGTTTCGAAATACAAGCCCCAAATCTAAGTTTCTATACAGAAATCGTCAGAAAGAGACTCGCGTCTCTGCCACGGCAAGCATGCTTGCGCTGCCAAAGAATAGCGGCAGCAGGCTGCAATTAGCTATTCGCGCTGCCTGGTGCCAGCAACAAAAGGAGTGAGAACGCGTCCCATGAGGTCCTTGCGCCGGAAGCTCCTATTTCAAATGCAGAATGATTCCTTGACTTGCCCCCGAGCCATCGTCATTCTTCCTCCTGATCCCTCTGGCTAATCAGAGGCGTCAACGCTCGCTTCCTCTTCGCGCCTGCGGCATACGGCTGCGATGGTAGATAATACGGATCAGCAGGGTGACACCGTGGATGTCATTACTGGAGTGCTGCAATCCCACCTCGATCAGTTTCGCGAACAACTCTCCGTGGCGGGAGGCACGATGGAACTGGTGGGCCGATCCCCCGAGGCCGTGCGCGACGCAGTGCTTGCAAAAGCGTCTGGCAAGCGACCGATACTGGTTGCCGAGCCGCATTACATTTCACCGGACTTTTTTCGACCGCTGCAGTCCGTGGATGGCGTCCTCTCTGGTCCGACACCTGACGACTATCGCTCTGCCCCAGTCGGTGTTACAGACGCGTTTGCAGCAGTCGCTCGCACAGGTTCGGTTTGCGTAGACATTGGCGCCGACATCGCGGGTTATGTCAGTCTTTTGCCGCGGCTGCATATCGTGGTGGTGGACAGCAAGAAACTCGTTTTCCGCCCTTCGGATCTTTTCCGAATGGAACCGTTCGCGCGCCCTATTTTTCAGGAGAATTTCGTCTTCATTAGCGGACCAAGCGCCACGGCGGATATGGGGCCGTTGGTACGCGGGGTCCATGGACCTCACGAGCTTCACATTCTGATGCTGTGTTAAATCATGCCCAAACAAGTGAAATCACCGAGAGAGATCGCCGCCAAGGAGACGAAAGAAATCCTGCGGCGTGCCATTCGCTTTGCGCTCGACACGGAATCCGCCGCAGTGCGCCACAACACGCGGAGTTTCAATCGCAATCGTTACAGCGCCACGGGCTCCCTGCCCGATTACGATGCGCTGAAAGACGAAGCGCGCCACATCAAGGAAAAGTCGCTTGCCAACCGGAAGGCGCTTGTTCAGCAGCTTTCTGAAAGTGTCACGCGGAACGGCGGGCACTTCTTTTTTGCGCGCGATGCCCGGGAAGCGTGCCAATACATTCAAAAGGTCTGCAAGCGCCACCAGGTGCGTTCCCTGGTCAAAGGGAAGAGCATAACCTCCGAAGAAATTCATCTGAACACAGCACTGGAGCGCGATGGAATTCGCGTTGTGGAAACGGACCTTGCGGAATTCATTCTGCAGGCTGCGGACGAGCAACCGTCCCACATCATTGCCCCGGCCATTCATTATTCCCGGGAGCGCATTACGGCATTGTTTCGCAGGAAGTTCAAGACCGATTTGCCGTTGGACACCGGCGAGGATCTGACTCGCTTTGCCCGTGAGCGGTTGCGCAGCGACTTCCTCTCGGCGGATGCCGGAATTACGGGAGCCAACCTAGTTTCCGCGGAATGCGGAAGCCTGCTGCTGGTGGAGAGCGAAGCGAATATTCGTCTGACGTGCATCGCCCCGCCGCTCCATATCGCCATGACGGGTCTGGAAAAGATCGTGCCTTCCCGCCGGGAGTTTGCTCCTTTCATCGAACTTCTTGCGGCCAGCGGCACCGGACAGCCTCTAACAAGCTACACCTCTGTGCTTCGCCCACCGCTCCAAGTCCCCGTTGTTGATTTTCGCGGCGCAGGGCCCGCCACGCGTGAGTTTCATCTGGTCATTCTGGATAATGGACGCGAAGCACTGGCGCAGGACGCGCACTTAAGCGAGGCGCTCTATTGTATTCGTTGCAGCGCCTGCCTGAATTCGTGCGCGAATTTTCAAGTACTGGGTGGCCATGGTTTTGGAGGCGCTACTTATTCCGGCGGAATCGGTGCCGCGTGGGAAGCGGCGACAACCGGCCAGTTGAAGTTGGCGCGGTTCAGCGATCTATGCACAGGTTGCTCTCGCTGCGTTACGCAATGCCCTGTGCGCATTGATATTCCGGGCTTAAACGTAGAGCTGCGCTCGCGGCTCAACCAATTGGTTCCCCTATCACTGGCGGCGCGATTGTTACATCTTCTTTTAGGAGTGCAGGTAGTGGAAAGCGCTTCCGTGCAGCAAGTGTTCTTTGCACACTATGATCGTGTAGCTCGCTCGGGTACCGCGTTTGTCCCGTTATCTAACTTCGCCATCAAAATCCCAGGCGCGCGCTGGCTGTTGGAAAAGTCCTTCGGAGTTGACAGACGGCGTCATCTTTCTCCGTTCCCCCAAAAAACGTGGGTCGCAATTTCGAGCAGTGAGAATGCAACGAAGGCAGAGACGAAGCAAGGTCCGGAAGTGTTGGTGCTGGCTGATGTGTTTACGAATTATGGCGCGCCACAACGAGGGCTCGATGCAATCCGTTGTCTGCGTGCCGCGGGTGTCCGCGTTCGGTTGACGAAATGTGTGCCGGACGGGCGCGCAGCTCTTTCGCAGGGCATGGTAGAAACAGCACGGCTACAGGTCCAGGCTCTATCGGAGTACCTCGCCACAGAGAACCCGACCAACCTGCCTTTGCTTGTCGTCGAGCCCAGCGTTCTGGCGATGATCCTGCGTGAATATCGCAAACTTCTCTCGGCAGAAGACTTCACGAAGCTTCAGAATTCCACGGTCGATCTGATGCAGTTTCTTTCGCGGCATCTTTCGGAGCAGGGAAACGACCCACACGCCATCTTTGACTTTCGCAAATTTGCACCCGGCCCGCGTATTTTCTACCATGCGCACTGTCAGCAGCGCGCTGTCAGCGACCCATCGGTCACCGTCAACTTTCTGGAGCGACTTGGATTTCAGGTCACCTGCTCGCAAGTGGAATGCTGCGGGATGGCTGGGAGCTTCGGGTATAAGAGAGATTTCTACGATATTAGTCAGGCGGTGTCCGAAGAACTGGTGGAGCAGTGGAAGGCCGCGGAGAACGCCAACGGCGAACACGCGCTGTTGGCCAGCGGCATTTCCTGCATCGAACAACTTCAGGACGCTACGGGGCGCACAGTCCTCCATCCCGTCGAACTTCTTGCAAAGATGCTGTGAACTAATCCTCGGATCAAAACTCCCAGAACTCGCCGATTCACGGGTCAATAGAAATATTGTTTCCAGAGCGAACAATCACGAGTATGCTTGCCATCAAAGCGCACGGAGACTCCTCCATTGCGCGTTGCCATTCCATAGCGAATAGTATCCGGTGGAATTCTCACGCCGGAGTTTTTCAGGAGAACTCATGTACCAACCCGAAGCGTACGCCGCTGCACTCTTTTTTATGATCGTCAGCATGGTTTGTTGGGGTTCTTGGGCAAACACGATGAAACTCACGCCGGGCTTTGCGTTTCCTCTTTTTTATTGGGACTATCTGATCGGCATCGTTCTGGGCGCTTTGCTGTGGGGTTTCACTTTGGGAAGTTTGGGAAGCGCCGGAGTGCCTTTTCTTGCGGACCTCAAGAGCGCGGACTCAAGACATATTCTTTACGCATTGGTCGCGGGAATCGTTTTCAACGTTGCGAACTTGCTTCTGGTCGCTGCCATCGAAATTGCGGGCCTTGCGGTCGCTTTTCCAATCGGTATTGGCCTGGCCCTGGTCGTGGGCGCATTGATGAATTATTTGATCTCGCCAAAAGGGAATCCGTTCCTTTTGTTCGGCGGCATCGCTCTGGTGTTGCTGGCGATCGTTTTTGACGCCATGGCTTACAAAAAGCGCGAAGTGGAAAAACAAGCCGTCAGCGCCAGAGGCATCAAAATCAGCATCGTCTGCGGCATTCTGATGGGCTCGTTCTATCCGGTGATTGTGAAGGCTACTACGGGCGAAGCGGCGCTTGGCCCCTATGCCGTGGCGCTTTTCTTCTGCATCGGCGCGGTGCTATGCGCCTTGCCATTAAATTTCTATTTCATGCGCAAGCCGCTAACCGGCGCCGCACCCGTCACGATGCAACAGTTTTTCGCGACGAAGCCGGCCTTCCATGTGTGGGCGGTTGTCGGCGGGTTGATCTGGTGCACCGGAACCACATTTAACTTCGTCGCGTCTCACGCGCAATTAGTTGGGCCGGCGATTTCCTATGCGCTAGGGCAGGGCGCCACGATGGTCTCCGCGATCTGGGGGGTGTTTATCTGGAAGGAGTTTGTCAAAGCTCCTGCCGAATCACGCCGATTCATCCCATTGATGTTTATTTTCTTCCTGATCGGACTTGGCGCAATCGCGATAGCGCCTCTCTCTCATTGAGACCAAAGCACAGGCAGCGAACAACTGGCACACCACATGAATAGTTTCCTGCAATTATATGAGCCTGCCTATGGTGTAAGGCTGACTGTCTTGCCCGAATAGGGCACAGTCTTGTCGACGGTTTCAGTAACCCCTTCGCCCGTGCCGTGATTATCGCGAACGAAAACCACCCGAAACGTGCGAGCCTTCAGCATTCCAGGAAAGCCTCCCTTACGCTCGCCGATAGTAAGCGTCTGCTTGTCGTTGTCCCAATGAAAGCCGATGGTCGCGTATGCGCCCGTCTCATAGTTATAGGTATCGTTTTCGTCTTCATACAGGGTGAAATCGCCATCTGCGCCCCGGTACACGCGAATTTCCAGAGGGTCGACGGGCTTTTCGGCGGCGTACTGCACATCGGGGCCAAGCGGCAGAATCGCACCGGCGCGAACGAAGAGCGGCATGCGCTCCAGCGGCGCCGGAGCATCAATGGCCTGCCCACCTTTGATCAACGCGCCGTTCCAGAAGTCGTACCAACCTGCGGTTGGTAGATATAGGTGGCGAACCGTTGCACCTGGTTCCATCACGGGGCTCACAAGCAACGAAGGTCCAAACAAGAATTCGTCGCCGGTATTCTGCGCGCGAACGTCCGTGCGGAAGTCCATCACGAGAGGCCGCATGATGGTTGCGCCTTCGTTGGTCACCTTCCAAGCCTGCGAATAAATGTAAGGCATCAAGCGGTAGCGAAGCCGATCGTAGTTCGCAAGGATCTTTTGCGCCTCTGGCCCGTACGCCCAGATTTCGTTTTGATTTGTTGTGCGCGTGCCATGCGCCCGAAAGATCGGGCAAAACGCGCCAAACTCAAACCAGCGCACATACAGTTCGCGGTAAGCGGGATCATCGGGATTAGCGTCTACGAACCCGCCGATGTCTGTTGTCCAATAGGGAATTCCAGAAAGGGAATAGTTCAGCCCAGCGGGAATCTGTCTTCGAAATGTTTCCCAGTTGGGATTGACGTCCCCGGACCACACGGCTGCGGCGTTGCGCTGGATCCCCGCATAACCGGAGCGCGAAAGAATGAAGACGCGCTTCTTGTCGGACACGCTCCGCTGCCCCTGGTAAACGGCGGTCGTAGTCATCAGCGGGAATTCGTTTGCATAACGCGCCCCGTTGCCAACGGCCACTTTGTTGGTCACTAAGATATTAGTTTCGTGTCCTTCCGTTTCAGGCTCGGTCGTATCCAGCCACCAGGCATCCACGCCAATCTTGAATAGTGCGCCATTCATCAGGTTCCAGTAGTATTTCCGCGCATCCGGATTGAACGCGTCATACAGCCCCTGACCGACGGGGTGAAATCCTCCAGAAACAGTGCGGGCAATGAAATATCCGCGCTTTTCCATGTCGTCATACACGGGAGAGCCCGGACGGAAATACGGCCACACGGAAACCATCAAGTGCACATTCTCGTTGTGCAGTTCCTTCACCATTCCGGCGGGGTCAGGATAGTTTTTGTTCCACACCGGGTCGCCCATGACGTTCCACCAGAACCAATCCTGCACGATATTGTCCAGCGGAATCTGCAGGCTGCGGTATTTCCCCGCGATGTCCAAAAGTTCCTGTTGCGAAGCGTAGCGATTCTTGCACTGCCAGTAGCCGTAAGCCCACTTGCCGAACATGGGCGCCCGCCCGGTCAATTCGCGATACGCCGCGATAATGCTGTCGAATTCGGGGCCGTAAATAAAGTAATAGTCCATCGCGTCCGCAACTTCCGAACTCAGATAAAACGCGTGGACGAAGCGATTGTTGAACCGGCTGCGCGAACCGTTATTCCAGAAAATTCCGTACCCATTACTGGAAAGCAGGAGCGGCACCGAAATATTGGTGTTGTCCTGGGAGATATCCACCGTCTCACCGCGATAGTTCCATACGCCCGCCTGGTGCTGCCCGAGCCCATAAAAAGCTTCCTGCGACTGCCACATGTTGACGAATCGTTCGGGATGCAGCGTCTTCTCGCCGTTCACATCGACAGGCGTCAGGGTGCGACTGGTCTCTTTCGCGATTGTGTTACCTTGGGCATCCAGGAATTGCAGGGAGCTGTCCTCGCGTGTGATTAAGATGTTCAATTGTGCCGTGCCCAACGTCACCGTTTTAGCGTCGCTTGTTTCCAATGTGAATGTTGCGTGTGGCCACTCCGTCTTGACGATAAGAAAATCGGTGTGCTCCGGCACTGTAGCTTCCAGCGAATAGATAACACGCACGATGGAATCCGTGCACACGCGAAATCGCAAGTACCCGCGCTGCAATTGGAGCAGGGCCCCGTCGGACTGCTGTTGCACGCTGACAACAGAATTTACGGGCACCCACTGGGCAGGGGTCATGAAAGGAAAAAGAAAAGTCGCAATTAAAAACAGAAGTCCGATCATCATCGGGAAAGAAATACGACGTGGCATCACAACGCCTCCTCGAAACGTCCACAATTACATACAAACATGCCCACAATTATTCGCATCGCGAATGTGGCACCCACCTACAGGGAAGTCAAGTGCGCCGCTTACGCGTGTTTGGTCATCGTTACACTGCTGGGTGCCAATATTCTTGTCGCGCCGGCAGTCTGGGGAAGTGAAAATCCACGAACATTCTGTCTCTCAGCCTGTCGGTCTGCCGCGTGATGTGATAAAACCCAAAGGAAGGAATCTGTTCGTCCATCCATTAGGATCGAGGGAGATCAATCATGATCTGCAATAAGTCCCGACTGTTTGGAATCGCTGTCATCGTTCTCGGTCTCTTCATTTGCATCTTGCCCAGTGCGCACGTTGGCCTTCTTGGACCCGCCCCGGTTTTCGCTCAAGTCGCCGCAAATGTAGATCGAGTCGTGTTCGGTAAGCTGCCCGATGGCACTGTCATTGAAGCTTTCACATTGAAAAATGCCCACGGTTCATGGGCCAAAGTAATCACCTATGGCGCCACGTTAACCGAACTCTATCTGCCTGACAAAAGTGGCAAGCCTGGTGATATCGTGCTGGGTTTCAGCGACCTGGAAGGATACTTGGGCAACCAACCCTATTTCGGCGCCACAGTTGGACGCTACGCCAACCGCATCGCCAAGGGGCATTTCACCTTAGACGGCAAGGAGTACAGCCTGTTCCTCAACAACGGGCCCAACTCTCTGCACGGCGGCAAGATTGGCTTTAACCGCAGAGTCTGGAAGGCGGAAATTCTTCCCGGCATGACTGCAGCGGCAGTTCGCTTCTCGTATCTCAGCAAAGACGGCGAGGAAAATTACCCTGGCAACTTGAACGTCTCGGTCACTTACACGCTGACTGATACGAACGAACTCAAGCTCGACTATCGCGCGGAAACCGATAAGGACACTCCGCTCAACATTACCAACCACAGCTACTTTGCACTCGGCGGGCCTGGGAAGAACATCCTCGATGAAACTCTCTATCTGAACTGCAGCGAATATACGCCCGTGGATGCCACCCTTATTCCCACTGGAGAAATCAAGCCTGTAAAGGGCACGCCGCTGGACTTCACTAAGCCCATGCTGATCGGCGAGCGCATCAATGACCTCAAGGAGATCGGTGGATACGACCATAACCTGGTGATTGATGGCAAGCCCGGAAAATTGCGCCTTGCTGCTCGCGCTTCAGATCCCACAACTGGTCGACAAATGGAAGTCTGGACCACCGAGCCCGGCGTACAGTTCTATTCTGCTCTCGGCCTGGACGGCAAGATTGTGGGTAAAAACGGCATCAGCTACCCGAAATTCGGTGCTCTCTGCCTGGAAACACAGCATTACCCGGATTCTCCGAATCGTCCGAATTTCCCGAGCACCATCGTTCACCCGGGAAAACCATATACGTCGCAGACTATCTACAAGTTTTCTGTTCTTAAGTAGATTTTGGTACCGGCCGCTCGCTGCAGCGGGCGGCCGTAGCATCCCTGGCGAACTTTATTCGTGCTCAGCCTGCCTTCTTTTCCGAACGCGTTAGCAAATAGCGGTGCGGAACAGGCTGCGCATCTTTTCTTTGCCGCTTCACCGCTTGCTGCAAAGCGGCTTCCAGCTTCTTTAGCGTGTCGCTCTTTTCTGCGTCTTTGGCATCAGCCTGCAACAGGAAATGTATGTTCTCGATCTCATTTTTCTGCTCTGTGTCCAGGGCCAGCAGCCGAGACTGCGCCAGCATGGGTGTGTCAATGCTCGCCAGGTTCACGCCTTTTGCCAGTTCCGCGGCACTCCACCGCCCCACCACGTGTTCGTCAATCTGCAGTTCGTAGTTGCCTTCCGCCAATCCCTGCACGACCAGCAATTGCTGGTTGAACTGCGCGTTGAACTTGGCGGACTCGAAGGCCAGTGCAGCCATCGGATCCGTCTCCGCCGGCGGCAAGGGAAGCGGCAACGCGGAATCGGTTTGCAGCCAGGCCAGCACTGACGCGTAGTCCTGCTAACCCAAAGCTGAGAACAACATACACCCACCTCGCGATTTATTTTGTCGCAAAAAGCACTGGACATCCGTTATCGCGTTTGAGAGGATCAGTGTGGATTACTCGATGCGGAGGCCCCACATTGAAACGAAATGCAGAAGGCGTACCGAAGTTCTTATCCGGACGGGAATTCAGCCATCAAGAGATTCAGGAGATTCAAGAGACGGTGCGGGTGTACTGGCGGCTGAGTCGGAAAGAGCTGGTACAGACCATCTGCGAACACCTGGATTGGGTTACCCCGGCAGGACGCAACAAGCTGGCTTCCTGCGCGAAGGCTTTGCAGCAACTGGAGGCGCTGGGTTTAGTGAAATTGCCAAAGCTGTGCGCCAGTAATCAGCACATGGGGGGGCGCACGATCGTGGTGGGAGCGGGCAGCGCAGCGGAGGAGGAGATTGCCGGAACCGTGCAAGAGGTGGGCCCGGTGGAAGTGCAACCGGTAGGCGGGAAGGAAGCGAACCAGCTGTGGAACGAGTACGTGCAACGTTACCATCCGCTGGGGTACAAGCGCCCGTTTGGAGCGCATCAGCGGTATTTTCTGGTGGGCCGGGAGGGGCGTCGCTTGGGCTGTTTGCTGTTTGCTTCCTCGGCGTGGGCGCTGCGGGAGCGAGACGCGTGGATCGGATGGACGGAACGCGATCGCCAGCAAAGATTGAACTGGGTGGTGGCGAATACGCGTTTCTTAATTTTTCCCTGGGTGCGGGTCAAAAATCTAGCGAGCAAGGTGTTGTCGCTGGCGGCGCAGCGGATACGGAAAGACTGGGAGGAACGCTACGGCTACGGGCCGGTGTTGCTGGAAACGTTCGTGGAGCTGGCCCGCTACCGGGGGACGTGCTATCAAGCAGCCAACTGGATTCGCTTGGGGGAGACGCGTGGGCGAGGACGGATGGATCGTCACACACGCTACCTATCGACTCCCCGGGCGATCTACGTATATCCGCTGGTGCCGGAGTTTCGTGCATTTCTGCAAGGGACGAGCGAAGAAGGCCAGGGGCAGCGATGAGCTGCCGGGGCCGCAGAGAAGAACGGAGACAAGAGAGACAGGACCGGAGACGAGCGGCGAAAGAACTGCGCAAGCGTCAGGTCGCCGAGGGTCTCGAGAGTTCGCCGAGGGGCACGATCGGGAACGGAACGAGTCCCTGGAAGACGGTGAGGGAGGAACAGCAGGCGCGGCAGGAAGCGGTGGAGGAACAGCTCCAAGCGTATCGTTCGGCCCTGCCCACGTTGTTGAAGCGGTTGGGGAAGATCCGCGACCCGCGGAATCCGAAAACGATCCGACACAAATCGACGGTGTTGCTGTTGTACGGGATACTCCTGTTTGTATTCCAGATGGCCTCGCGACGAGAAGCCAACCGACAGATGACTCTGCCGCAGTTCCAGGAGAACCTGCGACGGCTGTTTCCGGAGCTGGAAAGTGTAGCGCATCAGGACACGCTGAACCGGCTGCTGGCGGGGATCGAGGTAAACGAGATCGAGGGAGCCCTGGTCGAACTGATCCAGCGGTTCATCCGCAAGAAGAAATTCTTGCGCTACCTGGTGGGGAACTGTTATCCGGTGGCGATCGATGGAACGCAGAAGATGGTGCGGAACAGGCTGTGGACCGAGCAATGCTTGGAGCGAGACCTACAGCGCAAGCAGAAAGACGGGAGCCTAGCCAGTGAGACGCAATACTACGTCTATGTTTTGGAGGCCAACCTGGCCTTCGCGAATGGCATAACCATTCCGCTGTTGAGCGAGTTTCTGACCTACGAAGAGTACGACCAGGAGAGGGATAAACAAGACTGCGAACTAAAAGCTTTTCGCCGGCTGGCGCAGCGGATGAAAGAGTATTTTCCGCGTCTGCCGATCCTGGTTTTGTTGGACGGGCTGTATGCCAACGGCCCGGTCGTGGAACTGTGCCGGCGCTACCATTGGCAGTTCATGATCGTACTGCAGGACGACTCGCTGCCGTCGGTATGGGAAGAGGTCCGCGGGCTCGGACAACTGCAGCGCAACCAGCATTGGGAACAGCACTGGGGGGACCGCAAGCAACGTTTCCGATGGGTGAACGACATCGAGTATCGCTACGGGGAGAGAGAACGGAGGCGGCAAACTCTGCATGTGGTGATCTGCGAAGAAACCTGGGAAGAACTGGCCCCGGATTCGCTGAAGCTGGTGCAGAAAGCCTCGCGTCATGCTTGGATCTCCAGCGAACCGCTGAGACGGGAGAACGTCCATGAGCGATGCAACCTGGGCGCGCGGCATCGTTGGGGAATCGAGAGCAACTTTTTGGTGGAGAAGTGTCAAGGCTATCAGTACGAGCATTGCTTTTCGCAGGACTGGAAGGCCATGAAGGGTTACCACTTCCTAATGCGACTGGGACATCTGCTGAACACCCTGGCGCAAAACACGACACGTCTGGCTCGGCTCGTGCGTAGTCGGGGGCGGCGTGGTCTGATTCAGTTTCTGAGAGAGACGTGCACGGGGCCTTGGCTAGACACTACAAGAATCCAACTGCTTCTCGCCTCTCCCTGCCAGCTTCGTTTGGAATGAACAAACCCTGAAAAAGGACAATTCCAAGCTTCCTCGCACGATCGACACGGCGGGGTGTCGCTCTTCACACAAGGACGGCTCAACAATCAACAAGGAACAGGCGAAATGTAACAGGAAAGAACGCCTGAATGGCATAAGTCGCCGCCACACATCTTTGCTTTGCCCCTGCTGGACCGCCCTGGCGACCGTGCGGCCGGGGCATGCGGCATCACTGCAGCCAGGCCACGTCAGTCTTGGTGCGCCCGAGTTGTGTGATAATTGTGTTCACGCATGCGCCGACCCCGGCCTTTGCCTTCGTCGCGTCAATAATTGTGGATGTAACAACTGGGCCGGCTCCCCATGCTTTCAAAACACTCCCCGCCATCACCCAATGAACGCCTGCTCCTGGATGCACGCGGTCCCGTATCAGCGCGACGGAAAGCGGCCCGTCGGCTGCCTTCGCTCCGGTCAACGCTTCCACCACGGGCTGATTAAGGTCAGCCACCTGCGCATGCTTTTCTTCGGCTAACTTGGCCAGAAAATCGCCGAAGCGGATCATCGTCGTGTTGTAGCCGGGAGTGAAGTCCGGATCGCGAGTCACGTCATCGTGTGGCGAAGGCTTCAAAAGCGTAATTCGCGTCTGGGGTAGCTTCTTTTGAATTTGTCCCACGATGTGCCGGTAGCCATCCGCGTAGGTTGAAAATATTCCCTCGTCCCACGGACGATAGTAACCATCATTCATCCCCAACATGATTGTGATGACAGTGGGCTTATAGGCGAAGACGTCGCGCGCCAGCCGCATATCCACTGAGCCGGCCCAACCGCCGCTGACCTTGTCTCCGCCAACGCCGGAATTGATGAACTCCACTTTACGGTCGGGGTACCGCGTCAATAGAAAGTTCTCGATGTCCGCGGTGTAAAGCCGCTGCTCCGTGATGCTGTCGCCGTAGAAGACGACAATGTCTCCGTCGCGCAGCGCAAACGCATCTTTGCTTTTGGGTGTTTCTTGAGCGGCAAGCGGCCCGCCGCAACCCAGAACAAATACGGCGACAGCTAAAATCAGGCGTATACGATTCATCTTTTCATTGCTCCTTAGTTGTGATGGAATCACTGCACACCCGCCCGGCCCGCCGATCGCATTACTCCAGCCATGGCAGGTGACGCACGCGACTTGCACCGGCAGGGTTCTCCTCATCGGCAGAGGGGGAAACGATGGCCCGGCATGATGCAACCGCACAATCTCACAGTTTCACAAGGTTTATAACATGAACAGATACAAACTTTTTGTGCTCGTAGTAGTTTTCTTTGGCGTGGCAGCGTTAACTCACGCACAATCCTCAGCCATCTCGTCTTTGTCGGGGCTTACCCTGCCTCACGACTATGTGCAAAAACGCGTGTCCAGCTACGACCGAACCGGTGCCAACGCGGACTACAGACAGATTGCTCAGGGCGAAACGCTGACACTCTTAGATGAGGCGGGCCCCGGTACCATCACGCACATCTGGATTACGATTGCCACAGGAGAGCAATATCACCTGAAAAAGCTCGTCCTTCGAATGTATTGGGATGGCGAGGAGAGTCCCAGCGTCGAGGCACCCATTGGCGATTTCTTTGGTCTGGGAAATGGCGAATACTTTCTTTATCAATCCGCGGTTCTTGCCGTCGCTCCAGACAAAGCGCTCAATTCCTTCTTTCCCATGCCGTTTCAGAAGCACGGCAAAATCACAGTGACCAATGAAGGCAAGGAAAAAGTCGACGCTTTTTACTTTAATATCGACTGTCAGATTCATGCAAAGCCACTGCCTCAAGACACACTCTATTTCCATGCGCAGTATCGCCAGGCTTATCCAGCCGCAGGTTGGACAAACCAATGGGAATCCAACGGCGACCCCCTGGTAAATGGCAAGAAAAATCTCAACGGAGAAGGGAATTACGTCTGGTTGGAAGCCAAGGGCAAGGGACACTTTGTCGGTGTGACCATGTCCCTCCTGCAAAATCAGAATAATTGGTGGGGCGAAGGCGATGATATGTTCTTCATCGACGGCGAAGCACTCCCTTCCATCAACGGCACCGGCTCAGAAGACTATTTCCTCGGCGCGTGGGACTTTGGCGGCCACCCATTTTCCTATGCATCTTTTGGCGCCCCCGTTGTGGGTGCGGAATTAGCCGGAGCTAGGTGGTCACTTTACCGCTTCCATCTCGATTCGCCGATCCCCTTCACCAAGTCGATCAAAGCGACCATCGAGCACGGCCATGCCAACCATCGCTCGGATAACTATTCTTCGGTTGCGTATTGGTACCAAACGGAGCCGCACGGCGCATTTCCCGCACTCCCGCCGGTTGATCAAAGATTGCCGCGCATTCGTTCAGTTGGCGGACCAGGCAATTCAGCACATTGAGGAGAGCGACGCGCCGTTCCACCTTCCCATACGGAATCTGTAGCAAGAACTGCCGTCACCGTAATGTGGCCGACTACCCGCCCATCGCCACGTCGGCGATTTTTGCCCGTGTGGCATTCTCAGAACTTTCCACTATGGCTTCCCGTTGCAGGAAATATTCCAGATTGCCGCGCATCACCAGATGCGGTGCGATGGTCACCTGAGGCGTCGGACACGTCCCTTGCACAAGGAACTCGTGCAGTACCCGAAATGCCATCCGCCCCTGCTGTTTCGGGCGCTGGTACAGTGTGGCTAACACAGACTCGCGTCGAATTTCTTTCGCCAGGGCAGGGAAGAGGTCCGTCGCAATTATCGAAAGCCGCGAGAGGATGCCTACATCACGCGCAGCTTGCACCACGGCAATCGAAGCTTCAGTGGCCACGTAGATCCCGTTGAGTTCCGGATGCTGCAGAAAGAGGGCTTTGCTCTTCTCATAGGCCACGGCTTCATTACTATCGTCCTCCACAACCGCTGCGAAC
The DNA here is from genome assembly GCA_963780315.1 of Candidatus Acidiferrales bacterium. Classification (GTDB taxonomy): domain Bacteria; phylum Acidobacteriota; class Terriglobia; order Acidiferrales; family UBA7541; genus Acidiferrum. The sequence goes on along the minus strand of CAWABP010000026.1, from coordinate 292,811 downwards.
TTTATCTCTGGATAATAGGTGCGCAGTGTTTGCTGAAACACCCGGTGCTTTTCCGCGTGTTCCGTAATCTGCCGCGTGCCGATCGTTATAGCGACACTGCCCTTCCCTCGTAATAGTCTTCCCAGCATGTCCGCCGCCAACGAACCGCTCAACGCTGTATCTATGGAAACCACCGCCAACCGCCGCGTTTCGGGAGCGTCCGCCGTAACGCACACAACCGGGATTTCAGCACGCGAAGCGCGGCGCATCCAATTGCCTAGGTTTTTGGGGTGGGTGGGGAAGGTGATGATGCCATCCACATTCGCTTCCAGCGCTTCCCTGAAGGCTTCTTCTTCGCCTTGGTCCTGCATCATGGAGTAAGTTCGGAATTCCAGCTCAACGCTATCCATCCCGATGGCGTTGGCTTCCTCTTGGATACCGGTCCTCACTTCATCCCAGTAGCAGATTGCGCCCTTCAGGGTGTTCACGGAGACGCGGTAATTGCGCCTCATCGAAAGATAGCGCGCCGCCAAATTAACTCGATAGCCCATGGACTTCGCCGTGCGCAGCACGCGTGTCTTGGTTAATGCGTTGACCCCGGAATGATCATGAAGCGCTCGATGCACCGTTCCTGTGGAAATTCCCAAAGCTTCTGCTATGTCCAGAAGTGTGACGCTCTTAGGCATGCCAATTTGCACCCTGCGACTCGGCGCTCAAATCGAGGTCCCACCGGATTGGGGCACCGTGCCACCCACGTAAATTTTTCAGCCATCCATAGCCGTTACGGGCGCGCGCACGGTTCATGGAAGGGATAAACCCTGGCTATCCACATTTCGTAAACGATTACGTCCTTGATATAACGCTATTTACAATACGCTGTCAATGCTGCTTTTCTTACTCGGATATCCTTAGATCTTCCTGGTTTTGCATCTGGCATTGCTACTCAGCTTGTCGACCCTGGCTTCGTGGGGTGCCACTTCAAGGCAGTCTGCGAAACAAACTCAAATACGAGGGTAGCAATACCTCTGTCGAACTTAGCAAAGGTGCGCTTCGTTTGATCAAAGCCGTTGGGCGAACCGACCACCTGGCGACGAAATCTATCTTGATTCGACGACTTTCAGTATTTGGTCGGCCTGAACATTCTTCAGCGTTTGCACGGTGCCGGAAGGCCAGCGAATCTCGATCTCGTCCACTACCTTTGCGGCACCTAATCCAAAATGCACGGGGCCGGCGCTGCTTGAGGCGTAACCCGCGGTCGTCGAGCGATGAGAATACTGTGCTTGCCCGCCGGCCGTGATTCGGATCTTTGCCCCGATACCGTCGCGATTGCTCTTTGTGCCTTGCAGAGCGATCTCCAGCCAGTGATTGTCTCCGGGGCTATCGTTTATCCAGATTTCCGCGGGTGCGCTGAGAGCTGCCACCACTAAATCGAGTTTGCCGTCATGATTGAAATCGCCGTACGCCGAACCACGATGCCGCCGTGGAGGCTGCGCCGTGAATCCCGCCTCCTCGGTTAATGCCACCCACTTGCCTCCAGGCACGTTGCGGAACACCGTGTTGGGCTGATCGATGTGCCGGTGCCCGGCCATTGCGGGAGATTGCACATCGCCGCGGCTGACAAAAATGTCTTTCCATCCATCATTGTCGAAATCGGCGATGTTTGGACTGTACCCCGCCATCGGGTTACTCAGCAGCGCCATCCCGGACTTGGCGGTTATTTCCGTAAACGCACCTTTGCCATTGTTCTGGTACAGCGGGAAAGTCTCCGTGTCCAATGCGACGACGGAAATATCGGGCAGCCCATCGTTGTTGATGTCCCGGAAATCCACGCCCATGCCGGAAATCAGGTTGCCATGCTCAGGCAACGCCACGCCGGTCTCGAACGCAACTTCCTCGAATCGTAGTTTGCCTTTATTGTGAAACAGGGAATTGAACAGCTTGTCGTTGGTAACGAAAATATCCGGCAGGCCGTCACCGTCGTAATCCGCCACGCCTACGCCCATGCCTTTTCCAGGGTGTGCGCGAATCCCGGATTCCTTGGAGATATCCACGAATTTACCGTTCCCCTTGTTCAGAAGAAGCTGGTTGGGTGTTTCCTTGTAGTATTTCGGGTGGCAGTATTCCGGCTTGCCGTTGAAGCTGCACGGCGGCTCTTTATTTACGTTCCAGCTCATGTAATTCACGACGAAAAGATCCAGCAACCCGTCATTGTTTACGTCTACCCAGGCCGCGCCAACTGACCATAGCGGTCCAAACTCCTTGTCCGGCTGCGCCAGCCCGGCTTGTTGCGTGACATCGGTGAAGGTGCCGTCGCCATTGTTGTGGTACAGCGTGTTGCGGTACACCCCGCTGACGAAAATGTCTTCGTAGCCGTCGTTGTCATAGTCGCCGATAGCCACACCCACGTCGTACCCTGTTCCGGTCAAGCCCGCCTTTTCGGTGACGTCCGTGAACGTTCCATCGCCATTGTTGTGGAATAGCTTGTTCGAGTATTTGGGCGAATCTTTCTTCAGCGTGGTGATGTCCGCCCCGTTCGTGAAGAAAATGTCCAGGTTCCCATCGTTGTCGTAGTCGAATACAGCCACTCCCCCAGCCATGGTTTCCGGCGCGTGCCGTTCTGGCGTCTCGCAACTGTCCAGGGAAAACGCGATAGGGCGGAAGGAAAAGTGAATAGGCCCCTTGGATGGCTCAGTCGAACGCAGTGCCTCAAAAAATATTCCCGCTGAACCCGCGGCGAAGAGTATCGCGATAAATCCCGCCCGCAGAATACGAGCGCTGCGCAAGCGAAATCCCGCCAAGCCACTCCGCCAACCTGTCCTGCACGCCAAGTCCTCCCAATTCATCCGTTGCTCCTGCGAGAAACGCGATTATCACTCGACAACGCCGATCCTGGGCAAGCCAGAATTCGCCAAGCATCGTCCAGCATGCGCGGTTTGCCGAAAAAAGGCCAATCGCGAGTTTAGTCAGCCGCAACACAATCAGCAAGCTCGCGCTGTCACACATATCCACGCGTGTCTAAAGCAAGCTCGCAGTGCGCCTCAGGTCTCACACAAAATTTGACGGAATGGAAACGCTTAGCTATAGTGAATATGCGGGGTGGAGCAGCCTGGTAGCTCGTCGGGCTCATAACCCGAAGGTCGTCAGTTCAAATCTGACCCCCGCAACCATTCTAAGAAGCAGAAAGTGAAAGGGTTCTGGTGCTCCAACCAGAACCCTTTTTTCCTGTCAAAAATCGTGATGTAGTGAAAATCGTAGGAATCTACCCTGCCCGGTAGACCTTTTGCTTGTCGAGTGCCTGCTCTACGTCATCACCATCCACGATGTCGTACCGGCGAAACACCGAGGCGGTTCGATGTCCTGAAATCCGCATCGCCGTCGATTGGCTAACACCCGCGCGCAAGAGATCACGCACGGCACTCCGTCTCAAATCATGGAAGAGAAGATTCCCGCATCCGGCTTTCTTGCAGGCTGTTTTCCAGCTTTTCCGAAACTCCTGTATTGGTTCGCCATCGCGGTGAAACAGGAATTGCGAGAATTGCCTGGTGCCGATCACTTCGAACGCGCGCCGGGCCCGGCATCTTGCAATGATGGCGGGCAGCACACCTCCGAACTGAATCGTGTGCGGTTCGCCTGATTTGCAGCACTCGCCGGGGACCGTGAGTTCCTTGTCGGAGACATACGACCAACGCAGACTCGCCGCCTCAGATTTTCTCATCCCTGTGGCGTAACACCATTCGACGAACTCACGAAGTCCATCATCGGGCAACTCGGCCAGCAATTTCGTCATTTGTGGCGGTTGGGCAAAACCCTCTCTACGATTGCCTTTTTCTGAGGGCAGTTTGAACTTCGGCCAGGTGAGATCGTTTCCCAACTGCAGTTCATTCGCCAGGCTGAACATGCGGCGAAGCGCTTGCAGGATTCTGTTCGTTGTCGCCGTTTTGTAATCCTGCCCTGAACGTCGCGCACAGTAGTTTTGCAAATCCACCGCAGTGAGATCCTCCGCAACGGTGCTGCCCCAATCGGCGCGGACCATCTTGAGCAAGGACAAGTTTTGCGGGCTGCACCGATTTTCGACTTTCCATCGTTGCTCAAGGAGTTCCGACAATTCTTGAATCGTGTGACGCGGCGGAGGCGGCGGAGGTGGCTCTGGATCAAGTTTAAACACACCGCGCGCCAAGTCGGTCCTCATTGCGTTTTCCGCATCAATGGCGGTTTGTTTGTTCCCTTGCCGTGTGCTTTTCTGGATTCTTTTCCCATCGAAAACGAAATCCAGCCAGTAAACATTCCCTCGCAGATAGACGCTCACTTTCTCCTCCTTTTTTTATTTGCCTTCCGGGTTTTTTCGCTATGCCGATTCGCCATGGCCCGGTGAGTACATGCTGCATCGTGATAGACCTGATTCGGCCGGGCTGGCTTGAACAGACCGTAATCACACTTTGGATTCGCGCACAGTCTCCACACCACCCCTCGACTCAGGAACGTGACGGCACGCAGCGCACTGAGTACGTCCGCACATTCCGCAATGCCCGAAGTGTCGAAATAGCTTTTGCCTGCCAAAGCGCGATTTTCTTTTGACTGGTCCCTGTGGAATGTACCCTCATGATGCGTAAGGCTCACGGGCAAGGGCTGAAAAACAAACTCTTTCAAATTCTGCGGTTCGATTAGCTCATTCCTCAGCGCTGAGGCGAAGGCTTTCTGAATGTCCTGCAGTTCACTCCACCGAATGCGAATTCTCTGGTGGGCATCCGGCTGTTTGGTTTCGTCCCAATTGTACTTTTGAAAAAACGCGAGAGTGTCATCGGGCGACTTCAAACCGAGGAATTCTGTCGCTACCGCATGGCCATCGTAGTAACGCACATCGCGAGAATTGGGGTTTATGTTCTCGAAACTGAATTGCGGGTCCGGGTCCGCGGTCATGGAGACTTTCCAAACGGGACTCAATTTCCAAACGGTCGGCCCTCCCTCCTCTTCCTGAATTTGCTTGGCGGAAATCTTAACGATCAAGCGAACAGCGATTTCAAGGGTTATTTTCTGGGTATGTAGGTGATTGTTCCCATTTCCCATACCATCTCCTCGATTGACTAGATTATTGACTTGTTCCAGTCAATTATAAGGTTTATATCACAATTCATCGGAGGTTGTCATGAATAAAAGCAAGAAAGTTTTCGACCTGAGCCAGATCACTGAGTTTATGACCGTGAAGGAAGCCGCGGAGCAGGGACACATACATCCGGTGACGATTCACAATTGGCTCACGAGAAAAAAATTGACGCGATTCAAATTGGGCAGAAAGACGCTTATCCGGCGCGCGGAATTTATGGCGCTAATTAAACCTCAGAGCGAAATCGTTGCCCAGGGCTAATCCGTTGCAAAAGTCCCTACATTTGATGGGGGCAGTGCGCAACTCGCTGAAAAAACGCGCGGAACTTCGGGTGAGTGACCCGAGGAGTGCTCCGCCATGAGCGTGAAACTCTCGCGCGAACTCGCCAAGTTGCCGATTGAGAAATACCGATTGCCGAAGGACGGCCGCAAGTGGCAAGCGGTCGCTCGGAATCGAATGATGCTCGCCGACTTTCTCGGCACTCACGGCGATGGAGATGGTTCGCGCGTCTTTCCCAGTGTCGCCACAATGGCGAAGAAGTTTGGGTGGTCCGAATCGAAAACGTATTACTTGCTGGCCGACCTGAAGGAGTTACGACTCTTGGAAAACACGCCGCACTATTCCGCACCGAAGCATCATCGGACACGTGTCCGTCAGATGAACATCGCCGCCTTTCTAGTTCATCCAGGACTCCAAGATAGACCATCTCAGGACTCCAAGATAGGGCAGGACTCCAAGATTCAGGACTCCAAGATTGATATGCAGGACTCCAAGATTCGAGTGCAGGACTCCAACGTAACGTTGGAGTCAAAAGACACAGTAACAGACACAGTAACCGTCACAACTACTAAGGCGCAGGCGAAGCCGTCGCCACTTGAGAACAGGAGGACCGCTGTGATCGAGGAATTTTCAGAAGAAGTTTATCGGACACTTTTGGATTTCGAGGAGCACCGTAAAAAACTACGCGCGCCGATGACCGAACGAGCCTTTGAGCTGATTCTAAAAAAGCTGGCTCGCTTCCGCACGGAAGGTATGGACCCGGTCGAAGTCTTAGAGCAAAGCATCATGAACGGTTGGGTCGGAATTTTCCCGGTGAGAAAGGAGGGGACCAGTGAATCAAAATCATTCCAGGAAAGACGCAGCGAGAAAACCGCTCAGGCCATCAGCAAGGTTCTTGGACGTTTTGCGGAAGCACCTGGCAGTGTTCAGCGAGCACTACCGCCAACCCATAAGTGAACTCTCGGTGATGGCCTACGCGGAGGATCTTGCCGACCTCACCGCGGAACAGCTTGACGCCGCGTGCGCGGAAGCGCGCCGCACGTCAGAATTCATGCCGGTGAGCGCAACAATTCGGTCGGCACACGAAAAGATGCGGACTTCAGGGACTATTTTCCTCGGACCGCCGATGCTCACATACACCGAAACGCTAACGCTGGAAGAGCGGGAAGAAGCCCTCAAAGAGTCTGAGAAATTCAAGGCTGCTCTGCGCAAGAACTGCGAACCGAAAAAATCGGCACCGTCCATGCCGAAAAAGATTTTGCTACTGCCCAAACCACGCTCCATCGAAGAACAGAAAGCAGAACTGCGGCGCCGAGGTTTTTTGAAATGAGAAACGCGAATCATCCCCTCTTCCGATTGTCCGACCCAGAGGAAGATTCTTGCATCCTTGCCGCGCATCGCGCGGATGCACGGTATCGCGAACGTCTCCGTACGGAGCGCAAAGACGAAGAGCCCACAGAACCATCCCGCTACCAGGCCAGCGATGATGATTTGCCGGACATTTTTTTCGAGAGAGGGAGCCGATGAGCACTGAGAACGTGTGTGCATCGGTGCGCATGCATGATAATTCCCCACAAAAGTCCCTACAGTCGACCGAGATAATTCGCAACTCGCTGAAAAAACATACGGACCTTCGGGTTAAGTGTCCGATGCAAATAAATCTCGCAATTAGAGGCGATTTGCGAATGCCGCATGTCTCACACCATCAGCGAGAGAGGTTTGCGCGCCTGGCGGGCTACCGCGTTGCAGCGTTGGCCCATCCTACGAGCGGCACGGATTTTTTGTCGCCGATGACGGTCGTTTCCATTTTTCGTTTTGATGCGATTTTTGACTGTGTGCTGTCGGAGAAAGCATGCAACAACTTTGTTGGGAGGTTCCTATGAAGCAAATTGCGAGATTGCGGCGCTGCACAGGGATTACCCAGCATAAGCTCGCGGCCGAATCCGGCGTCCCTCGTTGGCGCATCTGCTTTCACGAAACAAATCGCCTCAGGCTCTCCGATGAAGAACTGCAAAGAATCAAAGCTGTTCTGCAGCGGCGCGCCCGAGAGGTCGTCGCGAATATCGCCGCGGCCTGAGAATTTCCGGGGAGCAATTCCCCACTGAGAGGAGAATCACTTTGGCAAACGAAAAAAAAGATCTTGGAGTGGCGACGGGTGAGGCAACGGCCACACCGATGAACGTCAGCGCAAACGAAATGACTTCGCAGCGAGAATTTAGCGCGCGCGGAGGATCTCACCTGGCGGAGACGATACAAATGCTCAGAGCGCGAGGCGAGCAGAACATCGCAGCGATTCGCGCGACGGGTGATTGGCGACAGACGCGCATCGAGGGCTTGAACGACCCCGGAAAGTAGGCGAGGACAGGCCGAAATCTTTTGAGAAGACTGGACAAAACTGGACATGCCGATGACCGAAAAAGGCAAAGAGAGACTGAGAGGAAGGGCGATAAACGCTTTGATGCGCTCGAAATCCGTTGAGGCAGCGGCGAAGAGAGTCGGCATATCGACAAAGACGCTGGGCCGATGGATGCAGGATGAAGGGTTTCGCTCAGAATATCAGGCGGCCAAGAAAGATTTTTTGCGCGCTGGCATCGCGAACCTGACCCGTAAGGTGTTCGATGCGGGCGAAACGCTGGGCGATGTGGCGAAGGACAAAGGCCGCCCCTATCAGGCAGCACGCGCGCACGCAGCGACCGCAATCATTCGCCTGAGTCTTGACGCGGACGTGATCGAGGACTTGGAAACGAGAATCCTAAAATTGGAGAAGCAAGGCAAAGGCAATGACGAAATCTAGTCTGGATAAACGGCTACTCGACCTGGAGAGTGTGAATCCCGCGGAGGGAATCGTTTTGCACTTCGCGGATGGCTCCACGCGCTTTTTTAAAATTCACAAGAAAAGTGTTTTGGGTTTGTTTTGTGCATCGATGAAACTTGCCTACTTCGATTGCCACCCCGAAGAATTTACAGCCGAGAAACGAAAGGCACAGGCCGAGCGTAAAGACGTGGCGCGCGATCCGCGGGCGCGCAAGGACGCCAAGACTGGCAGACCCATCACTAAATACGATTTCCTTCTCGAATTGCTGGGCCGGGCCGTGCGCATAAGTGGTCCTGCCGCACACCACCTGGTGAGCGAGACTTGGGCGCAATGTCGCATGCGCGTGGAAACGCTGAGGCGAGGCGAACGGTTCTACCTCACACAAAAAAACATGGACCCATTTTTTGATAGATGCCTGGTGGGCCCTTACGCACCTGATGTGGAAGCTCGGATACAGAAGGCGGCATCGGATGCACGACCCGATGGCCCTGTCGGGCAAAGCGATGAAGCTAAGTAGCTTGTCAAAGTCTGGACCGGCGCTGTAGTCGATTTTGTAGAGAAAAAGGGGGAAGCGATGGACAAACGACAGAACGAGGCGGTTGAACAGGCTGCACGGGACGCGGCGAGCGGCAAAAAACGCTATGACTGGCGGCGCACGGCCATTTACTCGAGCGATGGAGGTGTGGCCAATGTCACTCGCGATCTTTCCGCCATGAGCGGGCCTGCGGCTGGCCGTTGGTGGGAGCATCGCGAGCCCGAATTTTTGCGCAAGCAGGGCAAGGGAATCGCGCGCAACGTGGGCCTCGATCTCGCCTATTGCGCGGAGCCGATCAGCGAGAACATCGCGGAGACTCCGGAGGGCTACTGGATTTGTAGGAACGTGACGATCGGGCGCTCTGGCTTTCAGCGTTACAAAGTTTCCGAGATTGCAGACCCCGAAGGATTGCTCGGGGATGACTATGCCCCCGATGACGAACTGCAGCTCTGGCGTGATCCCTCGGAAGTTTTCTCTCCGGCAACAATCGCGTCCTTTGAGGGGAAGAGTGTCACGGTCGGACATCCCCGCGAATTGCTGAATCCAGATACCGACACCGATCATGCTGTCGGCCATGTGCAGAACATCCATAAAGGGCGCGAGCCCCTGGACAGCGGTGATTGGCCATTACTCGGCGACCTCGTCATCAAAGATGCCGAAGCCATCGACGCGATCAAGTCCGGAGAATGCGAGTTGAGTTCCGGGTACACGTATCGCCTAGCCAAAGAGGGTCATCGGTGGGACCAGCGCGATATTCTCGGCAATCACGTCGCCATCGTTCCCAAGGGCCGGGCAGGACATGAGGTGCGCATCGAAGTCGGCGCATTGGCCACCGGCGCCAATGATGACCGCGATACGAGGAGTGGCAAGGAAAGAGAAAACGTAGCAGTTCGATAAAGGAGAAACGGGATGGGAACGAGGATGACGGTTGTGAATGGAAGTTTTTTCGATGCGGGTATTTCCGATGCTGGCCCAATGCCGGCGGCGCCAGGCGCGGCACCAAAGGCCGAATTGCCTGACACCCGCCTGGCCACACTCATCGCATTGTTCACGGACCATCTTGAGAAAGATTCAGAAGAGAGCCGCATGTGTCAGCAACTCATGGGCTCTCGAATGAGGCTGAACAAACAGGTTGATGCCTTTTTCGAGAGACTACGCGCGCCGATGCGCCAGAAAGCAATCGATGAACATGAGGCTGTGAAAGGGGAAGCGCGTGCGAAACAAAAAGAACTTTCGGACATGCGCGCCACAGCCGCGGAGTGGCAGCGGGAGCTGCTCAAGGCGAAAGATGCACAGGCCCGTGCGATGACCACCTTGCGAGACACAGACCAGGACCGCAAGAGTTTGAGTCGTTTTTCGCCTCGCTCGGCATTCTCCAAAGCGGATGAGGCCGTGGAAGCAGCGGAGAAACGGGTCGATAAGGCAAATGTGAAGGTTGCTGAGATACAGCAGAGCATCAATGCTATCGCGCTCACGGAACTTCCGCAGTTGCTCAGGGAACTGGACACGATCGCGGCGCGAGAGACGGAACTGGACGCACGCATCAGCGGGAAGTCGTACACCGATAGTTTTGGAATTGTTCATCCCGCGCGTCGCCCACTGTAGAGTTTGCCGCGAACACACGCGCGGCAAAGCCGGGGGAGTACCTTCCGGCACAGCTCGTGTGCCATCAGACTGGGGGCGGGCGCAAGCTCGCCCCTTGGAAAAGAGGCTCAATGCTCGATGTCGAATTACAGGAGATACAACGCAAGTCCGAAGTATCCAGGCTCGCTGCGCGAACCGAGGCTCTGGAATCGGGGTTCGCCGCGCAACTCGCGCGAATCGAGACGTTGGAATCGATCTCCGCGCGAGTCACAGCTCTGGAATCGCAGCTCGCACTGCGAATCGAGGCTTTGGAAAAGAAAGCATCCGCGCCGCAAACCAAAAAGTAGAGGCAATGCATGAGCGAGCAAGTCTATTGCGCCGCGCACCTAGCGCGAACAGGCGAGAAAGTCCGCGCGTCTCACAGGGTCGGGGATGAGCCGATGTGCAGCGCTTGCTTCGCGGGGAAACCGCTCTTTGTCCCGAAACCCCGAAGGAAACGCGCAGCGCGTGTGCAAAGCGCGCCATTGGAGCCGTCTAGTTTGGCTCCTTCGACTCTCTCCCCGCGCACGCGATTCATCCTGTCACTGTAGAAAAGCGCGCACAGAAGTTCTACTTACTCTCCCAGGTTTCTAGCTCCGGTGTACACCTGGAGTGGTTTTTGAAAACGGCAGGACGGGGGAAGCGATACAGATCAATGAGAAGTAGTTTGAAGTACTGCTTCGCTGCCCATTCTACAGTTTCCATGTTTTCACTGAGATCAGGCACAATCTCAGGATTCTTAATTTCACCTTTGAGGCGAAGCCCATGTTTCCCCGACAATCCCCTAGAGCGGATATTCTCCATTACCAGCTCTGCGCCATGTTCTTCGGGACGGAAGTCATCGGGACCGTGATGTTGGTGATTCTTGATTTCCTCGCGAACGGTCCTGACAATCTTTTCCACAGCTTTCTTTAGTTCTTCTTCGCGCATTTTTCCTCCTTCGGCGGATGTAGGGAAAATCGTAGGAACTCGGCGTGCAGTCGGACATAGCCTGACGTAGTGTGCGCTCGTTTTCTATCCTTAGTATGTTACGCCAGATTACGTCAGACTATTTCGGGCTACAAATTGCCGACTCCGACTCATAACCCGAAGGTCGTCAGTTCAAATCTGACCCCCGCAACCATGGGCGCTTACGAGGCGAATCCTCTAACCCAACTTCCACGCTCGGCTGAGCGAACTGCTTTGTTTGCAGGGAGTTGTCATTTTATTCCGTCACTATGTTTGCCGGGAGGTCATGCCAAGTCTTAACCGGCCTCATGATCTCCACCGGTATTCTGAGCGTCGAGTAAATCTCTTTGTGAATCGGTTCTGGGATACTGCTTTTGCGAATCTTGAGCACGCGTCCCTCCCGGGTTGGCAACACCACCGTGATTACCTCGTGCGTCCGCAGTTGTCCGCGCAGGGTCGCCCACGAGGTGTGCACGCCACGATCCAGGAATCTTTTTTCGATGGCCACTAGGAGATGGTAAGCCAGCACGCAGAGGAAGATGTGTGTTTGGGTGCGATGCTCGAGATGGTGGAAGATGGGCCGCTCGAGCAACGGACTCTTCATGGCCCGAAAAGCTCCCTCCACCCGCGTGAGCAGCATGTAGGTCCGCCAGATTTCCTCCGCCGTCAAGTCCTGCCGGTCGGTTTTCAGCACATAGCCGCCATCGAGTTTCTCGGCGATGGCTTTCTTCTCGCTGTTCTCTTCCCACCTGAGAGTTTTGCGCTCGGCGTCGTAGTCCATCCGGTAATAGCGGGCCACCCGCGGGTAGCGTTCCTTGAGCCGACCGATCGCCTGGTGGATTTTCTTCTCCTCTTGCAGCTGGCCCTTCTCCCTACGCGCTTGCAATTTCTCTAAATCTCTCTTCAAGCGTTGCTCGTGAGTTTCACGGATGGCTCGGTCCTTCTCTTCGCGTCCCTCGCTTATGCACAGGATGTAGACCTCACTCCCCCGCTGGCAGCGCTTAATGCGCACCTGTGATTTTTTCTGATCGGGATTGCGCGGCGAGGGAATCCGAATGACTTCCTCCCAGTTGTCGCTCTGTTCGAACTCGGCCAACCAGGCATTCCGTTCCGACTGCCGGCTGGCCACCAAGTAGTGGTGTCCGTGCGCCCGGATTTGCTGCAAGTCTTCTTCGTACGCCATCCCGCGATCGACCACTACCGTCGAACCCGACTTCCGCCCCGTGCGTTTCTCCAAACTTTCCAACATCTCTTCCACCGTCGTGCGGTCCTGACGGTTGCCGTCGAAAACTTCATGTGCCTTGGGAAAGCCATCGCGATTCAGCACCAAGCCGATGAGCACCTGCTTGCAATCGGGCCGTTTATCTCGCGAGTAGCCGCGCTTGGCCTGCGGATTGTTCCCGGCTTCCCCTTCGAAGTACGTCGAGGTCAGATCGTAAAGGAAAAAAGTGTCGTCCAGATTGAATAGGGTCTTCTCGCTTTCCGCCAATTCGCGCTCGATCTGCTCCCGGTGAGGATGCAGTCGGTCCAGATTGCGATACAAGGCCTCATCACTCAGTAAGGAGAGCTTCGTTCCAAGCACATCGTCCAGGGCCGTGCGCTCCATCCAATCCGGCATGGCATGTTCGGAAAGCGGAAAGATCAGACGATTCAGCACCATCGCTTCACTCAGCAGACAGGCTCTGTCGGATAGTCCCGCACGCTGTAAGATTTCACCCAGCCCCAACTGCTGCCACATTTGATGGCCCACGTGCACGGTTCCGGCCTCACGGGGTTTTTCCATCGCCACACGGTCGACATCAACGATGATCGGAGATTCCAGCTCCATCGCTGATTTCTCCGCACCGGAGCGGCTTCTGCGTCCGCGGCGCGCCTGTTCCGTAAGGGTCTTGACGGGCGAGTCAACGGCGGAAAGAGCGCTCTGTCCCTGCAAGCTCTTCTCCACGCGATGAGCGAGTTCGAGCCATTGCTCGCGGGGTGCCGGGGCCAGACTTCCGAGCGAGCAGATGATGCGTTGGCGGGGCCCCTTGGGGGTGTGCAGGGATTCGACCAGCAGGTAGTTGGTGTAGCTTTTGCCCTTCCAAGTTTTGGTCGTTTTGCGGATGTACACAGGACACTACATATAACAACTGATGATCTACAGTCAAGCAGAATATTAACATCATTCGTCACTATTTACACGATTTAGCAACCGTCCGTTGAAAAGAAAAACCTTACCGGCCAACCAGGGGGAAATTTCGCTTCCTAGCGTGGAAGTTGGGCTAAGCGCAATACTGTTCACTTAAGGATAGCGATGCATTTTGCGATGCTGAGGCACTTGCCTGGCACTCGGTGTCTCGGCCGCAACGGGTATTTGCTCATCTTGCGCTTCACGCCACGCGGATTCCATCGTTTGCGGCTGGAGACCACGCGTTCTTCGAGTATTTCGTCAAGAATCGTGTGGTGCAGGTTTTTTCTCTCCCGAGGGGGGAATAGCATCCCAGACCGATAGCTTACGGCGAACTACGCGTACCGCGTGAAGAAAAGAGAGTCGGTCCGGATCTTCCGCAACAGACAACGCCGCTTCGTGCATCAACTGGCGGACGGCGAAATGCGCCAGCAAAAAACCATAGAACTCCTGCCGTACCAGTTCCGGGGTTTTGCTGCGCAGCACGATCTGGCGCCCGCGGAGATGGGTCTTCAATTCGTCAAACGTGTTTTCTATCTCCCACCTCTCGTGATAGAGCGCTGCCAGTTCTTCGGCCGGCGCCCGGAGCGGATCAAGGATGGTTGCCACCAGCCGGTAGATCGGTTCGGCGCCGGGTATGCCTTGGAGCTGATAGTCAATGACACGAACTCGTACACCTTTCGTTTTGTGCCGCGCATCCTTCTCGGAAGGATAGATGGCGCTGAGATAAGAGCCATCGCTCAATCGTTCGTGAACCTCTAGTCGCAGGTGCTTCCGCACTCGCCAGAGCAAGTCGCAACCGCTAGCCTGGGCTTTAGTCCACAGCGTGAAACCAAAGAAAAATCGATCCGCCAAACACAACATCCCGGGCTTCAGTTGGGGGACCACTTCCTTGGCCAGAGTGATCTCGCCGGTTGCGTAGCTTCCCATCCGGCCACCCAGCAACACATGAGTGCCATTCTCCAAAAGCGCGACGAAACGCAACTGCGGATAAGCACTCGCTCCCCGGCTGGCCTGTGGCCGTCCGAATTCGTTTTCGTTCTCCTCGGTGTCGGCGACATCCAACGTGCTGCCGTCCAAGCTGATCAGTCGCCACGTTCGATACCGCGCCCCTCGCGTTTTCTCCGAAGCGATCGGTACAACTACCTGCTCATATAGCCGCCGCAAGGGTTCCGCGCCAAGACGTGAGCGAGCTTGCGAAATGCCGCTCTTGCCGGTGGCCCGAACGGTTTCCTCGGGCTTGGTCAGCCACTGGATGCCTTCCAGCAAGCAGCGCAGCACTTCCCGATAAGAAGATTGCATGTACAGCGCCAGCGCGATCACGTAGTACACCACGAGATGCGCTGGTAGTTCTCTTTGCCGGACGCTGGCCTTACCAGTCGAGGCCAAAATCGAATCGATTTTCTCCCGAGGAATCGCTCGGCTGACCACCCCAAGGCTGATGTAATCCGTGACGCGGCTTCCGGTGGGCAAACTGGCAAGAGTGCGAGCCATGACGATATTCTGTCCTCCTGCCAGACAGAATACTCTATTATTTCTTAAGTGAACAGTATTGGGGCTAAGCGCCCTTCTTATTTACAGTTACGAGTTGAGTCGTAAAAATTCCTTCGCCTAATTTAACGCCCCAGAGTTGTTCCTGTTCTCGATATTGGGAACAACTGGGAACAAATCGCCGTAGATTGCCCGTTCTAGAGCGATTGCAGCGTCACGTTCCGCTTCCGCAGAGGTGTGGGTGTAGATGTCAGCGGTCATCTTGATCGTGGAGTGCCCGAGGAACTTTTGCGCCAGCTTCAGGTTTCCCCTCCGATCGTTAACAATACTCGCGGCGGAATGCCTGAATGTATGAAAGCCTGACGCGCCCTTATTTCGCGGAATCCCTAGCCTGTCCAAGATTGGGTAGAGGGCGTTCTTTCGAAGCACGTCCGGGTCTAATGCCGACCCGTCCTTCTTGCAAAACACGAAGTCATCCGGCCCCTGATGCAACGAGTTCTCACGGTGATTCCTGAGGGTCTCGCTCAGGGCACATCCCACGCTGCGCCCGCACTCGGCGCTCGGTTACGGGCCGCCTGCCCCCGCGGCCTGTAACCAATAGGTGCCAAATCCAAATTCGCAGCCACTGGCTGTGATATAAACTCTCTCATTGAACCTGGTGCAAAAACTCGGGCAGGTCAGCGCGGGCAGCTGAGCATTCATGTACGTAAGAAGCCCGTACTCACTTTTGCCGGCACGAGCGACGGCCTCGATGTAACTTGCGTAATTCCACCTCATAAATACTTCGTCCGCAGCATCTCCAAACGCCTCGCTCTAGGTGCTGCCATGCTCGTTGAAGCGCGCTGCAAGTTTTGGCGAAAGCTGAAGGCGCCTTGCTGTGAGAGTGCGGATAAATGCCTCCGGCACGGGTCCGCGAAATATTCGATTCGTCTCTGAAGGGCGGTCCCGCCTTGGTCAGAGATAGCCAACTTTGTTCTCGACCTGCGCCATGAGTACTGTCTGTTGATAAGACTCCTTTTCGTGAAGATGGCGTATCAGTGCCACGAATGCGCGACAGTCGCATCGACGGTCTTCCGGCGACAGGGTAGAGAGAATTTCCAGCGGTCTTCCATCAGCGGACTCGACACGCGGGAAGCGTTTCGAGTTCGATTTCACGCAGAAGGGGGCATTGTTGGAGAAGGCGTTCTTCCAGCTTCCAAACCAGAGGAGCACTAAATACATGTATTGCGGTCGCGCGGTTTCAATCCAGTGATCAAGGACGCTGAAATCAAATCTGCCCTCTTTCGGCTCGATCTGCTCCCAAGCGACGGGCATCAGGATCGTATTAAGGTGCATGGTTCCGAGCATGGGAATAATGACATCTGCCTGCGCAGCAGATCCCGCCGAAGAGTTGCCCAGTTCACCTCCCAAGATCAGAAATGATTGGCCCTTCACAATAAGCTGGCCTGCCCCGGTCTCGATCTTGATATGCGGCAATTCCGCGGATGTAGCGTCAGAATAAACACGGAAAGACAGGCCGTGCTAAGAACGATGGCGCGAAGGGCGATCTTCACAAGTCCTCCGAACGGAGATGATCTGAACGGCACGCCGAGAATACCCGCCGACACGATACTAAGTCCAGCGCAGCCTGAGCATACAAGAAGCTTCTGATCACAGAGGTATTACTAGAAACTCAGACGTGCACTTCTGGACCGGAAGGCTAGCAAACTGTTCGGTCTTATTTCTTCCTCCTGGAGTTTTGCCCCATTTCCACAAGGCGGTTCATGGTCGGTTGCAATTGCTGGGGATCGCGGACGCAGTTCGAGAATAGTTCAATCGGATCGAGACCCTGCACGCCTCCTAAATGCCGGTACTCTGCGGGCAACGGCGGTCCTCCCGGTTGCCCTGACGCGGGGATGACCTCGGGAAGTTGCACTGCATACATACTGCCACCGGCGAGCGCTTGGTGCGGATACTGCATGAGCCAAATACAGTTGCCGGCATCCAGCATAAAGTTGGCGGAGACTACCGCCCATTGACCGCCGTCGCGCGGCACAGCTTGCTGGCAATTCCAAAGCAGCGCTTCGGGAATGTAGACTGTGGGCTCTGAAAATCCATACTCATCGAGCAGCACCTGCTTAAGTCCTCGTTGGCGCACGAAACGTTCGACTTCGGGAAGTGCCTGGTTCCAGTCGATATTCGAGTCGTTGACCAAGGTGTACCCCGGCCGTCCCATGCTCAAAATGTTCAGGTAGGGAACAAAGTTCGGATAGGTACGTATCGCCGAAGCAACAGAGGCCAGCACCAGCCCAGCTGCCAGCCAGTTCCCTATGCGTGCCGCTTGCAGGTTTGAGCTGCGCAGCAACTTCAGCATCTGCGGGAGAGGTGCAAGAAGCAAGACAATAAGCGCCAGCGCAACCGAGAAATGGCGGATGCTGATGTCCAACCGGTTCAGCATACAGGCACCGACAAAAACCACGAGCGAAACCCACAAGCTGCGCCACTCCAGTTCCTTCCCGGCCCGTATCGCCGAGATAGAAGGCGCACTACGCCTTAGAAGTAAGGCCGCGGAGATGGCAAGGAGCAGCAGAAAAAGAAAAGCTACCTGCGACTTCAAGAGGAAAAGCACTGGGAAATAGAACCACACTCCGTGCGGATAAGAATGGCCGAGGATGAACGTGGGCCGGCTCGAAGCACTTAGAGCAAACCCAACCAAGCCACGCAAGTACATCCACACCGGCATAAGAAGTCGCCGCAGGATCGGTGAAGCGGGAAAATGCGGAATAACTTGAAACGAATCTGTCGGTTGGTTCCAGCAAAGGACGAAATACACCAGGTAGACGAACAAAGCAGACCACAGAGTCCCTTTTGCAATATTGCGCCACGCCTGCCGGCGCCACTGGCGCAGTTCGGTCTTCTCAAGCGGCTGCTTCGGTAACGGCATAAGTCGCAAACTCGCGGCAAAGCCCGCGAACGCGAAGAATAGCAATCCCGAGGAAAACTTCGAGAGCAGGGCGCCGGCCAGAGCAAGGGCAAACTTCACAATTGTTCCTAGCTTTGGAGAACGCCACATACTGGGGAGCTGCCAAACCGTCAGCACCCAGAACAACGAAACTGCGATGTCAGTAATCACAAGCGGGCCAAATGCGATAAAGGCCGGCATTGTCACGAAAGCAGAGAGACTCAACAAGCCTCCCCAGGGACCGCCCAGCCGCGAGCCGTAAGTATAAAGTACGAAGCCCAATAGCAAGGTCATCAACAACATGGGAATTCGCGCCCAAAACAGGGTGGAGTAAGGATCATTCCACCGCATCAAAAACCAGTGTCCGAAGACCCACTCACCTAGAAACTGGCGGAAGATCTTGCTGCTGAACGTCCACGATAGGTGGTCATAGTCGGCATTAGTCCCTCGCAGAACCAGCGGCAGCGCGGCCACCACTTTTGCCAACGGGGGATGTTCCTCGTTCATCCGCAGGTCCAATCTCTGTAGATAGCTCACACCAGCGCCGATGTGCGCGATTTCATCGAAGGTCACGGACTCGCGTCTCGCGGCTCCACCCGCAAGCAACGCCATCAGGGCCAGAAGCAAGACCGCGTTGAACGTGAAGAAGGATCGTCCAGGAGTGTTCATTTGTGCCGACCTTGTGCCAATAAACTGTGAGAGTTTCCAACCCTTCCGTTACTGCTGTTTCTCAAGGGGAACCTGAGTTTATTGGCGGTTACCCCGAACTCTTTACAGTTGATACGCTGCCACGCGAAAAAAGTTTCCAGTAGCCATATTGCTTTTGCTCCAAGACGCGTCATTGCTCCGGCTCCGTTATCTGGAGGAACGGTGACATCCGTTTGCACAACACGTCTGACGACTTCTGTACATTGAGCCTGAAAAAAGAGAGGCAAATTTGCCAGTCATCCTGGCCAAAGCAAACGCCACACACACGTTGGCCCAATCAGAAGTAAGCAAGGAAGGCCAAATCGTTGCCGGCAGCGCCGCGCAGTCGCCTGTTTCACGCGGCGCTTTCGCCCCAGGAATCAATGAGGCGGACCTTGCAGAGTGGCGATGGTCTGGCGAATGTAGTCGGCGCGCGGATTCTTGGGATCCTCTTGTAAGAACAATTGCAGTTGCGCGAGCATCTCTGGAATCCGATTCAGGCGTTGGAAAGCGGCGGCAGCAGTATAGTGCACAGTCGCAAAGCCTTGGTGAGGCATATCGTGGACTTTCTGGGCATCGGCGATGGCCTGCTGATCTTGTCCTTGCAGGAAGTCCACGCGAACGCGAAGAGCGAGCGCTTCCACATTGGTTGGGTCAGTGGACACCGCTTTATCCAACAATGCTCTGGCTTGTTCTTGCTTATGATCGGCCACCTCCAGGTGGGCAAGGCTCACAAGCGCGGGAACGAAACTATCGTTTACCTTTAAGGCTTTCTGCAAAGCATTGCGTTGCGCATCGGATTTTCCGAGGTGCAGATAGGCGGCGGACAGGTTGTAGTAGGCGGAAGCGTACTGCGGATAAATTGATACGGCTTTGTTGAAATGCTCAGCAGCTTTTTTCCAATTGTTGTGCTGCATTTCGGCATCGCCGCGTGCCAGTTCTTGAGAGGCTTCTTTGGGAACGTTGAGCTCGGCGACGGTGACGGTGTTTCCCAACACTCCATTCGGTACGCCAGAAGAGGGGTCCGCTTTTCGAACCGCGACCAATCGGCTTTCGAAAACTTCGGTACCATCCATATGGATGATGTCGCCCTGTGTGGTCTGAATGCCGTCGCCGGAAACCTCCACACGGTAATCTCCAGGCGGTAAATTGCGAAACTCCGCGGAACCGGAGGAGTTGGTCATTTCTACTTCGATAGGGACGGCATTGGCCAAGCCCTGCATAAGCTGGATGCGTAGACCAGATGTGGCCCGGCCGCCGGCGACAAATGCGACGTCGACGCGCAGAGTGCAGACAGTCCGCTTTCCGGGATTGGCGGAGATTTGAGCATGGGCGGGGACGGCGGCGAAAATCAGAAATAGCGGCAAGCAGCGCCACATTTTGATGTTCCTCCTCTCGTGGTCAAAGAGCAGGACGACACCTGGGCCAAAGAGGAGCGATAGTACACCCAAAAGGCGTTGGATGCATGGTCTTCAGTGATCAGTGCGAGTAACTGAGCTTTTTCGAGGCGCCTAATATAGAATCAACTCTCCTCATATGTATTACTTCGATGGGATGAACGGGAATATTTGCTGGCGACGCGGCAAGCTCGCCAAGGACTCGCTTTGATTTTTCGTGAACTACAACCCAGTCGCACGTTTTCCTTACTCGCGCTGCTTCTTGCTTCAACTGCGTTTGTCAGCTCCGAAAGCAGGCAAGAAACGACAGCACCTGCGCCGAAGATCAAGTTCTCACTCCAGGCTCTTCCTTTTCGCGTCGAGTCCGGCGAAACTCCGAACTTTCCCCACGTGCCCGCGACTATGGCCGGTGGCGTCGCCGTCTTGGACTACAACAAGGATGGTCGGCCCGACGTTTTTTTCACCAACGGCGCCAATATTCAAACCCTCAAAAAAGACTCGCTGAGGTTTTCCAACCACCTTTACCGCAATGACGGCAACGGCGTGTTCACCGACGTCACCAAGGAAGCCGGCTTGACCGGCATGGGCTATGACATTTGCGTGGCTGTCGGCGACTATGACAACGACGGATACCCCGACCTGTTTGTCGGAGGCGTCCACGGCAACACCCTGTACCACAACAATGGGGACGGAACTTTCACTGACGTCACGGCTAAGGCCGGACTGGGCCATGCGGTGGATCCGCAGTACGGTCCTTTGTGGAGTGCTGCCGCGGCTTGGGTGGACGTCAACAACGATGGTCTTCTGGATCTCATTGTCATCAATTACTTGCGCTGGGACATAAAAACGGAAACGCTCTGTCCGTTTGCAGGGACTTTAGATTACTGCAGCCCCGAACGCTATCAGGGTCAACCGAATCAACTGTTCTTGAATCGTGGGGACGGAACCTTTGAAGATGTCTCCGGAAAATGGGGACTTCGCGCACACGTCGGAAAGGGCATGGGTGTTGGCATCGCGGACTACGATCTCGACGGTCGCCCGGACGTCTTCGTCACCAACGACACTTCTTACAACTTCCTGTTTCACAACACCGGACAGAAGTTCGAGGAAGTGGCCTTTCAGCAAGGTGTAGCGCTCGTCGAAGACGGCGAGTTTGTCTCCGGGATGGGCGTGGATTTTCGCGACTACAACAATGACGGGTATCCGGACATTGTTTTCGTGGCCCTCAACGATCAGACGTTTCCGCTGTTTATGAACAAAGCGGGAAAGGGCTTTGAAGAAGTTACCCTTGCGACCGGAATGCGCCAACTCTCGCGCTCCATGTCTGGTTACGGACCTGGGTTCTTCGATTTTGACAATGACGGATGGAAGGACTTATTCGTCTCTCGCGGCCATGTGGAGTCGGTCGGCGCGCCCAGCTACGCCATTGAACAATACAACACCGTGTTCCGGAATCCCGGCGCTACTGGAAAGTGGCAAGCCTTAACTGAGGAAGCCGGGTTTGTCGCATCGCCGCCCGCCCGGCACCGTGGCTGCGCCTTTGGGGACTTCGATGGCGACGGGCGAATGGACATTGTCGTTACTGCCTTGGGCGCAAATGCGGAAATGTGGATGAATCGCACTGAAAACTCCGGCCACTGGGTGGATATTGCCCTGGAAGGCACGAAGAGCAACCGCGACGGCATTGGCGCCCGGATTAAAATCGTGACTTCAGCAGGCGCTCAATACAATCACATGACCACTAGCGTAGGGTATGCTTCTTCGAGTTACGGCCCCGTGCACTTCGGCCTCGGTGTGGATACCAAAGCCAAACTGATCGAAATCCATTGGCCGTCTGGGATCGTGCAGACGCTTCGGGATGTAGCCGGCGAACGTGTTCTTAAAGTCAAAGAAACCGCCACGAAGTAAACTGAGTATCTGGTAACGAAGACCAGACACAGGCATTCGATTTGCCGCGCGAAACACATCGCCGTAGTCGCTGTGATTGTGGCAGGATTCGTGTTTGCAAGCTCGCGTCAGAATCCTACAATATCTCGATCTGCGGCGAACCACCATTGACCGGCAGCCCGGTTATCGAAAGTCGCTTCAGCATTGCCGGCGAGGCACAACTTCCGGAGTAGACTGTGTTCTGCGGCGATAAAATCTAGTGCGCCGGGTTCTGGCCAAGTTTTAAGGCGATGGCCCGTTCCTGTTCCGCTTTGAGCTCCCGCACTTTCGCAAACTCCTTCTCCGCCGCGGCGCTGTTTCCCATCAGTTGATATACGTGGCCCAGCCGGAAATGGGCGTCCGGCTGCGTCGGATCCAGCTTCACTGCGTGCCGCAGAGCCGAAAGGGCTTCCGCGTATTGCTTTTGGTCCACGAGAATGCCGCCGATGTCCATGTATGCCAAACGAACGTTGTCTTGTAGTTGGGCAGCCGTGCGCAGTAATTTCAGGGCCTTTTGATTGTCCCCGCGCTTCATCGCGATGTCGCCGAGGTACGCGATAGCCTTGGCATTTCCCGGAACAATGAGTAGTTCTGCCTCGAACGCGGCTACTGCTTCGTCATATCTTTCCGCCTCCCAGTACAGATGCCCTAACACAAAATTCAAGTTTGGCTCTTGCGGAGAGAGTTTTAGGCCCGTCCGAGCCTCCTTGATTGCCTCTTCCGTCTTTCCCTCGCCGTCCAACGCCTCTGCGGTGAAAAGGTGTACCGCGGAGGAATTCGGATCCATCTGCTCAAGTTTTCCGAACTCTTCCAGGGCACAGGCATAGTTCTTCGCCAAAAGGCAACTCTGCGCCAGCGTCTGGTGCAGCTCTTTGTTATCCCGATCAGACGCCGCGGCCATTTCCAGGTACTTGACCGCATCTTCATAATGCTTTTCCCCGTAGTAACTCAGACCGAGCAGCGTGGTTGCTTGTATGCTGTGGGGGTCCGCGGCGAGCGCTGCGCGCAATGGCGAGACTGCTGCTTCGAAACGACCTTGTTTGAACTCTGCCAGGCCCAAATTCAGTTGCACTCCTGGCAGTTTGGGATCAAGCGCGATGGCTTTGCGGTAAGCCGCCGCCGCTTCGGGATACTTCTGCTCACGGGACAGCACGAAACCCAGGCTGGCATACGCTCCGGCATCCTTCGGGTTTCGTTGAATGATCGCACGCCAGACCTGCGCAGCCTCCGGGAGTCTATCTTGTTCTGCCAGCGCCGTGGCGGCCGCGGGCGAGGGATTCCTGGTTTGAGCACTCAGTACTGATGAGAGTAGCAAAGCAGCGAACAGAACCCTTGTAAACGGCTGCCATTTCCAATTGCTCATGGAGACTTTTTTAACCCAATTGAGGGCAGATATAAAGCTCGTCTCGCGCTGCACGGAACTTTGCCGAAGCGAAAGACCGAAATGGATGCAACGGCGGCAAATCAGCGAATGCCTGCGAGAACTTCCACGGTGAGCTGGTCCAGGCGCTCGTAGGGAAGGCGTTTCCTAAGGATCGCGTCCTTATCAAAAGAATACGCCAGCAAAGCTTCCATCCCCCTTCGGGAATACGCTCCGATTTGCGGCGCGTGTTTTCCATCGCGCGAGATTTCGTGAAGTATCGATTGTATTTCCTTGTCAGCGTTCCAGTGTTCAGCTTTCTCTTTCAAGATCAAATAGGTTCGCATGCATCCGCGAGCGAAGTCCTTTACTCCACAACAGTCCTCTGTGCGATAGGCATGGGCGTCAAAATGACGTGGCCCCTGATAGCCGACATCCTCCAGGAACTTCACCAGCCAGAACGTTGCTTTCAGGTTGGCCGAGCCGAAGCGCAAATCCTGGTCGAATCGCCCGGGCATCTGATCATTCAAATCGATGTGAAAAAGCTTGCCAGCTTCCCAAGCCTGCGCCACGCCGTGAACAAAGTTCAGACCGGCCATCTGTTCGTGTGCCATCTCCGGATTTACGCCCACCATCTCGGGGTGATCGAGTGTGGAGATAAAACCCAGGTAGTGCCCCGTGGTCGCCATGTAAAGGTCCCCGCGAGGCTCGTTCGGCTTGGCTTCCAGCGCGAACCGGAATCCGTAGCCGCGATCCAGATTGTATTCGCAGAGATAATTAACTGCCTCGCGCAGCCGCTTAATCGCTTCATCGGGACGGCGACAGGCATCGGTCTCTACGCCCTCGCGCCCGCCCCACAAAACAAAAATCTTTGCACCCAACTCCGCACCCAGATCCATGGCGCGCAGAGTCTTTTGTACGGCGTAAGAGCGGACTTCTGGATCGTTCGCCGTAAACGCGCCGTCACGAAAAACCGGATGAAAGAACAAGGATACGGTAGCCATGGGAACTACAATTCCGTACTGCTTGCAGGCCTTTTGGAACTCACGCACGATGGCATCACGCTCGCTCGGCGTTGCATCGATGGGCACCAGGTCATTGTCGTGGAGGTTTACACCCCATGCCCCGAGTTCGGAAAGAGTACCCACGATCTCCACGGGAGACTGCTCCCGGCGGACTACGTCGCCGAAAGGATCACGGCCACGATTGGCGAGTGTCCACAGGCCGAACGAAAACTTGTGCTCTGGTTTTGGCTGGTACAATCCATTGTTGCCCATGATTTGTCTCCTCATCCGAACTGGAAAACGGGCTCACTACTGTTGCCTCGCCAGAACTAAGGATTTGGCGGATTGGCAAACGAGCGCTGCTGCAATGATCGGACACACGAGGTTGGGATACAGACGCCGCACAAGTGGCGAGGTTAGAGGAGGCACCGGCTTCTCTGTAAAGTCACTGCAAGCGACAGGGCCGGTATGCATGAGACAGGTCCTCGACGAACCTTGGAGCACGCCTGTTTTGGCCTGACGTGTACGTTAACGGCTAAACTATAGTATCATGCATTCAGCGCATTTCAAGAATTCAAAGAATTAATCCTTGATATAGGAGGCCCCGTGAACCCCGCCCTGCCTGCCGGAGGCACTCGCGTGCGCTCCGTTGTGTCAGTATGCTCTGCCGGTGAGTCGTTTTTCATGTGGGCAAAGGGGCGTCCCCTTGTCGCCTCCAGGAATGACAACAGTGAGGAGGGATCTACGAAATGAAAAAGCAAATGGCGCCTGAATCGCGAAACCGCAAAAACCTGCCGGCATACAAAAACGCAAGTCTTCCTTCCGAACGGCGAGTGAAAGACCTGTTGCGCCGGATGACGCTCGAAGAGAAGGCCGCCCAGATGGTGTGCATCTGGAGAGAGAAGGCCGAGAAGCTCGTGGATGGGGAAGGTAATTTCGATCATCGAAATGCGAAGACAGCGTTCTCGAGCGTTTGCGCGCCAGGACAAGTCGGGCGTCCAAGCGATGCCGGGCAGGGCAAGAATGCCCGCGGCATGGCTGAACTCACGAACGCGATTCAGAAGTTTTTTGCGGAAGAGAGCCGGTTGGGCATTCCGGTGATTTTTCACGAGGAGTGCCTGCACGGGCACGCGGCGGTGGATGGAACGAGCTTTCCGCAGCCGATCGCTCTCGGTGCAACCTTCAACCTTGAGTTGGTCGAATCCATTTTCTCCATGACCGCGCTCGAAGCGCGGCTGCGGGGAGCACACCAAGCACTCACGCCAGTGGTGGATGTCGCTCGCGAACCACGCTGGGGTCGAGTGGAAGAAACGTACGGCGAGGATCCTTACCTGATATCACGCCTGGGTATCGCGGCGGTGCGGGGCTTTCAGGGAGACGGGAAATTCCGCAACAAGAAGAATCTGATTGCCACGTTGAAACATTTTGTTGGTCACGGCAAGCCCGAATCAGGCATGAATTGTGCTCCGGCAAACGTCTCGATGCGCGTTCTCCGGGAAACCTTCCTCTATCCCTTCCAAGAGGTGCTGAAGCAAGCCCGAGCTATCAGCATCATGGCTTCTTATAACGAGGTAGACGGTGTGCCGTCGCATGCAAACAAGTGGTTGCTGCGCGATGTCCTGCGAAAGGAGTGGGGTTTCAAAGGATACGTGGTTGGTGATTACTTCGCGATCTGGGAACTTGGCTATCGGCCGGACACGCATGGTCACTTCGTGGCGAAGGACAAGAAAGAATCGTGCGCGTTGGCAGTGCGAGCTGGGGTCAATATCGAGTTGCCGGACCCGGACTGCTACTTGCATCTCGCGGAACTGGTGCGTAAAGGCGTGCTGAAGGAGTCGGAGCTCGATGAATTGGTCGCCCCAATGCTTTTCTGGAAATTCGAGTTGGGCTTGTTCGAGGACCCCTACGTGGATCCGACCGAGGCCGAGCGCGTTGTGGGCTGCGACGCGCACCGCGAACTCGCTCTGAGGGCGGCCCATGAAGCCATTACTCTTCTGAAGAACGAAAACAATCTGACGCCGCTGAACTTGAACAAGATCAAATCCATCGCGGTGATTGGCCCCAACGCGAACCGAAGTCTGTTGGGTGGATACAGCGGCGTTCCCAAACACGACGTTACCGTTCTCGACGGCATTAAGGCCAAGGTTGGCAGCCGCGCTAAAGTGCTCTACAGCGAGGGCTGCAAAATCACTATCGGGGGTAACTGGAACCAAGACGAGGTCGTACCCAGCAATCCAGACGAAGACCGCAGACAGATCGCGGAAGCCCTTGAAGTCGCCAAGCAAGCGGACGTGATCGTTCTGGCCATCGGTGGCAATGAACAGACCTCGCGCGAAGCGTGGGGACTGAACCACATGGGCGATCGCACCAGCCTCGACTTGATCGGTCGGCAGGAAGAACTCGTCAAAGCCATGATCGCGCTCGGCAAACCCGTCGTAGTTTTCCTGTTCAATGGCCGGCCGCTGTCGATCAATTACGTCAGCCAGAACGTGCCGGTGATTTACGAATGCTGGTATCTCGGTCAAGAGACCGGCCGCGCCGTGGCCGACGTCCTGTTTGGCGATTACAATCCCAGCGGAAAGTTGCCCATCAGTTTTCCTCGTTCTGCCGGTCATTTGCCTGTTTTCTACAATTACAAACCTTCCGCCCGGCGTGGCTACCTGTTTGACGATGTGTCGCCGCTCTATGCGTTCGGCTACGGGTTGAGTTACACGACGTTTGCTATCAAGAATGTTCGTCTGGCCAAGAAGACCATCCGGCGCAACGAATCCACGCGCCTTCTGGCCGATGTCACCAACACTGGCCAGTGCGAGGGAACGGAAGTCGTACAGATGTACATCCGCGATTTGGTGAGTTCGGTGACGCGCCCCATCAAGGAATTAAAGGGCTTCCAGAAAGTTTCCTTACGCCCCGGCGAAACAAAAACTGTCGCATTGGACATTACTCCGGAACACCTCGCGTTCTACGACGTGAACATGAACTACGTCGTGGAACCCGGCGAGTTTGCCATCCTGGTCGGCAATTCCTCTCGTGACGCCGATCTACAGGAAGTGATTCTACAGGTCAAGAACTGAGCGCTTAAGAGATGAGGTCTCAGATGACGGATGCTGTTGCAAGACTCTCTGTAAAAGAAAAGGTGGGGTACAGCCTTGGCGACATGGCTGCAAACTTCATTTTTCAGGCCATGCTGGCCCTGCAATTGGACTTTTATACTCACACCTTCGGCCTGACCGCGGCCCAGGCTGGGACCCTCTTCCTCGTCGTGGGGCTGAGCGTCGCGTGTTTCAACCCCGTGATGGGCATGATCGCGGATCGAACCACTACAAGGTGGGGCAAATTCCGGCCGTGGTTGCTCTGGACATCCGTGCCATTTTGCATCATCAGTGTCCTGACTTTCACCACTCCTCACTTCAGCCTGGGCGCCAAGATTATCTATGCCTGGACCACTTACATTCTTCTGCGCGTGATCTACACAGTCAACAACGTGCCCTACGCTTCGCTGACGGCGGTCATGACCGGGGACCCCGACGAGCGCACCAGCATCTCCTCCTATCGCCAGATCGCCGCCAACAGCGCTGGTTTCATCGTCGCCAGCCTCGCCATCCCCATGGTCAAATTCTTCGGCAGAGGCAATGACGCGCTCGGCTATCAATTCACCATGGGCCTGCTGTCGGTTCTAAGCATGTTTTTTTTCATCATTGCCTTTTTCACGACGAAAGAGCGCATCCAGCCCAATCCGCAGCAGAAAACCTCGCTCGGCCAGGATCTCGCGGACCTGTTCGGCAACAGGCCTTGGATCGCGCTGTTTCTGGTCACCTTGTTCTACTTCACGGCGATTCTGGTGCGCGGCAATGTCATGCTGCCCTACTTCAGATTTGTCGCAGGCAATGTTAACCTCTTCGCTTGGTTCAACGGTTTTGGTCTCGCTTCGTTACTCCTGGGCGTCGCTTGCTCCACAGCCGTGTCTGTCCGGTTGGGTAAGCGTCAGCTCTTTATCGTGAGCATGATCCTGACGGGCGTCTTCAACGCCTCACTTTATGTGATCCCGCCGCACGCCACTTACGTCATCATCGCCGCAGAAGTGCTTCGCCAGTTCTCGTTCGGACTGTCGGGCCCGATCCTCTGGGCGATGATGGGCGACGTTGCTGATTACGGCGAATGGAAGACTGGGCGACGCGCCAGCGGCACGGTCACCGCGGCAGTGGTGTTCGCACTGTGGGCGGGTTTGGCCCTCGGCGGAGCCATCGCTGGATGGCTGCTGTCGGCCTATGGCCTCGTGTCTGAGGCTGCCACGCAGACCGCACGGACGCAGACAGGCATTCTTCTGACGGCGAGTCTTTACGCGAGCTTCTGCTTCTTCGCCGCCGCCGCGTGCCTATTCTTCTATCCGCTGACGCGCGAGAAGAACCAATCGATTGCCAACGACTTGATCGAGCGCCGGAAAGGGTATGCGTCATGAAGACCATGGCTTGCCACTTCGCAAAGCGACCTCTTCGCGTTGCCGCCGCAGGGTTTTCCTATCTGACCATTCTCCTGTTGACTGGTGCGCTTGCCAGCGCGCAAACGCCGGCCCTGAAGGAGGTGTTCAAGGGCTCATTCCTCGTCGGTGCGGCGCTCAACCCAGCCCAATTCACCGAGACAAACGCTCGCGACGCCGCGCTCATCAAAGCGCAGTTCAACACCATCACCCCAGAAAACGTTTTGAAGTGGGCGCTCATCCACCCTCAGCCGGGAAGTTACAGCTTTGATCTGCCGGATCGCTACGTTGCGTTCGGCGAAACCAACCACATGTTCATCGTCGGCCACAACCTTGTGTGGCACAACCAGACGCCCGCATGGGTTTTTCAGGACGACAAAGGCAATCCCTTGGACCGTGAAACACTGTTGAAGCGCTTGCACGACCACATCCAGACCGTCGTGGGCCGCTACAAAGGCCGCATCAACGGCTGGGACGTGGTCAACGAAGCCCTTGCGGAAGACGGTATGCTGCGCCAAACGCCCTGGATGAAAATTATCGGTGAAGACTACCTCGCCAAGGCCTTCCAATTCGCCCACGAAGCCGATCCGCAAGCCGAGCTTTATTACAATGACTACAACCTGGAGAACGAAGCAAAGCTCAAAGGCGCGCTCGAGTTGCTCCGGAAGCTTCAAGCTCAGGGTGTTCCCATCACCGGTGTCGGGATTCAAGGCCACTACCACATGGACGCGCCGTCGAACGATCAGGTGGATGCTGCCATCACCACCTTCAGCAAGCTTGGCCTCAAAGTCATGATTACCGAACTTGATGTGGACGTGCTGCCCCTCGCTATTCAATACATGGGCGCAGACGTCACGCTCTCCGCTGAACTCCAGCCCAAGTTGAATCCTTACCCCAAGGCTTTGCCGGATGATGTGCAGCAGGCGCTGGCGCAACGCTACGCCGGCCTGTTCGGCGTTTTCCTCAAACATCGCGGCAGCCTCACGCGCGTTACCTTCTGGGGCGTGACCGACGCGGACTCCTGGCTGAACATTTGGCCGGTGAAGGGCCGCACTAACTATCCGTTGCTCTTTGACCGCAGCGGTCTGCCCAAGCCGGCCTTCGAGGCAGTGCTCCGAGCGTCTGCCGGCCAACCCTTGGAGTAGTGTAGCGTGTGACGTGGGAATTATGGGCTGCTTCGCCAGTACTTTGCGAAGAGCGGGTTTTTTCGCCAGTGCCAACGGACAGAACCAGGTGGAATGTTTGAAAACTCTTTACAATAACGTTTACGTACACGCAAACGTTTACCAAGCGCAGGAGATTTTCTCCTCTTCCCCTGCACCCTTTGGCCCAACTGGCATAAGATGGTTGCGAGTGTGGACATGGCAAAGCAACGACGTGGCATCCATTTAATCGCGGAGATTGCAAACGTTTCGATTGGCACCGTTGACCGGGCTTTGCACAAGCGCGGCGGCATCAAGGAAGCGACGCGCCAACGCGTTTTGGAAATAGCCCGGCAAATCGGTTACACGCCGAATCTGGCGGCGCGGGCGCTCTCGGTGGCCAGGGCGAGTGCCCGCATAGGTGTATGCATGCCGCGCGAAATTCACTTCTTCTATGACCAGCTTTGGAGCGGCGTATTGGACGAAGCGGGGCGCGTTTCGCAGTTTGGCATTGAATTCGTAAATCGCCCAGTGCAGACGCTGGGCCAGGGCGATAGCGAAGCTTTCCGTGAGCTTATGGCCAGTGGTGTTGACGGGATTATTTTGACCGCGGGCAATCCAAAGAATCTGAAACCGTTGATCGACGAAGCTGAAGCAAATGGCATTCATGTGATTTGTGTATCCACGGATGCTCCCGAAAGCCACCGTTCCAGCGTTGTTTACGTTGAGCCGTATCTTAACGGATGCCTGGCCGGCGAGTTGATGGGCAAGTTTGTTCCCCCGGGCTCGAAGGTTGCTGTGGTGGCGGGCATGTTAATGGCCGAAGACCACCGGCGAAAAGCTGAGGGCTTTTCGGATACGTTCCCGAATCATTGTCTGGGTGGCAAAATTGCGGCTGTGATCGAGGGCCACGAAGATGAGGACGAAAGTTTCCAAAAAACTTTTGATCTGCTTCGGCGCGTTCCCACCTTAGCGGGAATTTATGTCAACACTGTGAATTGCCTGCCGGTCTGCCGGGCTCTCGGGGCTCGCGGGCTTGGCGGCAAGGTGAAGCTGATTACGACCGACCTGTTCGTCGAGATGTCCCCGTACTTCAAGAAAGGCACCATTGCCGCGTCGATCTACCAGCAACCGCACCGCCAGGGACAGATTGCCGTCCGTGTCATGGCGGATTTTCTGGTCTCCAAGGTCGCTTTCCCTCCCGCAGTCCGCCTTAGTCCTGGCGTCGTGATGTCCTCTAACCTTCATCTCTTCAGGGAGATCCGGCTGACAGAGTCCAAGCTCAGTGATGGAGTAAGCGCGAGTTTGCCGCATGCGGTTGTCCCCGCGAATAAGGGTGATTGAAACGCGATTCAACCGGGCGCGCCTTTAACCGAGTTGTGCTCCCAGGCAAACGGATCAGCTCCAGCGCTGGAGCCATCACACGACACGCCTCCGCTCCCAGATTGCAATCAGAAAAGCGCGAATCTCTTGAGCGATCGGGATGTTCAGGTGTAGCTTCCGGCGACCCTATTCACAGTACGAATCCGAACCATAAAAAAAATGCTTGACAACAAGCGGCAATGGCGCGAAGCTGCGTGTACGTTCACGGCGATTCCAAATCGTCGAGGGGTTAAGCCGCAAACATTTGGTGCTTGGAGGCATAAATGTATTTTTCCTCTCGGAGTGTTTCTGTAATTCCCGCGAATTTTCCAAGAAACTGGCTGGTTCGCGCGGTTATCTTCGGTGTGTTGCTCATAGGGTTGCCGATGCTTGTGGCGGCTCAAGATGCAACCATTGTCGGTACCGTTACCGATGCGCAAGGTGGCGTGATTCCCAACGTCGCTATCACCATCACGAATACTGATACCAACCTGACCATTCACTCCACCACGAACAGTGAAGGTCAATACGTTGTTCCCAACCTCCGCATCGGCAACTACACGGTCCGGGCGGAAAGCCCCAACTTCAAGAGCACCGAGGAGACGGGGATTGTGTTGCACGTCGGCGACCGCAGACGGCTGGACTTCCAAATGGAAGTCGGCACCGCAACGTCTGTAATTACCGTCGAAGGCGAGACCGGTCCAGTCGCTGTGCAAACAGACACCAACGACATCAGCACGGTCATCCTTGGCGCGCAAATCACCCAACTTGAGACCAACGGCCGCAGTCTGTACCAACTGGCGAACCTGACTCCGGGAGCCAGCAGCGCACAAGGTGATTTTCAAACACCAACTCCCATGGGCGGTGACCAGACCATTAGTTTCAATGGCGCCCGCATTTCACACGCTCTTTACATGATTGACGGCGGCGAAGCTGCGGACCGTGGCGGTTCGGGCGCTATCGTGATGCCTTCGATCGATGCGCTGTCTGAATTCCGCATCATGACTTCCAACTACTCGTCCGAGTTCGGACTTGTTTCGGGCGCGACCATCAGCACCCAAGTCAAGGGCGGAACCGACCAGCTACACGCCTCGGCGTGGTGGTTCGGCCGCAATGATGCTCTTGATGCACGCGGTTTCTTTAATCCCGCACCGCAAACAGTGCAGGAGTTGCGCTTTAATTTGTGGGGCTTTAATGTCGGCGGCCCAGTGAAATTCAAGAAATCCTCTACCCCAAAGACGTTCTTCTTTTACAACATGGAGTGGCGTCGCGAGGTGGCGGGCGGAGGAATTCGCCAGACTGTTCCGTTCGCGAGCACCTATGGCGGAGACATGAGTGCCGCGGTCGCTTACAACGTCGCTAATTTGAATAATAAGGGGCAGGGACCTCTGATCTCGAACAGCTTCCCTCAAACCCAAGTATCGGCTCCGTTTGTCTGTCAGGTCTCCCCTGCGATCCAGGCGGAGTTCACAGCCGCGGGCCAAGCGCTGAGCCCTTGCACTGGCACAACGCCCGGCACACCTGTGCCGTTCGTCTATAACGGTCAGACAAACGTAATTAATCCAAGCCTGATCGATCCCAATGCTGCTGCTTTGCTCAAAGCGGGAATCTTCCCGGGGGTTACCAATGGCGATGCGTTCATCGGCGGTCAGAATGCCCCGACCAATGTCCGGGAAGAAATTGTACGGATCGATCATACGTTTAACAGCCACTGGTCGATTTTCGGACACTTTATCGATGAATCGGAAGTCTTGCAGACCGATGTGCCTGCACGTTGGGCTTGGGTCAATCTGCCCACTTCCAGCGACACCTTTGGCAATCCTTCGTACAGTGCCGTGGTGCACTTGGCCGAGACAATCAGTCCCACGCTTGTGAACGAGGTTGCCTTCAACTATGGCGGGAACCGCATCAATATCTCGCCACTGGGCATTTACGATGCCACAAAGGCCGGCTTCACACAGAATCGCCTCTTCGGCGGCCCGAACGACATCATTCCATCCATGTTTCTCACTGGCAAAACGGGAGCGGTCTACAACCAGAACTGGAGTCCTTGGAACAACACCGCCGACAGCTATCAGATCCGCGATGATCTTTCCTGGAGCAAAGGATCTCACCAGATCAAGATTGGCGGCAGTTGGCTCAACTTCCGCAAGGCGCAGCCGTTGCAGGACAGTCCACAGGGTGGATTCCAGTTTGGCGGGAATTACACCGGCTATGACTTTGCCGACTTCCTCCTTGGCCTCTCCAGCAGTTACTCGGAAGCCGCCCTTAAGGATACCCGGCATTGGAATAGCGTCTCTTGGGCCGGTTATATCCAAGATGATTGGCGCGCTACGCGGCGTCTGACACTAAACCTCGGCCTGCGCTGGGACGGTATCCCGCACACCGCCGAAATCAACGGCCAGCACTCTAACTTCTACCCCAATTTGTGGAATGCGACTGGCGCAGCAACAGCCTTTGCATCGGGCAGTGGCGTGGGTTTCGTTCCCGGCACCAATGGCAACCAGATTTGCTCCACAGCTACCAACGGTTGCACCGGTCCAAATCCTTTCCTGGCCGCCGGCCCCAACCCGGCTCTGAACGGACTGCTATCCTACGACAACGGCCTCGGTATTGCCGGAAAGAACGGCATCTCCAAGGGGCTGGTAGCGAACCACTGGGATACGTTTGGCCCCCGCATCGGTTTTGCCTATGACGTTACGGGCAAGGGCAAGACAATCGTGCGCGCTGGAATCGGCATGTTTTACGAGCGCATCCAGGGCAACGATATGTACCAGTCCGGAGCCAACAATCTGTTTGGTGGCAACCCGACACTCAGCAACGTTTCTCTCTCCAATCCCCACATCGGCATCGATCCGAACGGGACCATAATTAGCGCTGCGACGCTGCCAGTGACGGTGAATGGCCTAACTGCGCTTAACAGTAACAACTACAAAATCCCGACCAGCTACCAGTACAGCGCGGGCGTTCAGCAACAGCTTGCTGGAAAGACCGTGTTGTCGGTTGCCTACGTTGGCAACGTTGGGCGTCACGAGAGCGAAGCCACGGAAATCAACATGCCGGCCTTGAGCCTACTCCCAACCTTTTTCAACGCCACGGGCGGGAACTCGGGTACTGAGAACCTGTACAGGCCATATCTCGGTTATGGCAGTATCAAGATGGACCAGAACGACGCCACTTCCAGTTACAACTCGCTACAGGTGTCGTTACGCTCCCAATTCCGTGACCTCACTTTGCAGGCAGCCTACACTTACTCGCATGCCGTGGATGCCGCCAACAACGCAAGCAATGGTGGGGACGGAGGCGACTTGGATTACGTCACCAATCCCTATGCCGGGTGGAAGTTTGACCTCGGTCCTTCGGAATACAATCGCCAAAACATCGCCTTCGTCAACTTCATCTATGACGTTCCGTTCTTCAGAAAGAGCGAAAATCATGTCCTGCGAACTGTCGTTGGTGGTTGGCAGGTCTCTGGCGTCGTCACCATGGAATCGGGCCTCCCGATCTCCCTGACAGTCGGCGGCGGCGTGCCTTCTATCTGCGGTGCCGTCGGCACTTGCGGCAATATCCGGCCGAACCTGGTTGGATCCATCGGCTACCCTAAAACGTCGGCGGTTCTCGGGAACGGGGACGGAACGATGCAGTGGTTTAGCCCCTCGGCATTCGCAGTGAACTACTTGCCGGGGAACAGCACCGTGGCTACCTGGGGCAATCTCAAGTACGACGGAGTTTGGGGCCCTGGCCGCGACAACTGGAACATCGCTTTGTTCAAGAACTTCGCTTTCACGGAACGGCTGCGTCTGGAACTCCGCTTTGAAAGCTATAACACTTTCAACCATCCGCAAATGAACGGCGTGGACGCTGGGCTGGGAGATGCCGACTTCGGCAAAGTCACTTCCGCCTACGATCCGCGCGTCTTCCAGCTTGGTGCCAAGCTGGTGTTCTAAGCGGCCTACTCCCTTCACCCCGGGAACCGGCTGCATGTGCTCCCCGCTGACGTCGAAGCAGGCGTCAGCGGGGATTATTCTTAGTCTGAGACTACGTCGCCGCATTCGGGCCTGCGGGTTAGCTTTTGCCGATCAGAGGAATGCCGCTTGAGGTTTCATCTGAGGTGTGCAAAAGCCTTTACTCCGCAACTACTTCGTTTGCACATTGTGACAAAACATCTAGAATGATTTCCAATGCGGCAGGTTGGTACAGGTCTGCAACGCAAAGTTCGCCGCTAAACTATTGCTTTCGATTTCGCACATCCTGCCACCATCAAGCGCGATTTCGCTTTTCGAAACGTATCTGGGCCTAAGTTGTTCCATTTTCGCGGAGAAGAACAGATGGCCTTCACACACGCCGGTAAATTTGGACTGACGATTCACTGGTGGAGACGCCAGGTCTCTGCCATGGGATCGATTAAAGCCTCGTCCGTAGAATGCTCCTCTTGGTGTGGTTGTTTTGCACTTCCAATCAGGGCTCTGGCCGAGAGGGCATCGCTTGTCATCCGCCCGTTACTTGTCGGCATCACCCTGATCGTTGTGGCTCTCACTGCGCCGATAGTGGCTGCTCAGAAAGTCGAATTGTCAATTGATGCATCCAAAACCGGCGCGAAGATCGACCGCAACATTTTCGGCCAGTTCGCCGAGCATCTTGGCCACGGCATTTATGAAGGCATCTGGGTCGGGCCGGATTCCAAAATCCCGAATACACGCGGGATTCGCAACGATGTTGTTGGCGCGTTGAAAGCGATAAAGGTGCCCAACGTTCGCTGGCCCGGTGGCTGCTTTGCCGATGAATACCACTGGCGCAAGGGGATCGGCCCGCAGCGAGTCGCGACTCTGAATCCCAACTGGGGCGGCGTAATCGAGCCCAACACATTTGGAACACACGAGTTCATGGATTTCCTTGACCAGATCGGTGCCGCCGCTTACGTCTCGGTCAACGTCGGCTCTGGCACTCCCCAGGAGGCAGCCGAGTGGCTGGAATACTTAACGACCGCGGCACCTACGACGCTAGTGAAAGAACGAGCCGCCAATGGGCATCCCGCTCCCTACAAAGTTGCCCTTCTCGGCATCGGCAACGAAAGCTGGGACTGTGGCGGAAACATGACGTCCGACTACTACCTTAGCCAGATGAAGATCTACAGTCGCTTCGTGCGCAACTTCAATCCGGAGCAGCAGGACAAACACCAGATGCTGAAGATCGCCGTGGGTCCGGGCGGCGATGGCCCCCGATGGACTGAATGGACCGAAACCATCATGAAGGCCTACCAGCAGCATACGTGGAGCTGGAACATTAACGGTCTTTCCATGCACAACTACACGGTGGGACACTGGCCACCTTCCTATTCCTCTGCGGGGTTTGGTGAAACCGAGTACGGTCAAATCCTCAAGTACACTTTGGAAATGGACGGTCTTATCAGCAAGCACTCGGCAATCATGGACAAGTATGATCCGGACAAAAAGGTGGCCCTCGTTGTGGACGAATGGGGCGGCTGGTATGCGCCACTACCTGGCAGCAACCCGGGGTTCCTGGTCCAGCAGAACAGCCTGCGTGACGCCATCCTCGCGGCCCTGAATCTGAACATTTTTGCCCGCCACGCCGACCGCGTACGCGGGGCCAATATCGCGCAGATGATCAATGTGCTGCAGGCAATGATTATCACGGACAACGAGAAGATGGTTCTGACTCCAACCTACTACGTGTTCAAAATGTATTTACCGTTTCAGGATGCAAACTTCATACCGGTGAGTTTCGACGCTGGTTGGTATACGCATGGGGACGTTGCCTTGCCCCGCGTGGATGCCATCGCGGCAAAGGATGCGAACGGCAAGTTGTG
This sequence comes from Candidatus Acidiferrales bacterium, assembly GCA_963780315.1. Lineage (GTDB taxonomy): Bacteria > Acidobacteriota > Terriglobia > Acidiferrales > UBA7541 > Acidiferrum. Next base: position 255,750 of record CAWABP010000026.1, on the reverse strand, counting down.
GTTAGAGATCACTAATCTCGATCCGAATCAGCCGCTCGAAATCCAGGCAAGCCTTGCCGGTTTCACAGCCAAATCGGCAGTTGCAGAAACTCTGACCGCACCTAAAGTTGACAGCGTCAACACGTTCGATACACCCAATACCGTAGTGCCAAAACCTGTTTCAGCGAAAATTCAGAACGGCAAACTCGCTCTGAACCTGGAACCCAAGTCGGTGACCGTAATTTCAGTTGAACAATGACGCCAGATCAGCGGAGGTAGCGAACGGAACTCCACAGGATGCAAAGAATCGCCTGCCTATTGAACTTACATGAGCCAGATTCACTGACTCGTCAAGTCGGTGCGAGCAAGAAGTCACCACCCATCCGCATGGGCACCAAGCCGTGCTGAAGTGGATAAGGAGAAAAGATGAAACAGTTTGGAATGTTGATGATGATTCTGTTCGCGAGTTTTTGTTGCGCACAAGAGCCAGGCAATTTTCAGCCCTCTGCGACTAACGTGTGGGGCGCGGAGTATCCCCGTGTCGATAACACCGGAAGGGTTGAAATTCGCGTGAAAGCTCCCGACGTTACGAAGGTAAAGTTGAATTTCTGGAGCGGGCCGAAGCTGGATATGATGAAGCAAGCGGACGGATTCTGGACGATTACTACTCCGCCGCTCGTTCCCGGTTTTCACTATTACACGTTGATCATTGACGGGGCGGAAGTCAGCGACCCCAACACCCATGCGTACTTTGGTGGAGGTAAGCCCGCAAGCGGAGTGGAAGTCCCGGAGCCAGGTTCCACCTATTATTCGGCTCAGGATGTGCCCCATGGCCAGGTTCGTGAGGTCTGGTACAACTCGAAGGTGACGGGAACCTGGCGGCACGCTCTGGTTTATCTGCCGCCCAATTACGATACGCAGACCAAGGTCCGCTATCCGGTGCTCTACTTGCAGCACGGCGGTGGCGAAGATGAGACCGGCTGGATTCGCCAAGGTAACGCCAACTTCATCCTCGACAATCTGATTGCGGCCGGAAGCTGCAAGCCCATGATGGTCGTGATGGCGTATGGCTACGCCCGGCGCGCTGGCCAAGCTCCGCCCGATCTGACAGGAAAGCCCTTTGGTTCTCCCGAAATGATGAAGGCAATGCAGGACATGGCAGCGGCGTTTGAAGATGACATGACACAGGTTCTGATTCCTTACATTGATTCGACCTTCCGTACACTCCCGGATCGCGATCATCGCGCGATGGCTGGCCTTTCGATGGGAGGAATGCAGACGTTCCAGATTACGCTGAATCATCTCGATCTCTTTTCCTACATTGGCGGATTCAGCGGAGCTGGCGGGATGCTCGTGCTTGGGGACCGGAAACTGGACCCCAAGACCGATTACAACGGCGTATTTGCTGATCCGGCCGCGTTTGCCAAGAAGGTCCACTTGCTCTGGCTCGGCGTCGGAACTGTGGAGCCTGAGAGAATGCGCGCAGGGCTTCAAAGACTGCATGCCTCGCTCGACGAAGCGAGAATTCAGCATGTCTTTTACGAATCGCCTGGGACTGATCACGAGTGGCAGACTTGGCGTCGCGATCTGAAGGATTTCGCGCCGAGGCTTTTCTGACATCGCCACTTAACATCATGGTGTTGCAGCGCGGTAGGGCAAATGCCATCTGGGGCTGGTCGGATCCTGGAGACAAGGTGCGGGTTGAAATCGCTGGCAAGCACGCAAACGGTACCGAGATCGGCGCCAGCGCGTGGGTCGAGAACCCGCGCGTATATCTCATCCTCGATGGCGTCCTGAAGCCGGGGAAAAATGTTCTGGCGTTACAAAAGGGCATCGACCGTATTAACTGGGCGAAGCAGTCAGCCGCCATCATGAGACGAGCCAGAATTTGCCGAGGGCGAAGCTAAGGTGCAAAACAGTTTCTTGCCCTAAAGACGCGAGCGTTGTGCCAAGTTCGAAACAGGAGGTCGTTATTCCGTGCATTTAAACGCTAAGAATTTAGCTGTGACGACACAATTCTTACTAATCTCCGCACTTCTTTTCTCTACTTTTGCTTCTGCTCAAACTCAACCCGTTACTGTGACCATCGACACGTCGAAGACCAATGCTCCGATCTCGAAATATTTGTATGGGCAGTTTCTCGAGCACATCGGCGGAATCGTCAACAACAATATATGGGCTGAGATGCTAGACGACCGGAAGTTCTACTATCCGATCAACTCGCACCCTCCCGCCGAACCATCCGGACCGGCATGGAGACGTGTCACGCTGCGCCACTGGACGCCGATCGGCGCGGACGAATTCGTCACCATGGATACGGGTCATCCCTATACTGGCGATCACACGCCAACGGTGAAGCTGAGTTCAACCGAGGCGCGCGGAATCCAGCAAGCCGGGTTGGCAGTGCGCAAGGGGAAATCCTATTCGGGCCGCGTAATCCTGGCCGGCACTTCTGGCACAACTGTGAAGGTTAATCTGGCATGGGGAGATGCTGCGAGCGATCGCCAAACGGTTGTCATTGGCAAACTCGGCCCTGACTATCGGAAATTCCCGCTAGCGTTCCAAACCCAGAGCGACAGCGATAATGCCAGGCTCGAGATTGTCGGGACGGGTGCCGGCTCATTTCACATCGGGGCAGTATCATTGATGCCAGCCAACAATGTGAAAGGCTTTCGCGCGGAGGTCATCGCCGCACTCAAGCAATTGCATTCCGGCGTGTATCGCTGGCCCGGCGGGAACTTCGTTTCCGGGCACGAGTGGCGTGATGCGATCGGCGATCCCGACAAGCGTCCGCCGATCATGGACCCGGTCTGGCACGCGGTTCAGCCCAACGACGTCGGCACGGATGAATTCGTGACGCTATGCCGTCTGCTCGACGTCGAGCCCTATGTGACAGTCAACGGTGGTTTTGGCGACGAATGGTCGGCAGCGCAACTGGTCGAGTATGCGAATGGCGCGGCGACAACACCAATGGGAAAACTGCGCGCCGCAAACGGTCACCCAGAACCATATCACATTAAATTCTGGGGCGTGGGCAACGAACCCTGGGGCGAATGGCAGTTGGGCTTCATGCCCGTCGCGCAATGGGAACTGAAGCACAATATGTTCGCTAAGGCGATGCGGAAGGTTGATCCAACCATCAAGCTGATCGCCGCTGGTGCAATGCCGGACGCCATGACCGGCTCCAAACAGGCAAAGCGCCTGAACGGCCAGATCGTGCCTGACTACCTCTCGCCGGGAGATTGGAGCGGCAACTTGCTCGCGCACTGCCTGGACAATATGGATCTGCTCAGCGAGCACTTCTACTCCACCAGCGGTCAACGAACTGATCTTGAGAAAGGCGAGAAAGTAAGCACCGGCCCGCAGACGCTTATCGAATGGGAGCGCGCACCCGCCACGCAAGTCCGGGCGAAATACGAGCATTATCAGGAGTACTTGAAGCGCATTCCTAGGCTTCAGGCGAAGCCGATTCCAATCGCCATCGACGAGTGGGCCTACATGGGCGGCGGGCCGAACTCTTACAAAGTAGTTCCGGCTTATGCCTGGGCTTTTCATGAGATGTTCCGCCATTCAGATCTGTATCAGTTAGGCGCGTTCACCTTCGCAACGGCAATGATGAGCGAGAGCCGTACCGATGCGGTTTTGAATCCAACCGGTCTCTTGTTCAAGCTGTATCGTGAACATTTCGGGACAATTCCAGTGCAAGTATCCGGAGATTCACCGCAGCCCAAGCCGATTTATCCCGCGGGGGGCGATCAGCCCGCAGTCAATCCGGGCAGCGACACCTATCCTCTGGATGTGAGTGCCGCTCTCACTGATGATCGCAAGACTCTCACATTCGCCGTGGTGAATCCGTCGGATTCCGAGCAACGCCTGAGCGTTTCGATCAATGGCGCAAAGCTCGCAAACCAGGGTCATCTGTGGCGCATGGCGCCGGCGACCGTTGACGCAACTATCACGGTTGGCCAGAAGCCGGGAGTTGAAGTCGAGGAGCAGGCACTGACATCAGTAAACGGCGCGATGTCCATCCCGCCATTTAGCGTCAGCATTTATTCGTATCCAATGCAGTAGCCGTCGGGCCTGAAATTGGTTTTAAGCAGAGCAATTAACTTGGGCGATTAGGGTAGAAGTGCTGCGCCCGCCATATTGGATGGCAGTCTTGACGCAATCGCGGAATGATCAAGTTCCAACACACACGTTTTGTGAGGCTTTTCGAAAGAGGGTATCGATGAGGATGGCAAAGTCACTTCGCGCGTTGAAGTTCGTGAGAGTTATCCGCCTGAGGCTCCGCAACGTCAGAACTTCTCTCTTTTTCGGCATGTGCTGTTTCCTCTGGAGCGCAACGGAAGCAAAAGCCCAGCTGTGGGATGTGCCTCCCCTGCCGCCCGTCAAGGTTACTCCGGCTCCGGACGGCATGACTGCCACGGTCGGGAATGAACGTCTTCACATTTCCGTTTGCCGTTCCTCCGTCATACATCTTGTAGCCACTCCCGAACCCTCCGACACGGCCAGACAAATCCAGCCATGGATGCTCGATCCGAAGGAATCATGTCCAGGTGCAAAGTTCCAGGTGTCGCAGACCGCCGACGCGGCGATCCTCACGACCGACACTCTGAAGATAGAGTTTTCGCTGAAGTGGGGAAACGTGCACTACAGCACCGCGGCAGGCGAGAGCCTTTTGCGCGAGGGAAATGCAATTCCGCGCACATACGAACCGGCGGAATTGAATGGCGAGAAAACACTCCATGTCGAAGACAGATTTGGACCGGATTTCGCGGAGGGCTTTTACGGCCTGGGACAGCACCAGAGTGGATTATTCAACTACCGGGGAGCCACCGTCGAACTCGGCCAGAACAATACCGATGTGGCAATTCCTTTGCTGTTATCAAGCAAAGGTTATGGGCTCATGTGGAACACGGCTTCTTTGACCTATGTAGACAATCGGTTCCCTCTTGAGCTGAACTTGCGCTCGCTGGCGGGTCACTCGATCGACTATTACTTCATCTACGGTCCAGAGATGGACCAGATGATCCATGAATATCGAAACCTCACGGGGCACGCGCCCATGCTCCCCAAGTGGGCTTACGGCTTTTTCCAGTCGAAGGACCGGTACGTGTCCCAAGACGAAGTCTTGGGCATAGCGCATCGTTACCGTGAAGAACACATTCCGCTGGATGCTATCGTGCAGGACTGGTATTGGTGGAAAACGGAGGGCGACCCAATATTCAATGCTAACTTCCCGGACGTGCCTGGGGAACTGAACCGCCTGCACGACGAACATGTTCACGCGATGTTGTCCGTCTGGGGGCTCTTCGATACAAAGTCGCAGAATTACCAGGAGCTTGCCGCCAATCATTTCGACGTGCCGAATGCTCACGTGTACGACTCGACCAATCCGCTGGCGCGCGATTTCTATTGGAATAACCTGGTCAGCAAACTCTTTTCGCAGGGCTGGGATGCATTCTGGCTTGACAGCGCAGAGCCCGAGGAATACTGGCCCCACATGGGGGACGCAATCCTCCAAAACAAGCAGATTGCCATCGGCAACGGAGCCGAGTACACGAACATATTTCCGTTCACGCATACTCTTGGGATCCAGCAGCACTGGAAAGCCACTACGGATCGGAAGCGCGTCTTCCTGCTGACGCGATCGGCTTTCCTCGGCCAGCAACGAGTTGGAGCTACGGTGTGGTCAGGGGACGTCTACGGCTCGTATTGGGGTTTGCGCCATCAGGTAGCCGCCGGGCTGAACTTCGCGCTCTCCGGATATCCCTACTGGACGACTGATATCGGCGGATATTGGCCGCCGCACGACAATCCCCTTGATGACGCGAAATTCCAGGAGCTTTACGCCCGATGGTTCGAGTACGGGATCTTTTGCCCTATTTTCCGCACCCATGGCCACCGGCCGCAAAATGAGCTTTGGGCTTTCAACACGGTCGAGCCGATTCTCATCAACTACGACAAGTTGCGTTACCGCCTCATCCCTTACATCTACTCTCTCGCTTGGCGCGTCACTAACGGGGACTACACAATCCAGCGGCCGCTGGTGATGGACTGGCGCACGGACCTTAAGGCTCGCGACATTGGGGATCAGTTCATGTTTGGGCCCGCAATTCTTGTTAGCCCCGTGCTCCAACCAGACGCTACCCGCAGAAGTTTGTATCTGCCGGATTCCCCTGCATGGTATGACTTTTGGACGGGAGCGTCACAGAAGGGAAGCCAAGACATTGAAGCAGACGCCCCGCTAGATCGCATTCCACTCTACATCCGTGCCGGTTCGATTCTTCCTCTCGGCCCGGAAATTGAGTACGCCGACGAAATGCCCGCCGGACCTATCGAACTGCGAATCTACGCGGGAGGCGACGGCAACTTCGAGCTATATCAGGACGCGGGCGACAGCTACGACTATGAAAAGGGTGCGCACTCGGTCATCGCGCTTCACTGGTCGGAATCAGCGCGAACTCTGACCATCGGTGACCTGGAAGGAAGTTATCCCGAAATGCCTGCGAGCATACAAATCAAAATTGTTTGGGTATCCGCCGGCCACGGCTCGGGGCTTGCCCCAGTGGCCAATCCCGACAAGATAGTTGAATACACGGGAAAGGCCATTTCGGTACAAGCACCATGAAATACGTGCACAAGCTGCTCCAGATGAGCGCGTTATCAGGGCCGTCGTATTCCTGGAGTTTACGTGAGCACCACCCCACGCCATTATGGCGATGGTTATCACGGAATGTTTGCAGAAGAGGATACAGATGACAAGGACGACGTTGCTTTGTGTTATGGCACTGGCGATAAGCGCTTTTCTTGGGCCTCGACCCGCAACACAAGTGCAGACGGAGGTGCCTCCTCTCGTTCCCGGTGCGAAACCCGTGACCGTGGAGCACGTTAAAATCCACGGGAGGGCGCTGGAAGGCAATTTGGAGGGGGAAGCTGGACAGAGTGCCGAGCAACACCCGGAATGGCCCGGGAAAGGACAGCTGTTTGTCGGCACCTGCTACCAGCCGGTAGATCGCTCACACGAACAGATCCAGCAGGATATCGCCCTCATGAAACATGCGGGATTCACCTTGGTCCGCATGGGCGACCTTTCCTGGGACGCCTTTGAACCATCCGAGGGACAGTTTGAATTCGCATGGTTCGACCAAATCCTGGAGCAGATGAGCCGGGCAGGAATAAAGGTCATTCTCGATATCGGCGGATCGCCGGCGCCAATCTGGCTGCATCATAAATACCCTTCAGTGAATTTCGTCAACCAGCAAGGCGCGACCGTACAGCCGGCCGAACGCTACATGGACGATATCAGCGATCCGGCTTATCGCGGGCACCTGATTCGCTTTGCTGACGAGCTGACCCGCCACTATGCTCACAATCCAGTACTGGCAGCAATCGGCTACAACAACGAGATCGGCAATGGTGTCATGTCTTACTCCGAAGGGGATCGGCAGAGATTCATTGAATGGTTGAGGGCGAAATACGGGACGATTGCAGCCCTCAATAAGTCATGGGCAACCCAGCGCTGGTCACGGCACCTGAATTCTTTTGACGAAGTGCAGTTGCCCTATGCGGACGGACCTTCCCCTCCGGAGCGTTATCTTGATCTGCGGCGCTTCTGGTCTGATGTGACCATCTCGGTTCTTGAGGATCTCGAAGAACTGCGCCAGCGCAACGTGCCAAATCTGCCCGCGGTTTCCAACCTGTGGGACACCGCGGGACGCCGAGGCTTCGACTATCTGAGTTCATACAAGAAATATGTGAGCTACGGAGCGGAGGGATTCTACCCAGCAAATCCGCTTGACGTCTCACTCGGCGCGCTGCTCATAAAGGGCGACCTGCCGACTCCAGCGTGGTTCAACGAATTCACAACCGGCGGTGGCGGATCCTACGGTGGCCCCAAAGGCATCATTCGCATGTGGGCCTATCTGGCCTTGATCGATTATGGGCAAACCTTTCTTGCGTGGACCTTCAACACGCACAGGGGAGGGGAAGAGCAGGCGCTTTTCGGATTGCTCGATCACGATGGCACACCCTCTTGGAAGTACGCGGAATTCAAGCAGATCGCGAGCGAGTTTTCAAAACTGCAGCATCTGGGCTTCCCGCGCTATCGGAAACCGGATGTTGCCATTGCTTACTCTTTTGAAAGCAATATTGCATCTCGGCCGCCCGCAAGCAACACAGTTCGGAGCTACTTCAGCGTCAGCTATACCGACCAGGTTGAAAGCGCCTTGCAACCTTTCTTTGAAGACAACATAGATGTCGCGATCATCAACATCGGCCACAGCACTCTGGACTACAAACTGCTGGTTGTGCCCGCGGACTATCTGATGGATACCGCAAGCGCTGAGGCGATTCGCAATTACGTCCGCAACGGCGGCATGGTGATTATGACCGCCATGTCGGCGAAGGTCGATGAGAACAATCAGTGGTTCGATACGCCGCTACCGGGACGCTTGAGCGATGTATTCGGACTACGCACTTCAGAGTTCTACCGGCCAAGCACGCCTCCAGAAATAAGCTTGAATGGCAAGACAGAAAAGGCCACCTTGGGCTTCTATGAAGTGCTTGAACCACGCACCGCGAAACCCATGGCTATATTTACGAATACTCCCGAGAAGTCGCCCGCCATAACGGTCAATAACTACGGAAAAGGACGTGCTATCTATGTCGCCGTTCCTGCGCAGATGGCGCTGCTTGCTCCGCTCGTGCGCAGTCTGTATTCAACCCTCGACATCGAGAAGGTGCCAGAAACTCCCTCGGGGGTTTACGCACGCGTGGTGGATGGACGGACGCTGTACGTGAATACAACCGGCGAAGAGAAAACCGTGACTATTCGTGGGAACAAGCGCGGGATCATTAGCGGTACCTCTTATGAAGGCGCCATTCGGCTGAGGCCATACGATGCAGACCTGGTCGAGTAACGATATCTTCGTGGCCTCGACGATCGAGAAGGACTGGAAAGGAAGCTCTAATGCAACTCGCTTTTGTCCTGACTAGGATAGTATTCGCCGCGCCCGCTCCTTTGCTGACGCCCAATAAATGGAATTGTCCGCAGATGTGTGCAAGGCCTAGCGCGAAGATCGACCGCAGTACATTCGGCCAGCTCGCGGAGCATCTTAGACACCGGCTCTATGATCAGATATTGGTCGGGACGATGGCTCAGCTTCGATCCAGCAAGCCCATCATCTTGGACGTTACTCTTAGCATGATCGTTCCATGAGCGAGACCATACTCAGAACTAAAGTCTAATGTTTCGAGAGAGGACATCGATGAAGCCAAAGAAGCTGTTTTATCTAGTGACGCTGGCGGTCACCGTTGCTTCGTGCCGCCAGCTTGCCGCACAGGTTCAGACCGACGTACCTCAAGCGGTTTCAGGGGCAAAACCGGTCTCTGTGGAGCACATCAAGGTGCACGGCACATCTCTGGAAGGAAATTTGGAGGGAGATGCCGTGGATCGCGACGTCTTCGTATTTTTGCCGCCCAGCTACGCCAAGCAGAAATCCCACCGCTACCCAGTTGTGTACGCGCTCCACGGTTATTCGATCGGAGCAGAGCAATGGACCCACGAAATTCATGTGCCGCAGACCATAGAAGGCGCTTTCGCCCAGGGCGCTAAAGAGATGATCGTCGTGCTGCCAGATTCGAAAACAGTGCACAACGGTTCGATGTATTCGAGTTCGGTCACTACGGGAGACTTCGAGCAGTTCATTGCGCACGATCTGGTTACCTACATCGACACTCATTACCGGACCATCCCAAATCGACTGAGCCGCGGCCTGGTGGGTCACTCGATGGGAGGCTACGGCGCGGCCCGGATCGGCATGAAGCATTCCGACGTGTTCAGCAGCCTTTACATCATGAGTCCGTGCTGCTTGTCACCGCGGCCAGCCGGACCGCCGAATCCAGAAATGGAGAAGGCTCTGGAGGCAGTGAAGACGCCCGAAGATTCGGCCAAGCTGCCGTTCTTTCCCCGCGCTCAGCTTGCCACGGCGGCGGCATGGTCACCGAATCCGAAGAATCCACCGCTTTATTTTGATCTACCCACGAAGGACGGCCAGCCTCAGCCGGATGTCCTCGCGAAATGGACCGCGAATTCGCCGCTGGCCTTCATCGATCAGTACATCGGAAAACTGCGCCGCTATCGTGCAATCGCCATCGATGTCGGTGACCAGGACGGTTTGCGAGTCGATACCGGCAAACTGCACGATGTTCTGGACAAGTATGAAATCGCGAACATGTTCGAAGTTTATCCGGGCACTCATACGAGTAAGGTGGCTGATCGTTTCCAGAATCATGTGATGCCGTTTTTTAGCCAGAGCCTTTGTTTTCAGCCTCGTTGCCAGTAGCGGCAATTCGACATTTCTAGGAGAAGAGATGAACTATTCCGGCAAAGTTGTAGTGGCAGTCCTCACTGCTTTCATCGCTTTCATGGCTTGTGTAGCCGCTGCGCAAGACACTTCCAATTTCCCCTACATGAATCCCCGGCTCCCGCCGGAAGAGCGCGCGACCGACCTGGTGCATCGTATGACCCTGCAGGAAAAGGCCTCGCAGCTCGTGAATCAGGCTCGGGCAATCCCGCGCCTCGGTGTGCCAGCGTATGATTGGTGGAGTGAGGCCCTACACGGTGTTGCTGTCAACGGCACCACGGAATTCCCCGAGCCCATCGGTCTTGCCGCGACTTTTGACGCGCCGCGCATTCACGAAATGGCCACTGTCATTGGAATTGAGGGCCGGATCAAACATGCCCAGGATGAACGCGCCGGACACTCCAGCATCTTCGAGGGTTTGGACTTCTGGGCCCCCAACGTGAACATTTTCCGGGATCCGCGCTGGGGCCGTGGCCAGGAGACTTATGGCGAAGATCCCTTCCTGAGCGGTCGCCTGGCGGTGGCTTTTGTCACTGGCATGCAAGGCGATCATCCCCACTACTATAGAGTGATCTCCACGCCCAAACACTTCGCCGTGCACAGCGGGCCTGAGCCTACCCGCCACTTCGCGGACGTGGATGTCAGCAAGCACGACGAGGAAGATACTTACCTACCCGCGTTTCGTGCTTCTGTCGTGGAGGGACATGCCGGATCGGTAATGTGCGCCTACAACGCGATTAACGGCGAGCCCGCCTGCGCCAGCCAGTTTCTGCTGCAGCACACGCTTCGCGGCGCCTGGCAGTTCCGGGGCTATGTGGTCTCCGACTGCGACGCGGTCCGCAATATCTTCGGCGGTCACCACTACCGCCAGACGCAACCGCAGGCCTCGGCTATCGCCCTAGAGCGCGGAATGGACAACGAATGCATCGACTTCTTAAAAGTGAATGACGACCACGATTACAAGCCGTATATCGAGGCTGTGCAGCAGGGCTATCTCTCTGAGAGCGCCATCGATACGGCGATTGTTCGCCTGTTCACCGCTCGCATCCGTCTCGGCATGTTCGATCCGCCCGACGTGGTGCCCTATAGCAAGATCGATGAGAGCGAACTCGACAGCGCTGCGCACCGTGCTCTTGCACGTCGCATGGCAAATGAATCGATGGTGCTTCTGAAAAATGATGGTGTGCTGCCGCTTAAGTCCGTGAGTCGCATCGCCGTCGTCGGCCCGCTTGCCGATCAGACTGCCGTTTTGCTTGGCAACTACAACGGCACTCCCACGCACACTGTAACTGTTTTGGAAGGAATGAAGGCCGAGTTTCCCGAGGCGAAGATCACCTATGTATCCGGCACCCAGTTTCTCTCCAATCAGGGGAATCCTGTGCCCGCATCGGTGCTGACCACACCCGATGGCAAGCCCGGTCTCAATGCCGAATACAGTCCACGCCTGAGTTTCGATTCCAAGCCTGTTCCATTCACGTCACGGATCGAATCCACTTTGAATTTGAATGAGAGCAACGCTCCCGAACAGGCAAGAGCGATTCAGGGCTTGTCTGTGCGGTGGACCGGTTTTCTCAATCCCCCTACAACCGGCGATTACCTGCTTGGCCTTAAAGCCAATGGTTTCGCTCGCGTCTCAGTGGACGACAAGCCGGTTACGCAATCCTACGGCTCCAGCTCCAATCTTGGCCAACTTCATTTGGAAAAGGGACATCCAGCGAAACTCGAGGTCATGTATGGCCACAGGGAAAACGGCAAGATTGAAGCACAGCTCATCTGGGCTCCGGTAAACAATGCGCCTGATCCCGCGTGCATTGCCGCGGCGAAGAATTCGGACATTGTCGTCGCGGTGGTCGGCATCACCAGCCGCCTCGAAGGCGAGCAAATGCCGGTCGATCAGCCCGGCTTTTCTGGTGGAGACCGCACCAGCCTTGATTTGCCAAAACCAGAAGAGGACTTGGTTCAGGCTGTGGCCGCGACCGGCAAGCCTCTCGTTGTCATTCTCATGAACGGCAGTGCGTTGGGCGTGAACTGGGAGAAGGCACACGCCAATGCCATTGTGGAAGCTTGGTATTCCGGCGAGGAAGGCGGAGCCGCGATTGCTGAGACCCTCAGCGGCAAGAACAATCCCGCCGGACGTCTCCCTGTCACCTTCTATAAAGACCTCCACCAACTGCCCCATTTCGAGGACTACTCGATGAAGGGTCGGACCTACCGTTACTTCGAAGGCGAGCCGCTCTGGCCGTTTGGATACGGCCTCAGTTATACGACATTCAGTTATAGCAATTTGACTCTGCCGGAGACACCAATCCATGCCGGTGATCCGCTGAACGCGTCAGTTACGGTCACAAATACCGGTAAGGTCGCCGGCGACGAGGTGGTGCAGATCTACCTGAAGTTTCCTGATCTTCCAGGCGCGCCCATCCGTGCCCTCCGCGGATTCGAGCGCGTGCACTTGCAGCCAGGCGAGTCGCAGAAGGTGGAGTTCGAGCTAAAGGATCGCGACCTGAGCATGGTGAGCGAAGCGGGCGAACCGATCATTGCGGAAGGCAAGTATTCGATATCAATTGGCGGAGGTCAGCCGAATACGGGAGCGCAGGCGGCAGGGACTTTCCAAGTGATAGAATCGAAGATTCTGCCGGAGTAGTAGTCGCCTGAGGTTGTCCCGGGTTTGGTTGAAACTTGAGAAGAAGCAGCAGCGGCTGTCGCCCGAACTCGGATAGAGTTCGGGTTGCGAATCCCTTTTAAAGGAGAGAGCCGCCATGAGAAACTAATACCAGAGGAAAGAGAGCGCGAGTCCAATCACAAGTTTGAAGTTGTGTGCGGGCAAGAGTGCCTGGTGCGGGTGCCGTTGCCGATGGCCGAGGTGTGGGCCGAGATGCAAGCGCAGGTAGAAGCGCTGACCGGACAAGCCGGGCTGCAGATCCTGCCAGTAGTAAGACCTGCGTCGTCAGAATCGGATTCCTAGCTTTTGAATGCAATGTATGACGCCTCCTCTTGAAATCGTACACAAAGTTCGCGTTTCGTTGTTCTGAATGACTGTCGCTGAAACTACCGTGGAAGAAATAGACGTCGTGTCGATAAGAGCAACCTCGGTGCTGTGTCTTGCCTCAGCTGAAAGTGGAGAGAGCGTTCTTCCGGTAAGATAACGGAGAGGACGACATGCGAAAAGAGCGAAAGCACTACACTTCGGAGGAGAAGGTTGCCATTCTGAGGCGGCACCTGTTGGATAAAGTGCCGGTTTCTGATCTGTGTGAGGAGCATGGACTGCAGCCCACGGTGTTCTACCGTTGGCAGAAAGAGCTCTTCGAGAATGGCGCCGCCGCCTTTCAGGGTAAGAGCCGGCCGGACCATCAAGGGGAACAACAGCGGATCGAGTTCCTGGAAAAGAAGATTCAAACCAAGGACGAGGTGCTGGCTGAATTGATGGCTGAGCATATCGCTTTAAAAAAAAGTCTTGGGGAGCTCTGACGAAAGTGTGGGTGCCGCACGATGTGCGGGACCTGGTGGTGGATTTCGTCCGGTGCTGGTCGGAAAAGACCGAGATCGGCACCGGACGATTCATCCACTGGCTGGGGGTACGAGCCAGCAAGTTCTACGACTGGCGAGAGCGCTACGGGCGCGTCAATGAGCACAACGGTTGGATTCCCCGGGATTTCTGGCTACAGCCGTGGGAGAAACAATCCATCATCCGCTATTATCTGGACCATCCGCTGGAAGGCTACCGGCGATTGACGTTCATGATGTTGGACGCGGATGTCGTGGCCGTCAGCCCATCGAGCGTCTGGCGGGTTCTTCGACAGGCAGGGTTGCTTTCCCGATGGAAGGGCAAGCCGTCGCGCAAAGGAACCGGCTTCGAGCAGCCCCCACAGCCGCACCAGCATTGGCATATCGATGTTTCCTACATCAACGTGAGCGGGACTTTCTATTATTTGTGCAGTGTTTTGGATGGCTATAGCCGTTCGATCGTTCATTGGGATTTACGAGAATCGATGGTCGAGGCAGAAATTGAAGTCATCTTGCAGCGAGCCCGTGAAAAGTATCCGGAAGCAAAACCGCGGATCATCTCCGACAATGGACCGCAGTTCATCGCCCGGGACTTCAAGGAGTTCATTCGCATTGCAGGCATGACCCACGTGCGAACCTCGCCTTATTATCCGCAATCGAACGGCAAGCTGGAGCGCTGGCACAAATCCCTAAAATCCGAGTGCATCCGTCCAGGTACACCGTTGACGAGAGAAGACGCGCTGCGTTTGATTCAAACCTACGTGGACCACTACAACACCGTGCGCTTGCACAGCGCCATCGGCTATGTGACACCGCACGACATGCTCGCTGGTCGACAGACGGAAATTCATGAGGCACGCGATCGCAAGCTCGAAGAGGCGCGTCATCAACGACAACTCCGACGGCTTGCACTTTCTTCGAACTCCACTACAATGACCTCGCCAGGTGAAACGGAAGCGGGCTCTGCAGGGATGCAACCATGCTGAGGGATAACCTGGTAGGACTCATCGAGCCGATACCAACAGCGCGGGAGAATGAGGAATCCTCTCTCGCGCTGGGCATCCATAAGCAGAGACCGGCATCGGACGATAGATCCTCATGCCTTGAAAATCCCCGCCCCGAAGGGGCGGAATCTTCACTAACGGAAAGAACTTCTTCTCCATTTCAGACTGAACCAAGACAGCTGGGCAAATGTGTAGTTTCAGTTCGGCAGTATAGCGCTGCCCTGAATGGTCACTGATCCAGCAATCCCCATGGCCTTGGCCAAGCCCGCGCGTGCGTCGGGCTGACCGTCGCCCACCCAGATCTGTACCTCGCCAGGGAGAATCCTCCTCGTGCCGTCCGGAGTGACAACGCTCAGGTTGCGATTCGGAACCTGGATGGCTGCTGACTTGCCTTCACCCGGATTCAAACTCACCCGGCGTATTCCGGCCAAGGATCGAATCGGCGCGCCGTCTACTCCGGGATGCGACAGATACAGCTCCACAACTGCGTCGCCCGCCATGTTCCCAGTGTTTTTCACGTCAACGGTTGCAGTCAGATCATCGTTCGCGCCGAGCAAGTCTTTATCGAATCTTAAGTTGCTGAAAGCGAAATTCGTGTAGCTCAGGCCATAGCCAAATGGATACAGCGGCTCACCCATAAAGTATCGATACGTGCGGCCCTTCATGTCGTAATTCTCGAACGGCGGCAGCTGGTCAACGGATTTGTAAAAAGTGAGGGGCAGCTTCCCACTGGGAGAAAAATCTCCGGCTAGCGCTTCGGCAACCGCAGTTCCGCCCTCCTCACCCGGATACCAGACCTCCAAAATCGCGGGCACATGCTCGTCGGCCCAGTTCACAGCGAGGGCGCCGCCATTCATCAGCGCGAGCACGACGGGTTTGCCGCTGGCGACAAGGTCTCTAAGCAAATCTTCTTGCGCTTGTGGGAGGTCGATACTCGTCCGGTCACCGCCGGCGAAGCCTGGTACGTTGATCGGCATCTCTTCCCCTTCGAGTCCGCTGGTCAACCCGAGCACAGCAACGATCACGTCCGCATTGCGGACAGCCTCGGGATAATCCTTCTTGGTTCCCGGCTCATGCCACACAAACTTCGCGTGACCTGCGCTGCCCTCTTGCGAATATTCGATCTTTACCGGATACTCGTGCCCTGCTTCGAGATGGACCGTTTTGGTTTGGGTTCTTCCTTCGCCAGCGAAAAAGGCCAGACCGATGAGTTGATTGTCAAACCAAATATGGAAGCTGTCTGTGCCGTTAAACCCGACCTCATAGTCCCCGGATATAGGTGCTACCAGAGTCCCAATCCAGCGTACAGAAAACTCAGACTTGAGTTCCGGGGCAGCGCCCCCTTTCCATACAAAATTCACGCCTTCGTCTGTGCGTCGGATAACAGGAGACCCTTGCATATCGCGACCCTGAAAATATTCGGCGGAAAATCCCTGGGTGCCGGAATCATTTTTCAGGAACTTCGCCGGCACTGGAACAACCGGCGGACCTGTATGCGAGGAACCTTCGGCATAGACGACCGTCGCTGCGGCGAAACGTTTACGAATCCCATCCAACACGGTGACGGGATGTGAAGGGCTTCCATTGTAATTGCCCACCAGGGAATTCACGTCGTCCGCATTAGGCCCGACGACGGCAATGTTCTTAACTCGCGTACCCAGAGGCAGCAGATTGTTTTTGTTCTTAAGCAATACAAGGGTCTCGCGAGCTGCTTTCAACGCCAGTTCGCGGTGCGGCTCGGCGTCGTTCTCCGAAATCGTAATGCTGGAGTAGGGAACCATGCCGGGAGGGTCAAACATTCCCAGCTTCATGCGGGCTGTGAAGAGCCGGCGCACGGAGCGGTCAACATATGCTTCAGGAAGCAACTTTTGTTGGGCTGCGGCAAGGAGGGCCGCACTTTCAGCTTCAACTGCCTGCACCGGCCAGGTACAGATGATGTCCATTCCGGCCTTCACGGCTTCGGCCATACCTTCCGGCATTGTCTCCGCGTAGTGATGGTTGCGGAAGATATCACTGGCAGCACCACAATCAGAAACTACATAGCCGTTGAAATCCCAGTCATCTCGAAGATGCTCCTGCAAGAGCATCGGTTGGGCGCAGGCGGGCTTGCCATCAACCGAGTTATAGGCGCACATCACAGATCCCGCGCCCGCAAGCACCGTGGCGCGAAACGCGGGCAGATAAGTGTCTTCCAGATCGTGATTGGATACCAGAACATCGGCGACATGGCGCATATGCTCCGGCCCGCTATGTACCGCAAAATGCTTCGGGGTGGAAAGTGCTTCGAGATATTTCGGGTTATCACCCTGTAGTCCCGTGACAAAAGCAAGCCCCATTTGCGCCTCCAGAAAGGGGTCTTCGCCATAAGTTTCCTGGCCGCGGCCCCACCGGGGGTCGCGAAAAATGTTGATGTTGGGTGACCAGACCGTCAGGCCGCGAAACCAACCGCTATAACCTTTCGTGCGCAATTCTTCGTTGTATTTGGCGCGAAACTCCGTAGCGATGATGCCAGCCTCGGTGTGAAGCAGCTTAGGATCGAAGCTGGCCGCCATCCCAATTGCTTGAGGGAAGACCGTGGCGTATCCGGTATTCGCAACCCCGTGAAGCCCTTCGCTCCACCAGTTATAAGCCGGGACTCCAAGCCGTGGAATCGCCGGGGCCGCATGCATCATTTGTGTAACTTTTTCTTCAAGCGTCATGCGCGAAACCAGGTCGTCAACTCTTTCCGCAATTGGCAACGAAGGATCGCGAAATGGCGAATCCGCCAGAGCAGCAGAGGCACTATCCGAAGATGATGGCACCGGCTGAGTAGCTGTTGGCGCTTGGGCAAAACTCACAGTTGCGAGTAAAAAGTTCGCGAGAACAACCTCAAGCAAAATATTCTTCATTTTGTCTCCTTTGAGGCGCCGCAATTCTGTGTGCCACGTTGGAACGATGCCACACTTGTCCTGCGCACTTGTGGAAGCACTTACATTCCGATAGATGCAACAGCTAGTTACGCGGCCACCGACTGCAATCCCAATCGCCGCCGAGTTCCTTTGCCTCCGGATTGTCGGTGAGCGCTTTAACCGATGGCATTTTCTCTAAACCGATCGCGTGCAATGGCGGTAGAGCGTCGAAGCACAAGATCTGTTTTGATCGTATATACTTCGCGTGAAGTTCCATTGCGCTGAGGTTCAACCGAGTCGAGCAGCGCTTCAAATGCCAGTTTGGCGATTTCGATCTGCGGCATGCGCACAGTGGTTAAGGGCGGAGTCGTAAACTGCGCGAAGCCAATGTCATCGAATCCAACCACGGACAAGCCGGTTGGGATATCAAGGCCAAGCTCAAACGCTCCCCGCATTACTCCAATTGCGGTCATGTCATTCGAACAGACGACCGCCGAAGGTCGCTCAGGCGAAGTCGTCAACGTTGACACGGCCCTCATGCCGGCTTCAGCCGTGTGATCTCCTTCGATGAGCAGATTCGGAGAAATCTCCAACCGAATTTCCCTCATGCATTCTTGAAAAGCTGCCTTCCGAGCCATTGCCGTTCTTAAATGAGCGGGCCCGCTGATAAATGCGATGCGTTCGTGTCCGAGAGCTGCAAGGTGCTGCACAGCCTGGCGAATACCGTGTTGGTAGTCAATATGGACTGTTTTGAGCATCGGTCCCGGGCAATCGATGTCGACCACGACAATCGGCACATTTCGCTGTCTGAAAACCTCGATCAATAAGTCTTCCCCCGCAAAGGTCAGGATCGCTACGCCATCGACTCGGCGCTCGATCATTCGCCGGGCGGCCAGCTCCAGCCGGCCTGGGTGGTGCGCGATGGAACTCAAAAGGGTCTCGTAATTGTGCTCAACTCCTAAGTTCTCAAACGTCTGCATGATCTCAGGGGAAAAAGGACTCGTAATCTCCGAGACGAGCAATCCCAATATACGGCTCCGCCCGGAAGCCAGTGCACGTGCTTGGGCATTCGGGTAATAGCCTACCTTTGCAATTACCCTTTGTACTCGGCGGGCCAGAGAGGGACACACTCCAGGCACATGATTGATGGTCCGCGAAACAGTCGCGACAGAAACGTTGGCGCGTCGGGCGATTTCCTGGAGGGTCATTCGAAGTTCAGTCAGCGCTACAGTAACCGATTGCCTAACTGAATGATATACCGCTTTTGCTGCCCTCGGGAAGCAAAAACTGTCCTTGCAGTCTATCAGCCCGCGGCAGTCTTAATACGTCACACGAAGCACATAAGCATACTTGGCTGGGGGCTGGGCGGGCAGCTGCACGTGCAGCCCTTCGGGACGCTGCTCGAATTGCAATTTCGCGTCGCTGCCCAACAGGGTGACCGATCGCACTTGTCCACTTCCCAACGTGAGTGCGAGCGAGCGAATTAACGCTTCCCCATTTGTCGGCCACGCAAGTCCGATTGCATAAAGCACATCGTTTTTGACTGTGAAGCGAAAATCTTCTGCTTTATAGTTGGTCACATCGGTATCGTGGAAAGAACCAGCCGTCGGCTTCGTGGGTCCCTCGCCGTAGATCCTCCACGGGCGAGTACCATAGATGGCTTCTCCGTTGACATTCAGCCACGCGCCAACATCAAGAAGCACCTGCTGTACCTCTTCCGGTATCGTGCCATCCGAACGCGGGCCGATGTTCAACAGCAAATTGCCGTTCTTGCTGACGATATCAATCAGTTGATGAACCACAAAATTCGGCGATTTAAAAGTGTCATCCTTGATGTAGCCCCAAGATCTGTTGCTCACGGAGGTATCGGTCTGCCAATAAAGGGGGCGAATGTCGCCGAGTTGGCCACGCTCCAGGTCGAGCACAGCGGCGTGCTCCTGCATGGCGTAGTCCTTGTAGTTGATCACTCCAATGTGATCGCCGTATTTCAGTGAGCTGTTGTAATAGAATGCGGCAAAGCGCGAGAGATTCGGGCGGATCGACGCCTGCCCAATCCACCAGTCGAAGTACACGATATCGGGATGGTATTTCTGCACCAGTTCCGCGGACCGCGCCAGCCAGTCGTTGGTCCATGCCGACGAAACGTAGGTGAAATCATTGCCGACAGGAGTCCCCCAATTCATCACCCCTATTTGTGCCGGACCATAAAAGGCGGCGTACTGCGGGTCGTTAACGTCAGATTGGATTTTGCGGCCCACACCCATAAAGAAATCGTGTTCCACCCGATGCGACGACACTCCAAAGTGCAGACCCGCTGCCCGCACTGCCTTGCCCAGTTCTCCGATCACATCGCGATGAGGACCCATCTTTGCTGCTGTCCAGTCGCTCAGACCGCTGTCGTACATCGCAAAACCATCGTGATGCTCCGCGACGGGCACCACGTATTTTGCGCCTGCCTTTTTGAATAGTTCGGCCCAGGCAGCAGGATCGAAATGTTCTGCTTTGAACATGGGTACGAAGTCCTTGTACCCGAACTTGTCCTGGGGTCCGTACGTGGCGATATGGTGCTTGTACGCCTCGAATCCCGGCTCATACATATTTCGCGGATACCATTCGTTGCTGAAGGCCGGAACCGAATAGACTCCCCAATGAATAAAAACGCCGAACTTGGCGTCCTTATACCACTCGGGCACCTCGTACTTTTGAAGGGACTCCCAGTCAGGCCGAAACGGGCCTTGCTGGTCAACTTTGTCGACTTCTTTTAGGACGGCGCCGCGTTCGGCATCATACTTAGCGCTGGCCTTCTGCCAAATTTGATCAATGCGGGCCGGATCCTCCGTTGCGGTTGGAGCCGTGGCACTCTGCGCATACAGAATGCAAGGTGCCAGTAGTGCCAAGACAATACCGGCGAGTCTGCGAATTGCCTTTGATAAACGCAAACCAGGTGTGAACATGAGGTCCTTTCGTCAAACGTGTACTTGGTTTTCAACTGCGCCGTCAACACCGCGTATTTTCGCTCCACCAAATGCGTATGCCGCAATCATGACATACGCTGCCAACGGGACTATGTAAGCCGGAGCTATGCTGTGGCGTGCCTCGGCGATCAGCCCCATTATCGGGGTTAGGATTGCGCCCCCCACGATTGCCATCACGATCAAAGATCCACCGATTTTGGTGTTTGGTCCCAGCCCCTTCAAGCCAAGAGCAAAAATCGTTGGAAACATGAGTGACATGAAGAAACTAGTCGCGAACAACGCCCACAGCCCCGCCCAGCTCGGGTCCAGAACTCCAAAGGCAACAAGAAAAACATTTACGATTGCGTAGGAGCCAAGGAGCGTATTGGGCGCCACAAATCGCATTAACCAGGCAGAACTGAACCGTCCGACGCCAAATGCCGCCAGCGTGCCGGTGAGGAAATATCCTGCGACTTTTTCCGGTTCGTGAGTGAACTCCTGAACGTATTGAATGAAGTAACTCCACGTTCCCACTTGCGCGCCGACATACATGAACTGTGCCACAACTGCCATCCAGAAATGCGGGTAACGAAAGAGCTCGCGAAAATGGCCGCGATTTCCGCCGGCCTCATGTTCGCTCTCTATGGCTGGGAATTTTGCGCGCAAGATCAGCAGAGCCCAAAATATCGCGATTGCACTCAGTACTAAGTAAGGCTTGACCACCCGCATGGTCTCTGATCGGAGGTACGCCTCATAGACGTGCTGGGCCTTCATGGCCACAACCTGTTGCGGGCCGAGTTCGACCCCCGAAAAAATAAATACCGTGCCCACCAGCACTCCGGCAATCGAACCCAGCGGGTTGAAAGCCTGAGAGAAGTTCAGTCGTCGTTCAGAACTCGCGGGATCGCCCAATTGGGCAATGAAGGGATTCGAGGCCGTTTCAAGGAACGAAAGCCCGCTCGCGATCACGAATAGAGCGAACAAGAAGAATCCATACCGGCCCACAATCGCGGCCGGCCAGAATAGGAGAGTGCCGAGGCCATATAGGAGTAATCCGATTACAAATCCAGCCTTATACCCGAGTCTTCGCATGAGAATCGCAGCCGGCATTGCGAGCAGAAAATAGCCCAGGTAGAAAGCCGATTGAACCAGTCCAGCTTCGAAACGCGAGATCGCGAATGACTTCATGAATTGCCGGATTAGTACGTCATTGAGGTTGTTCGGAATTCCCCATAAGAAAAAGAGCACCGTAACCAGGGTAAAAGGCACGAGGCGCCCCGATGGGAATAGCGGTGCGGGTTTCGATTTGTTTTCGATCACGGAGGCGCTGCCATTAGTAATTTGCACTGGAGGACCGTCCTTACGCCTGAAAGTTCAGAGCTTCCTGCACCTCGCGCCTTCATCTTCGAACAAAGTTCATCGGTACCTGGAGTGAACGACTTCCTCCACGTTCCGGAACCTTCCGGAGCCGTTCGCGACCTTCATTCTGAATCCCTCATATGTCCGTCATCACAATTACGAATCTTTTGATCGAGTTGGGTAGTTCACGAGATGCCGCGGGACCCATGTTCCGATGAGGATAATCGGTACAGTTATCGATGTCAACGGTTCGGCAGGAATCCAGTTCCCGGACTTTATTTTGGCTCGGAGAGACTGAGGCAAGATATTTCGATACAGCTACCGTAAACGGTAACCGGACTGGTCCCAGTGCTTTATACTTGATGACAACTATGAGCACACGAATGAAAGACATCGCCAAAGACCTCGGCGTATCAGTTATTACAGTTTCTAAAGTGTTTCGCAATCATCCTGATGTAGGAGACGAGACTCGCGAGCGAGTTCTAGCCCGTGCTAAGGAGCTTGATTATCGCCCGAACCTGGCGGCACGCAGTCTGGTCACTGGACGCTCTTATCTGGTCGGTTTGGTCGTTCCCGACCTGCTCCATCCGTTCTTCGCAGAAATCGCCAAGTCTCTTTCGGATGTCTTGAGGGAGAACGGCTACTATCTGATCGTCTCTTCCTCTGAGGAGGACCCGAATCTTGAGGAACAGGAGATCAATCAGCTCTTGGCACGCCGGCTCGATACGTTGATCATTGCCTCGTGCCGGACGACGGTCGACCTCTTCTTTCGAATTGAAAAGCAAAAAACGCCTTACGTGCTAATCGATCGGAGTTTACCTGGTCTTTCGGCGAACTTTGTTGGCGTGGATGATGAAGCGGTCGGACTGCTTGCCACCGGGCACTTGATCAATATCGGCTGCAAGAAAATTGCCCACATTCGTGGGCCGGAAACCAGTCCCAGCATTCGCCGCATGGAAGGATACAAAAGAGCTCTGGTGCAAGCTAGTCTGAAAAGCATCGACGATTACATCATCACCGAGCGGAAGGGAGATGTGGGAACGAAACAACGCGGCGCAGAGGCGATGAGCCAGCTCTTGAGTCTTAAGCCAAGACCTGATGGGGTGTTCTGCTTCAACGATCCTCTAGCGATGGGCGCCATGAATTACGCCCTGGATCAAGGATTACGCATCCCGGAAGACATCGCGGTGATTGGTTGCGGAAATCTTCACTACGACGATTCTCTGCGTGTACCACTTTCAAGCATCGATCAGCACAGCCGGCGAATTGGCGAGGAAGCTGCCCGCATCACGCTCGGGATTCTGAACTCGAAAGTGCCGCCTAAACCGGAAAGTGTCGTGCTGCAGCCCGTATTAATCGTTCGCGGATCGACCCAGCGGCGTACAGCGAAACAAGCGCGTTCGATAGGAAGAGCACGGGCCTAGCAACTGTGGCGAAACGGAACCTCAAAATGGGTGGCTTTGCCAGATTCAGTGCAAGGACAGGCCGCCTGAAGTTTTATGGCAAACATCAGTTCGCGTCGTAGCTGTTTCATCGCCTACAAGCCAAAATAATTATTGACAATTTCAGTTGCGATTTGCGAGTGTATCGGTACAGTTAACGACAAATCACGGTCGGGAAGTCAACTGACGCACGGAAAAGGTTCACGGAACGGCAGGGAGGAATTTGCCCCGGAGGTCCCAGGCCTCCTTCGCTCTGCTTCACCTCATGGTGAATCCGGCTTTCTGCTATGGCCATAAATCGGCGCGTATTCTTGAAATCCAGTGGGGTCGCGGCATTCGGAGCTCTTGTGCCGCGTATTTGCGATCTTGCTTCCGCTTCAGATGCTTCGGAGCCGTTTGAGTGGAAAACCACTAACCTTATCTTGCCGTTCGAGGTGACGGATGGAAGACTGCGCCAAAAGTGTCTTGTCCCGGCTGGCGCTGAGATGCAAGTCCCTTACAATTCCTCCGGTGTAGAAGTTGCACTTCAATGCAGCGGAGAAAATTCTCCCGATCAAGGCATGAAATCCGCCGTCGGGCAGCCAGGTGCCCGGTTGTTGTTTGCCGGAAAACACGAGGACTCCACAGGCGGAGGCAAGCGCCTCGTGTGCACGCATACTGACCCAATTTTGCGCCTGCGTGTGGAATCGGTTTACGAGTCCTTTGATGGGGTCCCCGTGGTCCGGCGCTACTCGCGAGTTACCAATGAAGGGGATTCGGCTGTGGGAATCGAGTTCTTAAGTTCAGCGATGCTCCACGGCCTTGCTGCCCCGCAGGATTACGACCGTGAGCTCCGCATCCACATTGCCCTGAATAGCTGGATGGCTGAAGGACAGTGGCATACGCTCCGTCCATCGGAGATGGGCTTCGTCGAAAACGAACGTACAAGCTGGTCGGAAGCTCAAGCAGGAAGTATCGGCAGTTGGTCGACGGAGCGGTATTTACCGATGGCCATGGTTCAGAACCTTCGGCTAGGTCTCCTCTGGTTCTGGCAGATTGAACATAGTGGATCCTGGCATTGGGAAATCTCCAATGTGTCGGCTCGTGATAACAACGCCGATGACGTCTACGCGTACCTCGGCGGTCCCGACGATTTGCACTCCGCTGCGTGGAAGCGTTTGAAGCCTGGTGAAACCTACGAGACTGTTCCGGTGGCAGTCGGATGTGTACACGGCGAGTTCAGCAACGCAGTAGAGGCATTGACACGCTACCGGCGCATCGCTTGCCAGAAGCCGCGCAACGACAATTTGCGATGCCCCGTGATTTTCAACGATTACATGAACTGCCTCTGGGGCGACCCGACGGAAGAGAAGGAATTGCCGATAATCGCCGCCGCTGCCAAGGCAGGTTGCGAGTACTTCGTAATCGATGCCGGATGGTATGCAGATTTGCATGAAGACTGGAGTCAGACTATCGGTTCATGGGAACCCTCTGCCACACGATGGCCGCACGGGCTGAGGTTTGTGCTCGACCAGATCCGGCAAGCTGGAATGATCCCGGGCTTGTGGCTCGAACCCGAGGTTGCCGGGGCAAGGTCCTCGCTCGCTCAAAAGCCGGACAACTGGTTCTTTATGCGCCACGGCAAACGAGTGTTGAAGAATTCGCGTTTTTTGCTTGATTTCCGCAACGCAGAAGTGCGGGACTACCTCGACCAGGTGATCGCAAGGCTGGTGAACGATTACGGCGTCGGTTACATCAAGATGGACTACAATGTCGATTCGCTGCAAGGAACTGAGCTTAACGCGGATGGCTTCGGACAAGGCTTGCTCGAACACAACCGCGCCCACCTGGCCTGGTTGGATAGCATTCTGAACCGTTACCCCGACCTGACCATTGAAAACTGCGGCAGCGGGGGCGGGCGCATGGATTACGCCATGCTCAGCCGTCTCCAGATACAGTCCATGACCGACCAGGAAGATTATCTGAAGCTCCCTGCAATTTTGGTCGGTGCGTCCGCGGCGGTTTTGCCTGATCAACTCGCAATTTGGTCTTATCCGCTGGCGAACGCTGACGCTGATCAGGCCAGCTTCAACATGGTTACTGCTATGATGTGCCGCATTCACCAGAGCGGCCGCCTCGATTCACTTTCTCCGGAAGCATGGAAACAGTTAACGGAAGGCATTCGGGCGTATAAAGCAGTTCTCCGCAAGCACATTTCCGAGGCCGTGCCCTTTTATCCGCTCGGCACATCTGACGTGACCGACTTGAAAGCGCCAATTGCTTTGGGAATGCGGTCTCCGGAACAAACGTTGCTGGCGGTTTGGAGAATCGATGGTCCCACTACAACCAGAATACCTTTCGCGGGCCGGAACCCGAAGCTTCTCTACCCTACCGATCTCGGCATCAAAATCGCCTCAGCAGAAGGAGCATTGAGCATTGAATTCCCGCGAAGACGCATGGCTTGTCTTATCTTGGGATGAACCCAGTTGATCGCCGGTTTCTCGGATTCTCGCTGCGTGCCGGGGCTGGCATGATTGCGTTTCCGTCATTCCAAATGGTGGCCCTGAGTCGTCATAGACGGTTGGATGGGAAATGCGAGGTGATCTGCAAATGAATGGCGGAACAGGCGGCTTCGATCGGAGGAAGTTCTTTGCGGGCAGCCTCGGTCTTCTTGCGGCCTCGAACGCCGCATTATCTCAGCAGGGCACATACAGTGACGCCAATTTTGCCGGTGCCCCGATCACAGGTCCGTTTCGACCCAATTGGGAATCGTTGAGAGCTTACCGGTTTCCCGAATGGTTTCGCGATGCAAAGTTCGGAATCTGGGCTCATTGGAGCCCGCAGTGCGTTCCTGAGCAGGGAGATTGGTATGCCCGCGGCATGTACATACAGGGCAGCCCTCAGTACAACTTCCACGTCAAAAACTACGGTCATCCATCACAATTTGGGTACAAAGACATCTGTCATCTCTGGCGAACGGACAACTGGAATCCCGACGAACTGATTCGGCTCTATGCCAAGACCGGAGCCAAGTATTTCGTCGCACTTGCCAACCACCATGGAAATTTCGATTGTTGGAACTCGAAGTACCAGCCCTGGAACTGCGTGAATGTCGGACCGGGAAAAGACATCGTCGGAACGTGGGAAAAAGTTGCTCGTGCGCAAGGGCTCAAGTTCGGGATCACCTTTCATGGCACGCCGGGGCGAGTTTGGAAGGAGTTCATGCCGGTCCGGTATGGCAGTGACGAGACCGGTCCTCTGAAGGGTGTGCCTTACGACGGTGTGCTGACGAAAGCCGACGGCAAGGGCAAGTGGTGGGATGGCATAGACCCACAGGACCTCAATGGGCGTCCGCACGACAAAGACACGCCCTGCCCGGAGTTCGTTGAGACGTTCCTGTTGCGCGTGCAAGACCTGATCGATAAATACAGCCCGGATCTTCTGTATTTTGACGACAACTGCGATTGGGATTTTGATAGTGGAGCGCCCTCTGGCAGAGAGTTGAATGTGTGGCTCGGCATGCCGGAACTCACGCCCCACATTATGTCGTACTACTACAACGCCAACATCCACCGGAACGGGGGCAAGCTGGATGCGGTGTTCAATATCAAGAATGTTCCCACCGCAGTCTTGAGCACTCTGGTCCGCGACTTCGAGATGAGGCAGGCGGATGTGCTCGAACCAAATCCGTGGCAAACGGACGCATGCATCGGATGGTGGCATTACAGCCGGTGGGTTTTCGAGAACCACCGATACCGAACGGCAGAAGCCATGACGCACCTCTTGGTCGATGTCGTCAGCAAGAACGGCAATCTGCTGCTGAATATCCCACTGCCCGGTCATGGCAGGCCTGATACGGATGAATTTGCCTTCCTCGACAAGTTCGGCGCGTGGATGGCGCTGAACGGTGAGGCCATTTACTCCACCCGGCCTTGGAAGATTTATGGCGAGGGCCCGACCAAGGGTGTCGGAAGCTCACTGTATCAGGGCCCAAGCCCGCGATTTGTCGCTGGCGATATCCGGTTTACGGCCAAGGAGGACACTCTGTACGCCATCGCGCTGGCCTGGCCTGAGGATCGAAAACTGGTCATAAAGTCACTCGCTTCGGATTCTCCCCATTATCGAGGCGAAATCGCCAGAATCGGACTGCTTGGATCCGAGGCCGGTCTCGTGTGGTCGCGTAACACAGACGGCGTTACGATCAATTTGCCGGAAAAACCGCCCTGCGATTACGCTTTCGTGTTCAAGATCAACCCTTCGGGGGCGTGACAGGCATTCGACTGCCAGAAGACCTGGGTGAGGCGTCCTCCGACGACTAGCTTTCGAAGCCGATCGTGTGGCTCACCGAAATGCCTGCTAATGTCACTCCGCGCAGATTTCGCCACCGCTCAGTCCTCTGAATGGTCGAGAATTCGATCGTCAACGCGGTTTTTCAGGGAGGGGACACCATGGCGCAACGACGACGACGTTGGCTAAAAAAGGAAAGTCGCATTCAGGGCATAACCTGGGTGTGCTATTTTTCTAAATTCTTGTCCCCCGGGTCAGTACGGTCTCTGGCTTTGCGTAATGCCAGGCCAGGTATCAGTCCGAAAGGGAGCAGCTGGTAGACCAGCTCCATTGAACAAGGTCGCCGCCGGATTTGATTGCCAGGCATAGCGGACTTCTTTCGGATTAGGTACCGATGGGGATGAAACGACCACCGTAACGCCCTTGATGTGCGCGTCGGCCCAATACCATTTCCGGTCTTCTCCGGCGATGGCGAACTCTTCCAGTTTTGGTCCTTTCACCACCAGGCCGCCATTCGTGCTCGCGAAGTGTAAGCGGATCGAACCTGGAAGCCGCTCGACCGACTTCACAGTCGGACCCAAATACACCACCTTCTTCTCGCGGTAGTATTTCGCCAGTGCGCACAGGGCCAGACGCTCCCCCACGGGCTGTTTGTCCTTGGGATGAATGTTGTCCGCATCGCCCGTATCGATCGTCACCGCCAGGCAGGAATTGGGAACGCTTGCTGCCGTCAGCGCCTGCGACTCCCGCGTTTCGCCCCATGCGTCGTCCACCGGCGTTGCACTACGCTGCTTGAACGCCGGCAGGCTGACAATATAGAAGGGGAAATCGCGCTGTCCGAAAAGCCTTCGCCAATCAGCAATCATCGCCGGTAGGACTTTGCGGTAGTGATAGCCTCTCTCGGAGTTCTGCTCGCCCTGGTACCATAGGGCGCCGGTAATCGCCAGCTGCGCAATCGGCGCCAGCATGCCGTCATAGAGAACGCTTGGCATGACTGGCCAGTTCTCGTAGGCAATGGGCAGGGGATGGGGGGCACGTGCGTCTACGCTTAGGCGGCCTTTCCACTCTCCTGCCAACGGAATGCTCGTCTTGTCTCCGAGCAAAAGGTGCAATTCCTCCGCTTTGCCAAGAAATCCGCCATCCGGTTTTGTCTTAAGCACCCGAATCACCAGCACGTTTCGGCCCGGCTTGAGCAAGGCGTCGCGCAGTGGATAGACGCGCGGGTTCTCCACCCATGCGCTGGCGCCGACGAACGTTCCGTTGATGTATGTCGTATCCATGCGCTCAATCGATCCCAGGAACAGCAATGCGCGTCCCGAAGGCAGCGGATCGGGCAGCGCAACCTCCCTTCGTACCCAGTACACTGCCGGTACGTCGGGTGCCCCCAGTTCGGCGAGCCCCCCAGGTATCTCCACCGGCTTCCAGTCCGCATCGTCCAGTTCTGGAGCTGCCCAATTTCCTTTGAGCCCGATGTCGTATTCGTCATACCAATGCATTACGTAATTGCCGTATTCGGGCGCGCCCTCTGCAGCTAGCCGCTGCACCTCCGCCAGTGGGATATCGTAGTCCTTCAGCGGGCGAAGAGCCGCGGTGCTCGTCCAGGCCTCCGCGGGAGTCCCGCCAAGGGCATCCACGACCAAGCCGATCGGAACATGGATCTCTTGCTGGACTTTGCGCGCAAAGTAATACCCCACTGCTGAAACCCCAGCCGCCGTCTCCGGCGAGACCACCTTCCACGATCCCTCCACCACATCCGTGTGCCGGTAGGCCGAGTGAGGTGCGACCGAGAAGAACCGGATCTCCGGATGGTCAGCCGCCTTCACTTCTTCCTCTCCGTTGCGCGCCATGCGCAGCCCCACTTGCATATTTGACTGGCCGCCGCACAGCCATACGTCCCCGACTAGTACGTTGTGCAGTTCCCGAGTTTCGTGCCCACTGATCTTGACCGTGTACGGACCTCCGGGCCGAGGCGGCTGAATCTTCACCTGCCAGCGGTGGTCCGCTCCCGCAACACCCGATGCGGTCCGGTTTCCAATCTGCACGCGAACATGGTCGCCGGGCTCCGACCAGCCCCAGATGCTGTTCGCCTTGCCGCGCTGAAGAACCATGTTGTCCCCAAAGATCGGGCTGACGAAGGGAAGCGGCTTGGCGACTGCTTCCGGAGCGCTCTGGGCAGCAGCACCCGAATAAGGCGCAAGCAGCAGCCTCGCTGCCAAGGTCAAGAACAGAACGACTCTAGGAATCATGAACTCCCTCTTCTTGCTGCCACCGCCTCCAGCGAAGCGTCGAATGCGCCCGCTCTTTGGCGAAGCGGCACGGGAAAGCTAACTGCCGCCACAGCACCGGCCCAACATGAAATCGATGGCGCTTCGATCGTCGCTCGTGCGCGCACGAAGGCTTCCGCATGAGAGCAGATAACGACAAAGAGCGGAATGCTACGCACAATAACAGCAACCGGGTCAATTGAATCATCGCCTCGAATGTACCAGATGAAGGAGCATCGAAGAGAGCCTGAAACTCGTCACGTTTGTTGATCAGGATACCGCGCGCGACGATTCCACGATGAGGGCGACGACGGTCACGCCCGAACATCCGCATAGCTAATCTTGCTTCGAGCTGAAGGGGGGAACCACCAGCAATGGAGTGGTACCGCCAGACGCCCTTCTTAAGCTGACAATGGCTATTATCTTTACCTCTTCTCACGTCGGGACTGGAGTGGGACATGGACCGAAACAGTTTTGCCAGCGAACTCGACGGTAGCATCGAACTTTGCAGCAGAACTTATACCGACCCCGTGTCCTTCTGTGACGCGCAAAATGTGAAAAGTCCTGTGCTCCAGCATTCCGGGGAAGTCACCGCGACGATCTCCGATTGTGAGTGTTTCAGCTTTGTCGTCCCAGTGTATGGGAATGACGGAATAAGCTCCATGTTCATAGTCATAATTGTCGCCTTGGTCTTCATAAAGGGTGTAGTCCCCATCCGCCCCCGAATAGATACGCAGTTCAATCGGATCGGATTTGGCCGAAGCCGATTCCACGGGCGGACCAAAAGCGACAATTGAACCGGCCTTGGCATACACCGGAATTCTGTCCAGGGGAGCTTCTGCGGTAATGATCTCGCCGCCCTTCAGGCTTTTTCCCGTCCAGAAATCAACCCAATCGTATCCGGCAGGAAGATAGAGCGTCCGCTGCGTTGCGCCCTCGGCAGTTACGGGATTGATCAGCAAAGCGGGGCCAAACATAAACTGGTCCGAAACTTCTCGCGTCCGCGGATCGGAGGAAAAATCGAGGGGAAGAGCTCGCATGAGCGTTTCCCCTTTCTCAGTGACGTCCCAAGCGGCAGAATAGATGTACGGCAGCAGACGATATCGCAACTCATCGTACTGCCTGAAGATTTGCTCGACTTGTGGACCGTAATTCCAGAACTCGGCGTTTGACTTGTACCCATGGACCCGGAAAATTGGGCAGAAAGAGCCGTATTGAAACCAGCGAATCAGCAGTTCGTGATACGCGTCTGACGTGTATTGATCGTCCGGACGAAAGAAGCCGCCAATATCCGTCGTCCAGTACGGCAGGCCAGACATGCTGAAACTCAGGCCCGCGGGAATCTGCCGTCGGAGTGTTGTCCAATTGGCGCTGATGTCACCTGACCAGGAGGCCGCGGCATTTCTCTGCTGCCCAGCAAAAGCCGAGCGCGTCAGAATCACGACCCGCTTCCGGTCTGTGGTTGCGCGCTGACCTTCGTAGATAGCCTTCGTGACAAAGAGGGGATATGCATTGCGTACGGAGTTTCCGCTACCTAGGAACGTCTGCTTACCCTTGAGCACGTCGAACTCCGGCTCAGAGGCGTCCATCCACCAACTGTCCATTCCGTCCTGGAAAATTCCATTTTTGAGTTCAGACCAGAAGGCGGTTTGAGCATCAGGGTTGAAGAAGTCAGTCCAGGGTTCTCCCGGGATAAGAAGAGACCGAGCGCTCATCCGTTTGTAAACGTCTGTATCTTCTCCGAACTTCGACCAAATCGAGATCATCATGTGGAAGTTACTGGCATGCAATTGGTCCAGCATTTCCTTGGGGTGCGGATAATACGTCTCATCGAACTTCATTGCGTTCCAGCCGTACTTGCCCCAGTACTGCCAGTCTTGCACCAAAGCGTCGACCGGGATTTTCCGCTTACGAAACTCCGCCGCGATATCGAGAATCTCCTGCTGGCTGTGATACCGCTCTCTGCACTGCCAATATCCATAGGCCCACCTGGGAAATAACGGCGCTTCGCCTGTAACCCGGCGGTACTCAGCGACAACGCGGTTCAACTCAGGTCCGTAGAAAAAGTAGTAATCGATAGCCTGCCCCACCTCAGAGCGGAACGTTGTCGTATCTTGCGGAAACCGTACCGCCAATTGAACTCCTCCCGGGTCCGCCGTGCGCGGTGACTTTATAATCCTTGTTCGCCTCCAAACCAACAGTGCCGCTCGCGGAGGTTGGAGTCCACATGTTCTGTAAATCGATCACTTTTTGTCCGCCGACCTGGAGCGCAAGTTGATTTCTGTTGTCGCTCGTCAGCAAAAAACCGTAAACGCCCTTTGTGCCGGTGGTGAATGTCCCCTTGCCAGTATTTGGGTCGATCGCGATCGACTGGTCGGCAGGATTGAAGTCGGTCAGCGATGCATTGTTCCACAGAATGCCGTATCCCTTACTTGACAGCAGAAATGGAATCGAAATGTTTGTGTTCGCCTGGTGTAACCGGATTGGGGCTCCGCGAACATCAAAAATGCCTTCCTGATGCTGTCCCAGACCGTACAAGGCTTCATCTGAAGGCGAATGAAAGGTCTGTTGAATTTGCCACGGACTTTTGTCCGAGCGTGGACGGTACATCGAATGCCTTCCCCCCTCCATCTGGTTCGGCTAATACGAGCTTTCCCATCTCTAGACAAGAAAGTCAGCGCCCCAGTCGCCAGATCGGCCCGGACATCGAGATTCCGCGTGCGAATGCTCGATCTGTTTCTCACCGGTCTCTACCTGAAGACTCCTGCCCAACGCAAGACTGTGTAACAACCTGAACCTTGGGGTGGGGAATTTGCGATGTAGGGCTGGCGATGATGTGTATGACCTGATCGCCACAGACATCAATCCGCATGGTTCCAGTGGTGGTTCGGAACGTTATGCCATTTGCGTCTCTAAGGGAATCCTTAATGGCAAATTGAGGCTCATTCGCACCCCATGCTGCTGAATTAACAACTACGAAAAGCAGAAAAATGCGGTACTTGTTTGTCATTTTGGTTAGTTCTCCCGAGGTTCTTTCGTCCTTGGTGCAGAGATTTCGGCAACCTGCTCGTAATGGGTGGCTCATAGGCAATCGAGTTTTTCTATTGAGAGTCGATGTCGGCCTCACCCTGTTGCCTTGGGACAGCCGCCTTAGTCAACCCTTCTTGCTGTATTCGATGTGACACTTCAAAGGCTCGCTCAGCTGAGGCGCGGTCTCCTAGTTTCAAATAGAGGCGACCGATCTGGTAGTGAACGAGGCCATCCTTGTCATCCGCAAGGGCGAGCTTTAGCTCTCTGATCGCTTGCTGTGTGCGGTTGGTCTCCGCATAAACCTTGCCGAGCAAAGCATGCACGTGCGTAACAAGCTCCGGTTTTGTGTTCAGACCCTTCCTTAGGTAAGGCTCCGCCCCAGAAAAGTCTTGTCGATCGCAGAGGATTTCACCCAAGACAGCATTGAACTCTGGATCATCGGGATTCTTTTGCAACGCAGCTTGTGCAAGACGATATGCCTCGTCGATACCTGAATCGGCAAGCAGCGTCAAAGACAAGCCGAATAACGCGCCTGGATCTTCTGGCTGAAGAGCCAAGGCTTTGCGATACTCTTGTTCGGCATCTGAGAAATACAATCGTTGGCGGTAAATGTCTCCCAGCAGGACGTGCATTCTGGGGGAACTCGAGTCGATTTCGCTGGCGCGAGCCAGAGCTTCGGCAGCAAGCTTCTGGGCCGATCTTGTTTCCCAGTATAATCCCTCGGCTTCTGTCGCAGCATTCAGAGCCAGCTTTTGCGCCGCAATAGCCCCGGGTTGGTAGTTGGCGGTTGAGTAAGCGCAGGTCGCCAGCAGTCGGAGGTCCTTTGTTTGAAGCAGTTGCAGTTTAGAAGCGAGCAGATCGGTGCATTCCCCGTACCTTCCGCTGGCGTACAAATCTGACGCAGTTTCCGCCGGGATTTTGCTGGATCGAACAGGATTGTCAGCAGCAATACCAAATGCCTGCGACAAATTGGTGGACTTTTCACCCGTGTCGCTAATTTCAAAGAGGCGAACGACTTCTTCCGGAATCTCTCCAGTTGCTTTCCCTTGTTCCAAACTTCGCCGCAGTTCTGAACGATCCGAACGATGTAGTCCGCCATTGAACACCGGAGCGTTGGCACGAAGAAACCCGGCATCGGCCTTCCAGATGTCTGCAATTTCCATGGCGCTCTCGGCACTTGCACCTTGCTCCACGTGCAATCGAGCCCGTCCTAATTTTGCCATCAGGGAACCGGGGTTTGACATGAGTTCAGCATCCAGTTCGCGTTCCGCCCCGGCGAGATCGTGCTGTTTCAGCAGGACGAAACCGTAACCCGCGTGAATGCCCGGAGGAAATGCCGGGAACGTGAGCGTTTTTTTGTATGCCTCGGCGGCTTGAATAAACGCTCCCTGTTCAGCGAAGGTATCCGCCATAAGCGCTTGTAAGTAGCCAGAGTCCTTGTGCCGCGCCAACAAAAGGCGGGCGTCGGCCTCGACCTGATCCAGATAACTCACCCCAAGATGAAACCACCCGTCCGCGCTCCTTGGGGCAAGTTGCACCGCACGCAAATATGAGGCAATGGCGAGCCGTGTTTTTCCACTCCCTGCATAGGCTTGACCGAGAGCCAACTGCGTTTGAATATCGGTGGCATTTAAAGCGGCGGCTTGTTTGAGGTGCAAAACGGCCTCGCTGAACCGTTTGAGCTTCACACACTCAAGCCCAAGAAACAGGTTCGGGACAAACAAGCCAGGTTTCAGCCGGAGCGCCTGGCGGAAAGCCTCGATGGCTTGCTCATCTTTCCCCGACTGGTAATAGCATCAAGCCGAGATTGGCCCTGAGTTCGGCCATTTCCGGGCGGACCTTGACGGCTTCCGAGTAGAACTGGGCGGCGGATTGAAAATCTCCCCTGGCCTGGGCTTGTTGCGCCGAGGCCAGGAGAGATTCAAACTGCTCGGACTCTTGCGACGATGCTGGAACCGCTGACAAAAAGAACAGCCAACAACAGAGAACGACAGCGGTCCCGATCGTCCGCACGTATCACCAGTACAGCTTTAGCACTGCCTGCACAAGCCTCGGTGAAAATGTTTCTGTAATTGTCCCAAATGCACCGCTGCCATAGCTCATGTTCGGGGCGTAGAATTGGGGGTGGTTGAACGCGTTGAAGAAATCCACCCGGAATTGCAGCCGGATGTCTTCGCGAATCGGGAAAAACTTCTGAATACCCATATCCCAGTTGTTGTAGCGGGGGGCACGCAGATTAGAGAAGTATCGCGGAGCGTTCCCGAAGGTCCAGGGCGCGGCAATGGCGAAGGCCGAGGTGTTGAACCATTCGCTGATGCTCGGATTTGAGACGTGGACATCTCCCACGACGTTCACATTCTGGCCCGCGCCAAAGGAGCCGACATTAGTATTACTTGGGGCGCTAATCGACAAAGGAAAGCCCTGCTTGAGGGTAAATATCCCGGTGGTCTGCCATCCGCCCGCAATGGCGTTCAAAACTCCGTTCATCCCGGAGCCGAACTGCTTGCCTTTGCCAACCGGAATCTCGTACACATAGCTCATAACAAAGCTATTCGGAGTGTCGGTTGAATCCACCGATTTGTCGGCGGTCAAGTTGTAGATATTGCGAGTGGTCGAACCGGACGTTGAGGCCCAGCCTTCCGGCCCCCCAACGTTGTCGAGAAACTTCGAGAATGTATACGAGGCCAGCAATGTGAGGCCTCGCGAGAAGCGATGGGTGTAGCTCACATCCAGAGCGTTGTAATTCGAACTCCCCACCGGAGCATCCGTTTCGCTGATGTCGCAGAATTCTGGATATGGCCGGAGGAGTTGACCCTGCAGAACCGTCTTCTGATCCAGACCGCAACCGCTCGAAGTGATGTGCCCGTAGAAGGGGTTTGGAACCAGGGTAGTCAGCGCGTTGCCCATCGAGAAGAAACTTGGATTCAACTGATTGGTGTTGATGCCCGCAATCACGTGGGCGCCGTGATTGCCCACATAAGTGAGTTCAACGATGTCGTTAGGCGTGGGTGCGTATTGGAATCCATACGTCCACTGCTGCATATAGTAAGACGCACGCTTCGGGTTGATAGCGCCAGTGCTGTAGCCAACATTAGTCAAACCACCCAATGTATCTCCAACGATGGGCACCATACCGCCCGCAAACGCCGTGCTCAGCGTTTGATCCGGGTTCAAACCGCCGTCGATCGATCCAAGAAAGGGCGTAGCGGAAGTATATCCCGGTTCCGGACCGTTTCCACGAAGGCTGGGGGGATAGAAGATGCCGTAGCCGCCCCGCATCACAAGTTTGGGCAGCAGCTGATAGGCGAATCCGAAGCGTGGAGCAAGGTTCCTAAAGTCCGTATCGTACAATCCCCGGTTGGAGGGAGTGGTGAAAACGAGTTGGCCCAGATAACTCTGGCCAACGGAGGCGCTGATAGGATTGACCGCACCGTAATCGAAGTACGCCTGCCGGTTGTAACGTTCACGGAGAGGAACCTGCACCTCCCAACGGAGGCCCAGATTCAAAGTGAGTTTGTGCGTTGCTTTCCAGTCGTCTTGGAAATACACGCCGTGGAACCAACTGCGGGTGTCCTCCGACAGGTATACACCGGTGCCTCCACTTTGAGCCGTCCCCAACATCAGGGCGGCTACTGGTGATCCGGTGCCCGCCGTGACATCTTGGGGATTCGGCCCGGCTGTGAACCCACCATTATTAAAAGTGAACGTGGTGGGAGTTATGCGCCCGCCGTTTTCATCCACCGCGACTGCCATGTATCCGAAGGACAGCGAGTGCTTGCCCCACACTTTGTTAAAGTCGACAGACGCGGTGCCGGAATCCCGGGGGAATTTGGCTTCCCCAGCGCCCTGCAACGGCCCCTCACTCTCATAACCTGCCACGTTGATTACGGGGAATTGCGTCGAGTATGGGTCGATGAAAGCCGGCAACCCGAGGGAAGAGGGCTTAAAGCCATAGCTCGCCATGTCGTTGCCTTCAACCCACTTCATGGCGCCCACGTTAGCGCTCATAGTAAACGTGGGAGTAAATACGTGGCTCACGCCAAGAGCGACGTCCCAACGGTTATTGGGATTTATCTGTCCCGGCCCGGCCGGATCGCTCGCGCCGAAGTAGTCGGGGGCCTCGCCTTTGGATTCACTCTTCCAGGAGAACCGTCCATAAAGCCGGGTATTGTCGCCGATGTTTTGGTCAATGCGGCCGCTATACTCGTTCGACCTGTCCGAATCAGTGCCTCCCGCAATCCAGTTATTCACCAGCGCACTGCTCGTTGGCGCCGGGTAGTAGTTGATTAGTTTCTGGCCTATGGCATTGATGCCATTGGTAGCGTTGGCAAGATTGTTGCCCGCGATGGGATCGCGAATGTATGTAGTCTGGCCTACCGCAATCGTGCTGCCGACTGCGCACGTCGCTGTGACTTGCCTGGTGGTATACGGATCGTAAAGCTCCCCAGCATAGATCGGCCTGCACAAAGCATCGGTACCAATCTGCGTGGGCGTGGCGCCCAGCAGGGCCGAGAAGTCTCCGCTACGCATAGCCGTGGTAGGCACAGTGCCTTCACCTGAGGAAGCAGGATCGTTCTCCCGGTGGCCCTCGTAAAGGAAGAAGAAGAAAGTCTTGTTGCGCTGCTGGTAGACCTTGGGAAGGTACACCGGGCCTCCGACGGCAACACCAAACTGATCGCGATGCTCATTCGCGCGCGGCACCCCCTTCACGTTGTTGAAGAAGTAGTTCGCGTCGAGGTCGCCATTGCGCAAAAAATCATACACATCTCCGTGTAGATTGCTGGTTCCGGATTTCGTAAGCACGCTGACGACGTTGCCGGTGCTCCAGCCATATTGCGCCGAGAATGAGTTTTGTTGGACTTTGAATTCCTGCACGTCGTCAGGGGAGGGAACGTAAATAACCCCGCCCCAGCCCTGACTCGTATCCCAGGCGCCGTCCAGAAGGAATGCAGTAGTTCCAAAATAACCGCCACCAAAGTTTAGGAACGAAATGTCCTGGTCGGCGGAGCCTTGCTCGCCCCCGGCATTAAGGACCTGCGTTTGCGAGAGGTTATTGACCGATGAGTTCAAAGTCACAAAGTTAAATACATTGCGAAGATTAATGGGCAATTCGGTCACTTGTTTTGTGGAGACTTCGGCGGACAGGTTGGCGTCATC
This sequence comes from Candidatus Acidiferrales bacterium, assembly GCA_963780315.1. Taxonomy (GTDB): domain Bacteria; phylum Acidobacteriota; class Terriglobia; order Acidiferrales; family UBA7541; genus Acidiferrum. Next base: position 217,536 of record CAWABP010000026.1, on the reverse strand, counting down.
CACTTGCAGCAGAGGCGCCGTCGACGTCACTTCGACTTGCGTAGTCACCCCGATCGTCAATGAGATGCTCTGGGTCGCAGACTGCCCGACTTCCAGCGTGATTCCTTGTTGTTTGAATGTCTTGAAGCCCGCAGCCTCCACGGTCAGAGTGTAGGTTGCAGCAGGCAAAAGCGCGAATGCGAAGTTCCCCTCGGCATCGGTCTTGAAGGTGCGCGTGATTCCCTTCTCGGGACTACTTACAGTGACGCTAGCGTTGGGGACGCGCGCGCCCGAGGGATCCGAAACCACCCCTGAAAACGACGCTGTTGAGGCAAGCGACTGGCCGTGCGCAACAGGCAAAGCAATGCTAATCGAGAGTATAGCTACGGCTAGAAACACAAGCGACGAAAGACTTCGAAATTTAGACATTGACGAGGACCTCCTAAGATTCCAACCCCTGAGGTTAGCGGTAACTGTACCGCACTCTACGAGTCGTTTTATCAGACTGCCAGACAGTGTCAAGCAGTATTTTCTGGGCATCTTGAAGCCAAATACCGATTCTTGACAATACGACGCCATGTTGCTAGAGTTAGCGATGACTGTATCGGTCTCTGGAGAAGCCTTAATGACTCATGACGATCTTGTGCTTGTGACAGGTGCGGGCGGCTTCATTGCGGGCGCTCTTGTGGCATCTCTCCGGGCTCAGGGTTACAAGCGCATTCGCGCTGTAGATATCAAGCCCCTGCCTCATTGGTACCAACGATTCGCCGATGTGGAGAATCTGTCGCTTGACCTGAATGAAAAACAAAACTGCGAAACGGCTGCCAAGGGCGCCCGTGATATTTACAATCTCGCCGCCAACATGGGCGGCATGGGATTCATCGAGAAAAACAAAGCCCTTTGTATGCTCTCGGTACTCATCAACACGCATATGCTTCAGGCGGCTCGGAAGTATGGCGTCGAACGGTACTTCTATTCGTCGTCGGCCTGCGTCTACAACGGGGACAAGCAAACGAGCTTTGAAGCCCCCATGCTCAAGGAAGCTGATGCTTATCCCGCCTTGGCCGAGGACGGATACGGATGGGAAAAGCTCTTCTCCGAGCGCATGTGCCGGCATTTCCGCGAGGACTTTGGCCTTTACACGCGAGTGGCCCGCTTCCACAATGTCTACGGCCCGTGGGGAACTTGGTTCGGCGGGAGAGAGAAAGCCCCGGCAGCAATCTGCCGGAAGGTGATTGAAGCTAAATTGACCAAGAAACACGAAATCGAAATCTGGGGCTCGGGGGTCCAGACCCGTAGCTTCATGTATATAGATGATTGCTTGGTGGGTATCCAGAAGATCATGAATTCTGAAGTTCTGGAAGCCCTCAACTTGGGTTCCAGTGAAGCCGTCAGCATTAACCGGTTGGCGGATCTTGTGGAAGGGATTGCCGGTATCCGCTTGGAGCGCAAATACGACCTTCATGCGCCCCTGGGAGTGAACGGGCGCAACAGCGACAACACCTTGATCAAGAAATACCTGAACTGGGAGCCCAGTATCACGTTGCAGGCTGGTCTGGAAAAGACCTACGCCTGGATTTACGAGCAGTATCTTGCTCGCGAGAGAGGTGCGGCAGGGGTCGTAGAGGAATTCACCAGCACGTAATCCGGAGCGCAGACCAAGCGTGAGGCTGATGCCGAACACGACAAGAATGTGGGATTATCTGATCGTTACGGCCGCCAATGATCAGCAAGCCAAGGCTTACGACCATCAGATTCAGGAACGCCAAAAGGCCGGCGAGATTCCTCAGGTTCGCAATTGTCTTGTAATTCCCGATCTGGATGGCAAGCGCATTGGTAGTGGAGGAAGCACACTCCATTCCCTCGCCTGCGTCTTGCATCGTGAGCGGCCCGGTGGTGGTCCCGCCACTTTCGAGGAAGCCGAGGCGATTCTAAGTGGCCTCCGTATTCTGATTGTCCACGCCGGTGGCGACTCTCGCCGCCTCCCGGCTTACTCTCATTGCGGCAAGATGTTCGTTCCCATCCCGGCCCAGGGCCAGCCAGCGGTTGCTTCCACGCTCTTTGATCAACTCGTGCCGACATTTCTCGCGCTCCCGACATCCTCTCGGGGGCAGATCGTCGTTGCCTCTGGCGACGCTCTGGTTCTGTTTGATGTTTCAGCCGTGGAGTTTGCTCGCCCCGGCATCACGGCGCTCGGATCCATCGCCTCGCCGAAGGAAGCAGCTCATCACGGCGTTTTTTGCACCGCCAAGGATGGTTCGGTAAGGCGCTACTTGCAAAAGCCGTCGCCAGAAGACCAACTCGCCGCCGGGGCAGTCAGCGCAAGGGGGGAATGCGTACTTGATGTTGGCGTGATGAGTTTTGACGCCAGCGCCGCTGTTCAGCTGCTGTGCGCCTTCTTCGCGAAAACTCTCCAGAAACACGGCCAGCCCGCGCTGGATTGGAAAACAGACGTGCGCTCGGTGCTTTATTCCAACGGCATCGACCTGTACCGTGAGATTTGTTGCGCGCTGGGCACCGAGACAACCTTCGAGCAGTACGCAGACAACGTGCGAGCAAGCGGCTCAACCGTTGAGCGCTCTCTTCTCGCGGAGTGGTTCGCTTCCCTGCGACACATCCCCTTCAATTTTGACGAACTTCCCCATTGCAAGTTTCTCCACTTCGGCACCACTCGTCAGCTGATTACGAGCGGAATCGCCCTGCTGTCAGAAGACTCGGGCAAGCATGCGCTTACCTCGTTGATTCTAAATAGCGATATTCAATCGGATATCACCGCGGATCACGCATGGATCGAAGGTTGTTTTGTTCTTGGCGCCTCAGTCCTCGAAGGTTTCAATGCCATTGTCGGCGTTGACATTTTGGAACCCCTCAACCTCCCCGGAGGCGCTTGTCTGGATATTTCTGCTGGTGCCAGCCGGACTGGCGAAAAGGTCTGGTTTCTCCGCTATTATGACATCGATGATACGTTTAAGCACTCAGCCGAACGCGGAGACACATTTTGTGGCAGGCTTCTTCAGAATTGGCTGGGCGCAATCGGCGCCGCCGCTTCCGACGTCTGGCCGCCCGACAATTCGGATCGCGAGCGGACTCTATGGAACGCTCGAGTGTTTCCGGGATTGCAGGAACATCAGAACTTCCTAGACTGGTTGTGGCTGTTAAATGTCGAGTCTGCGACAGCGGAACAAAAGAGGAGCTTCCTAGCCGCGGACCGGTACAGTTGTTCCGAAATCGCGGCCCGGGTTGACCTTACCGAGTTTCATCTGCGGCGTTCGCAAATTCAATCAACCCGTATGTCGCATGATGATGGAGGGCGCACTCAGGCCCAGACTCACGTGGTTGACAATAGTCGATCACTACGCTGTAGCGACCCCATACCGGGACGGTGACTATGCTGAAAAACGGAATCCTTAACCCCGCCATCAACTCGTTGTTGAGCCGCGTACGTCACACCAACACGCTGGTTATCGCGGACCGCGGTTTCCCTTTCTGGCCGCAAATCGAAACTGTCGATATTTCTTTGATTGACAATGTTCCGCGCGTTTTGGACGTCTTCAAGGCAATTCAAGCCGGTTTTGTAATCGGGAAAATTGTGATGGCCGAAGAATTTCGCCGTGTCAACGATGTGCAGACGGTCCGCTGCTTCGAAGAGTGTTTCGACAAGATTTCTGTGACTTTTGAGCCGCACGTGCATTTCAAACAGCGCGTTCCCTTGGCCATCGGGTTGATTCGGACCGGCGACACCGTGCAATACGCCAACATGATTCTGGAGTCAGCGTGATTCTGCGCTTGGCATATGAACTGTCATTAAGGATGCCCCTTTGAAGTTGTTTAACTTAAGAACTGAGCACCAAAGATGACCGACCCCATCGGAAAGCTCCCCTATCGCATGGCGTGGGCCGGGGGCTGGATTGATCAGCCCTTCGTGTCCAGGCACAACCCTGACCCGCCGGGCTCCATGGTGGTCATCGGCCTGGAGCCCATTTTCCGCTACATGGATCGCGCCGGAATGGCTACCAGCACGCGAAGTGTCGCCGAGAAACTTTGGCCCGACGGCTTGCCAGATGAAGATCCAATGGTTATGGTCCGGGAACTGTATGAGGCGGAAAACAATGGCAGAGCAAACCCCTCCGGCTCTCAGGATATGGCCGGCCTGATCCTGCCCGGTATCAACAGGCTTGACTACGACTATGCGGTTGCTGGCGGCTTGTTTCCCGCACACATCGAGTCCTGTAATGATCCTGCTGTCGGACACTGGCTGGAGGAAGTGATTCATCTTCTGCCGGTCGCACAGCGTCCCGATGGCTATAGTCCCCTTGGCGAACAACACTGGGACGCTGATTGGGTTCGTCGCCTGGGCCAATCCGGGAAGGCCTGCTTCGCTGCGATCCTGGCCAAAGATATTGTCAAACTCGGTGCCTCCCTGAACGAAAGCATGAAGTGCTGGGAGGCGCTTCTGCCTCACACTGTCGCGCACCCTCTTATCACAGTTGACTTGCTTGGCTTGCTGGCTTTTTACCAAGAACGTTACGCCGGCGCCATGTATTCGGGCTGTGGCGGCGGGTATATCTACGTGGTCTCCGATGAACCAGTACCCGGCGCAGCCAAGGTGAAGGTGAGACTTGCAGAGAGAGGCACAAACGAAAAACGGACAAGCATAATTGAAGTCGCAAAACGCGCGTAGGTTTCCATCGCCACCGTTTCGCGAGTCATCAATTGGGTGCCCACCGTGGAGCCTTTGCTGGAGAGGCGGGTTCGGAGAGTGCTCGATGGACTCGGTTACTACCCCAACATCCAGGCACGTGCTCTGGGCACCGGGAAAGGCAACACATTTGGTCTTCTCGTGTGCCATTCCCGGCACAATGTTCAACGTGCCCCCCACTGAGCGTCCTGGCCCAGCGGCTTGGCGGTCTCTCTCTCGTCACGGTCGTGATCGTCGCAAACAGTCCAAGTCCAGCGATGCTCTCGCCGACTGCCCGGCTGGGCCCCAATTTCGCGCGTGCTAAGAGATTCTGTCCTGGCAGTCTCGATACGCCTTCGTAAGGCATCTGCCGTGTGACTCGTGTAGAAGCGGAGTCTTCCGAATTTCTCTTTGACCCGCAGAATTTCAAACGGTTGCCCAGCTACTTTCTCAGTCTCCTCAACAAGCGGCTCCAAGTCCCCAGATAGTTTCCAGATGATCTTGAACCAGCCGTCGCCATGGGCGAACCCGTCCGGCATTCGGGTCTCCCTTATGTCACCTCGGATGTTGAACCATGACGGCCAACGCTCAGTCAGGCTTTGCATTGGTTCCTCTCTCACGGGCCTCCTCGCCACTGTTATCTGTTTTTAGTTTGCAGACTTAGCGTCCTGAACGTCGGCGACCCTATTTAGGCACGCAACGCCTGGCAACTTCTCGCTGCACGGGGCACGCGCTATGATCCATCGGCTATCGCACGTCCCCGAGGCGAATATCCCCAAGCAGAATCTGATCTGCCCGACACTTTTCTAGCGCCAACCATTCAAAGGTCTCGTTCGTGAGCATACCGGCGATGAAGGAATCAATTGACTCGCTGCAGCCGACGCACTAATCTCGGGCCTCCGTCGGTCCATATTAATCGTTGCCGAGCTGCGTGATTATGCACTGGAATGCCTTCGTTTCAACGCGCGGCCATGCGACGCTTTTGCCGGTGCAAGACGTGGACGATCTTTCGAGATCCTAGGCATTGAGGGTCGCCTGTTCGATCTTCCGGAGGCGCTGGACATGGCCCGCCAAGCACTGTGCCGCATCCGAAGCCAGACGGTGCGCGGAGCGATTATCTTTCTAGAAGACTACTTGAAATCGCGAGAGGGTATGGAAGTGCCTGACGACATTCACACCGCGCTTTTGACCGTGGCGGAGACGACCGACAGCCGATCGACTGCCACCGGAGCACTGAACGTGCTCGTCGAAACCGGTGAAATCTCCGACATGGAAGCGCTTGATCGCCTCGATGACTGGAAGGACAAACATAACCGATGAAGAGACGTCCACGACGTTTGCCGGCCACTCAGCTTCTCACTGCCCGGATGAGGGTTGCCGTTGGATCAGCCGGTTCTCTCAATGCAAAGAGTAAGCAATTTGTATTGACAAGTGTTAAGCTACAGGCTACACTCTGTCGAGTGCGAATACGGAACTTCGTCCATAAAGGCCTTCCGCCCGAAACGGTGGACAAGCTTCGCAAGATGCTGGCGTTTCTCGATGACATGCAAGATCCCGAGGAATTGCGCGCCCTCGCAGCGTGGAGGGTGCATACGCTAACTGGGGACCGCAAGGGTACATGGAGCCTTAGCGTCACCCGAAATCGCCGTTTAACGTTCCACGTCGACATTGCAGAGCGAGAAATCTACGACGTGAACTTGGAAGATTATCACTAGGACAAAAGGAGGAGACACCGTGCCTATGAAGAACCCTCCCCATCCCGGGGATTTCGTTCGGACCGAACTTATCAAACCTGCAGGCCTCTCGGTAACGGCGGCGGCGGCAGCGCTTCAGGTTTCGCGGCCTGCACTGTCCAGCCTGCTTAACGGCAAGGCTGACCTTTCTGGGGATATGGCACTCCGCATCGAGAAGGCCTTTGGAGTGAAGATGGACACGCTCATGCGGATGCAAGCCTCTTACGACATCGCGCAAACCCGCAAGCGTGAGAAGCAAATCCATGTGAGGCGGATTCACCGGCTAATTCACCCAAAAGCCAGCGTGCTGGCCTCCAAAGCTTCTCTCTAAAGGCGGATTTTAAGCAACAGTCATCGTCAACCGGGTCCTAAAACGAGGACGCCTCACGGGCCCCTGCGAGAAGGCAGCATCGCAACCTGCAAACGGGTAGTGCCGACGAGTACAGACCGTGCAGAAACTCCCGAACTTCCTTTGGTTTGTTTGCAACGCATTTGCAACTGGCGTCCAACTAGCGTCCAGAACCCCTAGTTTTGGGCGGGGTTTTGGGGGTCGACGAACCGTAAGGGCCATTGAAACATCGAGACTTAGGGTTTGATCGTCAATCTCATAACCCGAAGGTCGTCAGTTCAAATCTGATCCCCGCAACCAATCTGAGATTCACACGGCAGGAGCCCAGGACTCCGGCCCTTTCTTTTCTTAGGAGAGCTAAACCTACCAGGTATTGTAGGGTGTTCCGTCGCTGCCGATCTGGTCGGAATTGGAGTGTAGGTCATCCACTCCCACGCCAGTCTGTTCCGGGCTCATGACCGTGTCCCCGAAATGCGCCACCCAGTCTCGTTGCTGGGTGAAAGGATCAATCGGCAATTCTCGCAAGTAATGCGAGTCGGCAAGATCCTGCAGAGACTGCGGCGCCTGCAGTTTGTCCATTGTGTAATTGTCAATCGCGTTGCGCATTGTTTGCAGGTCCGTCTTCAACACCGATTCGCGAGCCTTGCGCACCGATGCCTGGTACATTCCCGCGGCAATTCCAACCAGAATGACAATAATCGAAATCACGATCATCAATTCGATAAGCGTGAATCCGCGGGCCCCGCGCCGCACACCAGCCCCTCGGTCCATGCGTCCGCTCACGCCGTGTTCGATTCCCATCTTTTCGAGTTCCATCGCGGTCATCTCACCAATCGGAATATTTCGTGCCGTCAAGCGCGGTCCCCGTAGACTTGGAATACACGTCAAACACATTATTCCCGCCCTGGCTCTGCGAATCCGGATCATCCTGCACGGAACGCGTCCCCCAATCGGCCTGGCCCGTCATGGGGTCCACTGGGATGCGCCGCAAGAAACGGACATTGTGGCCCGCAGCTCCAGCGCCGCCCACCGACACGCCCTTCACCAGCGTATCCAGGTCGGGTGGATAGCCTTCGCTCCCCACTTCTGTGCGAATCTTGTTGGTGTCAGCCAGGTCCTTGTAGTGATCAATGGCGTCGCGCATTTCCCGCAAATCCCGGCGGAGTTCCGCTTCGCGCTGCCGCACGATCGTGAACCGTTGGATGGGAATTGCCGCGGATGCCAGGATCAACAGAATCGTGCAAGCAATAATCAACTCCAGAAGCGTTAAACCCGCTTCGGGGGAGCGCCCGCGTCTCTTTTGTGTCGACCGCATTCTGCCCTTTCAATTCGCGACGTTTACTGTACCCGCAAAGTCGCTTCGCTGGTAACCAGCGGAATTGGCTTTTGCTGTGAATCCTTGGCATTCACCTGCACGATCGAAAGTGTCGTTGTGCCCGGCGCCAGTGCCTTCACCACTACTCCGAGCAGCGTCCCGCTGCCATTCACGCCCGGCGTGTTTGGCTGGCGCGTCGCTGAAATAATGGCCTGTCCGTGTTCCTTGTCAACACGCTGCACGATCGCAATTTCTTGCGTGCCTCCAGACAAGAATCCTCCGTGGCGCACTTCTTCGACGCTGATAATCGCCGGATTATATTGCAGCAGCATCGGCACGGAATAAAGATCGTTCACATTCTCGACGACTACTCCGATCGTGGCCGTCTGCCCAGCGGTCAGGTTCAACGCGCCTGGCTCAAAGCGAATGCGCGGTCCTGCCGTCCCTTGCGCTTGCGGCGTTTCACCCTGCCCCGGCCCGGGAGCAACGGTCCCCCCAGGAGCCTGTGCCGGGGGGGTTGGTGGTGTCACTTGCGGATTCGGATTTGCCGTTGGTATTTTCCCGTCCAATTCGCGCTTGGCGCCTACAAGTGTGTCCGTTCCAGCGAACATCGCCCGCAGGTTGGCCTTGTTCCACTCCGGCATGCGCACGATGTGCGGCGTCAACACAATCAGGACTTCGTCTTCTTGAATCTCAGTGTTATCGGCAGAAAAGAGGTAACGCATCACGGGGACCTTGGCCAATCCCGGCCATCCATTCAGGGTTCTTGTATCCGTGCGTTGTATCAATCCGCTAAGTACGCTAACTTCTCCCTCTTTTAGCCGGATTTCGTGTTCCACCTTGCGCTGGCTAATGATGGGCTGCTGAATGCCACCGATGGTAGACGTGCCGGTTACCGACGACACTTCAATCGAAACTTTCATGCTGACATCGCGATTCGGATGCACGTGCGGTGTTACGTCCACATTCACGCCAACGTCGATGTACTGAAACTGTGTGTTCACCAACGGGTTTACGAAACCCGCTCCGCTCGTGCTTCCCACACCAACTCCGGCCTGGAAGCTTCCCGTAGCCACTGGAACTCGATCGCCGATCTTCAATTTTGCCGATTGCCCATCAACGCCTCGAAGTTCTGGATTCTGCAGAATCTTTGTTGCGCTGTCTGTGAGCAGGAAATTTGCCGTGGCGCTTGGAAGCGTAAAGACCAAGTCATTTTGGTTCAAATGGCGCAACTGGCTGAGCGTGGCAGTGTTTGAACTACTGCTACTTGTGTTGGTGTTAGTGTTATTGTTGGTCGTCGAACTCGAGCTATAACTTGGATTGATGGCAGCAGAAACCGACTGGACAGGCAGGATGCCCAAGTTCCTCAGATTGTCGGTACGCGCTTCCAGAATCATCACCTGAACAATCACTTCCGGCTTGGCCTTGTCTATGTCCCGGATGATTTTTTCCGCCAGCATCAACTTATCCGGCGTATCCCGGATGATGATGGCATTCTGAGAATTCACTTGCTGGATGCGCTTCAGATCCAGCAATTGCCGCAAGCCCGTTTGGATTTCCGTCAAGTCTTGCGCGATGGCCACGTTGCTCAAATAGAACGTCCGCACCACTTGCTCTTCATAATCGCGCCGTTTCTGCGCTTGGTCCGGAATTATCATGATGATGTTTTCCGTTACCGGCTTCCAAAAGGACTTGCTCTCCAGGCAGGTAATGTCCAGCGCCTGCTCCAGTGTCACATTATTCAAATCCGCGCTGATCTTCTTTTGCTGAAGGTCGGGATCGTAAATCACCGTTAGTCCCGCAAGCTTCCCGATCGTGTCAAACACAACCTTCAAGTCGTTGGACATCCTCAGATTGATGGGAGCCCGCGAAAGCGGTTTGATCTCGGGCGGGGCAGAGGCCATCACCGGCTCGCCATTTTCCACCGCAGGTTCCTCGGCCTGCGCCTGATTGGCCGCCACGCGCTCCGCGATCATATCCATCGTTTTCCTTGCTTCCTGATCCGCCACGGAGCTCGATGGATCCATGATCTGCGCGCGCTGAAATTCGGCAAGGGCGCCCTGCAAATCTCCTTTTTCCCGCAATTTCAGTCCCTGATGGAGGTGCAACTGCCCGGCCTCAAACCGTGCCTGGTTCAATTTAATCTGGAAATTTGCGTTGTGCGGGTCAACTTTCGTGGCTTTCAGGTAATACTCGACTGCGGCGTCATAATCCTTCAAGTCCTGCGCATGCATCCCTGATTTGTAGTCCTGGTTGCCCTTCGGGCAGCCTGCAAGGAACACCGCAGACGCAATGCATATGGCAACCGTACTCCAGCGACCCATGGACTCTCCGGGACCGCGTTTGGTCCCAAACCTCGTCTTTACTTGCTTTTGCAGTCTAGCATCCGCCTCAGTAGCCCGGCAAGCAGACTTCGACCACACATCCCACACTTCATATACTCTCATGTTCCAGCCGCATCCGATTCTTGTGGACCTGTGAACAGGTAGCTGGTGCCCGTTCCACTCGGCCAGCCCACATTGGCCAGCCTCTTATGGTTGTTTAGACGCGCCATCGGGTAAAATGAAAGAACCTCAAGATGCCTAACAAGAAACACGAGAAGGGCAAGGATTCCAAAGGTCCCCGCGATCTCATCGTGGCGCAAAACCGGTCTGCTTCCTATCACTATCACATCCTTGAGAAGCTGGAAGCAGGCATCGTGTTGCATGGCACGGAAGTGAAAGCTCTTCGCGAGGGCAAGGCCAATATTCGCGACGCCTATGTGGACTTCAGGCCCAACGGTGCCTACCTGGCCAACGCGCATATCGCGCAGTATATGCCCGGCGGACCGTGGAATCATGAACCCTTGGGAAACCGCAAGTTGCTGCTTCATAAACGCGAGATCTATAAGTTGTCGGGACGTACCGAATCCAAGGGTTTGACCGTCATACCCTTGCGGATTTACTTCCGCAACGGCATTGCCAAGGTCGAAATCGCACTGGCGCAGGGCAAAAAGTCGTGGGACCGCCGCCAGGACGAACGCAACAAGGATGCCCGCAGGGAAGCCGAGCAAGCCATGTATCGCAACCGGAGGCGATAAACGAATCATGCAAATCACGCTGGAAACCAAGCCCATCAGCACGCTCTCAGGGGATGCTGTCGTCACTTATCTCTTTGAAGAGAGCAATCCCGTCCAGGGACGCGTCGCCGAACTCGATAAACTCTCTGGCGGCCTGCTCAGTCGCTTAGCAAAAAGCGGTGAACTCACTGGCAAAGCGCTCGAGTTGACCCTCCTCCACTCGCCGGCGGGGCTGAAGACTCCCCGGCTGCTCCTCGTCGGGGCAGGGAAGCGCGAGCAATTTAACCCCGCTGCCCTTAGAAGAGTTGTGGGGGCCGCGCTTCGTCACTTGAAGTCACGCGGCGTTCATAAATTCGCCTTTGCCCTTCGCGAGGGCGATTTGACTGAAGATGCTGCTCAAGCGGTTACCGAAGCCGCGATTGTTGCCGATTTTGAAACCGACAAGTACAAGACGGACAAAAAGAACGACAAGTTTATCCAGTCGCTTTCGATTGCCGGCTTCGCACGTGTAGCGCAGGGAGAGTCTGCGAGCCCTGCGGTTGTTGCCGCCGCCGAAAAGGGAATTGCCCGTGGCCATTTGGTTGGCGATGCGCAGAACTTCACCCGTGATTTGGTCAACGAGCCTTCCAACAAGCTCACGCCGCGTATCCTTGCCGAAAAAGCCGAAGCAATGGCCAAGGAAGCTGGGCTGAAGGTAGAAATTCTTGACGAAAAGACAATTGCCGATCTGAAAATGGGGGCGCTGCTCAGCGTTGCTCAAGGCAGCGTCGAACCGCCTCGCGTAATCGTCGTCACCTATACGCCTGCCAACTTCAAGCCCGGCGCACCAGTAGTTGGCCTCGTAGGCAAAGCCGTCACCTTTGATACCGGCGGCATCTCCATCAAGCCCTCCGATGGCATGGAAAAAATGAAGTACGACATGGCCGGAGGCGCAACCATGCTCGGCGTTATGCGCGCGCTTGCCGCCTTGAAGCCCAACGTCAAGGTAATTTGCGTCGTCCCCGCAACCGAAAACATGCCGGGAGGCAAAGCGCAAAAGCCGGGCGACATCCAGACCGCCATGTCCGGCAAAACGATTGAGGTGCTGAACACCGATGCCGAAGGCCGTCTGATCCTCGCCGATGGCATTCACTATGCCAAGCGGCTTGGCGCAACGCATCTTGTCGACGCCGCCACTCTCACCGGCGCCATCGTCGTCGCCCTAGCCGGCATCAACGTCGGCGTCTTCGGTTCCGATCAGGCCTGGACAGAAAAGCTTCTCGCCAGTGCCAAAGCCACCGGCGAAAAAATGTGGCCCATGCCCATGGACGAGGAATACCGCGAGTTTATTAAAGGAAGTTTTGCCGACATTCAGAACATAAGCAGCGGCAAAGGCGGCGGCGCCATTACAGGCGCGATGTTCATTCGTGAATTCGCTGGCGATACGCCGTGGATCCACCTGGACATCGCCGGAACCGCCTGGAACGACGACTCCAAGCCCTGGCTAGCCAAAGGCCCCACAGGTGTAGCCCTCCGCACCTTAGTCCACCTCATCACCGCGCTCTAGCTTCAGTTGCTTGCTGTCATCCCGCCTACGCTGAGCGGAGCCGAAAGGGCCGGAGCCCCGCGTCCTTTGCGGTATCACCCAAATTGTCATGCCGACCGGAGGCCCGCGTCGTTTGCGGGCCGTAGCGGAGGGATCGCGGCACAATCGTGCGCACCCAGTCTCTCGTCGCTAACTATGCAACCCGTCATTCCGAACGGAGTCCGCGAGGCGAGGAATCCGTCTTCTCTTTTCATCGCGGGCGCAGTTTACAGGCCGGAGAATACCACCAGCCAAAATCCCCTACATCTTCTCCGGCGCTTCAATCCCCAAAATCCCCAGCGCCCGCACCAAATGCCTCTCCACCAATTCCGTCAGCCCCAGCAAGAACGCGCGTTTCTGCTCATCCGTTTCCGAAACAATATGATGCTTGTGGTAAAACGCGTTGAATCCTTGCGCCAATTGAAACGCGTACTTCGCCACAAACGCAGGCTCCTGCGCCGCAATCCCTGCATCCACGGCGTGATCCAGCGTCCCTGACCCGATTACCAATTCCCAAAGCCCATCGCCTTCAGCCCCCGCAAGGAATTTCTCCACAGACTCCCTGGTCAATTCCGCGCGCACCGCCCCGGCCTCCAACCCCTTCCGCCGAATCCCGCGTATTCGCACCACGGCGTACTGGCAATACGGCCCAGTCTCGCCCTCAAAGCTCAACGCATCCTTGAAATCAAACGCGATGATCGTGTTGCGCGTGTACTTCAATAGAAAAAATCGTAGCGCCCCCACGGCGATCGCATGCGCTGTTGCCATCTGTTGTTCCGTGGTCATATCCGCGTGCCGCTGCTGCACCTCATCCAGCGTTGCGGCCTCCAGCTTTGTAATCAGGTCATCCGCCTTCACGCCGTGACCCTTCCGCCCGCTTACCTCCACATACGCCTTCTTCGCTTCGTCCGGCGCAATCTCGTACCCCAATTCCGCGGCGCAGCGCGGCGTTAGCGCCACAATCTGATAATCGAAGTGAATCGAATTCTCTGCTTCGCGAGCGTGCCCAAGCGCGCGCAGCCCCTCCGCCACCACTTCCTGCAAATACGATTGCCGCGTGTCAATTACGTTGTAGACCGCCGTCGCATCGCCAAAGTGCGGCGCGCCCAGATCATTAGCCTCCGCGGTCGTCGCCCACACCGTCTTCGCATCTGGCGGCGCGGGCCATTTGCGGTAGTGAAAATCCTTCCCAAGCAATCCAAATTTCCAAAGCTGGTAGGCAATATCCTTCCCAACGTAAGTCACTGTTCCATTTGACCGCACAATAATCTTTGCCTGGTCCTCTTCCTCTGAGTCCTTTACCTCCTTTATTTCCTTTGCCTCCCTTACTTCCTGTCCCCAAGGCATAATCCAGCAACCAGCATTCTTCCCGCTAGTCGCTAGCTCAATCGCCCCGCGAGCCTTCAGTTTTTCAAACGCCGCATCCCAGAAGTGCAAATGCAAAATTTCGCTTTCCCGCGCCAGCAGTTCGTAGAAAATGTCCAGCCGCGCCATCGTTCGCAAATGCAGGCTCACGATCGCATCGCCAATCACCGCGGCCATTTCCGTAATTTCGCCCTTTCCTTCTTCAATGGCCTTCAGCGTCTCCCCGCGCAACTTGGCCGCCCGGGGCTTGTCCCCTTCAAGGAACTGCGTGGCTTTCGCGTACAGATCCCAACACAAATAATCAAAGCGGGGTTCGCTTGCAAGCTTCCGCACCTCGTTTAACGATTTCTTTTCCATTTCGCGAAACGCAATCACTACGTCCGCCACCTGCACGCCGGTGTTATCAATGTAGTTTTGCACTGCCACTTCTTTGCCGGTGTGCCGCAGCATTCGCACCATCGTGTCGCCCAGCACCGCATTGCGCACGTGCCCGATGTGCGCCGCCTTATTCGGATTGATGCTCGTGTGTTCGACGATCACCCGCCCCCGCGCCTCATCTGGCGCACGCCGTTCGCCTCTGACCTCTCCGAGCTCGCTCTCCCAAAACGCAGCGCGCTCGAAAAACGCATTCAGGTAACCTCCGCCCGCCACTTCCACCCGAGCAATTCCCGCAATCGCCGGCAGTGACGAAGCAATCTCCAGCGCAATCTGCCGCGGCGCCCTCTTCAGTTTCTTAGCCAGTTCAAAGCAAACCGGTGAAGCCGCTTCGCCCATCTCCAGCTTCGGCGGCCTCTCCAATACGACATTGACCTCGCGGCCATACTTTTCCCGGATGTGCGCGGCCAGCACTTCTCGCAACCGCTGAATAATCGTCAGGTACACGTGTCCTCAATCTGCTGCAAAAGTAGTTTGTAATCTTTCAGTATAGCAGCGGCGAGGGGTCATTCCTGTAGCGCAGGGAGAGTCCGCGAGCCCTGCGGCCTTTTCTCTCCTGTGTAGGGGTGCAGCACTGCTGCGCCCCAGCGAGGCAAGCAACCGAATTTGTCTCACATGGCCGCGCGTCTACCCCTAGATCTCCTGCCCCTTCCACCGCCCTCGCCGGAACAGCACTACTCCGGCTCCCGCAATCGCGCATTCCGCAATCACGATGGACACATACACGCCGTTAGCCTGCATCCCCGCGCGCATAGCCAGAAAATAAGCCATCGGTATTTCCAGCAGCCAAAAGCCAAAGAAATTCACCACCGTCGGCGTAACCGTATCCCCCGCTCCATTGAACGCCTGCATCATCACCATTCCATACGCATATCCAATGTTCCCGTAGCTGAGCAGCCGCAAAGCGGCCGCAGCCAGCGGCACCACCATCGGGTCGTGCGTGAACAGCCGCACCACCGGCGTGGCAAACACCAGGCAAAACACCCCGATCGTTCCCAGAAACAGCATGTTGTAGAAGCCCGTGCGCCACACAGAAATCTGTGCCCGCTCCGGCTTTCGCGCACCCAAATTCTGCCCGACCAGTGTTGCCGCCGCGTTGCTCAATCCCCACGATGGCATCATCGCAAAAATCAAAATGCGAATCGCAATCGTGTAGCCTGCCAGCGCATCCGAGCCAAACACGCTAATGATGCGCACCAGTCCAATCCAGCTAGTATGCGCAATCGCAAACTGCACGATGCCTGTCAACGACACGCGCACTAGCCGCAGCAGAACAGCCCAGTTGGCCCGCAACTGCGAGCGCAATATCCGTATGCGTTCCGTCCCGCGCAGCAGCCGGTAAAACTGGTACAGCACCCCAAGGCTGCGTCCCGTAAACGTAGCCAGCGCCGCTCCCGTCACTCCAAGTTTTGGGAACGGCCCCAGCCCGAAGATCAGGCATGGGTCCAGCACCAGGTTGATGATATTCGCCACCCACAAGAGCCGCATGGCGATCGCCGCATCTCCCGCCCCGCGGAAGATTGCATTATTCAAAAACAGAAACATCAGCGCGCCACTGCCGCCCAGCGCAATGCGCGCATACCAACCCCCCGTCAACACCACATGATGCGAAGCCCCCATCAGCCGCAACAATTCCGGCCCATAGATAAAGCACGGAGTCCCCACGGCAAACGAAACGCCCAGCCCGATAAAAATGGCTTGCGCCCCCGCCACTGCCGCACCTGTCGGATCCTTCTCTCCAATCCGTCGCGCCACCATCGCGGTAGTCGAAAGGCTCAGCCCCAATCCCACTGCGAACACCAGGCTCAGCAGCGATTCCGTGAGCCCCACAGTGGCCACCGCGTCCGCTCCCAGCCTGCTCACCCAAAAAACATCCACCACCGCGAACAGCGACTCCAGCACCATCTCCAGCACCATCGGAATAGCTAGCAGCAGAATTGCCCGGTTCAAACTCCCGGCAGTAAAATCCTGATGCGACCCGTGCACAGCCTCCCGTATAGAACTCCAAAGCGATGGCGCCGCCCCCGAATTCACCAACACTTCGCCAGTTTGTATTTCCTGCACAGACATAGAAACCTGCACCTTCTAGGCGCGCTCCGCAGCCAATAGATAGCGCGGCAACGCCGGGATCAACAGTTAATAGAGAGAAACGAGGAAATGGAAGGTCCGCAACAGTTGCGGCTTAAGGTCGAACAATGACGTTTGCGATGAACATCTTCACGTCCTGGGCGCTCCTCGTAAGCGCCTCCAAATGAACTTACACCGGTCCAACTTGCCGATTAGTATACAGATTTTGGGCCCCCCCGGCCACCAGAATCGTCCGCAACTACAGATTTAACTTCTCTCGGTGCGTTTTTGAACTTTGGGCGCATTAACATCTCCCTCGAGCGCCAATGACAGAAAAGCACACTTGGAAGACGAGCTTATATGGCCTACCATTTCGATTGGCTAGCGTGGCAAAGTTTTTGCAATGATGAAATCATCACATCACGCGGAGCGGCCCGGGAGGCCCAATGTGGAGGGGCTCTTTTTCCAGGCCGCCGAGCAAGAAGAAAATGGGAAGCTGCGGGCGGCCTTCCGTCTCTATCTTGCCGCTGCGAAAGGCGGGGATACCGGCTGCCAAGTCAACGTTGGAAACTTTTACGATGCTGGCACCGGAGTTCGCCGCAATCGCCGAGCGGCGCTTTATTGGTACAAGCGAGCATATAGTCGCGGAGTAGCATGTGCAGCAAGCAACATCGGCATCATGTGGCGAAACGAGAATCAACCGAGAAGAGCACTAGCTTGGTTTGAGAAAGCGGTCCGTTTGGGAGATGACGAGGCCAATCTGGAAATTGCCAAGTATTACCTTCGGCATGAGCATAATCCCTCTAGAGCCATCGGCCACCTTGAGAAGGTCCGTCAATCAAAATACGTAACCGAGTCAGGTGCGGAAGAAGCTACAAAGCTGCTCAAGCAAGTGAGGAAGCAATCTGTACGCAAATAGACCTTTTCTGTGCCATGTAGTCGTCAGAGGTGAGAGTCTCCTGCGTGACAAAACGCGGAGCGCTCGAGGAGATCATTGCCGCATCAATTCGACGTCCTGGTAATCGGCGGCGGCGCAGCCGGCCTCCTCTGCGCCCTCGAAGCCGCCAAGCGTGGCCGCCGCGTTGCTGTCCTCGAACACGCCGACCGCATCGGCAAGAAAATCCTCATCTCCGGCGGAGGCCGCTGCAACTTCACCAACATCCATTGCCAGCCGCAGAATTTCCTCTCCGCCAATCCCCACTTCGCCAAATCCGCTTTGGCCCGCTACACGCCTGCCGATTTCATCGCCTTGGTGGAAAAGCACCGCATCCGGTATCACGAAAAAACGCTCGGCCAACTTTTCTGCGACCGTTCCGCCACCGACATCACCAACATGCTCGAGTCCGAATGCCGCGGCTCCCACGTAAGAATTGCTTTGAACGCTAAAGTCACCGAAGTCACGCGAACCACAGAGTTCATCGTCCGTTGTGATTCCGCCGAATATCATGCTCCGGCACTGGTTGTCGCCACGGGCGGCCTTTCCGTCCCCAAGATGGGCGCGACAAGTTTCGGCTACGATCTCGCTCGCCAATTCGGCCTTAAAATTATTCCGCCCCGCCCGGGCCTCGTCCCGTTCGTCTTCGCAACAGCTGACCGCAAGCGATACAGTGACCTCGCCGGAGTCTCCACCGAAGTCATCGCCCAATCCCCGCTCAACGCCGGCCAACCCTTCCGCGAAAAAATGCTCTTCACCCACCGAGGCTTGAGTGGCCCAGCCATCCTGCAAATCTCCAATTACTGGCGCGAAGGCGATCCCATTCAAATCGATTTTGCTCCCGACCGCGACGCCACCGCCGCCATCCGCGAAGCCGGCACGCGCAATCAAGCCGCCGCCGAAAAAGCTTTCCAACAGTTCCTCCCCAGACGCTTCGCGGAAACCTGGCTCCGCTACAACAAACCAGCCTCCTTTACAAATCCTGCTCTAGCCGCCCTGGAAGAAAAAGTCCACGCATGGATCCTCACGCCTTCCGCCACCGAAGGTTTCGAAAAAGCCGAAGTAACTGTGGGTGGCGTGGATACCAACGAGCTCTCCAGCAAATCCATGGAATCCCGCAAAGTCCCCGGTCTCTTTTTCATTGGCGAAGTAGTCGACGTCACCGGCCACCTCGGCGGCTTCAACTTCCAATGGGCCTGGGCCAGCGCCGCCGCTGCCGGCCGTGCTCTGTAGGGCCGCAGCATTGCTGCGCCCCATGTCCGCAACACTTATCTGAAATTGTCACCCCGATCCCGCGAAGTGGGAGAGGAAGCTGCTTTGCTCAGTGCGTCTTTTCTGTTGAAGCGGCCGCTTTCCGAAGCGGGCGCCTTCCTCCTGCACTCATCCACGGGATATCATGAGCAGTTCAGCAAGGAGACAGCGATGGACAAAAAAGTGGATCTGTTTCAAGCATGTCAATACATCCTCGTCGTTCTTCTGCTATCGCTCCTCCTCCCGCTGCAAACCTTCGCGCAACACACCGGCCCCACCGGCCGCGAAGTCATCGCAGAAATCCAATCCC
Organism: Candidatus Acidiferrales bacterium; assembly: GCA_963780315.1. Classification (GTDB taxonomy): domain Bacteria; phylum Acidobacteriota; class Terriglobia; order Acidiferrales; family UBA7541; genus Acidiferrum. The sequence continues at coordinate 198,498 of CAWABP010000026.1, read as the reverse complement.
ACGTTGGCGTTCCCTGGCACGCTGACACGGTAGACACCTTCAAAGCCGGCAATCCCGAAGCTCGCGTCACCGGCATTGCTGTCACCATGATGGCCACCATGGACGTCCTGCAACGCGCCGCCGCCCAGCACCTCAATCTCGTCATCACCCACGAGCCCACGTTCTACGCCCATCTGGACGCGCCAGAAGGCCTCGATCAAAACGATCCCGTTTGGGCAGAAAAGCGCGCCTTCATCGAGAAGCACGGCCTCATCATCTGGCGTTTTCACGACCACTGGCACGCGCGCACCCCTGACGGCATCGAAGCGGGAGTCGTCAAGCAGCTAGGTTGGGAAAAATTCCAATCCCCCGACAATCAATTCCTATTCCATCTCCCAGAAACAAATCTCCGCAGCCTTGCGTCCTACGTTGCCGAACATTTGCAGTCCGCAGTAGTCAGAGTAGTCGGCGATCCGCAAATGCCAGTTCGCATAGCCGCACTGAGCCCCGGCGCCGCAGGCTTCGAGCACGAAATGCAAGCCCTGACCAGAAAAGAGGTGGACGTTCTCTTGGTCGGCGAAACCCGCGAATGGGAAACCGTCGAATACGCCGCTGACGCCGTTACTCAAGGCCGTCACAAAGCCTTAATCGTCATCGGCCACATCCCCTCCGAGCAACCCGGCATGGAAGAGTGCACCGCTTGGCTGAAAACCTTCGTCAAATCCGTCCCTATCGAATTCGTCCCAGCCAAGCAGCCTCTCTGGACGGCTGACAGCATTAAGCACTGAACGCGAACTCCGCTTGCGATGAATTTGTCCTTTTGCCAGCGTCAACCAAGGTGCGCCGGGATAAACCGGCATGTTGTAAGGAATGAAAGAGTCCTACAAGGAAGGAGCCGGCGACTCCATCTTGGCCCTCAGTCTTGCGGGTGACATCGCGAGATGTCGCTTGAGGCGTAGACAGGGGTATCGGTGGGCCGGGCTATTGAGCTTCGAAAAACGCAAAATCAGGACGCCGACTCTCTCCTGGTTGGAGGAAGGCAACATGACTGTTTCGCGATAATCGCGAGCGAGCAGTTGGTCCTGCGTAGTCGAAGAACCCGCGCACTCTGAGAAACAACATGCACGAGAACCGGGAGACCTCCGGAGCGCCTCGGTCCGCAAGGGAACGAGGCCGGTCTGCGAAGGCGCAAGCCACACGGCAGACGTGCACGCTCTGGAGGAGTCGGACCGCGCCACACTATCGATGAACCAGACGAACAAAGAAGAGCGATCTTCGACGGAGTCTGGGGAGAAAAGGGTGCGGGCCAAGGAGAACATCGTTCCGTCCCACACTCGCCCGACACAGCGCGGGAAATGAAATGAGTGTTCCAGGGAATGAGCGGTGTGCGAGTAGTAGCATTGCTCGCTTTCTCCAAGGTGGGAGCCGTATGCGGTAATGCCGCTTGTACGGATCTGTGCGGGGGGCGATCAGCGATGATCGTCCCTACCGCGACCACCCACTATCCCAGTCATCTCGACCCGGCTAAGCGGCAGAGGGTTCTGCCTTCCCCTCGCGCCGCCCCACCCCCAATCCGTCCGTAAGGTGGCAGTGACCAGCGCACACGGTCCGAATTCTGGTTCATTGCAGCCAGCAAGCACTGCCAGAGCTTCTTCGTTGAGCTTGAGCAAGGCAGGCCAGCGGGAAGCGCCGATCGATAAACGATAGGGGGACAGTTTTCCAACGAGCCATCCAAAATGTGCTCTGCAAATCCGTCGATAAGCTCGCGTACCTTGGTTCGCGTTAGGTTCGAAGCGGTAGGAATTGTAGGGCTTCCAACCACAGGGCGATTCCCTCCGCCTCCCTGGCCAGGCGCAGTCGCATCTGTCGGGCGTGATGCACCAGCCGACCTGCCGTGTAGAAGATCAGAAAGCGCAGTCGCTTCGGGCGGGCCCGCAATAAATCTGCGGGCAAGGCCAAACGCTTCAGGGCCGTCAGCACGTTGTAGGAGATTACCGCCAGCCGCAACCAAGCGGCGTTGGCCCCAAAGTATTTCGACGGCAACACCCCGGTCGCCAGCTCATTCTTCAGCACATCGTGGACTCCTTCGATGGTGCCTGCTTTTTCTCGATGCCAGTCGATCAGCTTCACCGGCTCCCAGTCCCAAATGTTGCTGAGCACGGCAAAGTGCAAGACGCTACTGCCGTCAGCAAATAATCCTCCCTGCCGCTTCCGCAACCGGATGGCCACGTAACGCAGCGGTTTCGTCCCTTTCGGCTCCAACTCCTCGTTGGAAACAAATACCACCTCGGCGCATTCCCGATCCACGTCCGGCTCCGGCTTACCGTAAGCTTTCCATCCCGACTCCGGCACTTCCAGAATCGCCGCGTGTAACGCATCACTCATCCGCGCGCTGACCGCAAAACCAATGAATCCCGCCGGCCCGTCTGCGCGTTTCTCGTTCAACAGCCAGCGCAACAACCCCTTCTCGTGACACGCCGAGTCGCCCCGATAGTAATAGCTCGTCACCGTGTTCGGCAAAGCGGCAAATGCCGCTTTGGCCACCGTCAACGGAGCCATCTGCGCCGGCACATTCCCATCGCGAAATTCGTCGGCCAGCACCACATCCATCTCTGCCCACACCGCCAGCATCGGTTGGTAGCCGCGCGATCCTTCGTAGGTATACAGGGCTTCTCGCTTGCGGCTCTCGATAATCGTGGCGTCTTGATCGACCGTGGCGATCTTCTGATCTACGCAGCGTTCCCCCAACCGCTGAATCAGATCTCGGTTCACTCGCCCCAGCCCCTCGAGCGCCCGGTTCTCTTCGGGAATGTAGGCTGTGGTATCCGGTAGACGCCGCTGCTGGGCTTCCTGAATCTTTTCCTCTTCGTGGAAGGCGTGCAAAAACTTCCGCGCCGCTTCCGGAGAAGGCAGCTCATGTCCAACGAGCTCCGCCAACCCCGTATCGCTGCGCAGGTGTGCGAAATCGTCCACGCACTCTCCCCCAGCCGCGTTCAGAATTACGAAACTTTCCACGAACGTGGCTTCGTCGTAGCCCCGCTCACGTTCCTTGACGGCCACGTGTTGCTGCACGCTTCCCGACAGCCCCAAGGAACGGAACGCTTGCACCACCAGCGGAATCCCGCCCAGGGCGGTCAAGGACTCTTCCAACGGCTTGGGATCCACTTCGAACAATAACGGGGACTCGGTTGGGGAAGGCTTTGGCATTCTGCGCATGCCCGCCATCGTACGCGAATCGCGCACCTTACGGGTGCGAATTTCTACCCAAAGGTGTTTACTGCTTGTGGCGGCATTTAGGCCAATCCATTGGCTCAAACGCGCGCTTCGCCAACCACCGGGCTACCACACGCCCTTGTTATCGACGGATCGGGGCCCACCTACTCCGTTTGACGACCGTCCCCCCTGCCGTTAGTATCAAGAAGCATTCTTAGCGAACGGCCTATGAAACTCGCCTATTTTGACTGCTTTAGCGGCATCAGCGGGGACATGACCCTGGGCGCACTCGTCCATGCCGGTGTCCCTCTAGAGCATCTACGCAGTGAACTCCAAGCTCTCGACGTGCCTGGCTGGGAGATCCGCGCCGATAACGTCTGGAAAAATGGCATGGCCGCCATCCATGTTCGTGTCATCACGCAGGATACGCACACGCACCGCTCGCTTTCTACAATCGAAGCTATCCTGCAAAAATCCCAACTCGCTGCCCCCGTCCGTGATCGCTCCATCGCCATCTTTCGCAAACTTGGCGAAGCCGAAGCCGCCGTCCACGACGTGCCCATCGAGAAAATTCACTTCCACGAGGTCGGCGCCGTAGACGCCATGGTGGACATCGTCGGCGCTTGCATCGGCTTCACTTTCCTCGGCATCGAGCGTTTTGCCTGCTCCCCTCTGAATGTCGGTGGCGGCACCGCGAAAATGGCTCACGGTGTTCTTCCTGTGCCCGCGCCAGCCACCGCTCGTCTCCTCCTCGGCAAGCCTACCTATTCCACCGGCTTACAAAAGGAACTTGTCACGCCCACCGGCGCGGCTATTGTGACTACCCTATGCGATGCCTTTGGACCGCAACCCCCTATGTCCGTTTCCGCCATCGGTTATGGCGCAGGCACGGTCGATCTGGAAGGTCAGCCCAACGTGCTTCGCCTGATGATCGGTGAAGCCGTCGCCAAGCTGGAAGGGAATTACCCCGAGAAAATCTGCGTCATCGAAACCAATCTTGACGACCTGAATCCACAGGTCTACGGCTATTTCTTGGAACGCGCCCTAGCTGGCGGAGCCCTGGACGTCTTCACGACGCCCATCCAAATGAAAAAGAATCGGCCGGGGACTCTTCTCACTGTCCTCTGCAAGCCCGCCGATGAAGCCAAATTCCAGGATCTTTTCTTCGAGGAGACCACCACGCTCGGCGTACGCAGCCACACCATGCAACGCCGCGTCTTGCCACGCGAGTGGGAAACAGTAGCCACACGTTACGGCGAAGTCCGTATGAAACTTGCCCGCGTCGATGGCAAAGTTATCCAGGTTTCCCCGGAATACGAGGATTGCCGTAAACTGGCAGAGGCAAAATCCGTGCCCCTGCAGCTTGTTATGCAAGAGGCCATGCAGACATGGAGGGGAGGACAGAAGTAGTGTCAGATATTTTCCCGGCGGCGCCGATCAAACTCAATATACGCTGAAGACACAAATGCCCGAACGCAAAGAAAAATTCTACCTCACCACGCCGATCTACTATACGAACGGCTTGCCTCACATCGGCCACACCTACACCACTGTCGTGTGCGACACCGTGCGTCGCTACAAGCGCATGCGCGGCTACGAGGTCGTAATGACCACCGGCACCGACGAGCACGGCGTCAACGTCGAACGTGCCGCCAAAAAGGCTGAAATCCCAGAATCCGAATTTGTCGCCAACATGGCTGCGGCCTGGCGTGCCCTTTGGGATGAGCTTGGCATCCCTGCGGACGAATTTGTTCGCACCACCGACATCAAACACGTCCGCGCTGTCCAGTGGCTCTTCAAGCTCTGCAAGGAAAACGGCTTCGTTTACAAAGGCCACTACACCGGTCAGTACTGCATCTACGACAACGCTTTCGTCAACGACGCCAAGCCCGGCGAAAATTGTCCCGACTGTGGCCGCCCGCTCGAAACTCTTACTGAAGAGAATTACTTCTTCAAGCTTTCCGCCTTCCAAAAGCCCTTGCTCGATTTCTATCGCAAGAATCCCGAGTTCATTCAACCCGAAAGCCGCAAAAATGAAATCATCAGCTTCGTCGAAGGCGGCCTGAAGGATCTCAGCATCACCCGCACCACCATTCGCTGGGGCATCCCTGTTCCCGGCGAAGAGCCGCACGTTTTCTACGTCTGGTTCGACGCGCTCACGGCATACCTCAGCGCCGTCGGCGGTCCCGACTACGAAAAGCGCGGCATGTGGCCCGCCGATGTGCACTTCGTCGGCAAAGACATCATCCGCTTCCACACCGTCTATTGGCCCGCATTCTTGATGGCTGCGATGCTGCCGCTTCCCAAACAAGTTTGGGCCCACGGCTGGTTCCTCATGGACGCCGCCAAAATGAGCAAATCCAAGGGCAACGTGATCCTCCCGCGCCCTATCGCCAACATGCTCGGCATGGATGCCCTTCGTTACTTCATGCTTCGTGAAGTCGTTTTCGGCCAGGACGGCAACTTCAGCTACGACGCCCTCGTTACCCGGTACAACAGCGACCTCGCCAACGGTCTCGGCAATCTCGCCAGCCGCACAGCCGCTTTGATCGAGAAGAATTTCTCTGGCAAAGTCCCAAAGCCTGCTACGCGCCAGCCGCAAGACGACGCCCTAGCCAGCGAAGCTCAATCCGCCATCGGAGAAGTGCTCGAGCGCTTCGACAAAATGGAATTTGCGCGCGCCCTCGAAGCCATCTGGGCCGTCATTGCCGCCGCCGATAAATATCTGACCACGGAGCAGCCCTGGGCTCTCGGCACTTCCGAAGCTGACCTTGCCCGCAAGGCCACCATTCTCTGGACCGCCGCGGAGTTGCTGCGTATCGTCACCGTGCTCGCGCATCCAGTCCTGCCGGATAGCACTGCAAAGGTTTGGGCTCTCCTCGGGCAATCGACTCCCCTCGGTTCCGTTGAACTCGACGGTTTGCGTTGGGGCCAATTGGTTCCCGGCACTGCCCTTGGAAAATCGCAAACCCTTTTCCCACGTGTAGATAAAACCGAAGCAATTGAGAGGATCGAATCCATGGCGAACGAAGAACTAAACTCCGCATCGGCCGCTCCGAAACCAGCAACCGCGCCCGCAGCACCGGCCAGTCCGGCCGCTGCGCCTGCAACAGCGCCTGCAGTTCCAGATAAAATTGGCATCGAAGATTTCGCCAAGGTCGAAATGCGTGTCGGCCAAATCAAAACCGCCGAACGCATCGTGGGCGCGGACAAACTCCTCAAACTCACCGTGGATATCGGCACGGAAATCCGCCAGATTTGTGCCGGAATCGCCCAATACTACGAACCCGAATCGCTGATCGGTCGAAAAGTGGCCGTTGTCGTCAATCTCGCCCCGCGCAAACTCCGAGGCGTCGAATCCAACGGCATGATCATCGCCGCCTCCGCAGGCCCCGAAGGCCGCCCCGTCCTAGCCAGTTTCTTAGAAGAAGTAGAAGTAGGCGCCCGCCTGAAGTAGAAGAATCTTAAGTTCGAGGTGCTGCTTACGGATATCAGCGATCAGATATCAGTTATCAGGGACCGGCGATTATCGTGCCATTGCAAATTGACCAGTGTCACAGACCTGTTTCCCGATCGCTGGTCGCAGGTCGCCGATCGCCACGATCTGCCTCCTGATCTCTGATAACTGATATCTGATATCTTTCAACGAGCCGCGGATTATGCCCCTAGACCTCATCGACTCCCACGCCCACATCGATTTCCCTCAATTCGACGCCGACCGCGACGCCATGCTTGAACGCGCCCGCGCTGCCGGTATCTCCACCATCCTCGCCGTCGGCACGGGCCCCGGCCCAGAAAAGCTAGATGCCGCTCTGCCCTACGCCGAAGCCCACGATTGGATCTACACCACGGTCGGTATCCATCCCCACGAGGCTAAGGAAGTCACTCCTGTCCATCTCGAAACTCTCGCGAAACTCGCTCAGCATCCCAAAGTCGTCGCCTGGGGCGAAATCGGGCTGGACTATTTCTACGATCATTCCCCGCGCGACATCCAAGAACAGGTTTTCCGCCAGCAAATGGAGCTCGCCCACGCCGCCAAACTCCCCATCATCATCCACTGCCGCGATGCCTGGCCCGATTGCCTTCGTCTCCTGGAAGAAGCCTGGAATCCCACCGGCCTCGGCGGCGTCCTCCACTGCTTCACCAGCACGCTCGAAGACGCCAAGCGCGGCCTAGATCTAGGCTTCATGATTTCCTTTACCGGCAATTTGACCTATGCAAAAATGCAGAATCTTCGCGACGTTGCGAAAGCTTTGCCCCTGCAGAACATTTTGATTGAAACGGACTCTCCGTACCTTGCGCCGCAATCCCGCCGCGGCAAACGCAACGAGCCCGCTTACGTTGCGGAGGTGGCGCAGGTGCTTGCGAATGTGAGAAACTTACCTGTAGAAGAAGTCGCCCGGGCCACCGCGGATAACTTTCGGCGATTTTTTCCACTTCATCGGCCAGGGACGGCCCCGGCTGCGGTGTCCCCCTGATTCAGGACAGCGGTTCCAGGAGGCATGTCATCGCAGTTCTTACGGTCAAGGAAATATTTGACATGGTGCGCGTCGACCTCGTAAAGGTCGAGCAGGAACTTTCCCGTCAAAGCGCCGCGGCCTTCCAGCCTGTTTCTGAAATTACCAGTTATCTGCTCGGTGGTGGCGGCAAGCGCCTGCGCCCCGCGCTGCTCCTCCTCTGTCACGGATATGCCAGAGGGCGCTCAGCCGAACCGCGTAGCGCCATCCGCCTTGCCGCCGTCGTCGAACTCCTTCACAGCGCAACGCTTATTCACGATGACGTGATTGACAGCGCCGACACTCGCCGCGGACGCCCTTCCGCAAATTCCCGGTGGGGCAATCATCGCAGCGTCCTGGCTGGCGATTGGCTCTACATGCAGTCTTTCCAAATCGCCCTCGAGGAGCGCAATTTCCATGTCCTCGATATCCTTATTGATCTCACCCAGAAAATGGTTGAAGGCGAACTTCTGCAACTCGCCAAAATTGGCCGCATGGACGTTACCGAAGAAGACGCCCTAAAGTTGGCCACTTACAAGACCGCCTGCCTTTTCAGCGGTTGCGCCCGCCTGGGCGGCGTGTTGGGCGGCCTTGGCAACGCCAGCGAAGATGCCCTCGCAGAGTATGGCCGCAACGCCGGTCTGGCCTTTCAGTTAGTTGACGATCTTCTGGACTTCACTGCTTCCAGCGAGCAACTTGGCAAGCCCGTCCTCAGCGATCTGAAAGAAGGCAAGGTCACCTTGCCTCTGATTTACGCCATGGAGAACGGTCACAGCGAAGCCCGAGAACTCGTCGCGCGCGTCCTGGAAGAGAAAGAATTTCATTCGGTTCAGCCGGAAAAGTTGGTCGCGCTCGTGCGCGATTCTGGCGCTCTCGACCGTGCCCGCAGCCTAGCCCTGGTTTACGCCGGCCGCGCCAAAGCCTGCATCAATGGCCATGGCGACTCCGAATATGCAAGAGCCCTACTCACACTTCCCGATTTCATCCTGGAACGCGAAAATTAATTCCGCCTCGCGCCCGGTTTCCTTCGTAGGGGTCCAGCACGCTGGACCCTATCTCGGCAAGGCGCAAGATAGTTCATCATCCCGACCCAAAGTCCCCGTCACATGCGGCAGACTCACCTTGTCATCCCGACCGATGGCCCGCGTTGCTTGCGGCCGGTAGCGGAGGGATCGTGGCACGATCCCCACTTATCTCTGACCGAATCTGAGCGACACCCAACGTCTCTTATCATCATGTGCAAAGTAGGAGCGGGACCTGCATTTCACACCCAGTCCGTGGTAAAACAAATTCGCCAAGGCTCTCGCACATGCTGCCATTCAAGCTCATCTACCACGAACTCTACGACCTAAACCTGGGCGCCCACGTCTTTCCTTCGCAAAAGTATCGCCTGATCGCCGATCGTCTGGCCAGCGAGGGCATCGCGCTCCCCGACAATTTCCTTCGCCCTGATCCGGCCCCCGACGCTGACATCCTTCGCGTCCACACCCCCGAATGGGTGAACAAGCTCAAAACGGGCACCCTCTCAGACAGCGATCTGATGAAGCTCGAAGTCCCGTACTCTCCGGAACTCGTCAATGCCTTCTGGCTCGCCGCTGGCGGCAGTATTCTGGCAGCACGAGCTGCCTCCGCCGACGGCTTCGCCTGCAACATCGGGGGCGGCTTCCATCATGCTTACCCCGGCCATGGCGAAGGTTTTTGCGCCATACACGATGTGGCAGTCGCCATCCGCAAAATGCAAGCTGATGGCACGATCCGCAAGGCCATGGTCGTTGATACCGACGTGCATCAAGGCAATGGCACCGCCGCCATTTTTGCTAACGACCCCACCGTCTTCACGCTTTCCATCCACCAGTGGAATAACTATCCGGCGTACAAGCCGCCCTCGACCGTCGATTTGAACATGGACGATCGCACCGGCGATGACGAATACCTTGCGGCCCTTCTCCCCGCCATCCGTGGAGCATTGCAAGGGTTTCGTCCTGACATGCTTTTCTATATCGGCGGCGCCGACCCCTACAAAGAGGATCAGCTAGGTGGCCTGAGCCTGACCATGAACGGCTTGAAAACTCGCGATCAAAGTGTTTTTGAGGAAGCCCGCCAGCGCAACATTCCTGTGGTGACCACTCTCGCCGGCGGCTACGCTCGCCAGGTAGCAGACACCGTCCAAATCCACATAAACACGATCCTGGCCGCTAAATCCGCCGCGGGAAAATACTCCTCCGGCCGCAATTCTTCCTAAAGCGTTAGAACTGGCGAATTGTGCTTGGGCATGAAGTTACTCCAGCCTCAGGGCCTGGTGCTCGTCCCTTTCGGTGGGTTTTGTTGGCTGTTACGCTGAAGGACGCGTAGGTACTTTACCAGCCCTTGGATTTTCTCCTCCGTCATTCCGATATGCAGGAATGCGTGAGGATATTCCTTGTGCTGCGTGCCATTGGCGATTGAATCGTAAACGTCGTTATCGCTCAGCTCGACGATCCGTTTCGAGCGCAGGTCGGGCACTGCCAGCCTCGAGGTTACGTTTGTGTGCCCGCTGCCATCCTTGGCATGGCAGTTTGCGCATTTCTTTGCATACAACTCTTCAGAATCCTGCGCCACGGCACAACTTCCACCAAGCAATAAAACCGCGAATCCCAGTATAAAGATCGTTCGCAACATGTTGGGTGCGGACACTCCTCTCGGCTTTCGATTGCACATCCCGATGTTGGCTATTAGTTTAATCTGGAAATCTTCACAGGAAAAATTTCCGTAGATGATGGTGCCTACAAGGTAATTACCAATGCAAACTAAAACGAATGCACCGCAAGGGTTACTTCTTCCCTGGGGGCGACTCAATTGCAGGTAGTTTTGGCGAGAGACAGCAGAGGCTTAAGACGCAGCGGAGCTTCCCGACAACACGCCATAACACCCTGATAAGCAGGCAAACTAGCCAATTGGATTCTATATGTCCAATACCGGGAGCGCCCGTGCAAACCGCTCTATCGCCTTGCTTGATTACCAACCCGGCCTAAAAGACCAATCTTATCTATAATTACCATAAAGACATCACAACTCTATTTAAGTCGTGCTTACTATTGAGCGAATCCCCCTTAGAGCCGAGTGTGTATAACACAGGAGAAGTTTAATGAGAGTCACCTCTGATGGCGGTAGCTTATGGTAAATGCATTTCGTTCCGCCAGGGCGGCCTACTTCTTTATTTTGCTTGCGGCGCTCGGCTGGTGCGCACTGTCTGCCATCAACTGCGATTCTGCAGTTAGACATGCCTCGCCACTGTTCTCGCTGGCCATTACTTCGACTGCCGGCCAGGAAGAGTTCGGTGCCTACTGCGCGGGCTGTCATGGGCAGGATCGTCGAGGCAAAGGCCGCTCCTCTGCTTATTGCACTGTACCGCCATCTGATCTGACTCAGCTAGCCCAAAGGAACCACGGCATCTATCCGGTGGAAAGGGTTTGCGATGTTCTCCGTCGCGGCACGGGACGCCCGCCCCGCGGCCAAGGCTACATGCCCGTCTGGGAGCCTTTCCTCAAGTCCATGAATGCAGACGCGCCTGGTGTGACGGAGTTGCGCATTCAAAATTTGGCGAAGTACGTAAGGACCTTGCAGGAAGATTCCACGGCTGCTCAAAAGCATCCTGCGCCGGTTCGCTGACTTCCACTCATCTTCGGTCTGGCCAGTTACCAACTTGCTTGCGAACTCCTATCTTTTCTCCGCTTCGTTCTGGATTGTTTAGCCTAACCATAGTAACGACGCGGGCTTCAAGCGCGAGGGTCTCCTGCTAGGAGACCACTCAGTCAACCGAGACAGGGCCGTTCTCAGTCGAGATGCGCACGAGCGTCGGGCCGGATCCAAACTCGATGCGCTTGCGATCGTCGTCCCAGGTTTTGCGTCCTTCGGAGCAGACACTGGCATCGCACCGCAAAGGAGCGTGCCCCTCTGATTCCAGCAGCACTCCGGATTTGTAGCCCGAGGGAATCCGCAGTTCCACGGGGCCATTGTTGGCGTGAGCTTCGATTCCGGCGCCGTCCCAGGAATTCCCGGAGAGCGAAAGCGTCACCGGGCCATTCTCGGTGTGAACTGTTTGCTTGCCACTATTGCCTTCCAATGTGACGGGACCATTGTGCGAATCCAGATCAAGTTCCCCGGTGCAGTCGGTAACAGTGACGGGGCCGTTCTGGGCGCGAACCTTAAGGGTGCCGTCTACGTGGTGGAGAGTCATGGGACCGTTATTGACGTGGAGGTCGAGGCCAGCGGCCTTGGGCGCGCGGATGAGAAGGTGCGCGGACCATCGGCCGTGGGAAGAAGGGCCGGAAACCCCCAACTCGCCGTCATGAAATGTGAGATGGATGCCGGAGAGCAGGGAATCAGCGTCACGGCCGGCTTCGGCAGCCTTGCAGAGAGTGACGGAGTACGTATCCTGGTCCCAGCCCTGCACTTGAAGCCCGCCGTTGGATTCCGCGGTGATGCGAAGCGTGGGAGCCTCGGCCTTGGTGATAGTACGCTCTTCGGATTGGATGACGGCATCGTGGTGGTCGAACCTAACGTGGAGATCAGAGCATGTAGCGGCCAGGGAGTCGTGTGCTGACGAGATTTCTAGGGCGTGGCGGTGAGGAAGGGCGCGAGACGCGGTGGTGAAGGCCACGGCAACCCAAACGACGACGGCAAGGAAGGAGAGGAGCCTGACGGATTTCATAGTAAATGCCTCCAGCCGTATAGACGGTGGTGGGAGAGCAATGGTCACGCCAGGTTAGCAGGAAAAGTGAGCTTGCGGGCGCGATGCTACGGACGTGCGCTGGCGGCGTTAGGGGCAGGGCTGGCGGAGGGGTGGGCTACGCGCATGATGGCGTCGGTCAGCACCCTTTCGATGTCGGTAGCATCGAAACCGTCGGAGCGATAAGCCACTTTGCCGGCACGATCGAGTATCACGGTCGTAGGAAACGCGTTGACGCTGAGCAAGCGATCCAGCCCATCGGCAAATAGCACCGTGGTTTTCGGCCGTTCTTCGGCCAGGAACGGGACCACAAGTGTTTCGTCTTCGTCGCAATTTAGCCCAAAAAAGAGTACATCCTGATCGCCGGAAAAGCGCGCGGCCACCTTTTCAAAATGCGGCTCCAGTTCGCGGCAAGGCCGGCACCATGTCGCCCAGAAATTCAGCACCACAACCTTGCCCTTGGTATTCGCAAGGGGGAATGGCGTACCGTCCTGCGCCTTGCGCACCGTGAACTCGTACAGATCCTTCAAGCCTTGATTGGGCCGAGCTTTCGCCGGAGTGGCCGAAGCCACAGATTCGTCGAACGCGTGCAGCAGGTAATCCCCCAGCCCATCTTCAGAATGATGCGCCAGCCGCCAAACGTTTCCAATCTTCTGACGCAATTCCTTCTGGGGAGAGACGCCGTTGCCGTGATCGTCCAGGGAAAACGCACGCGCATATTGCCGCAACGCCTCGTTCAGGTCCTTTTTCAACTCCGCGATTTCACCCAGATTTTCGGCCGCCGCTCCGTTGGGCTGTTGCGTGTAGCTGGCCTCGAAATCCTTTTGCGCGTTCGCCAGTTCGCCCAGTTTCCGGTACAACTGGCCGCGCGCCAGAAGAACCGACGAGATATCACGCTGGCGATCGTTCTGCCACTCTTCGGCGGAAAGACGCGGTGACTTATCTGCGGGAGTGCTGCGTTGCAGCAGGTCCACCACACGGCCGCAATAAGAAACAGCGCGTCGCCATCCCTGCGCATCGCCATAGTGATCGAGCAACTGGATCGAGAGGACGGTCATTGAGGAATCTTCCGGATTCAATGCCACAATACGTTCCGCGTATTCCGTGGCGCGGGGAAAATCCCGCAATTGAATACTGGATTCGACGATCGCACGATAGATCTGCGAGCGTTGGGCCGATTCCGGATACCTCTTCAGGAAAACGTCCAGATTGCGCACCATCGCCGCACGGTCGTTTCCCGCATCCGCAATGGCTTTCTGAAGATCTGCCTGCTCCAGCGCTGCTAGCTTGGCAGCATCTCTTGTCGCGTCTTGCTTTGCGCGGCCGGATTTGGAGGGCAGTTCAGCGGGACTGGAAGAGGGAGACTCCTGGGCGAACGCAGGACAGGCAAGCAGCAACGTCAGACAAAACGCCAATTGGCTCGAGCGGGTTGGGAGGAACGGGAGCACGTAAACATTGTACCCGCTCGAAGGCGCTCTTGCAGTAATTGGTGGGTCCAACGTACTCGGATTGCTTGATGGATCAGGAGCCGCCCTCGACGCTGATCCCGCCGGAAACAGTGTGCACTTCAATCCGTCCGCGCGAATCTCCAACGTGCGCGCGAAGCGAGTGCTTACCCTGCTCTTCGATCATCACGGGAATGTTGGTGCGAATATTGCCAGAAGTGGCGTCCGCGGAAAGCAGAAACGAAGCGTTTGCGGGAACGCGAATGTCCACCGAGCCCGAAACGGTTTTCAGTTCCCACAAACGATTGCTGCTGGGGTTGCCGCTGATATCAATCGGGCCGGAGATGACATGGGCGCGAACATCGTTGTTTGCCCCGGTAATGCGGAGCGAACCGCTGGCATTCGACGCCTCGACGCGGTCGCCGGGGTTTTCAATCGCAATGGAACCCGAAGCCGCCGAGGCTTTGACCTCACCCTTGACATCAGAAATGTTCATGCTGCCCGAGGCGCTGGAAACGCGCAGGAATCCACCGATCGCGGAAGCCTCAATCGCGCCGCTGGCCGCGTTAAGTTGCGTATCGCGCTCGATGCGATATACATGCACGTAACCCGAAGCCGAAGAGCACTTTACGGGGCCGCGCAACTGATCGATGGTGACGCCACCGGAAGCTACGCTCGCGTCAACGTCCGTCTCATGCGGCACTTCAATCTCGTAATCAATGGAGACATTCTTCAGCCAGGAAGTGTCCTTGCCCACTCGGATGGTGTCGCCGCGCTGTTCCAGTGGAGGATTGCTTACTGCCTCCGCAATGTTCTTTTCCGAGTTGCCCCAAAGTGACCAGCCCCCGGTTACTTTCCCGTGGATGTGCACCTTGCCATCGGCTCCGCCACGTATCGTGACGTTTCCGGAACCGTTGCTCAGTTCCAGCCGCGTCGGGCCGGAAACAGTAAACGTCTTGTCAAAGGTATTGTCTGCCGCGGAAGCCTGCAGAGAGAGCAGCGAGAAAGCAGTGGCAAAAAGAATTATTCCAGGCAAACCAAGTTTGTAGGTACGCATAATTAGCTCCTATCTGCGTTTCCAGGGCCTTCTACAAATATGTACGCAATGCTGGAAATTATGTTCCCGTGGATTTAGCCAGGGTTTCGTTCAGGGAGCCCTGTCGGTAGCCTTCCAGGTCCAGGGCAACATAGGTGAACCCTGCTGTTTTCAAGGCTTTAGCGACCGCTGCAGCCATCTGTGGAGTAAGTGCCCGCGGAAGCTCGGCCTGAGCGAGTTCTATTCGAGCCATATTTTCGTGCAGCCGCACCCGAAATTGCCGGAAGCCTAGCTCTCGCATGGCCGCTTCACCACGTTCCACCAGGGAAAGCCGCTCCGCGGTAACTTCCGTTCCATAAGGCAGTCGCGAAGAGAGGCAAGCGGAGGCCGGGCGGTCCCAGGAAGGAAGTCCCGCGCGCTGCGAAAGAAAGCGAATCTCAGATTTATGCAGTTGTGCGTCGAACAAAGGGGTCAGGATGTGATGCTCATGGGCCGCGCGATGCCCTGGGCGAAAATCGGATGTATCGTCCGCATTCAGACCGTACGCAATGGCGGCAAAATGGCGGTCCCCAGCAACCTTGTCCAGCACGGAAAAAAGCTCATCCTTGCAGAAGTAGCAGCGGTCAGAGGCGTTTGCGCGGTAAGCAGGATTCTCAAGCTCATGCGTCTCGATAAACTCATGCCGCAGGCCCGCAGTATGCAGGAACTTCTCGAGTTGCTCGCGGTCGTAAGTGGAATAGCTCGCGCTAAGGGCGGTGATGCTCAACGCGCGTTCCCCGAGCGCTTGGTGCGCGGCCCAGGCCAGGTAGGCAGAATCAGTGCCGCCCGAAAGGGCAACAATCAGGGAGGGTAGCCTGGCCAGCTTCGAGAAAAGAACCTGTTCCTTTTCCGCGGCCGCGTGCGTCGAAGTCTCTTCCTTATGGATATGTACCAGTGGCTTCATCGCACAAATAAGTATAGCGCCAACGGAGGAGTTTCGCAGCCTGCCCTGACGGACAGCTCAATTCACTTGAAATCGAGCAGTACGTCCACCGTGCCCTTGGCCGTATCGTCCTGCAGCCAATGCCCCACGGTGTCGTAATGTATTGGTAAGTCCTTGAAAATCGTGGCGCGGTGGATTTCCAGGCGATTCAGGAATTGCTCGAAGGCCTTTTTGTCAAACACGTCGCCCGGCTTCATCGTCCACGCATCCCGGATCATCCGTTCGCCCGCCAGAGACATTCCAGTGATAGTCATCTGATTGAAGTGGAACGCCTGCCCCTCGGCAATAGACACGGCGTAGGAAACCGTGTGCTCCTGATCGTCGTAAGTGGCCACGGGTGTCAGCTTCACTTCCAGATAGCCCCGCTGGCCATATTCTTCGCGGATGCGGTCCCATCCGGCTTCAATGCTCATGCCATTGGCCACGTCGCCGGGTTTCAACCCCAGCGTTGTCGCAATCGTAATCGTGGAGACCGCCTGGTTGCCGCTCCATTCCACGTCCTTCAAGTGATATACGGCTCCCGGCTGGCAGGGCACAAAGATCGGGATTTCCTCGGGCAGTTTCTGGTTCGGGTTGCCGGAAAGGCGCACCTCCGCGGGGCCAATCTTCGCGCGCAAAAATCCGCCTTCCTGGTAAATTGGACGAATCTCCTCCGCGAGAAAAATATCAATTGCCAAACGGGAATAGGGTTTGCCCAGTATTTCCGGAAGATGCTGCTGGACCGCGGGCGATTCTTTCAAGTGCTCGTCGCTGAACTCCACACTGGCAATCCTGGGGGCGATCCCTTCCTCGCGGAATTGGTGGATATTTCCGTCAGCCAGCGGATTGACGAGCACGGCATGTTCCACCTGCACGTTGCCGCCGTGCGCAGCAAGAAAAGCCTTCAGCGAGTTGGCGGCTTCGTCGACCACGGCCCCACCTTCCGGTAGCGTGCCATCATAATATGGCTGGTCCTTGCGGATCGCGTCGTCCAATTCCGAATCCGCGTACCACGGAAAATTGTCGTAGGAAACTGGCAGACGCTGGTTTTCCTGGAGATGAAACGTCAGCGTAAGATCGTTATTGTGCGTGGTGAAGTTGTACGTGACTTTGGCAAAAAGTCCCGACCGCACCAGCACATCCGCGGCGTCCTGAAGCGCTTTTCGATCCACCTGAGCCCCCGGCACGAGGCCGGTTAGTGTAGCGGCCTGCGCTTCGGTGAGTTTCTGTAAGCCTTCAGCGTGAATTTCCTTCAGAGTTGCCGTCTGGCCGTTAAGTATGTTGGGGTGCGCGAAACAAAAAAGGAATGCGAGCGGAAGAAAGAGGCGGAGCCGCATCATGTGGGTATTCTAGCCCTCAATTTGCGCAAGGCCAAATCCTTCGTCGCGCGGCGCGCGTGGACTTTCTCTGACATTGAGGATCCAAAAAATTACGGAAGTTCATACACAAACGAGGCTTTGCCGTACGAGACTGCGTATTTGCCCCTAGAACTAAGCCTAAGCTCCGACTGTTTCAATCCTGGTATATTTTGCGAGGTGACAATCCCTTTGTAATTCATCAGGTTCCATACTGAAAATGTCTCATCAACTACCGTGTCGAAGGGGACTACATCTGACCAGTCGAACTTCACCGCCATCTTGCCTGTTAACGCGAGGAAACGACTTCCATCCGCTGAGGTTGAGGCCTCGTATCGTGGCCCCGTCTCCCTCGCAGGAATACTTTGCAAATGCTTACCTGTTCTGAGGTCAAAAACCTTGAGCTCTGGATCATGATTCTTGAAGACCCCAAGACAGTTGAGATCTACAGCAAGCACACGATTATCAGGACTAACCGCGATGCCGCCCGTTAGCAATCCAGTCCTGAGCTTGTATTTGAGAATGCCGGTTTGGACGTCAAATGCAAAAACATCTGGCTGGCTATTTGGCGACGGACTTGGAATAGCTAGAAGAAGCAGTGTGCCATCTGGATGCCACACCAGCCTCTTTGTGAAGTAGACCCATCCTTGCGGAGTATTCCAGCTCAGACCACTCCTTCCGGAGGAAAGGTCGTAAAGCTGAACTCTACCGTACAGCGTATGTGTAACCCAGAGAACGGCCACAACCTCGCCATTCGGAGATATCTCCATTGAGCGTACTGAAGGCTCGTGTACAACCGTTCTGTGGCCAGGTATCGCCCGCGTTATGTCGCCTGGTGCATCGAGTGAAAAGCCGCGAAGTTCGGTGAGGTTAGCAGCCAGCAGGACATGAATCGTCTGTCCAATCAGAGCTAGAACAAACTGTCCGTCCGCCGTGAAACGGACAACCGGCACAGAGCCAGAAGCGTCGATGAGGTTGCCTCCTGGACGTCCCGTCTTTTCTGACTTCTGCGCAGCGAACTCAGCTAGCTGCTTGCCTGCTTTGAAATCCCATAGTCGCACAACTCCCGTAATTGTTTTCGTTTTTGAATCTGCCTCGTCCAACGCCTTTGTGCTAAGAGTGGCGACTACTTGTTCATCAGGCGAGATATCAGCCGATTGGGTACCGATCGGTAAGGCATAGGTCTTCAACTCTCTCTGCAGAGGCGTGGAGTCAGCGAGTGCCACACGAGCTCTCGAGAGTGAAAAGACCATCAGCAGTGCTGCAGTGAACCCCTTAGAGAATCTCACGGTTAATCCCATAGTCTCTCAAACTTGGCGCTCGAGCACGCCTTCCCAACTCGAATCAGCTGGACCACCGTCCCACCATGCAGTGAAGCAAGCTCGATGCCAGTAGTACGCATGGCGCACGTCCACCGCCTCATGGCTTCTATTCGTCATTAGAAAGGGGAAGTAATAGCAAGCGACCAACTTAGGCGGCGCCGATTGACCAAGCTAATCCCCACGACCAATCTGTATTAGGAGTTGACCAACGACTCGAGGCTAGTGAGATGCAATATGCTGAAGACACTTGGGCACGGCTTGCTGCAGTCCTTCCCCATCGAAGGTGTACGCGGAAGTGATCTCTGAGCGGATTCTATCGCCTAATCTCTACGCCGTTTCCAAACCCACTTCACCCGCCTGCTTAGAACTCGGTTTTCCAATCCAAACGACCCTGCACCGCGCAGAACTAGGTGAAGTTTCACCCAGAACAAGTTCCACCACCTGGCCACGCCGAAGATTGTGGATTCCACCCAGCCGGAAGCCTTCTTTCGAGGAATCGAGGATCAGGCAGGGGATCCTTCTCTGGCTGAAGTCCGGGTTATTGATGACCACGCTGGCGCGTTGCTTCGCCGTTACGCGCTTCGAGTTGCGGCTCTCGGAATTTGTGACGCTCATCATGCCCATATTCCTGCCTAGGGAGTAGTGATACTTCACGCCAAATCGTTTCATCGGAAGCGCGAAGTAGGAGAGGGGCACGGCGGGGAAGCCGCCGGAAGGCTATTGCGCCCCTAAAGAAGTGGGCTATTCGACGGTGACGGATTTAGCCAGGTTGCGTGGTTGATCCACGTCGCAACCGCGGCGAACAGCTATGTGGTAAGCAAGCAGTTGCAAAGGCACAATTTCCAGCATGATCGCGAGCAATTCCGGCGCGGCTGGCAGTTCGATGACGTGATCGGAAGCCTCGCGGGCCAGATGATCTCCCTGCGTGACCACGGAAATGACAATGCCATCGCGCGCCTTCACTTCTTTAATGTTGGAGATGCTCTTCTCGTACAAAGTGAGCGAAGCCGGGTCGGAATCATCGCGCGTGGCGAGAACCACGACGGGCAGATTTTCGTCAATTAAAGCGTTGGGGCCATGCTTCATCTCACCAGAAGGATAGCCTTCGGCGTGGATATACGAAATTTCCTTGAGCTTCAGCGCGCCTTCAAGCGCGATGGGGTAATGTATGCCGCGTCCGAGATAAAGAAAGTCCGTATTGCGGAAAAACTGCCGCGCCAGATTTTCGTAGAGGCCGGTCTCTTCCGCCTGCAAAATCATTTCGATCTTGTGCGGGATGCGCGTGAATTCCAGCATCAGATGCTGCGCCGCCTCAGCGGAAAGTTTGCCGCGAAGCTGCCCAAGGTAAGACGCAAGCAGAACAAGCGATGCCAGTTGGGATGTGAAAGCCTTCGTGGAAGCCACGCCAATTTCTGGCCCGGCGTGCGTCAGAATAGTTCCCGCGGCTTCGCGCGTAATCATGGAACCCAGAACGTTGCAGATCGCCAGCGTTGGCGAACCCTTGACCTTTGCCTCGCGCTGTGCCGCCAAAGTGTCCGCAGTTTCCCCGGACTGGCTGATGCATACAGTAAGCGTTTTGGAGTCGAGGATCGGATCGCGATAGCGGAACTCGCTCCCGTAATCCACTTCAACGGGAAGCCGCGCAAGCCGTTCGATCATAAACTTTCCGGCAAGTGCCGCATGCCAGCTAGTGCCGCAGGCCACGATGCGTATCTTCTCGAAGGCGAGAAATTCCGCATCGCTGATCTGCATCTTGTCCAGGAAGACTTTGCCTGTTTCCTGCGAAATGCGATTGAGAATTGTGTCGCGAACCGCGCGCGGCTGCTCGAAAATCTCCTTTTGCATGAAATGCTTGTAGCCGCCTTTTTCCGCCATGATGGGATCCCAGGCAACATGATGCGAAGGGCGATTGACGGGCTTGCCATCGAGGTCGGTCACGCGCACGCCATCGAGGGTAAGAACGGCCATGTCTCCATCGGCAAGAAAGAAAATTTCACGCGTGTGCTCCAGCAACGCCGGAATATCGCTGGCAACAAAGTACTCTCCATCCCCCAACCCGATTACCGACGGTGGGCCGATGCGCGCTGCAATCAGCTTTTGCGAATCCTTCGCGGAAAGAAAAACCAGCGAGTAGATGCCGCGAAGATCCTTCAGGGTATGCCGCACGGCTTCCTCGAAGGAAAACTTCTTCGCATATTCCTCAACGAGATGCGCCACCACTTCCGTGTCCGTCTCCGTCACGAACTTGTGCCCCTGCTTTTGCAAAGTTTCTTTCAATTCCAGATAGTTTTCGACGATACCGTTATGCACCACAACGTATTGCCCGGTGCAGTCGCGGTGTGGGTGAGCGTTCTCTTCCGTGGGGCGCCCGTGCGTGGCCCAGCGAGTGTGCCCGATGCCGTACGTGCCGTTCAGTGGCGCGTTGCGGATGGCTTCTTCCAGGTTGCGCAGTTTGCCCGGCGCGCGGCGAATTTCCATTTTGCCAGCGCTGTTGACTACGGCAATTCCGGCCGAGTCGTAACCGCGATATTCCAATTTACGCAGGCCTTCGATGATCACAGGCACCACTTTTTTCGGCCCAATATAGCCAACAATGCCGCACATGCAAGTGTTCTCCTGACTTTCGTATGGTCAGCGTAGCACGCGAAGTATTGCGGCTGTGCAAAAAGCGCCGGGATCGCTTCGCGGAGGTTACTTCGGGATAGGTTGGTTCATCGTTCGCGTCATCTCGACGGCATTCAGCTTGCCATTGGCGTCAAAATAGAATGTCACGCGCGCCGTGACAGGGCGGACCGTCTGTGTATCAATGTGACGAATCAGGGCCACCAGCGTCCCCGGCTTCTCGGCAGTCTGCAATTCGTAGCCACGCACGGAAAGAAAGTTTGTGACACGATCGGCCGTCGAGCCAATGGGCAACTCCGTCTCGATCATTTCCTGAATAGGCTTCAACTTGGGATCATCCAGCCGGTAAGTCTTTTGGCAACCCGGCGCAAGAACCGTTGCGACCAGAAGGAGGAAGCAGCAAATAAGCTGGGCCCAGCCCGCCATCGTTTTTGTGAATGATGTATCCCGCCAATTAAGGAATTTCATCGGCCGTCTCTCTGGCGTATTCGCGCTAATCCACGATCTCGAACCGGTATTCCTCGATCACCGGATTGGCCAGCACTTCCTTCGAAATGCGCTCGAGCTGTTTTTGCGCTTCATCGCGGTTCCAGCCATCTAGATTAAGCACAAAAAATTTCCCCTGGCGCACATCGGAAACCTGTGCGTATCCCAGGCTGGAGAGGGCGTGTTGAATGGTTTGACCTTGCGGATCCAGAACGGTGCGTTTTGGCATAACCCAAACGTGAGCTTTCATGGCCATCAGTATAGCAATTCCTGCAAGCCCGTTCACACTGCCCACAAGTGCGGGACAATTCAGTTTCCTTCAGACGAATCTACGTGGTGTGTACACTTTGACAGCTGAGTTTATTCATCCGGCGTCTCCGCCCACATTGGTAGATTGCAGTGGTGGCAGTGCTTGGGGAAAAAGAGATCACCGCTCCACTTGAACGCCTTACCGCAGCGAGGGCATTGCCAGTAGTTCCATTGTCCGACCACAACACCCATGAACGGTATGCAAGCCAGAATGAAAACCATCGCGAGTTTTTGATTCCATCCGAAGAGCCGGAAAAGGCCACTTAGCAACATCGAAAAAACAAACCAGCCAGGGATGAGGAGAGGAAACTCAAGACGCAGTCTCCGGTGTTTCCGCCACGCGTCTCTGTAGCGGACCCTCTTTTCCTCCTCCGATTCCGGCAGTAGGATGCGTCGGCGCTCCGCTTTCTACAGTCGTATCACGAAGCGATATCCGAGAAAGACTATCGCGCCGACAGCAAGGATGAATATCCATGTCCAGACGTTCTCAAACTCAATATCGGTCATCCCTCACTCTCACTCTTGAGACATCCAGGTGTAACTGCTAATAGTAGTCCTGGAAACAATGTCTTTGTGAAAGAAACCAAAACCAGCCTCCCCCGGCAGTGCTGAATATCAGGCAAACCACAGCGCTGTCCAACTTGCGACTCATTTAAGGTATTCTCGATTCCAGATTCAACGTTCGTCGTTCAATCGGAAACTGGGACACTGCCGAGTGACGGTTGCGGCCTCGGGATGCGGTTATAATCGACCCGAAACGGAGACCCTCGTGTTCAGACGATTGATTCGTATATCCGCCGTAATGCTTGCGGTCTGTATCTGGCCCTTAGCACAAGCGCAACAACCTGCTCAGGAGAAAGAGCAGGTTCTGTGGCAGAAGCTTGAAGCGACGATTGCCGACACGGACAGTCACCTGGATGGCGTCATGGGCGTGGCAATCCTCGATCTATCCACAGGACAAAAATATCTGTTGCACGCAGATGAAGTGATGCCCACGGCGAGCTCGATAAAAATTGCGATTCTGGCTGAACTGTACCGGCAAGCGCAGCAGGGCAAGCTGAAACTCGATGATCTGTACACGCTGCAACAAAGCGACATCGTGGGCGGCAGTGGAATAACAGTGGCGCTAACGCCAGGCACCACGCGTTTAACGATTCGCGATGTCGCCGCGTTGATGATTTCCGTCAGCGACAATTCCGCCACCAATATCATCATCGATCGTGTCGGCATTGAGAATGTGAACAAACTGCTGGATTCACTGGGCCTGACTCACACGCGATTACGGCGCAAGATGATGGATCTGAAAGCGGCAAGTGAGGGCCGCGAAAATATCGCCACGCCACGCGAAATGATGCTGGTGCTGGAAGCCCTTTACGAGGGCAAAGTCCTGAACAAGCAGTTCACGGAAGATTATTTCAAGCTGCTGAGCATTCACAAAGAAAGCTACATCCCGCGCGATTTGCCGGAGGATTTACGCGTTGCCAACAAGCCGGGAGAACTTGAAGGCGTGCGCAACGATTCCGGAATCGTCTTCACCGGCAAGCGGCCCTACGTTATCAGCGTGATGACCACGTACCTGCGCCACGAAAAAGACGGCGGCGACGCCATCGTGCGCATTTCAAACGCGGCCTACCAAATGTTTGACAGGATGAGCCGCGCGTCTGAGTTAGGCCGCGTAATCTCATCGCACGACACTGGCAATCCTTAAGAACATGGTGCTCTCAAAATACCCTTCCTGTGAAAGCTAACTGAGCACACGCAACCCGAGCCCGGGCCCCTTTGGCAAAACGAGCTTGCCTTTGTCCACGGTCACACCCGCAAACGGATCATTGCCAATCAGCAAATTGCCGTCGAGGTCTGCGTAATCCACGAGCGGCGAAAGGTGCGCCGCCGCGGTAACGGAACACGAACTGGAAATCATGCAACCCAGCATCACTTTCATGTTGAGCACCCGCGCCATCTTGATCCAGCGATACGCTTCCGTGATGCCGCCGGCTTTGTCGAGCTTCACGTTGATGCCATCGTAGGCCTCTTTCAGTTGCGGAATCAGCGCAGCGCTGGTGCAAGATTCGTCGGCGATGATGGGCAGATGCACTTTGCTGCGCACGTATTTCACGTCCTCAAACATGTGCGCAGGCATTGGCTGCTCGATAAACTCCACGCCCTGGGTCTCCAGCCAGTTGATCTTGCGTATGGCCTCTTCCTTGTCCGTCCAACCCTCGTTGGCGTCCACGCGTATCGGTTTCTTGGTGACGCTGCGCACGGCGGCGATGGTTTCTTCGTCCGTTTTCAGTCCTACTTTTACTTTCAGCACGGGATACGCAGCTGCTTCCGCCGTTTTCTGCTTCGTGATTTCCGGCGTATCAATGCCGATAGAAAATGTTGTGACGGGAGTCGCGGCGGGGTCCAGGCCGAAATATTTGTACAAGGGGACGTTCAACTTCTTGCCGATCCAATCCATCAAGGCGATATCCACGGCAGCCATGGCGGCGCGCTGATGTTCGCCCAGTTGTTTGCGGATCTCCGCAAGGAAGCTATCGAACTGCCACGGATCGCCGGCCGCAATCTTGTCAAGAATCGCGTCAATCGCTTGTTTCGCCTTCTCGGGGTACTCCTCGTAACGCACGATCGGCGCGCCCTCGCCGTGACCCGTGATCGCGTCGCGCGTGTAGCGCAAATTCACCGTATCGCGATACGTGCTGGAAGACATGGTAGTCGTCCAGGTGTGCCGCAAATTCAGGCGCTTCAATTCCACATTGACCACGGCCTTTTCCTTCCTTGCGACGGTTGTCTCGCCGGACGCCAGCAACTTTTGCACCGAGCCCGTGGAGATGATTCCCGCCGCTCCTGCCACTTTCAACCATTGGCGTCGATTCACAGCTTTACCCTCCTTGCCGCCACCAGAATTTCGGTCCACGGCTTGTCGTCCAGCTTGCTGATTTGCACCATCGGGTGCTCGTGCGTCGTATCGTGAATGAATTCTCCGTTCCCGATGTACATCCCCGTGTGCGTGATGTGTGTTGCGTTTTCTCCGAAGAAGAGCAGGTCGCCCGGTTGCAAATCCTTGCGTTGCACTTCCGCAACGCCGGTCCACGCGGCTTGTAAATCCGCGTCCCGGGGCATCACAACCCCACGTTGGCGTTGCAGCATTTGCGTGAACCCTGAACAATCGAAGCCGTATGACGATGTGCCTCCCCAAGTGTAGGTGATTCCAAGAAATTTCCTGGCCACGGCGATCATCTGATCGATGGTGAGAGGCGCAAAGTCTGTGCTCACATCCCCGGATTGCACATAAGCTTCGGAATTGTCAGGCAAGCGCACCTTAATCCAGCGGTCGCCCTCTGCCGCTTTTTCAGAGACAACCTCAAGGCGGCTTTCCCAGGGAATTGTGGCCACGGGAGCATGCGCGGTGACGTCAGGTTCGCGGTAAACGTTGGCGCTGAGTTCTACAACGCGCACCGCCGGACCCTGCGCGGCGTAAGGATGTCCAGCGAGCTTTCGCAAATCACCAAGTTGCATCCATCCCGTGTAGCTATCCGCGGTCTTGATTTTCACCCAATGCTTTTTGAATTCCACCAGAGTCACGTTCCCGCCATAAATCGCCTGCGACACCACATCCGAATTCGTCGTGGACTCGTGATACATGTTGGCCACGGGTTTCACGACAACATACGACGTGCCGGGAGCAGGTTTCTTTGCCGCAAGCGCGACGGAAAACAACAGCACAAAAACCGGTACCATCCAAGGGTTCTTGGCAGAAACACGAAGAGGTCGCACGCAATCCTCACAATGGTGATCTCCAGCCCTTTGAAAATTCCTCAGACCAGGCAGACAAGGTAAAGTTCCAGGGTTCACCAGGGGCTCGATTGGCTCTCTTGAAGTGATTGTACTGGAATTGGCGGTAACGCGTGTGCCGTTTTCCCCTCTGGACCGTCAAAAGATTTTCTCGTCCACCTTGGCACCGCTCCAGTCAGAAAGAAATTGGCTGCCAAACGTGCGGAAGTTCGCAACCTGCTTCAGGGAAAACGCCGCTGCGGGGCTCTGTCGTGGCACGCGGACGCGGAAGAAATCCGCGCCGTCCACGTCAATCAGCGCAAAAGCCGGCCGGTGGTCGGGCTCCCGCGTTGCAATCTCCACGTTGCTCATCTCCAGGTTTCTTACGTGGCGGACAAAAAATCCTGTGGCGGGCAATGCGCCAAACATAGTGGGTTCGGGGTACTCCTTTTCGCGTTCCGGCGGCTGCAAGCTTGCCATCGCTGCATCACCGCCTCCCGCCTGATGCAAATAAACATTGCTGATCTTCACGTCCTCAATGTAATGTCCGGGCACGCCGCTAAGAATCGCGGGAAACTGCGCGCCATCGTAGCTGGTGATGTTGTTGATCAAAATGCGCTTCAGCGTCCCGACGCTCGCGTCCTTTGGCCCGCGCATGCGCTCTCCGAGCCGCAAAAACAACGGCAAATCAAGCGCGCCCCGCATGGCGATACCAGTGATGGTGATGTCTTCGCACAACGCCCCGTCCACGGTTTCAATGGCAATTCCGCGCGAGTGCTCGAACACGCAATTCGCAATGGTGATGTTGCGGAACCCCCCGTTAGATTCCGTGCCGCATTTGATGCGGCCGGTCCCTCGATTAGCAAAGCTGGCATGCATGCGCTTCCATGTGCCATCAAGCATCGTGCCAATCTCATAGCTACCGCTTAAAAAACAGTTCGCGATCGTGAGATTTTCCGTTGGACGTGCGTAGCCCAGCGCAAAAGAACTCTTGGGGCATATTCCATCGTCGAACGGCGAATTCACAGAGCAGTTGGAAACCCGCACATTCCGACAGCAATCCAGGTCCACCCCGTCGCGGTTGGTGTCAATCTTCAGATTATCGATGGTCAAGTTGTCCACGCCAGTGGCCAAAATCGCGAACCATCCACCCGAAAGAATTGAGAAATCCCTCAGGATCACATCGTGGCAATTCTTCAGCGCGATAGCCTTGTTCGCCACACCGGGCTTAGTCGTATCCGGCAAATCCTGGTCGTGGGAAAAACCTCGACTCAGTCCCTTACCCCAAATCCGACCCGGTCCCAGAATCGCAACATCATGAACGTCTTCGCCCCAGAGCAAACTGTTGTGCCAGTGATTGTGGCCGTAGTCCTGGTAGGGATCCCAAGCACCTTGCGGTTCCGCAGCATCGTAGCCGCCCGCGGTTGTGCTCTCAAGCGGCGTCGAAGCCGCCAGAATCGTCGCGCCTTGATCCAGGTAAAGACACACCTGGCTCTTCAAATGAATCGAGTAGCTGGCATAAGTCCCCGCGGGAAAATAAACAGTGCCGCCACCCGCGGCAGCAGCCGCGTCCATAGCGCGATTGATAGCGGGGCTGTCAATTGTCTGGCCATCCCCTGCAGCGCCAAACGCCTTGACGTTCAAAATCCCAAGATTAGCCAGTGCGTCATTGCTGAGGGCGGAAGCGTCCGTCATCCCATTTAGTGATGGCACTCCGGCAAGAACAGCCCCACGCCCAGCCATCGAAAATAACTGTCTGCGATCAAACAAAAGTCCCTCCCCATAAATCCGGTGAGGCTCTGAAATACCCGAGGAGACATTGAGATTGATTGAGACAAGCGAATTTCTTTATATGCGCTGGACTGGAGAGTGTCAATCCTAGGACTGCGGCAACTTGGCTAGATAGTTGTGGCGCTCTCCTTGTGAAAGGAACGCGTGCTCAAATCCAGCGCGATGCAGCCCGACCAGCTCGCTCTCAGTTAATCCCGTTGTTGTCGCAACTTCGTATTCGCCGATAAGCGTGGCATGAAACATCGCGGGGTCGTCCGTGGAAAGCACGACTGGAACTCCATGGCGGATTAACTGCGGCAAAGGGTGCTGCTCAAGCGTGGCATTTGGATTTCCCAACTGCAGTCCCAGTGCGCCTGTTCGCCAATTACTAGTCGGGCAAACTTCCAGCGAGATCCGCCGTTTCGCCAGCAAGGCCATCAGCGCCGCATCGTGAATAGCAGCAATGCCGTGCCCGACCCGCTCGACGCCCAGAATCTCAACCGCCTCACGAATCTTTTCCGGACCACCAACTTCGCCCGCATGCATCAGCAGATGTAGCCCGCAGTCCCTCGCGCGCGCATAGACATGTGTAAATTTGCGAGTGTGTACTTGCATTTCGTCCCCACCAATGCCAAACGCCACAACGCGCGGCGAGGCGCACCGGCGCGCCGCCTCCACAACATCCAGCGCCAATTCCGCGCCAAACTGCCGCACTGCATCAAACACCCAATTCAGCCGCAACCCGCGCCTTTCAAAAGGTTCCGTAGCGGCAAGGATCGCTTCAAAGTTGGCCTGGGGATCCTGCTTGCGCAGAAGCATGATGCCAACCGAAAGCGTGACCTCCCCGTAGACGACGTGTTGCTGCAAAAGTTGTTTGGCAAGATCAGCGGCCAGCAGCGCAAAGTCGCAAGGCTCGCGCAGAAAAGAAGTCACCCATTTGAACGCTTCGATGAACTCTGTGAAATTATCGTAATCGTAGCGGCGGCGAACTTCTTCCTCCGTGAGCGTGACACCATGACGCGCAGCAAGCGCACAAGCTACGGCAGGCCGAATCGAACCCTCCAGATGCAAATGCAATTCAGCTTTAGGAAGAGAAGCAATGTGCGGGGGCAGCGAAGTGGGTTCCATCCTGGAATCTTATCAAGCTCCGGACTTTGTAGCGGCCGCCTTCCTCTTGGTTCTGTACTGGCCGGCCTTTACATTGGTTCTTAGATCTTCACCCTCAATGTGGCAACACCGGCTTCCCGGCATTAATCCAGGCAGTCAGCCAGTAAGACCCAACATCCGTGGCCGCGTCCGAAAGTTGCTTGATCAACGAAGCGCCCGCCAAATTGTAAAACCGGTCGTAGTATTCATCCGTGTACGAAGTCAGCCCACGCTTCGCATCACGATCGGCGAGCAGCAGCAGTTCCACCTGGCTGTGCGCCGCCATGCAGGAATCAAAAGCGTGATCCGTAGGATCGTTGATGAAATAAGCATCATGAGGGCTGACGGGGAAGAACGACCCGTAGCGATCAATCAACACTGTGTTGAACCGTTGATTCACCCCAGGCTGCCCGCTGGAGTGTCCATCGAAATTCTCCGTGGTGTTAAACGGATCGTGTGCTTCAGTCACATAGTGCGCCAGAAAGGCCGCATCTTCCTTTGCCGCTTCCCACTTGCCAGTCTTCATATCCTCCGTAAGCTTCTGGCTGTAGACGCCGATCTGCCATGGCAACAGGCCGGTTGAATCAATTTTGGATTTGCTGAACTTGGTGACGGCGGCGCGGTAGCTGCGCGGCAATGCTTCAAAAGGGAACTTGCCGTATTTGTCGAGTTCAATGAAGTGGTTGTTGCGTTCGTGGGGATTGTTGCCGATCAGGTTCAGCGGATCGTTGACGTGCTGCACCAGGAACGAACGATTGGCTTCAAAATAAGACCGCAGCTCGTAGGGCAGGGAATCCACCGCGTGATTCACCACCAGACGTTGCGTGTTCTCTCCCCAAGCCGATACGCGAAGCGGCGAGAGGATCGCCAGTCCAGCGGCTATTAACAGGAGACCCGCGGGACCCCAGTACTTGATTTTAGTGCGGACCAGCATTTCCGGAAAATCCCCACTTGGCTTCAGCGTCGGCCCGCCTTAGCGTACTCTTTTTCCGGCCATAGAAATAATAAATCACCAGGCCGATGATGAGCCAGCTAAAGAAGCGCAGCCAGTTCATGATGGGCAAACCGGCCATTAGCAGCAAACATGTGAAAATCGTGATGATGGGAGCAAGCGGCCCGCCCGGCGCGCGGAACGCACGCTTACGATCCGGTTCACGATAGCGCAGAATCAGCACTCCGGCGCCGACCAGCGCGAAGGCAAACAAAGTGCCGATGTTGGAAAGGTCAGCGAGCGTGCCAATATCCAAAAGGCCCGCCGGAATACCAACTACGAAGCCAGCAAGCCAGGTGGAAAAATCGGGCGTTTGGTATTTGGGGTGAACGCGTCCAAAAATGCGCGGCAACAATCCGTCGCGAGACATCGCAAACCAGACCCGCGCCTGGCCGAGTTGGAAAACGAGCAGCGACGAGATCATTCCCATCAAGGCACCGATCAGGACAATCAAACGCACAGTTCCAAAGTGCAGCTTCTTCATGGTATTCACGACGGGAGCGGCGTCGTCGAGGAGCGTGTGCCACGGCACGAGCCCAGTAAGCACGACTACCACTGCGATATACAGCAGCGTACAAATCACCAGCGTGGCAATAATGCCGCGTGGCAAGTCCCGTTGCGGATTCTTGCATTCCTCCGCGGCGGTCGAAACAGAATCAAATCCAATGTACGTGAAGAAAACGATCGACCCGCCAGTGAGGATTCCCGGCCAGCCATTGGGCGCGTAGGGGTGCCAATTAGCTGGGTGAACGAAGCGCGCGGCAAAGCTAACAAACACCATGATGGCCACAATCTTCAGGAACACCATGATGTTGTTGGTTTCGGCGGACTCCTTGATGCCTCGCACCAGGATGACCGTTAGCAGCATGACGATGATAAACGCCGGCCAGTTAAAGCCGAAATGCCAACCGGGCCCGTAAATCGTGCCGCCTTGCAAATCCGTTAAACCCGCGGGGAGATACGCGGGGGAAATCCATTTGGGATTAGGATGCCAGCCGAACCAGTCCAGCAAACCCACAACGTGCGCGGAGAAGCCGACGCTGACAGCCATGTTGCTGACAGCATATTCCAGAATCAAATCCCAGCCGATAATCCAGGCGATGAGTTCGCCCATGGTGGCATAAGTATACGTGTAAGCGCTGCCGGCAATAGGGATCATCGCGGCAAGTTCCGCATAACATACGGAAGCGAACCCGCAGACGATGGCCACAAGAATAAAGGAAATCGCGATAGCAGGACCGGCGCCGGGACGGCCAAAAGATTTTGAATGGTAGATCAGAAACTGCAGCAGGGGCGCGTTCAAGATGGAAGAGGCCTGCATGGTCTGCCCGGCGATGGCCGTACCGATAACTGTGAAAATGCCCGAGCCAATCACTGCGCCGATTCCCAGCGAAGTCAAACTCAGCCAGCCCAGCGATCTCTTTAATTTGATTTCCGCGTTCTCAGAGTCAGACAGAAGCTGGTCGATGCTCTTACATCGAAAGAGATGTGAGGCCAAGCGGGCTCTCCGTTCGCATCCGGGCGCGCGGGCCACCTGGCTTTAGCCGGATACGGAATAGTTGAACGATAGCGTTTCAATGTATCGCGATATTCGCAGAGGCGCAACCGCGCAGAGCACAATTCGCAGAAGCCAGCGCTATTCCTTCGGGGCTTCGGCCCCAGGCATAACTCCCTTCAGTGGACCAGCGAGCTGTTTTTCCAATTCCGGATGTGGCAGAGGTTTGCGCGGCAACATCAGGTCGCGCATCGCCGCGTTGTACACGAAGATCGCTTCCACCGTGGCAGCCTGCGCAAGATCCTCGGGCTGCAACCGCTCGTAAGTATCCATGTTCGAGTGATGCGTCCGCGAGCCATAATCGAGTGGGTCCTGAATGAACTGGAAGCCGGGAATGCCAACCGCGTCAAAGGATTCATGGTCCGTTCCGCCGGTATTGCGCATCGTGATTGTGGAAACACCCAGGTCCTTCAATGGCTCAATCCACTGCGCAAAGATGGGCGCCTCAGCGGCGTTTTCCTGCAGGTAGATGCCGCGAATCCGGCCGCTTCCATTGTCCACATTAAAGTAAGCGGAGATCTTCTGATACTCGGGCTTGAAAATGATCGGCCCGGTGGCATCGCGGTCGTATTCGGTAACCTGAAGCTGATCGGGCTCCGTGGAGCGCGGAATTTCACCGAAGTGCTGCTTCACGTATCCATTGGATCCGAAAAGACCCTGCTCTTCGCCAGTCCAAAGAGCCACGCGAATCGTGCGGCGAGGCTTTACGTGCAGCGCGTTGAGAATGCGCATCACTTCCATGGCCACGACGGTTCCTGCTCCGTTGTCGGTGGCCCCAGTGCCGGATGTCCAGGAATCCAAGTGGCCCCCTACCATCACAAGCTCATCTTTCAGCTTCGGATCTGTGCCAGGGATTTCGGCGATAGTGTCAAAGCCGTGCTCGTGATCTCCGGTGAATTTAGCGTCAATGTTGAGTTCTAGCGTGACGGGAACATTGGCCTTCAGCAGTCGATACACCCGGCCATAATTCTCGATAGCAGTGACGGCGACTGGCAGTGGATTGACATGATCAGGACGGTAAATCATCCAGCCGAAGCCCGCACCGGAATCGTCGAAGATAGTGCCACCAGAACCGCCATTGTTCCTTCCATCTCGGCCGGGCGTGACGACGGCAAGCGCTTGTTCGGCCGCCAGGAATTTGCCGATTTTTTCCCGCGTGGCTAGACGCTTGAGAAAAGTCTGGAAAGGATTGGCGCCATTCGGCGGTGTCAAAGGATATTCCTGAATCCGCTTAAGGTCGGCCTCCTCGTCACGCGTGAAGAGCGGCTTGTCCACCGGTTTGACATCGCGCATGTCGCCAAGGAACACAATTTTCCCCGCGAGTTTTCCCCTGTACTTGTCGAAATCCTTTTCGTCCTTGATATCAACCCAAATAGCAGGCGCAATGACTGGCCCCTTAGTCGCGGGAGACCAAGGAGCAGCCTGCGCGATAAAGACGGCGGCGTCCGGTGATGTCATGCGCATCCAGGTGTTCAATTGCTGCCAGCCCATGCCGAATTCGCCCCAGTCTTCCAAGTGAGCGTTCACGCAGCCCATGGCCGTGAACTGGTCGCGTGTCCATTCGTTGGCGCGTCTGAGGTTCGGCGAGCCAGTAAGGCGAGGACCGATGCCATCCATCAACCCCGAAGCGTATTCCATGATGTGCGAGTGGCGAATGGCCTCATCGCGAATACTCTGGTACATGGCAAGGTCAAGCGCCTCGGTGGCGGGTTGTGCAGATTCATAGGAAGGCTGCGGCGCTACCTTCACAGTATGTTCTTTGCTTTGGGCAGCGGAAAGCAAAGGCAAGCTTATGGCAATAAAAAACGCGACGAGCGAAATCCACATTTTTCCTGGGCGCATGGCAGCTCCTTTGTGATTGATGAGCGCATGGAGGATAACAAGACAGCAGGACTTTCGCCAAGTGCGAGTTGGCTGCACGGAAAAGTCCTGAGGTCTCCGCCTCCGAAAATAGAGTTGCGCGCCCTTCAGGGTGGGCGAACTTCCAACTGAGGTTCTCTAAGTCCCCAAAATTAGTCGTTCGAGGACAGGCCCGAGAGCCAAGGCGGGAAGATAGCTGAGAGCCACCATCGTTATCAGGCAGGCAGTAAGCAGTACCCCAAAAAGGAAGGAATGGGTCGGAAGGGTCCCCGAGGAAGAAGGGGTATTTCTTTGTCGAGCAAAACACGCTGCAAATGCCAGCGCGGGAATTGCCAGCGCAAACCTTCCGGCCATCATGGCTAGTGCTGTGGTTAGATTGTAAAATGTGGTATTAGCACTGAGACCGGAAAAACTCTGGCCGTTATTGCTAAAGCAGGAAGCATAAGCAAAGAGAATCTCTGTAAATCCGTGCGAACCCGTATTGGTGGTGAGACCCGAAAGTCCAGCCCTGGTGCTCACGGCGATAGCAGTCAATGGCAGGACAAACAACGGTGCAGCCAAAGCAAATAGCATGATCATTTTATTTTCGGCCGGCCCTATCTTTTTCCCCAGGTATTCCGGAGTACGTCCAACCATTAGTCCTGCAAGAAACACAGCAACAGGTTGACCAGCAGCACCATGCCACCGAGAGAGGTGTAGCTATCATTTGCAGAATTGTTTGATCCCGTAGCTGTGTTGGATGTGACGACTGCTGTCAGTGTGGAGCCGCTGATGCCGAAGCGTACCTCTTTTCCTTCCATGTTTCCCCCAGACTGTAGAGAGCTGCTCCGGAAGTTCACACCCGCGAGACGTGGATTCCCCTTCTGTTCAAAATGGTCAGCGAAAATCAATCCACATGCAAAGAGGAACACCATCACGCCGTAGAAAAGCCATCCCTGCCGGGACTGACCGACCATTCGGCCGAACGTGTTAGTCAATGCCGCGGGCAGGAGTACGATTGCCAACATTTCGATAATGTTCGTAAGTGGCGATGGATTCTCATAGGGATGAGCGCCATTCGCGTTAAAAAAGCCGCTCCCATTCGTGCCTAAA
Source organism: Candidatus Acidiferrales bacterium (assembly GCA_963780315.1). Classification (GTDB taxonomy): domain Bacteria; phylum Acidobacteriota; class Terriglobia; order Acidiferrales; family UBA7541; genus Acidiferrum. The sequence goes on along the minus strand of CAWABP010000026.1, from coordinate 164,378 downwards.
TTCTTGATGATTTCAAGTGCCGCCGCAGGCCCCTGTGGGATGACTTGCTTCGTGCCCTCGATCGAAGAGGCGGTCACATAGTGGTGGAAGTTCATTGGAACTCCCTGCCAAACGAGCAGCAATGCGCCCAGCAATGCTCCCGGCAACAAAATCCACAGCAGAGAGCGTGTCAGGTCAACCCAAAAGTTCCCAAGGGTACCCGAAAGTTGTCGGGCAAGCCCGCGCATAAATGCTATCCCCACCGCTAAACCCGCTGCCCCGGCAAGAAAGTTTTGTGCGCAGAGTCCCACCATCTGGCTGAAGTAGCTCATAGTGTTCTCGCCAGCGTAGGCCTGCCAGGTAGTAGTCGTCGAGAAGCTAATTGCGATGTTCAACGCCAGATCCGGGAATAACGGTGTGGTGTGGTATTGGGGAAAGAACCAGGGAAGAAACTGCTGCACCCTGAGGATGCCATAGAGAAGGAGGGTCCCGGCGAATCCAAAGAACACGAAACATGTCGCGTACTCTTTGCTGGCCATTTCCGCGCTGGGATCAACCCCGCCTATCCGATAAATGAGCCGCTCCACGGGAACGCAGAGTCGATCAAGGAGAGTCTTTTTCCCGGAAAAGACCCGCTTCATGTATCCGCCCAAGGGTCTTACAAGAGCGGTCACAATTGCCAGGAAAAGCAGGTATTGAGCTGCGCCAGAAAGATTCACTGGCCTCACTCAAGAGAGGATCTACCCAAACATCGTTTTTGTTTGGGGAGGTTCTCCGTTCGGCTTTCACCAAGGTCCCCTATTGAACTGGTCAACTACGCCGAGTTACTCAGGAAATGCGCGGAATGGCGATCCTCGCGATTTCCCACTTTTCCCTCATGCCGTCGTGATTTGTAGTTCAGGGAAGTCTTTTTGTAAGCGACGAGATCCGGCCTGGGAGCTTGCTGTTGGAAAGCATTCTTGTGTACGGCCAACTGGCGAGCGAGAACCCTGCGCTTATCGCCGTAGGTCCACTGAAAAAGCAAGAAAATCATGAAATCAAGTCCAAGAACACAAATCGCCAGAAATATGGTCAGGGACATCATTCCTTCCCAGGACGGCTCAAGTCCTTCCTCACCTTGGTAAAGCATCGGCGAATGGGCCCTTAAAAGTCCTGAGGGGTTCATCAGGAATTTGTTAGGAGGCAATTCAGGGATGCGCACTTGCACCGTGGCGCCACCACGTTCGTTTTACTTTTTCGATAGGCGAGTCAGCTGCGAGTGCGGCTCAACCATTTATGGATTCGCAGCACCGGGTATCGAAAGTCGGTCAGCAGGAGAAAAAGCGTTCGAGGAAGGTCTTCAGCCAACCCGCAATTTACGCTGAGTGGCACGATCTTTGGTTCTGGGGATATGCTAATGCAATTAGGCTGGGTGGAAGGAGAAAAGGAGGTTTTGGATGAAGCGTTCTCTTGTTATGTGCGTTCTGTTTGTTTGCGCTTTAGCAATGCCCGACATGCGCAACATAAGTGCGGCAAACCGCGCTCCGATTCCTGCCAGCCCGGTAGGAAAGCAGAGTGTCGAGACGATGACGAGCAGGGTGACGGAGGGTTCGGGAGTCACTAGGGACGGCGTTACATCGCAATCTCCCAATGACCTCATCTCCGGTGGCGGTGTCACCATCATTTCCGCCGCCGAAGGTTACGCCTGGCGTGTCTGGCCCGGCGGCAAAATCGAATACAGCTTCGACAGCGCCCATACCTGGGTCCCCCAGAAAAGCGGCGTCACGACGGACCTGACCGCGGGCTCCTCGCCCAACGGCAAAGTCTGCTGGGTCGTTGGCAAATCTGGAACCGTCCTGCTCACCACCGACCGTGGCAAGCATTGGAAGCAACTCACCTCTCCCATAAAAGAAGATTTAGGAGGAGTTTTTGCCGAGGACGCCAAGCGCGCTTCCATCTGGAATCTCTCTCACAGCCAGAGCTTCGGGACAAACGACGGCGGCGCAACATGGACTCCGAATAGCGAAAAGTAGTCTTCACTCGCAAGAAGCACGACCGGCCTGTTCTAAGTTTTCGCCGATTTGCCGCGGCATTTGAAAACTCCGCCGCGCATGCCATACTTCTGCCAAGGCTCTTCTCATGGCAGATCTCTACGCTGCAATCGATCTTGGCGGGACGAAGATTTCTTGCGGTTTGGCCACCGCTGCCGCGGATTTTGCGGCGGAGATTACGTTTGGCACGCTCTCCGCCGAAGGCCCGGAGGCCGTGCTTGCGCGCATCGCGGCGCAGGTGCGCGGGCTTTGTGAAAAAGTCGCCGCACACCCGCGTGCCATAGGCATGGGAATTCCCGGCTTGGTTGACGTAGCCCGCGGCATCACGCGCTTTCTTCCCAACTTGGCCACGCAATGGCGCGACGTCCATGTTTCCGATTTTCTTTCGCGTGAGTTTGCCTGCCCCGTTTATTTGCTAAACGATGCACGGATGGCGACGCTCGGCGAAATGCACTATGGCTCGGAAGCGGGTGCGCGCAATCTCGTCTTTCTCACCCTTGGCACCGGTATTGGTGGAGGCGTGGTGATTGATGGCCGATTGCGTCTCGGCCCGCTGGGAGCAGCAGGTGAAGTGGGTCATCAAACCGTGATTCCCAATGGCCCAATGTGCGGCTGCGGCAATCGCGGTTGCCTGGAGGCAGTCGCGAGCGGCTCTGCGCTCACCGGCGAAGGTGTACGCTTGTTACACAGCGGCTTGGCGCCGCAGCTGCTCGAACTCGCGGGCGGGAACGTCTCAGGCGTCAACCCCATGCGCATGGCCGAAGCGGCGCGCCGTGGCGACACCGCAGTGGCACAATCTATCGAATACGCGGCCACTTACCTCGGGATCGGCGTCGCGAATCTCGTCACTATTCTTCATCCCGAAGTTGTTGTGCTCGGTGGTGGCATGTCTGGCATGGGCGAACTTCTTCTAGGCCCCGTGCGGCGTGCCATCACGGAACGCGTGCGCATGTTTCCACCGGATGATGTGCGCGTGGAGTGCTCCACGCTCGGCGAACGCGCGGGCCTTTACGGTGGTATCGGCCTGGCGGTCGCTGGAGGTGTTACAGATTTGGCCGAACGAGGTTTAGCGCGGCAACGAAATTAGGAGACACTTCTCATGGACTATACGTACAACGACGTTGCAAAAATGATCGATCACTCCCTGCTGAATCCCACTCTCACCCGCGACGATCTGGAAGCGGGGTGCCGCGTCGCGCTGGCCTACGATACCGCCAGCGTCTGCACCATGCCGTTTTACCTGAAGCGCTGCGCCGAATTGCTGCGCGGGAGCACCGTGAAGGCCAGCACGACGGTTGGCTTTCCTCATGGCGTGAATACCACGTTCATTAAAGCCGCGGAAACGCGCCAGGCCATTGCCGACGGCGGCGAAGAGCTGGACATGGTCGTCAACATTAGCAAGGTCTTGAGCGGCGATTGGGCCTACGTCCGCGACGATATCAAAACTATGGTGGATATTGCGCACGCATCTGGAGCAAAGGTAAAAGTCATTTTTGAAAACTGTTATCTGCAGGACTCCCATAAGATTCGCTTGTGCGAGATTTGCGGAGAGGTCAACGCAGATTGGGTGAAGACTTCCACGGGCTACGGTTCCGGCGGCGCAACTCAGCCAGACTTGATCCTGATGCGGAAGCATGCTCCCGCGAAAGTGCAGGTGAAAGCCGCAGGCGGCGTGCGCGATCTCGATGCGCTTCTAGCCGTGCGCGCTTTAGGTGTATCGCGCTGCGGCGCCACGCGAACAGCGGCCATGTTGGATGAAGCACGCAAAAGGCTGGGGTTAACGCCGATCGTAGTAGGCGAATCGGCCGCCCAGCCTGCCGGTTATTAGTGCTCTTTCTTTAACGAAACTTTGTCGGTCACCAGGGGCAGCCTCGCGCTGTCATCCTGAGGGCCGCGCAGTTTGCGGCCCGAAGGAACTCAGCCGCAGCACTCTCCATAACTCCAAAACTGAGGTCTTCCAGTTGGTTGCCCAAGGTACCGTTTTTGTACCTGGGTCTTGGGTTTCCCATTCCCCATCTTGAGTGCGCGACTGGCTTACAATGTTTTCACCCGTTGCCCTTCCTATCCTTCAAAAGCAAAACCAGCACCGCCGATACAATCATCGAAACTCCAACAAACGCCATTCCAACTGATGTGTTGCCTGTGCGCTTGGTCACTGCTCCAATCACGTAAGGCCCCACAAATCCGCCGATGTTGCCCACCGAATTGATCAACGCGATTCCCGAGGCGGCCGCAAAGCCCGTGAGGAATTTGCTCGGCAGTGACCAGAACGGCCCGAAAAAACTGTCCACGCCGATGGCCATGAGCGCCAGCAACGCGATGGACAGGGCGGGTGACGTGACTCTTCCCACCACAAGCAGGGCGACACCACCGAGGATCGCGGGAATTGCAGCATGCCAGCGACGCTCCTGCGTGCGGTCTGAATGCCAAGAAAGCACCAGCATGGCAACCAGCCCACAAATGTGCGGAATCGGCACCAGAAATCCGACCGTAGTGTTGGAATAGAGCTGAGAAAGGTTCTTGACCACCTGCGGCAACCAGAAACTCATCGCATACAGCCCGATGACGATCGTGAAATAAATAATCGCCAGGTACCACACGCGCCCATTGAACAGCCCTTTCCACGCCGAAACTTTGTCACACGCGCCAGCCATTTTTTCTTCCGAGGCCAGTTCCGCCGCAAGCCAGTCTTTTTCAGACTGGCTAAGGAACTTCGCCTCCGTCGGACGATTCGGCAGCAAGCCGTAAGTCAGAATCCCCAGCAAAATCGCGGGCAAGGCTTCCAGCACAAGCAGCCATCGCCAACTGCTGATGTTAAGCCAATGGATGCGATCAAGAATCATCCCGGAAATTGGGGCGCCTACGATGCTGGAAATCGGCAACCCCGTCATGAAGAACGCCACGGCTTGCGCTCGTTCGCTCTGCCGAAACCAGTAGGTCATGTACAGAATCATGCCTGGGAAAAAGCCAGACTCCGCCACGCCCAGTAAAAAACGCACCACGTACAATTGCATAACGTTCTGTACGAACCCGGTGCAAGCGGAGACGACTCCCCAACTCACAAGAATCCACGCAATCCATTCGCGAGCTCCCAGCTTATGCAACATCACGTTGCTGGGCACGCCAAACAGGAAATAGCCGAAAAAGAAAATTCCCGCCAGCAGCCCGAATTGCTCGGCGCTGATGGCCAGCTCCTTGTTCATGGTCAACGCCGCAAAACCGATATTCACGCGGTCAAGAAACGCCACAATGTAAAGGAGAAAGATGAAGGGCAATATGCGCAACTGGATTTTGCCAACTGCGGCGTTGCGGGGGGCCGTCGTCATCGCGGGCGAACGTGTGGCCATGAAATTACACCGGCTGCAGATTTGCGTAGCGCTCGATGAACTTTTTTGTGCCGCGTCCTGGAAAACTCACTGAAATGCGCCGGTCGTCCTCTTCGCCTTCAACGCCGATCACCGTTCCTACGCCATACTCTGCGTGTCGCACCTTTTGGCCGAGCAGGGGATCGGCCTTGCCGCCGCGCATGATGGCAGGTCGGCTGAAAGAACTTGAAGGCGCTGCGCGCCGTTGTGGCGCTCGTTCCTTCGGCGCAGACACTCCGCGCGCCCGGCTCCGAAATTCCTCCTGCGAAAACGAATACTCCGGGTCAGGCTCGTAATGGCGGGCTTCGCCAATCTCCGCCATTGAGCCGCGCACGGTCTCCACAAGCTCACTGGGAATTTCTCCCAGAAATCGCGAGGGCAGGGAAGCGCGCATCTGCTGTTCATTGCCGAAAATGCGGCGATAAAGTACGCGAGTAAGCGTCAGGGATTTGCGCGCGCGCGTCATTCCCACGTACACCAGCCGCCGCTCCTCCTCGATTCCTTTTTCTTCGTTGATCGAGCGGCTGTGCGGACAGATGCCGTCTTCCAGCCCGGTCAAGAATACATGGTCGAACTCCAGCCCCTTGGTGCTGTGTAACGTTATCAACGTCACGCCGGGCTTGCCTTCGTAAGAATCCGCATCACTGACCAGCGCCGCCGCGTCCAGAAAATCCGTGAAGGATTCGCCCGCCTCGATGCTCTCTGCCACGGCCCGCACAAGCTCTTCCAGGTTTTCGATGCGCGCCACATCTTCCGGCGTGTTCCGGTCCTTCAACGCGTCCATGTATCCGGTCTCTTCGAGGACATAACGCAAAAAATCGGCGGCCTCCTTGGTTGAATAAGCTTCCTGCAATCGTGCGATAAGCTCCCGGAAAACGCGCAACGGTGCCACGGAGCGGCTGGCATTGGGGCTGGTCACCAGCGATTGCATGGCATGCCAGAACGAAAGATTTTCTCGCTGGGTGATGTCGCGCAAGGCGTCCACGGTGGTCTTGCCGATGCCGCGCGCCGGAACATTCAAAACGCGAAGCAACGAAACGTCATCCTCGGGATGCAGCACCAGACGCACGTATGCCAGCGCATCTTTCACTTCCGCGCGGTTGTAGAAACTGAATCCGCCCACAACCTTGTAGCGCAACCCGCGGCGCCGAAACACCTCTTCAAAAGAGCGCGACTGGAAGTTAGTGCGGTATTCCACAGCGCAGGTCTGGTCCGGATCATCGCTCAGTATGCGGTCCAACTCGCCAGCCACGAATTCCGCTTCCGCCTGGGCATCGCGCGCCTCGAAATAGCGCAGGTTTTCGCCCTTTTCCTTCACCGCCGTCAGCGTCTTGCCCAAACGGTCTGGATTGTTGGCCACAACTCCCGCTGCAGCGTCCAGAATATTCTGCGTGGAACGGTAATTTCGTTCCAGGCGCACAACCTTGGCTCCGGAAAAGTCACGGGAAAAACTTAGCAGGATGGAAACGTCCGCGCCGCGCCAGCGGTAAATGGACTGGTCCTCGTCGCCCACCACGCAGACATTCTGCTTTTCGTTGGTCAGCAGCCGCAGCAGATCGTATTGCACCCGATTCGTATCTTGATATTCATCCACGTGCAGATACTGGAAGCGATTCTGCCAGCGCGCGCGAACTTGTGGCGCTTCCCGCAGCAGCCGTACCGCGCGCAGAAGCAAATCGTCGAAATCCACCGCGTTACTCTGCTTCAGCAATCCTTCGTACGCAGCGAAAATGTCCGCCACTTTGCGGGTATCTGAGCCAATAGCATCCGCGCGCATCTGCTCTGGCGATCGCGCCTGGTTCTTTGCGTAACTGATCCGGCTGAGCACATTGCGCGGCGTCAGCGCATCATCTTCAATGTGCAGCTTGGCCATGACCAGTTTCACGGCGGCCTGCTGGTCATCGTCGTCATAAATCGCAAAATCTTTCGGCAGTCCCGCCGCAGCCGCTTCCCGCCTTAACAGCCTCGCGCACAGCGAGTGAAACGTGGAAATCCATGGCCGCTCCGGAGGAACTCCCGCGCGCAAAAGTAGATGGGTGACCCGCGTCTGCATCTCCTCCGCAGCTTTATTTGTGAACGTAACCGCAAGAATAGACTCCGCAGGCGTGCCCTTCGAAATCAGGTTGGCCATCCTGAACGTGATCGCACGAGTCTTGCCCGTCCCCGCGCCAGCAAGAATTAGTACCGGCCCTTCCGTGGTTTCCGCGGCAAGCCGCTGCTCCGGATTAAGTTCTTCGAGGAAAGTCTGCATGGTTCCTGGAGAATCGAAAGTTTGTAAGCCCATTCATGGTAGCTGAGCGTGCGAGTCTCAGCAAACCGCCAAATAGTTCCTGAGCGGGTCAGTTTCCAGTCACGGCATGAAAACGAACGCGCACAGAACTCCCTGCCCAGCTCCACTCCTTTCACAAAGGGCGCGTCCGATTAAGCACTAGCATTAATCAGGCGTAAACATGAAATTCACCATTTGCTCTCACGATGGAGTGGAATAAACTGACAGGGAGATGACTTCTGTGCCCTTGCGCCCAGGAAGGTTCTAAGCCTTGCTCTGTCGATATGGTTGGCTGCTGTGCCATTCGGCTCAGAACAAGATAGCCTGCATACAAAAGCTGAAAAAGAAGACCCTCTTCACGCGCTCGCGGTAGCCGATTTTGGAAACGTATATTTTGATGACGACGCGGCCGATGGTACTGTCACAGAAAAAGGCAAACTGGTCGGGTCCGGTCCCAATGTGAAGCCAGACCCTCGGGTGAAGGCCATTGTTGACCAAAAAAACCTCGGCCATCCCGATGCTAATTGAGCACTTGGACGACTGCAGGCCTACGAGGATATCATTCAAAGGAAAGCCGACTCCAATTGGTCATTTCGCTCTTGATATCCTGACCCACATCATTAAGACAACAAAGGAAATAATAATGCTGGATTGCGCCGACGACAGCCTGGGGGCCTGTATCCAGAAAGGCTATTACTTTCGCCCAGATGCTTCGTTAGAGCGAATGAAAGCAGTTAAGAAGAACCGGCAGAAAATACTTAACCGTGGTGTTCTTGTGTTTGAGTATCCAAAGTGGTGGCAATGAGTAAAAAGTTGAGCGCGCACTTGGCGCCGGGTGCTCCAGGTAGCGATTTTCTACCTGGGTTCTTGGGTTCCCCGTTCCCAACTCAGTTTGCCGATCCATGCCCCAGCGCAATATCAAAAAACGACAGCGCTTGCTTTGTGCTCATGGTCGTCAGGTTTGGCACATACAGCCGCGCCGATTGCAGCAACTCCACCTCTCCCATTAAATCGAAATAGAGCAAGCCCACCATTGTGCTATGTGCCGCTACGATGGGCGACGGAAGTGCCGCGTTCTGGCAAGTATCCCGGAACTCAATCCAATTCTTATCGCGCGATGGAGGATTTCTTCCAATCGGAATCGGCAGAGGAACGCGTCTCGCTGTGGGGTCCTTGCCGCTGCTTTTCAGGAGGACTACGTCGGCCACTTCATCCGCCGTAAGTGGCTCAAGCTCTTGCCGCTCGTCCTCGTTCAGTTGTAGCAGTAAGCGTATGTGAGCCGTGTCGACGCGGATGCTCTCATCGGTGTCGTTGCGAAAGGAAACTTGCAGCGCGATCACTCCTTTTGCAAAGGGCGATTTCTTGGGGAAGCGCTCCTTATAACGCGTTGCCACGGTCCAGGGATCGATGCCAATCGTCATTCCCTCATGTGAGTCCTGTATTGCGGCACGCACAGGCTGAGCCTGCTGCGCAAACACAGACGGCGTCACGAATGTCGTCAGCAGCAAGACGAGAAGGAAAGCAGAATGTTTTCGCATGAGGATATAATAAGCTGTTTGCATCCTGTGGCTTTCGATTCTTTGGGGTGGAGCAGGGTTGCCCTGCTTGGGGCGTCGTGGGCCGCGCAAATCAGAGACACACCGGAGCCTGATCGCGTGTATTTCCTGTATAGCTTATTGATGAGCTTGGCCGCCGTTATCACTGCGCCTTATTGGCTGATTCTAGGCCTGCGCCGTGGCAAATATCTTTCAAATCTGAACGAGCGGCTCGGTTTTTCCATTCCCAGCGTGGCGAAATTGCCCGCTGAGCGGCCCGGCGCCATTTGGATTCACGCGGTTTCCGTCGGCGAAGTGCTCGCGGGTGTGGCGCTGGCAAAACGCCTCAAAGAATCCTATCCGCAGCGGCCGCTGGTGATTTCCACCACCACCATCACGGGGAACCAATTGGCACGCGAACGCATGCGGTTCGCAGATGCAGTAATCTATTTTCCTTTTGATTGGGCGTTCAGTGTACGCAAAGTGATGAACGCCATAAAGCCCGCCGTCGTGGTCGTTCTGGAAACAGAAATCTGGCCCAATTTCCTGCGCGAAGCCGGACGCCGCAATGTGCCGGTAATTTTCATCAGTGGTCGCATCTCAGACCGTTCTTTCGCGCGTTTCCAGAAATGGTTTGGCATCTTTGGTTTCTACCTTCGCCCCTTGCTGGCTTCCGCGCTTTCTAGTGTTTCCGCTCTTCTGATGCAGACGGAGGGCGATTCACGACGGGTTTGTGCTCTGGGTGCTCCGGCAAACCGCGTTAAAGTCAGCGGCAATCTGAAATACGACCAGGAATTGCCCGCCCCGACGCCCCTTTCCACTTGGTTGGAATCAGAATGTAAGCAATACGGCCGCTTCCCCGTGATTGTTGCGGGTAGTGTTGTGGCTACAGAGGAGCCACTAGCGCTGATCGCTTTCGGTGTCCTGCAAGGAGACTACCCCAAGGCGATGCTGGTCCTGGCGCCGCGCAAGCCAGAACGCTTTGATGCCGCCGCGGGATTCATTGAGGAAGCGCATTACAAGTTTGTGCGCCGCTCCGAACTGGCTGTGGCGGGTCCCGGACAGTTGGCCAGCGCAAACGGTGCAGGCTTTCCTGCCAACACCACCGTGCTGCTGCTCGACAGCATCGGCGAATTGGCTTCGCTCTATCGCATCGCGGATGGCGTATTCGTCGGCGGCTCGCTGGTTGATTCCGGCGGCCACAATATTCTGGAGCCCGCCGCATTTGGCAAAGTTCCCGTGTTTGGCCCTTCCATGGAAAACTTCGCGGCCATCGCTTCACGCTTCGTGGAAGCGGGGGCGGCCATTCAAGTGACCAGCCCCGAAGACGCCGGTGTGGAATGGATCCACCTGCTGAAAAGCCCCGAGAAAATGCACAAAATGGGGGAGACTGCGCGCCAACTGGTGGAAACGAGCCGTGGCGCCCTCGATCGCGCTCTGGCCGAGATTTCCCGATCGCTGGACGGCACTCCTCAATGAAGCTCCCGCAAATTCTGCGCTGGCTGCTGTGGCCATTGTCGTTGGCTTATGGATTTGCCGTGGGCGTCAGGCTGTGGCTATATGCTCGGGGCGTCCTCAAGACCCAGCGTTTGCGTACGCCAGTGATTAGCGTCGGCAACTTGACCGTTGGCGGCACCGGCAAAACCCCGATGGTCATCGGGCTAGCGGAACATTTCCTGGCGGTAGGGAAGCGCGTGGCAATTCTCAGCCGTGGCTACAAGGGAAACGGCGAAACCAGCGATGAAATCGCATTGATGAAATATCGCCTGAAGGATCGCGTGCTGTTTGGCGTTGGCCCAGACCGCTACAAGCAGGGTCAGCTCTTGGAACAACAGGGCGTGGACGTTTTTCTTCTCGACGATGGCTACCAGCACGTGCAACTCGCTTGCGACGTCAATATCCTGTTGCTGGACGGATCCCGAAAGCTCAAAAATGAATTTCTATTGCCTGCCGGTCAGCTGCGCGAACCTGCTTCCGCAATGCGGCGCGCCGACCTCATCGTTGTCACGCGGCGCGCCGAGCACGAAGCCATTGAGGCGCGCGATTCTCACACTGACAAGATCTTCTATGCCCAAACGCAGTTGCTGGGTTTTCGCAGCCTGGAACAGCCCGACGAAGAGAAATATCTCTGCGAAATTGGCCCCGGCCCATTCTTTGCATTCTGTGCGATTGGCAACCCGGATGCCTTTCTCCAGGATCTGGTGCGCTGGCACGTCCCTGTTTGCGGCAAAAAGTATTTTCGTGATCATCACTGCTATGACCACGCTGATCTGAAAATGTTAGAACTCTCCGCAAAGAACTCAGGAGCGACCGGCTTCGTCACTACAGAAAAAGATTGGATCAATCTCCAGCCAGCCGGCAAGCTGCCATTGCCAACCTACGTTGCCGCGATTTCCCTGACTATTCGATCCGAGAGCGAATTCGTCGCCTGTCTGGAAAGCAAACTCGAGCCTTCCGGAGCCCGCGCATGAACATCATGATTCGCGCAACGAACTGGGTCGGTGACGGCATTCTGGCTCTTCCCGCGATCCGTGCTGTCCGCCAAAAATTCCCAGAAGCGCGCCTATCCATCGTAGCGCGTCCCTACGTTGCGGAAATCTACCGCGATCAGGCCCTCTGCGACGAACTGGTCCTCTATGACCCGAAGGGATCGCATCGCAGTTGGAGCAGCCGTGCCAAGTTCGCTAAGGAATTGCGCGCCAAGAAATTCGATGCCTCCCTGCTTCTCCAGAATGCCTTTGACGCCGCGTGGCTAGCCTGGCGAGCGCGGATCCAAGAGCGAATCGGCTACGCGCGCGATGGGCGCAGCCTTCTTTTAACTAAAGCAATCGCTGTGCCCAAACCCGGCGAAATCCCGCCGCACGAAAGGTTCTACTATCTTGAACTTCTGCGCCGCGCGGGTTGGATTGAAGAGTTGCCTGACGTTGCGTATATCGAGCTGCATATTCCAGACGCACGCCGCGAAAAAGCCGCCCAAATACTAGTCGAAGCAGGAGCCAGGCCGTACACTACACGCGTCGCGCTCGGCGCTGGCGCCTCCTACGGCTCGGCAAAATGCTGGCCTCCGGAACGCTTTGCCGACTGGGCCAATCGTTTTCAGGCGGAAACCGATGGCGACGTGATTCTGTTTGCCACTGCGGCAGAAGCTGGTGTTTCCAACGCCATCATCTCGGGCATGAAGCGAAAGCCAGTCGATCTCACCGGGAAAACGCCAATCGGTGATTTGCCCGCGCTTCTCTCGCAATGCCAGCTGTTTTTGGGCAACGATTCTGGCGCGATGCACGTGGCCGCTGCAGTTGGCTTGCCTGTGGTCGCCATCTTCGGCCCAACCGATCCATCCGGCACCGCTCCGGTCACGCACCGCTCTACCATCGTGCAAGAAAAACCCTACTGCAACCCCTGTTACCTGCGCAGCTGTCCTACGGACCATCGCTGCATGAAAAGCGTCACGCCGGAGATGGTTTCCACCGCGACGAAATTCTGGTTGACGAAATTGGAGGTGGGTCCTGCCTGAACAAATTCCGCGACGCCAAGCGGTTTTCCTCGATCGCGACGGCACCATTGCCGAAGAAGTGGGTTACTTGAACCATGTCGCGCGATTTCGTATGTTTCCCTTTGCGGCACCAGCCATTCGGCGCTTGAACGAGGCAGGTTTGGCGGTAGTCGTCCTGACCAATCAATCGGGAGTCGCGCGCGGCTATTTCCCCGAATCGCTCGTGCAGGAGGTAAATGAGGTAATGATTTCTGCACTAGTAAAGGAAGGGGCTCGGGTGGATCGCGTTTATTATTGTCCGCATAGTTCGGCTGATGGCTGCGAGTGTCGCAAGCCGAAACTCGGTATGATTCAGAGGGCGGAGCGCGATCTGGGTGTCCAGGCAAAAGACTCCTTTGTGGTTGGCGACCGGTACGGCGATATGGAACTCGCATTTCGCGCCGAAGCGCACAGCATTTTTGTGCACAGCGGTTATGGCCTTGGCGATTGGACCTGGCATCATCAGAAATGGCCCAGGCAGCCGGAGTGCGTCGTGGAGAATTTGACCGCGGCGGTGGATTGGATCCTGGGGCAAAAACAATGAGGCGCGCAGCGAAAACCAAGAGCACATCTTCTTCAGTGGACCTCATGGCCCTGGCGGAGATTGTCGAACGCTTCGCCGGGAAGCACGTCGTCGTGCTGGGCGATTTCGTGGCGGACGCGTTTCAGTTCGGCGACATCACGCGCGTTTCCCGCGAAGCACCCGTTCTGATTCTGAAACATCGCGAGACTCAGATTGCCCCGGGTGGTGGAGCCAACGCAGCCAACAATTTCGCGGCACTGGGCGCGAAGGTTTCGCCTGTTACCGCCATCGGTGATGACGCTGCCGGTGATCGCCTGCTCGCAGTATTCCGCGAAAAAAAGGTGGATGTTTCAGGAATTGTTCGCGTGAAAGGCTGGACAACGCCCACGAAAACGCGTTTTCTGGCTGGCTGGGCCCATACGGTGGGCCAGCAAGTACTTCGCGTGGATTACGAGCCGAGTGAACAGCTAAGTGACGCGACGCGCAAACGGCTGGTGCAATTGGTTGCCGCGAAAATGCGTGGCGCGGATGCTCTTGCCGTTTCGGACTACGGTTTTGGCGTGGCCACTCCCGAAGATGTACGGCTTGCCACTGCCCGTGCGAAGCGCGAGATTCCGGTAACTCTTGATTCGCGCTACCAATTGACAAGCTTTAGAACCGCGGGTGTTACATCGGCAACCCCCAACGAAGCGGAAATGGAAGCTCTGCATCACACATCAATCGGCAGCAATCTAAAAGAGCTTGAGCGCTGCGGAGAAGCAACCCGCGAAGAATTAAAGCTCAAATCGCTGTTAATCACGCGTGGCCGCGATGGTATGGCGCTTTTCCAACCGGGACAGAATCCGCTTCACATTTTAGCGCATGGAAGCGATCAGGCGGTGGACGTCACCGGCGCGGGTGACACGGTCCTCGCGGTGTACACTTTGGGATTAGCCAGTGGCGCTTCTTCGTTGGAAGCGGCGCACATCGCCAACATCGCTGGCAGCCTGGTGGTAATGAAACGCGGCACGGCCACAGTTTCTCGCGAAGAACTTCTGGAAGCGATTCGCCAGGCAGCAGTCACCGGGTCGGCGTCTTAATGTACCGCGAGCTTGTACAACAAGGATTCACTGCCAATTACTCTGTTGCACTCGAATCGTATGCGCAAAGCCAAATCGAAAATCAAATCGCGTAACGAACTGCAGCTCCTTCTCGATGGTGCCAAGCGTCATGGCAAACGCATCGTGTTTGCCAACGGCTGCTTCGATACCCTCCACGTCGGTCACGTGCGTTATCTTTCAAGCGCCAAGGATGAAGGTGACATTCTGGTCGTGGGAGTAAATTCCGATTCCAGCGTCTTTCGCCTGAAAGGTTCCGGGCGACCCATTCTGAATGCACGGGCACGCGCCGAACTGGTAGCAGCCTTGCGCGACGTGGATTTCGTTGTCCTTTTCGATGAACCAAACGTAGAAAATCTTCTCGAGGAGTTGCGCCCCAACGTTCACGCCAAAGGTACTGACTACACCGCGGAAAGCGTTCCAGAGCGCGCTGTTGCCGACCGTTTAGGGATACGGGTGGCCATCGTCGGCGATCCCAAGGAACATTCCACACGCGCGCTGCTGGAATCTATCCGCAAGGCCCCGCATGGCTGACCGGCGTTTCCTTGTCGTTCGCCTGGGTTCGCTCGGCGACATCGTGCACACATTTCCCGCCGTCGCCGGGTTGCGCGCCTCCTTTCCTTCCGCCGAAATTATCTGGTTAACGCATCCCCGTTGGGTCCATCTTGTCGCCAGCAGCGGACTGGCCACAGAAATCTGGCCGGTGGATTCGCGCGAACTCACCAGCGTCCGCCAGACTCTCCGCCGCATTCGCGCAACCACGTGGATCGCGGCAATTGATTATCAAGGACTATGGAAATCCGCCTCGCTTGCGTTTCTCGGCGGCGTCAAAAAGCGTATCGGTTTTTCCTCCGCGACAATTCGCGAATTTGGCGTTCCTATTCTCTATACCGATCGCGTGCCGACACACACCACGCACATCGCCGATCAGAATGGCGAATTGACGTTGCGCACTGGCGCACCCAGGGCCGTCAGCGAAATAACACTTCATGTTGAGGAAACTGACCGCGAGGCTTGTCCTAAAGCAACTAGAAGAACAGCGCGTCGCACGCTACATCGTGCTGAGTCCAGGCGGCGGCTGGCGCTCGAAATGCTGGCCCCCGGAACGCTTCGGCGCATTGTGCCAGAAAATCCACGCGGATCTCGGGCTGCCGTGCGTCGTTAATTACGGACCAGGGGAAGAATCGCTCGTGGCCGCAGTGCAAGCCGCAAGTGGTGATGCGCACCCGGTCGCTTATGATGGAGATATGGGTCCTCTGATGGCACTTTTGCATGGAGCGCAATGCATCGTAGGCGGCGATACGGGGCCGATGCATCTCGGCGTCGCGCTCGGCGCACCAGCGGTTGCGCTGTTCGGTCCAACCGATCCTGGCCGCAACGGGCCCTACCCGCCCCGGCACATAGTGCTTCGCAGCCCGAGTGCGCGCACGACCTATGGCCGCGGCAACGTGGCGGACCCTTCCCTGTTGGCGCTTTCCGTCGACGAAGTTTTCAACGCGGTACGCAAGTCCCTGGAAAAAACCGCATGACGGCGCTCGATTTCTTCTCTCGTTGGCGCGTCCGCATCGGTTACCTAGTCGCGGTTGTCGCCCTGTTCCTCGCC
Source organism: Candidatus Acidiferrales bacterium (assembly GCA_963780315.1). Taxonomy (GTDB): domain Bacteria; phylum Acidobacteriota; class Terriglobia; order Acidiferrales; family UBA7541; genus Acidiferrum. Next base: position 148,445 of record CAWABP010000026.1, on the reverse strand, counting down.
AGACCAACCCCGCGCGCCATTCTTCTTGGCGCCTCGATTGGCTTAATTGGTCTCGCCATCCGCGCCTACTCCGCCGGTTATCTGCTTAAGCAGGAAGTACTCACAACAACCGGACCGTACGCCTACACCCGCAACCCGCTTTATTTAGGCAGCAGCATCCTGGCGATTGGCGCTGCAGTGGCCATGCGCTCGTGGCTTGCGGCGTTGCTGCTGCTCGTATATTTTGCGCTGGTGTATTCGTTCGTGATGCGTCGCGAAGAGACGGAACTTCGCGGAAAGCATGGCGCGGCCTTCGATGCCTTCGTTGCGAGCGTTCCGCTTTTCTTTCCGCGGCTGACAGCAATTCGCCAGCCGGGAGAGGCCACCGGCTCTTTTTCCTGGGCCCAATACAAACGAAATCATGAATACGAAGCGCTGGTCGGTTTCCTACTTCTGTTGATCGTGCTGGCTGTGCTCTGGCGATTGCGCGTTTCCTGATTGCGCAGCGCTTTCCGCGCAAGCCACGAATGACTCACCCATATGCTGTGCCCGTCAGTCACAACACTCACTGCTCCATCGCGGTCGGTGCGCAATAAGCGCGTCCCGCTTTCCTCCAATCGCTCCACTAGCTCCGGGTTGAGTGCCCGTAAGGGTTCTCTTCTCCAACTGAAATAATACTAATGCGCGGCGCAACGGTGGCGAGGAAGTCCGGCATCGTCGAGTTCTTGCTCCCACGGTGCCCAACCTTCAGCACGTCCCCATGTAAGTCCGCCGCATCGTTTTCCGAAAGCATGGCGGCTTCCACTTGCTTTTCCGCATCTCCCGGCAGCAGAAAAGTCTTCTGAAGGTAGCGCAAGCGAACCACCAGCGAATCATTGTTTTTGGCCAGTGGCGCAACTTCCTCCGGTGGAATCTCCGGCCACAGAAAATCCACTTCTACGCCGTCCCAACGAAACTGCTGCCCGCGAAGTTCGTGCTGCATCGCAAATTTCATCTGTGTTACTTCTGTGCGCCGGTTAAACCGGCGAGGTTGTAGTGAATGGAAAAGTCACACGAAAGTGGATTAGCGACCCACATCGGCCCCGAGTCATGCGGAGCTGCTCGCAGAGGGCGGCGTCGAAGCGTTGACAGGGGACCGTGCGGGCCGGGTATACAGCCGCGAAAGAAACTCACTCCGGGACGCCGACGCTGTAGGAGTATGCGGAAGGCTCCATCGGGTGCACCGATATCGCGAGGTGTACCAGAGTCCCGCGCGGTCAGAGACCCCGAGCACGCACGGAGACACCTCGCACGGGAACCGGGAGATCCCACGTCCGCCCAGGGCAGCAGTAGCCTCGGGACGCATCGGGAAGTCTAAGGACGCACGCCGATGACGAACGGACCAGGGAAGTTCTATAAAGGTAGAAGTCAAGAAAAAAAACATCTCCTTCGGCTGAAAGTTTTCTTGCTTCTCAGCCCACTTGATCGAGCGAGATCTGTTCTGCTCTTCCGTGCCATGCGCTCGGTTGCGGGGCAATGCGACCCCGTGGTTTGGGTTTTCTCTACCAGCGGTTTTCATCGCTTCTTCGCGACGAAGCCTGTCAGTTCCGAAACCAACAAAGCAGAACGGTGGTCAAGTTGGCGACCATAGTTCTATTTGGGACTCGTGGCCCATAGCTTTTTCTGGTTATCCGAGAGGGACTAGGGTCGGCTTGAGACTACGTGCCCGAGGCACACAGCGCCTAACTTCCCAGCTGAGACTCGCTCTCGAACCAGAGTGTCTCGAGAACCCGACGGCCACCGCCAGGGAAATCCCCCAGAGATGGAGCGGACTCGATCAGAGACACTCAAGCTGTTTGTGGTTTCAGATGTTGGGCGTCGAAGCACGCTCCTCTCTTCCACACAATCAACACGATGGTGGCAATCTTCCTGGCCAAGGTCAGACGAGCCATCTCCGGCCTGATGCCCTTGGCCAGTAATGCTGTGTAGAACTCCTGAAACGGACCCGGTTTGCTCGAGGCCACGATCGCCGCACCCTTAAACAAGCTCTTCAGATCGTGATTGTGGTTTCGGTTCAGTCCGCGAATGGAGGTCTGTTTCTTCGCTCGTTGCAGCTGCCCGTCGACACTACGGTGATCGGCGCTGCTTTGTGTCTCGATGCCAAATCCGCTGTAGGTCCATAGCTGCCGCTTGGTGCGGAAACGGTTCGGGGTCTGCAAAATCCCAAGCAGTACGGCAGACCGGATCGGACCAATCGAAGGGATCTGGCAGAGCAGTTTCCAAGCCTTGTGTTTCTTGCTCTCCGCGAGCAGTTCCCGCCGTACTTGCTGACGCACCACCCGCAGCGCATCGAGTTGTTGGTAGTAAAACTCCGCCCGCCGGCGCACTCCCGGCTCAGTGATCTTCCCAAGCCACTCGGCACGATGGCGCAATGCATAGACCTGCTTGCCGGTACAAGGAATGGCCCAACTGCGATAGATCGCCTTCACCCGCGACATGACCCGTCCGACATCTTTGGTGATGGCGAGATAACTGCGCACCAGTTCCTTCAGGCTTCGTAGACCGTGTTCACCGTGATAAACGGGGTTAAGATGATTGAGACGCAGCAGCTCGGCCAACCGGCGCGCGTCGATCTTGTCATTCTGGTTGCCTTCCCTCATGGAGGCATTCTTGCGCGGATCGCACACCACCAATTTCGTCACGTGCGGTTTCAGCAAGTCATACAACCAAGCGGCCGAGGTTCCTTCTTCAAACGTGACCTGCAAGTCTCCGCGCAGCCCATCGAAAAACTGCAGAATCATGCTGGCTTTCGTCTCGATTACGGATTCCATCACGATCTTCCCGACACCATTCATCACCGCAAGCGAAATGCTTTCCTTATGCACATCCATGCCGATATACTTTTTGCTATCCATTGAGGGCGTTCCTTTCTGTAGGGATTGAGGCAAGCACCCAAACCCTACTCCAAAAGGGGCGCCCTTTTATATTGCGTCGGACAGCCCTGTAGTACCTGTGAAGTCCCCGAACAAAGCCGGGAAACCGATGGCGGAGGGGATGGAGGGAGGAGGGCTGGCCAAAGGGAACCTGCCACAGCAAAACGCGTCCCGGACACCGAGCCGGAAAGACGCGCCCAGTGAGCTGGAGCGGGTACGTCAAGCTGCGGAGAAGGATAAGAAGTTGCGGTTCACAGCACTCCTGCACCACATCTATAACTTGGAAACGCTGCGCATGGCTTACTTCAGTTTGAAGAAGGAAGCCGCGCCGGGCGTGGACGGAGAGACGTGGCGGCACTACGGGGAAGAACTGGAGAGGAATCTTCAGGACCTTTCCGAAAGGCTGAAGCGAGGAGCGTACCGAGCGAAGCCGGTGCGTAGGGTGTATATCCCCAAGGCCGACGGGTGCAGCTAGCAAAACTCTGTGACTAGCAGGGGCGGATCCTGCTCCGGTAATTGGTCGATTCAACCGGATAACTGGCTCGACTTGGGAGGAGGAAACGAATTCCAAGCAAGCTCGAGCGACAAAGCCCTCGCCGCGCGTAACTGCGTGGGAGCGACCAGGAGGGCAAGTGAACGAGAGGGTCGTAACCGAAGAGAATGCCTGCAACGCCGAAATTTCGGGCCCGCGGGAAGTCGCTTGCGGGGGGACTGGGAGCGCGCCGAGCCATCCGTCGGTGGCGAAGGCCAATGTCGCTTGGGAAGAGAACGACCGTATACACCGAGCGAGCACCCGGCGTACTGGGCACGACACTTTCGGACGAAGCCACACAGTCAAAGCTAGGACGGTCCAGTGGACCAGCCGTGGATGGCATAAGCGGCGAAGACCAGCGCCTACGAGACTAAGGTCGAAGGGGCATGGAGGCCACAGGACATGCGCATGGGCCCGTAGTAGCAAGGATGGAGGGTAATGCCTTCGGAGCAAAGGGGCCCTGGGTAGTAGCGGGCGTACAACGCACACCAGTCGGCACACTGTGGCCGGCGCTTGATGGTGTAAACGAGTGCGTCGAGCCTTGGAGCAAACCTGATGGTCGCCAAAGGATGCGAGCCATCGCTTAACGTGGCTGGTCATCATGGGAAGGCTCCAAGGGGAAAGCTGCTGTCCCCAACCGGACCGGGGAAATCCCGCCGTCCGGGATGAAACGGGGGGACGTAGGAAACTGATCGAGGCGCGGAATGAGGCACCGGCGTAATCCGATGAGGAGCCGGTTACGGCAACTCCCCGCTGCCCACCGACACAGCGCCTGCGTTCTATCCCGACGCGGCAAAGACCGCTCGGAGTCACAGCGCTGGAAGACAAAATCGTCCAGCGTGCATCGGTCGAGGTGTTGAACGCCATATACGAAACGGATTTTCTCGGCTTCTCGTACGGGTTCCGGCCAGGGCGAAGCCAGCATCAAGCGCTGGATGCGCTGTACACGGGACTGCTGACGAGAAAAGTGAACTGGGTGCTCGATCTTGACATCAAAAGTTTTTTGGATCCAGTTCCATAATGCCCCCGGGCGCACGTCAGCAGGGCGGCGCTTTCGAGAAGCGGCGTGATTTTCTCTTAGTCCTGCAGTAGTATATACGGCAGGAGGACCAAGCATGGATGATCTCACACCTGCAGTCCCTTCGCGCATTACACAATTAGCAGCAGCCTTCTCGCATCCGGAACCGATGCGACGAGGTTCGCTCTGTGAACGCCGGATGAAGTGCGGACAAGGAGTCTGCGCCTGTCAACACGATCCTAAGGCAGCCCATGGTCCTTACTTCCTCCTCACGCAGAAGGTCGAGGGCAAGACCCGTTCCCGCTATGTCTCTCCCGAACAGGTGCCGGTGGTCCGGCGGCAGATCGAATCGGGACGGCAATTTCGAGAACGCGTCGAAGCCTATTGGGAGGCCTGCGAGCGATGGGCCGATGAACAACTCGAAGCGATCCCGGTCTCCGCAGAGGGGGCCGAAAAAGGGGGCTCTCCGCGGACCTGGAAAGCGAAATCGCCCAGGAAATCGAAACGCTCTTAGGTCCTCAGGCGCTGGCCGAACTGGATTTTGAAGCTGTGGAGACGTTCGCACGGCGGCAGGCGTTGCGTCTGGCCGCTCGGGCCCTGGAACAACGGCTCAACACGGACACCAGCGATTATGTGGGACCGGAATTACCTTGCCCCTGCGGCGGTGTGGCCCGCTATCACGGCCGTCACGGGAAGACCTTCGAAAGCGTGTTGGGACCTCTGCATTTGAAGCGGGCTTACTACGACTGTGGCCGATGCCACCATGGATTCTGCCCGCGGGACCGAGCGCTGAAACTGGAATCGTTTTCCCTGACGCCCGGAGTTCTGCGCATGACTGCCAGCGCGGCAGCGCTGGTGAGCTTCGAGGAGAGCGGTGCGCTGTTGCACGAATTGGCGGGCGTGGAAGTCAGTGTCAAGCAGGTGGAACGGGCCGCCGAAGCGCTGGGGGCCGAGATCGCCGTGGATGAACGCCAGGACGTTGAAAGGATGCGCGAAGTGGCCCCTACCATGTATCTGGGCCTGGATGGCACCGGGGTGCCCATGCGCCCGCAAGAAGTCGCAGACCGCGCGGGCAAGCAAGCCGACGGCTCGGCCAAAACCCGCGAAGCCAAGCTGGTCACTGTCTGGACGGCGGAATCGCGAGATAGGGAAGGCAAACCCGTGCGCGATCCAGGATCGATCAGCTATTCGAGTGCGATTGAAAGCGCCGCCACTCCAGATACCAGCCCCCACCTGTCGGATTTTGCCGCGCGCGTACAGCGCGAGGCCAGCCGCCGCGGTTTCACCGAAGCCCTGCGTCAGGTGGTGTTGGGCGATGGCGCGACCTGGATTTGGAACACGGCTACCGAACTGTTCCCGCAAGCCTCTCAGATTCTCGATCGCTTTCATGCCAAAGAACATCTCGGCGAAGTGGGAAAGGTCATTTATGGAGACAGCCCCGAGGGCAAGGCATGGATCGATGCACGTTGTGAGGAGCTTGACGAAGGTCACTTGAAATCCTTGGTGCACGCGCTGCGCAGCCACATCGGTCAACACAAAGAGGCGCGAGAATGTATTCAATACATCTGGAGAAATCGACGGCGCATGCGGTATCCCCAGTTCGAAAAACAAGGCTTCTGTACTTCGACCGGCGTCGTGGAGTCTGGTTGCAAAATCGTAGTTGGGACGCGGCTCAAGCGGGCAGGCATGCACTGGACCGTCAAGGGCGCCAACGCCATCATCGCCCTGCGCTGCAGCAAACTCAGCGGACGCTTCCAGGATTTCTGGGAACGCCGCTCAGAGGGAAAGCAGGTGGCTGCATGACTTCCCTAAATCTGATGTGCGCCCAATGCCCCCTTATTCATGAAACAACCCTGGTTGAGTGTCTATCACTTTAATTCGTAAGCCCTTACGACGTCCGCGCGTGACCAACAGGGCTTCGAGCTCGCCACGCTTTACACGCTGCAACACGGTTTGGCGCGAAACACCAAGTTTCATGGTTGTTTCCAGCATGGGCAGATAACTTGGTGGTGCCTGCTCGACAAAGCGTGCCCGCAACTCATCCGTGATTCGAATCTGCCACGGTGCTCCAGGCGTTATCTGTTCCCCGGCGATGAAACCATCATTCAGCCACCGATGAACCGTGGAAGTGTTAACCCCGAGAATCTGTGCTGCCTGGCGAATCGGCACGACCTTCCCGGTGGGTGGCTCCGCTGGCGGTTCGTAGCGCGGAATGTTGCGATAGCGGCGCAGACTGCCAACATGAAGCGACGTGAAACGTTCTCCGCTGGCTGTGCGCCGTTCCTGGCGGTTGAGAATGCCAGCGATGACGTCGTCTGGGTAGTGGGCGGCCAGACGACGAAGCAGAGAGATCGTATCTTCGTCGGTGTGGAGGCCACGAGGCTTCATGCGCGGCAAAGAGAGATCTAATTCCATTAGCGTGCCGCCTCGCCAGCGGACGGTAAGATGAGCGCGCCGTTCGGGGCGATCGACGGTAACAATCACCTCTTCTAGTAGAGTGCACAGCAGTTCTTTGCGATCGCGATCCGTGGTGGTCGGCGCTGTCCAGACTTTATGCAGATCGGAACCGAGAGAGAGAATTTTCTTTTTCTCTTCCTCGCTCAGCATGCGCGGGCGTTGTTGTTCCCGTCGTTCGAGTTCGACTTCTGCAGCAGCGAGATCGCGCAAGCGCTTTTCCCACTCGGTTTCGAGTCCGCGTGCCACCAGTCTGTTTTCGGGCTCAACGGTACGATATTGACGTTCGGCTCGTTCAGCTTCGTAGCGAGCGCGTTCCACTGCTAGACGCCACTGACTGAGTGCTGCATCGTGGTCCGTCTCGAGTTGCTGTATGGCGAACTGTGTTGCTTCGAGAGCCGCGGGCGTCAGAGCCTTAAGAAAAGCATCGGCAACGGCTTGATCGATTTGAACAGCGCCCACGTGCAGACAGTACACTCCGCGCCCACCAACCATATCCTTGCCCGCGCAGTGGTATCCGGGTGACGCGGTTCTGCCCGTGTAGTGCGTGTGGAGCCGACGGCCGCACTTCCCACAGGTAGCTAGGCCCTGCAGCAATGCGCCGCCTTCTCTCACGGCGCCACCTGCTTGGTGTGGCTGAGGATGCTCGTTGGCATCAATGCGTGCTTGGTTGGCTTGGAACAGGGCCCAGTCAATGAAACCTGGATGATGTTCGAGAAGAAGCACGGGCCACTCCGCCATGGGCAGAAGACGGCTTCGCTTGCGGAGCCTTCCTTGGTCATCGACGTAGCGTTCACGATGAGACTTCCCGTACGCGTACGCGCCAGCATACACCGGATTGGTGAGTACTTGATGGATGGTGTGATAACTGGGCGCGACCCAACGGATCTCGCTCTTCATATTGGATCGCAGGGGGAAGGGAAGACCTTCCGAGCGGAACCACAACCAGACCTTGCGGACCGATCCCAGTTCCGTGAATTTAGAGAACACCGTGCGAACGGTGCTGACGACGGATTCGTCGGGATGAAAACGCACTTCGCCGTCCTTTTCTCCCCAAACAAAGCCTACGGGCAGGCCTCGGCGCAGTTCCCCGCGTGCGGCTTTATTGCGAATTCCACCCTCGAGCCGCGCGCGAAGAATGTGCAGTTCCGCTTCCGCCATGATGCCTTTTAATCCGAGTACCAAGCGATCGTTGAAAAGCGCCGGATGATAGATGCCGTCGCTATCTCCGACCAGCGTGTCGGTGATGCTGCAGAGATCAAACAGGCGATACCAGTCAGCATTGTTGCGTGCCACACGGGAGACTTCGAGGCCGAACACGATGCCGGCGTGTCCGAGGGCCACTTCCGCAGTCATGCGTGCGAACCCGGAACGCTCGGCGAATCCTGAGCCGGACACGCCCAGATCTTCGTCAATGACGGTCACTTGTTCCTTGGCCCAACCGAATTCCTGGGCCTTCTCGAGCAAAGCATACTGGCGCGCGGTGGACTCGCGGTTGTACTCGACTTGAGCAGGGGAGGACTGGCGAATGTAGACGAAGGCGGTGCGTTTCGTATGGCTGGGAGTTACTTTGACCAGATCATTCATGATTTTCCTCCTGGGCGTGGTCGTCCGCGGCCGCGCGGGCGATGAGCTTTGCGAGGATTTCGATCGCGAGAGTTCTTTGTTCGTTCTCTAGGGTTTCCCAAACGTAGATTTCCTTGAGCAGAAGGTCGAAGAGACTCAGATTTCGCTGCAAGGACGCCCTCCTTTGTTACGGTGGAATTCGCCTTCTCGCTTTCCGGTCGAGCGAGGCGGTCGAGGAGAGCATCTACGACGGCGCGCGCGTGAAGCAAGTCTTCCAGAGAGCCAAAAGTTGTGGTCAGTTTCGCGGAGACAGCACCGCGAGGCTGCACGGTGGGCGCAACGTCGGTCCAATCGGCAGGGATGAGCGATTTACTGCCGTCCGGCAAGATCAGCACGAGATACAATCGGCCGTGTCGATGGATGGTCCCAAGAACGGCGAGTGATTTTCCTTCGAACGGATGACGGGCACGGACAATCGTGACTCTCTCAGGAAGGTCCTGCTGATGGGTAGTGTGTCGTAGAGTCCTTCGATGGGCTTTCCCACGAATGGCTGGTCAAGTTCATCGAGCATCGGGTGGCCGATCGGCGCGTCGTGCGATTGATCCAGAAATGGCTGAACGCCGGCGTGCTGGAGGATGGGAAACGAATACGGGTGGGGGAAGGAACGCCTCAGGGCGGAAGTGCTTCGCCGCTTTTGGCAAACGTCTATCTTCATTACGTGTTCGACCTGTGGGTCCGGGGGTGGCGTCAGAAGCGTGCGCACGGCGACATGATCGTGGTGCGTTTCGCTGATGATATCGTGCTGGGCTTTCAGGAGAAGTCGGATGCCGATCAGTTTCGTGTGGAACTCACCGAAAGAATGCGGAAGTTCCATTTGGAGCTGCATCCTGAGAAAACGCGACTTTTGGAATTCGGTCCGTGTGCGATCGACAGCCGGGAGTGGCGTGGAGAAGGGAAACCGGAGACGTTCAATTTCCTTGGCTTTACGCATATCTGCATAAAGAAGAGGAGCAATGGACGGTACACGGTGTTGCGGCAGACGATAGGCAAGAGACTGCAGACGAAGCTGAACGAGGTGAAAGCCGAGCTTCAGCGACGGATGCACGAACCCATCCCCGAACAGGGCAAGTGGTTGCAAGCGGTGGTGCGTGGGCACCTCCGGTATTACGGAGTGCCCATGAACAACTCGGCGCTGGCACTTTTTCGATTCCAAGTGGGACGGCTCTGGCATCGCTCGCTGTCGCGGCGTAGCCAGAACGGACGCGTCCTCTGGAATCGTATGCAGCGCCTCATCACTCACTGGCTGCCTCTGCCTACCGTCTGTCATTCCTATCCCCTGCGCCGCATGGGCGTTGTTACCTAAGGACAGAGCCGGATGCGGGAAACCCGCCTGTCCGGATCCGTGGAGGGGGTTGTGAGTAATCATGATCCCTACTCCGACTCCTTCAATCGCGCGAAGGCGGGCGCAGCGGTTTCCCGCTCCAACCAAAGTTGCCCGACATGGAAGTTTTGCAGGATGGCGGTGAGTCCGCCAAAGTGGTCCTGGTGCGCATGCGTCAGCGCCACTGCATCCAATCGTTGTATCCCACGCGACCACAAATACGGCGACACGGCATCTCGACCGGGATCCGGGCCCAGATGCTCCTCGCGGCCCTGAAAGCCCTGAAATGTTCCCCCTCCGTCAATCAGCAGCGCGCTGCCATTCGGAGAAATCACCACGATCGAATCGCCTTGCCCCACATCCAGAACAGTCATCTCCAGCGCGCGTGGCACAAAAGCTGGTCGGAATGGAAATGTGGCGATCACCACAGCTGCAAAAAGTGTCGCCGCAATCGCGAAAATCCGTAGCCATCGGCCCGTTTGAACGCGCAGCTCAACAGCCAGTGCAAGGATTGCCAAGAAAAATAGCAGAATGGCCCATGAAGGCGGGCCGGGAATCCGGTAGCTGCCGTGCGGGACGCGCGCAAAAAAATGCACAATTCCGCCCTGCAATTGCACAAGTCATACCAAGGGCATCGCCAACAATAATCCCAGTGCCCCCCAAACCAACGCGAACCCAAGGCTGCAGAAGTCCAGCGGAACGATCACACCCGTCAACGGCACCGCCAGCAAATTCGCGAATGGTCCGAGCAACGTGATGCGATGGAAGTCTCGCGCCATTAGCGGCAGCATCCCGAATTGCAGCACTAGCGAGACCACAAATAATTCGCACAGGCGGCAACTCCAGCGCAATCCAATCACTCCAGCATTTTGCGACCAGGCAGCCGCTCGCGCGGAAAGCCGTGCCGTCAATATGCGGGCGGCATCCCGCAGATCCAACCTATATTGCACTTGCTGCGGCGCGTAGGCCGCATCGCGCGCCACATCGCGCCAGCTCCGCAGCGCGCGCAAAAAGGGTTGAATGCCGCGGTCCATCCAAGGCACAGCAATCCCCGCGATGCAGCCTATGGCAAGGAAAGACAGTTGAAAGCTGGTGTCCACCACCGCCTTGGGTTTTGCCACCAGCAGAATCATCGCCGCCAGCGCAGCTGAATTCAGTAACTCCAACCTTCGGTAGAACACCGTCCCCAACACGAAAATGCCGTTTATCAGCCCCGCGCGCAGAACCGGCGCGCGCTGTTCCACAACCGCAATGTAAGCAAAAGCGCTACCAGGATGAGCAGTGTCGAGAGAGTCCTCGGCAACCTCAGCCGTCGCGTTAACCAAAACAGAAAAAACGCAAGCGCGCCGACGTGTAGCCCAGCCACGACAAGAACGTGGAACACGCCGGTCTTCTGAAAGTCCACCGATTCCGCTCGATCCATAAACGTGCGGTCTCCCAGGAGCATTGCCCGCAAAATCCCTGCGGTGTCTGGTGAAAAAGGAAAAAGTGCATCCAAGGTGTCGCGCAGCTTGCCACGCCAGCGTGCAACATGCGCACCAATTGAAAGGGAAGGTGCGGCAACTTTTTCAAGAAGAGAACTCGCCCGCAGCGTAGCCTGCACATGAATGTTCTGTTGTGCCAGGAATTCGCGGCGGTCAAACGCTCCGGCATCCTTATACTGAAGCGGCAAGCGTGCCACTGTAAGGGCAGCGATCTCGTCTCCGGCGTGAAGCTCCGGCAAACCGGATTCTCTTTCCTTCGGCGTAAATCCCACGCGCAACCCGCCAACTAGTGGCAATACTCCTTCCGCAGTGTCCACACTGCTAAGGTCGAGTTCCAGGCCATAACCCCATGGCAGCCGCGACACTTCACTGCGGATCTTTCCCGCATAACGCAGGGAAACTTTGCTGCTGATCTGCCCCGCAGCCATTCGGCTGAGGACATGTCCAGGAGGCAGGGGTTGTTCTGCGAGGCAGGCAGCAAACACTCCAAGCAAATCCACGCGGTAAGGCTACAAGATGCAGCGAACCAAAGTTTATTGCGCCAAATGAGCAGAAGTGCGGCAAAGAAGCTTCCAATGGCAAGAGCTATAAGGAGGAACAGAAAATGTTTCGATGTTGCGTGCGTCGCAAGCGTGGGACGCAGGCCGAGCAAAATGCCGCCAACAAAGAAAACGGCAATCGCTACGGCCGGCAGCCTCAAGTGACCCTTCGCAACTTCACAAGCGTTTCGATATGAAATGTTTGCGGGAACAGATCGAACAGCTCAATCTGCGTGATTTCGTAGCGATGCGCAGGTGCTACTTCGGTAGCCGGACGCTTCTCTGAAGCGGTCAGCACCGCAAGATCGCGCGCCAGCGTGGAAGGATCGCAGGAAAGATACATAATTTCCTGAGCGCCCAAATTTGCCAGACGTGCCGCCACCTCTGCACCCAATCCGGCCCGCGGCGGATCCAGCAATACAAAATCCGGCCTCTCCTGATCCTTCTTCAGGAATTCTTCCGTGTGCTCATTGTGAGAAACAACCTGCACGCCCGCCAACTCCGCGTTTACACGAAAATCGCGCGTCGCGGAGAGATTTGCGTCCACGCTCACCACGCGGGTAAACAATCTCGCCAGCGGTAGCGTGAAGAAACCCACACCCGCGAACAAATCCAGCGCGTAGCCGCCTTTCACCCCATCCAACACACAGCTCAACAGTTCTTCGATCAGGAAACGGTTCACCTGGAAAAACGACAAGTGGCTCACCCGAAACGCAAATCCGCCGGCCTGATGCGTCAGATATCCCGGTCCGGAAAGCTCGAAGCGGTTTTTGCTCTGATCGAGCAGCAGCAAGCTCTCCAATTGCGGCAGCGCCGACTTGAAATCGTTAATCAGATCCTTGGCCGGTTTGGAAAAACGCTCGAACGCCACGTTCAGTGCCAGTTTGGCGTCATCCGAATCCATAAACGCTTCGATTTCCAGAATTCCGGGGGGCAGGGAATTGGCCCGCGCCAGTTCCTGCAATTGCCCAAACGTTTTGGTCAGGCCCGGTGACAACACGGGGCATTGGTCAATCGGCACGATATGTGCGCTTTCCGGCAGAAAATATCCAAATGCGCGTGGCAATGCGTCGCGATATGCCCATTGAGCGCGATTGCGGTAACCGTAAGGTTCCGCCGAATGAGCACGAATCTCTCCACTCCACGCTACGCCGCCCAATCGCGAAAGCGTTTCTCGAAGAATCTGTATCTTCTGGCGCCCCTGCTCGGCAAACTCAATCTGCTGAAAGTGGCATCCGCCGCAAACTCCAAAATGCGGGCATTTGGGCGAGATTCGCGCCGCAGCCGGCTGGACGATTTCGAGCAGCTTCGCATGGATCAGCTTTTTCTTTTTTGTGCGCACGGCCGCCCGCACCTGCTCACCGGGGAGCACGTAGGGGACGAACACGGTGTTGCCATCGGCGTGAGCCAGTCCGTCACCTCCATACAATAGCTTCTCAATCGATAATAGTAACTCATCAGCCATAAGTGTCCAGTCCTATCTTAACTCAGGTACTTTCAAATTTGTGCTGGGGATTGCTGCGTTCCTGCCTGGTGTCGTTGCTCATTCCCCGCGCGCCACTGCGCAGCCGTTCCACCCGTTCAAGAAAAATAGTACAAACTCAGCCGCGGAAGCCGGTATTCATCCAGCAGGCGCTTCTGCAGATACTGCTTTTCCACGAGCGCCAACTGCGCCGCTTTCATTTTCCTCCGGTAGGCCGACAATTGCGAATCCACCTCCCGCCGGATTTTCAGCATCAACTCTTCGCTTGCGCTGCTCAGCAACGTTGCATGCACCTTGTCGTCCAGGATTGTCATTCGTCGTTCCAAATCCTCCAGGTCCAGATTTCCTGGACCGTCCAGAAGAGTCCGCGATTTCGTCAGCGATTCCGCCACATGGCGCAAAACAGCAGCCACTTCTGGTTGCATCTTCGCACACCGCTCCGCCGCATTTCCCAGCAGTTTTGCGTTTCGTTCCATGTACTTTTGCAATTCCTCGCGTGCAAAGGGCTCTGCAGCCTTCTTCCCATTCGGAGAGTGTGCTCCCGCCGCCGCTTCCAGCCGTTCTTCCACGGCATCCAGCACAGCGTCCGTGCAATACGCCAGGCTCTTCAGCGGCTTCCCCGCGCCGCGTCGCGACCTCTGGTAGGCCTCAAACGCGCGATCAATGCCCTTCAGCGCGGCTTCCAGCGGCACACCAGCCCTTTGCCAGGTCTCCATAATCGCCCAATCGAGCGGCGAAACCAGCAGGTGCGCACCGCGCTTCTTCCAGAAATATTCCTCAATCTCGGTGAAATAGTTGAAATAGTTCCAATTTTCCATAAGGCGCTGCCGCTCTCAGAAGTTTGTGCAAAGCACCCTGGCGAGGACTGTTCCTTAGCGTTGTACCTTCTTCGCTGCGATTCGAGGCCCAGCGGAGGGCGGCTCCGCATGTTTCCCCGGTGCTTCCGTGTGCTGATTCTTTTCCCAGATCAATCGTAATCCTGTCAACGTCAGAAACTCTTCGACATGCTGGATGTGCTTCGACCCTCGCGCCACCAATCGCGCCTGTCCTCCGGTGGCCACAACGACAGCATCCGCTTTCAACTCCGCCTTAATTCGCATCAGCATCCCGTCCACCATATCCACCCAGCCGTAATACAACCCGGCCTGCATGTGCGTCACGGTATTTGTACCGATCACCTTGCCGGGGTCCTTGATCTCCACTCGCGGCAGCCGCGCCGCCCGCGTAAACAATGCCTCCGAAGAAATTCCGAGCCCGGGTGCAATCACGCCGCCCAGATATTCGCATTTCGCAGAAATCACATCGAACGTAATCGCCGTTCCAAAATCCACCACGATGCACGGCCCGCCAAATTGATGAAACGCCGCCACGCCATTCACGATGCGGTCCGCGCCCACTTCCATCGGGTTGTCTACCAGCACCGCCATGCCCGTTTTCACGCCCGGCTCCACGAATAGGGCTTTCTTGCCCAGGTAGGCTCGCGACATCTCCGCCAGCGTCCAGTTCATCGGCGGCACCACGGAGCTGATCATCACGCCGGTTATCATTTCCTGATTGAGTCCCGCAAGGCTAAAGAGATTCCGCGTTAGAACACCATATTCGTCAACAGTTTGTGCGCGCGCTGTGGTCAACCGCCAATTGGCGATCAATTCTTCGCCGCGAAAGACGCCCAGCACCGTGTTGGTGTTCCCGATGTCAATCGTCAGCAGCATCTAACGAACCTCGCTCACGTCCCCGGCGATCACAGTTTCCACTCGTCCGTCGTCCCCCTTGACAATCAACAATCCCTCCGGGCTAAGCCCGTCGGTCTTCCCGAAATACGTCTCGATTCCCGTTTCCACTTTTACGCGCTTGCCATTAGCGAAATCCGATTCCCGTTGAAACCGCTCCACAACGAACGCCGCCCCTTCGCGGAGCAACCGATTGTAATCGGTCTCGAACTGCGTCAGCAACCGCAACAGTAGCTCCAGCCGCGAATGGCTCTTGCCGCCGCATTCCTTACGCAGGGAAGTGGCCAAGCCTGCGATCTCCGCGGGAAATTTCTCCTGATTGACGTTGATCCCCAGCCCGATCACCACGAACCGCACCGCGGTCGGCTCCGCGTGCATCTCCGTAAGAATACCGCCCAATTTCGCGCCACCCAGCAGCAAATCGTTCGGCCATTTCAATTCTGGACTAAGTCCCGTTTGCGCTTGAATCGCAGCGCGCGCGGAAAGTCCCGCCAGCATCGTCAGTAGCGGCGCCTGCACCGGAGAAAGCCTCGGGCGCAACAACAGCGTCGCATAAATCCCGGTGCCGCGCTCGGAATGCCAACTGCGTCCCGCGCGCCCCCTGCCCGCGGTCTGCTCTTCCGCCAGCACCACCGCGCCTTCCGCTTCACCCGCGTAGCCCAGCTCCATGGCAACGTGGTTCGTCGAATCGGTCTTGAAAAAGTGAAAGAAGCGTCTGCCGAACAAACTCCCTTTCATCCGTTTGCGAAGCAAATCCGGCAGCAGGATATCGGGAACTTTTTCCAGAAAATAGCCTTTGCCTTGTTGCCCCTTCACGCGCACGCCCAGTTCCCGCAGGCGTTGCACCCACTGCCACAGGGCGGAACGCGATACACCAATCTCGCGCGCAATGCGGGCACCGCTAATGACAATGGTGGCGTTTTCGGAAAGCAGCGTGAGCAGCGCGGCGATTCGCCTATCGGTTGTACCTGGCAACGAGTTGACTTGCGGCATCCGGACCGAGTCCTCTGTTCTGCGCCCTAGCTTACTTTTCCTTGAGGCTGTCCACAAGCAGACTTATATCCGCCGCCGGAGCCGAATGTGTCAGCGCCCCGGACGAAAGATATTCCGCGCCAGTTTCCGCGTAGCTTCGCACATTCTGAAGCGTGATGCCGCCCGAAATTTCCACGATGCAATCAGCGCGCACGCCCCGCACGATTTGTATGCATCGCCGCGCTTCGTCTGGAGTCAAATTATCCAGTAACACGGAGGCAGCGCCCGCCTCCAGCGCCTCGCGCAATTCGGCTTCGTTGCGCACCTCGATCTGTATGGGAAGGGAAGCGACATCCGCAGGCGAGGGCTCGGTACCCACAGCTTCATAAGCAGTCACGGCCCGCGGCCTCATCTGCGCTGAAGCAAAGGCATGCGCCTGGTCGAGCGCAGCCTTCACGCCACCAGCCAGTGCGATGTGATTCTCCTTCAGCAAGATTACATCGTACAGCCCGATGCGATGATTTGTTCCGCCGCCCATCTTGACGGCATATTTTTCCAACAAACGCAGCCCCGGCGTGGTTTTGCGCGTGTCGCGAATTTTGGCGTGTGTCCCCGCAAGCTGTTCGAAAAATCGACGCGCCAGCGTCGCGATTCCGCTCAATCGCCCCAGAAAATTCAGCGCCGTGCGCTCGCCAGTCAGGATGGCCGCAGCCTTGCCGCTGAGCTGCACCAGCACCTCGCCGCTGTTCACCGGCTGTCCATCTTTGACGCGCAGCTCCACGATCATCCGCGGATCGAGCTCGTGAAAGATTTTCTCCACCAACGGCAGACCCGCACAAACAATCTCCTGCTTGGCCAAAATGCGCGCGAGGCCAACAGTCTCTGCCGGAACCGTAGCGGCAACGGTGACGTCGCCCGCGCCGATATCCTCCGCCAAAGCCCGTTCAATCAATTCCGCAATGTAATCTGAATTCCAATCCATCAAGTGCATCCGTAGGGGCGCAGCACTGTTGCGCCCCAATGAGCAGCCCTTCTAATAAATGCTTTCTCGGGGGTCGGAACTTCAGCTCCGACATTAGGCCGCCTCAAAGAACAGGCTTTAGCCCCTGAGGAAACTCTACATTCATCCTTCAATCCCCCAACTGCTTCAGCCGTTCCCCAATCTTTTGCAACTCCACCCGCTGCCCCGCCAGCACTTGTTCCATCTGCAGGATGATATTTTGCGGCGCGCGGCTACGAAACGTTTCATTGCCCAACTGTTTTTCTTTCGATGCAATCGCTTTCTGCAACCCTTCCATCTCCTTCTTCAGCCGTGCCCGTTCCGCCCCCGCATCTGTCGTCTCCGCGGGGTAGGGAATCTGCAAATCAAACTCTGCGCTGGACCGCATTCCCCCGCTGCCCTCGCGCAACTTCTCTGCCGTTATGCGCAACTCGCTCAGCAATCCCAGCCGCAAGATCCCGTCGCGATTGGCCTCAACGATTCCGCGCACGCCCGCATCGCCGCTGTAAAAGTCCGCGGCCACCTTTTTCTTCGGATCGATCTTCATCTCCGCCCGCAAAGTGCGCAATCCCTGAATCACTTCCTGCACCATTCCGAATTCGTGCAAGCCCTGCTCATTCTTCCAACCCGCGCGCGCCTCCGGATACTGATCCAGCGCAATGGATTTTGCTCCAGCCTTCTGCGGCAATTGGTGCCAAAGCTCCTCGGTTAAAAACGGCATAAACGGGTGCAGCAGCCGCAGCGCGGCGTCGAACCCCGCAAAAAGATTCTTCCAGGCTACCGTAGCCCGCGCCCGATCGGCATGCTGTAATTCCGGCTTTACCCATTCGATGTACCAGTCGCAGAAATCTCCCCAGAAAAATTGATATACGCTCTGCGCCGCCTCGTGAAAGCGGTATTCTCCCAGCGCGGCGTTCACTGTCTCCACTGTTGCCGCCAGCCGTGCAAACAGCCAGCGATCCATAAGCGGCACTTGCCCTTCAAACGCATACGGCGCCTGGGCGCGGACATCGGGCGCCGCCAATTCTTCCAGTGAAGTCCCGCCCTGTTCAAACTTGTCCAGATTCACGAACAAAAATCGCGCTGCATTCCAAATCTTATTCGCAAACGAACGCGCGCCCAGCATCCGGTCGTCCGACAAAATGATATCCGTCCCCGGCGCGGCCATGGACGCCAGGCAGAAGCGCATCGCGTCCGTTCCGTATTGCTCATTCAACGCTACGGGATCGAGTCCGGTTCCCTTCGATTTGGACATTTTTTCGCCGCTCGCCGTGCGCACCAGCGAATGCATGTACACCGTGTGGAACGGCACCTGCCCGGTGAAGTGCAGCCCCATCATGATCATCCGCGCCACCCAAAAAAACAGGATGTCGTAGCCGGTGATCAGCAGGCTCGTCGGATAGTATTTCTTGAAATCAGCCGTGTTTTCCGGCCAGCCCATCGTCGAAAACGGCCACAAGCCGGAACTGAACCACGTATCCAGCACATCCGGATCCTGTTCCAGTTTTGTCGACCCGCATTTCGTGCACTTCGTGGGATCTTGCCGCGCCACAATAACTTCCTTGCACCCCTGGCAATACCACGCGGGAATGCGGTGGCCCCACCACAGTTGGCGAGAAATGGTCCAGTCCCGGATGTTGCGCATCCAGTTGAAATATTCTTCGCGGCGGTTATCGGGAATAATCTGAATTTCACCGCGTTCCACCACAGCAAGCGCAGGCTCTGCCAGCGGCTTCATGCTGCAGAACCACTGCGTCGAAATCCGCGGCTCCACAATCGTACGGCTGCGCTCGCAATGCCCGATGGCGTTAATGTGTTCCGTGGTTTTCTCGAGCAGCCCCTGCGCCTGTAAATCTTCCACAATCTTCTTACGAGCCGCGAACCGCTCCAGCCCCGCATACGCTCCCGCGTTTTCGTTCATGTGCGCGTCGTCGGTCATTACGTCAATTTGCGGCAGGTTGTGGCGTTTGCCGGCCTCGAAATCATTCAGGTCATGTGCCGGAGTAATCTTTACCGCGCCCGTGCCAAACCCGCGATCCACCATCGCATCGCCGATTACGGGTATTTCGCGGTTCATCAACGGCAGCAGCACCTTCTTCCCAATCAGGTGCGCGTAGCGTTCATCTTCCGGATGCACGGCCACGGCCGTATCGCCCAGCATCGTTTCCGGCCGCGTTGTTGCTACAATCAAGAATTCCTGCGATCCCGCCACCGGATACTTGATGTACCACAGGTGCCCCTGTTTTTCTTCGTGCACCACTTCCAGATCGCTCAGCACGGTGCGGCACCCGGGACACCAGTTCACCATGCGTTTGTCACGGTAAATCAACTTTTCTTCGTACAGCCGCACGAACACTTCCCGCACCACGCGCGACAATTCCGGCGATAGCGTGAATCTTTCCCGCGACCAGTCGCACGATTCCCCAATCTGCTTCATTTGCCGCTGAATCGTCCCGCCGCTCTCTTCCTTCCACTTCCATACGCGCTTAAGGAACTCCTCGCGGCCCAGATCGCGGTAGTGAATGCCTTCGTGCATCAACTGCCGCACCACTTCACGCTGCGTCGAGATTCCCGCGTGGTCCGTCCCCGGCAAGTACAAAGTGTTGTAGCCCCGCATGCGGTGCCAGCGCGTCAGGATGTCGATCTCGGTGTGCTCGAGCATGTGCCCGATGTGCAGCGAGCCGGTCACATTCGGCGGCGGGATAACAATGGAGAAAACCGGCCCGGGCGCGTTCGCGTCGGCCTTGAACAACGCCTCATTCACCCAGAAATCCGCCCAGCGTGGCTCAATCTGTTTCGGTTCGTATGCTTTGGCGATTTCCCGTGGCATTCCGCTGGGTTCTCCTAATCTTCCCGCGCATAAGCGCAATGCGGGCGCTGAGCGCAGCAAGGTAATCTTTGAATATACGGGCAGGAAGTCTTTGCCGTCAATTCGACAACATATTTGAAAATTTGTCTTTCGAGTTTAGTGCGAAAGGCGCTTCGCACTGAGGTTATTCGCTAGGACTTGTGATTATTCAATTCGTCTTTGATCAGCGCTTCGATCACCGGCTTCAGAATTTCCTGTGTGACCTTCTGCAGGACTTCTGGGCTCATCTTTGCCAGAACCCGCGCGACCAGCTCGTCCATGTCCGGCTGTTTCGCTTCAGCGACAGCAACCGGCGCTTCCACTGGCGCCGAAGTCTCCACCGCCGGGGCTTCTCCCACGGGTGCAGGCGCGCTCCAGACTGGCTCCGGCTCTTTGTATATCGGAACATCCTGTGTCTCGTCGGGGTTGTCCTGGTGTACTTCGGGCGCCGCAGTCATTTGCGGTTCTTGACTCTCTTCTGTCGCCGCGTTATGGGACACCGCTGCGACCGGTTCCGGTTCGGCTTCCACCGCTGGCGACTCATTCGCTTCGACAGGCTCCTCGTGCGCAGCGGCAGGCTCTGGTACGGTCTCCGTTGCTGGTGGCGAATCCCAAGTGGCCGCCAACTGCGAAGCTTTGCGCGCTTCCGTCTCCCAGGGCGTGGAAGATGAAGAAAACCAACTATTCGCCGGCGCCGCTTCCTTTACTGGCTCAGGTACCGCAGCATCCTCAGCGTGAGCTTCCTCCGCCTCTTCTGGCGCAGTCTTCCCCTCGTGTTCGCCCGTCAATTTCTGTTCGATACCCGCAGCCATCGCCACGGCCCAAGCATCCCCTGAAGAGGGAACAGGTGATTCCGCCGGCTTGGCTTCAAGAGCGGGAATCGCCACAGCCTCAACCGGAGCCTTTTCCTCCACCGGCACCATTGCGACACCGTTCGGCCAAGGTGGCGGCGGAACGCTCTTTGCCGGAGAGTTTCCATGGAACGCTGCGTCACGCCAATCGAGCGTGCCATTGTCCGGAACTGCTGTGGGGACGACGCTCGGAATGGCCGCCTTTTTAACGGCATCTTCCAGAGCATCAGGCCGCCAAGGCCCACGAAGCGAGCTATCCTCTTCCTCGTGTTCCTCTTCTTCCTCGTCGCCGTGCGCGCCCCATTTCCGTTCATCCGCCAGCGGTGAGTGCGCCGTGATTTGCAGCGCTGCTTCGTCTTCCTCTTCCTTGGTGTCCAGCAGACCGCCAAACGCCACGGGCCCTTGCCCAGAAGCAATCTTCAATTGCTGCGGCATAGTTGGGAATTCTTCGGGTACGTCCGCAGACTCCTCTTCGGGTTCCGCGCTCTTTTGGCCGGAAAGCGTCGCTGACTTCGGCGCCGCGGCGGGTTTCAGCCATTCGGAAGCGCTCTTCCGCGGAGGCTCGGGAGCCTTTTCCACCGGAGGCGGCGGGCCAACGGCAATCCCCGCATGCATCAATGCAGACTTCACCATCGATATCAGCGGGTCTGGCGGTACAAACGGCTTTTTCAATACGCCGTCCGCTCCCACCCGCTGCGCTTCCTGTTCATCCAGCGGATCGAACGCGCCAACCAACAAAATCACCGGAATGTGCTTAAGAGTTGCATCTTCCTTGACGTAGCGGCAAACCTCATAGCCATTGCGCACCGGCATGAACACATCCGCAAGGACCAGGTCCGGCTTAATATCGGAAATCTTGCGCACTGCGGCTTCGCCGTTGCCCACGGCAACGACATCAATGCCCTGATCTTTCAGGGCCAGCCCCACCATCTTTTGGATGTTACTGTTGTCGTCCGCAACCAGGATCTTGGCCACCGAACGTCCTCCCAACAACCCACACGAACTGCGGAGCGAGACGTAAACTGTATTGGAGCATTCAGACGAGGGGGCGTCAATCATCACGAACTTGCGTGTGTCGGAAGTAGACATGCCGCGTTCCCTATCCGCAACCTGTCCTAATGGACAAGGGGTGCGAGCCATCTCGCACCCCTTCAATAACCTGCAACCTTTTCGGCGTCAGCCGCACTGTCCGTAAGCCATTACCAGGGAATGATCTTCCGAATGCCTTTCTTCTTGCTACTCGATTCTTTCTGGTTTGTCGGAGCGGTTGCCGCCGGGGTCGTTCCATCTGTCTTTGCGGCATCTGGAGCCGCTGCATCAGTAGCCGGGGCAGTTTCATCCGTTTTGGCGGGATCGCCAGTGGCCGCGTTCGCAGCCGGCGGATTAGTAGTTGTTCCATCCGTAGCAGGAGCCGCGGTCGCATCAGGAGTCGCAGTCGCCGGCGGGTCTGTAGTACCGTTTGTCGAGTCGCTGCTTGGTGTCGTACTCACATCTTCGGCAGTCGCCCCAGCCGGAGTTCCCCCAGCAGGCGCGTCCTCACCAGGTTTCACCGTTAACACCAGCCCGGTCTTTCCTGCCCCAGTTCCCGTCATGCGGTTACCACCAGATAAGATATCCGTCCAGCCGGACTCGTCATTTTCCGGTTCCATTTGCGGCGCACCGTTCTGCGCAGATGCATGCATGTCCGGGCCGTTGTGGAGCATCCCCTTTCCCCTATGAAACAGGGTTTCCTTCGGTCGTGGCACATTCTGTTCCGCCTGCATCCATGCCAAGGCCTTGGGATCCGCCTGAGGAATCGGCATACCAAACGCCTTCAGCTTGTCCCGCGAACCGTCTGCGTACTTAGAGAGAGGATAGTTCTTAAGAATTTGGGCGTAGTACATTCCCGCGATGTCCTTCCGCTCGCTCTTCTCGAAGACATCTCCCAGCATCCACAGCGCGGTATCAGACTTGCTGTACAAAGGATAACGCCGTGTAAGTGGAATCAGGCGCCCAGCAGCAGCCCGGCGATCTCCCTTTACGAAATAATAGTAAGCAATGCGGAATTGGCCTTCGGCGATAACTTCCTGTACCTCGCGTAGGTGCTGTTGCGCCTGCGGGGCCAGAGGATCCTTGGGGTATTTGGCGAGGAAAGTCTGAAACTCTTCTTCGGCGGAGCGTGCATGGTTGTTGTCGCGATCCGGCTTGGGCATTTCATTGTAGTGCGCCATCGCAATCTGCATTTGCGCATATGCCGCTTCTGGCAAGAATGGGAAGAAGACAATGAAATCCTTATACCCGGCCACGGCCTGCGTCACGTTCGACGTGCCCCCTTCCTTGTAATACGAATCGGCAATAGCCAGTTTTGCCTTGGCAAGGAACTCGCTGTCCGGGTAGGTGTTAATCAAAGTCTGCAAGCCCAGCCGGCCCACTTCGTGCTTGCCGTGCTTGATGTCATCCATGGCCTTGTTGTAGAGCTGCTTGTCCGGCTCCGCCGTGTTGCTGCTCTCGGTGGACTTGTTAACCTTCTTCTTCTTATGAAAAATCTGGGCGGAAGACGGACTGGCGCTCACCAGCGCCACCGCGCATATCAATAGAATCAGCGGAATTCGCCGCACTCCTCACCTCTCTTAGTTGATTTCCCACTGGTCCCTGCCACGGTGCCTCACCTGGCGGGATGGTCCCCAAACTTAGGACACGACCTTCTCAGTATACCCTGAACAACAGAACAGTTCGCCTATGAACTTGGCTCTTAAGGTACAGCTCCCCGTCCTCCCTATCCTACGATGCCAGTTTCCGCTCCCGAGGTTATCCCGTCCCTCTCAAACCAGACACTCGGCAGCCGCCCACCGCCAACCCTCCCGCCAATCCCTCTGACTCCTTCACACCGAACTAGCAAACTCTCAACCTCCACGCTCTCCTTCGATCCAACTCGCTTATACTCTCCGACTTTTATACCTCTTCTCCGGTATTCGCTCGAGACCCACTGCCTCAACGATGTCCCGTTTTCTTCCTTACTTAAGAATTGACAACTAACAACTGTCACCTCCTCGGCTATCCTGGACCCTCCTTCATTTTTTAACGATTTGTAATAGAAACTCTCACTCCGTGTAACTACAATGCTTCCATGCCTATCTCCTCAGGGGCTGTAGGCCCTTCTCATGGATAAACGAAAATTCCTTTTTGCTTCACTCTCCGGCTTGATCGGAGACATTGCCTGGCAAGTCCTCAAAGAAGGCCACGAAGTCCGCTACTACATTGAAGCCGAAAAAGAACGCGACATCGCTGATGGCCTCGTCCCCAAATCCAAAGACTGGGAAAAAGACGCCGCAAATTGGGCCGACATCGTCGTTTTCGACGATACCCTGGGCCAGGGCACTCGGGCCCAGGCTCTTCGCGCCGCCGGAAAGCCCGTGATTGGCGGCACTCCTTACAGCGATAACCTGGAAGACGATCGCAACTTCGGCCAGGAAGAGTTGAAGAAGGCCGGCGTTACCATCATTCCTTATCAGCAATTCGATTCCTTCGATCCCGCCATCGAATTCGTCAAGAAAAATCCGGATCGTTACGTCATCAAACCCAGCGGCGAAGCGCAAAACGTGAAGCGCCGCCTCTTTGTCGGTGAAGAAGAAGACGGTGTGGACGTCATCGGCATGCTGGAAGCCTACAAACGTGCCTTTTCCGAGGAGATCAAGGTCTTCCAGTTGCAGCGCCGCGTTAACGGAGTCGAGGTGGCCGTCGGTGGCTTCTTCAACGGCAAAAAATTCATCTACCCCATCAACATCAACTTCGAGCACAAAAAGCTTTTCCCCGGCGAAGTTGGCCCGCCCACCGGCGAAATGGGCACCGCGATGTTCTGGAGCGAGCCCACCTCGCTCTTTAATCGCACGCTTCTGAAAATGGAAGCGAAACTTGCTGAGGAGGGCTATGTCGGTTACATTGACGTGAACTGCATCGTCAACAACAACGGCATCTATCCTCTGGAATTCACCTCCCGCTTCGGCTATCCCACCATCAGCATCCAGCAGGAAGGCATGCTCACCCCCATCAGCGATTTCTTCTGGGAACTTGCCAATGGCCAGGAACCTAAATGGCGCACCCGCAGCGGCTTTCAGGTTGGCGTTCGCATTGTTGTTCCGCCATTTCCCTTTGACGACGAAGAAACTTTCAACTCATTCTCCAAAAACGCGGCCATCGTTTTCAAACGCCCCATGAACGAAGGCATCCACATTGAAGACGTTAAGGAAGTAAACGGCCAATGGGTCGTTGCGGGAACTTCGGGCGTGGTGCTCATCGTCTGTGGCATCGGCCAGACCATGAAGCAGGCGCAATCCCAGGTCTATTCGCGCATCAAGAACATTCTTATTCCCAACATGTACTACCGCACTGACATAGGCGACCGCTGGGTGGAAGATTCCGACAAGCTCCACAATTGGGGCTATCTGAGATAGCTCTTACTCGCACCCGTAGGGGCACAGTACACTGTGCCCAAGCTTGCCCAGGCCGCCAGTCCTAGATCTCTTGGGTTTTCTAGGTTGAATCACCTATCGAAGTACTTGAGGGTGCCCGATACTTCGCGTCTCTCAGCGAAGGGTGGGCTCTTGCGCTCCAACGCCAAACCTCATTCTTCTCTCAGGGATTTTGCTTGCCGTTGTAGGCGTCGCCTTCTGCCTCCCCGCTGTAGGAGGAGGACGGTCCGCCAACCAAGCCGCCCCGAACTCGCGATCGCCATTCCACCGCTGCAGACTCCTAGCGTATGCCCAGCGCCGGCTTCAGCTTGAACTCCAACCCATCTTCGTACCCATCCTGCGCAAAAATCACTTTGCCGTCTTCATCAATCACGAACAGCATGGGGATGCCATCAACGCCGTAAGCATCTTCCGTTCTTCCGTCCTCGTCCCACAGGACCGGAAACGTCAACCTCGCATTGTGGACATAGCGCTCTGCATCCCGGCGATTGTCGTCGGTGCTGATGGCCAGCACTTCAAACGTGTTTTCTGGCTCATGGTATTTTTCGTAGAAAGCCTGCAGCTCAGGCAATTCCATCCTGCACGGCCCGCACCAACTCGCCCAAAAACTCACCACCACTTTTCTCTTCCCGCAAAAGTCTTTTATTGCGACGGGTTCGCCGGACAGCGTAGGCAATGTGAATTCCGGCGCAGGCTTGTTCGACAGCGCCTCTGCGACATTGAGCCTCAACAATTTCTTTTCCAGCGATCTGGCAATCCAGACAATCGGCACGAGCACCACGATTGCTACTGCCAGCAACAACAAATGCTTCGGCGAAAATTTTCCAGTCATTGTCGCGAGTATATCCTACTTCTCATGCCTACCAAGTTACAGACACCGCGACCCGCCGCCGCACGATGTCAATATTCGGTTCGTGCAAACTAGAAGTGCTCCGTATCTTTCGCGATGGGTTCGTGGCTCAACCGAAACTCAACAACTCCTCTTCACTGCTAGAATAAGCCATGCAGCGCAAAGTCTTTTGGATGACCTTCATGGCCGTCGGTCTCCTAGCCGACCTCATCTTGCCCTTCTGGTGGGCCCTCCTCGCCACGATTCCTATCGCCATGCTCAGTTGGTGGGTCGCCTACCGCAGCGATTGGTTCTGACAAAGATTCCCCGCCGATATTCCGCGCAATTCCCGCAACATTGCCACCCAGACCCGCGCGCCTCCCCCAAAACTGTCATCCCAGCCGGAGCGGCCCGATTTTATCTTCCGCGTCGCCTTATGGCGCGTCGGGACGCGTAGTGGAGGGAGCCCTCCGCAATTTCAGCTTTCAAGTTGACTCGGTTTTGTGAAGCAGGGGTGGGCGAACGGCCAAAGCCAACCTTCAATTCGCCACAGTCAATTCCACTTCCGTATTCGCCGCAATTCGCGCACCGCCCAATGGCGACTGGTCAATCACCGTGCCATGGGGCCACTGTGGCGCCGCCACATAATTCGTCTTATGGCGCAAACTTGTTTGGTCCAACCGATGCTGCACATCGATCTCGTTCGCGCCAATAAAATAAGGCATCACATAAGTCATTTCGTGCTGCCCCGAAGAGACCAGCAAATCCACGCGCGGAGTCGCCGCGCCTTTCCCTGATTTCGGATTCTGTTGCACAATCGTGTCCGCCGGTTGGTCCGGCAGCGCCAGCGTGGAAACTTCGCCAACCTGCAGTCCTTCGCGCAGCAGTTCTATCCGCGAAACTCGCAGCGTATTTCCTTCCAGGTTTGGTATTTGCAATTCGCGTTGTCCCAGGCTTAGCACCACGTGCGCCTGCTGGGAAACCTTCATCAACATTCCCGCCGGCGGAGTCTGACGCACCACCTGGTTGATCGGCACGTCGCTGTACACGCGGTCAGCCACGCGCAATATCAATCCCTTTGACCGCAGCGTTTGGCTGGCCTCTGCCACATTTTTCCCAACAAGGTTGGGCATGGTCGTCTCGCGCCCGTGAATAGCGATGCGCATCGCGGTAATTGCGCTCAGAAATGCCGCCGAAGCCAGGATGAACACCAAAAAACCCATCCGGCTAACCCATTCCACTCGTTCGCGAATCGTCATAAGCAGAAGTTTCGGTCGTCACCCCACCAACGTCAATTCATTTCTACGCCAAAGCGCCCATCAAACGGGTTGTCAAACTCACTCTAACGTCCGGTCCGTCCCGCCAACAGCCCACGCAAATTTGTCATTCCGACCGCAGGCACGCGCAGTCTGCGATTCACTCATTTTGTCATCCCGACCGGACGCACGCGCAGTCTGCGTGCCGGAGTGGAGGGATCGTGGCAAAATCACAACTCTCTCTAGCCCCGATGTCCTAACTTTCAACCCTCAACGTTCAACTCTTCAACCTCTTCACCAGCACCCCGTATCCCAACAAACTCCCACTCTCCCATCTCTTTCTTTACTGAAAACTTAAAACTGCAAACTGACTACTGAATACTCCCTCACTTCACCGCCGGCGGTGCATACTCCGGCAATTTCTCCTTGCTCGTGTCCGCCCTCTTCACTTCCAACTCATCAAACAGCAGGGAAGGGCAGATGATCGTCTGCGCCACGCCTCCCATCCGGTTGCTGACCAGCGCATCGTTCCCCACGGCGATCAAATCGTTGCGCAGTGACCGAACATCCAACTCGTTGAACACAGCACCGCGTACCAATTCTTCATGCCCGTCGCTCGCATACACGCGATACAGCAGCCGTGGCGAATTGCCGGGCCCCAACGTATCCACGCGATACGCATACGGCTTGCTCTCCTCCGTAGCCATGTGCATGATCTGCTGCTTCAAGTCTGCCGGCGATTCCGGCTCTGAACTCTTCAAGATTAGAGTCCCGATCGCAGGCTGCGCCGCCGTTCCCGGTCCTGCCCGTCCGTGTCCGTTCGAAGCAGGAAAATCGCGGATCGGCTGGCGTCCCACCAGGTAATTATCGAGCATGCCCGCATCAACAATCGTCACGGCTTGCGCCTTAACGCCCTCGTCGTCCACCTCGTAGCTGCCCAGCAAATTCTTCCCCTGGAATTGACGAATCGTGGGATCGTCCACCACGCTAGCAAATTTCGGCAGCACCCGCGTTTTGTAGCTGGTCGCGAACGTTCCCGTCGTGCGATTCGGCCTGCCCAGCGGAGGCTTGCGTCCCAGCACGCTTCCTCCAATCAAGCTGGCAAACACGTCGTCGGCCGCATCCGGCGCAAACAGCACCGGCCCTCGGTAAGACTCCTCTACGATAGGCGCCTTGCTAAGCGCCGTCAGCGTGTCCAGCATTTGCTTGGTTTCCTTCAGCAGTGTCTCGCGTGAAGGCAGTTCGTCCGCACGCTCTTCGGTCCAGTACGGGTTGCGGCTCAATCGCATGCCATCTGCGGCTTGTGTCGCGCCGTTCAGCGTAACCGTGGCGGTTAACTTGCCACCGCGCACAATCGTTCCTTCGGTGTTCACGAAGTACTCATTAACGGAAGAGAACCGCGCCGAAGCGCTCACCGATTGCACATCCGGATACTCGCGGTACAAATTGCTGGTGTCCTCGAGTGTTTTTCCCCACGCGGCTTCATCCACTTTCAACGTCACCGTCGGGCCTACGGAAGAAACCACCGGCGCGGGCGCGAAATCATCCACGGGATTGGGGTCCGTGGTGTACTGCTTCAGTGCCGAAAGTTTTTCGGCATAAGCATCCGCCGCAGCCTTATACGCTTCATCCGTTATCAGCCAGATCTGCCTGCGCAACGCGATGGCATCGTCATCAAGAGGCAGTATGGAGGCCGAGCCCATGCCTTGGCCGTAGAAGCTGTCCTGCTTGTAATTGCCGATGCGCACCACGACTCGCAAGACGCGCACACGCGACCGCTGGCTTTCCCGCAGCGCGCCAAACGCCGCTTCGGCACTGAAGTCATCTACATCACTCACGCGATATTCGATGTAGTAGGGCGCTTGCACCTGATCCATCTTGAGCTGCGCTTTCGACCGGTCCAACTCCGCGAGTAGCGCCTCAAACAGCGCATCTCCCTTGGCAGCCGCATGTGCCGCTACAGTGGACCCGTCCGTGCCAGCCAAAGCTCTGGCCTCCCGCGCATAGACAGGAAGCGCCATCGCGCAGGCCAACAAAAGAAATGCCGCCAATATCGCTTGCTTCGTCACACGATTACCCTTCACGGCTTCACCTCCGCCTTCTTCCCGGCGTCTTTGCTCGAAGCCGTGTTTTCCAATCCCGGTGCTGGCAAAATCGGAGGACGTTCCCGCTCGTGCGCCCTCTTCTGCACTTCCATCTCGCTGAAGAGCATCGCTGGCGCCGCGGCTGAAACCGGTACGCTGCCGCTTTCCGCTCCGCACACGCCGTTGAACACATGCTGCTTGTCTCCCGTGGCAATAATGCGTGTCAGCGCCGCCAGCGGAGTTCCCACAATGTCTACGCCGCGCACCAGCTCGTCCGGCCGTCCATCGGCGTAAACTTTGTAGACAATCACCGGCAGCACCTGAAACGCCTGCGGCAACGACCTGCGCGTCAACGTAAACCCGCCCTGAATGTCGTCAAAATAGAGCCCGTAGGGTTTCCCTTGCTTCTTCACCTCTTCGATCAGTTTTTCGCGCATCTGCGCTTCCGGGAAACTCTGGCTCGAGGCCACGATCAGGTTCCCCTGTCTGCCAGTGGGCATCAATCCGGGTTGATTGCGCCCGTGCCCGTTGGACTTGTTGAAGCCTTTAATGGGCATGCGCGACATCAGGAAATTTCTCAGCACGCCGTTCTGGATCACTTCTACCCGCTGCGCCGGTGTCCCTTCGTTGTCGTAATCGTACGAGCCAGCCAGTTTCACGCCGTCCAGTTCCGTGATCGTCGGATCGTCCGCCACACTCAGAAACTTTGGCAAAACTTCCTGCCCCACTTTCTTCGTGAACGTTTGTCCTTCTTCTTCGTCGCGCTGCCGGTGACCTTCCAGTCGGTGCCCCAGCACTTCATGGAAAAACACCGCCGCCGCGCGTCCGCTTAGCAGCGCGGGACCAGCATAAGGCTCCGCCACCGGCGCCGTTCGCAACGCTTTCAAATCTACGGCCATTTTTTCAATCTTGGCCTTAAGCTCCACCTCGCTCGGCAAGCCTTTCGCCGAAGGCGCCTGAAACGTTTCCACGCGCAAAAGGTCCATC
Source organism: Candidatus Acidiferrales bacterium (assembly GCA_963780315.1). GTDB lineage: Bacteria > Acidobacteriota > Terriglobia > Acidiferrales > UBA7541 > Acidiferrum. The sequence continues at coordinate 118,092 of CAWABP010000026.1, read as the reverse complement.
CCATCATCCGCGCGCGTCTGTGCTTCCATCACCATTCGAGTGGACGCGCTGGGAACGGTGATCATCGCGCCTTCGCTCGAGACCATCCTCGAACTCGCCGCGGACTCCTGTATCACTACGGAAGCAAAATAAACGTCGGGATATTTCCGGAACTCGCTGGATAGCCTGCGAATTTCCCCTTCCCATGCTGCGCGGTCCAGCGGCGGCGGTGTCAGCTTATCCCCGACATGTACCTTCGCCTCTTCCTTCGAAAAATCCGGCGACTTGTCTTCCTCTTCCGCACGTACCGCCGTGCTCGTCTTCACATTAAGGTACGCAGGCGCTGCGCGTTTGTACTCTCGGTCGGTCTCTTCCCACAAAATACGCGCCGCGGCGTCAGCATCGTTACCCAGCGGCAACGATCCGGTCGTCATGCCGCTCTGGCGGCTTTGGCCGTGCGTGTTGTCCAGGTCCGGGCTGCCCACACGCATAGTTACGTCCACCGAACGCCTCTTCGATGCGGTGTTGGTCAGAAGGCCGCCATAGGCTCCTGCAATCACAATCTGGTCCTGATCGTAGGCGGTATAACTGATGTAGTAAGGCGGCGTCTCGCTTTTTGCCAAATCCGTCTTTGCCCGGTCCAGCTCTCCCTTCATGGTTGCCAGCAGGGGATCGGCTGCCGCAGCCGCTCCCGCGCTTGTAGAAGAGTTGTCCGCAGCTGTGGCTACCGCGCCCGGCGCGATGCACACAAGCTGCGCGGCCAGCAGCCACGCGGCCACCTGCCTCCCTCGTAGCCACACCGTTTCACTGCTGTCCATGGCATCGAATGGATTTGTATTTCCTGGCTTTCGCCCTGCGGCACACACGCTTCTCATGAAAGTTTCACTCCCTAAACACCGTCTATCTTGTTCATCCTGGGTGTAATGCGCGAGTATGCCTGAGTGGAGGAGCTTGCGCAAATTACTCTTGTCCCAGACGCGCATTCGCTTGTAAACGGGCTCCACGCGCAAACTCCGCGGCCGTCACTTGCTTGCGTCCTTCTAGTTTGACGTTCGTTAACTCCAATACGCTGCCTTGCCCACAAATCACCCGCAAGCTTCCGCGAGACTCCATCACCGTACCTGGCTGGCCATCCGCCTTTTCATTAGACACCGGCCTACCCCAAACGTGGCAACTCTGTCGACGAAACTCGGTATACGCTCCCGGCCAAGGGGCAAACCCCCGCATACGGTTGTAAATCTCCTGCGCCGGAAGCGACCAATCTATCCGCCCATCCTCTCGCTTCAACATCGGCGCCAGGCTCGCTGCAGCGTTTTCTTGCGCCCGCCCGGTTAGCGTCCCTTCAGCCAGTCCGCGCACTGTTGCGGCCATCAGCGGTGCGCCTCCCTCGGCCAGTCGCGAAGCAACCTCCGGCGATGTCTCCTCCGCTCCAATGACCAACTCCTCTTGCAGCAGAATCTCTCCCGTGTCCATGCCTGCGTCAATCCGCATGGTCGTGTTTCCCGTGCGTGTCTCCCCATTCACGATGGCCCAGTTGATGGGCGCGGCGCCGCGGTATTTCGGCAGCAGGGAAGCGTGCAGGTTGATCCACCCTAACTTCGGAATGGTAAGCAGCCGCGCGGGGATAATCTGCCCATAAGCAATGATCACAATCACATCCGGCGCTAATGCCCGCAACTGCTCTTCAACTTCCGGCGCGCGCACTTTCTCTGGTTGGTACACCGGCAACTGCGCTGCCATCGCATTTTCCTTCACCGGCGAGACCGCAATCTCCTGCCCGCGACCCTTCAGTCGGTCCGGCTGCGTCAATACTCCCACAATCTGAAAATCCGTCTGTCGCAGAAAATGTTGCAGGGAAGGAACCGCAAATTGCGGCGTGCCACAGAACACCATCCGCAAGGGACTCACGCCGTCCTCATTTGCGCGCGCGTCGAATTTACCACTCGCCTTCTTTTCGGAGTTTCTTGATCTTGCGCCGGATCAGGTCACGCTTCAGCATACTCAAGTGCTGCAGAAACAACACGCCGTTCAGGTGATCAATTTCATGGCAGAACGCCCGCGCCAGCAAATTTTCGCCGCGTATCTCAAATGTTTCACCCTTGGCGTTCTGCGCGCGCACTGTCACAAACTGCGGCCGCACCACGTATCCGCGGAATCCCGGAATCGATAGGCAGCCCTCTTCTTCGCGGACCTCGCCTTCCGCGTGAATAATCTCCGGGTTCACCATGATGATTTTCGCTTCAGGATTCTTCCCACTGGTAACGTCCACCACCGTCAGCCGTAAGCTCTTCCCAATCTGCGGCGCCGCCAGTCCCACCCCCTGCGCCGCATACATCGTCGCGAACATGTCCTCGGCCAGTTGCGCCAGTTCCGCGTCGAATTTCTTGATCGCCGCGCCAGGTTTTTCCAGCACCGGATCGCCATACTTCACGATCTTGTAGATCGTGCGCACCGGTGCTTGCGCGATTTGCGGCTCCGCTGTTTGCGCCGCGTTCGCCGTCATCACAATCTCAGAACTCGTCGATTTGTTTGGCATAGCCATCGAAATTCCGCCGCATCTCGGCGAGCGAATCCCCTCCAAATTTTTGCAGAAAAGCGTCCGCTAACACAAGTGCCACCATTGCCTCTCCGGCAACACCACCGGCCGGCACCACGCACCAGTCAGAACGCTCGTAAGCCGCCTGCACGGGCTCCTTGGTCACCATGTCCGCGCTCCCCAGCGGCTTGCGCAAAGTCGAAATCGGTTTCAGGTAGCCGCGAATCACTAGGTCCTCGCTGTTAGTAATTCCGCCCTCGAGTCCTCCAGCGCGATTTGAAGCTCGCCGGAACTTCCGCGTTCCCTTGTCATACGAAATCTCGTCCTGCACGGCGCTTCCAAACGAACCCGCCGCCAGTATCCCCGCGCCAATCTCCACGGCCTTCACCGCTTGCACGCTCATCAAAGCCTGCGCCAGCTTCCCGTCCAGCTTTTCGTCCCATTGCGCGTGCGACCCCAGCCCCACCGGCACACGATGCCCCACAATTTCAAAAACGCCTCCAACGGTATCGCCCGCCTTCAAAGCCGCATCCACCTCCGCCATCATCTTTGTCTGCACCGTCGCATCCACGCACCGTAGCGGCGATTCGATATCTGCATTCACCGCGCGAATCTCGTCCCAAGTCGCAGCTCGTTCCAGGCGAACATTGCGCACCTGAATCGTATGGCTGGCAATCTCCGTGCCGAACTCCCGCAGCATCATCTTTGCAAACGCGCCCGCCGCCACTCGCGCTGCCGTTTCCCGCGCCGAAGCCCTCTCCAGTATGTACCGCGCATCGTGAAAATTGAATTTCTGCGAACCTGCCAGGTCCGCGTGCCCCGGCCGCGGCGCCACCAGTTTGCGCGAAGCCGCTTCTGGCGCGTCTGTAGCCTCCACCGAAAGGATCTTTTCCCAATTCGACCAGTCGCGGTTTTCTATGCGAATAGCAATCGGCGCGCCAATCGTCTGCCCATGCCGTACGCCCGAAAACACGTCTGCGCGGTCTTTCTCGATTTTCTGCCGCCCGCCGCGCCCATATCCCAATTGACGCCGGTGCAATTCGTGGTTGATGGACTCCAAGTCCACGCGCATCCCCGCCGGCAACCCAGACAGAAATGTCACCAGCGCCTGCCCGTGCGACTCCCCCGCCGTATAAAATCGCAGCATATTTACAAGTGTATCGGCCACCGCCCCGCCCGTCCAGCGCTCTGCCGAATTCAGTCGCGTGCCAGTTTCCAGTTACGGGGTTCAGATCGATTAGCCGATAAGCAATTGGACGGTAACGACGTTAATTGGGGGGTAAGGCGTTATTTTACGCTCGAACCTTCGGCGGGGCTCATTACGTCTAAGACGCACCTCCAGGAACCATCAGTCTGTTTTTTCCAGATCGTCACGCCTCTGCCTTCCTCTGTCAGAGACTTGCCATCAGGACCATTTAAGGATATGCGGTCGGTTCCGGTGGAGTAGGCCAAATCGCCCGATTGGGAGACTTCCACTTTCTCAGTCTTCCAGGTGATCGAGAATCCTGGTTTGGCAAACCACTCGCTAACGTATTTGCGAATAGGTTCCTTTCCTACGATTGGTGGTTTACCAGGGACAAGTATGGTCGCATCGTCGGCCCAGAACGGGAGTACGCGATTTAGGTCGTGCGAAGCAGCAGCGGCAAGCCAGTCAGCGTCAGTCCTGCGAATAGCTGCTTCCTCATCCGAAAGGTTTACTCTGTGCGACCCACCACATCCACCGGCTACAGCGATCGCAAGCGCAACGGTCGTCAACAGCCTAAAGCTAGTCACGGTCGAACTCCTTAGAAACGGACTGCCGGTTCGTTTGTTGCATACCACCGGCGTGAACTGGCGTCGAATCTATCACGAATTATCCCAACTGCCTCGTCAGTCGTCTTCACTGCGTTTAGCCGATAAGCAATTGGCCAGTCGCTCCCGAATCATTGAAAATGCATGAAGAAAATCGTCCGTTTCACGCGCGTTGTACGATTGGTGTAGGTTACTTGCGTGGCCACTCCGAAGCCCATCTCAATGACCGGGCCGATCCAAGAGTGATTTTCTCGCATTCCCCTTGAATTAAATCGACCCGGCCAAGTCAGCAATTCAGGGGGCATGATTTCTTGGGGCCAGCAAACTTGTACCCAACCTTCGGAACGGTAACAATTAGTTCCGGCGAGACAGGATCTTTCTCCAATTTCTTCCGCAAACTGGCAATGTGTATATCTACAGTGCGAGTAAAACTATCGGTGTCGTAATTCCATACCGAACGCAAGAGCTCTGTCCTTGAGATTGCGGTGGACCCCAAGGTCAAGACCATTTTTCTGCCGCAATAAGTTAAGTTCGGACGAGGTCGGCTTTGTTTTTTTTGGTTCTCCTGCTCCCCTGACATTTCCCGCACCCCGGTCGGAGCGAAGCCCTGCGGCGCCCGTAGGGCGACGCGCTTAGGGCGAAGCGCAGACCGGGGTGCGGGAAACTTTTCAATACATCGCGGCCGGTTTGCTCAGTTTCGTAGAAAAAACTCGCGCTAGCATCGCCTAGCAACAACGATCGGCAGTTCGGTCGATCCATGGCATCCCCGGTTTTGCCTCGCTTCAGGCGCATTGGCCTTTTCCAAAGTACATCGCCGCCGGCGGCTGATAATTCAGACTCTGATGCAATCGCTTGTAGTTATAAAACTAAAAGTATTTTTCGATTCCCGTGCGTGCTTCCGAGACGAGTTGGTAGTCCCGCAGGTACACCTCCTCAAGCCGTCATTCGTCGACTCCCATAGAACGGCACCTGCGTGTACTGCCGATCGATCAACTGCATCAGCCGTAGATTTTCCTGGCTCTCTTCCACCGGCTCGTAATACAAACTCGCACGGCTCAACCCCAACAAGGCGCACTGCCGCCGGACGCTGATTTGGGAATGCTCCGGTTCTACCCAGACGCGTCGATTTTCATTCGAGCATGCCAGCTTTTTTTTTCAGCCACTCCAGCTCCATCTTCAGCCGGCCGATCTGCTCGTACAGCGCCACCGCGTCGAATTCATCTTCGCGAGATTTCCGCGTACGACCATCCACAAAATGTTTTTGCAGTTGCTCCAGGGCCGCCTTCCTCCAGTGCGCAATCTGCACCGGATGCACCTGAAACTGTGACCCCAATTGGCTCAGCGTCTTCTCCCCGCGAATTGCCTCCAGTGCCACCCGCGCTTTGAATTTTGCACTGTAACGATTCCTCGTCGTTTTCATCGCTCTCCTCTGCGTCAACGACTTCGTCAAAATCTTAACTTATCGGGTAGTCTAAATTTCGGGGTCCACTATAGATGGCAGTATCCGCGCGTTCCATCAGGTATTGGAGAAGCTGGAATTCACGCGCCGTTAGATATACGGGCTGGTTATCACGAGTCACTTCCATGCGGCACATATCAATCCGAAGCGAGCCAAATACGTGGACTTTCTGGCTATCGCGAACCTGGACGCGCCGCAAAAGAGCTTCGATGCGGGTGAGCAGTTCAATGGCCGCAAAGGGTTTGGTCATGTAGTCATCTGCGCCAAGCTTCAGTCCAATCACTTTGTCAACTGTTTGCGAGCGGGCCGCCAGCATCAGTATGGGAGTGGTAAGCCCGGCTTGCCGGAGGTCCCGGCAAACGTCAAAACCGTCCCGAAGCGATAGCACCGTATCGAGAATTATCAGATCGAACGGAGTGTCCAGGGCCTTCTCGAACCCCCCTACACCGGCGAAACGATTAGAGCATGGAAGATTTATTTGGCCGCAAGCGACGAACGGAACGGTATTACTGAAACCGGTGCAGCTTTCGATGCTTCTCGAGGGGATCGATTGGCGGCGACCGGTGCGCACCCACACGCCGCAGTTGGCGGTGTAAGCTGAGTTGATGAAGAGTTGATAAGGAATTCATTTGCCAAAAAATTTAGTCATGGCATACTGCGCGCACGATGACACATCGCGCGGCCCTTCCTGATGTCGACACACTGAACCGCGAAGCATTGAAGGCCCTGAACGTCGCGCAGCACGAGCAACTTCTTTCCAAGAGCGAAGAACTCCTTTCCGATTTCCCGACCAGGAGTTGGTCCGCTGGGTCATATTCGCGTGGACTCTGATTCGCTGCTGTTTCATTGGGGAAACTGAACTTCTGTTTCCAGACCGGCATAGACGTAGGACTCCCCAAACTCTTCCTTGAAGATTTTGAAAGCAAGATTCCCGGTGCAATGGGCGGGAGCACCCGATGTACTTCCAGGCCATTCTTCATCGTCTTCGCAAGGGCAGTAATGTACGCGCGGTCATCAGGGACCAAGTGATAGCCACCAGCAACGAGCTCGATCTTCTGACCCACGAAGTGTTTTGTGACCTTAATAATTTCTTCTACCTTTATGTGCGAACAGCCCGTAACGATGACGGTTCCCTGTTCCGTTCTTAATGCCAGGGAGAGTTCAGGCAAATCATCAAGTTCAGGATGCTCTCGCGAGTTTGGCGGGTACGCATCGAAGCTACCCATCATCGGCGCCTGGGTTGCAATGATGTAAATTCCGGGTGCGATCTCCTTGGTGACTTTTACGAATTCTCTGTTTGCGCGGGGGAAACTGCCACTGGCGAGATAAACCATTGAGTTCTTCTTCCCATCGAAGTACATCTCTTCCGGGGCCATCCCCTTGAAATCCTCCTTAGATTCGTTGACAAACTTGAAGTCCACCGGGGCCCCAAGTTCAGGTTCATCGGGAAGGCAAATCTTTACGTTTGGGTTGACCTTAAGCAGGTAATCAAAGCCGGAAAAATGGTCGGCATGATAGTGAGAGAGAACGGCGAAAGCGACCTTCGATAGATCGACGCCCAGAGCTTTGACATTGTTCTCAAAGATCTTAGGAATCACGCAAGAACAAGTTTACAGTTGTGGCTTGATAGTGTAGTTCCATTCGGGCAGAGTTTCGTGGCGCTGCAATCGAAGTGAAGCGATTTGATCGGGTGTGGGTTTGCGACCGCAGGGGTAGTGTCGGCGGTCGAGATAGGCAGTGACCTTGAGCCCGGTTTGGGTTTGGGTGGTGCGGGCATAGTTGAGGATCTTTTGGTAAGAATCCAGCGGTTCGCCCGCCCAGTTGCGTGAGACTTCGGAGAAGAGGCGATGCTCGATGGGGTTCCATTTGGAAGCACCGCTGGGATAGTGGGCCACGGTTACGGCCAGGGCAAACGAGTTGGCCAGTTGGGACTGGAGCTCAGTTTTCCAGGCGTAGCAGCGGCAACTGTTGCTACCGCCGGTATCGGCCAGGATGAGCAGTTGGCGTGAACCACGATAGCGGGTGGAACCTTCGTGGTGCCACCAATGAGTGATGGCATGAGCGGCAAAGGCGGGAGTGTCATGGGAGATGCCGACCACCAGAGCACCGCGATTTTCCATAACATCGTAAATCCCATAAGGAATGGCGACGCCTATGGAATCGGTGCGGAAGTCGTGATCGTAAACACGACGCGGGGCAGATTCCCAACGGCGGCCAGGATTTTTGAAATTGCCGACGAGTTCGCGTTTTTTGCTGTCTACGCTGACGATGGGCAGATGACGGCGCTGGAACCGATAGCGCAACTCGGCCAGATATTCGAACTGAAGATTCCGGTTGGGGCTGAAGCTGGTAGAGATCTGCTTTTGATTGACCCGCAAAGAATAGCCCATGGCATGGAGCAGGCGGGCGACGGTATTGGGGGAGACGGCAATGTCGAGTTTGGCCAGCTCCTCCGCGATCGTGGTGGTAGTGCGGCGAGACCAACGTAAGCCGGTCATGGGATCGCCAGCGGTATCGTGTTCGAGCAGGCAATGGAGAACCGCAATTATGTCGGGCGTTTTTTTTCCGCCGGAGTACGACCACCGCCCGTGCGGCGAGATCTGCCGCTGACCACATTCTGATCCAGTAGTTGCTGACGACCGCGGGCCACGGTATGTACGTCCAAGCCCAGGAAATCGCCGAGCAGAGTGTCGCCGCCGTGGCCCAGGCGGATGGACTCCAGCCCGGCAAACAATCGGCGCTGTTGTTCATCGAGCAGGCCATAGAACAGCAGGATGGCGGCCTTGAGTTCATCGGGCGAAGCCTGGAGGTCGGCGGAATGGACAGCCACAGGAACGGCCTGAGCGCTGCGCCGGGCGAGCAACTGTTTGCGGCGCGGGGCGGATTCGATGTCGGTATAGAGAAACTGGCCACCCACCTCCATTCGCGCCAAGCACTGTTGCTCAACCAGATGGCGGAGAGGCTGCTGCACCTCGGCGTGCAGGGCATCGGCCAATTCATGGGCGTAATAGCCGTCGGGAGACTGGTTGACGAAGGTTTCCAGGGTGGCCAGCAGCGTGCCGTGGCGGGAGAACCAGACACCTTCATGCGACCACAGTCCGCGATCGTCGAAACGAGCGATTTCGGGCAGGGTGTAGAAGCGGCCGCGATGGGTATAGCTGGCGAGATATTGAAGCTGCTTCAGTTTACGAAAGACAGTGAGATCGGTGTCTGTGCCGAGGACGCGCTTCAGCTCGGGTAGATCGGCAATCTTGTTACGGCGGAGATGTTGGCGCAGGGCGGATGGATCGAAGGTAGTGGGCCGCATAATGTTAGAGTTCACACTCCTTGCTGGTGATGATGGGAACTATAACATAATCAACCAGGCTTTGGCGGGGAGGATCGATTGCATCCTTCGAGCCTGTAGAGGCTATCTCAGAGGTCCAGGGTTGGATTTCCCTGGCTTTATTGGGCGGCTCCAGATGTTGGAGTTAACCCTATCAATGGAAACTTATTGTTGCGAGGTCCCTTAGTGTCATTCCCAGAATCAAACAGGATGGTCTTCCCGTTGCAATGGATAATCGTGGAATAACCCCAATCCAGTGTCGTTCCCCGTTTGCCAAGACCAAACGCGTCGTAAACGTTGAGGATGAAGTTAGACTGATCTAGCGTCCTGCTAAAGACGGGAGAAATGAGCAGCAAACAACAAATGTTGATAATTACAAGTTGTCATTTCACGGATCTCGCCTTTCGCTCCAGGAGAAGTGATGGTACCACCTGAATCTAGCCAGTTCATTTTCACATGCCTGACTATCGCCGAAACCGTACAAGGACGTATCAGCACGCGGCTTTTGCCTTCGATCGGTATAAGGCGGCTCCCGGCTATCAGGTCTCGACCCGCGAACCGTGGAACAAAAGGCAGCCGATAATGATCAGCAAGGATGCGGAACCGATCATTTCGTTTCCGATGAAGAACCCCACCATCGGAACAGTGAATACCGCCTGAATCAACACAGCGAAGCCGCAGATCAGGGCGATAGGCTTGCCCAAACGCGCTTGCCCGAACGTGACGACCAGTACAATGAGTGCAAGGACAATCCAACTCCACGCCATCGAGAGAAAGGCAACTTCGAAAGCAGATTGTAGGGCAATCGGCAGATTCGACCCGTGCACCGCCGGGGCGGAGAACTTTAGATATGCGAGGCAATGCAAGGCGGCAGCCACAAGCAGCACAACGCAACCCAACGTTACCAATGTGCGCGACACCGAACGGCGAGTAATCATCTGATTCGGCATTTCATCGTCAGGAAGAATGCATTCGTAGTTGCAGAACGAGTGGAGGATGCCTTAAAAGCGCGACTGCGTCAATGGTGGCCACGGCAAGTAGGTGACAAACGCACTAACCATCCTAGTTGGTGCTGGAACGGGCGGTTCGGAGCGATGCTGGGGCGGATTGCACTGCTCCCGGTTCCTACGGGATAGGAGATGCTCGTGCGGTTGGCAGGAGAATCGGTCTGTAGCCAATTGGAAGAGGGTGGGGAGTTCCAAGAGCGACTCGGAATGGAGTGATTGTGTCCTGTCTTGGTGCGGGGGCGAGATCGCGCGCTGGCAAAAGCGTATGAAAATGCTTGCAGACTCTGTCGGAGAGGGAGCCGGGTGTACAATGGCCCCGTTCCTGAAGTTAGAGAGGAGATTCCCGACAAAGTGAAAGAACTCATCCTCGCCATCGTTTTGGTATTTTGGCCCATGCGGGAGTTTGCGCAGACCTACGCAACTTCCTTCCCACTGATCGAGAATCCTATCTCGGAAAAAGGCAAGTGGGTCGGAGGACAGTCGGCCGGTGGTAATCTTTGGGGCGACGTGCGGACAAGCGACGGAATGGCCTATGGCGTAAGCGAGCCGACGACCTTCGGAGACCCCACGGCGATTCTTACTGGTTCTTGGGCCGCCAATCAACATGGGCAAGCGACTGTCAAGATCAACAAGACGCCGACGGTCTGCTGCCACGAGATAGAGGTGCGGCTGCGCGTGACCATCAGCGCCAACAGCATCACAGGCTATGAGGTTTACTGCAGCGTTGTGCCCGGGAGCAAATACTGCCATATAGCGCGATGGAGTGGGCCAAATGGCCTGTATTGCAACATCGAGCCGTCCTCGGCGGGCATCAACCTGGTGAACGGAGACGTGCTGATGGGCACGGTGACGGGTTCGAATCCGGCGTTGATTACGGGTTACGTTAACGGCGTGCAGATCATGCAGGTGTCCGACACCGGAAACGAGGGCGGCGAAGGGACGGATTGCGGGCCAGGGCGCCCCGTGTTTACTTCTGGCTCTCCGGGCATCGGCTTCTACGACAACCAGAACGACAATCAATGGAACTACTTTGGCGTCTCGAAGTTCACTGCGAACGTGGAGTAGGTCAGGGCTCACTCATAAGTCCGCAGAATTATGATATTCGACTAATGGGCGGCCCCGATCACGGAGGATGAAGATGTTAACGTTTACACGGCGTCAATTCAGTCAAACGCTGATGGCAGCGATTGGCACGGGTTGGCACCCGGATGTTCTGAGGGCCAGGTCATTCCAAGGGATGCAACAACCGGCTTCGGCCGGATGTATCACTGACGTTCCAGGCATCAAAGCCGGTCATAGCACGGACACGCGGCGACCTACGGGTTGCACTGCATTGCTCTTCGAAGGCAAAGCTACCGCGGGCGTGGACTACGACGGCTCGGCACCCGGCGACTATTTGGGTGTGATGCTTCAGCCCGTGAGTCCAATCGACACGATCCACGGAATCGTGTTGGCCGGTGGAGGACCCCTGGGCCTGGCGGCGGTACCAGGAGCGGTGCGCTACCTTGAGGAGCACACAATCGGATTGGATTGGGGAATCCCCAACGTGCGAATTCCAATTGTAATAGGCGCTGTGATTGACGATTTGTCGTTGGGAGATGGGAGAATTCGCCCGGACGCAGACGCCGGGTACAGGGCGTGCAAAGCGGCTTCTTCGGGGCAACTTGAAGAAGGCAATGTTGGCGCGGGGGCGGGGGCGACGGTGGGGAAAATGCTGAAGAACGAGGGTTACAAAGGAATGAAGGCCGGACTGGGCACCGCTAGCCTCCGGCAAGGTGAAGTTGTTATCGGCGCACTGGTTGTGGCAAATGCGGCCGGTGACATATTGGATCGGCAAAGTGGGAAAATCGTTGCCGGAGCACTCCGGCCGGATGGCAAGGGATTTGCAAATCTCAGTGAAACGCTGAAGAAACTGGCTTCGCGGGCAGATTCCTCTTCGTTCAAACTGAGCGATGAGCCGTTGCGTAGCACCACGCTGGTTGTGGTTGCAACGAACGTCTCGTTCACAAAGACCGAACTAACGAAGATAGCCATGATGACCTCAACCGGGGCTGCGCGAGCGATCAATCCTTACCACACCACCGGCGACGGTGACTCGACTTTTGCGGTGTCGACCAACAAGATACATTCCGAGCTTGGAATGTCTGTTATCGGGGCGTTGGCAGCGGACCTGGTCTCGGAAACTCTGGTTCGCGCGGTCACCTGCAGCAAGTCAGCGGAAGGCTGGCTGGCTTTGCGTGATCTGCAGTTCTAGTCTTGCGGGGCGCCGGTGGCGACGGCAACTACAATTCCAACGACATTGAAGATCAGCCGTGCGATCGTGGGCAATGGCCCTCAACCCCCATAAGTCCCCTGTGCGCCGTCAACAGGACCTGATCAGCCAACTTTCCGAAATCGGTCGTCAAGGACTGCCAGGTCCTTCTCACCCCATCTGATAAACGCCGTTCCCGGCCAAATCGGTTTTAGTACGAATATGGACGGTCAGCCGGCCTCGCCAAGTTTTTGAGGAACATTCGATTCATTACTGGGTGGCAGGTTTAGGCGCAGATGAAGAGGTTGCTGCAATGCATCGAGGGATGGTATTTGTGGGCCCCGTTTTGTGGGTATGCGAAATCAAAACAGCTCTTCAAATCTGTTGCCGCATTCTTTCAGAGCTTGACCGTGCGCATTCTATCCCACAGAGGGTTCGCGGACGCCTTCTTCCCCGTTCAGAAGTTTACGTCCAAGACCTTGAGAGCCAAGCGACTCGGCTGGATGCGGATTACTTCTTGGGGGTAGTTACGTGGCCACGCCCGTCCCGCTCTTCATTTCCTTTGAAGTGGGCGTTATCGACACGCTTTGAGGGCTCGGCTTTCTCGCCACGGTTTGGCTTTGGGCCCTTATAGCCGTTCTGTGGATGGAAACTGTTATCTACCTTGCCCCGGAATTCGGTAGGGCCATGAAACCACGGGCCAGCGCCAACGAAGGCGCCCTCAACAAACCACTCTGGACCGTAGTAGCCAGTGGGAGCACAGTCAAAGGGAGCGGCGTCATAATAACCGTAGGGACAGTCAGGGGCTACCCCGATGTTGATGGTGACTTGAGCTTCCGCTTTGGGGACGGTGGCTGTTAAGCAGCATGCTGCAGCAGCAGCCAAGATCAGAAATGTAAATCCGCGCATAAATTCACCTCGTTAGTCTATCTTTCCTCGAACAACCTCATCCTAGGTCGATTCACAATGTCGCGTCTGTGCGTTATTGGGCACTTTACTAGATTTAAGAGAGACAGCTGATAGTTTCGACGAATCGCTCCCGCCCGTCGCGTAGTCATTCTGTTTGATTCAGGAGGTCCCAGAACATTATCGGGGGGTTCGGATAAGGCACTCATCGGCGTTGACATCCTCGCAGATCCTGATTACTTCGCGGTCCACGAATTCGGCTTTGGGAGCATCACTCAAACTGACTTAGTGAGTCGCGCAGTATACGTCGGTCCTGCCGATGCAGAGAGGTGGATCGCCCCGATGGACTTTTCGAGTCCTTCTCACCCCATCTGAGAAATGTCGTAACCGTCCATCTCTAACAATGCTGGCGGTGTCAAGTCTTTTTTTCTTTCTTTCTTTTTTTCTTTCTTTCCACAGCTTTTTTCTTCTTTTTATGCACACTTCACCATTCACTCCTGCGAGTGGTCTTGTTCGGCTTCCTTTGACCCGCTGCATCGACGACCACGGCTCGTTCGTAATCTTTCGGGCGGCTTCAGTCCGACCCAACCATCTCTCCGATCAAAACTTCGACCACGATTACTACTTCAAACTCCCTTTTCAGGGAGCGGGATGCCCAATCAGATGAACGACGTCCTACTTCACGCCATGGACGTATCCGAGCTTTCCCGCGTTCGAACCGAATTCAACCAACTGCGAATATTGCCAATTGTTTCGCCACATCCAGTACAACCGGACAGCAAGTTTTCTGGCCATGGCCACTTTGGCAATTCTTTTTTCCCGGCGCATCATCAGGTGCATATACCGACGTCGCCAGTCCGGGTTGCACCGTGCGGCTGCTTGGGATGCTTCTACCAGCAAAAAGCGGAGTAGAGAATTGCCCTGCTTGCTGATATGTCCTAGCCGTTGCTTGCCGGCACTGGAGTCCTCGCACGGAATGAGCCCCGTGTAGCTGCCGATCTGCTTGCCGCAAGGAAACCGCCCCGGCGTCCCGATGACCAGAACGTAAGCCAGCCCCGTGATGGGTCCCACCCCAGGATGTGTCATCAGCTGCACCACCTCGGGCCGTCTATTGGCTTCGTGCTCGACCGCCGCCGTTAACTCTTCAATCTTTGGATCCAGCAGCTCCAATAATTCTTTCCGGCGCCGACTGGCCCAGGGGGCCAACGACAGTTTTTCTAGCAGCCCTCTTCCTTTTTCGCTGAACAGTTTTTTCTTCCAGCGATAGCCTTCGTTCATCGCCACGGCCTGCAGCTGATTCATGATCCGCGTCCGCATCTGCACCAGCCGATGCCGGTGCCAGAGTAGTTGTCGCAGATCACGATTTTCCGGACTGGGTACCCAGATCTTCGGAAAGCGATTTTCCCGCAGCAGCTTCAGCATAAGTCGGGCGTCCTCGCGGTCGGTTTTCTGCTTCCGGACTCGCTTGGTCTTAATCTCCGCCGGATCTCCAATCCACAACTCGAAACCCAACTCTGCGAGTAACCGCTCGAACCAGCGTGCATGCCCGGTGGCCTCCATTCCCACGCGCACGTGGATTCCTCGCTGCTGCAGATCCCGATAAAATCGCTCTGCTTCACCATTGCTGTGGTTCAGTTCCTGTTCACCATACTCACCAGTCTCTTCCATCAAAAATGCAATCGTCTGAAAGCTCGGGTGATAATCTACCCCTACAATGATCATGTCTGGCTCCTTTCTCCCGAGCCTTTGGTCGTCAAGCAACTAAAGTTTACTCGGGTCGAGGGAGCCAGCATTGTTATGAAATCAAGTGGGCACTGGGCCGGACTTTTCCGCTTTGCCGACATTACCAAGAGTTGACAGAGTCGGGCAGGGGAGCTTCTTGTATTGTCGCCGTTGAGTCAGATAACTGCCTGACGGGACCGAGCGTCTTGCAGTGCCTCAGGCCAGAGTCATAAAGGTTTTGTGCCCCATATCAGGGTGCATATTGGATGAAGACGGAGTCGCGAGAAGCTTTCGCGTGGCACGGAGCGCAGGTTTTGAGCGCCGCCTCGGTGCCGGGTTTGCCATCTTTGTCGAAATGTGCGTATCCCCACCCGCCCGTCGTGGCGTATTTTTTTGAATCCTTGACCATGAACTGAACGTTGGTGGGTGGTCCGGGAACGAACGATTGGGGATCGCCAAAGACTTTGTTATTTTCCTCCGACGGGATGTGACTGTAGTGCAAAGCGGCGATGATTGTGCCGTCCGGAAACGGAAGCTTCCCGTCGCGGTAGGCCTGGATCGCCACATCATTACCTAAAATGGCGGCGAAACTGTGCAGGTTGCCTTCCTCATGAGCCACGGAGACTAATCTCCAGTCCCGGTATCCAAGCGGAATTTTGATTCCGAAGATCGGGACGGCCGCGCCACCGCCTTGCCCTGATGCAGGAGTTGTTACGATGAAAACGCCACCGCCCGCTGCAACTGCAACAAGCAAGAAAACGATCCATTTCATGGGGGTCTCCTTCTGAGGGTATGTGCCAGCTTCGCCTGACAAGCCACGACTGGGGGCCACATGCTCCCACTGGGCGACATCGCCGAACAACGGCGAAACCGAAGAGGTGGGTCCCGCTCGATTTATCAGGCGCGTTCACCGCATGCTACGGAACCAATTCCGTAGATGGCCGAGGACAGATGGCCGAGTAGCGCCGCTAGTCCGATTTTGTGACTCATCGGGACCATGACCAGATTTTGCCGCAGTTCGTTTAAAGTCCTCGTACCAAGTTTGGGTTAGGCAGCCTGCTGCTAATACAAAGGCTCTCACGTCTTTGGGCGGGCCTTCCGAGTCGGAGCCGTAGAGAAACGCAAAACCATCGGACGTGTGGTCCTTGAACTGGAAATCTATCCCCAACTTACATGATGCACCACGGATATTGGCGCACTGGAACTCCCGCCCGACGATCTGCAGCATTCCCTCGGTCAGAAGTGACCGCAGCTTTTGAAAGATAGCGGGATCGCCAGGCCCAATAAACAGATTCTCCTCTGTGTTGTTGAGGGAACCAGTCCCCATCCGATTGATTAGTCCCTCTTCTGCAAGCAAGATAAAGAGTGACAATTTTTCGTCAATGGTGAGCGAGACCGAGATGGCCTCAACATCAGCAACCATCCTTGAAGATGTCTGGTGCATGTACTTCTTCTACTGCAATCAGCGGAATCAGTCTAGTTCACATCCACCCAAGTGACCGCCACCTTCTGAGCCGTTCCTGACTGTTGATCTTGTTTCCACAAGGTCGTTCATTCAGACTGGTTCTTGTGCACCCTCACGAACCCAATATATTCTCGGTCCGGAGCCCCCGGGGGCGCTTTAACGTCGTTTCTTTTGCTTCACCCGCTGACGTCGCCGCTCGGGGAATACCAGAGGAAGCGATCATAGGGACTCTGCCCTCGGACGTTCTCGAACTAAACCAGGACACCATCGCGCTTAATACTGCATTTGTCCTCTTTCTACACAGAGTGATAGCGATGCACGGCCCGACGGATCCAAGCCTGATGAATAAGGCCCTTCAAATCGGCGATGGTTCGCTGTTCTTCATTGACGGTCGCGCAGCGACTCCAGGTGGACAACAAGAGTCAGAAGATATTTTTGGGGTGTTTCAGGTGCAGGGCGGTCAGATAATTAAGGATTCCTACCAGCCAAATCCGGATTATCTCCTCGTGGGCAAGAGAGGATTATTCGTCTTCGATACCTGGTTTCACGCACGACTGCTCGAAGAGCTAGCCAAACTGTGAAGAGAGTATGTCGCCGTGGAAACTTGATTCCTGATTAACAGCGGGCCCGGAAAGCATCCGCTGGGCGAGTGCCCAGAAAGCAAAAAGGAGATTCCGACTCAATGAGAATACTGAGCGAGGATATCGTTTTGAGATTCCGCATTCCGGACAAGAAACGGAATTCTCCATTCGCCACGAGTTTCCGAGTGAGTTTCCTTTTCCTTTTTGTTCTTGGATTTGTCACTGCAGGATTTGCCCGAGAACGCGGACCACGTGTCGAGGTACTTTGTCCTGCGCCGCCAATCCCAGTCAGAATCGGTGAACAACAGGTATTGGTTTATGAGCTCCATGTCACAAATTTTGACACCGTGCCGTTGACGCTGAAACGTGTCGAAGTTTTCGCAAATGAGGAAAGTAGCGGGGCTCTCAGCAATCTGGCCGACAAAACGTTAACGGCGGAAATGATACGCGTCGGCGAAGCGATGCCGATGGCCGGTTCGAGCGGCGGAGTCAAAGACACGCGAGTAATTGAGCCTGGCCGGCGTGCGGTAATCTTTTTCTGGATCTCACTGCAACCTGATCGTCCTACGCCTACCAGCCTGAAACACCGGATGGTTTTTTCCGCAGCAGCAGACAGCGCGATGGACGCCACGCTCGAGGATTTTCAAGTGCCCGTCAGCCCGGATTCAGTTCCGGCACTGACTCCGCCCTTCAAGTGAGGAACCTGGCTGGCAGGCGACGGACCGGCGAACGACTCCAACCACCGTCGTGCCATCACGGCGATTGACGGCTACATTTATTCCACGGAACGCTTCGCCGTTGACTGGGTGAAAGTCGGTCCAAACGGCGATTCACGTCACGGCGGCGCAACGCAGAATGAGAATTGGTGGGGCTGGGGCGAACCGATCCTTGCCGTGGCGGATGGAGAGGTCACGAAAGTGGTAGATGGAATAGCGGACAATACACCATGCGTTCTGCCGCCCGTCACTCTTGATAACATTGCTGGAAACTACGTTGTTCTGCAGATTGCCACTAATAGGTACGTCACCTATGCGCACCTGCAAAATGGAAGCATCAAGGTGCGGCTGCACGATCATGTTCATCGAGGAGATGTTCTGGCGCTGCTCGGAAACAGCGGCAACACGACCGGCGCGCATTTGCACCTGCAGGTGACCGATCGCAACTCGGTTTTGCAATCACAAGGAGTTCCTTTTGTATTTGAGAGTTTCACGTACCTGGGACCTGGTTCCGATTCCGAGCTTGACAAGCACGTGTCGGTACCTTGGGTAGATTCCGTCCCGCCCGGGAATGCGGTTGTGCAATTCGATTCGGTAAAGAAGTGAAAATTCCCGATAGGTGGTTGAAAACTTTCAAAGGGCTGGTTGCCGGGGTGAGTTAGTCGGGAGGCAAAACATTATAATTTGCGAGGATGCAGCCCCCTTCCAGCTGGCGGCACTCGGTGAGGGTTAGTTTCACGCGATGGCCAAGGTCGCGGAACGTGGGGATGCCTGAGCCCAAAAGAATGGGCTGAATGTTCAGGCCGACTTGATCCACGAGGCCCGCGGCCAAGAGGGCCTGTGCCAGTTCGCCACCGCCCATCAGGCAAATGCCTTTCCCCGGCGCTTGTTTGAGATTGCGGACGAATTCGACCGCGTCACCCTTCACCAATTCGTGGCCCGGTTCGTCGACGCTCTTCAGTGTGCGCGAGAAGACATAGGTGTGCACAGATGGGACCTTGCGCTTTTCGGGCGCGGGCTTCTCTCGATTGTAAGCGGCGGCCACGTCGTAGGTTTTTCGTCCCATCAGAACGGTGTCAACATCCTTCCAATAATCCGTCATGATTTGCTGCACGTCTTTGCTGTAGTGAAGCCAGTCGATTGAGCCGTCAAGGCCAGCCAGGAATCCGTCCAAACTGACCGCTCCTCCGTAGGTCACGATGCGCATGAGTGCGCTCCTTTCCAGGCCACGGGATCGAAAGGGCCTGAACTGGATGTCAGACCATGCGGTTTATCACAAAGAGTTTAGGGAGTGCCAGCGGAATGGCAGCGTGGGGAGGTGCGGTGGGCAATCGAGGGTGACGAGAGGAGGAAAGTACTAGAGAGTTCGCCGCGCACAACTGTTTCAGGATTCCAAGAGCAAACGAAGCAAATAAGCAGAAGGTCGCCATCCCCCTGGTTCTTGCAGTTGAAAGGAAACGGCCTGCGGCATTGTCAACTGGTCAGGTCAAATGGTGTCGCAGGCCGCGGACTCTGAAAATAACTGTAGATTGAGGCGGAGTATATTCCGGTGCGGAAATCGTGTCTGTCCACAACTGCACACGTCCGAGGTGCGATTAGAGTACTGGACTCCGTTCCTTTTAACGTTCGTGATCGCGATCGTGATCCTTGCCAAACTCATGGACCTTGTAGTGCTGGTGAAATTGGCCATTGTCGCCATATTCCCAAACGTCGCCGCTGCGGGTATCGAAGAAGGCGTGGTTACCGCCGCTATAGGAGAATTGGACACCGACGTACTTTCCTTCGGCCATGGCA
Source organism: Candidatus Acidiferrales bacterium (assembly GCA_963780315.1). Lineage (GTDB taxonomy): Bacteria > Acidobacteriota > Terriglobia > Acidiferrales > UBA7541 > Acidiferrum. Next base: position 98,560 of record CAWABP010000026.1, on the reverse strand, counting down.
GGCTGGGGTTGAAAGATTGGTTTCAGGACGATTACCGCAAGTAGCAATGCAATGAGTGTGAGGATCGACTTCGTGTAAAGGTCAATGCGCGTGGGAGCGCCTCCTAGTTTCCGCAGAATGCGGGGCAGTCTCTAATTCAGCATTTCTGACACCAACAGCAGCGAATCGCTGAAAGCCGGGAGTGGGTTTGCCGTCGCGGTCAACCCACGTTCATTCCCAAATCCCAGCGCGGCCCTGGGGGGACGCACGCCACGTTGGAAGTGCCCGGCCAGGACGTACTCAAAGCACACGCCGGTTACGAGGACTGTTCAATTCTGTACACGCCATGCGTATGCCGGCGCGGCAAGGCGGTATCCCCACAGACAGACAATCTGTTCTATTACGTCAGTGTGCACAACGAGACAGACGCGGCTGTTCGCCGCGTCTAGCATCCGTTGAAGGTGTTCACATGCAACCTCAACCGCAGAAGAAAGTAGCGCGAGCAAATCGAATCGAGGGCTCTGTCCTCCTCTATCGCGGGGCCGCGAGAGGCCAGCTCAAAGTGGAAAGGGCGGCCCACGCTCCGGAGCCGTGGTGGAGTGTGCTCTTGCGGGCCCCGCTATTTCTTCGAACACTGCTTCGTCTTGTTTTTTTCTGTTCCCATCGGCATCAGGGTCCTCCGATGACACTGCGCGAGTCAATCCCATTCAACCCACGCGGATACGGGTCTGTTTGTGGGCGAGGAGTTTACGTCACTTGCCTGGATTGCGGTCAAAAATTCGCTTACAACCCCTTGACCAGGCGAATGATCGATTTCTGGGGCGTGCATGATGCAGGAGCATTGGCAGCAGTTCGGCAAAGCGTTGACGGATTCTTTTCACATGTTCGCAATCTCGCTGCATGGGCGGGCAGGCTGAAAATGAGGATTCCGATGAGCGAGCTTGTCAGTTCCGCACACCGCCTGGGAATTTTGACCAAGAGCCGATGGACTAAGTCTGGGCGCTTGCTCGCCAGTAAGTGGGCAGCACGGTCAGACATCAGACAAACGCGAACCCCACCAGAAAACACCTAGACTGCGGGCAGGATGTTTAAGGAGCGCGGCGATTCGAGCCTCGCGATTCCTTGCCCGTCTCCGCCATACCTGGTTAACGCTGCGGTGACCGGATAGGTGCGGAGGGATTGCCATTGGCCGGTCTTAGAGATGAGTGGAGCAATTCTGCCGAGCTGGGTGAACCACTGGAAACCGGAGGTGTTGGACTCGCAGAAGGGCTCAAGCAATACATCTACGTTGCTCCAGCCGTTCGGAGTTAACACTCACTCAAAGTTAAGCGATTCTTTTTGGCGAAGACGCTGGTAGAGAGATTTAAAAGGCCTGAACTGAATAGCTGAGAATGCGGTTTATCACAAAGAGTTCGGAGAATTCCAGAGTGATGGCGATGTCGGGAAAGGCGGATGGATTTTGGCGGGTGATGGGGGAGGGAAGTACAAAAAGGAACTTGTCTGCTGTGCCGACAAGTCGGGAGATAGTCTCTCTTGTGGCGGATTGGAAGCGAGGTTCAGCGCTTCTTGAAGAAATGAACCAAACGACTGCAATCGAAAGTAGTCCCATGAATAGAGCAACGGGCAAGAACAGCAAATCGCCGCGCCAATTACCAACGTAGTATTGGCTGCCAGCAAGGACCAAGCCAATCAAGACGGCTGCCATAAGTCCTCCGACGATGAAAGTACTCCGGGGGAGTGGCTCCAGCTTTTCATGCTTCCGCTTGTTCATGACCGCGAGTCTACATGACCCGCACAAGCGAGCAAAGTAGATGTCCGGTAACTGGGAGTTAATGCTGCCGACGTTCATTTTGTGCTAGGCTCTTCGCCACTCACCGACGGAGATCGTCGTTCCAGCCGACGTATAAACAATAATCGCCAGGTTCGTAGACGGAGGAATCCAAGACTACTCAAAAGGAGTTCTCCGTGACCCAATCCAGTGCTACTCGACGAGGCAGAGAGCTGGCAGATGCAATTCGTCCGTTTCACGTGAACGTTCCAGAGCAGGACCTGGCCGAATTGCGCATGCGCATCAACGCAACCAAGTGGCCTGAGCGGGAAACGGTTACAGATGCATCACAAGGAGTACAGCTCGCGACCATGCAGAACCTCGCGCGCTATTGGGCGACAGATTACGACTGGCGCAAAATCGAGGCGAAACTGAATGCCCTGCCGCAATTCAGCACCGAGATCGATGGACTGGACATTCATTTCATTCACGTCCGTTCAAAACACGAAAACGCGTTGCCTCTGATCGTTACGCACGGCTGGCCCGGCTCGATCATCGAGCAGGTGAAGATCATCGATCTGCTCGCCAATCCCACCGCGCACGGCGGCAGCGCATCCGATGCGTTCCATATGGTGATCCCGTCAATGCCGGGCTACGGATACTCCGGCAAACCGGCCACCACCGGTTGGGATGTTTCCCACATCGCGCGTGCCTGGGTCGTGCTGATGAAGCGCCTCGGGTACACAAAATTCGTGGCGCAAGGCGGCGATTGGGGCGCAGTCATCGTCGATGAAATGGGCCTGCAGGCGCCTCCGGAGTTGCTCGGCATTCACACCAACATGCCTGGCATCTTCCCAGTCGACATTGACAAGGCGGCTTTTTCCGGAGCGCCGGCGCCAGCGGGTCTCTCAGCCGATGAGAAGATCGCCTACGACCGTTTGCAGTTCGTATACCAAAAGGGAATCGCCTACGGGTTCCAGATGGGGCTCCGGCCGCAGACTTTATTCGGAATCGCGGATTCTCCCGTCGGCCTCGCCGCTTATTTCCTTGATCACGACGCGCGCAGCTATGCGCTCATCGCCCGCGTCTTTGACGGACAGTCCGAGGGCCTCACCCGCGACGACATCCTCGACAACATCACCATCACCTGGTTGACGAACACGGCCCTTTCTGGCGCCCGTCTCTATTGGGAGAATTGGGGCAAACTCGGGTATTTCAGTGCCAAAGGCGTTTCCATCCCGGTTGCCGTTAGCGTCTTCCTTGACGAACTCTATCCAGCCCCGCGGAGTTGGGCAGAGCAGGCGTATCCCAAACTTATCCATTTCAACAAAGTCGAAAAAGGCGGGCACTTTGCGGCCTGGGAACAGCCGAAACTCTTTTCAGAAGAGCTCCGCGCGGGCTTCAGATCACTGCACTAGTTCGGGGGGAGTGGCGGCGCGCGTGTCGAACGCGCCGCCCTTCCACGAAGCACACGGCAGAGATTGAGGGCGCAAAGAAAGTACGCCGAAGTGGAAGTCGGAACTGGGGGCTAGGTCGAACTCAAACAGGAGAATCAGAGGACCATCTGGCGCGCCAGGGGGCAAGTATTCAAGCTTCATGGCTGCCTTCGAACGTGCCGCGCATTACTGACCGGAACCAAGTATCACACCCTAAGGCTCCGTACCGTGAGGCAGGAATTCGTGTAAGATACCCGCGCGTTGCGCACCTCCCGCTTTCAAGGTCTTCCTTGGAGGACTCATGGCCAATGCCGCTGCACGCCCGCGCCTCAGATACGACCATCTCTTCTTCTTCGGAATGGCCGGCGTCGCGCTGATCGCTATTCTGGTCGGCTTTGCTCGCACGTACTTTCTTGCCGGTCTGTTTCGAGCACCACTCCCGAACCTCCTCGTGCACATCCATGCCGTTGCCTTCACGCTTTGGATTATCCTGTTCATTACGCAGATCTCGCTGGTCACGGCGCGGCGCGTGGATCTTCATCGTCGTCTCGGCCTGCTCGGCTTCGTGCTCGCCATTGTAATGATCTTGCTGGGGACGGTGGCCGCGAGCGACCGCGTTGCTCGCCATGTGGCTCAACCGGGCACCGATACGATCGAGGAAGTGCGTGCGTTCTACGCCGTCCCGCTCGGCGACATGCTGATGTTCTCCGCGTTCGTCTATTTTGGTTTTCGCAACCGTTTCCAACCGGCAGTGCACAAGCGATTGATGCTGTTCGCGACGCTCTCGCTACTGGACGCGGGATTCGACCGCTGGCCGGTTTTTGATCCCTACTCTCTCCCGGTTGTGCATCTCATCTGCTTCACACCGCTGCTCCTGCTGATGATCGTCTACGACTGGTGGTCTATGGGCAAGGTGCAACGCGTAACGATCTGGTCGGCGATTTTCTTGGTCGTCGTCCAACAAGCGCGCCATCCGCTCAGTCACACCGCTGCCTGGCAGCGTTTCGCAGGCTGGGTCGCGATGCACATGCCGTCGTTTTCCTGAAAAACAGATTGCGCATGCAAGAACCCGAGACCGGGGAAGCTGGTTCGAGTATGAACTAGTCCGATTCGCGGAGACAAGCCAGGCAAGTGGAATTGCTTCCGCGTGGCCCGTTAGAACGCCGAGGGGCCTGGCTACAGCACGTCCACAGCGATCAGCGTGATGTCGTCCTGCTGAGCCATCGAGGCCGACTGCCACGCACGGATCTCCTCGAGCAGCTTGGCCATCAACTCGGAAGGCGGGCGCATCTGCGAGCCGAGAACGACCTGTTCAAGTTTGGAGTCACCGAATGCTTCGCCTTTGGCATTTCCCGGCTCAATCAAACCATCCGTGTACAGGACCAGCCGGTCACCGGGGCACAATTCGATCTCGCGAACGGGATAGTCGGGTTCAGCCGCCACTCCGAAAATCAGTCCGTTGCTTTCGATGCGCTGCAATTTCCCCCCGCGTGAGAGCAGCAGCGGCGGATGTCCTGCGGCAGAGTAGCGCGCATTGTAATTCTCTGTGTCGAGAAACAAATATGCGGCTGTAACCAACTGATCGTGGCCTTGTCCGGAAAGCATGCGATTTAAGCCCTGTAATACGTTTCTAGGCGAATGCGCGCAGGGCACGATGGATTGCACAGCCGTTTTCATCATCGCTGCAATAAGTGCGGCGGGGACGCCGTGACCCGACACGTCGGCGACCAGAACTCCAAGATGGTGATCATCCAACTCGATGAATTGATAGAAGTCCCCGGCAACCGCGGACATGGGATGATAACCAGCCGCGATGCGCAGCCTGGGCAGCGCAGGCACGTTCTCGGGAAGAATGGAAAATTGAATCTGGCGTGCCGTTTCCAGTTCGCTCTCGATGGTCAGCAGGCGCCGCTCATTCTCAAAGGTTCGCTGAACCGCCACGTATCCCAGTGCGAGGATCCACAAAGCAAGTGCACCGGGAACGAGGTAGGAAGGCGCCTCGCGATTTAGGGACCTCGACGCGACCGAGAACAAGACAGAGAAGGCGATCAAGGGCAGGACAATGCGCAAAACACGGCTCTGAACGACGAGGTATTTCCGGGAGAGGCCGGGAATCACGACAACCAGAGCTAAGGCAAGTAGCATGAAAATCGCGAGCCAGCTGTTAAGGACGATGAACCTGTATGGCCGGCCGGTAACCGCTTCCCAGGCCAGGCTGGAGAGTCCGGCAACTCCGGCAGAAGCAGCGAGCCATAGGAGGAAACGACGAAATCTGCCAATACTGAGTTCGACCCAGAGCAAGGTGCCGGGCACAACCAGGAAGTAGTCGATGAGGGTGCTCACACGCATCGGCCAAGCCGGGTGGTGAGCAAGGCCAAAGGTCGTAGCGGTGCTCGCCAGACTGCGCGCCCCAGCCATCCCGATGAAGAGTCCAAACCACAGCAGCACACGGAATCCCCGGCGGCGGCCGATCGCCGCGACACTGCAAGCGCATATTCCAACAAAAAGGAAGACGGGTCCAAAGAACAGTTCCGGCAGGTGCCCGCGAAGCAACACGAGCAATGGATTTTCCGGGCTGATGGCGATGCAAATGGTCCCGATCGTCTGCGACTCCACGCCCCGCCTCCAATAGCAGCCGCGTCGTGCCGATGCCGCAGTCGATCATACACGCAGCCGGGGTGCGCATACGTTTTCTCCGCCCACGATCAGTAAGCAGTATGCGAGATACCGTTGGTGATCTGGCGATTCACATCCGCCCAGACCTCTCAAGGCGTTTCTCTGAGCTAGCCGTTTTCGACGCGCGCCTTAATGTCCGAGTATGCCGCATCGATGAGCCTGCTTAGCGCTGCGGCGTTTGTGGCCGTTCCAGGTCACAGCTTCACATGTCGCATGAACTTGCCAGTGCCCTGCAATAAACCAGCCGGATCAGGCAGCGCTGCGCCGTGAAAGAACCCCACGTTTATGTGCGAGGTGAATACATTGACGTAGCCGAAGGGCGCATCTCCCAAACACGCAACCGGACTGCCGTCCTGCAAAAGCTCCCGGACTTCGTCTCCGCATTTTCGCATCACCTCAAACCACTGACGCGCGATAGCTCCCAATTCTCCTGCTTGCTCTTTCATCCACGCATCGATGGCGGGATCCCGCTGGACAGCGCCGTTGAATCGCAGCAATTCCGTTTTCATCGTCGCTCGGCTTTCTGGTTTCGAGATCTGTGGTTACGTAGCACCCCTACACGGAAAAGGCCACCGCCTCGTCGTGCCCCGAGGAACGAAAGGATAGGATAGATCCTCAGTAGCGCCGTCACGTTCACGGATTGTATGCCGAGTGTCGGCAAACCAGAAGTGATTCGATTCCTTCCGAGTTGCCCGACCGGAATCGCTGCCGCGAGTCAGTGGCATCGAAGAAGTCCTGGCGTAGGGTATCCATCACGTGTGCCCGGTTATAGGAGGCTGGCGCTCCCTAATGCTGAGGTTTTCAGATATCATGGCCTGCCGTGACCTTGACGAGTGAATCCGACCTGGGCTCGCGCCGTCGTGTGGTGCGCGACATCCTGCTCTACGGCGTGTGCGGCGGCCTGCTCATCGCCGTCCTGAAGCTGACGGAGTACCGCTTCCTGGTCGTCGAGCATTCGGTGGAGATCTACGGCGCCCTGGTCGCCGCCCTGTTTGCCGGACTCGGCATCTGGCTCGGGCAGACACTCACGAGAAAGAAGCCGGCAGTGATCATCAAGGAAGTCCCGGTGCCGAGCGCAGGTCCCTTCGCCACCGACGAGACGCGCGTGAGGCAGCTCGGCATCACCCCGCGCGAGATGGAGATTCTTGGGCTCATCGCCACCGGGTTGAGCAACCGGGAGATTGCCGGGCGGCTATTCGTCAGCGAAAACACGGTGAAGACGCATTCGAGCCGGCTTTTTGATAAGCTGGGCGCAAAGCGGCGCACCCAGGCGGTGCAGATCGGCAAGACCGCCCGGCTGATCCCGTGACGCGTGCCGCCCCACCCGAAAAGGTGATTTTTCATCCTGGAATGCAGAATCATCCAAAAGGGTGACGACAAAGTTTGCGTTCCCCGCTACACTCGGCCCGTGAAATCTTGTAATGGAGGCTTATGAAGCGCGTAACCGGCATTGGCGGAATTTTCTTCAAATCAGAGAACCCGTCGCAGCTTTATGAATGGTATGAGAAGCATCTCGGCATCCAGCGCGAACCGCACGGCCAAGGAGCATCGTTTCACTGGCGCGAACTGCAGGCGGCAGACGGCACCGAGCCTGGCCCCAAAGCCGTGACTGCGTGGTGCGTTTTTCCACAGACGACGAAGTATTTCGGCGCTAGCAAAGCCGGCTTCATGGTCAACTACCGCGTCGACAATCTCGACGAGCTGCTCGAGGACCTGAAGAAATCAGGAGTCGAAATCGATCCCCACCGCGAAGACTACGATTACGGCCGCTTCGCCTGGATCACCGACCCGGACGGCAACCGCATTGAGTTATGGGAACCAAAGGAAGACTGACCGCAGCTCCGGCGCCCCCCCGCTACATTTCGGGCGCGTTAAACCAGGTTTCACCGAATTGAGGCAAAAGGAGACTTAAATCGATGAAAAAGACGGTGCTGACTTTCGGGCTGATTTCGGGCGTTATTTCGTCGCTTATGATGCTGGCCACTGTGCCGTTCATGCACAAGATGAGCTCTAACAAGGGCTTGGTCATCGGCTACACGGCCATTGTGCTCTCGTTTTTGCTGGTATTCTTTGGCATCCGCTCGTTCCGCGACAATGTCGGCAACGGCCGGATCACTTTCACGAAAGCTTTTGCCGTGGGGATCTCCATTACCCTGATCTCGTGCATCTTCTACGTCGTGACCTGGGAAATCGTCTACTTCAACTTCCTGCCCGCCGATTTCATGGACAAATATGGCACCCAGACGATCGAGAAGCTCAAGGCCTCGGGTGCGAGTCCTGCAGCGGTCGAGGCGCAAGTTCAGCAACTGAAGAAATTCAAGCAGCAATACCAAAACCCGCTCTTCAACTCGCTGATGACTTTCATCGAGCCCTTCCCGATTGGCCTTGTCATCACACTGCTTTCCGCGGCGGTTCTGAGAAGAAAGCCGCAATCGCAATCGGCACCATTACCCTTGCCGGCATCCTAATTGAACCCGTTCCCGCGAATGTGCTCCTTGCTTCTCCTGGCGTCGTCGTTGACGTTTATGAGTAAGGCGCGGATACGGGATTCTGTCCGGTTTGATTGCATAACAATGCCGGCAAACACGAAGTAATCCAAATCCTTCTGCCTTGCTCGTCAAGCGGGTACTGGATTTTCTTGCGCGCGAAACAGCGTCAGCTCGAAGTTTCGTAGCAGAACTCTGTTGCGGCCCGCAGCGCTTATTGATATGTCACAACGACGCTGTTATTGGTGTATTTCACTGTGCCTCCGCCCTCGACGGTGAAGCTCGCAAACTCTCCGTTGAGCGAGCCGAAGGTCACGGCGGTGTAGGTCGAGCCCTTCGCCGGGGGTCTCTTGAGGTTGACGCCCACCGTGAAGGTGCCTGACAGTGTGGCGTTCGATTTGACGACCAGCGCCGGGGGATACGCGGTAGAAAAAGTAACGCTCAGCTCACCGGCAGACGTCTGGGTGTAGTCGCCCGTCACCGTAATGGTCTCCCCATTGGTCGGCAAAAGGTAGCCATTGTTGGTGAGCGAACTCTCGATGCTTCCGCCTCCTACCAAAGTCCCCGGTCGCATATCGACTGAGGTGGCGCTCAGCGTGGTCCCAAACAGAGTGAGGTATCCCTGGCTGGTCAGCGAGGTCGCAATCGACACCGTCTCCGATCCGAAGGCCAGCCCCACACCCTGGCCCAGCTGAATCGAATGGACAGAGATGGAGGACGTTGCGAATGCGTCGACGGATCCAGAGGTGCCGTTTGCCGTCAGGATGCACACGTCGCTCGTCGGGCCTGGCACCCGGTGCGTGCTCCAGTTCCCGGCCGTACTCCACTGGCCGTCACCCGCATTCCCAGTCCACTCGACGTTACAGCTCTGCGCCTGTGCCAACTTGCACCCAGCGACAGCGACTGCCAACAAAGCGGCTGCACGCAAAAGCGCCTTCACGTTGTGCATCTTCATTGTGCCTCCTCGAGTAAGTTCTCTGAACTTGTATCGGGCAGGAGTGCGGTATCCCGCCGGGGCGGCACTATAGTTGAGAAATGGCTCACCTCTGTCTGCGAAACGTCAATAATTCTGTAAAAAATTTGTAAAAACACCCGCTTCGCGAAGCCAGACATGTTGCTTCGCACCCGACCATCGCCTCGAGCACCAAGGCCCCCAGCGGTTCCTCGCTCAAAGTCATCCTTCCCGCCCATTGCGTCACCACCATCGGCGTCCAATAACCCGTGCCCAAACTCCGCATATTTAATCCAGCCTCACCCAGAGTCAGATTTCGATCACTTCTTCGGGGCAAATCAGTCTGCACCTACTTCCCGTCGAGGTGTAAAGTCGCGGCATGATTATCGGCACCGTCAAAAGATGGCAAATCCTTGCTCGAATACTGAAGATTCTTGGGGCCGTGGGCTGCATTCTTTGCATTACAAGTTTGCTTGTTTTGGCGAGCTTATACTCTTCTAAACGCCCACATGCCCCGCAACCCGACCGTGGCTGGACTGTTGGCCTCTCCTGGACGCACCCTCCCAGTTACGGAACGCCGCAGGAAGAAAACCGCCTGCTCTTATTGCACTGGCTATTTTTGCCGTCATTCGGCCTTGTTGCTCTGGGTGAGGCTATCAAGATCTACAGGCTGAAGGATTATTCTGGGCTTGCTACCAAAAAGCCGTCTTTCCTCAGACGCGAATAGTTAATTCCGTTCCTTCTGTGCAGCTTAACTCGCATAAGTTGAATCACCTGCCAGGTGGCAGTCTGCGTCGGCTCATACGTAAGCTCCGCGATGGGCGCTAAGCATGCCTGGCCAGTTCGCCGCGATGAACCAGTTTCTCTTGGACCCAATAGCAACCCTTGCCGTTGTGCTCCTGCTGCTTAAGCCCGTCAGAAAATAATTTCGGAGAAACAACGCCACAGCCGGGCAAGCCGCCCTGTAACTCGTGAGAAGCGTTGAAACCGGGAATGTGGAGGCTATCGCGCTGGGAAAGCGTGGAAGTGGAGGAACCAGACATGAAGTAGGTGAAACCGCTTAATGAAATCCAACGGGTGCGAGTCCCGTCCGGTCAAAGCTAGCGAGCAGGCCGGTAGCGAGTGTTGCCATTCACCGGGCGACTGGTGGGTGTGAAGCGTACACAGCAAGGAAGCAGGCCGTGAAGATTCAGCTCCGAAATCTTATATCGTTGCGATGCCGACGCCGTTAGCCTAGCGGAAGGCAGCATCCGGGTACGACCGCAATTGCGAAGGGCGACCCGGGATCGCCGGAGTCCCTAGCTCAGGGCATGTTTCCAAGTGGATTTCCCATGAACCCAGGAGAGCTCCCCATCTCCACTCGCATGGAGTGGTAAGACGGTTGCCAAGGGAGACCGAAGGCGACCGAGGACGGATGGACGAGCAGTCTTACGACCCCGTAGTACCTGTGAAGGGGGAGAACCGCAGGGCTTCCGAAAGGAGCGGCCACGGTATCCACTGGAGGGAAGGGGGGAACAGGGTGACGTACCTGTCGAAGGAAACATAAACGAGACACAGAACTCGAGGAACTATGTCCACCGAACTCGACAGAATATCTGAACTAGCCAAGGAGGATGGAAAGCGGCAATTCTACTCGATCGCTCACATGATCACGTTCGGAGCGCTGTATGCGGCATTCCGAGGATTACGAAAGAAAGCTAGCGCGGGAGTGGACGGCGTCACGTACGAGGATTACGAACGGGACGTCGCGGGGAACATCCAAGCTCTCCACGAGAGGCTCAAGAATGGTAAGTATCAGGCGCAACCTTTGCGCAGGGTCTATATCCCCAAGGAAAACGGGAAGCAGAGACCAATCTCGATTCCTGCCCTGGAGGACAAGATCGTGCAGAAGGCCACGGTCGAAATACTGAATGCCATATATGAGCAGGATTTTCTCGACTGCTCGTACGGGTTCCGGCCCGGAAGAGGGCAGCATCAAGCGCTGGACGAAGTGGGACGGGTCATCTGTACTCGTCCCACGGGATGGATCCTGGAGCTGGACATTACGGCATATTTTGATTCGATCGTGAGGAAGCAACTCATGGAGATGATCGAGAAACGAGTCCGCGATAGAAGCGTGCTCCGATTGATACGGAAGTGGATACGGGTAGGCGTCATTGAAGATGGCAGGCTTCTCGTGAGTGAAACAGGTACGGGCCAAGGACAGACGATCAGTCCGCTCTTGGCAAACATTTACCTACACCACGTGCTCGACAGATGGTTCGAGAACGAAGTGAAGCCCCGGTTAAGGGGTGCTGCTCATGAGATCCGTTTCGCCGATGATGCCGTGCTGTGCTTCCAATACAAGGAGGACGCGGAAAAGGTGATGGAGGTCCTACCGAAGCGATTCGCGAAATACGGTTTGACCATTCACCCGGAGAAGACGCGACTAGTGGAATTTGGGCGGTACGCCGAGGAAAATGCGAAGAGGAAAGGGATGAAACCCTGCACTCTGGATCTCCTTGGTTTCACGCACATCTGCGCACGCAGTCGAAAGGGGAAGTTCACTGTGCACGTGAGAACGATGAAGAAGCGGTTCCGAAGGGGCCTGACAGCGATTGCTGAATGGTGCCAGGAGAACCGACACCTGCCTGTGGATGAGCAACAGAAAGCCCTGAACGCCAAGCTCCGGGGCCACTACCAGTATTACGGGCGACCGACGAACTATCGAAGTCTCTGGCAGTTCTATCAGGAGGTCCGCCATATCTGGCACAAGTGGCTCAGCCGGCGCACTCGTGGCAACGGGATGACCTGGGTGAAATATGCAGCCATCCTACGGAAATACCCATTGTTGCTGCCGCGTATCCTGCATTCTTGGCATGGTGCGGGGAGTCACGCTTGAGGAACCCGCTGCGGTAATCCTGCACGGTGGGGTCTGTGAGGGGGGAGAGCCGACGACGTCATGGTGGACCTAAACGCGCACGAAGCTGGAAACGGCGGATAGAGCCAAGGAACACCTACAACCCGCCGCGCTTTCCTCTACTCGGAGTCCCAAGTTAGCGTTTTGCTGACATTACAAGGAGTTAGCACTGCAGAATTTCCCGAGGGTGAATTGGTCTTGTCAGGAAAGCTCGTAATCGGGAGTTGCTCCCAGGCGGATTTCTTTTCGACTCCGCAGTGTGCAGCCGCCAATATTTGTTCAGTTCATTCAAGAGGTGGCGCCCGGCCAACGCCGACGGACCTACATCGGCATCAAAAGTGATCAACACTCAAGGATGGGTTGCTAGTGAGGCCACTGTGTTCTTCGCCTCTTCCCTGGCGTTGGAGAGTTCGAAATCCTCCGGCGCAGACGCTAGCGCTGGCAGAAACGGAGCCGCGAGCTTTGGTTGAAGTCCGAAAAGAGCAGCAATGTTGGCATGCGGATGGCGCGCAATGTTTATGGCGGCCGTGGCAGTGTCTTCAGGAGTGCTTCCGGACGTACCGTTGCTCCGCGCGTTGCTGAACAGAGTGGTGCAACTGATCGAGGTGGGTGCGCTGGAGTTGATGCACGCGGACAGGATGTTCGCGAGGGTATGAATTTTGCTCTGTGGGACCTGGGTTTCGGGCCTGGATGGCAGGGCGGAGTAAGCCACTCCCGTAGCAATGTTGGCAAAATCGGCGGCCTTCATGTTCTCCGGCGCCGCAGCATTAGGACTGACCACGTGGGTCGCGTCCGCGGCCATTCCCGCCATCGCATAAGCCGCGGCAACCGTGGTTACTTCGTTTACGAAGACAAAAGGCGCGGCAGTGTTAAAATTTCCTGATTCGGGGCATGTGCCGAGCATAGCCATCAGGCCAATCGCGGAGTTCGCCCCATCGTCACCGCTGTTGCCCCCTCGGGCGTAAACATAGACTTGGTGGCCCGCAGTGCAGGTGTAATGGCCCGCGATTGAGTATCCACCAAATTCTCCGCTGACTACGTAGCGACCGATCGAATCTGCTGGGTTGTCTGAACTAAGCAGCGATACCGACGCGCTGCTATAGGCACTCGAATTAACTTGCAGCACATAAACCCTGGCCCCAGCCACAGCACGGGATTGCCCTCCATTCACCACGCCCTGGTATGGCCCCGCGGGAAGGGCCGCGGGACTGGAACTCTCGGAATCGGACCAGTCAGAATCTTGGGGAATCGAGCCCAATCTGGCAAGTATGGCATTTCCGGATCCCCCCGAACCCCCGGATCCGCCAGATCCACCCGAGGTACCGCCGGACGTCCCACCGGTGGTGCCACCAGACGTGCCGCCTGAAGTGCCCGTGCCACCAGACGTGCCCCCTGATATGCCCGTGCCGCCGGACGTGGTGCCCGAAGTGCCGGAACCGATCCCGCCGCTGCCGACTATACCCCCGGAACCGCTGGGGTACTTACCGTGCGAAGCGCAACCGCTCAGCAAAAATGCCGTTAACACCGTTGACGAAGCAAGATAAGCCAAGTGACGCATCGTAGCTCTCCACAGCATCGCAACGCCAACTACCCCCTCGGACCAATCACCCCTTGAAAATCCCGTACCATTCGGGCTTGCACTCCACCTCGGACCGTTTCCACCTATTGCGTCTTGCCGCCTTTTACAGTGTATCCAGACGGGATGGCGAACCACGTGGACTCGGGCTCTGCCCGGACAAGTTCTGTGACGTTCAGCGTCACTACCCCGGACTGTGGATCACTGCGGATCACCGACAGATCAATCTGTAGGTCGGGAGAATACCACGCATCCGTGTGACTGACAGCTAGCCGGGTGCTGCCACGCGGGCCCGAAACACTGGACATCGTCGCCCGCGTTCCGGTCGCCGGCAAACCTTCTATCGCTCGCTGGCCCAGGCTCTCGCCGCCCACATTGCTGCGCTCCGCGGCATTCTCTGCCAAAAACAGACCCGCGTCGAATGCGCTGGTGGCGCAAGTCATCGACGCCTTCGTGCAAGTCGTGCGTGTCCCGGCAACGGGATCCAGAATCGTAAAGCTGCGCAGCGGCGGTTCCGTTTCAGAATCCGAAGGAACGAATTCGCGCGTTTCGCGGCGCACACGTCCCTGCGAGTCGCGTGCCACCAACGTGTAATATTTCCGGGAAACCGTGCCGCCTCCCACCAGCGGCCTGTTCCATGCGACGAGCACCTTGGCAGTGAATGGCGCGTCGGGGATTGGTGGTATTCCAATACCTTCGATATGGGTGCGCACACTGCCAACCGCAACTTCCTGCGAAATTGCCGGGACGGCTGCAAAGGCAATACAAAGGGAAAGGCCGAGTAGGGAAGAGCCAGTCATATATATGCTCCCTCGGACATCCAGAACATTTTATCTACTGCTACTACCTGAGACGCATTGAGAGGCCCTCAGGTGTCGGTTTTCTTTTGTGTAAAAATCTGTGAACGGTCCCCGGCCTGGGTATGGCCTCCGCCCGTTACTCGATATAAATTGTCTCTGGCCGTATTCCCACCACCTGTAGTAACTTCCGTTTAGTGTGACTTCGGCTTGTAGAGTATGTGGACACAAATGGCCCACCGGACTCTGTTTTTGTTGCTCTTCGCCGCTTTGCTCGTTTTCGGCTTCTTGGCCCGCGATGGGCATGCCCAGGGAAGCGAAGCGGGCCAGGGTGCGCAGCGATTCATGGAATATTGCGCGGGGTGTCATGGCGCCGATGCCAAAGGTGGGGACAAAGCTCCCCCTCTCTTTTCGGCGGCCGGCCCTCTCAACCGCTCCGACTCCGAACTTTTTCGCATGGTGCGTGATGGGACCAATCGCGGGATGCCACCCTTCGCGCAGATCGGCGACGCCAACATCAGAGCCGTGGTGCAATTCCTGAGAAACCTCGAACACAACTCCGCCTCGAACTCTGTCTCGGCGGAGGTAGCCGTCACGGGAGATGCGGATGTGGGTCGCGCGTTGTATTTTGGCAAGGCGCAATGCTCCCAGTGCCACTCGATGCAAGGAAAAGGCGGATTCATCGCGAGTAGTCTTACTAGATACGGCCGGAACCACGCCGCGGATGAGATCCTGAGAGCCATTACCACTCCCGATACTTCGTTGGCGCCTTCATCACAAGTCGTCACCGTGACGACTAGTAGTGGGCAAAAGCTGACGGGTGTACTGCGCAACGAAGACAACTTCAACCTGGAACTGCAGAGCGAAGACGGTCGTTATCATTTCCTGGCCAGGAGCGATGTCAAGGACGTGCGCTACACCCAGCATTCCCTCATGCCCCGCGACTACTCGACCCGGCTTTCGCCAAAGGAACTCGATGACCTTGTCACTTTTCTGATTGTCTCCAGCAGAACTCCGCGCCCAGAGAAGGTGGAGAGCCGATGACTTGCCCGAAACTACGCAGCGTTCACCACTCCAAAATGGCCAGCGAACAAAATGCGCGCCGCTAGTTTTGCACTCCGAGCCCTGACCGCCGTGTGCCTCTTGCTGGGGTCCCGCGCTGGTATTGCGTTCGCGCAAGTGGAGCAAGCGCGCGCCCATTCCCCCGGCCAGCACGCAACGTCTTCCGCCGGTGCCAACGGCGTTATCAATGTTCAGCAGAAGGACTTGCTCCAGAAGCCGGTTGCGGACAACTGGCTCTCCTACAATGGCGATTACACCGGCGCCCGCTACACTAGCTTGAAGCAGATCACACCGTCCAATGTGGGGCGACTGGCCGCCCAGTGGGTGTTTCACCCGCGTGTGGTCAGCCCCCTCGAAGTCACTCCCGTCGTTGTGGCCGGGATTATGTTCGTTACCAGCGCAAATGATGCCTACGCGCTGGACGCGAAGACCGGCAACGTACTGTGGCATCACGTCCGAGCCGTGTCCTCGGGGCTCGTCGACGACGCCGGCCAGCATCACAATCGCGGCGTGGCCATACTCGGCACTCGCCTTTACATGGAAACCGACAATGCCCACTTGCTGTGTCTCGATGCGCGCTCAGGCCACTTGCTTTGGGATGTTGCCTATGCCGCCGGCAACAAGAACTATGGTGCAACCAGCGCCCCGTTGATCGTGAAAGACAAGGTCGTAGTCGGAGTTTCAGGTGGCGATGACGGCGTGCGCGGATTTCTGGCGGCCTTCGATGCGGAATCAGGCCAAGAAAAATGGCGCTACTGGACCATCCCTGGGCCCGGCGAGAAAGGCAATGAAAGTTGGCCCGGAGACGCTTACCTGCATGGGGGAGGAGCCACATGGATGCCCGGCACTTACGACCCGGATCTGAATACCCTTTATTGGGGAACGGGCAATCCGGCTCCGGACTATGATGGCAGCGTCCGCCCCGGCGACGATCTATACACAAGCTGCTTGCTGGCTTTGGATCCGGATACCGGCACGCTGAAGTGGTATTTCCAATTCAGCCCGCATGATTTGTATGACTACGATGCTGTGCAGACGCCTGTCCTTGTGAATGCACCGTTCAAAGGTCAGCCGCGTAAATTGATCGTCACCGCGAACCGCAACGGGTTCCTCTACATCCTGGATCGCATCAATGGCAAATTCCTTTTCGGCAGATCCTTTCTCGAGGCTCAGAATTGGGCCAAGGGTCTGGACGAGAATGGTCGGCCTATTTCCGCCGGACTCATCCCCAACGAGAAAGGCGTGCGCGTCTGTCCAGCCAACGGCGGAGCCACAAACTGGTATTCGCCCAGTTACAACCCGGCCAGCCACATGTTTTACTTCCGCTCCCTCGAAGCCTGTGCCGTCCTTCAGTCCAACATACAGCCTTTCGCAGAGGGCCGCGCATTTTATGCATCGGGCATCCAGACCATGGGTGAAACCGGCAAGGGCTACATCAATGCCTTTGATCTTGATACGCTCGATTTCGCCTGGCGAGATATCCAGTTCGGCAGGAACAAGGGTTGGGGTGGCGTCATGTCCACAGTCACAGGCCTGCTCGCGTTTGGAGACGACGCGCAGAATTTCGTGCTAGCGGATGGACGCACCGGTAAGCCTCTCTGGCACTTCCACCTGGGACAATTGGTCCACGCATCACCCATGAGTTATGCCGTGGATGGCAGGCAATATTTCACGATTGCCGCAGGAAGCGACATATTCTCATTTGCGCTTCCCTGAGGTTAATCCCGCCAGCGGCGAACCCACCGGCCGGCGCCGCGCCTCGAAAACTAGACCGCGCTGAAACCGTCTACATCATTTCTTGATCGGCGCACCTTTCCCCGGAAATAAACAGCGTTTCCGGTGGTGTAATTTTGTTGATTCGTGAAAAAGAAGCTTCTTGCCTGTAAGCAGCGCTTGACAGAAGCAGTCAACGACAAGATCGGAATCGAACCTGGACCGTGAAGTTCCGAAAAGCACTTGTCCGTTTTGCCAACATTACTGGCCAATCATGATGCCCGCGCAGGCTTAACTCTTTCTCCTCGTGCTAATTAGCAGCGCGTGCACAGATTGGACCAGTAATGTCGAAAAATACCGGCCAAACTGTTTGATCTTAGGGCGCTTACGCGCGAATCATGTGCAAACATGATTTGGCCGGTAATTTTTGTACCTACCAGGAGTTATCTTGCTGACGATAGCCCGTCTGGAGCTGCAGCTGCGAAAAGTCTGGGGAAGGGCAACAAGGCGCTGCAACTCATCGCGCTGAGGGCGGCGACGGCAGCGGGAATTGCCGTGCTGTTAACAACACGCAAAACGGGAAGGCGAAGTATATCGCGAGCCGGATCGACCTTGAACAGAACGGCAAGCGGGGTGTTCATTAGCAGGCCCGGCAGGTGATCAGTCAAGCTGGATGCAGTTGGTCTTGAGTTAGCTCAATGAACTCATGAGCCGCTAGAACTCGAATCTGATGGAAGCCGCTCCGGGAACAACATTCCCTTGGACCATCATAGGGGTAAATTCCCAGTGTTTAGCAGCTTCTATCGCGGCCTTGTCAAGGGCCTCGCCCCCACTCTCGTGAATGATGGCGTTGGTTACGAGCCCGTAAAGGTCAAGTTGGACAATCACGATCACCGTGCCATGACCCGCGTGAGGGTTTTTGGGCGCCACCTTGTGTAAAGGCCTGGGCGGAACGAACTGAGACGAGTCAAATTGTCCCGCTTGACCGGTAACCCCCGGTTCAACGCCTTCGAGAACAAACGCGGAATCCGTTTGGGAGGGGAGATCGTCGATTTGCGTAATTTCCAAGCTCAGAACCACGGAACCATTTTCAGAGACATCAATACGCCGCGGAACCTGTTTCCCGTTCCAATCGGCGAAATTAAGATAAGAACTTGTCCTGGACGCCTCAAACGCGCCCAATAAGAGCCCTTTGTGGTTAAACCAGTAGGCCTGGCCGTTTACTGGGTTGTTTTGCTGATCGACCTGTCCCCGGGCGACACGTACGACATCGGCACCATTCCATTTGACTGCTGATTGGCCCCAGTCGCCCTCGTAAACAGAGTAGCGCTTGTCCGGAAGATGGCCGTCTAATTCCTGGATTACGTCGTCGATCTGTTTCGGTGATGCAGGTGCCCCTACAACCTTTCGATAAACGCGGTCGCCTAGCTGAGATTCAAGCACGGTAACGTCGCCAAGTTTGGTTTCGCGGCGCCACTTGGTCGGTTCCTGCCAGATCAGGTCGGAATTACCAGGAGCCGCATCTCCCCAGTGAAAACTTGCCGCGAGGTGGAACGGCTTACAGCCCGGAAGGTTAAGGTCGCTCAACTCGCGCGCTCTCTTTATCCGTTGCACGAAGGGCTGCGCCTCTAGTGCGGCACTGTTCTCGCCGAGGAGCTCAAATTTTGCTTTGAAAGGGACCGAAATATAGGTGCTGACTTGAACTGGAGCACCGTCTACAAGGTAGGGCTTGAATTTCCAATTCCTGATCTGTTCGGCAGCCGGGTTAGAGAGGACAACATTCTTGGAAATCGGAGAGCCTACTTCGCGAATAGCTCCAGTTCGGTCCAGCGTGATATGAACGGCGATGACGCCGGTGTCTGGGAAATTGTGAACTACCGGCCAAACCATGGGAGGAGCTTCCAGCTTGTAGTTCTCGAGGCTAGCTTCCGAAACTTCAACAAAATGAGTACGAGTGTTGAAGCCGGTGTTGTGAGCAACAGCAAAGAGCGCCTCACTACTATCATCAAGTTGCTCGAGGCCAACCACGTAGGCTCGGATGGTTGTTTGCTTGTCGAAGAATTCGAAAGAGCGAGGAACATTCTTTGCGCCGAATCTTTGGTAGGCAGAGAGCGTGGCGCTGACCGTGCGAGTAAAGACTTCTTTGGGTACAACGCCGTCAAACAAGATGGTGTTGTGAATAGAGATCGTGTTCGCACCGTCGGAAAATGCCGATTCCCATTGGGCGTGGCGATGATCGGCCATGCCTGAAAGCTCCGGCTCTACGGTAGCGAGCTCTTCCACAGGCATGGGATTAAGTGGCACCGTCATCAGCTCGTGAAGCCACCAGGGCAAATAGTCTCCCGAAGTCGATTCGGAATAACTCTGTCCCTTTTGCACGGCAGTCTCGGAGAATATCGGCGACTTGAGTTCGCGACGCCATTTGTCTGGAGCTGCCCACCAGACTTCAAGCTCGGTTTTGTATTCAGGACGGACTTTGGTGCTGTCGGCGGCTTCCAGTTTGAGATGAAATGGTTGTGAACCTGGAGTAGTCAGGCTGCTTGAGGCCACCGATTTCTCGATAAGCCCACGGAACTCTCCGGTGTCGTCCTGGGCTTGAGAGAGGAGGGGTACCACCAGAAGAAACAGAAATTGCAAAAACCTCTTCATGAAGAATTGAATCTACCAACTATCTGAACGCAAAAGCAACTGACTTGAAAGCAAGTGGAGACTAAAGGCTTCGTCACCCGATTTCGAACGCGGCGGTGTCGGGAGAGCAAAATAAACAAACGGAATCGACTTCAGTTGGGTCAGCAAGTCCCGGCAAACGCGCAAACCGTCCAAGTGGGTCCCAGTACGAATTTGTCCGGGTTGCCAACTTCCCACGACCTCACACGACCGATTGTGATAAATAGGGCCGGCTTGTATAAGTGACCAGTCACAGAATGAACTAAAAAAGTTAGAATGCAGGCGCGCGCAAATTCTTTGAGGTGGGAAATGCTGAAACGTTACATGGCAGTTTGTCTGGTGAGCGCCGGGGTATTCGCGGCCAGCGTCTGTTTAAACGCACAAGAGAATGGTGCGCAGCCGCAGCGAATAGCGATCCGCGCGGCGCGACTGATCGATGGAAAGAGCGACGCGGTAATAACGAATGGCGTGGTGTTGGTAGAGGGAAACAAGATTACCGCCGTGGGGCCGGGGATCGTGATTCCTTCAGACGCAAAGACAATTGATTTGGGCGATGCAACGTTGTTGCCCGGACTGATTGATGTGCACACGCACTTGTTGCTGGAGATGGATGGCACCAATCTCTCCGCGCAAGATACGGAAATGCTTCGTGTAGTGGCGACGCAGAGCACCGCGGAGAGAGCCTTGCTAGGAGCAAAACACAGCCGAGAGGACCTTGAAGCCGGCATCACCACGGTGCGTGATTTAGGAAATTCCGGTGTGAATGGTGATGTGGCGTTACGCCATGCAATCGATCTGGGATGGCTCCCCGGGCCGCGTATCGTTCCCTCGACGCGGGCGCTAGCCGCTCAAGGTGGCCAGTTTGGCAGAATGACGCCGGAAGCCCAGAAACTGATTGAAGAAGAATATGTCACCATTCGAGGAGCAGAGAGCGGAAGGCAGGCTGTTCGGCAAGCACTATATGACGGGGCGGGTTGCATTAAGGTGATTGTTAACGGGAATCCAGCGAGCATAACTTTGGAGGAAATGAAGGCCATCGTCGAGGAAGCTCATCTGGCGGGAGTCAAAGTGGCCGCGCATGCCATCGGCAACAAGGCCACGAGAATTGCAGCGGAGGCGGGCGTCGATTCAATCGAGCACGCCTATACCGTTTCCGATGACGTACTGAAGATGATGGCCGATAAGCATATTTATCTCGTTCCAACAGATGGCACGCTGCACACATTTGAAAGTATGCAGTTCGGAACTCGTACGCCAAACGCGAAAGAGAGAAGCGATCTCGAGAACATGTTGAAGCCTTACATCGAGGAAGAGCAGGACCGCCTAAAACGCGCAAAAAAACTAGGCGTCCCAATGGCTGCGGGTTCAGACATGTATTTGACGATGCCGGGGTTGAACCGCGGTCAAGCAAGTTTGCTCGTCTATGAGGCCTATGCGGAAGCGGGCCTCACGCCGATGGAAATCATTCGAGCAGCTACCAGCAACGCCGCGGACCTATTGGGGATGCAGAAGCAGATTGGAACAATCGAACCCGGAAAGTTGGCCGATATCATTGCGGTGCCGGGAGACCCATTGAAGGATGTAAAAGCACTGGAACATGCCAAGTTCGTAATGAAGGGCGGAATGATCGTAAAAAACTAGCGATGCTTACGCAGCCACTCGACCCTTGCGATGGAAACGGAGCGCCGCTCCTACTCCGCCCGCAGCGCCTCGACGGGATCCACGGCAGACACCCGGCGCGAGGGCAGATAGCTGGCCAGCAGCGCGCTAGCGACGAGCCCAATGGCAGCTGCCCCATAGGCGATCGGGTCTACCGGACTCACCTTGAAAAGTAGTGACGACATCAGTCGCACCACGGCAAATGCGGTAACGAGACCAAGAGCCACGCCAATGGCCGTCAGTCTCAGCCCGTGGCGCACAAACATACTGACGAGCGTCTTCTGCTCCGCTCCCAGAGTCATGCGGATGCCGATCTCCCGGCTCCGCTGCGAGACGGAACATCCGATCACGCCATAGATCCCGATGACTCCAAGCAGCAGCGCCATGCCACCCGCAACGCCGAGCATGATCAGGGCGAACGAAGTCCGCGCCAGCGATCTCCTGTAGTAGAAATCAAGCGCATGAACTTCAGCAAGAGGAAGACTGGGGTTGAAAGACCAGACTGCTTGCCGGACCTCGTTCAAAAAATCTTCGGAATTCGTGCGAGGGCTGCGAACGACGAACGTCACATCGTGGTAAGAGAAAGATTCCTCACCATCGAAACGATCCATCATCAGTGGCCAGTAGACGGACGCCGTGGCCGGCTTATTCACTCCTTCATCGTAAACGTTTCCGACAACCCCGATCACTTCCCTCCAACGGTCTTTCGTATTGGAACGCACGCGTTTGCCGAGCGCCGCGGATGGGTCGTGCCAAAGCTCGCGTGCGACGTTCTCAGAGATCATGACCACGGGAATTTTCTTGTAGATGTCGTTCCAGGTGATCTCACGCCCGGCCACCAGCGTTGCGCCGAGCGTCCCAAGATATCCGGGCGATATGAACTTAAAGCGACGGATTGGGGGAACTTTTCCCTCCGCATAAGCAACATCCCCCGGAAAAAGCGGATCGGCCCAGCCTTCGCCGTTCAACGGGAGTTGCGAAGTAATTCCGACGGAAGAGACGCCAGGTATCGCGGCCAGCCGGCGGCTAATCTCCTCTTCCATGCGAACAACTTGTTCGTCTTCTCCGGCCAGTGTACGCACAATCGAAATGCGGAACGTTTGCAACGTGTTGGGCGCAGCGAAACCGGGATTGACGTTCGTGAGCGCGCTAAACGTCCGAATCATCAGCCCGGAGCAAATCAACAGAACGAGTGCCAGCGCAACTTGTACGATCACGAGTCCGCTGCGCAAGCGATGCTGCCCCATGCTCTGGCTCAAGCTGCGCCCTCCCTCGCGGATGCCTGTATTTACGCACGGCCCAGCGTATTTGAAGATCGGAATGGAACCAGACAGAATGCTGGCCAGCAACGCGATGATCAGCGTAAACAGTAGAACCGGCCCATCTATCCGGATTTCGCGAACGCGGGGAAGTCCCGCTGGCGCGATAGCGGCAAGAACACGAAGCGCCCCGTAAGCGAGCCACAACCCGATCGCGCTCCCCAGCAATCCAAGAATCAAGCTTTCGAGCAAAAGGTCGGCCGCAATGCGTGCGCGGCTGGCCCCCAGCGCGGCGCGCACTGCCAATTCCTGGCGCCGCCCTTCCACATGCACCAGCAATAAGTTGGCGACATTCGCGCAAGCGATCAGTAGCACCACGCCAATGGATCCCATAAGAACCCACAGCACGCTGCCCACGTCTCCCACGACATCTCGCATGAGTGGACGCACGTTGGGCCCGATATGCGCGTCTTCGAAGATCTTCAGGCTAAATCCCTCCGGCGCGGGAAAGGTTGCCATCACGATGGGGATCATCCGGGCAACGTCGGCATTCGCTTGCTCAAGTGTCACGCCACGTTTCAATCGCGCGAGTCCCGCGTAGCTGAAATCTCCCAGGGTCACTTTGTTGCGGTCGAACTGAAACGGGATGACGACCGCGGGATCTTCCAAATCCAGGATATGAAAAGACCGGGGGAGGACGCCGATGATTTGGCAGCTCTTGCCATCCACAATCATGTTGCGGTCAACAGCGGAAACATCCGCGCCAAACTTACGAGTCCAGTAGCCATAGCTAAGCAGTGCCGTTTCCGGAGCGCCTGGCAGATCATCCCGTTTAGTAAAGCTGCGGCCGAGAATCGGAGTAACGCCGAGTAAGGGTAGCGTTCCGTCGGTGACGCGCAACGCTTTTACTCTTTCGGGTTCGGCAACCCCGGTGATGCTAGCCGCGTCGTCCTGGTACAGTCCGATGTCCTGAAAAGTCTTGTTTTCGTCGCGATACACCAAGTAGTTCGAGGGAGACATGCTCAACTCTTTAATTTGAATGCCTGGAGCGCTATGCCATACCCCAACAAGCTCGTCTGGGTTGGGGTAGGGAAGCGGTTTCAGCAGGACACCCTCCAGCACACTGAATACCGCGGTGTTGGCACCCACGCCTGCCGCCAGCGTGATCAGGGTGATAACGGTGAACAAGGGCGCGCGGCCCAGTCTGCGCAGGATTTGTTTTAGTTCGCTGAAAAAGGAGTTCATTGGCCACTTCTCTGCCCGTGCTTGTTTCAGACGGCCATACCCGTCAAGTTCGTCGAGAACGAAACGACAAGGGCGGGAATAGGTTCGCGCGAATTGTACACAATCCGCCTAATCAGCAGTTAGGCAGTTTTCCTGCGCCTGGATAAAGTGGACTGATCGTTTTTGCGCGTACTTCTCAACTTCAATCCAACCTGTTGAGTAGGTAGCTTAAGAGGCGACTTGAGGTGTTCAAGTGAGCGGCGGTATTGCCTAGGAAACCACTCCACTTTTGCCTTTTTCGACGAGCTCCACAGACATGTGACTCAGCTTTTCATAGATCCGACTCCGTCGCAGCAAAGGCCATCAATCGTAAAGATAAATCTGCATCGGTCGCCACATGGCGACCCATCCGGCAATCGTTAGGCTCTCTCGTACGACGGCGGCCCAAGTGCCCGCCTCACCACCTAACAGCATTTTGCTCAGAAGTAGACAAGCAGCCAAGAACAACAGCCCGATGAAAAGACTGGTGCGGCCTTGCTTCAGGAGGCGCTTGAACTCCAAGTGAGTAATTTTGGCACGGTGAGCAAAGTGGTTGTGGACGGTCGTCCCGATCAGTTCTTTGGGGTCTTCGGCCGGCCACTGATCCAAGTGGATACGCAATTTGATTGGAGCGTCAAGGGAGAATTCTTGGGCCCAGCTTACGATGAATTCCTCTGCGTCGTCGTCGAGGTCTTTCTCAATGAACGGAGAAGGGTCCATCGAATTGAACAACTGGCTCATGTCGCGCAGTTTCAGACTTATGGTGTGCGGATGCCCCCGGTCCGTGGCCGCAGTGATTCGTGCCCAGGTTTGTCTCAAGCTTGCCACAGTTTTGGTTCCCCGTTGAATCTAGCCTATAACATGATCTGGAGCCCAGGGGATAGTTGTCCAGTTTGTCGGGACTTAGCCTGAATAATTCGCGAATTTAGAGACACAAAAAGCCTCCCTCATGGTAAAAAGCTGTTGTCTACGCAGTCTTTACACCAATCCGGAGGCTTTCGTGCCCGAGCATACCACGACACAGTGTGTTCTCTTTCCGGGAATTTTTAACCTACCTGTAATTGCCAAGTTCGGTCAATCGCAAGGCAGCTCCGATGGGGGAGCAGTGTTGCTCAAAGCCGCCGACCGGGAGTTGGGTTTAATAACGGCGTTGGCAGCTTGTCTGAAAGACGACCGCCAAGAGGCTAAAGTCCGTCACGAAATCGATGAGCTGCTCACGCAGCGGGTTATGGCCATCGCCTGTGGCTACGAAGATGCCAACGATGCCGCCCGACTGGCGTGTGACCCGGTGCACAAATTATTGGTCGGTCGTGATCCGGTGGAAGGAGAAGATTTGGCTTCGCAGCCTACGCTATCACGTTTTGAAAATAGTGTGAGTCGTAAAGAATTGTTTCGCATGGCCGAAGCCCTGGCGGACACAGTGATCGAACGCCATCGCAAGCGGCTGCGCGGTCGGGCTCGGCTGATCACCATCGATCTGGATCCTACCGACGATCCCACCCATGGCGCGCAGCAATTGACGTTTTTCAATTGGCATTACGACACCTACTGCTACCTACCGATGGTAGGTTTTCTGACCTTCAACCACGAGGCGGAGCAGTATCTGGTCACCGCGGTGTTGCGTCCGGGGAACGCGCCGGGCTCGGCGGGAGCGGTGGGCCTGCTGCGCCGTTTGATCGAGCGGCTGACGGAAGCTTTTCCGAAGGCCAAGATCCGGGTGCGCCTGGATGGTGGTTTTGCGGCGCCGGAAGTTTTGTATTTTTTGGACTGCGAGCCGAAAGTGGAATACCTCGTCAATTTCGCAAGGAATACGGTGTTGAAGCGTAAAGCCGCGTCGGCCATGAAACGCGCCCGTCGTGATTCGAAGATCTCCGGGCAGACCGAGCATGTCTACGCTGAATGTCAGTACCGCACGCGCAAGACCTGGCCTTGGAAACGTCGGGTCATTTATAAAGCGGAGGTGGTGCGGGCGAAGGGCAAGAAACCCAAGGACAATCCGCGCTTCGTGGTGACCAACATGAAGCAGAGTCCACAGTGGCTCTACGAGGAGGTCTATTGTCAACGAGGAGACCTCGAGAATCGCATTAAGGAACTGCATTACGGGATGGAAATCGGACGCACCAGTTGCACGAGCTTCTGGGCCAATCAGTTGCGTGTCTCGATGACCGCGGCAGCCTACGTGTTGCTGCAGGAACTACGCTCCGGCCTGGCCGGCACCGCTTCTGCGCGTGCACAAGTCTCCATCTTGCGGGAGCGCTTCCTGAAAATCGGAGCTCAAGTGGTTGCCACGGTGCGTCGGATCGTGCTGCACTTGCCGCGGTCGTTTCCTTATCTCCATAGCTTCCACCGCCTCGCGTTGCACTTGGGCGCGCGAAGTGGCTAGTCGACCAGCGGAACGTCGCAGGAAATTTTTACTCGTCACGCGATGATACTGGTGTCACCTTTTCAGCAAAAATTGTGCCTCGCGACTTACCTAAATGCTTCAGAATCAAGCACTCGGTTTCCCGGAAAGTTTCGCGTGGTCAAGTAGGGTCTTACGACAGAAGAAAAACAGAAAAATCGCTCACGAAATCACTCTTCGTGAATAATGTCGGTTAGGAAGCCAGAATGTTCCCCTGAGCCTTTTGACTCGGAATAACTTCGGGTTAGCGCGTCAACGTCAGGAGCGAAAGCAGTGTGGATCAGATTCCCGAAACCGCCGATGGGGGCAATAAGCTGTGAGGTTCCTGCACTGCGAGCGACCTACTTCAGACTACTCAGGAAGGAACGCATCTCGCGCAGAACGTCGGATTCATTTGACACGTACACATAGTGCATGCCCCTTAGTCTGATCACGTGTGCGTCAGGAACACGGTCTTCAAATGCCTTCGCTTGCTTTTCAGCGAGGGTGTCGAGCTTTGCGAAATAGGTATCGGCATCCTTGCGAACGGCGGAATTTGCACTCTCGATCATCCAAGCTTCCTGGACGTGGGGAATCGCGAAGATGGCCAGCGCAGGCACGGAAATCCGGGCGTACTTTTTCGTATTAGTCATTATAGTCATGAAGCTCTGCGACCCCGGAAAGTCGCGAGGTTTTTCCGGCCGTCCATCGGGCGTTGAATCCCACGTCTGATGGAACTCCGACTCCGGAAGCTGGAAACCGTATACCTCCGCATCCCACTTCTGCAGTGCGCTAAAGCTTGCCAAGTCGGACTGACCCGGAGATGGAGGTTGAGGCCCTTGAACCTCCAGAAACTCCTTCATCGACGGCCCTTGCCCGCTTTCGAATGCGTATGGATAGGCAGCCTCCAGGTAGATGACTCCCGCAATGGTAGCCGGGTGCAGCGTTGCAACCGAACTCAATTCCGCTCCAGCGATGGAGTGCCCCACGAGAACAGGCCGGTTGATTTTGAGAGCACGGACAACGGCCAGAACGTCTTCACCCAGACGGTCGGCACCCCCTTCAAAGGGAGCATACGTCGATGCACCGAATCCGCGTCGCGTAATACCATAAAGGTGGTAATTGGGCGTCAGCTTGGGAGCGAACTCGTCGAATACGTGCGCCGTGTTTCCGCCGCCTGCAAGAAGAACCACAGGTCTGCCTGAACCGCCCCGATCGAGCACTTCCAGGCGGACATCTTTGTCCACGGTCAAAAATTGGGTCGCGTGAGGCGACGGGTCACGCCAAGGAACAGGCCCTTGCGAGTAAAGCGCCGTGAGGGATGCAATCGACAGGAGACAACAGATGGGACGCCAGCGCAGCATGAAGTCCTTTGTCCTCCTGCAAATGAGTACGCTGCACCGGCGCTGAAGGTTCCATCTTTCCCCACAGCGGTGGGGCGTGCGAGTTAGGTGACGAGCGTTGCTGAATTTAGGCAACCCGGAACTGGTCGCCTACCTCCTGGTGAACGCGGTGGTCTCAATGGGTGGACACAACACTCAACTCGAACGCAATTTGCGGTGAAAACAAAGGCTAGGATTTCGCAGCCTTTGCAGCTTTTAGCTCCGCCTCGACTCTTGCTTCGTGCAGGTTAATCCCATATTTCGTGAGGACCTCCGCGACATTGCGCACGTCTTGGAACGTTTTCATCTTCCGCCAGTCGATCTTCGCCAACGGCGAATCCGGGGTCTTCTCACGTAAGTCCATGATCGCCGCGTCGAACGCCTCACGCCATGGGGCGAATCGGAAGTGTTCTTCGATTTGGGCGATCTTCGTCGCGTCTCCTTTCTTCCATGCAATCTCCTCGTACAGGATTTGCGCGATGCCCAAGGGGTCGCTAAATCCTCCGAATATGTTTTGCGAGGGCAAGTCAGGGCGTGCCATGCGGCGATACCCGTTAATCAGTTTGATCATTTCTTCGTCACGTTCTGCCTGGCGTTTCTCACGCTCCGCTTCGCGCCTCTCACGTTCGCGTTCTTCCTTGGCCGCTTCCTGTTTTTCAATCCAAAAACACCCGAACGAGCCGAGTGTAACAAAGAGCGCAATCCATGTCCCTTCTCTGAGCGTCAAGTGATTTTCCTTTATAAGGTCAGGAAGGAAACAGAAAAACATCGCGAGCGCGCCGACAAGAATCAAGCCAACCAACGAGGCGTAATGTTTGATCGGAAGTCCCATAGCAAGGGGCAATATACTAGGAAGAAGCGCTATCCCCAAGCCCGTAGGCTTACGTTCGGCGAGCGAGCAGACGCGATTCCGAATAAACTGCTTTCTGACTCCTGATTAACCGCGGTAACCGATAAAGTGGGTTCCCAGTACGAAGATGGCAGGCGAGACGCTGTGTCGGTAGCCGACCCGGCGGATGATCTGCGAAGGACGCATGGCTGTTTAGCTGCAAGTGGCGGGTGTGACGGCACGGGTGTAAAATCGCAATTTGGGGCACAGAACTGACGGTGCTGTGCATTGCGCGTAGTCAGACGGACGATGAATGGAGGAACCGAAATGAATAAGAACGCTTTGCTAAGGTTTCTTTGCGTGATCGTCGTGATTGTGGCCCTGGGATGTTTGCCAGGGCCCATCTTTGCCCAGCGCGGTGGAGGTGGTCACGGAGGCGGAGGAGGATTTCATGGAGGCGGAGGAGGATTTCATGGAGGCGGAGGAGGGTTCCACGCGGGTGGAGGAGGATTTCATAGTGGTGGTGGAGGATTCCACAGTAGCGTAGGGGGATTTCATGGTGGTGGAGGAGGGTTCCGCGGTAGCGTCGGAGGATTCCGCGGCGGCCGCAGCTATGGATATGGTGGAGGACGCTACGGCGGCTACAACGGACGTGGATATTTTGGTGGGCGCGGGGGCTACGGGTGGCGCGGCAGAGGTTGGGGGTATCCAGGTTACGGTTGGGGTTGGGGACTTGGGTTTGGCTTGGGCTGGGGATGGCCATACTGGGATGCATACGATTACGGTTACAACCCTGGGTGGGGATACTCGTATCCTTACAACTATCCGTATTGTGCTCCCGGTTACGAATGCCCTTATTACGGGGATTACGGGGACGACGATCCTCCGTCATCAGATTACCGGCCACAATCCTGGAGGTACGGGGCGCCTCCTTCGAGACGACCTGCGGCGGAAGCACCTTCGGCCTACTCGCCCGGTGATACGGATTATGATTCCGGGCGACGCATTCTTTCCATTGACCGGATCGCGGCTATTCCGGAAAACGATCCAGTCGTAGACTCCGCCGGGCAACAACAGGCGAGCGCTCGCGTTCTCTCCGCCGAGCGGATAACCGCTACGCCGAGTAGCTATCACGTCGCGATGCCTGCCAAACGTCACGATTCGGCGCTCCGCCCTGAAATGCAAAATGCGATGCGAGCATTGCACGAGATGCCACCCTTTGCTCGCGAGCGGGAAATCGCAACGGGCCGCTACAGCCAGTTTTCGCCTCAGGAAAAGAAAGTTCTGAGAAGCGTGAGCTAAGAGGCGCCTGATCAAGCCTCACCCAAAAGCGTTGAAGACGAGGCGTCCATAGGGCGCAGCGTTTACTGACGAGATTGGCCAACCCCTTATATTCCCGGGTGTCCAAGCCTCCTGCTCGTGCTACGATTCACCGCCATGACATTCCCCGCTGCTGTCCCAGAGATTGCCGTGGCCAGCATTGACAAAGCCGCTGCCTACTACGTCAACACGCTGGGATTCACCTTGGATTGGGGCGACGAACAAGGGGGCATTGCTGGTATCTCAAGGGGCAATTGCAGACTGTTTGTCACCAATCGCTCTTTCCGAGAGTCCTTCGGCAACGTCGGCCCTATCCTTTTCTGGCTCAATCTCGAGAGCAAAGCTGAGGTTGACGAACTCTTCGTTCAGTGGAAGGCCGCACACGCCAAGATCCTTTCCGAGCCAGAAGACAAACCGTGGAAGTTGCGCGAGTTTATTGCCGCGGATCTTGATGGCAACCTCATTCGTGTCTTCTATGATTTCCGGTTGGACGAGTAGCAGAACGGCACATCGCCCAAAGCCGCGCAGCGTTCACGGATTCTGATCGGTTTTACGGACAACGAAGAAGGAACGGAATTGTTTACGGATGGTCCGCGATATCCGCTCGAACAGCAGCACGTCGGCTTCGTAGTTATTAGTTTGCGGGCCCGGCAAACAGTAGCAGATTCCCATCCGGATCTTTGACGACGAAATTCTTGGCGCCCCAAGGCTGCTTTTTCAGCGTCTGGTGAAAGGCAACACCAGCGGACTGAAACTCAAGAAATAGCAGCTTGATCTCGTCCGCAGTAGCGACGGTCATCGATGCAGACAACAGTTCCTCTCGATCACTGACCGCCAACTCGATTATGCCCCGCTCAACGCACCTTAGATTGAGACGCGCCGCGTCGCGGCACATTTGTGCATAGTAGGGCGGGTTGCCGTAACTGAACACAAGCGAAAAGCCCAACTTCTCACGGAAAAATTCGCATGATCTCTTGATATCGGTGACGAGCAGTTGCGGCTCGGCACCGACAATCGTTGCTTTCGATGGCGATGATTTCACCTTGAGCGACGTGGCGGAAAGTCCCGTTTTCAGCGCTTGCCAACTATCGAAACCGTGCTGTCTTGCGACCATTTCTTGCGCATCGCTGAGCTTAAAGCTTGCCGCAAGAATCTCTGTATCGGGCATATTCCGGAAACGTGGCAAAAGTTCGCGGATTTTTGCGGCGGCGGGATAGTGGCGTTCGCGATGCCAGCGCAATATGAGCTTGGCCTGCTTCTTGAGGTTTTCTAGATTGGGCATGTAGGCCTCCACGATGAGATCGTAGGTGGGCATTGCCCTTCGGCGATGTGCCGATGCACCCTACATGCGCCAACGGAAGTATATGGTGCCGTGTCTGTAGCCGTCAATTGAGCGACGCTATGCTACACGTTGTTGGGCTGCATTTGCGCATTTTTGTCGTATCACGAGCGACCCGGAAGTAATTCTCCAGTCCCAGCGAGGGGAAGTCAGGGGAGATGAATTGCTATGAAAACAAACGCTGGTTCTCCATGCTACTATGACCCCCCAATTGCAAGGAGGTACCTGTGTCACTTCTTTCTTCGGCGGACTCCGGGCAAATTCAAACTAGACATTTTGCTGGGGTGTTTCTCATATCCCTCGCTACGCTTCTCTTGGAGCTTGCATTGACCCGGGTCCTCTCTGTGTCGCTGTGGTATCACTTTGGATTTCTCGTGATATCGACGGCGCTACTTGGCTTCGGGACCTCCGGCGTAACGCTTGCGCTCTGGACGGGGCTGCGAGAAAGAATGGATCTCGACCTCGGGCTCGGAGTCTGTGGAATCGCCTTCTCGCTTTGTGTGGTATTCAGCTTTTGGTGTATGCAGAGGATCCCTTTCGACCCTTTTTCGGTGGCTGTCGATCACCGTCAGTTTTTGTTCATGCCCGTTTATTTCCTGTTGGTTGCGCTGCCATTCTTTTGCTCGGGTTTGGCCATCTCTTTGCTCCTTACGCGCGGATCAAAGGCGATTAACCGTCTGTATGGGTACGATTTGTTGGGAGCGGGCGCCGGGTGTGCGCTCGTGGCACTGGCGATTCCAGCATTCGGTGGAACGGGAAGCGTGCTATTGGCGGCGTTCGTCGGCGCGTTGGCCGCCCTGTGTTTTTCCTGGAGGTCCCGGCGTGTTCTTGCCCTGACGGCTGCTTTCGTTTCGCTGGGCTTGCTTGCGGCAAGTTTCGCTGGGGATAAAGTCATCCCAATCCACGTTAGTGCCAATAAGAGCCGGCGAAATATCAACTCCATTTACTCTGCCTGGAATACTCTCTCGCTCGTACAAGTTGTCGAATATCCAGCCGAAGGCAAAGACCCTGCTGCCAGGGGGTTGATCATCGATTCCGGGACGGCCGCCACCAGCATCAGCGACCTCAGGCCTGATGTTCGCAGTGTTCTGGCGGAGCATCCCGGCCAGGTAGAGCAACTCTCCATGATCGCCTACGTCGGAAAGCCAAATCCGAAGATTCTAATTATTGGTTCAGGCGCTGGTGACCAGGTCCTCGCGGGATTGCAATCCCGCGCCAGTTCCGTTACCGCGATTGAAATCAACCCCATCATCAGCGACATCGTCGCAAACCGGATGAATGATTTCTGGGGAAATCTTTTTCACCAGCCAGAGGTGCATCTCATCACGGACGAGGGGCGTAGTTTTGTCCGGCGATCGACAGAGAAATACGACGCCATCGTTTCCGTCCATACCATCAGCAATGCGGCGGTTGCTTCCGGCGCTCTAAGCCTCGCGGAGAACTACGTGTTGACTCGCGAAGCTTTCGAGGATTACCTGGACCATCTCACTCCCGATGGCATCATCTTTTTCACCAGACCCGAGTTTCAAATTCCCCGGCTGTTTGCGACCGCTCGAGAGGTTTTCGCACGGAAGGGAATGGGTTCGATTGCGAATCATGTGTTTGCATTTACAGAAGTGGAGCAGCGGGAGTTGCCCGGCCGCTTGTCCTTCCTGGCGGGTTTTCTGCTGAAAAAGAGCGAATTCCTTCCCGCCGAACTGAAAGAGATTCGTGGAATTCTGAATGCGGATACTGGTCCTGGAAAAGATGCCGTCGGTCTCAAGATCCTGTACGCCCCGGATGAAAAGGCGACTGATAACCTTTGTGCGCAAATTGTCGGCGCGCCAAATCTGGAAGAGGTATTTCGCAACAACGATTCGCAGCTGGCGCCGGCTACCGATGACAAGCCGTTCTTCAATCAGCACACGCGTTGGTCCAGAATCCGCTGGAACACCATCGTCGATTTGTTTTCGCAAAAACAACCGTCAGGCGCGAGGATGGCGCTGGAGGACCGGCCCATTGCGGAAGTCACGCTCCTGATTCTCCTGGTGCAATCGATTATCGTGGCGGGCCTGTGCATCCTTCTTCCAGTGGCGTTTTTCGACCGGCGGGGCCTTCAGATCGCAGGGCGCTGGAGCTGGCTTGGCTATTTTGCGGCACTTGGGCTGGGCTTCATTATGGTCGAGATTGCGTTGCTGCAACGGTTCCTCTTGTTCCTAGGGCAACCCATCTATACGTATGCAGTTGTGCTGGCCGGGCTCTTGATATTTACCGGCATCGGGTCGGTTGCAGCCGGAAAATGGGAAGTCGAACTTCACTGCCTCCTGAAACGAATTCTGCTCGGCTCAATTCTTCTGGTGCCGATCATGGCGTTCATTACTCCTATTGTGTTCCACGCCTGTTTGGGACTTAGCATCTTTTGGCGAATCGCGATCGCCTTGCTGTTGGTTGCCCCTCTTGGATTCGTGCTGGGCATGCCATTTCCTCTCGGGCTTCGCCTGGCAATGCAGCGGTCATCCGCTTTGGGATCGTGGGCTTGGGGCGTCAATGGATTCTTCACGGTGATAGGCACGGCATTGGCGTTGATCCTCGGCATGATGATCGGATTCCGCATCGTTCTGCTGCTGGCCTGCGCATGTTACCTTGGCGGGCTTCTCGTTCTCACGCGGCTTTCTAAAATAACGACCGAAGGCGACGTAGTCGGAGTGCGCCACATTCGGTCTCTAGAATTATTAAGCTAGACACGATACGGATAGGCTACGCCACGTCAAAAGTTGCTAAGCCATTGGTCCCTCAGTAGCAAAGCACCCCTTGGCGCCAATGTTCGCCGGGGAGCCCCCAAACCCTGCCTCCCCGAATTTGGCAATCAAGAACCCACAAAAACTAAAATTTCCCCGAGTCGAAATCTCCTCACCCGTGTTGATATTCAGCAAAGTCCATCCCAGCGGTCGCAAGGAGATCCTTCTATGAGTCCTCGTCGTCCTTTTTTGCCTGTCTCCCCTATCCTCCTCAGCCTCCTTTTGCTCGGCCTAAGCGGTTGCGGCTCAGGCTCGGCAGGAGGACAAGGAGGCCCACCTAGCTACACGCTCGCAGCCGCCGCGTTGAACGCAGGTTCAGTGACTGCCGGAAACACCTCCACTTCCACCATCACCGTGACTCCGGCAAATGGCTATACGGGCAGCGTCAGCCTTTCGTGTGGCAGCATCAGCGGTGGAACTCCCGCTCCCACTTGCTCCTTCAGTGTGTCCCCGATAGTGATTACAGGCACCGCTCCGGCTACCTCTGTGGTAATGGTATCTACTTCTATAAGCACGCCGGGTGGCACCTACTCCATCTCTGTTACCGGAAGCGATGCCAAGAGTATGGCGCCCAGCAACGGCGCTCAATCGCTGACCCTGACCACGGCGGCCACGATCCAGCACATCTTCGTCATCTTTCAGGAGAATCGCACGCCTGACAATCTTTTCCAGGATCCAGTGCTGATCAAAAACGGCGCGGACATTGTGCAGAGCGGCATGAACTCGGCACAACAGACCATTACGCTGAGCCCCATCGACCTGGGCACAGCCGGCTCCAACCCTCAGAATTACGATCTGAGCCACGCTCATTCCGCCTTCGTTTCCATGTATGACGGAGGCAAAATGGACGGGGCGGACCTGATCCCATGCAGTCCCGCTGCCAATTGTCCTCCCAATGCGCATCCCAGCCCGCAATTCATGTACGTCAACCCAGCCGACGTTCAGCCTTACTTCGCTTTGGCCGAGCAATACACCTTTGGTGATCGCATGTTTCAGACTAATCAAGGCCCCAGTTTCCCCGCGCACCAGTTCATTCTCGCCGGAACTTCGGCGCCCACTGCCACCAGCAATCTTTTCGCCTCCGAGAACATGAGCGGTGGAAGCATTGCGGGTTGCATTGCCGCAGCCGGGACGACGGTGAAATTAATCACACCGTTGGGCGTTGAATCTTCCTCGCAGTACCCCTGCTTCGAACATGTCACCCTGACCGACCTGCTGAACGGCAAGGGCGTGTCCTGGCGCTACTACGCCCCGTCCGCCGGTTCTATCTGGACCGCGCCTGACGCCATCGAGCACATGTGCCAGCAACAGACCATCAACGGCGTTCTCACCTGCACCGGCCAGGATTGGGTTGGAAATGTTATCATTCCGCAGTCGCAAGTCTTGGTGGATATCGCCAACGGCCAACTTGCTCAAGTGAGTTGGGTCATTCCCGACGGCGCGCAATCCGATCACGCCCAGAGCAACAACGGCAGCGGACCGGCCTGGGTCGCGTCGATTGTCAACTCCATTGGCAATAGCCCGTATTGGGCAAACACCGCCATCATCATTACCTGGGACGATTGGGGAGGCTGGTACGATCACGTTGCGCCTAAGGTCGTCAACGACGGGGTTAGCTGGGGATCGGGATACGTCTACGGCTTCCGCGTTCCTCTGATCGTTGTATCACCCTACGCCAAAGCTGCTTACATCTCCCACACCACGCACGACTTCGGAAGCATTCTCAAATACATCGAGACCACATTCAACCTGCCCTCGCTAGGCTACGCTGACGCTGCGGCCGATGACCTTTCCGATTGCTTCAACCTTACTCACACCCCCATCACCTTCCAGAAAATTCCCGCAACCCTCGACGCGGCCCACTTCATCAACGACAAGAGTGCCCACATCGACCCCGACGATGAGTAGCGCCCGTTCGCAAGCTGAGAGTCAAGCTCGCCCGGCTCAGCGGGTATCGGACGGGTGGGAATCGGGAGCCACATGGCTGGTCTGCGAACTGAACGGGGGTTGGGCTGGCGGGAATGGCCAGGACCCTGCTGCTTAGCGTTGGCTACACTTTGACCGTCTGAACCGACACCACATATCAGATAGTGCGAGGCGTTCCAGCACGCTTAGGTGCATCGCCGTCACTAGCTTCTCGATGATTTGGTCTCCGTCGCTCATCGCGACCATACTCTAACTCAAATCACCGCAACGCACAGAAGGTCCTGGTTAACGCTGCCAGTTCAGTGAAGTCCAGATCCTTGCAGATAGCGGCTGCACGGGTCGATTCTTGGGGTGATATTTGCGTATTCGTTCATAAGCCGCACACCTTTCACCGCTGATCAGTACGCGACTTTGTGAGAACGATTTGTGTCACCCTGGCCCTGCTTTCAGAAGCCCAACTCGGCGCGAATGTTTATAGACTTCCGGTTGGGACTGCACCTGCACGGTCGTAATTGATGATAATGACGCCTTTCGAGGTGACTGTGCTTTCCGTCACCTTGAATGCCGCCGGGATCGTGCCATCGGCAAACAGCCGCTTTCCGCTGCCCAACGTTATCGGAAATATCTTCAGCCAGAATGCATCGACCAATTCATGCTTAAGGAGCGTCTGAACCAGATTTGCGCTTCCATAAACGTGCAAATCGGGCCCTTCCTGTTTCTTAATTTTTCTGATTTTTTCCGCAATATCTCCGTTTAGAAACACGGAAGGCTGCCATTCGTGAGTAGTCAAGGTATTCGAGGCGACGTACTTGGTCGAAGTGTTGACGGCCGGCCACATGTCGCTATGTCGCGGCCAGAACGGCGCCCAAATGTCAAAGGTTTTCCGCCCTAGCAACAAGTCACACGGCATGTTCATCTGCTTTTTTATGGCCGTTGAAACAACAGGATCGGAATGTGGACTTGTCCACCCGCCATACTTGAAGCCGCAACTGGTATCTTCCTCTGGGCCGTCTGGGGCTTGTATCACACCATCAAGGGAGACAAATTCAAGCACATTAACTTTTCTCATGACTGGAGTTCCTTTCGAGTCCTATTTGTCTTCGTCGTTGTAGCCAAAACAGACGTATTTCATTGTTCTTCTCCTCATAGCGGATTGAACGAACCGACAGCAGAGCGTTGCGCTGGCTCGTTCATCTCGTCACCAGCGCGCATGTTCCGAGGCCGCCGTAGCCTGGGTTTTTACTTGCTTCCGCCGGGTTCTTGTTCCGGGGCCGGGAAGAAAAGAAGCTCGCGCACCTCGCCCACCGCATCGCAGGAGATGGCACCCTTGCGTGCCCACGCGAGTGCCTCGTCCATATCGGCGCATTCCAATATCCAAAATCCGCCCATGTGCTCCTTGGTTTCGGTGTACGGTCCGTCGGTGACGAGCACTGTACCATCGGGCTGCCCCCGCAGCGTCTTCGCGCTGCCGGCCGGGGAAATGCCGCAGGCGAACTTCCTCACGCCGGCAGCAATCAGTTCGCGGTTGAGCGCATGGATCTGTTCGATCATCGCTTCGGTTACGGTGGACGGGTCGAAGTCGTCGGGGAGGTAATTAGCAACCAGATATTGCGGCATGATTTCTCCTTTTCCTTTAGCTGCCTACGAACCCGGCGGTTGCCCTGCCTTCACGATATTATCGAACGGCCGGATTGGAATTCGACAAACCGTCCAGAAAAACTTCCTAACTGCCCCGCACACTTCCGCGACGCTTTCTGCTTCTCTGCTAAACAGCTTTGCCAGTGGCGAATGCCTTGCGCAGCGCAGATTTCCAACTCGCGCTGAATTGCTTGGAGGCTTCAGCGTCCATCGCGAGGAGGTCGAATCCGTGGAAGGCACCACGCACGACCAGAAGTTCCGTTGGGACGCCTGCATGGACGAGCCGGCGTGCGTACTCCATATCTTCTTCGACGAACAGGTCAATAGAACCGACGCCGATCCAGGCAGGCGGTAGGCCGGCGACGCTGGCTACCCGGGCGGGTACGGCAGCTGCCGGCACCTTGGACGAACCCGCTGGAACACCGAGCAGCGAGCTCCAGGCATAACGATTGTTACTCGCAGTCCACATAAAGTGGCCAATGGCAGGCGGCGTTGGACGGTTGCTGCCCGTTCGGTCGTCCAGCTGGGGGTATATGAGCAACTGGAAGACGATGGGGACTTCGTTGCGGTCGCGCGCGTGAATCGCAAGGCTCGCTGCGTGGCCGCCACCCGCGCTCTCACCGCCCACGGCTATTTTGGAGCGATCAATGCCGAACTCCTCTGCATGGGCGTGAACCCATTTCAGCGCGGCGTAATTGTCCTCAAGCGAACCGGGATAGCGCGTCTCGGGAGCCAGCCGGTAGTCGACCGAGACGACGACGCAGTGGCAATCAGTCGCGATCCCTTGCAGCCGGGGGAGCAACACGGGGTCGGACACCATGAATCCGCCGGCATGCATGTGAAGCAACACCGGCTTGCCCTTCTCCGACGGCGCGGGATCAACGACCCAGAGACGAACCATTGGTGCCCCAGGAGACCCGGGGATATGCCGCTCCACGGGTTGCGGCGCGGGAGCAGGTAACGGGGGCATGCCGGGCGTTTGCCGGAACTTGACGACCATCTCCGCTGAAAAGTCAAAGGCGGGAAATTGCTTGAGTGCAGGAAGAAGTTCGGGATCGACGAGAGAATATGGGTCCGCAACCGCCGACGAAGTTTCAGAGCGCGAGGCTTGCTCAGACCCCGCGAGCGTAGCTGCAGGTGTAAGTCCCATAGCCAAACCAAAGCCGGCCGTGTGGATAGCGAACTCGCGACGAGTAAGTTGTTTGCTCATTGGAGTAGAAGGCGACTCGCGCTGCCAGCCGTCAGGCCGGCACCAGAAATGGGCGCACCTCGACCGACGCCCTGCAGGCGATGACAGCCTTGCGCCCCCACGCAAGTGCCTCGTCCATGTCAGCAGCTTCCAGTATCCAAAAACCGCCTATGTGCTCCTTGGTCTCCAGATACGGCCCATCGGTGATGAGCACCTTGCCATCGGGCTGCGCCCGCAGCGACTTCGCCCGGCTGGGAGCGGAGAGGCCACCAGCGAAAAACCTGGCGCCAGCAGCTTCCATCGCTTCATTGAGCGCGTCGATATCGCGGATCATCGCTTCGCCCTCTTTGGACGGGTCGTAGTTGTCGGGGTGGTGAATCGCAACCAAATACTGCGCCATGATTTCTCCTTTTCCTTTAGCTGCCTACGAACCGGGCGGTTGCCCTGCCTTCACAATATAGTCGAACGGGCGGAGCGGAAATCGACAAATCATTCACGAAAATTTCCGGCCGCTGAAGGAATACCTAAACAAACGGGGTTGTGGGAGCTCGGTTTAATGCCCAAGCAAGCGCGGGAACCGCCGAAGTGCGTACTGGAACGGACTTGTCCGGGAAGCCGACAAATCAGAACTTGTCCCGAGAAGTCCGAACTTTTCAGTTCCACATTGTAGGTCAAGCGCGATAGAAACCGGCTACAGGAAGATAGGGGAATAAATTCAATGCAGTGTGACAAAGAATGGTGGCAGGGAGCGAATTGCCCAAGCCGATGTACAGCAGACATAACGTGAACTGTGATGCTAGAACGAGCCAGAATCCTGCGCCATGAACGATAGCGGCCAGCAGTGTGACAAGGAGGGCACCCGCGAGATGGGGCATGAATTAAGAAATGTAGCGCGAAATAAGATTTCTTCAAGCATCGGCCCAATCAGAACGACAATGACAAACGAATTTGCAGGAATATACGGTGAACCTAGATGTTTGATGGGGTCCTAGAAGGAAAGCAAACGGGCTGCTGCGATGAAAAATCCCAAAGGGACCCCTATAAGGACAATTCATCTCGGACGAAATCTTGAGAGGCTGAATAGGCTGGGTCGCTGGCAGATGACCAGACCTATCACCAACGCAATAGAAAGTGGTGAAGTATGAAGTGCTCCCCAAAATTCGGACCACTCAATAAGGTATAAAATCGCTGTCTCGGAAAAGGAGCAGAAATGAAATCGAGGCAACGGCGGACCTTCAGCGCGGAAATGAAAGCACGAATCGCGCTGGAGGCGATCAAGGAACAGAAGACCATTCAGGAAATCGCTTCGCATTACGGCGTACATCCCGGCCAGGTAGCGAACTGGAAGCGGCAAGCGATTGAAGGAGCACCGGAACTGTTCGCTGATCGGCGCTCGCAGCCAGACACGAGCGAGGAAGCGCTAAAGGCGGAGTTGTACCAGCAGATCGGGCAGTTGCAGGTGGAGCTGGACTGGCTTAAAAAAAAGTCCGGTTTATCGCGTTAGAGCAGAGGCAGGGATGGATTGCATCGCACAAAGACCTGAGCATCCGGCAGCAATGCCGCTTGGCGGTGGTTTCGCGGTCGGGGTGGTATTACGAGGCGGAACCAGAAGCGGCCGAGAATTTGCGCTTGATGCGGTTGATCGACGAGCAATACACACGGACGCCGTTTTACGGAATCCGGAGGATGGGTTGGTGGCTCGGCGAGCAAGGATACGCGGTCAACGCGAAACGGGTACGCCGGCTGATGCGGCAGATGGGGCTGGAGGCGCTCTATCCGAAGCCACGGCTGTCGGATCCCGGGTTAGGACAGAAGATCTATCCGTATCGGCTGCGCAACCTCAAGATCGAACGGCCCGACCACGTTTGGGCCAGCGATATCACCTACATTCGCCTGCGGCAGGGCTTTGTTTATCTGGTGGCGATCATGGATTGGTTCAGCCGCTACGTGCTGGCGTGGGAAGTATCGATTTCGTTGGAGAGTGCCTTTTGCGTGGCGGCACTGGACTGGGCATTGACGACGAGGCGGCCGGAGATCTTCAATACCGACCAAGGGGCGCAGTTCACCAGCGATGTATTTACGAACCGTCTCGAGAAGCAGGACATCACGATCAGCATGGACGGACGAGGACGAGCGATCGACAACATTTTCATCGAACGTTTATGGCGGACGGTGAAATACGAAGAGGTGTATCTGAAGGATTACGGCGGCGTGTTAGAAGCAGTCTCCAATCTCAAAGGCTATTTCATTTTTTACAATCACAAACGCCCGCATCAGTCGTTGGGCTATCAGACGCCGGCGGCGATCTACTTCGGGAAAGTGAAATGCGCTTGAGCAGGGACAAAGCAGCGCATGCCGTGGGTCAAGCGAGCTGGCGATCGTCGTTCCTGGGCGATCCTGGCACGACATTTCTCTGTGGAAAACGAGAGCAAGGCACGAAGAAAGAAAAAAGTAGCAAAAAAGAAAGAAAAGAAGGCCTGTGGAAACTGACGCTGCTGATGGGAATCCGCAAACAACGCGGATTCCCACAGCAGCTTGAAAAGAGCCTCGCAAAAGACGCTTGGCTTTTTCACAGTTCCCACAGGCCCAACAACAAGGATCTATCTATAGTGTATTGCAGGCAGCGAACCACCTTAATGAGGCTAAATTTTGGTCCGAAGGATGGGGAGCACCTCAGTATACAGATACGCGAGCGAATCCCCGGGGAAGAACCCAGAGAGAACCGTGCCCAATAGCACGCATAGCAAGTAAAGTCCCAAGACTCCGACAATCGAATATTTACGCGAGTCGTCGGATAATTCGCCAATATGAAGGTTTGTTTCAGCCATCGCCTGGCGGCCAATCCGAAGTCGATAAAGACTTCAGAAGAAGTATCCAGTTTCGTCCCTGCATGACAGTTTGTCTATCACGACAACGGGTTGCACAACTAAAGCTAGAAAGAGGTCCTGGTAGACGCCATTGCCGTAGAAGTTCGTACTAGACTTAGTATGCTAGACGCTCGCATGGCCAGAAGAACCAAACTAGAAGTGGCCGACATCGTCGAGGCCTTTGTCGAGGGGACCG
Source organism: Candidatus Acidiferrales bacterium (assembly GCA_963780315.1). Lineage (GTDB taxonomy): Bacteria > Acidobacteriota > Terriglobia > Acidiferrales > UBA7541 > Acidiferrum. The sequence goes on along the minus strand of CAWABP010000026.1, from coordinate 56,525 downwards.
GGCGCGACTGGGACTGGGACGATTTCTGTTCTCTCAAGATTGGAAACCGCGAACTCGATGAAATTCGATTGAAGTGTACCAATCTCTCTTTTACACATCCGCCCCCACCGGGGTACGGATACTGTAATGAACAAGGTATCCAGTTATTCCGCGAAGTCGTAAATGACCTTCGCAAATTGCCTGAATGAACCGTCAAGTCCCGGTAAGCACAAACAGGACAAATGGGTACTGCGGCCCAAACCGTCGAGCACAGCGGCCGGAGAAGTAGGTCTTACCCTGCGGAGGAGCCGATAAGTTCTCGGTGAGTCACCTCTGGGCGATTGAAAAAACAGCAATGAAAAAAAGGTCGTTGCGCTCTCGTCGTATGCTACTTGACATGCTTCGGCTCGCCAGCAAAAAGGATTGGATCGTCTCCCTCCTTGACTCGCGCGGCCAGCTGCGGCGCTTTTTCGTGATTCACAAGAAATCTTTCCCCGCATTTTCACAAAGAATTTCTTGCACAGTCATCCACAAATATCCACAGACTTACTCTGAAATAACTCTTGCCAACGTTTCCGCATCCTCCTACCATGCGCCTCAGATTGATCGGGAAGAAAAACTTCACGACTCAATTCAGAGCAGGCAGCAAGGGTAAAACCGAACTACTTGATCTCGAGTTGAATTAGAAGTGCAAACTTCACAGTTCAGTTCTCTGGGGCGTCATGGGTAAAACCAAGTCAGCCTCAACGGAATTGAATTGAGAAGGTATGCTTCACGGTTCGATGCAAAGGGATGGTCAGTGTAAAACCGAGCCGTCCAGATGCGTTGGATTGTGGAGCGGGCTCCGCGGTTCGATCCGGAGGAATGGTAAGGGTAAGACCAAGCCGTTCCATTGATTAGGATCGGGGAGTCAGCTTGGCAGCAGAGTTCAACGCAACTCGGGTAAAACCGCGTTGCCGCTGGATGCAAGCGCGGGCGAATAGCTTTCGTGGTGCACTCAAAGATGCGCCAAGGGTAATACCGAGACGTTATCGTGAGTTGGACCTGGAAGTAGAGCTTCACGACTCAATTTACAGGAGGCGGCCAGGGTCAAACCGAACCGCCTTCGAATAAGTTGAATCGGGAAGCGAGAACCTTCGCGACTCAATCAAAAGAGGGCGACCCGGATCAGACCGAGTCGCCCTCAATTTTTTTGGCCCTCCGCAAGTCCTGAATCCATGTCCGGCAGGCCAATTCTGTTCCCATTTCCACTGTGATTTATGTCACCTCGCAATGTGCCCGCCTACCGTATCCTGATCTAGCAGGTTACGGGAGAACTCCCATCCCGTCATTCCGAACGGAGTCTGCGCAGTGAGGAATCCCTCTTTCTTGGGTTTCCCACGAAGAGAGATTCCTCGCTTCGCTCGGAATGACGGGCCAAGCCACTTTTTCCGCAGCCTGCTAGACAAAGACGAGGTGCATATGCCCGCACAAAACACGAACGATCGCGCCGCATGGTTACAAGGGCCTTCTTCCCACTGCTCCGCAGCCCCTGAAGCTGTCTTAACCCCATGGAAGATTGTCCTGCTGGGCGCCCCGGGCGTAGGCAAAGGCACCCAAGCCGACCTGTTGAACCGGCGCCTCGGTGCATGCCACCTTTCCACAGGAGACGTATTCCGCGCCGCAAAGAGCCAGGCGGAATGTGACATAAGCCCCGCCATGAAAGCGGCTCTCGAGTACATGCGTCGTGGCGATCTGGTTCCCGACGCCACCGTGTGGGACATGTTGCGCGAACGCAGCGGCTGCTTGCGTTGCGGCGGAGGATTCATCCTCGACGGTTTCCCCCGCACCCTGGCGCAAGCCGAATCCTTAAAGCAACTCATGGCCAGCGAAGGCCTTTCGCTTACAGCGGTCGTCAACTACGAATTGCCCGTCAGCGCCATCGTGGCCCGGCTCAGCGGTCGCCGCACCTGCCAAACCTGCAAAGCTGTGTTTCATGCCACCGAACGGCCCCCAACGGCCGCCGGTATTTGCGACCGCTGCGCCGGCAAGCTCTTTCAGCGCGAGGATGACCGCCCCGAGTCGATCGCTATCCGGCTGGAAGCTTACGAAAGAAGCACCGCGCCGCTCATCGCTTTCTATAAGAAGCTAGGTTTACTCCTGCCTGTCTCCGCCACCGGATCTCCCGAAGACATTTGTGCCAGAACCATTGCGGCCCTGACAGCTTGGCGCGCCCAGAGCCCCGGCTCCTCCCGAACCCCTGCTCAGGCGCGAAAACAGTCTTAATGCGGTTTGTCCCTTTAGAAAACAAAAGTAACATTGTCATTTCGACGGGAGGGACGGCGCTTTATGCCGTCCCGGAGTGGAGAAACGGTTTTGCATCGCACGCTTTTTGTGCGATAAACCCGGGAGGCAACTTCAGCATTTAGGATATATTCTTGACGCTTCTCCCTTAGACAGTTACGCTTTCCCCACAGCCCCCAACGAACGGAAAACTCGTGGCCCAAACGCCGCTACCAATCTCGCAATCAGACCCCGGCTCACCGGAGACACCCTCCGTCGTCGAAGTGCTCCTCGACGCCGCCAAGACCAGCGTCCTGAAAGTCCAGGACTACTCGAAACTTTCCCTCCGCTCGCTAACCAACTTGGCAACGGCTCCCCGCTACATGCAAGACACCCTCACTCAAATGGACGATATCGGCGTCGGCTCCCTTCCCATCGTTCTGCTGTCTGGCTTTTTCATCGGTGCAGTAATGGTTCTGCAAACCGGCGCGCAGTTCGAACGTTTCGGCCAAACCTCGCTCACCGGCGACGTAGTCTCCATCGCGCTAGTCCGTGAACTCGGCCCCTCAATTACCGGCCTGCTAGTCGCAGGGCGTTGCGCTTCCGGCATCGCTTCAGAGCTCGGCTCGATGTTGGTCACAGAACAAGTGGACGCCATGCGTGCCATGGGCACCGACCCTAGCCGCAAACTCGTTTCACCGCGCGTGCTCGCCACACTGCTCACGCTTCCTTTGTTAACAACCATCTCCGTGTTCATTGGCCTGGTCGGCGGCATGGTCGCCAGCGTGTTCTCTCTTCGCCTCGACGCCATCACCTTCTGGCAACGCGCCATCGCCATCCTCCAGTTTTCAGATTTGATGCAGGGCTTCTCCAAGTCCGTCGTTTTCGGTTTTATCCTTGCCACCGTGGGCTGCTATCAGGGGCTAAACGTTCGCGGCGGCACGCAGGGGGTGGGGCGCGCCACAACGCAAGCTGTCGTTGTGTCGTCGGTGCTCATCATTGTCGCGGATACTTTCCTCACCAAAATCGCTCTCTTCCTGGCCGATAAGGTCTTTTAGTCCCAGCCATGCCGGAATCTCTCAGCAGCTTTGCCCCCGCGCCGCCTGTCACCGGCGAAACGGTCATCCGGTTCAGCAATGTGCACCTTGGTTTCGCAGAAGGCGAAATCCTTCGCGGCGTTTCTTTTTCCGCGCAGCCCATGGAGACGCTTGTGCTCCTCGGCGAAACCGGCTCCGGCAAAACCCTCGCGCTCAAGCTGGCCGCCGGACTCATACGCCCAGATAGCGGCAGCGTCGAGGTACTCGGGGAACGCGTCTCCGAAATGTCTGAGCGCGAATTGCTCGCTCTGCGCCGTCAAATTGGTTTCGTTTTTCAAGAAGGCGCGCTTTTTGACTCGCTCACCGTGGGTGAAAATGTCGCTTACCGCTTGCGCGAAGATCACGTGAACGAAGAAGAGATCGAGCATCGCGTCCGCGAAGCCTTGAAGTTCGTCGAACTCAGCCCCACCATTGACCAGTTGCCCTCCGAACTTTCCGGAGGCATGCGCCGCCGCGTTTCCATTGCCCGTGCGCTCGCCAATCGCCCGCCAATTGTGCTCTACGATTCTCCCACTGCCGGTCTCGACCCCATTACTTCGCAAACCATCATCACCCTCATCCTACGTTTGCGCGATGTCTACGGCGTCACCGCGTTACTTGCCACGCATCGTTTGCAGGACGGTTTTGCTCTCGCCAATTTCCGTTTCGATCCAGCCGCAAAACGGGTTCGTCGCGATACCGCGCGAGAAAAATCAAGCCTCACGGTCACGCGCTTTCTTGTTTTGCGCGATGGAGAAGTTTATTTCGAAGGGAGTCCGGATGAACTGCTCGCCGCCAAGGATCCTTATCTGCAGCGTTTCCTGATTTAGCGGCGGGTGCGTTGCAAAATAATGCCGCACGTCTCTCAGAATTCAGCCGCGAATCCTGTATAGTGGCAGGTAGGCTCTCTCTTCGGCGCCGGGATAGGCGGAATTGGCGCCGCCGCTGCCGCAAGAGAAAATCGGCAACCGCCGCTGAGTTTCTGTGGAGTAAGCTGGCACACAGGCACGGAGGAGCTTCCGCATGGCGCAGCGCAAGCAGTTGACGTGGTCGGAGTTGCGCGTGGGTCTGTTTGTTCTTGTCGGCCTCTTGATCCTGGCCGTCGGCATCTTCTACGTTACGGGCGCTGACGTCTTCGGCCCCAAATACCGCATCAAAACCTATCTCCCCGAAGTTTCTGGCCTTTCCACCGGTGCTCCCGTTCGCCTCGATGGCGTGGATGTCGGCACGGTGGACCAGATTCGCCTGGTGCAGCGCGAGCCGGGAAAGACGCCGGATCGCATGCACAATATTGAAGTCGTGATGCGCATCGACAAAAACTACAAGAAGGACATCCTGACGGACTCCACCGCCAGCCTTGTCACCGAAGGATTGCTTGGCAACCGCTATGTCACCATCACGCGCGGCTATACGGGTGTCGCCGTTGAAGATGGCCAGGCTGTGCCGGGCGCCGAAGAAAAAGCCATCAAGGAAGTTGTCGAACGCAGCGCCGATGTGCTATCCAACTTGAAGGCTCTCAGTGACGACGTGCAAGACCTCATCGACGGCGTCCAACGCGGCAAGGGTACTCTCGGAAAATTGCTCACAGACGACCAAGCCTATAATCACCTCAACAGTGTTCTTGCCAAGACCGATCAGATTGCATCGCAACTACAATCAGGGCAGGGAACTATCGGCAAATTGCTGATGACCGACGAAACCGCCGTCAAGACGGACAAGGCTCTCGATCAAATCAACACCATTCTTGACGACCTCCACGCGCAAAAGGGCACCATCGGCAAGTTGCTCTATGATCCCACTCTGTACGATCAGGCCAAGGAAGCCCTCGCCAATGGCAACGCTGTTCTCGGCGACGTGCGCGCAGGCAAAGGCACTCTCGGCAAGCTAGCCACCGACGAAACTCTTTTCAACAAATTGCGCGACACCAGCACAAACCTCTCCGATGCCACCGCCAAGCTCAATCAAAATACTAACAGCGCCGGAAAACTTTTCTCCGACCCGCAACTGTACGACAACCTCACCGGCGCCACCGGCGACATGCGCAAACTCATCGGCGATTTCCGCACCAATCCCAAGAAATTCCTGCACATCAAGCTCTCCCTGTTTTAGCTAGTTGAGCCTGGTTTTGCGCCCCCCGCGCTTTTGCCTCCGGCCCTCTCCCTGTGTTGTAATGCTGCTGTAACAATGACAGACTACGCTCCAAGCACTGAGGCGCTGCAACTTAGCCAGCCCATGGAAATCCAGGACACGACGCCAAAGCCTGTTCGCGCGGACGCTTCCAAAACCACGCTGCCCCAACCCGGTCGCCCCATCCCCAGCCGCGCCTATCCCGGCGCCCTCATCGTCGTTGAAGGCACCGACGGCTCCGGCAAAAGCACGCAACTCTACCTGCTGAAACGCTGGCTCGAAATCGGCGGCTACCGCTTGCATTTCACGGAGTGGAACTCTTCGCCGCTGGTTAAATCGGCCACCCGCCGCGGCAAACAGAAGCGCTTGCTGACTCCAACCACATTTTCCTTGTTGCATGCCTCGGACTTCGCCGACCGGTGCGAGCGCCAGATTATGCCGCTGCTCCAGGGTGACTATCTCGTCCTCGCTGATCGTTATATTTACACCGCATTCGCACGCGATGCGGCACGAGGTTGTGGGCAACGTTGGCTGCGCAATCTCTACCGTTTCGCGCCCGTTCCTGACATCACGTTTTATTTCCGTGCGCCGCTCGACGTCGCCGTTAATCGCATCCTCAGCGGCCGCCCCAAGTTGAAATATTACGAAGCTGGCATGGACCTCGGCCTTTCTTACGAACGTCCTGAAAGCTTCCGCCTGTTTCAGGCCCGCATCCTCGAGGAATACGACAAAATGGTGGATACCGACAATTTTGTCGTTCTCGATGGCACGCTGCCTGTGAACAAGCTGCAAAAGCAGATGCGCGACATCGTTGCCTCCAAAATCGATCTCAAGCGCTTTGCCCCGCGTTCCCAGGAGCAGGAATAGGCATGCCCGACCAGGATAAAGACAAATCGAATCCGCCCGCGCCGCCCGCCGAGCCGACCGCACCTGCGGCAAAACTGCCTCCCAACGACCAGGAAGACTCGCAAAACTTTTTCGGTGAACCGCTCGTTGGACTCGACCCCAGCGATCTCAACGGCACCCTCATCGTCATGGAAGGCCTGGATGGCTCCGGCCGCTCGACGCAGATCGCCCTCCTCCAGGAGTGGTTGGAATCCGAAGGTTTCGCGGTGCAAACCAGCGGCCTCCGCCGCTCCAATTTAGTTGGTCGCGACATTGATGAATTGCTCGCGAAAAACGCCGTCACCCGCCTCACCCTCGCCCTGATGTACGCCACGGATTTCTTCGACCAGCTCGAACACCGCATCGTACCGGCGCTGCGCTCCGGCACTGTCGTTCTTGCCGACCGCTTCATCTTCACCCTCATCGCCCGCAGCGTCGTCCGCGGCATCAACCGCGACTACCTCACCGGCCTTTACGCCATGGCTCTCCGCCCAAACCTTACGTTCTGGCTCAACGTCCGCCCGGAAACTGCCTTCGCCCGCGAATTCAAGAAGGCCCAGGCCATCAGTTACTGGGAAGCCGGCCGCGACATGTCGCTCTCGCACGATCTCTATTGGTCGTTCGTGCGTTACCAGACCATGATCAAGCGTGAATTCGAGGTCATGGCCAAGAAGAACTCGTTCATCGAACTCGACGGCGAATCCAGCGTTTCCTCCGTGAACAAACTCCTCCGCCAGCGTATCGGCGAACATCTCGGCATCCGCTCCACCAAATACAGTCCCTCCTCGGCCCTCGCCCATCTCTGGCGCTAAAGACGATCATGCCTGAGCCGGTCCACATCGCCGCCATCGACGCGGGCTCCAACGCTGTCCGCCTCTCCGTCGCGCGCGCCTATTCCGCCTTGGACATCGAGCCTCTTACCACCGAACGCTATCCCCTGCGCCTTGGCGAAGGCGTCTTTGTTCGCCACCGCTTCAGTGAAGATCTCATCCAGAAGGGCATCAAGGCTTTCCGCCGGCTGCGCGAAATCATGGATGATTTTGGCGTAACGAAATATCGCGCTGTCGCCACCAGCGCCACGCGTGAAGCCCTGAACCGTCACATCTTCGTTCATCGCGTCAAACATGCCAGCGGAATTCGCCTGGAAGTAATCAGTGCCAAGGAAGAATCCCGCCTGGGCCGCGTCGCCACCTTTGCGGCCATGGGCCCTGGCAAGCAGCCGCGCTGCATCGTGGACCTTGGCGGCGGGAGCCTGGAACTCAGCATCCTCCGCGACCACAACATTATTCAAGGCGCGCAACTTCCCATCGGCACAGTGCGCTTGATGACCACACTCGAGATTCCCGGCGTGATTCATCCGGTGCAAGCCGAACAAGTGCGCCGCTACGTCCGCGCGTTGCTCGAATCGCGTTTGCCCAACCGCTTGAATCTTTCCGAGGAATTTGCGGTCGCCCTGGGAGGTAACGCGGAAACTCTTGCGAATGTCGCCCCCGGTCCGCGCCAGGAAGGCCTCCCCTCTCTGGAGGTCGCTCTGCTTCGCGAACGACTGCATGACATTCTGCAGCGCGACCTCCGCGACCGAATGAAAGCGTATGGCGTTCGCCGCGATCGCGCCGACGTCATGGCCATCGCCGCCATCATTTTTCTGACTGTCGCGCGCTATCTAAATGTTCGCCGCTTCATCATTCCCAGCGTTGGCATCCGTGAAGGGCTTCTGCAGGAAACCGCCCACGAAGCTTTTTCGCGCAAGGAACCACATCGCTACAACGCGGAGGCCCGTCGCATGCTTCTCTCCACCCGGAGCTTCGGCCGTCGCCTCGAGTACGACCAACAGCACGCCGAACACGTACGCGAACTCAGCCTCATGCTTTTCGATCAACTCCAGGCCGTTCACCACTTGCCGCAGCAAGCTCGCGTGCAACTTGAATCCGGCGCTCTGCTGCACGATGTGGGTCACCGCGTCAGCCATCGCGGCCACCACAAGCATGGCGAATACCTCGCGCTGAATGGTGACATCCCCGGCCTCGAAGGACGCGACCGCAGCATGGTCGGCGCTCTTGTCCGCTACCACAATCGCAAATCGGAACCCGCCAGCCACCATCCGTCCTATTCCGCGCTCAATAATAACGACAAGCGCGTGGCGCGCCGCCTGGCCGCCATCTTGCGAATCGCCGAAGGCCTCGACCACTCGCATCGCCAGCGCGTCGAGAATATTCGCACCTCCTTCCAACGCGGTGGGGTCACCTTACAAGTCCACGCGCGCGGCGACGCCACCGAAGACCTCCGCGACGCCCAACGCAGCGCCGACCTCTTCGAAAAAGAATTCCACGTCCAAGTCTATTTCCGCACGCCCGAATCCGCTTGACTCCAGCGCACTCGCACCGTGGCACAGTCACTCCTGTTTTCCCTGAGCCTCGAAGGGACTGTGTTGCTGGGTTAACCCTTGTAGGGGTCCATCACGCTGGACCCCATCCAGGCAAACTCCTAGCCAACTCGTCATCCCGCCTGGAGTATTGCGCTTTTGCGACACGCTCTCTCTGTCATCCCGACCGGAGTACCGCGCCTTTTGCGGTACGCAGTGGAGGGATCGTCGAACACTCTTCACAAATTAGATCCTCTATAACAGCAAATCCCCGAAAGTATCACGCAACCCGAAATATCCCACCCTCCACGAACGTACTAGATTGCAGTCAGTCCTCAGCCCCTGAATCCACCTTAGGAGGAATCTGTGAAATTCACTTTGCCGCAATCCTGGAGAACTCTGCTCCCTTACCGTTCCGTGGCGCTTACCTCGGTCTTGGCTCTATCGGTAGCAGTTGGCTCCGTCGTCGCCCTCGCGCAAGACCAAAAACCAACCGCGCCACCCCCCTCGACTCAAGCGCAGCGCCCAGCGCCGCCCGCGCCAAAGCCAGCACCCACTGCGGCCAATCCGCCCTCGCCCGGCCCCGACTCCACGATCATCAGCGACTTTGATGAAGGCAAAATCACCGCAACGTCCGGCGCAGGCTGGTCTGTCTCCACAGACTCCATCATGGGTGGACAATCCACTGCCGACATGAAAGTGGTGGAAGGAGGCGCCCAGGGCACCAAAGGCGCGCTCCAGGTCACCGGCAAAATTTCCGCCGGGGCGCAGCAACCGTGGGCCGGAGTCATGTATTCACCAGGACCTGAGCCCTTTGCTCCGGCTGATCTCTCCGCGAAGAAGACCCTGAACTTCTGGGCCAAGGGTGACGGGCGAACATATGTCGTATTGTTGTTCACGCAGTCTGCTGGCTACCAGCCTGCGGTGCAACTCTTCACCCCTGGTCCAGACTGGAAAGAATTCCGTTTCGCTCTAGCAGATTTCAACGGCACGGATGGCAAAGACGTTACCGGCATCATGTATTCTGCCGGAGGTCCGACCGGCGATTTTTCCTTCACCATTGATACCGTGCGCTTGCAGTAGATTGTCTGTTCCGGTGCGAGGCACCCCTTCCGTTAGGCAAGCCTCGCCTTGCGTGAAACTGAGCACTGAAAACTTACAACCAGAACGCTGCCCAAGCTCCACCACTGAAAGATGACCTATGCAGCCCTTCTTCCTCCCATTCATGACCGGTGCCTTGCGAGCCACCGGTCAATGGATCAGAGCTAGTCTGAGACGTGTCAGGTAACGATGACCGCCGTTCGTGGCGACCCAGTATCTGACCGATGCCGTCAGGGCTTGTACAGATCCGCAGACGCTGTATTCCCGCCGTTAAGTGCCGCGCCTCCCGCCTCCAGCACATCTTCATTGGGAAGCAGCACAGCGTACTGGTGCTCACGCACGGTGGACATGTTGCCCGCCGTAACCCAAGTCCCGGAACTCGGAACATACAGTTCTGCGCTGCTTTCGAGGTTGCCGCACGGCGGGCACCCCAGGTTTTGCGTGCTCTGCCCCCCAGCCACAAGCACGTCATCGTCGGGTAGCTGGGTCGCGGCATGACCGAACCGGGCCACGCTCATGCTTCCAGTCAATGTCCAGGCACCACTGCTGGGGTTATACAGTTCGGCGGTGTTGGTATAAAACGTGTAGCCGTCTCCACCGCCTGCAACCAAAACCTGCCCATTCGCTGCCAGCAGCGTAGCCGTATGCTGAGCGCGACGCACATTCATGCTACCCGTCACCGTCCACGTCCCCGAGCTGGGGTCGTACAGTTCCGCGCTTGTTAGTGCATCGCCATTAATAAAAACGCTGCCGCCCGCCACGAGCACCTTGCCGCTTGGCAGTACCGTCGCGGTTGCTCCTTGACGTGCCGCGCTCATCGAACCCGTCAGCGTCCACGCGCCCGTGCTGGGGTCGTAAATCTCAGCCGCATTCGTGGCGCCCAGGAAACGTTCGGAGGTTGCACCGCCAGCCACCAGCACTTTGCCGTTGGGCAGCACCGCCAGCGCATAATTCTCACGGCGGAGTGTCAAGTTTCCCGTAGCCGACCATTTTCCGGTGCCGGGGTTGTAAAGTTCGGCAGCGGCCGTGGGGAAAGTCCCTGTATCCCCGCCTGCCGCCAGCACCAAACCGTCCGAGAGCAGTGCCGCTGTGAACTCGCTGCGCCCGGTAATCATGCTCCCGGTCACAGTCCATGTGTTGCCGGAAGGATTGTAGATCTCCGCTCCATTGAAGTTGCTCCAGCTTCCAGCGACAAGCACTTTGCCGCTGGGCAACAACACTCCGCTGAATCTATCCCGCGAACTGTTCATACTTGCCGCGGGTGTCCAGGTGCCCGGAGGACTAGCCTGCACATACGAACTCTTCAGGGTGAAGCTCGCCAGCAGAAAGCTCGCTGCAGCGAACAGCCCCAGGATAAGAAAACGTCGGGTTGGCCACAATCGGATTTTGCTTCTCCTTTTTCGTCAGAATGTTTCTCAATCTAGGCTGGTCCCACGATGCAGAGGGTGAACAGGGTCCTGGATTCTGTTTCTCTTGTCCACACCCTGAGTGATCCAAATCCAAAGCGCGGGCTGGACGAGTTGTGCCGCCCCTCATGCGCCTTGAACGTACCCGATATTTTCGTTGGTTATGTTTGGCCGAGGTCAACAAGATTGTAAAAGCTAGGTAAAGTTAAGTTGGTGATTATGTCTGTGATGGCTTAGTTGCCGATAGTTGAAGGAATGGATCGGTTTGGCCTGCCGCGCGTCTTACTTTGCCTCCGAAAGGAGGGATTTGCCCATTTGCATCATCTCAGATGAAAGATTTGTTCGCTTCGCTTCGCTTCAAACTGATAACCTAAAACTGACAACTGAAAACGCACTACCCCTTCCCCCTTACTCATACACACCACTCCCCCCATTGTTACTTCCCATATATATTGTCTTCTGTAAGATAACCGCCTGGAGGTGATCCCCGCATGCAGCTGTACATTGTTCGCCACGGCATCGCCATTGACCGCGAGGATCCCAAGTGCCCGCCCGACCCGGAGCGTTACCTGACCGACGAAGGCATGGAAAAGACCAAGCAGGCAGCCAAGGGTGTCGCGGAAATTGGCGCGGTTCCAGACCTGATGTTCACCAGCCCCTATCTACGCGCGGTGCAGACTGCGGAGGTCTTCGCCGCCGTCCTCGAGCACAACAAACAAAAAATCCGCAAGACCGATCTGCTTCTGCCGGGAGCAGATCCCATGCAACTATTTCGCGAACTGGCGAGGGAAAAGCAAGCGTCGGCGGTATTTGTGTTTGGCCATGCGCCGCATCTCGACGACTTGATTGCCACTGCCATCGGCTCCAAGCATCACGTCACGTCGCTAAAGAAATCCGGCGCGGCGCTCGTCGAATTGCGCCGGCTCATACCGCCCAGCGGTGAGTTCATCTGGCTGGCCACGCCAAAGCTACTTCGCAAAGCAGGTAAGTAGCACCACGCCGTCTTTTCCGTAACTAGTTCTGTCAAAGTTTTACTAGCGACACCTGCTATCTCTCGTTCAAAGCCAAAATAGTATTTTCATCCTGCGGCGACCCGAAAAGGGTCGACGAAGGATCTCAACGAAGAGATTGTGCACGATGCCTTGTTTGAGGAGTGGTCAGAACTAGACTTGCAACAGCATCCCGTTAATCCGATGCCGCCGCAGCCGACGCAGGCGGCTCCTCACTCCGTGGCAGTTCCACAACCCGCGCGCGAACCCCGGCAGCCTTCACGATCAGCGGTTGCTCCAACACCCGTTCCAACAGAAATTTTCCCGCCGCAACCCGCGCCGCCGTTTCTTCAGACTCCTGCAATCCTGGCACGCGTACAATCAGCGCATCCACAGATCCTTCCACGCGCAATCCCGCAGGCGTTTCGCACCCACACTTGCGCAGAGCCCGTGCCAGCCGCAGCACGCCTGCCAACCCACTCACGGCTTGCTGTTCCTCTTGTGTGAGCCGCGCATACGCTTTGTGCTTCAGGTCGGGCTGCTCGCCCCGGTGGTAGCGCACCACGTTGATCACGAGCGCCCACTCTACGTCGTTCCATCCTGCCGGCACTGGTAAGTTGCGCAGAAAATCCCGCGCCGCCTTTTCTGGAGCATCCGCGTCCAGCCCCGCGCCAATTCCATGCAGCCCCGCCGCCGCACGCAATACTCTGCGAAAATGGCTTTCGGTAAAAATGGGTGCCGCATGCGCACGCGCTAAACCATCAAAAAGCCGCATCGCAAGGCGCGACACCTGTCCTGTCCGCCGCAAATTGCCATCCAGCGCCCGCGCCGTCGCGTGCAAACGTGCTAAGACCGCCGCCTCCAGCGTTTCCCTTTGCGGCAGACCCGCCCGCCACTCGTGCCATAAACTTGTTTTTCCCAGCGTCAATTGCCGGTAAGTCTCGATGCGTTCGTGCCGCTCAGATGCGATCCTTTCCCCCCAGCGCATCCGCGTCTCTTCGGTTTCCTCCGCGGCCGCCTGAGTGATCGTTTCCGCCAGCACGTCCAGGTCGTGTACATCCCCCAGCAAGTCCTGCACGCGCTTCAAGTTCTCGCCCCACGTCTCGTATTTTTCGGGCAGCAAACTCTCCACGGTATAGCGGAAACGCTTCACGCCAATACGCAGTTCGTGCCAGGGTCGTGGCCTCTCTGCTCGCAGCGCCCGGATGTGCAGTTCCTTCGCAGCCTCCAGCCGCTCGAGCGCCAGGCATTGCGCCGCCAGGCTGTCTGGCGGAACCAGCCTCGCTCGACTCTGCAGTCCCCGCTCTAATTTTTTCCACGCCTTCCCGTCGAATCTACCCGCGGCCCAGGTCGCAGATTCGCGCAGCTCGCCTTCCTGTTTTTCAAACAGCGCCAGCAGTTGCAGCCGCACGGGATCGCTTTCCCCACCAAGTTTCTTTGTCCAATCTTCCAGCACTTGCACGTCGCGCAGCTCGCCCAGTTGACGGAAGAGCTTCCGTCCCAGCTTGCGCATCTCTCGCCAAGATCCTTCCGGGTCCACCTCTTCCATCACTGCCGCCACGGATCGGCACCGCCGCAGCGCCACGCGCAAATCGTGCACCGCGTCCGGCTCCGGCGATGTGCGCACCTCTTCCAATTCCTTCAGGGCGCGCTCCATCCAATAGCTCAAGCCCCGATGCTCGGAGCTCGAGCCCGCCATCGTGTTTCCAGTCCCCATATTTTTCCAAGCTGGCCCAACCGCGGTGGCCCGCGGCCCCTGGTGCCAGGTCCTATAGACTAGTCCTCTGCCGCGCCCGCGTCCAGTACAGGACAGTACAGTACAGGACAGTACAGGACAGTACCTCTGTCTTGACGATTAAGGCTCCGTCCCCAATCCATTTTTATTCTCACGAAGGGTGCCCCATGCACGGAGTCTGTGCCTGGGTTTTGGGATTTTCTTTTCTGTGAACTCTGTGCTCTCTGCGACTTCTGTGTGAGCCTTTTCTTTCCTTGTCTTCCGCAGTACCGCTCAGAGTGTCATCCCGACCGAAGTGCCGCGCTTTTTGCGGCACGTAGCGGAGGGATCGGGGCAAGCTTTATACCAATTCTCCCAAACTAAGTCATGCGCGTATGATCTCTTCCACTCTTTCACCCCTACACTTCCGTTCCTCTCCGCGAGCTCTCTCCTCACACCACAGTTGCCGTCCCTCTCCCAACCTCCAACCCCGTCCCCGCCCCCGCCTTCTCTCTCCGCACGTAACCCATCCCAACCCAGACCTTCTCCGCGATCGAAAACCCCGTCCGCGTAACAAAGCCCGCTTCTTTCCCCTCCGCCAGCAAAGGAGTATTCGCCGCCACATTCTCTACCCCATCGAATCGCAGAGACACCCGCATCCGGTTCACCTGCCCACGAGACCTCACCCGTTCCACAATCTCCTGTCCCGTGTAGCAGCCCTTCGTGTAACTGATGTGCGAATCCTGCAATCCCGCCTCGTGCGGAATCTGTTTCTCCCCAAAGTCGTACCAAAACCATGGAATCCTCTGCTCCAACCGCGCCACGCTCAACGCCTCATAACCCGCTGGTCCCCCTCCAAGCTTTCGCGCCGCCTCCACCACGGTCTTCCACACCGCGGCAATCTCTCCACGTTTCGCCAAAAATTCCGCCCCATTCACTCCACCCGGCGATCTCCGGCTCATCCGGCAGGCAACTCCCCCCACCGAAACTTCTCGCGACTCCAAGTCTTCCATCCCTCCCAACCCCACTCCTGTCAACTCCACCGCCACCCCCGCCGCTTTTGGCCCTTCCACTCCAATAGTCCCAAACTCCTCCGTCCGGTCCGTCAAAGTTACATCATCCATGATGATGTACTTCTCTAATCCCGCAATCAGCCGTTCGCGGATCATCGCGTACGAAACGCAAAACAATTCCTCCCCGAGCGCGTACGTCTCAATCTCCGCCTGAATATGCCCCTGCGGATTCAGAAACAACGATACAGTCCCACGATTCTCCGCCAGCCCTTTGATGTTATTCGTCAAGATCGCATTCAAGTACCGCACCCGGTCCGGCCCGGTAAAACTCAGGTACGCCCGGTAATTCTTGTCCAGCACTCCCACGCCTTCCCGCAAATACCCATACTCCGTCCGCCAATCCCCAAACCTCGAGGGCAGGGAACTCCCAAACCAATTCCCCATCTCCGCCCCCACGCCCCGCTCCATCTCCTCCAGCGGCGTCCTAACCAATGTGTTCTCCTCTGCCAAAGTTCCCCCCTCTCTCCACCCCACTCAGACTATGTCATCCCGCCGCACGAGGGGCCGAACTTCCTCGTTTTCTGCAGCTCCACCAAACTGTCATCCCTACCGAAGGGGCCCGATTTTTTCATGGGCGCCGCATTTTGGCGCGTCGGGCCGCGCAGTGGAGGGACCGGGGCAAAACCCCCACAGATCCTCCACCGCGAGGTCTTAACTCTCATACTCTTCCACTCTTATACTCTTACACCGCTTTTTCTTTTCTTAAGCACTCCCACTTACCATAACCCACCATCAAATGCGCAATGCTATACTTTTCCAAATGACCGCCATCCCCGACACTCTTCATCTCCCCGATGCCGCTAATCCGGAGATGATCTATATCAAAATTCCCGTCGGCATGCTCCAGTGCAATTGTCTGATCATTGGCGATCCGCAATCCCGTGAAGCCATCGTCATCGACCCGGGCGACGAAGTCGAACGCATCCTCGATCTACTCGGCCGCTACAGGCTAACCGTCAAGGTTATCGTCAGCACTCACGCCCACATCGATCATGTCGGCGGCCTCGCCAAACTTCACCTCTATACTGGCGCGCCCGTAATGATGCACAACGACGATCTCCCCCTCTATCACGCCATGGACGTGCAAGCCGAGTTCCTCGGCATAGCTCCTCCCGACCTCGTCGATGTCGATCATCTTCTCAAGGAAGGCGACGCGCTCAGTTGGGGCCGCTTCCAGGCCAATGTCATTCACACTCCCGGCCACTCTCCTGGCAGTGTCTGCCTCTATCTGCCCACCGATGCTGGTGAAATCAAACTCGCCAAACCTCAACTCTTCGCAGGAGACACGCTCTTCGCCGGCAGTATTGGTCGCACCGATCTTTGGGGTGGCTCTCTCGATCAAATCATCGATTCCCTGAAATCCAAACTCATGCATCTTCCCGATGACACCGTCGTCCACCCCGGCCACGGCCCCACCACCTCCATCGGGCACGAACGCCAAACCAACCCTTACCTCCAACCCTAATCCATTCGCCGAATTCTCCGTTCCCGCTGCGGCCACTCTGTTAACTCTGCGGTTCGCCTTTTTCTTCCATGCGCACTCTGCGCCTCTGCGTTATCTCCTTCTTGCTCTCAGCTGTGAACTGTAAACCGTCAACTGTAAACTGTTAACTCTTCTTCCGCATCTCTTCCATCACCGCCTGCACCAATTCCTTCGCGTGCGTCAATTCCTGCAGCACCATCCGCAAATCCATCGCTGGCACCGCCGCATTCCTCTGGCTCGTGCAGTACACCCCGTGCTGTCCCACCAACACCAGCGCGTTCGTTATCCTGTCCATGGACACGGCCAGCCTCCCCCTTTCCTTCCCAAACATCTGCTCGTACTTCTCCAACTCTTCCCGATGCTCCTCAAACGCATTCATCGCCGTTTCCCTTTCCCTCCACGCACGTACCACTTCGGGCACAGCCCAATGCCGCCAAACTTTACCCTATCCTTTCACCAGAACATAATCCAACAAGCCGCTAAAAGCGCTGCAAGCCATGAGCCAGTCATTCCAGTCCGTTTGGGATTACGTGCCTTTGGGCGAACCGCCAAAGGTCAATTGGGAGCATCAAATCATGCGACGTTCGGATCTTGTGCAGTATAAAGAGAAGGAAAATGGCCGCATTGGCCGTACCTCGCAAATCGTCTTCGGTGAACGCCAGCATCTCCTCCGCGTCCTCGATTCCCTCGAAGGCACCCATCTTCCCATCGCGCGCATGCAGCAAGAGCGCCGCATCCTAGAGGAATTAATCCACGAACGCACCCGCGAACTCAATCACATCAACACCGCTTGGGATGAAAAGATCGGCCTTGTCCTCAGCGCCGAAGCCAAACCAGAAATGCTCGAAAAGCTCGCCAAGCAGGCTCCTCAAGAGGATTTCTACCTCCTCCGCCTGATCAGCGAACATCCTCGCGCCAACGCCAAAACTCTGAGCCGTCTCTCGCGCCATCCCTACGGCGCCATCCGCGAAAATGTCGCGCGTCACCCCAATGCCGACGCCACCACGCTGACCTATCTCAGCAAAGACAAAACACAACCTCTCTGGTACCTGGTTGCATTCAATCCCAACACGCCATCGCAGCTCCAGCGCCGTCTCCGCGACCGCCTCAAGCGCCTGGGCGATTCCCAATCCATCCGCTAAATTTCCGCTCATCTTCACTGTGAACTATAAACTTTGGACTTCTACCAGAGTGCCCCAGGCACGGAGTGTGTGCCTGGGTCTTGGATTTTCTTTGTCACATCGCAACCCGTAAGAACTTGAGGGTACCCCACCCTTGGTGTGTAAGGGTGGGCTCTTCCGATGGAACGACACAAACTCGCCGCTCTTCTTCCTCGCCTTTCTCTGCGCCCTCTGTTAAGCCTTTTCCTTCCTTGTCTTTTCTCCCACCACCAGACTGTCATCCCGCTTGCCCTGAGCTTCGAAGGGACCGAAGCTCGGCGGTTTTCGCGGCATCCCACAATCTGTCATCCCGACCGGAGACCCGCGCCGTTTGCGGGCCGCAGCGGAGGGATCGTGGCACCACCTCAACGACACTCCCACCAAATCCTCTTCACTCTTCCACTCTTATACTTCTTCAGCTTTTTCCACTGGCGTATACTTTCCCCATCCAATGAAACGCCGCCCAATTCTCCTTTCCGTTCTCCTCCTAATCCCCATCTTTTGGCATCACCACGTTGAAGCCGGCGATCTGGGCAGCCACGTCTACAACGCCTGGCTCGCGCAACTTGTCCGGAAGGGAACTGCCCCCGGCATCTATTCCGTCTGGCAATTCAAAAACGTCCTCTTCGATCTCCTCCTACTCTCCCTCTCCAATCTCTTCGGCATTCCCGCCGCCGAAAAAATCTCCGTGACTCTCTGCGTCCTACTCTTTTTCTGGAGCGTTTTCACTCTTATCAACGTCGCCACCCGCCGCCCTCCGTGGCTCCTCACTCCACTCATCGCCATGCTTTCCTATGGCTATGTATTTCACATGGGTTTCATGAACTACTATTTGTCCATCGCTATGGCCTGCCTTGGCCTCTCCTTGGTCTGGTCCGCCCGCCGCAAACTCCAACTCCTCGCTCTCCTCATCCTTCCTCTAATGCTCTTAGCCCATCCTCTCGGCGCACTCTGGTTCGTCGCCGCTGCCGCATATCTCCTCCTCTGGCAACATCTCCCTGGTTGGCGCTTCGCCTATGCCGCCGCGGGATTTGTCATCATTCTCACCGCCCGTTTTTTCCTCACCCACCATTCCTCCTACGATGTTGCATGGCCCGATCGCCCTTTCTATTTCTTCAATGGCTCCGACCAATTCTTCGTCTTCGGCCAACGTTACGGCTACATCTCCGCCATTGTCTTCGCGCTAGGCGTGCTCATGGCCGGATTGGACTTTCGCCGCGCAACCAACGCAGTTTCCTGGTGGAAAGACCGCCGCCTCCTTTTCGAATTTTGCGCCATCTCCTTCCTCGTCACTTCGCTCATCCCCCAAGATATCAACCTCAATCAAGGAGGCGGCTGGATCGGCCTCCTCGTCTCTCGTCTAACCATCATCACCGCCATCTTCACACTCTGTCTCCTAGGCACGCTCTCACCGCAAAAATGGCATCTCGCCGCGCTCACTCTCTGCGCGCTAGTTTTCTTTGTCTTCATCTTTCAAGACACATCCCTCGTATCCCGCCTCGAAGCCAACGCCGACAAAATCACGCGCACTCTGCCCTTCGGCACGCGCGTCCTGAAAACTGTCGCCGCCCCCGCCGACTGGCGCGCACTCTTCATCTACCATTCCATCGACCGTGCCTGCATCGGCTACTGCTTTGCCTTCTCCAACTACGAACCCTCCACCAAACAATTCCGCCTCCGCGTCTCCGAAGACAGCCCTGTAGCCGTCTTCGACCCCGACGACAGCGAATCCATGGAATCCGGCGATTACGAAGTTCGGCCCGACGATCTCCCCCTGAAACAGATCGACCAGTGTGACCCTTCCGACCCAACCATCCTTTGCATTCGCG
The DNA here is from genome assembly GCA_963780315.1 of Candidatus Acidiferrales bacterium. Lineage (GTDB taxonomy): Bacteria > Acidobacteriota > Terriglobia > Acidiferrales > UBA7541 > Acidiferrum. The sequence goes on along the minus strand of CAWABP010000026.1, from coordinate 37,079 downwards.
ACCTCTCCCCCAACGAAAAAAACGGCCGCCTCTCCCACCACCCCATCCCCTAAACTCTCTCACTCTTAAACTCTTACTCCTTTTCTCTTCTCCTACCTCTGTGAACTCTGTGGTAAAGCCTTTTTCTCTTCCTCCCAAAGAGTCATTTTGGCTCTTCCATCAGTCCAATCCCTGTTAGAATATTCCTTGGGGTGAGAGACAATGCTGCCAATACACCTTCAACCCGAAAGCCATATTCCCCTCTACATCCAGCTCCGCGACCAGCTCCGTTCCCTGGTCCACGCTGGTGATCTGCAGCCCGGTGACCGCATTCCCGCCAGCCGTGAACTCGCTCTGACTCTCGGCGTTCATCGCACCACTGTCGCCAATGCCTACGCCGAACTCGAATCCGAAGGCCTCATCCAGGGACACGTGGGCCGCGGCACCTTCATCCGCGCCAATGGCAATGGCCTGAAAATCACTCCGCCACCTCCGCCCGTCCTCCACAACGGCGATGGCCTCCGCTGGGAACTCCTCTTCGCCGATGAACGCAGCGAAGAAGTCCTCACCCGCCTCACCGCCTCGGCTCCAGAGGACGCCCTCTCTTTCGTCATGGCGCGCCCCGCTCCCGAATTTTTCCCCATCGAAGAACTGCAAACGTGCGCCCACACCGTTCTTCGCCGCGAAGGCGCGGAAATCCTCAATCTCGGCGCGTCGGATGGCTATCAACCCCTTAAAGAAGCTCTCATCGAACTTCTTCACCACGACGGCATCTCCGCTAGGGACGAAACTCTTCTCGTCACCGCCGGATGTCAGCAAGCTTTCGATCTAGTCGCCAAAGCATTCGTTCGTCCGGGCGACACGGTCATCCTTGAAAACCCCACTTATCCGGGCGCTTCCTCCGTTTTCCATGGAGTACGCGCGCGTTGCCTGGGCGTTCCCGTACGCACTCATCCCGAACCCGGCAAGCCTCTCGGTATCGATCTCGAAGTTCTCGAAGCTTTGCTCTCCGCCAATCGCGTCAAGTTGCTTGTCCTCACACCAGATTTTCACAATCCCACGGGAACCTCCATGCCGCTCGATTCCCGTCGCCGCCTTCTCGAACTCGCCACGCGCCATCAAGTCCCCATCCTGGAAGATCACATCTACGCGCGTCTCCACGCTCGCGATGTCCGCGTCCCTTCTCTCAAACAACTCGATCAGTCCAATCTCGTCATTCATGTGGACAGCTTCTCCAAGGTCGCTTTCCCCGGCCTTCGTGTCGGTTGGATCGTCGCTCCGCCCGCCGCCATCGAACGCCTTCGCCTCGTCAAGCAGATGACCGATCTCCACACCGATCAACTCGCGCAAGCCACCCTGGCCGAGTTTCTTCGCCGTGGACTCTTCCACAAACATCTAGTCCGCATGCGCAAGGTCTACGCCGATCGTCTTCAGGCTCTCGATGAATCTCTACGGAAGCTCATGCCCGAAGGCACTCGCTGGACTCGCCCCGAAGGCGGCATGTGCCTCTGGCTCGAATTGCCTCCCGGTTTCGACGCCAGCGAACTCATGATCCACGCCCGCGAGCGCGGTGTTCTCTTCGCTCCCGGCCGCTATTTCTACGTGCAGTCGCCGTTACCCAACACGCTCCGCCTCGGCTTCGCCAGCCTCAATGAAAAACAGATCGCCCGTGGCATAGCCATTCTTGCTGAACTTCTGCGCATAGAATTGCGCAAACGCCAGCGCGGCACGCGCAGAGCCGAACGCGCCCACGTCGCCCTGGTCTGACGAAGGTTTTGTAGCGGCCTCCTTCTGAGGCGGGCGCCTTTCTCTTGGGTTGCCGTTTCTTGGGTTTGGGTGCCCCACCCTCGGAGTTTGAGGGCGGGTCTTGGGATCGCCTGTTCTTGGTTCTGTTTTTTCTTGGGTCTGGGTGCCCCAGGTAACGGTTTTTTTTTGCCTAGGGCTTGGGTTTCATAATCTATCGGCCGATCCTCAAGGTCGGTCAAATACGAAAGGGAAAATGCCCCACATTCTCAAACTCGATCCGCAACCCACAAATCGCTGTTTCGGTTGTGGCGCTGCCAATCCCGCGGGCATGAAGCTCCCCTTCGAACTCGATCTCGACGCCCGCCGCACCCATGGCCGCTTCATTCTCGGCCCCAACTACGCTGGCGGTGCAGGCTTCGCCCACGGCGGCATCATCGCCGTCGTCCTGGATGAAGCTATGGGCAAGCTCTCGAAACTAACGGAAGAGCGCGCCGTAACCGCCGAAATGTCCATCGAGTATCGCAAGCCCGTCCCGATCGACCAGGAAATCGTAGCCGAAGGCTGGCAGGAAGATGCCAGAGACCGCAACCGTTTTCGCGCCGCCGAGATTCGCGATACGCAAGGCAATGTGCTTGCTCGCGGCAAAGGACGTTTTGTAGTGGTGCGCGCCATGTAGCGCAGGGCATGTAGCGCAGGGAGAGTCTGCGAGCCCTGCGGCTTGTCTCTTGGGTTTGACTTTTGGGTGGCCAACCCTTTGCGGTTTATGCAAAGGGTTGGTCTTGGGTTTGATTTTTCTCGGTTTTGTACTTTCTCGGCCTTGCCTTTGTAGTGGCCGGTCTTTAGACCGGTTCTTGGGTTTGGCTCGGTTTTGGTGTTGTAGCGGCCGCCTTTAAGTTAACTTTTCGTTTTCCGATTTCTGAGAGGAGAACCACAATGCCAGCAAAAAAACCAAACGGCAAGGATCAGCCAACCAACGGCGCCAATCCCTCCAACGAATGGCGCGTGAAGGTTGGCCTGGCCGAAATGCTAAAAGGCGGCGTCATCATGGACGTCACCAACGCCGAACAAGCCCTGATCGCTGAAAAGGCCGGAGCCTGCGCGGTCATGGCCCTGGAACGCGTCCCTTCCGACATTCGCAAGGAAGGTGGCGTAGCCCGCATGGCCTCCATCAAAGTCATCCGCGAAATCATGAAGTCCGTCACCATCCCCGTCATGGCCAAAGTCCGCATCGGCCATTTCGCCGAAGCCGAAGTTCTCCAAGCTCTCGAAGTTGACTTCATCGACGAAAGCGAAGTCCTCACTCCCGCCGACGAGGAAAACCACATCTGGAAGCACGATTACCGCGTGCCTTTCGTCTGTGGCGCTCGCAATCTCGGTGAAGCCGTCCGCCGTATCGCCGAAGGCGCCGCCATGATTCGCACCAAGGGCGAAGCCGGTTCCGGCAATGTAGTCGAAGCCGTTCGCCACATGCGCGCCATCGTCAGCCAGATGAAGCACCTAACCACCCTTCGCGACGATGAAATCATGAAGGAAGCCAAGGAAATGGGCGCTCCTCTAGATCTCATCCGCGAAATCGCCAAAACAGGCAAACTCCCCGTTCCCAATTTTTCCGCCGGTGGCATTGCCACTCCTGCCGACGCTGCGTTAGTTCGCAAACTCGGCGCCGAAGCCGTTTTCGTTGGCTCCGGCATTTTCAAAAGCAGCGATCCCGAGGCCCGCGCCAAAGCCATCGTCAAAGCCAACACGCATTTCGAGGACGCCAAAGCTGTCCTCGAAGCCAGCGAACAATTGGGCGAAGCCATGCCCGGCCTGGACGTCCGCCAACTAGATGAAAAAGACCTACTCTCCACCCGCGGCTGGTAACCACGTTTTTGTAGCGCAGGGCGAGTCTTCGAGCCCTGCGGCTTTTCTCTTGGGTTGGCTTTTGTAGGTGCCGGCCTTCAGACCGGCTCTTGGGTTTGCTTTGTGCTTGGGTTCGTTCTTTCTCGCTTTTGGGTGCCCCAGGCGCGGAGTGTGTGCCTGGGTCTTGGGTTAGTCCGTTCTAGCTTATGTTGTTTCTTGCCCTTGGGTGCCCCAAGTTCCGTTCTCTACCTGAGTCTTGGGTTTGATTTTCCAGTGTTCCTTTTGTAGCGGCCGCCTTCCGAAGCGGGCGCTTTTCTGTCTCGGGTTTGTAGTGGCCGACCATCAGGTCGGTTCTGGGGTTTGCATTTTCTTCAGGGGGTCGGACCTTTAGGTCCGACATTCACCCGGGATACAAACTGGGCTTTAGCCCCTGAGGAATCTTTTCTTGGGTTTGTTGGGATGATATTTCTCTCGTTCATTCAAATCTGCGAACTTAAAACGTAAGACTTAAAACTGATAACTGACAACTCCCCATGAAAATCGGCATCCTCTCCATCCAAGGTGACTTCGCAGCCCACGCCGCCACTCTCCACAACCTAGGCGCGCAATCCCTCGAAGTCCGCACCCTCTCCGATCTGCGCCATTCCGACGCCCTGATCCTCCCCGGCGGCGAAAGCACCACGCAACTCAAATTCCTTCAGGAAGAAGGCCTCTTCGATGCCATCCGCCAATTCGCAGCCAAAGGCCGTCCCGTTTTCGGCACCTGCGCCGGAGCCATCCTCCTCGCCGCTCACGTAAAAAATCCCGCTCAACCCTCCCTCGCTTTGTTGGATATGACCGTCCTTCGCAACGGCTACGGCCGCCAATTAGCCAGCGACGTTTTCTTCGGCCCCACCACTCTAAAACCAGACCCCCTCGAAATGGTTTTCATTCGCGGCCCCATCATCGAATCTGTTGCCCCCGGCATCACGGTCCTGGCCACTCTCAACGCCTCACCCACCTTAGTCCAAAAAAATAATCTCCTGGCCGCCACTTTCCATCCCGAACTGACCAACGACCCCACCGTCCACCAGCATTTTCTAAACATGCTCTCAAACGGTTCAGTCGCAAAGAAACCCAATCGTCGCCGCGCATGATCGATTCGGAAGGAGGCCCACGGAAAGTGACCGATGAACTCTTTCTCAACAAGCTCGAAGCTCTCGTCAGGGATACACCTGATCGCGTTCTTGCTGCTAACCGCGCCGCTGAATCGATCGCTGCCGCCCACCGCTACCGCTGGGTTGGCCTTTATGAAGTGACTGCCACAGAAATCGCCATGATCGCTTGCACCAGCTCAACTATCCCTGCGTTTCCCAGGTTTCCAATCTCACAAGGTCTTTGCGGCTCGTCCGTCTCTCTCCGCGCCATCGTCAACGTTGGAATTGTCCAGGAGGATCCGCGCTGGCTGCCCACCTTCGGCTCCACTCGGTCCGAAATCATCGTCCCCGTTTTCTCACCCCAAGGCCCCGTCGTCGGCCTAGTCGACGTCGAGAGCAATCTCCTGAATGCTTTCACAACCGACGATGAGCAATTCCTCTCCCGCTGCGCCCCATTCCTCCTTCCCCTCTTTTCCTGAATTCCTCGGCGCGCCCCACCAAGATTTGTCAACCCGACCGGAGCGGCCCGATTTTCTCTTACGCGCCGTATTTTGGCGCGTCGGGCCGCATAGTGGAGGGACCGAGGCAAACCCTCAACCAACCCTCAGCACACTGAACATGAGTCTCCGCCTGTCTTGAACTCTCCTCCCCTCTTTTCTCCGTCCTAGTCCCCCAAAAAAGTTACAATCCCCCCGTGCCCACTCCCGATCGTTTCCGCGTCCTCTTCCTCTGCCTGGGCAACGCCTGTCGCAGCCCCATCGCCGAATCCATCGCTCGCCGCGATGCCTCTGACGTCCTCGATCCCTCCAGCGCTGGCCTCTCTCCCCTCGGCTACATTCCTCCCGCCACTCTCCACGCCCTCCATTCCAACGGCTGCTCCTCCGAAGGCCTCTCCTCCAAACCCGTCAACCCCAACGCTTGGGATTCCGCCGACCTGATCATCAATCTAAGCGGCACGCGCACCGACCCGATTTTCCTCGATTCCGCGAAGGTCGAAGACTGGAATGTCCCCGATCCTTTTGGCGCATCGCCAGAGGTCTATCAAGAAACTCTCGAAGACATCGCCGCCCGCGTCCACGAATTAGCCGATCGCCTCCGCCTCCAACGCGCCACCAGCCAGCCCCCAAAAAGTTAGGGCCCACCACGCCGCAAACGGTGCGGAGTCGGGCAAGTTGAGCAAAACCAAATCGAATGCATAAAGAATTTGCGTTGGACTTGGCTGTGCCGGGTGTCTAAAGTCAATGCTCCATAACCACCCGGAACGAGTGTGCCGCCGAACGGTCTAGGTAAAACTTGAAATCGCGCCGGAACGGCCGGCTACGAGACTCATGGCCTCGCAGGCGGAGAACGAAAAGACTTATGACCACACCGGCCCTGCCATCGCGAATCGGATTGCCCCCTTCACTAGTTAACTACCGGTTCGGCGCTGCTTATGACGAGATGTTCACCGCCCCCGGCGTTCCCCGCGAACATTACCAATCCCTTCACCGCACGCTACTTGGTCTTCCTCCCGAAGAGCTGCGCAAAAGCCAGCAAGCCGCCGACCTCACGTTTTTGCACGAAGGCATCACCTTCACCGTTTACGGAAGCAAGGAAGGCACGGAGCGCATCTTCCCCAACGACCTCATCCCCCGAATTATTCCCGCCGGTGAATGGGCAAAAATCGAAAAAGGGCTGACGCAGCGGCTGACGGCGCTCAACCTCTTTCTCCGCGACATCTACCACGAAGGCCGAATCCTGCGCGAAGACATCGTCCCCCGTGAATTGATCTACAGTTGCCGCCATTTCCGCAGGGAAATGCGCGGGTTGAACATACCGCGCGACATCTACGTAAGCGTCTGTGGTACCGACCTGGTGCGTATGCCCGACGGAAATTTCGCGGTCCTCGAAGACAATTTGCGAGTACCCAGCGGCGTATCGTACATGCTCGCGAACCGCAAAGTGTTGAAGCGTGTCTTCCCAAAGATGTTCCGGGATTACGGCGTCTGGCCGATCGACCACTATCCCCAGGCACTGCTGGCAACGATGCGCAGCTTGACCCCGGAAAACTCCGCGCACTCTCAAGATCCGGTGACGGTGCTCCTCACGCCAGGCGTTTCGAATTCCGCCTATTTCGAGCACACATTCTTGGCCCAACAGATGGGCATTGAGCTGGTCGAAGGCCGCGATCTGCTCGTTCACGATAACGTGGTCTACATGCGCACAACGGCCGGGCCGCGCCGCGTGGACGTCATCTATCGCCGCGTCGACGACGATTTCCTGGACCCGCTTTGCTTCCGCCCAGACTCCATTCTGGGCGTGCCCGGCCTGTTCAATGCCTACCGCGCCGGTAATGTTAGCTTGGCGAACGCGATTGGCACCGGCGTGGCCGACGACAAGGCCGTGTACGCCTACGTCCCTGAGATTATCCGTTTTTATTTGAAGGAAGACGCAATCCTGCCCAATGTGCCGACATATTTGCTGACCGACGACTCCCAACGCCATCACGTTCTCGGTCATTTGGAAGACTTGGTGGTGAAGGCGGTAGGCGAGTCAGGCGGTTACGGCATGCTCATCGGGCCGCACAGCACAAAACAGCAACGCGAGGAATTTCGCGCCCGCATTTTGGCGGAACCCCGCAACTACATCGCGCAGCCCACGCTCTCTCTTTCCTGCGCTCCCTGCCTGATCGATGGCGAAGTGGAATCGCGCCACATCGACCTGCGCCCGTACATTTTAATGGGAGAGAAAGTGGCGCTGGTGCCCGGCGGGCTGACGCGTGTAGCGCTGCGAAAGGGTTCGCTGGTGGTGAATTCCTCTCAGGGCGGCGGAAGTAAAGACACCTGGGTGCTGCGCGCGGGGAACGGCGACGACCGCGTCGCGCAGGTGGGCGAAGCAGTCCCTAAGGGAATCGAAGCAAGGAATCTGGCTTAAGTTATGAGGCCTCCACGAAACTATTTTGCTCAGAGCTTCCGGCGCGATGCGGGAATGCTCTCTCGCGTGGCCGACAGTTTGTACTGGATGAGCCGCTATTTGGAACGCGCGAATCATACAGCGCGCCTCGTGGATGTCGAGCTGCAGCTTTGGCTGGACCAGTCGCCCGAAGCTGGCGCGGGACGCTGGCGCTTTCTGCTCGAAGCATTGCACATTCCCGCGGGGCCTGGTGCCGTCGATTCCGCGGTGCTGCTGAATAGCCTTGTGTTCAGCCGGACAAATGCCTCATCAATCGTGTCCTGCATCGCGGCCGCGCGCGAAAATCTGCGTCAGGTCCGCGAACAGTGCAGCACGGGCATGTGGGAGCACGTCAACCGCCTGTACCTGGGAGTGATGGAAGCGCGCCCGGAAGAGGGCTGGGTGCTCCAGTCGCACCGATTCTTTCACGCGGTTCTGGAAGGCGAGCAACTGTTTCAGGGAATTACCGATGGCACCATGAGCCACGGAGAGGGCTGGCAGTTTATTCAATTGGGCTGTTACGTCGAGCGTACAGACACGCTGGCGGCGCTTCTGGAAACGCAATTCAAACGTGTGGCCCATCCGGTGGATCAGGCGGCCGAAAGCGCCGAATACCTCGAATGGGTGGGACTCTTGCGCGCTTGCGACGCGTTTGAGGCCTATTGCAAGGCGTATACGGCAGAAATACGCCCGTTGCGCGTGGCGGAGTTTCTCCTCCTGAATCCGGAATTTCCTCATTCAATCCGTTTTTCGGTGGACCGCATCAATGCCGCGCTGCACCTCATCGGTGAGTTGACCGAACGCAGGAAAAAATTGCCCACGCGAATTGCCGGGCGGCTCAGCGCGCAATTGAGCTTCAGCCAGATTGAAGAAGTCATGGCGGAAGATCCGCAGAGTTATCTTCAGAATGTGCGCAGCGAGTGCGCACAGCTCCACACGGCGATACAGCAGATGTACTTCGATTATTCAATGGACGCGGAGATGGCCTCGTAGAAGGCTGGAGAAATGCAAAAAGTAGGAGAGTAGAAGCGTGAGCGGCGAGGCATATGGCCTATTCGGTTAAGCACATCACCAGTTTTCGTCACCAGCCCGCGGTGCGGGAAAGCGTGATGGAAGTCCGCATGCAGCCCCGCACCGATTTCCGCCAGCGATGCCTCAGTTTTTCCCTGGACGTGAAGCCGCGCGCGAACATGATGCTCTACCGCGATTTTTATGGCAACGCCGTGCACCATTTCGACATTCCCGGAAAACACGAGCTGATCGAAATTTCCGCCCACGCAATTGTGGACGTTTTGCCCGCGCCTGATCTTAATCCGGCGGCCACGGGCGATTGGGAGGACTTGGACGCGCGAGTGGCGGAAACCGATTACTGGGAGATGCTCCTTCCCAGTCATTTTGCGACGCCCACCGAACTCCTCGAGAAGTTAGCGGACCAACTGGATTTGCGCCGCCGCGAAAAACCTTTTGCTCTGCTTCAGGAATTGAACGTCAGGCTATACGAACTCTTCGCCTATGTTCCCAATTCCACGAACGTAGATTCCTCGATTGATGATGCGTTGCGCGCCCGCCAGGGTGTCTGCCAGGATTTTGCCCACATCATGATTACACTTGTGCGCCGGCTTAAGATTCCGTGCCGCTATGTCAGCGGCTATCTCTATCACGAGGACAATGCGCACGACCGGTCTCCCGCAGGGGCCACCCATGCGTGGATAGAAGCGTATCTGGGTGATTTAGGCTGGGTAGCGTTCGATCCCACCAATAACCTGATGGGCTGCGAGAGGCATATTCGCGTGGCGCTCGGCAGGGATTATGCCGATGTTCCGCCAACGCGCGGTGTGCACAAGGGCGATTCAGAAAGTGAATTGCGCGTGATGGTCGCGGTATCGCCCGTTGATGCGCCGGAGCCGGAAGAATTACCGCCGACAACAGTGATTCGTTCCAAGCCCCTCAGCGCGGGAAGCAAAGCAGCCTTTGATTTGCTGCAACAGCAGCAGCAACAATGAAAGAAGTTGTCAGCAATAGGAAGTAAGAATTACGGATTGGCAGCCACAGCAAAATCAAACAGCCGGTTAGCTCCAGCCGAACCGGGGCCTCGCCTTCCCAACCCAGCAGAACTCAGAAAGCAATACTCCCCCGGCGGCAGTGGCGCATTGGGCGTCACCTTGTAAACCCCCGGCCGCAATCGCGTGAACGAGAATCGAATGCTGGCTTTCTGGTCCGTCCCGCTGGAACTGCCAAAGATATTTGAGACCATCACCGCGGTTTCGCGCGAGCCTTTTTTTTCGTCAAACTTCAGCAAAGCGAATTCATTTGGCGAAGTGGGCCCTTCAAACGATGCGTACGTGAGCGCGGACCCCGGCTCCTCAAAGTAAAAATAGAAAATCATGTTAGGATCGCTGGTGGTGACAACCGCATTCCGTCCCTGCACCACGGCCAGAAATTTTACTTTGGAAATTCCAAACGTAAAAGCCGCCTCTGCAACTCCGCTGGTTTTCCCTTCAGAATAAACGGTAGGCTCCAGCAGCGTCATTTTCGGCCCGTCCTTTGCTTTCGAATAAATGTAGATACCGGAATCATGCGGCGAATCCGGATTGTTCGGGTCGGCACTCTCTGCGTTGTCCTGGCTGTTAGCCGGGCCTGCGTTCTCCGAAGTAGACGGGTGCGGATTGACCATCGCACGCATGACCACGTCCGATACGTTGGCTTCCTTCAGGGTCTTGAGCCCTTCCACGCTCGTGTCAAATTCCGTGGCCCCCGAAGCGTGAATTTTATCAACGATCAATTCATTCGAAAGTCCCAGCGAAACCATCTGAATGATCTCGTGGTTTGTCAGAGCCGTGGAAGGTTGTTGGGCAAATGAAACTGAGGCGGTCAGAACTACGGCAAAGGCGATCGTGCAGATGCGAACACTGGCTGTGGTCATGAATTCCCCTTCCTCGCCCGGTCGCCGCGGCACAACGCAGGGGCACCGAACGGGCTGTCGCGCGGTGAAGAAGATGCGTGTAGCACCTCTCATTGTGTGAGACGTTTCTTTCTTCTCTCTGGTTACGGTGAACCGCAGTGAATGGATCCTCTGACGCCAGTGCTTGCTTTGGTAAAAGCCGGCGCCCTTCAATTCTTATGGCAACCAGTCCGCCGCACTCTAAATAGCTAAGAGGCTTGTTTACTTGCCCGTAATGGCTCAAACAATAGAATAGTGGTTCGTGTAAACTAAAATTGGTTCGAAAGGAACGATGCGTGCGCGAATAACCTTTCCCTCGCTCACCCTACAGGAAGACCCATGACCGATGCACAAAGAGGACTTCTGAAGGAATTTGAGGCTTTTGCTATTACCGCTCCCAACATCAAATCGCTGATGGAGCGCATGGCACAGCGCCTCCACGAAAAGATGACGCGTTACAACTGGGCCGGATTTTACCTGGTCGATCCCGCGGACTCCGCCTTCCTGATCGTCGGCCCGTTCGTCGGCAGCTTCACTCCTAACGCGCGTATTCCCCTGAACACCGGCCTGTGCGGTGCCGCCGCCAGCACCGGCAAGGTGGTGATCGTGGACGACGTTGCCACCGACCCGCGCTATCTCGCGGGTTCATCCCTGGTGAAGTCTGAAATCGTTGTCCCGATTTACGCGAACAAAAAACTTGCGGCAGAGTTGAATATCGAAAGCTACTTTACGAATACCTTCAACAAAACAGAACAGGGCTTTGTCCAAGCTTGCTCCGACATAGTCGGCAAGTATATCGGGAAGACGTAATAATCGAAAAACACAGGGCAGTTAAAGTTAAAGCAGTACGCACAAGCCACTAAGAAGACGCACTTCAAATCCTTGGTTTATGGGTCATTTGGCAAAAGTTTGACCCGGTCGCCCGGAGGCGAAGTGCATCGTGACCTTCACCGAAACGAAGCTCAGCAAGAGCGCCCCAAGAATCCAGATCACCCCAAGATTTTTGGTAAGAGCAGCGACTGAGCCCAGCGCCGCAAGCAACTCCTGTGGAATTGGCTGAGCCGGCCCGCCGTGAATCAACAGCAATATACTTGCTGTCACGAGCGCCAGGATGGCCACGCCCGTTGCACAAAAGCCGGGCAGAGCCCGCTTCCACGGAAACGGAATTGGCGGCGGAACAGCCGCTTCGCGCTGCACGGCTTCCATAACCGAGGCGGCAAAGCCCGACGATGGAAAGATTTCCTCCTCCCTGGATAAGATGCGATCGAGATCAGAGTCGCTCATCAGGCCTCCTTCCTCAGTAGCGGCGCCAGAAGTTGCCGGGAAAGCTTTCCGCGAAGTATAGCGCGCGCTCGCGATAACCGCGCCTTCAGTGTTCCTTCCGGCAAGGAAAGGCTTTGCGAAGCCGCGCCAATATCCATCTCGTGAAAATAAAAAAGTGTTACCGCCTCGCGGTATTTTGCCGGAAGCGCATGAACAGCGCGACGCACCGCCCGTTCCTGGTCCCCCTGCTCGAAACCCCCATCAATCGCGCGTGGGTCGCGTGGCTCAGCAACATCCTCAAGAGCGACCATGCGTGCCGGTATGCGCCGCAGTTCCGAACAATAAAGATTCGTGGCCAGCGCAAAAAGCCAAGTCGAAAAAGTAGCCTCGCGCCGCCAGTGATCTAAAGCCCGGTACGCGCGCAGAAACGCCTCCTGCGCCATCTCCTCGGCCCGGCCCCGGTCGCGGCAAAACCGATACGCCAGATTGACAAGCGGTCCCTGCCAACGGCGCACGATCCCCTCAAATGCGCCAGCGTCTCCGCCAAGCACCTGTTGAACTGCGGCGGCGTCCTCGGCAGCGCTCACTTTACTCCTCTATCTGTACGACCTGGGTAGCGCTCCATCGGTTGCATTATTTTTTTCACCCCGTCCCCAAGAAAATGCAACCAGACGCCGCTCCCGCCTGTCGTACCAACTGAGGCGAATAAAACGCCTAACGGAGGGTGACACAATGTTATTTGTATTCCTGAGCTTTGGAGCCATTGCTCTCTTCTCATTTATCGCTGTGGCCACGTGGGCTGGCGAACGGCGCCGCGAAAGGGAAGCGTACTACAGAAGCGAGACGTTGAAGAAGGTCGCCGACTCGCAAACGACCGGAGGGGGTTCGGCACTCGAGTTTCTTCGCGAAGAAGAAAGGATCGAAGCGCGCCGCAAACGAGAGGGCCAGAAGCTGGGCGGACTGATCACCGTCGCGGTAGGTGCTGGCATGATGATCTTCCTGCATGCGTTGCCGGACCCGGATGCCCACTTTGTTTATCTCGTGGGCTTGATCCCGTTTTTCATTGGTTTGGCCCTGCTGAGCTATGCCTACTTTCTCTCGCCTGCCCAGTGAGTTAAGCAAAGAAAACTGGCAGCATCCGGCGCTTGGGTGAACGCCTCACCCTTGCGCCGGTTCGTTGTAGGGAAGTAACGTGAAATTCACTGTTCACCGGTTCCCCATTGGAGTATCGTTCTCCCCCTGCCCAAGTGCGAATGGCCTCGCTCCTATTCGAAGCACCCCACCCACCGGCCATTCAGCGATAAGCGCAAGAACTGACCTCGCGACTAAATCGAGAAAAGAGGGAGAACTACCATGCCAATGTTTACGACGGAAGATGAGACAAGGATTTACTACAAGGATTGGGGCAAAGGACAGCCAGTAGTCTTCAGCCACGGCTGGCCGCTCGACGCGGATGCCTGGGAAGACCAGATGGTGTTCCTGGCAAACCATGGCTTCCGCTGCATCGCCCACGATCGCCGCGGCCATGGACGGTCAGACCAGCCCTGGGATGGCAACGAAATGGACAAGTACGCCGATGATTTGGCGGAGCTGGTTGAAGAGCTGAACCTGGAAGATGCCATTCACGTGGGACATTCCACGGGCGGTGGCGAAGTCGCCCGTTACATCGGCCGCCACGGAACAGAACGTGTTGCCAAAGCCGTGCTGATCTCCGCGGTGCCCCCCCTAATGCTGCAGACCCCCGCAAATCCCGGCGGATCGCCGATGGACGTGTTCGATGGCTTGCGCAAAGGTGTGCTTGCCGACCGTTCGCAGTTCTTCAAGGATCTAAGTGCCCCCTTCTATGGGGCCAATCGGCCCGGCGCCAAGGTTTCTCAGGGCTTGCGCGACTCCTTCTGGCTGCAGGGAATGATGGCCGGGCATAAGGCCGTCTATGACTGCATCAAGGCCTTTTCTGAAACCGACTTCACCGAAGACCTAAAGAGATTTGACGTCCCGACCCTAATTCTCCACGGCGACGACGATCAAATCGTACCGTTCGCCGACTCGGCGCCGCTCTCCGCCAAGCTAATAAAGGGCGCGGCCCTCAATGTGATTCCGGGTGCTCCGCATGGAATGTGCTCCACTTTTAAGGAATTGATCAACGCCGAATTGCTCGCGTTCATGCAACAAAGGAAGCAAGCAACGGCCTAGGGCAAGGAGTTTTCCGACGTCATTTTCTCTGCTGAAATAGGAATGAGGACTAAGGTCAGGCACGGCGAAATAACCAGACTTCCGAATTTGCAGCTCGTCCCGACGGCAAATCACCCCAGACCTGTCATTTCGACCGGAGGGACGGCGCTCTTTGCCGTCCCGGAGCGGAGAAACCGGTAGGCAACTTCTAAATTCAGGCTGAGAAAGTAGTGAGAGTGCGAGAACTGGAACCCCCAAGTAGATTACGAGGGCGGTGCGTCCATGCTTGTCTCGCGCTCCAGCTCCGCGCCCGCGGGACGGCTTTGCGCGGCCCGCGTCCGCCAGGTAGCGTACCCTTCGCGCGCCAGCGCGAAAATTGTCCGCCGATTCTGGTAAATCAGCCTTGCCCAGGCGGCAACTCCCATCTGCCGGAAATAAATCCCACGGAAACAAATCCGTGCCAGAAAGATATTGATGCGATAGCCGAGTGGCTGGCCCTTCAGCGAACTCACGGCGTGCGCCAACGCTTCGGCGCTGTAGGAATGTGTCCAGCCAAGTTTCACTTCAGCGTGCGCTTCGTCGATGCTCATCTTCAGCGGCGTATGCGCCATTGCAAACGGAATGAACTCCTGCCAATGTTTCGGCCGCGTTAACCGGCCGGCCGCCGCAAGCCGTTTGTACAGCGGCGTAGCAGGCAAGGGCGTAAGCAGCCCAAAAATGGGCAGCCCCGGAGGCCAGGTGCGAATTTCTTTCATCGTGCGTTCGGCGACACCGACCGTGTCATTGTCCATCCCAAAAATAAAGGAAGTGATGGCATAGACGTTGCGCTTCGCCAGTCGTTCCAGCACAGCCGCGTATTCGCCGGGCTTGTTGAATCCCTTGTTGACCGCCGCAAGGTTAGCTGGGTCGATGGACTCCATCCCAATGAAAATCCATTTGCCGCCGGAAGCCGCGATAAGGTCCACCAGTTCCGTGTCGCGCAAAAGATTGGCACTAATCTGCGCCACCCAATGAACTTGCGCCCCGGCGCTGATGATGTCGCGTAGCAGCGACTTGGTCCGTTTGATGTTGATGGCAAAATTATCGTCAATGAAAAAGACAGCAATCTGCCCGCCTTCACTCCGAGCCCGTGCCTTCAGCAGCAGCAGTTCATTCACGACGCTTTCGTTTGTCCGAAACCGTATGGAATCGCCAAAAAAGCCCGTAACCGTGCAGAACTCGCAACCATAAGGGCAGCCTCGCCCAGACTCGACGGGCACAATCCGAAAAGTTCCCCAGCCTTCACCTATGCGCTGCAGGGTGCTCTTAGCCATGCCCGGAATCAGATTGAATTGCGCAAGGTCAATGCTGTCCCAGGGAATCACTGGATAATTCTGCAAAACCGGTTTGCGTTCCTGCCCGAAATCGTCAACGGGAGTGTATACTTCCTTGAGCTTTCCGCTGACCGCATCCTGCACGATCTTGGGCCAGGTTTCATCGGCTTCACCCAGCGCTACGGCATCAGCGTGACGCGCCCCGCCGTCGCGGCCAAGCGCTTCTCCGAATTCCTCCGTGACGTGTGGCCCGCCCATCACCACGGGCACGCCGACAGCGCGTATGGCGTCAGCCATTCGATAAGCCTTAGCGATCATGCGAGTCATTGCGCCAATGCCGACCAGCCCGATGTGCTGTTCCTGAACAAAACGCGCGATTCCGGCCTCATCCATAGGCTGGGCGTTCCCATCAATCAGGATGACTTCGTGGCCCGGCGGAGTTAGCGCCTGAAGTAGAAACATCCAAAGATGCGGCATGAAATTGCGGGTGACCCCGTTATCGGGGTTGTACAATAAGATGCGCATTCGATCGTCTCCAAGCCGAACTGCTGCAATGCTGAAAAGGAAGGGTGGTGATGGAGCGAAATGCAGGAGACTTATCGTCGAATGAGGAAGTTCTCTGTGTCTGTACAATTGTGAACACTTTTTGCAAATTGCATTTTGGGTAAAAACAACTCAGCGTGAAAAAGCAGCCAAAATGGAGGTTGCTGTTGGGACACGAGCCATTGCGGTTCACCTGCCCGGGTGCCATCCTTTAATTGACCCCTCCGCGCGGCCCCACGTGCAAGCCGCATCAGGTGCCGCCCTCCCGCCCAGGCAATTGCGAGAGGATTAGTACGGTCGCAACACAGCGAACCTCGTGTGCTTCGCGAAGTGAATTCAGGTGAGACCATGCCCATCACAGAAGAGCAACTACTAGGAACAAAATACTTTATCGCGCTCGAAGAGACCTACGGCGCGCACAATTACCATCCCCTCGACGTCGTAGTCGAGCGTGCCTCTGGCGCTTGGGTCTACGATGTCGAAGGTAAGCGTTACCTCGATTGCTTGGCGGCCTATTCAGCCGTGAATCAAGGCCACTGCCACCCGCGTATCCTCGAAACCTTGATCGAACAAGCAAAAAAGGTCACGCTGACTTCCCGCGCCTTCCGCAATTCGCAATTGCCCCTGCTTTACAAAGAACTGCACGACCTGACCGGCATGGACATGACGCTTCCCATGAATTCCGGCGCCGAAGCCGTCGAAACGGCCGTGAAAGCTGCACGCAAGTGGGGCTACACAAAAAAGGGAATTGCGGACGGTAAAGCCGAGATCATCGTGTGCGCGGGCAATTTCCATGGCCGCACGGTCACAATAGTCAGCTTCTCCAGTGACGAAGATTACCGCAAGGGATTTGGCCCCTACACCCCAGGCTTCCGAATCATTCCCTTTGGCGATGCCAAGGCCTTGCGCGAAGCGATCACCCCGAACACCTGCGCGTTCCTGGTAGAACCCATCCAAGGCGAAGCAGGCATCGTGATTCCTCCAGACGGCTATCTCCGCGAAGCGTCAGCGATTTGCCGCGAGAATCGCGTGCTCCTGATGGTAGACGAGATTCAGTCCGGCTTGGGCCGCACAGGAGAACTCTTTGCCTACATGCATGAAGGCATTCAGCCCGACGTGTTGATCGTGGGCAAGGCGCTAGCGGGCGGCTACTACCCCGTGTCGGCAGTGCTGGCTTCCAAGGAAATTTTAGGTGTCTTTGGCCCCGGCGATCATGGCAGCACCTTTGGCGGAAACCCGCTGGCGTGCGCCATCGCGCGAAGCTCCCTGCGCGTTCTGATTGAAGAGAAGTTAGTCGAGCGCTCGGCCGAACTAGGCGCATATTTCCTGGCGAAGTTGCGCACCCTTCGCAGCCCAATAGTGAAAGAAGTTCGCGGACGTGGCCTGTGGATCGGAATTGTCCTCACGACCGAGGCGCGCAAGTATTGCGAAGCGCTCAAGGAAGAGGGCATCCTCTGCAAGGAAACCCACAGCCGCATTATCCGCATTGCTCCCCCGCTGGTAATCCAGCGCGAAGAAATTGACTGGGCCATGGAACGCATCCGCAAAGTCCTGGAATAAACCGCCATTTCTAAGCCGCAGTTTGTCTCATTAGAAATGTGCCGCAACCCTGTCACTAAGAACCAACAGCACCGTTGTCATCCCGACCGTAGGCCCGCGCCCTTTGCGGGCCGCTGTGGAGGGATCGCTAGGCAACTTTGGAATTCACGACAAGCGCTAATCAGCAGCAGGAGTAGCAGTAGGCATTTTCGCCGCAGGCCGCTCGATCGTAATAACGCTCGAGATGAACTGACTCAACGTTCCCCCCAGGTGCCTAAGCACGCGCTGCTTCAGCGTAGTGTAATCCTGCGTACCACAAAAAAGATCCGAGAGCAGTTGGCGAAAAACAGCATTGCGTTGCAGAAACTGCACCATGCGTGTAGTCACGGAGCAGCCAAGGAACGACCCACGATAAAATCGCCGCACAATCCGCGCGGCGAATTCCAGCTCCAAAGAAAAGGACGCTTTGACGCGCGCGGGATATTTCTCAGGACAGCCCTCGGCCAGCGATCTGCCAAGCAATTCTCCCGACCGCATGGCGTAGAACAATCCCTCTCCAGTGAGAGGGTCTACCCATGCAGCGGCATCGCCGATCAGCGCCCAGTTGCGCCCAATCACGCTGCGGTCCAAAAATGTACGTTCCTGAGGCGAAGGCAGCACGTGACTGTAGAATTTTGCAGATTCCGTCACGATATTTTCAGCCGAAGCAAATGCATGCAGATGCGCACGAAGTTCGCTGCTAGTATGCGCACTCATGCTTCCGCAAATCCCCAGCGACAGATGGTCGGCGCGTGGAAACGACCAGATATACCCCTCGAAATCCGGAAGAAACTTGATGATGATTTCCTCCGAAGTCTGCGGGACAAAATAGCCTTGGGTCATTTCCAGTTCATCGCGTTGCAGCGCGCGCGTCCCGGGATGGAATTGATTGCGCGCACCCGCCGCAAGCACCAGGAAATCGGCGCTGTGCCATTGGCCATCAATGCAGTAGCGCGGCTTCTCCGATTCGGTGTCCACTTCATGCACGCGCGAACGGTGAACCTGGCATCCGGCCTCGCGCGCGCGGTCCAGCAGCAGCCCATTCAAGACCGTGCGTGAATAAATCACGATGGGGTGCTGCAGGTCCAGCTTGGCGCGATGGTTTTCCGCGCTGATGATCTCGACAGTGCGAATAAGTTTCTTGGGATGTGGATTATCCAGCAGGAACGGATAACACTGCGTGGCTTTATAGGTGAGTCCTCCGCCGCAGGGCTTCTCCCACGCTAGGTGTTCATCGAAAATCTGCACAGAATGGCCCGCGCGTGCAAGTTGCTCGCCGCACATCGCGCCGGAAGGCCCACCGCCGACAATGACAATTTCAGACATCCGTCAAATCACACCGTCAAAGCTGAAGTTCCAAGCATCCATCTCCGGCACGGGGAGGAACGCCGCCAACCTGGCTCCTGATGTTTCTTAGGACAGTGGGAAAAGCACCAGGCAAAAACCAGTCAAGAGTATAGCACCGAAAAGTGCCGCAGCCGTCGCCGAGGCGCTGCAGCGCCGCACCAGCTGCGCACCCATCCGGATCAGCAGCAGGGCAACGCCGAAATAGGGGACTAGCAGGAACAGGAGGATTTCGCCGCTATGCAGATACAGCACTCCGATGATCAACGCCAGCCAGCTAATCGTCAGCAGCAGAACCGAAAGAAAGAGCCGGCGCACCGGACGCACATCCGAAGCTGGTCCGAGAAGCACTTCGAGCGCATAGGAAAAAAAGAAAACTGCCGGGAAAAAGAGAGGTAATCGCGCCCAGCGGTGGATCGTCAGCCAGGAGTTCGAGGCCGTAAGGTCAAACCACCCAGTGGATAGGAGATGGAGGACGACCGCGGTCAACGCAGCGGAGAAAAGCACACCCGGCCGGGCGGAGAATTGCGATAGCGCCAGCCGCGGATGAAGCAGCAGCAGCGCCAAGCCGGTAAGAAGAAAAAAGCTCGCCAGGTAATTTCCCTGGTAGAGAGACAGCGGACGAAGCGGCATCCAATAGCGGAGCAGATAAACCACCGCAAAAGAAATGCCGATAAATTCAAGCAGGACCAGCGGGAGGGCTGGAAGATGCTTTGACCGTGATTCCTCGGGAGTTTTATGCCCAAACGCCTCGCGCACAAACGGCCCGCCAAGCACCACAATCCCACAAAGTCCAAGCAGGCAGCCAAAAACGTTGGCCCGCGAAGGTATGGCGCCACCCTCCGGAAGGTGCAAGACAACTGAGCTCCATTCTTGTAATTTCACCGCGACGCGCGCGGAGAATAGCACGCTGACATGTGAATTTCCCGGGACGACAGCGAACCGCACGGTTGGATCGGGATGCGAAGCAGCCAGATCCGCGGCGTTCTCAGCCAAGCCGTTGAACTCGTATTGTCCCACCAGGATGAGCGTATTGGACTGAATTGTCGGTGGAGTTATATACAAAACGTTTTCCGGCGAAACCCCGTGCGCAGTTTGCATCGGCGCGGGTGAAATGGCCACAACGCCCGCAGGCCTGAACTTGGGCGCGACGCGAAGCGCGATGTCTCCTCCCATCGAATGTCCCAAAAGAATGGTGCGCTCTGGAACAATCAAACCGCGTGCCGCAAGCCCTCGCGTAAACGACAGCGCGCAGGATTCAGCCAGGTCCGGACTGAAAGGCCCGTCGGAGCGCCCGTGCCCGGGAAGATCCGGGATGTAAACGGTCAAGCCCTGCGCAGCAAGCGTGCGCGCAAGGTACGACATGATGATCCTGTTGGACGCCAATCCATGAAAAACAATGGCGGCGCCGCGCTCCGGATCCTCGCTCAAGCCGGTTTTCTGGACCACATCCATCACCAACGGGCACGAACCCGCGTGCACCAGGTAATGCCGCGTGGTGAAGCCGCGCGAGGCATACAGCGTAAAAAGCGCGCCCACTACTAGTAGAAAAACGCCCGTGCCAGCCAGCATCGCTTGTTTGTGTTTCATGCCCAAAGCCGCCTCGCACAGCGTGGCATCCGAGCGGCGTGATAAACTCCATGTTTGTGCGGCGATTCACCGCGACAAGCTTCAGTGAGCATGGTGAGCCTTTGCATCCAGCGGTCTTGACTCTTGAAGAAATCATTTTGCGGTTTGGCAGGGAGAAACGCAACGCCAAGCGCGTTGTGTTCACCAATGGCTGTTTCGATCTGCTGCATCCCGGCCACATTGCCAGCCTCGAGAAGGCTCGCTCGCTCGGCGACATTCTAATAGTCGGCTTGAACAGCGATGAAAGTGTGCGAAAGCTGAAGGGGCCAGGCAGACCCGTGATCCCTGCGGAAGAGCGCGCCGAGATCTTAGCGAGCCTGGAATGTGTGGACGCGGTTTTGATTTTTGACGAACTAACCCCACAGCGTGTGATCGCAGCCCTGCTTCCAGATGTTCTGGTGAAAGGCGGCGACTGGCCGGGAGATCAAATCGTAGGCCGGCCGGAAGTAGAAACCGCGGGAGGCAAGGTAGTGCGCGTAGATGTTGTGGAAGGGTACTCCACTTCAGAAATCCTAAAGAAGATCCGGAATCTCAGAACGATGTCTTAAATAATCGCGATCAAGTCTGAACTGAAGCGAGGTGGTCCACAAACTCTAAAACTGAAAAAAAAGCTAACGTAAAAGCCACAGGGTGCACAAAGAACTTAGAGAAAATGAAGAACTACGCAAGAAATAATCAAATAAACGCGACTTAGGACTTAACACTTAATCCTAAAAACTTAATACTAAGAACTGACTTCATGATACTCCCGGCAGTCACAGAGCGATTGGCAGGCTTGCTGCGCCATGCTTCAATCGAAGGCGTGGTGGCGGAGCTGCGCTCGGGCGGCGGCCTGGTAGGCCTTTCGGGATTGCAAGACGTGGCGAAAGCGCTTGTAGCAGCGCACGTGACCCACGAACTCCGCCGGCCTGCGTTTTTTATTACAGAAAACAATCGTCGCGCGGAAGATTTGGCGGAGAGCCTGCGTTTCTTTTCCCCAATTTTCCCCGGCTCCACCGGCGGAGTCGCAGTCCTGCCCGCCTTCGATAGCTTGCCCTGGGATCCCCAACCGCCACACGCCGACATTCTCGAGCGCCGCGCCGCAACTTTGTACCGGCTAACAAATGGCGAAGTCTCTCTGGTGATTGCCCCGATGGCCGCGGCCCTCTGGCGCTATCAGGATCCGTATGTGTACCTCACGCTGGCACGCACTCTTGCGAAAGACTCCGAAGGCGCGCACCAGGAACTGATCAACCATCTGGCGAGCACGGGTTACGCCCGAACCGAAATGGTCGAGTTGCCCGGTCAATTCGCCGTGCGCGGCGGCATTGTAGACGTTTTTTCCCCGGAAGCGCTCCGCCCGGTTCGCATCGAACTCTTGGGCGATACGGTCGAGAGTGTTCGCGAATTCGATCCCCGTACGCAGCGTTCGATCTCCCCGGTCGTCCGAACCACGATTCTGCCGTTGACAGAGTGGAGCGTCCCCGCGCCAGGCAGCCCAGAAGCGGAGGCGTGGGAACCCGAAAGCTGGTTTGGCGGGGGAAAAACGCCCGGTGGAAGCGCGCTTCTGGAATTGGCGGAAAGTTCGCTCAAGCCCATCGTCTTTCTCGACGAGCCTGAAAAACTCTGCGAAGCGCGAAAAAAGTTGCTGCAACTAGCCACGGAGAATTACGAGCGCCACGGCCAGGCGAATGCTCCCACCGTGAACGATTATTTCTGGACCGACGAAGACTGGGAGCGTGCGGCCGCGAAATGTTCGCGAATCGAACTGGAACAACTTGGATTGACGAACGGTGGCGGAAAGCGCTTTGAACTGCTCGCTCGTTCAACCACGCGCTATCACGGGGACGTCGCAGCCTGCATGGCCGAAGTGAAATCGCAACTAGCGGGCGGAGGAACCGTCTTGCTGACGGCTGCCAGCACAGGAGAACTCGAGCGTTACGCCGATATCTGCCGCGAGTACGAAGTGCCCTACGTCCTAGGCGAAACGGAAGAAGCCGCCGCGGGATTTACGGCCGAGAACGCTTCGGAAACCGCTGCTCTCCTTCTGGTGCGTGCGCCGTTCGCCGATGGCGTTGCGTTTCCCGAAGCAAAGCTAACTCTTTACGGCAACGCTGATCTCTTCGACGTAACCCCGGCAGTCGACCGTCCCGGGCGAAAAATCCGCACCTCGGGATTTTTCGGCGATTTTGCCGAATTGAAGCCAGGCGATTACGTCGTTCATGTGGACCACGGCATCGGCCAGTTCGAAGGTTTGCGGCTCATCGAATCGGCGGGGCGGCGCGGCGAATTCATGCTCCTGCGCTATGCGGACGAAGCGCGTTTGTACGTCCCGCTCGAACGCATGGACCTCGTGCAAAGCTACCGCGCGGCCGAAGGCGGCCATCCAACGCTCGATAAACTCGGCGGAACAGCCTGGAATTCCCGCAAAACGCGTGTCCGCAAATCCCTCGAAGATATGGCGGACCAACTCCTCGCGCTTTACGCCCAACGAAAAACTGCAGTGGGCTTTGCACTATCGCCGGATGGCAACTGGCAACGCGAATTCGAGGATGCGTTCGAGTTTGAAGAAACGCCGGACCAGGTAACGGCTATCGCGGACGTCAAGCGCGACCTCGAAAAGCCTGCGCCCATGGATCGTTTGCTCTGCGGCGACGTGGGCTACGGAAAAACGGAAGTGGCAATGCGCGCCGCCTTCAAAGCGGTGTCAGACAACAAGCAAGTAGCCGTCCTGACGCCCACGACAGTCCTTGCATTCCAGCACTTCGAAACATTCAAGAAACGCTTCGCAGCCTTTCCCACGCGGGTCGAAATGCTCAGCCGTTTCCGCACCCCAGCCGAGCAGAAAGCAATTCTAGCCGAGCTGGAAACCGGAAAAGTAGACGTGGTCATCGGCACGCACCGCCTTCTCTCGAAGGACGTGAAGTTTCAGGATTTGGGTTTGCTAGTCGTGGACGAAGAGCAGCGCTTCGGCGTTGCCCACAAAGAGCGCCTGAAAGAGATGCGCAAAAACGTGCACGCTCTCGCGCTTTCCGCCACACCAATTCCGCGAACGCTGCACATGTCGCTGGTGGGTTTGCGCGATATGTCCGTGATTGAAACCGCGCCGCGCGACCGGTTGGCAATTCAAACGGTGGTTACCTCCTTCGACGAAGAAGTGGTAAAGCGTTCGATTGAAAACGAATTAGCGCGCGACGGCCAGGTCTACTTCATCCACAATCGCGTCGAGTCCATCTACTCCCTCGCGAACTTGGTCGCCAAACTAGTCCCGAAAGCGCGCGTGGTGGTAGCCCACGGCCAAATGGGCGAAAAAGATCTCGAAAAGGTGATGCTGAAGTTCATCCGCGATGAAGCGGATGTGCTCGTGGCCACAACGATTGTAGAAAATGGCCTGGACATTCCGCGCGCCAACACCATTCTGATCAATCGCGCCGATCGCCTCGGCCTCGCCGAACTCTACCAATTGCGCGGCCGCGTGGGACGTTCACACCAGCGTGCGTATGCCTATCTTCTCGTCCCCCCGGAGCGTGCCTTGACCGATATCGCCCGCCGGCGCCTGGCCGCAATGAAGGAATTCAGCGAACTCGGCGCAGGATTCCGCATCGCGGCGCTTGATTTGGAATTGCGCGGCGCGGGCAACATGCTGGGCAGGCAACAGCACGGCCACATAGAAGCGGTAGGATTCGATTTGTACGTCCAGATGCTGGAGCGCACCGTCGCCAAACTCAAGGGAGAAGAAGGCGCCCCCGAATTGCGCACCACCATCAATCTCGGGATGGATGTGCGAATTCCAGAAGAGTACATCCCCAGCGAAAATCTGCGCCTGCGCACCTACAAACGGATTTCTTCGGTAGCCACGGAAGCGGAACGCCAGGACGTAGGCAAAGAACTTGCGGATCGCTTCGGCCCGTTGCCCAAGCCGGTAGAAAATCTGCTCGAGTTTGCGATGCTCAAGTCCATGAGCGAGCGCCTGCGCATTGCCGCAGTCGAACGCCAAGGCAGCAAAATCGCCTTGCGCTTCCACCCAGAAACGCAATTGGACCCCGCTCTCGTGGTCAAGGTAGTCCGTTCGCGAAAGGGAATCAAGCTCGACCCCAGCGGCGTCCTCTGGATGGAACTGCAGAAGGGCGAAGGCGTAGCCGCCGCACTCCGCATCGTCTTGACGGGCTTGCGCGGGGAATGAAGGCGAGAGGTTGTAGCACAGATATGAGCTAGAGAGCGCAGCAACCATCTTCGCACCGCGCGAGCCGTTCTTCGTTTGGCTCTCCCCCTTGTGGAACGGGGTTCCCAGCATGAGGAGACTAATAACAACCTGCCTGGTAAGCCGACCACACCCCCAAGTGTCGTAGAATTTGCAAACGCTGGGGCGAGACCCCGAGTTTCTTGCGAAGATTAGGTCGCAGTTCCTCTTCCTAAGAGGTTATCTTGCCATTACTGCTCAATGGCGCTTTAGTCCTCAACTGTGGACCAGTTGGCGTTCGCAGCCCGTCGGCGGACTCTCAAGACATCGTAAGGGATTTTATGGCGAGCCGCATAAAAGCCAGGATACCAGGATAAATCATGACCAGGCGCCTGCGACCGAGGCAGGAAGGGTTATCGAGGGCATATCAGATAAATCAACGTCGTGTTGGAGGGCCACGAAGACCAAGGTCCACATCCTTATTTCATTACTAAAAGCCTGCATAGTGCTAATCTTCTTAATCGCCGGTCTCCTTTTCTTTGTGCCTCGAGCACGTCGAACATTGGGAGCGGATCGCATCCCGCTGGAGACCGGCCTTCTCATCCCATCTGGTAAACGCGAACAATGCGCCCACAATAATGCCTCACGGTCCGCGCTAGTGGAAGGCGGCGTGACGTTACTTTTTAGGTTTAGTGACGGTCGGTAAGCAGGCTGGTCCAGTTTTGTAGGAGAGTTAGGGGACGATTGTTTTCGTCGGCAGCTACTACTAAGAGGAAGCGTTTGCCGTCCGGATTGACATCGTAATTGATCAAGCCGAGGCGATAGACGCGAGGCGACGGTCGAAACGTAAAAAGTGGAACTGGATGGCCGATTTCGAGGCTGTCGCTTTTTTCGTGGATCTCGACGGAATTCATCGTGTTTCGCAGATTGACGTAATACAGTTGCTTGCCATCATGGCTCCAGCGGGACCAGTGTCCTCCATCGGTGGAAACCTGCCACATGCCGCTGCCACCTGGAAAAGGAACGATAAAAATTTCGGGCCCGGAAGGAAGAAGAAGAGTAACTGCGACAAATTTGCCGTCGGGTGAGAACTGCCCGCTGGAACTGGGACCGGGGCTGCTCGAAGGAGAGATGACAGGGCGGGGCGGATCGCTCGACTGGAGGGGAAGGGCAGCGACTTCGTAAGAAGTGGGAGTGGTGTGCTCAGTGAGAAGGAAGCGGCCATCGGGAGACCAGTCGGTGACGGCATTGTCGCCCGCTTGTTGCTGAGGGGTGACCGATTGCCCGGAACCGCTGGTGGAGCGAGTGACGATGTGAAAGGTGCTGTTGGCCAAGCCGAGGATGGTGGCGAAGCGGGAATTGTCGGGAGACCAAATGGGTTCACCGTAGATCGTGCTGTCAAAGGTGAGACGTGTTTTGTTAAGGCCGGCAGAATCGAAAAGCCAGACATCGTGAGAAGGATCACCTAAGGTGACGAGGAAACGCTTGCCGTCTTTGGAAAGGCGGGGGCCGTTGTAAACGCCTTTGTCGCCGAGGTAGCTGAGGTGCGCACCGGAACGATCGACCCACTCGAGACGGGAGAGCGCCATGGCAGATCCGGTCTGGTATACAAGATTATCGGAGGAGGAAGAAGCAGTGACAGTGGGGTGCCAGACGCCAAGATCGACGACGATGTTGTCAACGAGCGGTCGAGGAGAACCGCTGAGAGAAAAAGTGTGTAGATCGAGGGGCTGAGCTAAGAGACTGGACTCCTTGGCATAAAGAAGGTTGCCATGAGAGTAGAGACCGGCGGCGGGAGAATTGACGAGGAATCGATTGAGCTTGCCATCGAGCGAGGCGATGTAAATACCATTTTCCTGGTTTTGTGCAGCGGCGTGATTGGAAGCGTAATAGAGGAAATGCTGGCCATCTGGAAGGAAGTAGGGCCAGCGATGAGTGGAGTGGAGTTTGGTATCGATGGTGGTGACGGCGGTGCGGGTGCCACCATTGGCAGAAACCTGGAAGATGGCGTCGCGGGGGGAGGGAGTGAATAGGATGATGTCCCTGGAACCCCAGGCGCCTCCGCGGGGAGCGGGAGCGTCGCAAAGGATGCGAACTACGCTGGTATTGAGGTCGAGCGTTTTGACCTTGAAGTCGGCAAAAAAACCGATACTCGCACCATCCGGCGACCAGAATGGGTTGACGCCGCCGTGAGCGCCGGTTAGGACACGGTCTGTGCCGGTGCGAAAAGAATGCAGGTAAAGCTCGCCACTGGCGCCGAAGATGAGCGAATCGCCGTCGGGAGAGAGAACGGGCTGCTTTCCGAGATCGCCTTCGATTTCGAAGGAGGTGCCCATTGGCGGGACGATGGATGAATACAGAGGGAGGGCCGAGTTTGCTTGATTGGGCCGCAAGAAGAAGAGTGCCGCAGCGGCGAGAAGCGTGAGGGAAGCAGCGGACCAGGCGATGAGTTCGCGGCGGGCGCGGCGCCTACGAACCGGAACCGCGACGGCGGAAGACGAGGCCGGGTCGGTTGAGGAGATGGCTTTTAGTTCAAGTGCTAAGTCGCGAGCGGATTGCCAGCGGTCATCAGGATCCTTGGCGAGACAGCGGCGGACGACGTGATCGAGATTGCGTGGAGTAAGCGGCTTGATCGTACTAATAGGGGCGGGATCTTTTTCGAGGATGGCGGAAGCGACGCTGAATTGGCTTTTGCCCCCGAAAGCGCGTTGGCCAGTGAGCATTTCGTAGAGGACCGCGCCGAGAGAAAAGATGTCACTGCGTGCGTCGAGCTCCTTGCCTTCGACCTGCTCGGGGGACATGTATTGGAACGTGCCGACGACCGCGCCTTGTTCGGTCACGGGAGAATTGGCAGCGACGCCGGTGAGAGTGACGGCGCTGGTGGGAGCGACCGCGGGCTTCGCAAGGCCGAAGTCGAGGAGCTTGGCGCCGGTTTTGGTGAGCATAATGTTGCCGGGCTTCAAATCGCGATGAACCACCCCACAGCGGTGTGCGTTGGCGAGAGCGTCGGCGATTTCGGTGCCAATTTTAAGCACCTGTGCGGTGGGAAGCGGGCCTTTGGCGAGACGATCAGCAAGGCTCTCGCCCTCGATACATTCCATGACCAGGAAATCAGTGCCATCCTGCGAGCCGACGTCAAAAAGGGAGCAGATATTTGGATGATTCAGCGCGGAGACGGTTTTGGCTTCCCGCTCGAAGCGGAGCTTGCGCGCAGGATCGGCGGAAAAATGCGCCGGGAGAATCTTGATGGCAACGGAGCGGTCGAGACGCGTGTCACGAGCGCGGTAGACTTCGCCCATGCCACCCGCGCCTAGGGGAGACTGTATTTCATACGGACCGAGCCTGGTGCCTGGAGCAAGGGGCATGGTTGCAGGAGATTATAGAACGGAATACGAGGCAACAGACAGGGCGCGTACAAAACTGCAGTGATGCCGCATGCCCCGGCCGCACGGTCGCCAGGGCGGTCCAGCAGGGGCAAAGCAAAGATGTGTGGCGGCGACTTATGCCATTCAGGCGTTCTTTCCTGTTACATTTCGCCTGTTCCTTGTTGATTGTTGAGCCGTCCTTGTGTGAAGAGCGACACCCCGCCGTGTCGATCGTGCGAGGAAGCTTGGAATTGTCCTTTTTCAGGGTTTGTTCATTCCAAACGAAGCTGGCAGGGAGAGGCGAGAAGCAGTTGGATTCTTGTAGTGTCTAGCCAAGGCCCCGTGCACGTCTCTCTCAGAAACTGAATCAGACCACGCCGCCCCCGACTACGCACGAGCCGAGCCAGACGTGTCGTGTTTTGCGCCAGGGTGTTCAGCAGATGTCCCAGTCGCATTAGGAAGTGGTAACCCTTCATGGCCTTCCAGTCCTGCGAAAAGCAATGCTCGTACTGATAGCCTTGACACTTCTCCACCAAAAAGTTGCTCTCGATTCCCCAACGATGCCGCGCGCCCAGGTTGCATCGCTCATGGACGTTCTCCCGTCTCAGCGGTTCGCTGGAGATCCAAGCATGACGCGAGGCTTTCTGCACCAGCTTCAGCGAATCCGGGGCCAGTTCTTCCCAGGTTTCTTCGCAGATCACCACATGCAGAGTTTGCCGCCTCCGTTCTCTCTCCCCGTAGCGATACTCGATGTCGTTCACCCATCGGAAACGTTGCTTGCGGTCCCCCCAGTGCTGTTCCCAATGCTGGTTGCGCTGCAGTTGTCCGAGCCCGCGGACCTCTTCCCATACCGACGGCAGCGAGTCGTCCTGCAGTACGATCATGAACTGCCAATGGTAGCGCCGGCACAGTTCCACGACCGGGCCGTTGGCATACAGCCCGTCCAACAAAACCAGGATCGGCAGACGCGGAAAATACTCTTTCATCCGCTGCGCCAGCCGGCGAAAAGCTTTTAGTTCGCAGTCTTGTTTATCCCTCTCCTGGTCGTACTCTTCGTAGGTCAGAAACTCGCTCAACAGCGGAATGGTTATGCCATTCGCGAAGGCCAGGTTGGCCTCCAAAACATAGACGTAGTATTGCGTCTCACTGGCTAGGCTCCCGTCTTTCTGCTTGCGCTGTAGGTCTCGCTCCAAGCATTGCTCGGTCCACAGCCTGTTCCGCACCATCTTCTGCGTTCCATCGATCGCCACCGGATAACAGTTCCCCACCAGGTAGCGCAAGAATTTCTTCTTGCGGATGAACCGCTGGATCAGTTCGACCAGGGCTCCCTCGATCTCGTTTACCTCGATCCCCGCCAGCAGCCGGTTCAGCGTGTCCTGATGCGCTACACTTTCCAGCTCCGGAAACAGCCGTCGCAGGTTCTCCTGGAACTGCGGCAGAGTCATCTGTCGGTTGGCTTCTCGTCGCGAGGCCATCTGGAATACAAACAGGAGTATCCCGTACAACAGCAACACCGTCGATTTGTGTCGGATCGTTTTCGGATTCCGCGGGTCGCGGATCTTCCCCAACCGCTTCAACAACGTGGGCAGGGCCGAACGATACGCTTGGAGCTGTTCCTCCACCGCTTCCTGCCGCGCCTGCTGTTCCTCCCTCACCGTCTTCCAGGGACTCGTTCCGTTCCCGATCGTGCCCCTCGGCGAACTCTCGAGACCCTCGGCGACCTGACGCTTGCGCAGTTCTTTCGCCGCTCGTCTCCGGTCCTGTCTCTCTTGTCTCCGTTCTTCTCTGCGGCCCCGGCAGCTCATCGCTGCCCCTGGCCTTCTTCGCTCGTCCCTTGCAGAAATGCACGAAACTCCGGCACCAGCGGATATACGTAGATCGCCCGGGGAGTCGATAGGTAGCGTGTGTGACGATCCATCCGTCCTCGCCCACGCGTCTCCCCCAAGCGAATCCAGTTGGCTGCTTGATAGCACGTCCCCCGGTAGCGGGCCAGCTCCACGAACGTTTCCAGCAACACCGGCCCGTAGCCGTAGCGTTCCTCCCAGTCTTTCCGTATCCGCTGCGCCGCCAGCGACAACACCTTGCTCGCTAGATTTTTGACCCGCACCCAGGGAAAAATTAAGAAACGCGTATTCGCCACCACCCAGTTCAATCTTTGCTGGCGATCGCGTTCCGTCCATCCGATCCACGCGTCTCGCTCCCGCAGCGCCCACGCCGAGGAAGCAAACAGCAAACAGCCCAAGCGACGCCCCTCCCGGCCCACCAGAAAATACCGCTGATGCGCTCCAAACGGGCGCTTGTACCCCAGCGGATGGTAACGTTGCACGTACTCGTTCCACAGCTGGTTCGCTTCCTTCCCGCCTACCGGTTGCACTTCCACCGGGCCCACCTCTTGCACGGTTCCGGCAATCTCCTCCTCCGCTGCGCTGCCCGCTCCCACCACGATCGTGCGCCCCCCCATGTGCTGATTACTGGCGCACAGCTTTGGCAATTTCACTAAACCCAGCGCCTCCAGTTGCTGCAAAGCCTTCGCGCAGGAAGCCAGCTTGTTGCGTCCTGCCGGGGTAACCCAATCCAGGTGTTCGCAGATGGTCTGTACCAGCTCTTTCCGACTCAGCCGCCAGTACACCCGCACCGTCTCTTGAATCTCCTGAATCTCTTGATGGCTGAATTCCCGTCCGGATAAGAACTTCGGTACGCCTTCTGCATTTCGTTTCAATGTGGGGCCTCCGCATCGAGTAATCCACACTGATCCTCTCAAACGCGATAACGGATGTCCAGTGCTTTTTGCGACAAAATAAATCGCGAGGTGGGTGTATGTTGTTCTCAGCTTTGGGTTAGCAGGACTACGCGTCAGTGCTGACAAAACTGCTGATCGCTTGAGGACACCAGTGTAAGCTCTCACGGGCCTCCTGGGGGCGCGATGCCAACCTTACTAAGGGCTTCCCTCCCACAAACTTGCTTAGTCTCATTAGTCACTTGCGATTTTATCGAGCCAGCGATTGCACCCAACTTGCGAACGCATGCCAGGCGGCGGTTTTTGCGATCGGCATACTGATCTCGTGCCTGATGACAAGGAAAGCTCCAGTCCAAAGCGTCGCCCGATGAATTTTGCGCGCCGACCACAGGTCGTAAACTAGCAGCAAAACCAGAAAAACATAAGAAACGAGATAGGCCATCGGAGGTTTTCGATGCACAAATGCAAATGGTAGACGGGCGATAGCCGCCGGCGTGATCGCGATTGTAGCCATAAGGATAATTCGCTTGTGTGCTTGCGGGTCGAAGCGAGCCTGGAAAGCAAAGAAGACCAGGGTCGGAAAAACCACCATGTCTACAATCGACACCATGTAGAAGGCCAATGGGTCGCGGCCCACCCCGCGAACGAGGGCGTCCGTTGCCGCCAAAAGGCCGATCACGAACATCACGCAAGCAAGCACAAAGCCTGCGATTCCCAGTCGGCGATGAATGTCTACGCGGCCCGCCGAAACCAAAGAAGTTTGCGCGATCAGGAGAAGAATCCAACAGGAAAATACGGCGCCGTGCACAGGAATGATCATGCTTGGCAGCGGCGCCCGGAAGATTCCGGAAAGGTAGTAGCTGGGCGCGAAACCCGCAAAAATCGTAGCCAGCAAGAGGACGGCCATCGCCAAAAAGAAAGCGTGCTCATAACGGCGTCCCGGCAGACTAGCCGCAAAATCCGCTCCATCGCTGACGCGCGTCGAGGTTGTAACCACTCTGCCTCCATAAATACCGTAATCATGCAATGCGCAATCTCAAATGGAAGTGACCAGCATTCTAGTTCAACCCCTTTTGCTGCCGTTGCAGTCGACCGGTATCACTCACAAGACACAGCTCTTCGGTTTCTCAGATTAAGCACAAAATTGTCATCGTGAGGCGACTCCGATAGGGAGCGCTGGAGAATCTCAACTTTGGTCATTCAGGGCGTTCAGCGAATCCCCACCTGGCCGCGCACGCTTTCGTTCAGTTTCTTGGAATCGTAGCCAATTCCGGCCTTGAAAACCGTCTCGACGTTCTCGACATCCTCAATCCGCTTTGAAGGATCGCCCTGAATCACAACCATGTCCGCCTGCTTGCCGGGCTCGAGTGTTCCGATTCGATCTTGCTGTCCCAGATACAAAGCACCATTCTCGGTTGCGACATGAATGGCTTCCACTGGAGTCAAACCCGCTTCCACCAGCAGTTCCATTTCCCGCTGATCGCCGAATCCTGGTAGCACTCCGCCGTTCCCGGTAGGATCCGGCCCCGCCAGCAGCAAGCCCCCAGCTCTGACAAATGCCACTTCAAAATCCATTTCTTTGCGCAGCAGCGCCGTCATAGGTGAGTCCAACTGCACATTCGCACGCGCGGTCAGATAACTTTGCGCCGATTCCGCGGACATAGCATTTAACACACGCGGCTGCAATTTCGGTCTTCCCGGTACGCCCGCCTCAAACACGGGCAACGTCGATGTCACCGCCACGTGGTGTGAAACGAGATCGCGGATCAGTCGTTGCACTTCCGCTCCATTCACATCCTGTTTTGCCCAAGTGCTACTGCCTCCCGATGGGCAAATGTCCGGCTTTTTGTCGGTCACGAATTCGGTGTCCGCAAACACAGGGCCGTGTTCTAAATCATCGATTCCCAGAGCAACGGCCTCCGGCCAGGTTACCGAACACAGATGCCCTGTCAGCTTCAGCTTGTGTGCATGTGCCTGCTGGATGGCGATTCCGAGTTCTTCGCGGGTGATGTTCATGTACGCCTTGAACGACGTCATCCCTTCCGCTGCCCAGTAGTCTACCAGGCGTTTCGCATCGTCCGGTCCACTCAGCTCATGCATTTGCGCAAATCGCGTTGGCGCCCCTTCCAGGTACGGTGCTGTTGCATCGATGCTCGGTCCCGGCATTAAGTTTGCCTCGATTCGGCTCTTGACCTTCAAATCGGTGTAAGGCTCCAGGCTTCCCGTTGTCCGCATTGTGGTCACGCCAGCCGCAAGGTACAGTCGCGGCGCAGTGTATGGTATTTCCGCAACGAACAAGCCTGGCTCGCCAATTTTTCCGCCTACAACTTGCACGGAGATTGAATCCGTATAGTAAAGATGGTTGTGCAATCCAACGAGTCCGGGGATAACCGTATAGCCGGTGCGATCCAAAACCTGAGCACCCTGTGGGAATTGTGCTGCCGCAGCAGCGCCGACGGATTGAATCTTGCCATTAGCGATCACTATGGCTTGGTCTTCCTTCGCCGCCGTACCCTTCCCGTCAATCACCCGGAGATGATTCAGCACGAACACTGGTGCGTCTATGCTGACGAACGCCGCCACATCACTGGACTTCTGGGTTTGTGCAACTGCGATCGCGGCACTCAGCAGCAATGCAGGCAAGAAGAGTAGACGCATCCGAGCACCTCAATCTCGACGTTTTGGAAAAACCAGCCAAGGGGCGACAATTCTACCCCAACAGCTATGCAACGGGAATGGCTGGCTGTGGCGGAAACTGTATTAGCTGCTTATCCAAGGTCGTGGGGTATCGTCCGCGGCGGCATGCTTCCTATTGACACTCTATAGGTAGCGCCGTATGATTCCTATCGAAATTCGATAGGAGACACGCTTTGAACTCCGAATCCACCACCCTTTTGCAGGGAACTTTGGACATGCTCATCTTGAAATCGCTCATCGCCGGCGAGCTGCACGGCCTGGGCATCTCGCGCAGAATCCAGCAAATTACCGGCGGCACGTTTGACGTTAAGCCGGGCTCGCTCTTTCCCGCTCTTCACCGCATGGAAGAAGAAGGTTGGATCTCCTCTTTTTGGGGAGACTCCGAGAACAATCGCCGCGCGAAATATTATCGCTTGACCAAGGCTGGCCGAAAACAACTCGAAGTCGAAACCAATCGATGGGGCCGCATTTCCTGGGCGATCGCTAAAGCTCTGGAAACATCCTAGAGAGGTGTTTGCATGCAGGTCTTTGTAAAAGTCCGCAGTTTCCTGCGAAATCTGTTCTGGTCTCGTCGTGTGGAAGTTGACCTCGACGAGGAGGTTCTGTCCCACCTCGCAATGCTAATCGAGGAAAACATTCGCGCTGGCATGGCGCCAAAGGAAGCAGAACGTGCCGCGCGCATCGAACTTGGCGGTGTCGAACAAGTGAAAGAGCAGGTTCGCGAAGAAAGGACTGGCAACTGGCTGCAGTCCGTGGTTTCTGATTGCCGTTTTGCGCTGCGCCAACTTCGCAAATCACCCGCCTTCACGGCTGTCGCGGTCCTCACACTGGCGCTCGGCATCGGCGCGACCACCGCAATTTTCAGTGTCGTATATGGCGTGCTGTTGCGCCCGTTGCCGTACCCAGATGCGAGCCGCATCATGGCAGTCTTCGAGGTCACTTCCCACGGCCTGCCCTCGCGAGTCGCGGACCCGAACTTCGATGACTTTCGCGATCAAAGCCGCAGTTTTCAGGCGATAGCGAAATACGGTGCCAACATCACCTCCGTTTCGGGAGCTTCGCAGCCGACCCGCGCGATGGTTGCAGCCGTCTCGCCCGGCTTTCTCAAGGTCTTCGGGATTCAGCCTATCCTAGGACGGGATTTTAGCGACAGCGACACCAAGAAAGGCGCCGGCCCCACCGTTCTGGTGGGTTATGGATACTGGGCGCAGCATCTCGGATCTTCGCGAGATCTCTCGCAGGCGCACCTGAAGATCGACGGTGCAATCTACTCCGTCATAGGAGTGCTCCCGGATGGATTTCATTTTCCGGCTGACGTGGATCTATGGCTGCCCGCCGATCTGGAGGGCGAAAACCCAAGTCGGTCGTCGCATAACTACAGTGCGGTCGCGCGACTCCGTGACGGCGTTACCGTCGAGCAGGCAAATCGAGAAATCAGCGCGATAGCACGTCGCATTCACGATACATCGAGCGAGCAAGGCGATTATCTGCTGACAGATGGAATGGTAATACCGTTACAGGATTCCATGACGGGCGAGGCACGTATGCCGCTGCTGGTCCTGCTGGGCGCCGTTGGATTTCTGCTGCTGGTTGCGTGCGCGAATGTAGCGAATTTGCTTTTGGCGCAAGCATCGGTCAGGGCGCGTGAGCTCGCCGTTCGCAGCGCGCTCGGCGCGTCGCGTGGACGGCTTATCCGCCAATTCCTTACCGAAGCATCCCTTCTCTCGCTGGTCGGCGGAGGACTTGGCGTGCTGGGAGCGTTCTGGGGCGTGGCGGGATTAGTAGCGTTGGCGCCGGGCAATCTGCCGCGGTTGGACAGCGTCTCAATCAACGTTCCAGTACTTGCCATGGCCTTCCTCTTTTCCGCGGCAGTTGCGGCTGGCCTCGGAGCATTCACAGCCGTGCGCGCCACTTCTGTTGACCCGCGCACTGGCCTCGTCGAGGGCGGGCGCGGGCAAGCGGGTTCGCAAAGCAGCCAGCGTGTTGGCCGCGCAATCGTGGCGGCACAGATCGCCATCACACTTGTTCTCGTCATCGGAGCGGGATTGCTCGGGCGCAGCTTGATGAATGTGCTTGAAGTGGATCCCGGTTTTCGCGTGGACAAAATCATTACCATGGACGTCTCACTGCCATGGGCGAAATGGAATGATTCGAAAGCAAGGGCGGGACAAGAGATCTTCTTTTCAAACCTGATTGACCGGCTCAAACAGATTCCAGGAGTACGCAACGTTGGCGCAACCAGCGGACTGCCGATGGCTGGCGGCCTTCCCGACGGCACGTTTCTACTGATGACGCAGGACGAACTTCCCAAGACCCCCGACAGCTTAGAGGCCCTGTCTCGGCAATTTGATGTCTTGTTTCGCCAGAAGGAACGGATTGGCAATGCGGACTTCTGCGCCGCCACTGACGGATACTTCCAGGTTCTCGGAATTCCCCTGATCCGAGGGCGAATCTTTGACGAGCGCGATGGCCCGAATTCTCCGCAGGTTGCCGTGATCAGCGAATCCCTGGCGCGTGATCGGTGGCCGAATCAGGATCCCATTGGCCACACGATCGAGTTTGGGAATATGGATGGCGACCTGCATTTGCTGACGATTGTGGGGATCGTGGGCGACACTCGTGAATACGGCCTCGATTTGCCCCCGCATCCCACCGTCTACGTGAATTTGCTCCAGCGGCCGATCCCGTGGATCACCTTGACCATGCTCAGCGATGGCGATACGCGCGCCGTCACTGCGGCAGGGAGGGGAATTCTGAAAGAGCTGAACCCCGAACTTCCCGTGAGGTTCCGGACGTTTTCTCAAGTCTATTCGGCTTCCCTGGGCTCGCGCAGATTCAACGTCTTTCTCATTGGATTTTTCGGTATCACCGCGCTTCTGCTGGCGATGGCAGGAGTGTTTGGCGTGATGGCGTATTCCGTGAGCCGCCGCACGCGAGAATTTGGCGTGCGCGTTGCGCTCGGGGCGGACTCCGCCGACGTTTTGCGCATGATTTTGGGCCAGGGATTACGCACGGTTCTTATTGGCGTAGCGATTGGCAT
Organism: Candidatus Acidiferrales bacterium; assembly: GCA_963780315.1. Taxonomy (GTDB): domain Bacteria; phylum Acidobacteriota; class Terriglobia; order Acidiferrales; family UBA7541; genus Acidiferrum. The sequence goes on along the minus strand of CAWABP010000026.1, from coordinate 664 downwards.
TGCCGGTTCGCTCGCCCTTACCCGTACTGTGGAATCGCTCCTCTTTGGCGTGACCCCCACCGATCCGCTGACGTTTGCCGGAGTGACGCTATTGCTTGTTGGCGCCGCCTTGCTGGCCTGCTACATTCCGGCGCGTAGAGCGACGAAAGTGGACCCAATGGTTGCGCTCAGGTACGAGTAGCGCCCGGATCGATTTCTGAAGGAGAGACTGGCAACTCTTTTCCATTCCCCTAACTTGCATCACTTTTCTTAACTCTCAATACTGAAAAGGCCGCGGTTCCTTCGTTTCCGCTTCACGCGCTCCTTCAATCTCTCGGAATCCTTGCGGCGGAGAGGGCATGTCTTCCACGGCCACCCAGCCTGACGTAATTCATCTGCTCAATAAGCTTCACCCGTTTTTGGCATCATTTCTAGCAGACACAAGGATCAATACATTCCATGAGTGCTACTGCGGTTAACTTCCCGGGCGGCAGCTTGCGGTTCTGGCAAACCACGGTCGGCAAAAAAGCGATAATGGCCACGACAGGCTTCATGCTGTTCGGTTTCATCGTCGGTCATCTCCTCGGCAATCTGCAAATCTACGAGGCTCCCGAAAAAATCAATCATTATTCGGCCACGCTGAAATCTCTTCCTGCCCTCTTGTGGGGAGCGCGCATCACCCTGC
>CAWABP010000025.1:0-195819 GCA_963780315.1 Candidatus Acidiferrales bacterium | reverse complement strand
TAACGTCTGCCGCGCCTCCGGCGCTGGGAACAGCATTGTATGTTGCGGCGGCGAAAGATAGATTGGGGGCAAGGTTGGGAGTTAGAACGGAAATTCCAGGTCCGTTGCAACGGAGGAGATCATGCTGCCACGTACGATATTTCTGAGCAAGTTGATTGGGCTCTACTGCGTTTTCCTTGGGCTGGCCATGTTCGCGCACAAAGCGGCGACGATCGAGACGTTTAAGGCGATGGTGCAAAACGCGCCGGTGATGTACGTTGCCGGCATCATCGCGCTGGCGGTTGGCCTGGCGATGGTGCTGGGCCACAATGTGTGGTCCGGCGGAGTGCTGCCGGTGGTCATTACTCTGATCGGTTGGTTATCGTTGATCAAAGGCCTGTTCATTCTGTTTGTGCCGTATTCCGCGGTGCAGGGATCTGTTCTTGGGGAACACTACCAAGCACGTTTCTACTTGAACGCTGGAATCACGCTGATTCTCGGCGCTTACCTGACCTATGCAGGGTTCACAGCAAAAGCGAAGTAGGCGGTGGCCAAGAGGAAGAGAGATCCCTCGAAGCTCGAGATGACGTCGAAGAGAGAGTCAGGCCATGCAGAATTATCAGGTGCTCTTGGGGAGCGAGCTTACACCGGCGGCTGCCGCGGCTGCGCGCTGTGAGACGGTTTTGTCGGCCTTGTCGGCTTCTCTTGGCACGCCGCGATCAATTTCGATGGTGCCTTTGAAGTCCGCGCCATCCTCAATCATGATTTGCGCGGTGGTCAAGTTGCCGACGATGTAGCCATCCTTCTTGATTTCGACGCGTCCCTTGGCGTGAACATTTCCCTTGACGTAGCCATAGACCAGGACGTCGCGAGCGTTGATGTCGGTGTTGAGCTTGGCGGTTTTGCCAACGGTCAGCTTGCGGCCATTGAGCTGGATGCTGCCATCCACAGTGCCGTCGATCAAAAGATCTTCGGTGCCGGTGATGTCGCCTTTGACGCGCAGGCTGGAGCCTAGCCAGCCGGTTGAAGCGTCTGGCGGAGTTGGCTCGGCAGCGCGCGCTGGCTCCGTGCTTTTGGTTTCAGGCTTCTTTTCATTCCACATTTGATCCTCCCAGGGACAGTACACCCCACGCAGGCTTCACAACGGAGTGCAACGAATTCGATTTATTGCTCGAGTTTTCAGAGACTCCATGACGGATTGAGGGGTATCCGAATACTACTCCTGCGAGGCAGGTACAGCAAGGCGAGAAGGGCTGAAAAGGGGAAAGAGCACGCCCTATTCCCGGGCACTACGCATCGTGCCCTGGTGCGAAAAGCAAAGCCGCAGGGCCTCCCTAAACAAAGCCGCAGGGCTCGCGGACTCTCTCTGCGCTAGAGGGGAAAGAGTACGAGGGACAGGTACCCAGATGATTAAGGTGATGTGAATTGGGAGGGAGGACAGGTGGGAGGAGGGCAACGGGCACTTGCTAAGTTTAAGAATGCATGGGGATTAGAGTATTCCAATGAGTGGAGGACAGTGGCGAGGTGGGCAAGGGTACTATAACCTGGGTACGGGAAAAACCGGATCTTGGCATAGGACAGGGGTAGCACCCAAATTGAAGCCGGTGCTCCATAGGGTTTTTTCGCCCCAAGCTCCACACTGTACGCGAGTCGGAAAGATGTCCCACCGAACTCAGAAGCAAAAACGACCGCTAACAGGAGAAATTGGAAATGCGGAAAAATCAAAAAGGATTCTCGTTAATCGAACTTCTGATCGTGGTGGCCATCATCCTGATTATCGCTGCCCTGGCAGTACCGCAACTGTTGAGCGCGCGTGCGGCGGCGAATGAGGCGGCAGCAGTAGGAGCGGTTCGAGCGCTGGATCAGGCTTGCGTGACGTATGTGGATGCTTACAACATTGGTTACCCCGCGGGGCTTGCCAACCTGGGGCCGGCTGCGACGCCGAGCGCGGCTGCAGCCGATCTGATTGATCAGAATCTGGCGAACGGACTGAAAAGCAATTACAACTTTATTTATGCTCCGGGGGGCGCGGACAGCAACGGCTACATCAGCACGTTTACGGTGAATGCGAATCCGGCGTCGAGCACAAGCGGCGTGCGGTATTTCTACCTCGATCAAAATGATGTGATTACGTACGCGTACGGCAACCCGGCGAGCAGCACCGATCAGCCGCTTTAAAGTTTGGAAAGCGGAAAGAGGTTTGGCTTGGAGTAGGGATTAGAAATTTTGTGGACTTGGGGCGCAGCGTGCTGCGCCCCTACACTTTTTTTACGGACGGACGACAGAAGGCGATCGGCGGGAGAGAATCAGGGATTTGGGGCGGCGCCATCGGGTTGCGATTCGTAGTAAGCGATTCTGGCGCGAAGCTCACCAGATAGGTTGGGGTCATTTTGAGCCGCGGGGGTTGCGAGGGCCTGGCGCGCGGCGCGAACGGCTTCCGAGAAACGGCCGACTTCCGAATACATCGCCGCAAGCATTTCCAGGCTCTGCGGTTCATTCCCACCAGAAAGTTCGACAGCCTTTTCAAATTGTGGAATTGCTTCGGGGAAACTGTGTCGCGCGGCGTAGATGCGACCGAGATTGAAACGGTACTCAACGGAATCTGGCGTAAGCGAAACGGCTTTCTGAAGGTGAGCTATTGCTTCATCAAACTTTCCCGCGCGCGCAAGAACAATTCCCAGCATGTTGTGCGCATCGGGAAACTCCGGATCGAGCTCCAGAGCCTTACGAATGTGCTCGACTGCTTCGTCGGTCTGCCCGGTTTCCAGCAAACTGGCGGCGAGATTTCCTTCGGTGAGCACGTCTTTCGGGTTGAGCGCAAGAGCTTGCCTTGCAGCGGCGATGGAATCGGGAAGATTGCCGGCGCGGGCGAGGTCCACGGAAAGGCTGGAGTAAGCAGCAGCATTCGCGGCGTCGAGTTCGATGGCCTTGCGATATTGCGTGATTGCCTGTTCAAGCTGGCCTTGTTTGTCGAGAGCGAAGGCTAGATGATAGCGAGCTTTGCCATCGTTGGGATCGAGTTGGACAGCTTTGTTCCATTCGGTTGCAGCCGAAGTGTAATCGCCTTTGCGGGCCAGTTCACCCGCAACGTCGGTAAGGCGGTAGAACTCCGTTGCGGGCGCATCCATCTTGAGCATTCCGCCGGGAGGGATGTTGACGAATTCAGGTATGTTGACCCCGCGATTGGCGGCAGTAGCGTTCTCCACGAGAATGGCGGGAGAATCTTTGCCGTCTTCGTCGATGTGGGTTAGGAAAAGTTGAGTGTAGAGAGTGCGACCTTTGGAGGAGAAGGCGAGCCAGCGACCGTTGGGAGAAAAGGTGTGCCAGGAATTCATGCGAGGCAAATTGCAGTCGAGCTTACGCGCTTTTCCGCCGTTGGAGGGCACGATGTAGAGATTGCTATCGGGACGCATCAGCAGGCCATTGCGATTCTGAACGAAGACGATCCAGCGGCCGTCGGGTGAAACTTTGGGGAAGTTGTTGCTCATGCCATTCTGCGAGGCGCCCTCGATGCGTTCGGGAGTTCCACCTTTGCCATCGTTGAAAGGGATGCGATAGAGGTCGTACTGGATTTGAGTTTCGTCGGGCGAGTTGGCGAATTGCGCGACGTTCTGGCCTTCGTAATATGGCTCTTTTGCGGCGGCGCGGGAGAAGACCAGATATTTGCCGTCGGGACTCCAGAACGCAGAGGCCTGAACAAAGGCGGGATCGTCCGCGCCGGGAAGCGGCTTCAGCTTGCCGGAGGCCTTGCTGTACCAAGCCAAGATGCCTTTGGTGGGATAAAAAACCTGGCCGAAACCATAATCACGATAGAAGCCGTTGTAGAAGCGGGAGTCGAAATCTTTTATGTGCGAGCCGGGATTTTCGATGGAGGTGATAACGTACTGGCCGTCAGGGGAGATTTGCGACATGAAACCGAAGCGTTTGCTGGCCTTCTCTTCGGCGAAGGAACTCCAGCGGAGTACATTTTCATTGCGGATGGAAGTTTCCTGCTTGACGGGGACGATGCCATAGAGGCCCTTGTCGTTGCCGGGGCCGTCGACGTCGATGCCCAAGGCGGTTCCATCCTTCGAGAAGGAGTGGCAATTGATGCAGGTGGGCAGGCCTTCCATCATCAAGCGGCTTTTGGTTTCTCCAACATAGCGAAGACGCCAGGCGATAAAGGGAACGGCGGCGGTGGGGATGGGCATGATCACGCCCTTTTCGCCGACAGGGACAGAGATGAGTGGAACGTCACGAAAAAAGATCGGAGCGCCGACGGGGTCCTTGGAAGTTAGAACAGTGAGATGACCTTGGGAGGAAGGCTGGGTCAAGGCGTCGTCGTGGAAGCCGGTGATGGTAAGAGTGGCGGGGTGTTTGACAGAGTGTTTCAGGATGGCCGCCCAGGTTTCGGGATCCGGTTTCCAAGTGTGGCTGGCGGCTTCCTCTGGGGTCAGCGTAGGAGGGACGGCACCGGCTTGAGCGCAGCGCTCATCAATTGCGCCGATGCGCGGGCGCTCGCCGCTGGATTTGATTTGGAGATTAGAGGAATGGTCGGCAAAAGATATGTCGATGCGCCAGGCGATGGTGGCGGGGTCTGCATCGCGCCAGTAGAAGGTGGGCGGTGCGATGTCGGGCGGAAAGAGGGTCTGGTCCCCGGGGTAATCGACGGTGATGGAGGCGAGTGGGGTGGGCCGCGACGAGAAACGAGGGTGGCTCCCGGCGTTCAAGCGCACAGGCGAGCCGAGCGGAAGAAGGGCGCAGAGGGTGGAAGCGAGAAGCAGGCCCATGAGATCGGCGTTATGGTGGCGCAAGAGTGAACGAAGGATAGCTCTATTGTAAATCTGGCCGAATCGAACGCTCACAGAAGCCCCCGTGGTTCTACTCATCTTAGACTGCTGATACGGGCCTGTATAGACTGAGAGGCCCGGTATGGTTCCTGCGAGGGTTAAGTTCCACTTCTAGTTGAAGTTGCAATTCCTCCAATCGCATGTTTGGAGAAAAATGCCAAGGTGACGTTGAAGGATTCCTCGCTACCTTATAAGCATTGCGCCTGAGGTGGGAAGTTGCTGTGATTTTGATCACAGAAAGAAGGATGGGGTCGAGAAACGTGCGATTCAGCGTGCGACGCGATTGCGGACGGTTTGAGGAGGAGGTTGTGCTGCGAAGTTGCGACCGCAAAAGCGACGGCCAGCCGCCGCACTCCAAGTGCGCTATTGCCAAGACGCGGCGCATGGCCGCATATGGGTCGCAGCGTGGTGCGCGAGAAGTCTTCGCTCCCCAAGGTAAAAGCCGCAGGGCTCGGGGACTTGCCCTGCGCTACACGGCAAAGGTCGACCCAAGGGCCCAGTCAGGAATCAGTGCGTGCTTGGATGGCGCTATTTGTTTTGCTGGCCGGCTGCGGAACGCATTGCTGACCAATGGTAGACAGGAAATTTTGGGCGCTTGACGGGCGGGATCGGATGATCCTTCAGGTCCTGCAGAGCGACGGCGACCGCTTTTTCGAGTTGCGGGTCGCGGCCTTGACGCCAGGCAGCGGGATCGAATTCAACTTCGATGTCTGGAGAGACGCCGTGGTTCTCGATGTCAAATTCACCTGTCTCTGGATTGAATAGGCCAAAGCGTGGCGCGGTTACTCCGCCGCCATCCATCAGCGGGGGATAGCCACCAATGCCGATCAGGCCGCCCCAAGTGCGCGTGCCGATCAGCGGGCCGGTTCCGAGGCGCTTGAACATCCAGGGCAGAGCATCGCCGCCGGAACCCGCCTCTTCGTTGATGAGCATTACCTTCGGGCCAAAGATAGATTCCGGAAGGTAGACGTCTTTGCCTTCACGCGTCATGGCCGCGGCGAGGAGGGGGCGCTTGAGCCAGTCAACGATGTAGTCGGCGAGCCAGCCACCACCGTTGAAGCGCTCGTCAATCACCGCGCCCTGCTTATTCCACTGCGGGAAGTAATAGCGATTGAAATTGGTGTAGCCGCCGACAGCGGTGTCCGGCAAATAGACGTAAGCGAGGCGGCCATTGCTGAGCTGGTCGACCTTGCGGCGGTTCTCTTCCATCCAAGTGCGCTGGCGGAGAGCACGTTCGCTGGGAATTGGAACGACAGTAACGGCGCGAGCATCTTTTCCAGAGGAATCCGGGCCGACCTTGAGTTGCACGGATTTTCCGGCAGTCTCCTGGAAGAAGCTGAAGATTTCGTCAGTACCAAGGAGTTCGCGGCCGTTAACAGCAAGGATGTAATCGCCTTCGTGGACATCCACACCTGGCTCGGTTAAAGGAGCGTGCAGGCCGGGATTCCAGTTTTCGCCGTGAAGGATGTGAGCAATGCGGTAGCGGCCATTCTCGATTTTGTAGTCGGCGCCGAGGAGGCCGCCGCTAACATGCTTCACTTCCGGGCGATCGCCGCCGAAAATGTAAACGTGCTGAGCGGTGATTTCGCCAAGCATGTCGCCAAGGATGTAGTTGAGATCGACGCGGCTCGTGAGGTTATCAACGAAGGGCTGATAGGCTGCGGCGAGAGCTTTGAGGTCGGCGCCATGCATGTTGGGGTCATAGAAGAAATCGCGCTCGATGCGAAGAGTTTCGTGGAACATCTGGTTCCATTCGGCGCGTGGGTCCACAGCGATTTCCATGCTGTCGAGGTTCAAAGCACCGTCGGGCTTGCCGGGTTCGCCGGGTTTACCAAGTGCGTCAACAGGCTTGATGAACCACGCGCCGTGGGCAGGCCCACCGTCTCCGCCGGAAGGACTCCCTGGGGGCAACTGTTCATAGAGGGCTTTTTCGCCGTTGGAAGAGATGAAGAAGTTGCCGATACTGTCGAGGAGTTTGTCTGTCTTGCGGGTGCATACATCGAACTTGTGAATAATGGCTCCGGGGCTGGCCGAGTTGTCTCGCACCTGCGGCCCTTCGAGCAGATAGAGGATGTGGGTTTTCCCTGCAACCATGCCGTCGTAGTTGCGGACCGGGAAGGGGAGTGAAAGGATGCGCTGATCGATGTTGTCGAAATCGATCTTTACCGGAGTTGGCTCCTTGGTTTTGTCCTCTTCCTTTTTAGCCTTGGCATCCTTGTCTTTGTCCTTGCTTTTATCTTTGTCTTTGCCCTTATCTTTTTCTTTGTCAGCGTCTTTTCCCGCGGATTCCTTTGAAGGTTCCGCGCCGCCTGGTCCGCCCTCGGGTTTGCAGTCCTCAAGATCGACGGCGGGTTTGTCCTTGCTGGCGGCATCGGTTTTGGCGGACGACGAAGTAGGTGGAGTAACTTTCTCCTCGTCGCTTTGCGGAGTGAGAGGCGATTTCAAATCCTTTCGGAGAACGACAACGTATCCGGCGCGGGTGACGGGAACCTTGTACGCGCCCATGCTGCTGGCCATAGTAGGACCGACGTCGGTGCTGGCGGTGAAGTACAGATACTTGCCGTTGGCATCGAAGGCGACGAACGCGGCATCGCTCATGCCATCGGTTACTTGATGAGCGGTTTTGTCCTCAAGTCCATAGATGAAAGCGGCGTGGACGCTCGAATCCAGTTGGCGGGTGTAGGCGACCCAGCGGCTGTCGGGGGACCAGACGGCGTTGAAATTGGCCTCGTCGTACGTGTTGGTGTCGATCAGGACAGGCGCGCCACCATCAATGTTGACATACCAGAGGTTGAGGCGCTTGTCGCTATAGGCAATCTTCTTGCTGTCTGGCGACCATGTGGGGGAATAATAAAAAGTGGTCGGATTGCCGAGAGAGATTTTGCGGACATCGCTAAGGCCGTCCTGGGAACGCAAGTGCAGAGCGTATTCGCCGGATTCATCGGAGAAATAGGCGATCCACTTGCCGTCAGGAGACCAAGCAGGATCGCGGTCCTCGACTGCCGGGGAGTTGGTGAGATTGCGGATGTCGCCGTGTTCTACGGGAACAGTGAGAATTTCTCCGTGAGCTTCAAAGACGGCGCGCGCCCCCGTGGGAGAGATGTTGGCGTTCTGAATCTGCTCGCCAGCTTTGAGGAAGTGACGGCGGGCGGCGGGGAAATCCCCGGTCACATGAATATCGACGGCGTGCTGTTTGCCTGTGGCGAGATCGAAAAGATGGATGGAGCCGAACTGTTCGTAGACGATGGAATCTGGGCCGGGGGAGGCGGACTTAATGTCGAGGCCGTTACTGGGAATGGCTTCGGAGACTTGTTTGGTAGAAGTGTCGTAGGCCAAGAGATTCACGGGGCCGTTGCGGTCTGAAAGAAAATAGATGCGATTGCCGAACCACATGGGCGTGGAGTCATTGGAGTCTTGGCGGGAAACCTTCTGGATGGAGGAATCGGCGAGATTGGCGATCCAGATGGGTGAGGCAGTGCCGCCACGATAATGCTTCAAGCCGCGCTGGAAATCCCAGTTCTCACCGAAATTGGTGAACGGGACGTAAGCCGCATGAGAACTATCCGGAGAGAGAGACAATTCTTCAGCCATTGGGAGAGGAAGTTCCTCTGGCAAGCCACCCTCAATGCCGACGGAGAAGATGCGGTTGAAACGAGAATAGCTGTTGCGTCCAGAACGGAAGAGAACGCGTTTGCCGTCGCGGGTCCAGCCGACAGCCTGATCGGGATAGGGATGCGAGGTGAGGCGCTTGGGCATGCCACCGGCGGCGGGAATGACGTAGACATCTACATTTCCATCGTATTCGGCGGAGAAGGCGATGAGGGAGCCATCGGGAGAAAAGTAAGGATCGGATTCGATACCGACGTCGCTCGTGAGGCGGCGCGCATCGCCGCCATTGCGATCGACGATCCAGAGATCGCCGCCGTAACTGAAAGCGATCTGGGTGAGACTGACGGTGGGCCTGCGCAGGAGCAAAGCAGTGTTGGTTGATTGCGCGCTTGCGACGGGAACAGCAGCGAGGAAAGCAAATATCAGGAGCACGCAGGAGAGTGAGTGCACGAATGCAGAGTTCTTGTCGGCGGACATAGCTCCTCCAAAGATTGCAACGGTTTTGCGCATCGGGTGGCCAGGTAACTCAGGGTTCGGAAGTATGGTCGTGCGATTGGCAGGGGAGAGTGTAACACAGGAAAAGGCGACGAGAGGTCTGGGAGTGGGCGAGATTGAGGAGGGATTCCTCCGCTCCGCGGCCCGACGCGCCATAAATCGGCGCGAAAGAAAAATCGGGCCGCTCCGGTCGGGATGACGGATTTGGGTGGCGGCTCGAAGGACGAAAACAGGAGGATAAAAGCAGAAAGGCGAAAACATAAAGAGACGCCAATCTGGAGATTGGCGTTCCCGGGAAATTAGAGGATTTTTTTGCCTAGGCCGGAGAGGACCAGTTCTACGCCAAGAAATGCGGTGCGATTGTGCTCGTCGATGATGGGATTGATTTCGACAACTTCCATGGAGACCATGGCTTCGCTGTCCGCGATCATTTCCATGGCGAGGTGAGCTTCGCGATAGGTTACGCCGCCGCGGACGGGAGTGCCGACACCGGGAGCGTCGCTGGGGTCGAGAAAATCCATGTCGAGGCTGACGGTGACACCTTCGGTATCGTCCATGGCGTATTTGAGGGCGTCGGCCATGACCTCGCGCATGCCTCGTTCATCAATGTCGCGCATGGTGAAGGTTCGGACGCCGAGCTTCTTGATGAATTTTTTTTCGTGGGAATCGAGATCGCGCACGCCGACTAAGACTACATTTTGCGGCTCGATTTTCGGTTTGTAGCCGAAGAGATCGTGGAGTTCAGGAACGCCGAAACCGAGTATTCCAGACAGAGGCATTCCATGGACATTGCCGGAAGGCGAAGTTTCGGGAGTGTTCATGTCGCTGTGGGCGTCGAGCCAGATGCAGCCGATCTGCTTTTTTTCTTTGCGAAAATGGGCGGCGACACCGCTGGTAGAGCCGACGGCGATGGAGTGGTCGCCGCCGAGGACCAAGGGCAGATAGCCTTCTTCGAGGGATTTTTGTACGGCGAGGCCTAGCTCCTTGCAGGTGTCGGCGATTTCATCCACATACTTGGCGCGTTTTTCGCCGAAGGGCATTTCCTCAGCTTGTTTCACGATGATGTTGCCAATGTCTTCGACATGATGGCCGAGTTGCTTAATGCGTGCTTGCAGGCCTGCTACACGGAGGGCGGAGGGGCCCATATCAACGCCGCGGCGGCTGGCGCCTAGGTCCATGGGAACGCCGATGATGCGGATTTTTTGAGGCATGACTGTTCTCTATTCGCGGAAAGTGGCGAGTGACGAGTGGCGAGTGGCGAGAGCAAAACGATTCTCGCCAAGGGTCAACGCACCCGGACGTTCAGCAAGGATTTTAGACTGCACGGGATGTAGGAAGTACAGAAACTGCCGAATCTACCCGTATTTAAGGATACACGCGGTAAATCATCCTGGGGAAGGGGATGACTTCGCGGATATGTTCTGTGCCGGTGATCCAGGCGACGGTGCGTTCGAGGCCAAGGCCAAAACCGGAGTGGGGGACGCTGCCGTAGCGGCGGAGATCGAGATACCACTGGAAGGATTCGATTGGTAAGCTGTTTTCTTTCAGGCGCTTAACCAGGAGGTCGTAATCGTGGATGCGCTGGCTGCCGCCGATGATCTCGCCGTAGCCTTCAGGGGCGAGCATGTCAAAGGAGAGAGCGAGGTCGGGGCGGGTGGCGTCGGGTTGCATATAGAAGGCTTTGATGGCCGTGGGGTAATGGTGGACCATGACGGGGCGGTCGTACTCGTTGGAGATGATGGTTTCTTCGTCACCGCCAAAGTCGTCGCCGAACTTGGCGTGATTACCGTGCTTTTGCAGGACGTTGACAGCTTCTTCGTAAGTGATACGGGGGAAGGGCGGCTTGATGTTTTCGAGTTTCTTGGTGTCGCGCTTGAGGGTTTCGAGTTCGCGAGATTTGTTTTTGACGACGCCTTGCACGATGGCGGAGACAAGGCCTTCACCGAGGACCATCATGTCGGGAAGTTCGGCGTAGGCAGCTTCGGGCTCGAGCATCCAGAATTCGGTGAGGTGGCGGCGCGTTTTGGATTTTTCGGCGCGGAAGGTGGGGCCGAACGTGTAGACCTTGCCGAGAGCCATGGCGGTGGCTTCGATGTAGAGCTGTCCGCTTTGCGTAAGGTAGGCTTTCTGGTCGTCAATGTAATTCACTTCAAATAGAGTGCTGGTGCCTTCGCAGGCTGCGGGGGTGAACATGGGAGCGTCGGTGAGGGTGTAGCCCTGCGAGTCCATGAATTCGCGCGCGGAGCGGACGGCTTCGGCGCGGATGCGCAGGATGGCGGCCTGGCGCGGGGTGCGGATCCAAAGATGGCGCTGGTCGAGGAGGAAATCCACGCCATGTTCTTTGAGCTGAATGGGGAAGGGCGTGGATTCCGGAACTTTCTGGACGATTTGGATTTTGCTGACGCCAATTTCGAAGCCGCCGGGAGCGCGCTGCTCGGCGCGAATTTTGCCGGTGACGATGACGCTGGATTCCTGAGTGAGACCTTTGAGGGCCTCGAAAGCTTCGGGATTTTCCTTCAGCGAGCAGACACCCTGAATGATGCCTGTGCCGTCGCGAAAGATAGGGAAGAGGAGTTTGCCGGACTCGCGGAGGTTGTAGAGCCAGCCGCGTAGGGTGACTTCCTGGGAGTCGTAATGGCCTGCGTGTTCGATGGTGATAATGGTCATGGTGAGGTTCTCTGTTGAGGGTTCAAACAAACAGTTTAACAGAGAAGGGGCCTACGCAATCTCGGGGAAGCGTCTAGCGATTGGGAAGGGCTTTGATGCTCTTCAATTGCAACAGGCGCTGGTCGGCGGTGACGAGGGTCAAGTCCAGGACTAGCGCGGTGGCCGCAAGGATGCGATCAGAGGGATCCTGATGAAGTGGCAGCTGCCTTGCTGCGAGCATGATCTCGTGAGTGGGGACAGCTTCCTTTAAGCCTGTGGTCGCCTTCGTGGCCCAAGTGGAGAGGTCCCCTTGCAAGTGAACTCTTTTCTTATAGTGAAGCGTCAGAGCTTCCCACGTGCTGATAGGCGAAAGCCAGAGCTCGTTGTTCACGTTCTTCAGGGTTTGAAAAGTGCTCCGTCCCAAGCGACTGGGATCAATCACAAACCAGAGCCAGATATGGGTGTCCAGGAGTAGCTTCAATCGCGCAGGACCTCCCACTCATCTTCGTCGTTCGCAGGTGAAATAATGTCCCCGAGGATCTTAGAGTCCTTCATCGAGCCTATCAACTTGGCGCGGTCTACCGTGGGGCTCGGAGGAACAATTTCAGCGACGGGTTTGCCGTGGCGTGTGATACGAATGGGTTGGCGAGTGCGGCGCACCTGTTCGAGGAGCGCAAGGCACTTAGCTTTGAATTCGGAAATAGGAATGTTGACCACTGGCGCTCCTTTTGACTATTAATCCTACCATAGTCAAAATAATGGTCAAATTCGTCCTGGATTGAGGGACCTCTGCCCTTTTGTAGCTGCACAGGATTGCATCGGTTTAACATTGAGTATTTGCGAGGAGGGGGACGAAGGACGTGGAAAGTTTTGCAGACGCGGGGGCGAGTTTGGAATAGAGTATGGGGTGACTAGTGGGAGCAGGATCTGCCCAAATTGCAGGGAGCAGCGGGAAAATTGGAATGGGAGTGTGCTGCGGACAGGGAGGGCCAGTGAAGAACAGGGAAAAGTCTGCGAGTTCAGTGGAAGGCGGAGTATCGCGGCGCAAATTTATTGGACAAACGGCGGCAGCGGCGATTGGATTGACGATTGTGCCGCGGAGAGTGCTTGGCGGAGTGGGATATGTACCACCCAGCGACAAGGTGAATATTGCGTTTGTTGGCGTGGGGGCACAGGGTCTGCGCGTGATGCTGCACTTCTTAAAAGAGCCCGACGTGCAGGGCGTGGCGGTGTGTGATTGCAATAAGTCGGGCGCAAATTATCCACAGTGGGGCACACATGAGTTTCGCGATTCCGTGCGGAAATTGCTGGGAGTGGACAGTGGATGGGATTGGCTGAGCCCGGACGAGCCGCTTGAGCTGACGCATGCATTGCATGTGACAAGCGGAGTGGCGGGGCGCGAACCGTGTCAGAAAATCGTGGATGGGTATTACGGGACGCAGAAGCGCTCCGGCGAATATCACGGCTGCGCGGCTTACAACGATTTCCGGGAGTTACTGGAGAAGCAGAAGGACGTGGATGCGGTGGTTGTGTGCACTTCGGACAATTTGCACGCGGCGGTATCCGCTGCGGCGATGAAGAAGCACAAGCATGTGTTCTGCCAGAAACCTTTGACGCACACGATTTATGAGGCGCGGCGGCTGGCGGAAATCGCGCGGGAGACCGGAGTAGCGACGCAGATTGCCGTGGGGAACCAGGCTTCGGAAGCGACGCGGTTGCTTTGCGAATGGATTTGGGATGGAGCGATTGGTCCGGTGCGAGAGGTGAAGAACTGGTCGAGCCGCCCTTACTGGGCGCAAGGAGTGGACCGTCCGAAGGAAGTGGAAGCAGTGCCTGAAGGATTGGATTGGAACCTGTGGCTGGGGCCGGCGCCGGAACGCCCGTACAATCACGTTTACTTGCCATTCTCATGGCGGGGATGGGTGGATTTTGGATGCGGGGCGCTCGGCGACATGGGTTCGTACAGCTTCGACACAATTTTCCGAGTGCTGAAGCTGGATGCGCCGGTGAGCGTGGAGGCGAGCTCGACAGAACGCTATCCCGAGACATTTCCGCAGGCTTCGATCGTGAGGTATAGCTTTGCGGCGCGGGGCGACATGCCTCCTGTGAAGTTCACCTGGTATGACGGAGGGTTGAAACCCGAGCGGCCAGAAGAACTGGAGGAAGGCCGTCCGCTGAAGGGAGAAGGCGAAGAGGATGAAGGGCTGCTGTTCGTGGGAGATCGCGGAAAGATACTTTGCTCATTCAGCGGAGGAAATCCAAAGCTGATTCCGGATGCGAAGATGAACAGCTATAAGCAGCCGCCAAAAACTTTACCGAGATCGCCCGGCAACGAAAGAGAATGGCTGGACGCGTGTAAGGGCGGCAAAGAAAAGCCCGGCGGGAATTTTGAGTTTTCGGGGAAGGTGACGGAAACATTGCTACTGGGAAATGTGGCGACACAGGTGGCAGAAAAACTCAGGTGGGATCGCGGCAATTTGAAGGTGGTTAATTCCGAGGCGGCACAGAAGTATGTGCGTCCGGAGCGGCGGAGCGGGTGGGAACTGTAGCCGCGAGAGACCTCAGGGGCCAAAGCCCAATGATTGCCAGTGGCTTGACGCCGGAGCTCGAGCTCCGACCCCCTAACAGGCTGGACTGCAGGAGATGGTGCGAAAAATTTGTGAACGCCTGCTGGAGCGAGGATGAATCTGTACGCGAAGGCGGGCAAGGAGGCTTCAATGAGTGAGATTACGAGAAGAGAGTTTTGCAAGAGTGTGGCGACACAGGCGGCTGTAGTTGGCGTACTTGGGGCGGGCCTGATGGAATTGCGAGCGAATCCACTGGGGCTGCCCATTGGGTGCCAGACATGGCCGGTAAGAGACATGATCGCGAAGGACTTCCCGGGGACGATCAAGGTGCTTGCCGCGGCTGGTTTCCAGACGGTTGAGCTGTGTTCGCCGGTGGGTTACGCCGATTCGGGGTTCGCGGGGCTGGCCAAATACAAGGCCGCTGAGCTGAAGAAGATTCTGAGCGATGCGGGTGTGAGTTGCGTGAGTTCGCACTTCGGAATCGACGAACTGCGGAAGGACCTGCCGGGGCGAATTGCGTGGGCAAAAGAGGTGGGGCTGACGCAAATGCTCGTGCCAAGCCTGAGCGGGCCAAAGAACCCGACTTTGGACGATGTGAAGCGGGCGGCGGACGAGTACAACAAGATGGGGGCGGAGTCGGCGAAGGCGGGGATACAGCAGGGGCTGCACAACGAGGACTTTGAGCTGACGATGGTGCAGGGGAAGCGGACGTATGACATCTTGCTGGAGCTGCTTGATCCGAAGATGGTGAATTTCCAATTTCAGGTTTCCACCATCAGCCAGGGCTACGATGCCGCGGCGTATTTCATGAAGTATCCAGGGCGATTCTTTTCCATGCACGTGCAAGGGTGGTCGGCGACAACGAAGAAGATTACGGCGGTGGGGAAGGATACGCTGGATTGGAAGAAGATCTTCACGGCGGCGAAAGTTGGCGGGGTGAAGAATTACTTTGTGGAAATGAATCTGGAGTTGATGAAAGAGAGCGTGCCGTATTTGAAGGGATTGCAGGTGTGAGGGGATTTGCAGCGGCTTGATTAAGACAGTCGGAACACTACCCGGGCAAGTTTTAATGAGAAGGTAGTTGCCCGGGTGGCTTCAAATTCGGAGAATAGCCAGTGCCTTTCCAAAACTCATCCGGCATCTCCATGGTGGGCTTGCCTACCCAGCCGCGTTCAACCTCGACGAAATATGCCGTTCGATCGACATTTGGGTAGTAACGAACGCTCTGAATTGCAATCTGGTCCCATTGACCTGTGAATTTCAAATCTGACAATGAGTTTGGATACTTGCCATAGCGAACTTTGTGCAGTTCGATCAGGGCTACGGCGGTTTTCAAGTGCTGATCTCCGAATAGGTTGTCTGGTCCCTTGGTGATTCCTGACTCCACAACGGAACGTACCAGAAACACACCTGCGTAAATCAAAACAAGAAGCACTCCGCAGACGAGAGCAAGGAGAAGTATTGCCCGTCGTTTATTGGCAGGACGCTTCGGAGGCGGAAGAGTATCCATGTCCAGGCGAATTCATTCAAAGAATGCGATCGCGCTGTCCAAGACACGTCAGGCTAACATTACTCAGGTCAAATCTTACCTGACAATTGGCTAGGCAACCATTGTTCATTAGCCAGAGAAAATGCACATCTGTGCGCGTTCCCGCAGAAGGTTTTCAGCCGCAGACCACTCATTGAGAAGTGAATAGGGTCAAAGGAGCCAGTTGCCACGAGCACAATTTCAGCCTATTCCCGTCAATGGTAAGATGTTGCCGAGAAAAAAGAATCCGGCCCGGAGGAGCTGGGAGATATGAGATTGACGGGATGGTTTGCCCGACGATCATCGAGGAAAATGATGAGTCGAAAGATGAGAGCTGTTCTAGTGGTGGCAGGGCTTTTGTTGGGAGTGTCATCGCTTTGGGCGCATCACGGGCTGGCAGCGTTTGATACAACGCACACCGTGAAGATGCAGGGGACGGTTACGGATTTCCAGTGGATCAACCCACATGCGTATATTTATGCGGACCTGAAAGACGAGAACGGAAAGGTAGCGAACTGGAAACTGGAGATGGGGAGTCTGGGGATGCTGACCCGGCATGGTGGATGGACCCCGGATACGGTGAAGCGCGGGGACAAAGTAACGGTTCAAGGTTTCCGTGCCAAGGACGGCTCGCCTTATATGTCTTTGGGAAAGATCGCGCTTCCCGACGGCCGGACGCTTCTGGGGGCACCATAAACACGCCCGACATGCTGGAGATTTGTAAGTGGCTGGAGCAAACTTCGGCGGGCGCCGCAGTGCGGGAATCGTTGTGGCTGTTTCCGGCGATTGAGACATTGCATCTGCTTGGTATGGCGGCGCTGGTGGGGACGGTTACCGTTTTTGACCTGCGGCTTTTGGGGTGGATGTTGCGGCGAGAGCGGGTTAAGGAGCTGGCGGGTCGGGTGCTTCCCTGGATATGGACAGCATTTGCGGTGCAGGTGATTACGGGAACGCTGCTGTTTTTGTCGGAAGCCGTGAAGGTATACGGCAATCCCGCGTTTCGGCTGAAAATGCTCCTGATATTTTTGGCTGGCTTGCATGCGCTGATCTTTCATGGGACCGTCTACCGGAGCGTGACGACGTGGGATGAGGGTGGCGTGTTGCCGGTGGGGGCGAAGGTTGCGGGAGCCATTTCGATTTTGATATGGGTCGGCGTGGTGGCGGCGGGACGGTTTATCGGATTTGTGTGAATTTACGAAAGTCTGAGAGCCTGAAGCGGAGTTTTTTGCAGAGATTGTCGACCTAAACTGGAACTTGGCTCACAAGTTGGAGTGGTTGCGAAGGAAGAGATTCCTCACGGGCTAAAGCCCGTTCTTCGAGAATAATTGAAGTCGGAGCTGAAGCTCCGATCCCCTATGAAACCCATGTGGTCTGGCTTGCAGTAATACCGACTCAGTCGCGATCGCGTTCCAAGAGCGGATCTGGAGCGTGGACGGGGTGAGTCTGCCCTTCGTGAATGGGGGCAGGGATGAGGCGTCCCGAGAGAAGGTGGAGAAGAAACACGATTACGAGAGCGCAAGCAATTCCGAAAACGAACCAGCGCATGTCCGTGTGCGGATAAAACAAAGCATAGAGGACGAGCACCCAGAATGAAGTGGTGAGTGTCGGAATTCCGACTGCGATGAACATGGTTCCTGAGAAACCTGGAAGATACCAGGGGAACTGGTCGTGCACGGACCTGCGGGCCCACCAGGCAGTGTCAATCTTTATGCCCAGGCCTTCGGCGAGGGGCAACTCTCTTTCCTCCGATCCGCGACGGTGGCCCAACCTGTAGAACTCAGATAGATGCGAATCGATGGAGATTACGCCGGGGATGGATTCCAAGAGCCTTAAGTAGGCGCGCCAGAATTGAATGACGCGAACGCCGCGGAAGCCGAGCGAAATGGAGAAAAGAGAAAGCGCCAAGCCGAACAGAGACACAATGAAGCTGATGTTGCGAGCCGTGGTTGTAGAAGAAGTTGTGAAAGCGAGAGCGGTGGCGAGGAAAGCCTGCACGGTGGAGAAATTGTTCATGCGGGCATAGAGAATATGGTCTTCGTGGTACAGGCGCTCGAGGACTTTTTGCCACGCGTGCTTGGGGTCAGGAAAGATCGAATCGTAGCTCATCAAAACCTCAGAGGGTACACAAGGCCAAACCTTCCTTCAAACGGAATTGTACATTGATAGTCGTTCGACGCGGATTGTTCGACGGAGACGTGTCGCGTTCCGATGAACATGCCGTGACGCGCGTAATGTGCCGCATTTCGTGAATGCGAAATCAATGGCTTAGGATGCGGTGGACGATTTCGGCGTTCTCGCGGACTTCATCCTTGGCGCGGGGGAACACGCCGACATAGACGCCGTCAATCGGCTTGATACTCTCGTAGGCAGTGCGGAAGGCTTGTTCCACTCCATCATCGGAAATTCGTCCAGCGGCCAGAACCTTGAAGGCGAAGCAGGGTCTCTTGGTCTGGCGCATCACTTTGTACATGCGCGGTGGATCGCTTTGCAGGTAGATGTCATGGGGCATCTCCAGCATCTCGCCGTTGAGGACCTTTTTCCATTCGTCGATGGTGCGCGTGCGGTTGTAAACGCAGCCGGCGTAGAAATCGACGTCCCAGCCTTCCTCTTCGATCTGGGCGATGACTTCCGGTTTGTGAGTACCGACGCCCACCAGGATACCCAGGTCGCGAACTTTCTTGCACCAGTCCTTGACGGTATTCATCTTGCCTTCGCGGAAAGCCACGTCAACCACTTCGCCCTGGCGTTGCATTGCCAATGGCTTGAGATTTTTGGCTAGGGCAACGACATCGTCGTTGGCGATGACCTGCATAATCAGGTGCATCTTGCCCCCTTCGGCTTGAAAGCGCGCCCAGTCCTTGGGAGCAGGGTCGAGATGGACGTAGTTGAAGGCGTTAATTCCGTAGCGGTTGCAATCGTGCATGACTTTGCAGACGCGATCCGGCGTGTACCAGTCTTTCATGGCGGCGCCGAAGTTGTTGTTGTAATGGGCAAAGCCACAGATTGGATTGACGCCGAGAATCAAGCGGCTGATGTCGACGCCGAAGAATTTCATCTTTGGTACCTGGATATCGAAGGAAGGCTTTGGCGGAGGCGTTTGTGGTTGTTGGTGATCTGGCGATCCCAGCTCCATGGAGTGCGCGTCCATGGCAGATGCGGCGCCGGAGAGAGCGACCGTCATAGCAGCGCTTGTGCGAAGGAAATCTCTTCTGGTTGTGTTTGACATAGCGATTGGGGCTCCGTTTCATTGCTTGACTGAAAGAAAAGAGCCGCGACAGGCGGTGAAACGACCAAGGACACCCGTGGCGGCTGGGCCTTCTTATCATTGGCTTTAACAGTGAAAGACCGGAGCGTCTGTAACCTGCATCACGATGCGATGTGACTTGGCCGGAAACTGATGGATTTTATGGTGATTGCAGACGGGAGTCGCAATGAGTTTTGTGAGGTGGTTGCCATGGTGGAACGCCTCGCAACGCCAAAGAGGGTGTGAAAGGCGCCCGCTTCAGAAAGCGGCCGCTACAAGGCATCGACGAAATGCTCGAGTCAGTTGGATTCGGACCAAACCTCTTCCAATCGTGTTAGGGATTTGGCGGCAGCGGTGAGTTGGTCCGAGAGGGGCGGGGGATCGGGACCGGACTTTTCTTTTAATTCGAGAGTTAAGGGGAGATCGGCAGCGGCGGGAGTGGATTTGAGCAGGGCCAGAGCGGTGGGCCAGGGGATGGTGCCTTCGTAGGGCAACAGGTGCTCGTCCTTTTCGCCGTGGTTATCGTGGATGTGGGAGCTGACGATGAGATTGCGAAGAGGTTCAAATCCTCTGGCGATTCGCGAGTCTTCCGGGCCTTCGGCGAGATTTGCGTGGCCGACATCGAAATTGAAGCGGACGGCGGTTAGGCGAGTTTCGTTCACAAAAGCACGGAGGTAGGCGGGATCGCCCATTTCGCTAGTGGTGTTTTCGACGCAGATAGTGACTCCAGCATGGTGCGCGTGAAGGGAAAGATGCTCGAGGGAGCTGAAGGCGGCGTCGCGTTTGCGCGGGTCGGCGGCTTCGCGGGAGCCGCCCATGTGAAGGACCATGCGAGGGAAAGGGAGATCGTCGGCCGCGTCCAGAACGCGTTTCAGTTCATCCATGGCTTCAACGCGGCGGACGCGTTCGATTTCGGAGATGGAGAGAGGCGAACCACCTTCGCGATTCAGGCCGAGGTCGCGGCTGGTGGGGGCATGGATCGAAGCGAGTTGTAGACGATGATCGGAGAGGGATTGAGCGATGGCGCGAACCTCCTGTCGCGTGGCGTAATCGAAGTGACTGCGAGCAGCGAAGATTTCAATGGCTTGAAAGCCGGCGGAAGAGATTTGGGCCAGCAAATCGGGTGTGAGTTTCTTGGAGACGAAGAGATAGGTGGAGAGGATTCGGAGCATAAGGGGCCGGCAACATTTTAGCGTGAAATGCGAAGAGTAAGAGAGATTCCTCACTTCGGGGGCTCCGTTCGGAATGACGGCAAGAGGGAGGCGGGGAAAAAGGCAAGAGGAAGGAGGGATAGAAGCAAGATCAGGAGATCGTGCGGACATGGGGCGCAGCGTGCTGCGCCCCTACAGGGCGAAAAGCGGCGTGCCAGCAGAGAGATTCATCGCACAAAAGACGTGCGATGCAAAACCGTCCCTCACTTCGCCCGCCTGCGGCGGGTTCGGAATGACGGGTCAGGGAGTAGGACGCGCTAGTAGCCTAGGGCGGAGCCGTTGTCGCGGGGATCGGCTGCGCCGCAACGCTCGTTAGTTTTGAGGTCGATGCCGATCGCGTTGATCAGGCCGATATGGCCGCGTCGCTTGATCGCATGGCCACGCTGCTTCAGTTGTTCTTCCATTTCGGGGGAAAAGAGCTGTTCCAGGAGGATTTCATCGGGGAGCCACTGATGGTGGAAGCGCGGGGCGTTGATGGCGGATTGGGCGTCCATGCCGAGGCGCATCCAGTTCAAGATGCTGAGAAGTGTTACGGAGATGATCGTGGGGCCGCCGGGTGAACCCGTGACGAAGCTAAGTTGACCATCGCGCACAAGAATAGTGGGGGTCATTGAACTGAGAGGGCGCTTGCCGGGGCCGATGGCGTTGCCTTCAGACTGGTTCAGACCGAAGAGCGCGTTGGGGACGCCGGGCTGGGTGGTGAAATCGTCCATTTCATCATTGAGAAGGAAGCCGGCGGAAGAGGTGACGTGCGAGCCGAAACTGCCGTTGAGCGTAGTTGTGCTGGCGACAGCGTTTCCGGCGGCATCTACGACGGAGAAATGCGTGGTGTGCGGGCCTTCTCCGAGGCTGATGATGGTATTTGGCGGGGCGCTGGCGCTGAGTCCTTGATTGCAGACGTGGGGATTGCCAGCGTGAATCAGTTTGCTGGAAGAGGCGTGCTGGGGATCGATGGTGGCGAGGAGTTCCCGAGCATAGCAGGGATCGGTGAGGCCAGCGACGGGAACATCCGAGAAATCGGAGTCGGCGAGGTAGGCCGCGCGATCGGCGAAGATGCGGCGCATTACTTCAACAACGAGATGGACGTTTTGCGGATCGTTCCAACCCTTCAGCGGAACGTCCTGAAGCATGTTGAGGGCTTCGATTACGGCGATGCCACCGGAGCTGGGAGGCGGGGCGGAGAGAACGTCCCAATGATGGGAATCGATGGTGTAACTGGCGCGGAGGACTTCGCGGATTTTGGGCTTGTAGTGCGCAAGATCGTCGAGAGTGATGAGGCCGCCGGATGCGGCCATATCGCGAGCGAGCATCTGCGCAGTCTTGCCCCGATAGAACTCGGCGGGGCCGTTCCTGGCGATGCGCTTGAGAGTGGCAGCAAGTTCGGGCTGACGCAGCGTGTCACCGGCATGGAGGAGTTTTCCTTCGTTTAAGAAAATACGGTTGCTGTTGGGAGAACGCTGAAGGCCAGGGCGCTCTTCCTCGAATTCATGGGCGAGACTTTCACTGGCAGGAAATCCTTGTTCGGCGAGGAGGATGGCAGGCTGGATGACGTCCGCGAGTTTCATGGTGCCGTGGGTTTTCAGTGCGAGGGCAAGGCCGGCAACCGTGCCAGGAATAGCGACGGAGCGATAGCCAATGACGGAGGCTTCTTCGTCCAATTTGCCATCGGGCTTGATGTACATATCGCGGGTAGCTTTTGCGGGAGCAGTTTCGCGGTAATCGAAGAAGGTGGTCTTGCCGTTAGAGAGACGCACGAGCATGAAGCCGCCACCACCGATGTTCCCGGCGCTCGGTTCGACGACGGCGAGAGCAAAAGCGGTGGCGACGGCGGCGTCAACGGCGTTGCCACCACGTTTCAGGATGTCCACACCGACTTGGGAGGCGAGAAGCTCGTCCGTGGCAACCATGCCGTGTGAACCGCGGACGGGTTGGCGCGGCCAGTCTTTTGGGATGTCGAACTGGTCGCGGGAATTGGCGGGAGATTGGGCGGCGGGAGGAGTTGAGAGGAGGGTGAGCGAGAAAACTGTGGTGGATAGAAAAAGAAGAAGGCGATTCATCATGAAGAAAAGACACTACGGGATTCTGAGGGAAGGGTCAAGGAGAGAAGAAAGAAGTAAAGAAGGAACGAAGTGATGAAATAAAGAAGTAAAGAAGTAAAGAAGTAATGAAGCAAAGAATCGCAGAAGAAAAAGAAACGGAAACGCTAGAGCACAGTCAGGAGTGGCTGTGTGACAGGCAGAGGGGCGGAAAAGGCCGCAGGGCTCGCGGACTCTCCCTGCGCTACACGCGCCGAGATAGGAGGTGTGGTCAGATGATTACTCTTCGAGGAATTCGATTTGGGCAGGGCCGGGGAGTAAGCCGGCGGCGGTGCCGCGCTCGATGAAGGCGCGCACGGCTTTCTTGCCTTTTTCGCCGTAGCCGAGGGTCCATTTATTCACATACATGCTGACGAACTTGTCGGCGAGCTCCGTATCCATGTCGCGAGCAAACTGCATGGCGTAGTTGAGGGCTTCTTCGCGGTGCTCGAGGCCGTAAGTAACGCTGTCGCGGATGGTCCTGGCGATCAAACGGCCCAGATCGGGGCCGAGAGCGCGGCGAACGGCGTTGCCGCCGAGGGGAAGAGGGAGTGAAGTGAGTTCCTCCCACCAAATGCCGAGGTCGATGACGCGATGCAGACCGAGCTTTGGGAAAAAGAGCTGGCCTTCGTGAATGAGGAGGCCGGCTTCGACAACATCGCTCTTGACGGCTTCGATGATTTTGTCGAAGGGCATGACGACGGCTTCAAAATCGGGCTCGAAGAGTTTCAGGGTGAGATAAGCGGAAGTCTTCAGGCCGGGGACACCGATGCGCAAGCCCTTGAGTTCATGTGGCTTCATGGACTTTGTAGTGACAACGATGGGGCCGTAACCTTCACCGAAGCTGGCGCCGGTGTCTAGGAGGACATAGTTTCCGCGGAGGGACGGATAGGCAGCGAAACTGAGGGCGGTGACGTCGTAGGTTTCCGAGAGAGCAGCTTCGTTCAGGGCCTGAATGTCCGAGAGGATGTGCGTGTATTTGTAGCCCGGCGTTGGGAGTTTGTGGGTGGCCAGGGCATAAAACATGAAGGCATCGTCGGAATCGGGGGAGTGGGCGAGCTTGATCTCGCGGGTTTTCTGCTCCGTTTTGGATGCCGTTTGTCTTCCGGTCATGGGGGTAAAGGTTCCTCAACCCCAGCGGAAGCGTGCAGAGCGGGCTCGACAGCTATCTTCCGGTCAATGAGGAAGATAGGTGCGTCGAGCGACGTTGAGAAGAGCGTAGCTTGCGGCCGGGTTTGCAACTGCCGAAGAGAGACTAACATAGAGATCGGCGGCGGACAAATGCTCAGGCGCAAAGATGAGGAGGGGAGGGAGGTAAAGGACGGGAAGGAGGTAAAGAAGCTACAGGAAGTAAAGGAGAGGAGGGAATCCTCGCTTCGCAGACTTTGCTCGGATTGACGGGGCTTGGTTGTCCGGGGAGGGAAGATTAGGGCCGTGGTGGAGGGGAATGTTTGAGGGTAGGAGGGTACAAGAAAAGAAGATTGAGAGAGCTGACGAGCAGAAGAGCGTGAAAGGGCAGGGGATAAGTTAAACGGCGGAGACCAGATGGGCTATGGCGTCCTCGAAAGTGACTTTGCCGTCCAGATAGGGCTGCCAGTAGATGACGAGGAGGCGGGAATATTCTTGCCAGCCGCGCTGAGTGAGCTTCTCGCGGAGACCCGGAGGGACTGTGGAAGCGGAGTGGCGTTGGATAGGGATGTCATCCTGTTGAGTATCTTCGGGTGCGCCCTGTAGGACGGGCCGGAGTACTTCGCTGGTAGTGAAGAAAATCAACGCGTGCCAAAGATCGCGCGGGATAGGCTTGTCGCGCTGGCGGCATTCGCGGGAGATGGCGTCCTCGACGGGACGGGCGATATCGTGAGAGGCTTCGTGGAACAGAACTTCGAGAGCTTCAGGGCCCTGGTTGCGTGGGTCGGTGCTGGCGATGGTGACACGGAGTGGGTCTAGGCTGGTATAAGCGCCGGCGGAATTGGCGAAGGCACAAACTTCGACGCGGATTTTCTCCTTGGGCCACTTTGACTGGTAGATGTCTGCCAGGCGTTCGGAGAGGCCGACGCCCTGTTCACGGACGAGGGGAGCGACGCGCACGACCCAGCGGCGGTTGGCGCGGTCGTGGTCAGGCCACCAGTGAGTGCGGTAGATGGGAGCGGCGGCCTCCAGGATGACCCCGATGTTGCCAGGGAGGCCAGCGTCGCAAGCGCGATTTTTCCTGCCGGTGAGTTCATTGCAATCTTCAAAATCGCCCAGCTGGTTTTTCAAAAGAATTAAGTCGATGTTGATCAAGAGATCTTTGGGGGCATAGTTGGAAGCGTAATAGGAGACGGACTGATCCCAAATACGCTGTTCGGCGGGGGAAAGTGTGGGCTGAGAACCGGGTGCCAGTTTCAGGACAGGGCCGGAAGGTTTGGCAGCGGTTTCGCGGGCATCTTTGGCGGCTTGGCGGGACTTTGCTTCGTGATAGAGGAAATGGTGCAGGTTGACCCAGAAGCCACTGTGAAATTCAAAGACCGGCAAAGGGCCATAGATAGACTCCACCTGTTGCGGGAAAGACGGGGGAGCAGCGGCAGAAAGAAGGCCGAGGACCAGGAAAACGAAAGAGCGAAAAAGGGCTAGGCGCATAAGCGAAAAGGGAATGGTAGCGTATTTCCGTGCCACGGCGAAAGGAAGCAGGATCAAAATTCCTGGTTGGATTCCGCCAGCCAACGGTCCAGCAGAGCTTAGTGTTCCGCTGACACCTGCACGAAGACCACGCCCATACCGAGCCCGTAGCTGACGTAGACAACGCGACCGGTGGCTTCAAATATTTCGTCGTTATGAGTAATGCGCAGGCGGACCTGCGAACCTTGGGGGACAGGATTGAGAGTATCAATGTAGCAGCCGGTTCGGCTGATGTCGGAGGTGCGCGCACTGAGACGAGCGCCGCGGGGGAGTTCGACCACATCCGCGGCCAACACCATCTGGTATCGTGGCGCACTTCGCCGCTCTACCGTCACATCCGGCATCGCGCTTCTCCTGTCAAACCAGCCGAAGCTGATTTGTCTGCCGGGAGAGGCGCATAGCACAAGGGTGCGTGCTTCGCCGGAAGCAGGATGATCCCCATTCATTTTGGCGCGAGGGAAGATGAGTGGCAAGATTTGCGGAGCAACTAAAGCGAAAGGGTCAACGGCGCCGTTTCAATTTGGGGCAGTACCTTAGTTAACTTTCGGATCGGTGATGCTGCCAACTGCGCCATGGCGATCGGCACCATGGAGGATGCCGCCTTCATCTCGGAATAGAGAGAGTTTTCCCGTGCGGCCGTATTCGATAGGGATTGCAGCTAGCTCATATTTGGCGGGGGCACCGGAGGTGTTTGCGCCAACGATGACATAGCGGAAGGAGTACCCATCTTTGCGGCCTTCCGCAAGTTCACTGCTGATCAGACCTGCTTTTTCGCTTTTGGGTGCGCCCTGGGGAGGGGGTCCAAGCGCGGCCAAGGTATCAGGGAGGCGGGTATAGGTTTTGCGATAAGTCTCGATGGCCACGGACAGTTGCTTCATTGAGTCGATCGCGGACTGTTCGTTTTTCGAGATTTCAGCGCGATCCCACTCCTCACCTAGCGAAGGCAGATCGAGGAAGAGGAGGCCGAGAGAAAGCAGTTTCCAGTGGCCAGCTTCCCGAACAAGGCCGATGAGGACACGATGAGAATCCACATCGAGCGGAGCGGCAGCGTCTCCGACAGTGAGGGAGAGGTAGGCGAGGTTCTCGCGGAGTTCGGGTTTGCCGATGTGCATCTGCGTAGTGGCACCGGGAGTGACGCAAAAGACGTTGAGATTGCCCGAGTCATCGAACTCCGCGCGAGGCTGACCGGGATTATCGAGGAGGACGAAGCGCTTCATGAAGGTGGAGCGGGTGGCCGGGGTCAAACGGGAAAAGGCTTGAGCGTTGCGAAGGGTGAGGAAGCGGGCAAAGTCCGTGGAATTCTGGGAGCAGGCGGCAAGCAAGGCATCGCGCAAAGCGAGGGCAGGGTCATCCGAAGGAGCCTGCTGCGCATGCGCGACTGAGCAGGATGCAGAGAACAGAAGAACAAGGAGCCACAAAAAGAGACTGCAACGGAACACATTCCGATCAAACAAAACGTTCCTTTCAATTCCTGGCGGTTTCCAAGAGCGCAGCAAGATTTTGTGTGAACACGGAGCGCGGCAGAACATCCAGACAACCAGCGGCCCGGGCCATTGCCGCGAGATCCGTCTGCACATGGGACAAGAAAGCAACCACAGGCATGTCCTTATGGGTTGCACGAAGTTGCTCGATGGTTGCCACCGGGTTGCTTCGAGCATTGAGATCAATGATAACAAGCCTGGTTGGGGGATCGAGAAGACTGAGAAGGGCTTCGCTGGTCGTGGCCACTTTGAAATCCACCCCCAATTGCTTGGCAGTCTCCGCAATTTTCATTTGGAAAAAGAGATCGTCCATTAGGGCAACCGCACGTCCCATGCTTTGAGCTCCCGTCATCGATATTTTCCGGCGGACTTTTCCAGGATGATCCGCCAGCATACAATCAGCGTGCCCCGATGAAGAGCGCGATGCAAGCATTTTCCCGGAAGTCCATGAAGAAGCGGGTTGATCGGGGCGCGTTATGACAGAGCATCCCGAAGAGCAAAGGCTGGAGGCGGCGAAACCGTTGGAGGTGACGCTATACACCCGGTCGGGGTGTCACCTTTGCGAAGTGGCGAAGACGGTGATTGAGCCGGCGCTTGAGGAGTTTGGCGCGAAGTTGCGCGAAGTGAATATTGAGGGCGATGCGGTGCTTACGGAGCGATATGGCTTGGACATTCCGGTGTTGTTCATAGGATCGCGGAAAGCGGCGAAGCACCGGGTTGATTTAGAGAAATTCCGGCGACAGTTGAGAGATGCCAGGGAGAAGTGCGGCGGAGGGTAGTGATTTGGTTGCGGACCGCCTCAGAAGGCGGTCCGTATACAACAAAAGGAAAACCCAGGAGAAAAGCCGCAGGGCTCGCGGACTCGCCCTGTGCTACATGAGTATTTAAGTGTTTAGTGGCTGGTGGTGGGACGGTGCACGCCTACCGTATCGTCTGGGACATCGCCGGGGCGCCCTTTTACGCGGTCGTAGACACTGAGCTGGCTGACTGAGCCGAGGGCTTCATTGTAAAAAGTGGGGATTCCGAGGGCGGTGCGGAGTTCTTCGTTGAACATGCGAAGATTAGCGAGATGGGCGGCGAGAGCGGGAAACTTGTGGCCATCGTCGGTGAGCAGGAATTTTTGGTATCCGGCGTCCCAAAGGCGCGTGAATTGCCCGTGAAGCATGATGGTGGGCAAGATGGTCATCTGGAAATGTCCGTCGGGAACCTGACGGAACTCGGCGCCGCAACCGTATTTCTCGACGCGCACGACACCGCGGGTGCTGCCAACGCCAAAACCAAGAGCGGCGAGGCTATCCATAGCATTCTTTTCAAAACGCTCGTTGACGTTCCACATAGTAATTCCAGAGTACGATTCCTCGTGTTGAGTGTAAAGGGCGGGCCCAGGTGATCAATGTGTTGCAGGAGTAGTGGGCGGGAGGTGCTCTTCGAGGTAGCGCGCGAGTAGTGAAAATACGTGGTAGTGAGTGCCTTTGCCTTCGGAGAGGGAGTGGGTGCGGCCGGGATACTCCATGAAATCGAAAGGCTTTCCGAGTTCGACGAGGCGATTGAGGAGCAGTTCGGTGCCTTGGAAGTGGACGTTGTCGTCGCCGGGACTATGGACGATAAGCAGATTACCGCGGAGGCCTTCGGCGAAATTTATGACAGATGAAGCCTGGTAGCCACTGGCGTTATCTTTGGGCGAACCCATGTAGCGTTCCTGGTAGATGGTGTCATAGAGGCGCTGGTCAGCGACGGGAGCGACGCTCATGCCGACCTTGTAAAGCTCGGGAGAACGAAACATGAGGTTGAGAGTGTTGGTGCCGCCGCCGCTCCATCCCCAAACGGCGACACGCGAAAAGTCCAGGAAGGAATAGGTGCGTTCGAGTTGCTGGAGGGCAGCGGCTTGTTCCTTTGAAGAAAGCACGCCGACTGAACCATAGATGATTTTTCGCCATTCGCGGCCGCGAGGGGCTGGTGTGCCGCGGTTGTCGATGCTCAGGACAACGTAACCCTGGTTCGCAATGTAGCGATGAAAGAGTTCCTCGGCGCCGCCCCAAGAGTCGACGACGGTTTGCGCGGCAGGTTCGCCGTACACATGGACGAGGACTGGGTACTTCTTTGCGGAGTCGAAATTGTCCGGCTTGAGCATCCAAGCGTCGAGCACAATGCCGCCGCCGATATCCACCTTCAAGAATTTAGGCGGCTGGGAAAACGTGGCTTTCAATTGGGCACGAAGCGCGGCATTGTCTTCCAGCGTCCTCTGGACATGCTGGCTGGGAAACTGAATGAGGTCCACGATGGGAGGGTTGCCGAAGCTCGAATAGGTGTGCAGGGCCCAATGGGAGTCGGGGGAAACGTCGTACTCGTGAGAACCAGGCTGGTCGGCGGGCGTGAGGCGCTCGGGCGAGCCGGTGCCATCGAGCCTGCTGCGATAGAGGTAGCGCTGCGTGGCGTTTTCAGGCGAGGCGATATAGTAGAGCCACTCATCGTTGGGATCCGCGCGCACAATCGAGATGACATCGAAGGCACCAGGAGTTGCGAGGTGGACTTGCCTGGAATCGCGTGAAACCGTGTGCACGTGACGCCAGGAATCCCGTTCGCTCAGCCACAAGAACGCTTTGCCATTGTGCAGCCACGCGATTTCTGGAACGACATCAACCCAGGCGGAGTCGTGTTCGCTGAGAAGAAGGGTGGTGGCGCCAGAGTGGGCGTCGGCGAGAAGTACGTCGTTCGTATCTTGCCGGCGATTCAGATGCTGAATTAGAAGCGAATCGGAGTTTTCTGCCCATTCCATCGACGCAATATAGCTGGTGTCAGGATCGCCGACGACCTGCATCCATTTCGTTTGGCCGCCCGCGACGGGGACGATACCGATGCGCACAAGTGAATTCGGTGTGCCGGGCTGCGGATAGGGGATTTCCTTCACCAGGGGGTAGACGCCGAACTGAGGATACGGGATTTGCGTAACCATTTCGTAGGGTGCGCCGACGTTGTAGATCAGGGGGAAGTTGCGGACTTTGCCGGTGTTGAATTGCCAATACGCGATGCTCTTTCCATCGGGGCTCCAGCGGAAAGCATCTCGAATATCCAATTCCTCCTCGTAGACCCAATCGGAAGTGCCGTTGATGATTGTGGGCGAGCAATCGTGAGTGAGCGGAGTGATGGTACCGGCCGCAACGTCTTGCACGTAGAGATTGTTGGCGTGAACGTAAGCGACCTTTTTGCCGTCGGGGGAGAATTTCGCGAACATCAGGGAGGAAGGTTCAAAATCCGCGCCGAGCTTGCGTAATGATTTCGCCTGGCGATCGAAGACCCAATAGTCGCCGCGAGTGTTGCGGCGCCAGACGCGTTGTGAGTTGGTGTAGATGAGGAGGCGGTTCAGGTCCGAAGACCAATCGTACTCGTCAATGGTGAGCGGATCTTTCGCGCCGGGAGGAGTGAGATCGGAAGTCGAGACGAGGACTTCACGGCGGCCTGTTGCCGAATCGTAGCGAACAAGATCGCGCGCGCCCTTCGCGGAGGGCGAGGGTTCCACCGTTGTGTAGGCTTCGCCGCCGTTCAACCAGCGCGAGGGCCCGAAGGAGCGAGCGGAGAATTCGTGCTTGAGGAAAACGCGGCGGAGGAAATCGTTATTATCCGGCACGCTTTGTGCGGACATAACGGGCGCGGAGAGGAGGACCGCGGCATAAAGTGCTGTGGTGACAAGCGAACAGAGAAATTTGCGACAATTCATGAGATTGGGGCAAAAGTGAAATTGTTTGATCAAGGCTTGGGGGATTGTATACCAAGAAACGATTAAGGCGAATCCTTACTCAGATTTGGAGCAGGCTTTGGGCGGGGCGACGATTGACTTTTCCGAAGGGGGCTGCACAGGTAGAATATTCATTAGAGGAACACTATGGCCACCAAGACCCCGCCGTTGACCGGACACCCGCCGGCAACGGGCCTGACGAATGAAGAGATCCTGCGCTACAGCCGGCACTTGATCATGCCGGAAGTGGGCATGGAAGGTCAGCTAAAGCTTAAGAACGCAAGAGTGCTGCTGATCGGGACGGGCGGGCTGGGCGCGCCACTGGGGCTGTATCTGACAGCCGCCGGAGTGGGCAACATCGGGTTGGTGGATTTTGACGTCGTGGATTTCACAAACCTGCAACGGCAGGTGACGTTTGGGACCAGTGACGTAGGCAAGGCGAAAACTGAAGCAGCGAAGGCGCGTCTGAGCAACCTGAATCCCGACGTGGAGATCACGACTTACGAAACCAAGCTGACCAGTGAGAATGCACTGGAACTGTTCAAGGATTACGACATCGTCGTAGATGGCACCGACAATTTTCCCACGCGATATCTGGTGAACGATGCCTGCATTCTGCTGGGAAAGCCGAATGTGTACGGATCTATTTTCCGGTTTGAAGGGCAAGTGACAGTGTTCGGCATGCCGGATGGGCCCTGCTATCGCTGCTTGTACCCGGAACCGCCCCCGCCGGGGTTGGTGCCGTCCTGCGCTGAGGGTGGAGTGCTTGGCGTGTTGCCCGGGATTATCGGGTCGCTGCAGGCAATGGAAACGATCAAGCTTATATTGGGCCGGGGAGATTCCCTTGTGGGGAGGTTGCTGTTGTTCGATGCTCTGGCAGTGAAGTTTCGCGAACTGAAACTGCGGAAGAACTCGAATTGCCCGATGTGCGGGTCGCATCGCAAGATTCACGAGTTGATTGATTACAACGAGTTCTGCGGCATACGGGGAGAAGAAGAACCGGAACCTGATTTGCACGTGCCGGAGATCACGCCGCACGAACTGAAAGCGCGGCTGGACCGTGGTGACGAATTGTTTATTCTGGATGTTCGCGAGCCGCACGAATACCAGATTTGCAATTTGAAGGGGCACCTGATCCCACTAGGTGAACTGCCGCGGCGCGTGCACGAACTGGACTCTTCGCATGAAATTGTGGCGCATTGCCGGAGCGGGAAGCGTTCAGCGGAAGCGGTGGATTTTCTACGTAAAGCAGGGTTTCGCAAGGTCGTGAATCTGCGTGGGGGCATATTGTCGTGGTCCACGGAAGTGGATCCGAGCATGCCACGGTACTGACGGAACTTTGTCCTGGAAATGGGACAGCGGGAGTGCGTTCCTGCGATTGCTTGAAAATCGGGGAGCAGATGGTATCGTGTAGGCCCGCCCAATTCATGAATTCAAACGGAGGATCCTTTGCCAGCCGCGAAAGTCACGGTGTTCAACAACGGGCCACTGCGCATCGAAGGGGATTTTGAAATCGTAGATCAACAAGGCAGGCCATTCGGACTAGGAGGGCGAACATCTGTAACCATTTGCCGCTGTGGCAATTCGACCACTTCGCCTTTTTGCGATGGTGGACACAAGCGCCAAAACTTTGCGAGCGTGGTTGAAGCCAGGGACCTTCCAGGACCTCCAAAAGCGTGAAAAAGCGCATCATGCCAAGTTGAGACAGTCTCATGATGAGACTTTGCACATATTTGGTGCAGGCTTGTCTAAACCTCTGCTAACTCTCTGGATACATTCACGATAAAGAGCCGAAATGGCACCAAAGTGGTGAGAATTAGTGTCTCTTAGAGCGTCTCAGGCGGGACGCTAGTTTTGGGTGGCACGAATAATTTGTTCCTTTTTAATAAGTTGCAGACCCTCCTAAAGAACTCCAAAAGGGCATGGACGTGCAATTCACGGTATTGCCGGTTTTCACTGGCAATTGGGGGTTGTGTTGGGATATTGGGCCAATTTCGCGGGGTTTTTCCGCAAGGACAGAGGGCATCTGCCCGCTGTAGCGTATAGCGTCCTTGCGGCGTTCTTTGCTGGGGTAGTTCTGTACGCACGGCATTCGCACGTTTCGGGTTCACCTAATACCTATCTTTACCTGGAAGTAGGCGGCTCGCTGTTGTGTTTCTGCTATGCGGCGAATGCACTGGTGCGCTTTCGGGGGACGCACGACCGCATCGCGTTGATTCTTGCGTTCGGGTTTGTGCTTTCGGGGATGATCGAAACGCTGGGTTACTTTGGGTTGAGCAATCTGTTGCGGCTTGGCCCGGTGGCGCTTTCGCACGTGCCAATGGGCTGGATGGTGGGCCGGACATTGTTGGCGGTGCTGCTGCTGGCGGCACTGGCGGTGGAGCGATTCATTCCAACCGCACGGCAGCCGAGCCGGGAAACAGCCGGGGTGCTGTTTGTGGTGGCAGCCGCAGCTTATGTGACCAGCGCGGCGTTTATTGCGGCGCCGGCAACGCCGGTGGCGATGGCTGGCGCGCTGTTTTCGCGGCCGTGGGAAGCGCTGCCCGGCGGATTGTTTGTGATTGCCACGATTTTCTTTTACCGCAGGTTCGCGGAAGCGAAGAAGAACGACAGCGAGTCGTCCACGTACGACTATTCGCTGTTTCTTGTTGCGCTGCTGAACGCCTGCTGCCATTTGGCGGCGATGTTTTCGCGTCGCATGTTCGACGGGCCGTTTTTCCTGGCCGAACTCAGCAAAGTGACCAGTTATTCGGTGATGCTGTGTGGCGCGCTGATTGATCAAGTGCGGCTGTTCGATCAAGTACACACACTGGCGGTAAGCGACCCGCTAACGGGATTGGCAAATTACCGGCGTTTGATTGCGGTGATCGAATCTGAACTGGACCGCTCTCGCCGGACGCACCGACCATTCAGCATCGTGCTGATGGATATGGACGGATTGAAGAGCATCAACGACCGGTTTGGGCACCTGGTTGGCAGCCGCTCGCTGGTGCGCCTCGCCAAGATTTTGAGGAATCATTCTCGAGCGATTGATACGGCGGCGCGGTATGGGGGCGACGAGTTCGCACTGGTGCTGCCGGAAGCTCCGCGGGACATTGCTCTGCGGGTGTCGTCGCGCGTTCGCGAACGGTTGGCAACGGAAGCAGAACAGCCGGCGCTTTCGGTCAGCGCGGGGATCGCCGCGTACCCTGAAGATGGCGATACAGCGGAAAAGCTTTTGGGCGCCGCGGACCGCGCACTGTATCGCATGAAGCACCGCAGCAGCCCCCTGAATTCGATTGCACGCATTGCCGCGTGCCTGTGAGATGAATAAGCGATGTCGACTAAACATATCCATCCCCACCCTCGCCGGGAAAGCCGGGTCCCAATGGAGATCCCGGTGATTCTGGAAGGGCATCGCCAGCTTCCGGGCGCGGAAGCCACGTTTACGGAAAACGTGAGCGTCAATGGCGCACGCGTGGTGAGCATACGCCGCTGGGACAAGAATGCCCGGCTGAAGTTTGCGTCGCGCACAGGAGAGTTTCGCTCCGCAGCACGGGTGGCCTACTGCCATCCCAACCATGGAGATGGATACGCGGTTGGGTTGGAGTTCCTGGAGCCGCAAGGGCGATGGGTAGTTGAATCTGCAAATTAGCTTGACGGGTTCAGGCGAGCGGATAGGAGGGAACTGCTGGAACATTCTTTAAGGAAGTAAAGTTACAAGCGCAAGAGAGCGCCGAACGGGTCGAGAAGGAACCGTTCGGCGCTTTCCCTTTTTACAGGTGCGGCGTCAAGAACGTACCTACAGCACACCTACGGTCAGTTCCGTATCCGCACTTCTCCATGCTTCCTTGAACTGTCGTTCCACCCAAGCGGCGTCCGCCGTTTTTCCCTGTGTCTTCAACGCCTCTTTTAATCCAAAGAGGGAGCGCGGGTTCCTGGGATTCTGGCGTAAATCCTCGCGGAAGACGGGTTCAGCGTCCCCAGCCATCCCAAAAGTGAGAAGTGCCGCGCCGAGCGATTCGCGAACAGGGTAATACCAGTCAGCCGGCTCATCGTAGTTGAGGGTGTCCTGGATTTTGACGGCTTGCCTCCAGTGAGTGATGGCGGTATCGCGCTGGCCCTTGGCCGCGGCTATACGGGCGTCGACTACGTGGGAAGCGACACCGAGAACATCGCGGGCTTTGTTTTGCTCGCCGAGCATGGCATCGGGCGTGAACGCGGTGGCTTCGAGCGAGAAAGTAGTGCGTTCTTTTTCAGCAGCGTCCAGATTTCCGGTTGCGGCATAAGCTACGGCACGGGAATAGCGCCATAGGACATGAGTGCCAAGCAATCCCTTAGGGGGCTCGGGACGGGCCAGAATTGACTCCCACTTTGCGAAACGGGAGTCCACCCAAATGGGCGTCATGATAAAGGCATCCAGCATGGGCATCATTTTGGCGTGAGGCATGAGACGTGTAGCCAGTGCGTCCGCAGCGCTCTTTGCTTTGGCGTAATTGCCGCTCATACAAGCTGCCATCGCCAGGAAATGCTCATTGTGGCTGCGGTACATGAGATCGTAGATAGTGCCCTCGCGCTCAGCGTTCAGGGCATAGGCGCGGTCTACACTGGCGGCCTCCTCGTTGTTGCGCGCCGCATCTTCGTAAAAGCCGGTGCGTTCGTAGATGTGCGCGGGCATATGGACCAGATGTCCCGCCTGCGGAACCAAGGTATCGAGACGGCGGGCGCTCGGAAGCGCGCGCTCGGGGTTCGGGGAAGCTTCGACAGCGTGAATGTAGTAGTGATTCGCCCCGGCATGATTGGGGTCGCGTGCCAAAACCGATTCGAGCACACGCACGATTTCCAGGGTGTTCTCGGCGGGTTTTCCGTCATGTGACCAAAGTTTCCAGGGATTGAGGTTCATAAGGCTTTCGGCGTAGAACGTGGCTGCGTCCAGGTCATCGGGGTACTTCTCTGAGAGGGCTTTCATCGCCGCGGCATAATTGCGGGCGAGCTTTTTGTAATCGGGATGAGGCTCGGCAGAATAGCGGGTGGCGAGCGCGACAACATAGTCCTTCTCGATTTGAGGGGAGTTCACGGCAAGTTTCTGAGCCTTTTGGACAGTTTCATATGCGAGTTTTTCACGTTCCGCGTCCACATCCATGTTGTAGTTGGGGCCAACGGCCAATGCGATTCCCCATAATGGCATGGGGGAAGAAGGATCGAGTTGGGCAGCCCGCTGGAATGCGCGAGTGGCTTCCTCATGATTGAATGCGTAGATCAGGGTGATTCCCTGGTCGAAATAAAGCTGAGTTTCCTTGCTTTGCGTGGCGATGGCATGATGCTGGCGGCCAACCGCGGTGAGGGAGAGATCCGGTGGTCTGGCCGAGGGCTGCTTCTCCTGGGGTGCAACTGGGAAGGCATAAACGAACAAGAACACAAAGCCGGTCACGATTGAGCGCATCGTTGAACCTCGATTTGAAGAATTAGGAGCCTCCGTAGGGGGAAAATGCTGCTGCTTGAGTGCGCTGGAAAATCTTGCACCGACCTTATATCACAACCTGCAAATGCCGCCCAGAGGGGTGAGACAGGCGGCGACATGATTCCTGAATGTAACGGCTCACGTTGGTCGGAAATGGAATGGTTGTATACTCAGTGCTGAAAATTATTGCTGGCTGCGTTTTTCATTGAGGGAGGAATTTCCGTTGAACATTCTAGTGACCGGCGCCGCCGGCTATATCGGGAGTATCTGCGCGGAAGTACTGGTGTCTCGCGGCCATCGGGTGATCGCGCTTGACAACTTGCAGGAAGGACACCGTGCTGCAGTGCCGCCTGGGGCGATTTTCTGCGAGAAGGATCTGGCGAATCGCGCGCAAATCGAAGAGGTATTCTCCGCTCACAAACTGGATGCAGTAATGCATTTTGCCGGAGAAGCACTGGTAGCGAAGTCCGTGCGCGAACCGAGCACGTTCTATGCAGCAAACGTGGCATGTGGAGTGAACTTGCTGGATGCCATGGTGCGCCACGGCGTCGGCAAGTTTATTTTTTCCTCGACGGCGGCAACTTATGGAGAGCCGGAAGTGGTCCCCATTCCCGAGGATCATCGGAAAGCACCCATCAATCCGTATGGGAAATCGAAGCTGAGGTTTGAGGAAATCCTGGCGGATTACCGGGCGTATACCGGGCTGAAATACGCGGCCCTGCGGTATTTCAACGCGGCGGGGGCCAGCGTGGAGCGCGGCGAAGCGCATCGCGTGGAGACGCACCTGATTCCCCGCGTGCTGGACACAGCGCTGGGCGCTATCGCGCAATTGGAAATCTTCGGTTCCGACTATCCAACACCCGACGGAAGCTGCGTGCGGGATTACATCCACGTGTTGGACATCGCCGATTCCCATATACGCGCGCTGGAGGAGATTGAACGCGTGCCGGGTGAAGCGTTCAACGTGGGAAATAGCAGGGGCTTCAGCAACCTGGAGGTGGTGAAAACGGCAGAGAAGATCACCGGGCGGAAGATTGCGCACAAGCTGTCGCCACGGCGGCCGGGGGATCCCGCGGTGCTGGTGGCCAGCAACGAGAAATTGAAAACGGCGTTGCGGTGGGAGGCCAAGCATTCTTCGCTGGAAGAAATTTTGCAGTCGGCGTGGGAATGGAGACGGAAGTTTCCCCTGGGGTATGCGGGGTGAGTTGAGGGTGCGAGGACACGGCATGGGAATTAAGATCTTGCGGACATGAGGCGCAGCAGTGCTGTGCCCCTACAGGGCCGTGTGAGAATCAGTTAGGATTTCTTCGTAGAGTTGGAGAGTTTTTTCGACCATTAGGTCAGCGGAAAAATTTTCCGTGATGCGGATTCGCGCGGCTTGCCCCAAACTTTGGGCAAAGGCACGATCTTCCAGGATGCGGTTCACTGCTGCGCAAATCTCCGGCACGTCAGGACCGGAGACAATCAAACCACTCTGACCGTCAACGATGATTTCCGTCAGAGCGCCACGGCGGAAGGCGATGGAAGGGATACCGTTGGCCATGGCGGCAAGCAGGGAATTGTTCAGGGCTTCGAAGAATGAGGGAAGCAGGAAAACGTCCAAGGCTGCGTAAACGGATTCCACATCTTTCACGAAGCCGGCGAAGATGACGTCTTGCGTGACGCCCAATTCGGCGGCCAAGTCTTGCAGGGAGCCACGGCACGGACCATCACCGGCAAGCAAGAGGCGGATTTCCGGATAGTCCTTCCGTAATTCCGCAACGGCGCGGATGAGCCATTCCTGTCCCTTGTCGGGGAGGAGAACACCAACACAGCCGAGGAGGGGAGCGTCATCGGGAACGCCCCACCCGCGCCGCGCTTGAGTACGCTGAGCAGGAGATATCTGGCCGGGAATTTTGGCGCCTTCATAGATGACGCGAAGCTTGTCCGCGGGAACGCCGGAAGCGGCAGCCTGATCCGCTACCCATTGGGAATTGGCAAGTATGCGGGTTGCGGCGCGGTACTTAGCTTGTGAAATCCAGTTCTTGCCAATGGGAAAGCCAACGCGGCGGGAAGCAAGGAATGGGACGCTTCGGTGTGCGCCAGCAAGCCACGCGGCAGACACGGCATGAGCTTCATTGGCATGGACGAGATCGATTCTTCCGGTTGCTAGGAGCTTGCGGATGGCCAGTGCGGCTGGGAGGCGGAAAAAGCCACGCGAGACGCGGTGCACATAGAAACCGGCCTTGCGGGAACGATGAGCCAGTACGGAGCTTCGCGGGGCAAGTAGCTCGGCCGCATGGCCATGTTCGTACAATCCGCGGAGAAGAAGGAAGGCCTGGTTTTGCCCGCCGCGCCATTTGGTTTCCAGGTCCACAATTAAGGGAATCATTCCTCACCGCAAGAAGGGATTGACTGCCAGCTACTACAAGGGCGCCCAACTTCCAGGATTGCAAGCGTACACTACGCGCGGCCATTTGAGATAGGACGGCGCAGCATGACATTGAGAGACCCGGCGGCCCGGAAAAAGTGGCGGAGCCGCGTTCAACGCATGGAGGGGCTCTCGCCACCTTTGGAACATGGGAAGCTTCGCTTTGGAATTCGGACTGACTAGGATTGATTGACGACGGCTTTGGGAACAAAGTTCAGGCGGATCGTACTGCTGCCGACGCGGAACTCCGCGTCATCCTGGAGCAGGGCCGCGCGGACCCGCTCGCCTTCAAAGAAGGTGCCGTTGGTGGAATCAAGATCCTTCAAGTTCACGATGCGCTCGCGAACTTCGAGGACGCAGTGGTGGCGGGAAATTTCCGGGTCGTCCAGAGGGAAGTCGGCGCCCTTACGGCCCACAACGGTTCGAGGACTGGTGAGTCTGAACGACTTACCTAAGGAAGGGCCGGTGGAGACGGTCAAGACGACATCAGCGTCAGGAGGGAGGCGCAAGCCGTCGTCAACCGGGGGCAGGCGAAGCTTGGAGACGGAAGCACCGGCACGGGCGAAGGAAGGCATGGGGGAAATTACCACTGTTTCATCGACGCGGCGCTTGATTTCCACGACGGTGGTCTGGCCGCAGCGAGTGCAGCGGAACTGCACCTTCGCGTGCTTGGCCACGACTTCGTCTTTCAATAAGTGTTGCTGTCCGCAGTGGATGCATCCAGCCTGCATAATTCTAATTTATCACGCCGGGACGACGCTGAATGGCGCGGGGCGGGCGGGCTTGCAGCAAGGGTTACTGCGGGAGCAAGTCGGGCACTCTGACAGTTATGCTAGGATATAGGATTCAAGATCAGACGAGGGAGCGCACGTGGCTGAACACATTTCGCGAAAAGAGCTGAAACAGGACAAAGTACGGGAAACTTTCGAGCACGGCGCGGAAGCCGTGCTGACACACACGCGAGTTGCCTCCATCGGCTTGTTGGTGGTGATCGTGGTCGCGGCGGGGTATTTGGGATGGAAATTGTACTCTGACCGGCAAAATACCCAGGCGCAGGCCGCGCTAGAGGATGCCATGAAGATTTTCAACGCGCCGCTAGCGATTCCAGGGCAACCGGCACTTCCGGGCGAACTGACGTACGCGGAAGCAGATAAACGTTCGCAAGATGCGGAGAGCAAGCTGGTAGTGGTTGCCGACAAGTACCCGCATACGAACGCTGGGAAACTGGCGCGCTACTACGCGGCGTTGTGCCTGATGGATCTAGACCGCTTGAACCAGGCGTCTGAGGAGCTGAAAGGACTGGACACGGGTTCAGACAAGGAGCTCGCGGCTCTGGCGCAATATCAGAACGCGCTGATCGCGGAGCGCACCGGGAAGAACGACGATGCGGTGAAGATCTTGCGTACGCTTTCCAATTCCGGTGCTGTCCTGGTACCCAAGCCCCTGGTGCTGCTGGAACTGGCCGGTGTGCTTCGCCAGAGCGACCCGAAACAAGCGGCGAGCGTGTACGAACAGATCAAGAAGGATTATCCAAACACTGGAGTGGCGGACGAAGCGGACCGCGGCCTGGGAACGATTACGCCGAAGTCCTAAGGCGGAGCGGCGCTGAATATTCGCCGGGAGGTCGGGCCATCGACACACCGCGTTCAGCGGCGCCCTGGGCGATGCAGCCGGCTTCATCGCGCGGCCGGCGTATTCCGGAAGCGGCGCATCCCTACCGAAGCGAATACGCACGGGACCGCGACCGCATCGTGCATTCGCGCGCATTTCGCCGCCTGGAAGCCAAAACACAGGTTTTCACGACGCGCTTCTCCGATCATTTCCGCAATCGTTTAACACACACACTGGAAGTTTCGCAAATCGCACGCACAGTGGCAGCAGCGCTGGGGCTGAATGCCGAACTGGTGGAATCACTGGCCCTGGTTCACGATATTGGACACCCTCCCTTTGGGCATGCCGGTGAGCGCAAGCTGAATGAGCTGATGAAAGCGCACGGCGGGCGGTTCAACCACAATTTGCACGCGTTGCGAATCGTTGAGCATTTCGAGCAGAGGTACATCGGGTTCGACGGGCTGAATCTGACGTTTGAGGTACGCGAAGGGATCATCAAGCACTCTCGCGACTACAACGCAGCGGAATTTCCCGAGTTTGCGGAGTATTTGCTGGAACAGCGTCCACCTCTGGAATCGCAATTGATCGACTGGGTGGATGAAATCGCATATAACACCGCGGACCTGGATGATGCGCTGGAAGCGAATTTGCTGGATGTCGAGGTGCTCTGTGCCGAAGTGCCATTTTTCGGGGCGTTTTATGCCCGGGTTGAGCAGGAATATCCGGAGGCGCGGGCCAAGCTAAAGTTCAACGAGGCTTTGCGGCACGTTCTGGATCATCTGGCCAGCGACCTGATTGCGAACACCAACCAAATGGTGCGGAATTCAGGCGCGCACAGTGTGGAAGACATACGGCGAGCTCCGGTGCGGCTGGCGCGGTTCAGCGAAAAAGCGCGCGGAGAAAACGCCCAGCTGAAAAGATTTCTGTTCGCGCATATTTACAATCATCCGCTGATCACCGAGGATTGCGACCGCTCCATTCAGTGCCTCGAGGAGCTTTTTGCGTTCTATCTGGAGAGGGCAGGTTCCATGCCGGAACTTTACGAGGAGCTGGCGCGAACGACCGAGCGGCATATTATCGTGTGCGATTACATCGCCGGAATGACCGACCAGTTCCTGCTCCGGCAGCATCACGAGCGCACGTGCGGCTCCGGTTCCGCCCTTCCTTCAACCGGTGGCTCTCAGTAGATAGAATAATGCGAGTGAATGGGGTGCGAACAATGGTTGCTCGCCGCAATCTTATTCCAATTGTCATGGTGATGCTGGTGATTTGGTGCGTGCCGCTGTGCGCACAGATTCCCGGCATGACACCGTCCGCTGCGTCTGCCGCTACACAAGCGAGCGTTCCACCGGATTCGCTAGGGCGCGAAAATCCGCGCGGATGCATTCTGGGATTCATAAAAGCGGCTCAAGAAGAACGGTACGGCGTTGCGGTGGAGTATTTCCAGCCGGCAACGGGGAGACACCGGCCCGATGCCGAGGAGGAAGAAGAACTGGCTTCGCAACTGCTCACCATCCTGAACCAGAAATATGTGGGGCCACTCGATTTCGTCAGCCGCGATTCGTTGGGCCGCCTCGATGATGGCCTGCCGGCGGATCAAGAGAAGATCAGCGGACCGTTCGAGACCAAAGACAGCTTCTCAATTTTGTTAGTCCGTCAGGAAGACGAACGAGGCCTAAAGCTCTGGTACATTTCGCGCTCGACGCTGGCGCAGGTGCCGAAAGTTTACGATTCGCTGACATTCCCGGCGGTAGAAAAGAAAATACCGGGATATCTGCTCGAGCACCGATTTCTGTACATGCCACTGTGGCAGTGGATGGCGATTTTGCTGTTCCTGCCGATCGCTCTGGTGGCGGCGCGGTTGCTTACGGAGGGCGGAGAACTACTGGTAGGGTTGTGGCGGAAGTGGCGCAAGCTGCCTCGAGAATCGCGTGCGCCACTGCTGAAGTTTGGACCCGGGACGCTGGTCTTCGCCGTGCTCATTCACTACGCGCTGGTGGGGTACATCGGCACGTCGCTGTTGTACCGCATCTATTACCGGCGATTGATCTGGCTATTGCTGACGGTCGCGTTCTACTGGATATTGACGCGAATCACGCGGGCGCTGACAGCAAGGATTGGAAGAAGCCTAACAAGCCGGGGGATGTACGCCGAGCGTTCGATCGTTGTGCTGATCCGGCGTTTCGTGGAAGTAAGCATCTTCATTGTTGTGGGCCTGATCATGCTCCACAACCTGGGATTCGACGTTTCCACCGCACTTGCGGGTGTGGGGATCGGGACGCTTGCACTGGGGCTGGGCGCACAGAAAACTTTCGAGAACATGTTTGGCGGCGTGTCGGTACTGTTCGACAAGGTGATCCAGATCGGGGACACGTGCAAGGTGAACAATCAGACGGGAGTTGTGGAGGACCTCGGATTACGATCCACGCGCTTGCGCACCCAGGATCGCACGCTGTTGGCGATTCCAAATGGAATCATGGCTTCAGCCACAGTTGAAAATTTTCGCTTTCGCGACAAATTTCTTTGCCAGCAGGTGATTCGTTTGCGGTATGACCTCGCGCCGGACCACGTGCGCGCCGTGCTGGAGGAGATTCGCGGCGTGTTGAAAGCGAATGCCAAGGTAGAAGAGATGTCAGCGAGAGTGCGTTTCCTGAGGTTTGCCGAATACGCGCTGGAAATCGAGGTGTACTGCTACATCCTTGACCGCGACTACGAAGCGTATCTGGCAACTCAGGAAGCGCTGTTACTCGAGATAATGGACACTTTGGAGCGCACGGGAGCGGTGGTGGCACTGCCTTCGCAAGCGACTCTAGTCACGAAAGATTCATGGATTGATGCAGAAAAGGCCGAAGCCGCGAAGGCCGCAATTGATAAGGCACGCGAAAAGCATAAGGCAGGGCCGCCAGTAAACTCACCGACATCTTGAAATTAACTCAAGCGCGACTAGTTCTAGAGAAGCCGGCAGGGAAAGGTTAGAATGCAAACATTCGCACCCGCTATGACTGCCAAGACTGAGCGCCGAAAAAAGGTTCGCAACCGTCCGCGAAGCCTCGTCTACGTTGAATTGGAATCCGGCAACGGCGGGATGATGCGAGACCTTTCGGAAGAAGGATTTGCGCTGCGGGCGATGATGCCGTTGAAGGCGGGAGACAAGACACAGTTCACGTTTTCACTGACTGGGGAAAGCCGCATCAGCGGGGAAGGGCGGATTGTCTGGATCAAAGAAGATGGCAGAGTGGCGGGCATCGAGTTCTGCGGAATAGCGCAAAGCGTTCACGAAGAGATCCGCGAATGGCTGGCTAACGCTGACCGGCCCTCTACGACTGAGCCGAGGCCAGCGGCATTTGCTGTTTCTGAGGCGTCGACGATGGAGGAATTGCGCGGAGAAGCGCGCGAGGCGCTTGCGCATGATTCTGTTCCGCAAGCGAAAACCGTTGAGCCCACGCCATTTGACGTACCGAAGGTTGTGCCCGCTCGTGTTCCCGACTCGATTGCTCCTGAAGAGCGGCGGGAGGAAGTACTTTCCAGTCTTCCGAAGATGACGATTCCCGCGATGGAGCCAGCTGAAGCGGCGTCCGAAATTGTGTCAAAGAAAATACCGGCTGCCAGTCCAGCAACCGCTTTGCGCGAAGCGCACCACGAAGAAGAGCGTTTCACACTTCCCCGGATTTCGCTTGCGTCAGTAGGATCCACGGGAAGTGCCGAGTTGGCGGAAGTGCCTGCCGAGGGTGTGATCGCGCCGGGCTCGGAAATACAGAGCGAACTGCGGGAACTTCCGAATGTGGCGCCGGCGCGCCCGCTAGAATTAATGCTTCCAGAAGGCAAACCGGAGGTACTTCCTGAGCCAAGCGAGGAATCCGAATTTGGCGAAAAGGTAGAAGCGCCGCCGGGAAAACGATTTACGTTAGCGCATGCGATAGGAATCATGGTCCTGATGACGCTGATCGCCTGGGGGTTGGCGGGGCACCGTCAGGTGGGCCATGCGTTAATCTGGTTGGGACAAGCGATTGCAGGTGATGAAGGAATTCCGTCGAAGGGCTCATCGGCGGACGAACCGTCTACTCCATCGAATCAAGAACGAGGAGGCGCAACACAAAGTTCGTCACCTCCTGCAACGGCAAAGTCATCGTTGTCTCCTGCCATTGACAAAACGCCGAGCTTGCCCGTGCCGCAATCAGCGATACAACAGAGCCGGGTCCCTTTACCGGAGAATTCCCGCGAGGCAAGCGGGGATAACGGT
The DNA here is from genome assembly GCA_963780315.1 of Candidatus Acidiferrales bacterium. Lineage (GTDB taxonomy): Bacteria > Acidobacteriota > Terriglobia > Acidiferrales > UBA7541 > Acidiferrum. Next base: position 152,063 of record CAWABP010000025.1, on the reverse strand, counting down.
CAACAGGAATACGAGCAAGCGGAGCAAATAGTAAAAGACAAGAAGCGAGAGGCGGAGATCGGGCAGGCAGTACAGTTGCTGTGGGTGGCGGCGCAGAAAGGGAATGTGAGCGGGATTTTGACGCTTGCGGAGCTTTACGCAAAAGGGCGAGGAGTAAAGAAGGACTGTACCCAGGCGCGAATTCTTCTCTCGACCGCGGCGCTAAAAGGAAGCGTCGAAGCACGAGAGCAACTGAGCGGGCTCGATCGGGAAGGCTGTCCATGATTTGTGTGGCAGCGATTGTCAGGTGCGGCCACAATGACCGGGGAAACGAGTTGAAGGAACGAAGTCCAGGAGGATGACCGTGTACTGTTCCAAGTGTGGGGCGATTCTGAGCGCCGACGCCGTGTACTGCGTGACTTGCGGAAATCCGGTGGTGCGGCCGGCGATGGGAGGAGCGGCCGGGGTTGTAGTGCCAGCGAATGTGGGAGTCGCTGGGTTCAGCACGACGCAGCACGTAACGTACGCAGGATTCTGGCTGCGGTTCGTGGCGTATCTGATTGACAGCGTGATTCTGTCGGTCGGCGTGTTTGCACTGGTGATACCGCTGCTGCTTCTGATGGGGATGGGGGCATTTTTCGAGAGACTGGCACACCATTCGTACGAACCACCAAATCCGGCGGCAATTGCGGGGATTCTATCCCTGGTATTTACGTTCATCGCGGTCAGCGTTTTGCTGAAATGGCTTTACTTTGCGTATCTGGAGAGTGGGGAAAAGCAGGCAACCTGGGGTAAGCAGGCATTGGGATTGTATGTGACGGACGGGGCTGCGAACCGCGTGACCTTTGGCAGGGCTTCAGGGCGATTTTTCGCGAAGATGATTTCCAGTCTGATTCCGCTGGGAATCGGCTACATCATGGCCGGATTCACGGAAAAGAAGCAGGCGCTGCACGACATGATCGCGGGCTGCCTGGTGCTGCGCCGTTAGGGCATACGTCAAGCAGGTTCGATTGGCTCGCTGACGATGCGGCCATCGAAGAGATGCAAAGTGCGCTCGGCATGATGCGCATAACGCGGGTCGTGTGTGACCATGCAGATTGTTGCGCCGTTGGCGTGAAGTTCCTTTAGCAGGTCCATTACCGCGTCTCCATTTTTGGAGTCCAGATTTCCCGTGGGCTCATCGGCAAGGAGAATTAGGGGATCGCCGACGAGAGCACGGGCAACGGCAACGCGTTGTTGCTGACCGCCGGAAAGTTGCGCCGGGTAGTGTTTGGCGCGATGGGCCATTTCGACGCGCTCGAGTGCGGATTGTACTTTTTCCTTGCGTTCGGAGGAGGCCATGCCGCGATAAGTGAGGGGAAGTTCGACGTTTTCATAGACGGTGAGATCGCCGATGAGGTTGAAGGCCTGAAAAATAAAACCGATTTCACGGTTGCGGATACGCGAGCGGTCGCTGAGCTTCAGGGTGGAGACGGGTTTGCCGTTCAGCAGGTAATCACCCTCAGTTGGGGAATCCAGCAGCCCCAGAATGGCGAGCAGGGTGGACTTGCCGCATCCGGAAGGGCCTGCAATCGCGAGATATTCGCCCTTTTTGATTTCCATTTCAATGTTAGCCAAGGCATGGGTTTCCAATTCGTCAGTGAAGAATATTTTGCTGACGCCCTGCATTTTGATGAGTGTGCCGTTTGGTGAAGTCATGTGAAGTGCCTCCGAATTGGAATTGCCTAGCGCAAGCGAATGCGATCAAAAGCGTCCCAGTTTGACATATCCGAGAGAATGATTTTGTCTCCCGCTTTCAAGCCCTGAAGGATTTCGACGGAGTTGACGGAAGTCTTGCCAAGCTTGACGTTGACGCGAGAAGCTTCCGTGCCGTCATCGGAAAGTTTGAACAGACCGACGGTCGATTCAGCTTGGCCATGAACGGGTCGGCCCACGTACAAAACGTCCGTGAGATTCTCGATTTGGATTGTGCCATCAACGCTGAGGTCTGGGCGAGCGCCTTGCGGGAGAGGATCGGTGAATTGGACGTCAACAGTAACGGTCCCGTTCAGCACGGAAGGATCGATGCGGGAAACGTGGCCACGAACAATGCCGTTTCGGGTGTCCACGGAAGCTAACTGGCCGATGGCTACATCCTTTGCTTGCGTTTCGGCGATCTTGATTTCGGCTTTGAGGTGCTTGGGATCAGCAACACGGGCGAGGTTGGTGCCGGGCGTGACGTGCTGGCCGACTTCAACAGGAACGAGTTGCAGAACACCCTCAAGGCCGGCGCGTAGATGAAGCGCGTCGGCTTCGCTGCGTTTGAGGTCGTAGAGCGCGCGCTGCTGGTCTACGTGAGACTGTTGAGCCATGAGGCGAGCTTTCGCGGTGTCAGCCGCGTTTGTAGTGCGATCTTCTTCGAGTTGCAGGCGAATCGCGAGTTGTTCTTCTTTAACTTTGGATAATTGCGCGGTCACGTCGGGGCTGAGGCCTTCGGCGCGGAGTTTTTCGTCCACCTGGTGCTGGATTTTGGCTTGCTCGTAGTCGCTGCGCACAGTGGCGGTGGCGGACTTCTGATTGAGGAGGTCGCTATTAAGCTGAACCTTGAGATTCTCGAAGTCGGCCTGGGCAGCCTTCAACTGATATTCGGCGTCCAGTACATCTCGCTGCAATTCAGGATTGCTGAGTTCCAGAATCACACTGCCAGGTTGGACGAGTGCACCGGGATGCAGCAAAATGCGGTCGACGCGGGAATCGGTTTGCGCGGGAAGCCAGCGAATGTCTTCAGGGACAAGAGTGCCAATGCCATGGACCTCGATGAGGAGTGGACCACGTTTCACTTCATCGGGGAAGACGGTGGCTTTATCCACGGAAGGAGCGGCTGGTCGGAGTCGCGAGACACCGAAGGTGACGCCGGCCACGGAAACGATGGCAATGGCAGCATAGACAATGCGGCGGATTTTTTTAGCGCGTGCGTTGGATGGTCGTTGGATATCCATAGTCGTTGTTTAGCTCATTCACAGCGTAATGCAGTTGTCGGATCAATGCGAGTGGCGCGGAGAGCGGGGAGATAGCCGGCGAGAATGGCGACGCCGAGCAAGAGGAGCAGGACGCCCAAAAAGGTAGCAGGGTCGGTCGGGTCAGTTTTGAAAAGGAGCGAAGCGATGAGTCTGGAAGCAGCGAAGGATGCAAAAGCCCCGATGGCAGTGCCGAAGAGCGCGAGGCGAAGAGTTTTTGCAAGGACGCCGAAGCGGATTCGCGCGGGCGTGGCACCGAGGGCCATGCGAATACCGATTTCCTGAGTTTGGCGCGTGACGGAGTAGGAGATGACTCCGTAAATGCCGAGCGCGGCGAGAACAAGACCGAGAGCGGCGAAGATGGCGACGAGCAGGACCAGGAAGCGGCGTGGGGAGACGGAGTGATCAACGAGAGATTGGACGGGGCGAAAGGCGTTGTTGGGCTGCGCTGGGTTCTGGTGGCGCAGGACAGGCATGATGGAGGCAGTGAGAACGTCGGGAGGAAGCTTGGAACGGACGACGAGTTGCGCGCCCTCGGGGCCGTAGAAGACGGGGAGATAGATCTCGGAGCCGGGAGAAGATTCAAGGCTGGAGACGCGCACGTCGGAGACAACGCCGATGACCCGGCCGGGCTTGTCACCGAAGCCGCGTGCTTCACGGCCGATGGGAGATTGTCCGGGCCAATGGCGGCGAGCGGCAGATTCGTTGATGATGACGACGGGTTGATTGGTGAGGGTGTCTTGCCAAGTGATGTCGCGACCTTCGATTAAGTGAATGCCCATGGCATCGAGATAGCCCGGAGTGACGATGCGGACGATGGCGCCCTGATCTTCGTCCTTGGTGTATTCGCGCGAGGGATTGACGAGTCCCCAACCACGGTCGCGGTCGAGAGGAAGCATGTCCGCAACGCCGGCACCCTCTATGCCGGGAATCATTCCTACCGTGGAGACAATCTGCTGCAATGCAGGACCAATTTTTTCGCCCGCGGGACCAGGATCGTAGTTCACGTCAACGACGGCCACGTGACTGGGTTGGAAGCCGAGGTCGACGTTGAGGACGCGGAGAAAACTGCGGAGGAGCAAGCCGGAACCGATAAGGAGAACGCAGGCGAGAGCGACTTCGGAGACCACGAGAATGGAACGCATGCGATCGTGCTTGCGGCCCTCGCTGAGGCCGCGGCCGGCGTCTTTCAGAGTTGTCTGGACGTTGGAGCGGGAGAGGATGAGTCCAGGAGCGATGCCGAAGAGAATGCCGACGAGAAAAGTGATGAAAAGAGTCCAAGCCAAGGCGGCGCCATCGACGCGGATGCTGCTGAGAAGAGGAAGAACGATGGAACCCTGATGCGCGAGATAAGAAACAACGCTGTAGGCAAGCACGACGCCGAGGATGGCTCCCGCGGCGGAGAGGACAAGGCTTTCGGTGAGGAGTTGACGAATCAAACGGCCGCGACTGGCGCCGAGGGCGCTGCGCATGGCGAATTCCTTGCCGCGAAAAGCGAGGCGGGCGAGAAGAAGATTCGAAAGATTGACGCAGACGATGAGAAGAATCAGACCAACAGCGCCCCAGAGGACGAAAAGAGAACGATGGAGTTTACCGGTGACGAAGTCCTTCAGGTAGGAGAGGTCGGCGGTGTATTCCATGAACCAATCGGGGTCGGGATGAGCGGTGCGGAATTGCGGAGACAAGATGTTGGCTTCGGCTTGCGCTTGGGCGAGAGAAACACCGGGCTTGAGGCGCGCAACGATAGCAACGGTGTTGCCCCAATTGCGTATTTCGTCCATGTAGGCGGGGATGAAGAAATCGACGCGAAGGCCAGGAGAGAAGACAGAAGCGAAATCGAAGGTCTTGGGGAGAACGCCGATGATGGTGACGGCTTGGTTATCGAAATTGACGGTACGGCCGAGGATGAGCGGATCGGCGGCGAATTGACTTTGCCAGAAGGGGTAGGTGAGAAGAGCAACGACCGCGGCACCTTTCTGGTGCTCGGCGGGCGTGAACGTGCGGCCGAGCATGGGAGTGATGCCGAGGGTGCGGAAGAAATTGTTAGCCACCATGACGGCTTGAATGTGCTGCGGGTCGCTGTGGCCGGTCATGTTGTATTCGGTGCTGCCCCAGAAGGCCTGGTAGCAGGTGATTTCCTGAAAGGATTGGGCGTGACGCGAAAATTCCTCGTAGGAGCCGACGTTGTATGTTTGGCCGGAGAGTCCGCCTTCGCCGTGATTGCCGGTGAACCACACGAGCTGATCGGAATGCGCGAATGGAAGCGGACGAAGAAGGAGGGTGTTGACGACGCTGAAGACGACGATGTTGGCGCCGATGCCGAGGGCGAGGATGAGGATGGCGATGAGCGCGAAGGAGCGATCTTTGCGAAGGGTGCGGAAGGTGTAGCGAAGGTCCTGGAGGAGGATTTCGATGCTGGAGATGCTGCGGGCGCCGCGGTGAATTTCTTTGGTTTGTTGAGTGCCGCCGAATTGGATGAGGGCTTGGCGGCGGGCTTCATCGGGAGACATGCCGTGGTGGAGATTTTCTTCAATGGCCAACGCGAAGTGCGCGGCCATCTCGGCATCGAGGTCACGGTCGAGTTGCGCACGACGGAAAAGAGCAGCGAAGCGTTGACAGAGCTGGCGGAGGCGATCAAACATTAGTCGGCCTCCTCGCTTCTTGCCATGGAGGGAACATCAACCATTGCTGGCGACAGATCTCGCGAGAAACTGCGCGAGTGAAGAAATAGTGATGGAAGGAGTCTCATGTCCATGGGTCATTCGTACCTGAGCGCGATCACGGGATCGACGCGGGTGGCGCGGCGAGCGGGAAGGTAGCAGGCCAGCAAGGACACGGCAGCGAGTAATAGGCTGACTACCGCAAGAGTGAAGGGATCCGAGGGGCGCACGCCAAAAAGCATGCTGGCCATCAAGCGAGTTAGTGCAAGAGAGGCTGCCAAACCAATCCCAAGCCCGAACAAGACCATTTTTCCCGCCTGGCCCAGCACCATGTTGAAGACGTTTGAACGCTCCGCACCAAGAGCCATGCGAATGCCGATTTCGTGGGATTGCTGGCCCACCACATAGGAAATCACGCCGTAGATGCCAATCGAGGAGAGCAGCAGGGCAAGGCACGCAAAAGCGCCGAGAAGAACCATGGAAAATCTCTTTGCGGACAGGGAATTCGAAATCACATCACTCATCGTTTCTGTTTGGTAGATGACAATCTGGCTGTTTACTCCCTGCACAGCATGACTGATGGGATGCATAACGGCGATAGGGGCATCCTTAGTTCGAACCACCACGCGCGTGCCACGATCGAGGATCGACAGAAGGCGATCGGGGACCTGGGACAACGCGAGATAACTTTGTGCTTGAATAGGTCTGGTCCCGTCCGACTCGAGTCCCCATTGCTTAACGTGGCCGACGATCCCGACGATTTCCGCGTTGACATTGAGAATGTCGAAATTGACATGCGATCCGATGGGGTCTTTTCCCCCAAAGTTCTGCTTTGCGAATTGCTCGTCAATGACGACCACCGGCGAAGAATTCTCAGTATCTGCATTGCTGATGTACCGCCCGCGCTTCAAGGGGATTTTCAAAACCTGCAAATAATCCGGCTGGGTAACGTAGAAGAGAGACGCTTTCATCTCTTGCGTGGAGGTCGGCTTCGGCTCTCCCTCCAGCCAAAAAGGAAGATTTGAATCGCTTTCCATCGGGGAGGAACCAACGGTGAGGGAGACGGATTCCACACCGGGAACAGCGCTGACGGCGTCGTGAAGCTGGCGAAAAGCGGCACGGGTGGCAGCCGGAGTATCGCCCAATGGCTGAGTGGATGCGAGATTAAAGCTGATAGCGTTGCGGGGGTCATATCCGGGGTCTACGCTCCACAGATGGGCCAAGCTTCGAATCATTAATCCAGCGCCGACGAGCAAGACCACGGCTAGTGCCATCTGCAATGCGACGAAGACGCTCTGTGCGCGGTGACGAGTTCCGCTTCCGCCGCGTCCGCTTTCTTTCAAGGTTTCTTGAATGTCGGTGCGGGAAGCTTTGAGCGCAGGCACCAAGCCGAACAAAATTCCGGCGAGGGCGGAAGCAGCGATAGTGAAGAGGAGAACGCGAGCGTCCAGATGGATTTCTTCGGCACGCGGGAGAGCTTCCGGGAGAATCTTGAGTGCCGCTTTGGTGCCCCAGGCAGCAAGCAACATGCCTAGGGCGCCGCCTGCCAGCGAAAGCAAAATGCTTTCCGTTAGAAGTTGGCGCACAACACGGCTGGGGCTGGCACCGAGGGCCGTGCGAACGGCAAATTCTCTTGCTCTGCCGGTGGAACGCGCCAAAAGCAGATTCGCCACGTTCGCGCAAGCGATCAACAAGACAAAGCCGACGGCGGCAAGGAGCATCAGCAAGAACGGCCGAATATCTCCAATCACATCTTCTTTCAGAGACACGAGAGCGATGCCAGAATCTTTATCGATATCGGGATAGACCTCGGCGAGATGAGCCGCGACCGTACTCATGTCTGAATCTGCCTGCACCAGCGTAACGCCAGGCTTCAGCCGTCCAACGGCATCCATGCCCATGCTCACGCTCCGATTGCGGAACAAGGGTTCGTTCCATTGGCCAATGGGGACGTAAACATCGCTGCCAGATTGGAAATTGCCGCTTTCGTAGTGAAAGCTCGCGGGGATCACGCCGGTGATGGAATAGAGCTTTCCATCGAGGGTGATGGATTTTCCGACGGTGTCCGGAGAGGAGTTGAACTTACGCTTCCACAAGCCTTCGCTGATGAGCGCGACGGGGGGTCCACCTAATTGGTCCTCTTGTTCGACGAAGGAGCGGCCGATTCTCGGTTTTACACCAAGTATCGTGAAGAAGGGGGCAGAAACCATGTTCGCCTTCAGGCGCTCTGGCTCGCCCATTCCGGTAAGGTTGAAGCTATCCATGCGAAATGCGGCGAGACTGGAAAAAGATTGGTTGTAGCGACACCAATCCAGGAAATTCGGATAGGAAATGGAAGAGAATTTGAAGTCGCGCGTTCGGGCATAAATCGCTACCAAGCGATCGGGGTGATCATAGGGCAGCGGATTCAGGAGCACTCCATTAACCACGGAGAACAGCGCAGTGTTGGCGCCGATGCCCAACGCCAGAGTGAGAATGGCAATGGCGGTAAAACCAGAATTTTTTCGAAGCATGCGGAGAGCGAACCGCAGATCCTGGAGCAAGAATTCGAGGGCGGGAGTGCCGAGTCGGCGGACGTGGTCGTTCATGACTCGGGTGCCTCCTCAGGCATCGAAAGCACGCGGCTCATCACGATGGAAAGCCTTTGCCAGTAGGCAGCGTCTTGTGAAAGCTGCCTGCGGCCTTGCCTGGTGATGGAATAAAACTTGGCCTTGCGATTGTTGTCCGAGGTGCCCCATTCGGCGGAGATCCAGCCGCGCTGCTGAAGTCGAACGAGGGAGGCGTAAATGGTGCCCTGATTGAGGAGGACTTCATTGCGACTAACCTGTTCAATGCGACGGGCAATGCCGTAGCCATGGAGAGGGCCCAGGGTGGCGAGGGTTTGCAGGACCATAAGGTCGAGGGTGCCCTGGAGAAGGTCAAGTTTGGAGTCACTCATGGGGCCTCCTGTGTGATGGCCACATGAGAATAACAAGTTTTGTGTGGGAATGCCACGGGAAGTGCGTGAGCCGTGACGCGTGATCTGTGATTCGTGGCTGCTGCAAGAGGAACGCAAGATGCCGACATGGAGTTATGGGGTCGGAAGGCGCGAAGAACTCACGAGAACTGAGCCGGCGACATACAGCCAGGCTGCGCAGGCGGGCGGCGACAACGGGCGGAATCGTCATGGATATTAGATTTACGGTAAGCATAGATTACTCGTAGCGAAGGGCGATGTTGGGATCGACGTGAGCGGCGCGGTGAGCGGGAACCCAGCAAGCCAGGAAGCCCGTGATAAGAAGGACCACGGGCACGCACGTCAATGTCCACGGATCGTAAGCCGATACGCCCCAGAGCTGCGTGGCGATGACGCGTCCCAAGGCGGCGCTGGCAAGCAGGCCAATGGCCACTCCGATGGCCACAAGCTGGATGCCCATGCGGATCACCATTGCAATTACGTTGGAGCCTTGCGCCCCGAGAGCCATGCGAATCCCGATATCCTGAGTGCGGCGCGCGATGGTGTAGGAGAGCACGCTGTAAACGCCGATGGTAACAAGAACAAGGCTGACGGAACCAAATAGGATCATGAGCATAAAACCGAATCGCGGCCCGGCATAAGAAAACTGGCTGATATAGCCCTCCAAAGTGCCAGTGAGCGTCAGAGCGACGTTGGGGTCGGTGGCCCAGACTTCATGGCGGACGAGGTTCAGCATGGAGAGGGGCTCCTGAGAGGTGCGAACTAAAATGCCGCGAAATGCGGAGCCCGTGACGGTATAGGGTATCCAGATTTCGGGATCGGGAGGATCCTGAAGGCCGCGGTTTTTGGCGTCAGCGACCAGGCCAATGATCTCGAACATGGGATCGGGGACCTTGTCTTCAAATTCGGCAAGTTGCTTGATGAGGACCTGCCTGCCGATGGGGTTTTCTCCTGACAAATACTTTTTGGTGAAGGCTTGGTTGACCACGGCGAGCTTGCGAGCGCCATCGACCTCCTGTTCCGTGAAGGGCCTGCCGTCGAGGAACTGGAGTTTGATAACCGGAAAATATCCTTCGCTACAGAGCTGGAACATGGCGTTCCATTTTTCAGTGTGGGTTTTGCCGAGGATATCAATTTCGCTGCCGATCCCGCCGTAGGGGGGAAGGGTGCTGGTCTCGGTGGTAGCGACGACACCGGGGAGCGCTTTCAGGCGCTGCAACAAGGGGCGGTAGAAAGCGGCAATCTGATTCGCAGTTTTGTAACGCTCGACAGGGAGCGGCAACCTTGCCGAAAGGACGTGATCGGGCTGGAATCCCAGATGCACTTCCCGGAGGGCGACAAAACTGCGCATCAAGAGGCCGGCGGCTACGAGCAGAGTAAGGGAAAGCGCGACTTCCAGAACGACAACGGCACTGCGGAGTTTGGCGTGACGGAAACCACCGCTGAGACCTTTTCCAGTGTCGCGCAACGGCTCGTTCAGGTCTTTCCTTGCTGCCCGCAGAGCCGGGACGAGCCCGAAGATGAGCGCGGTCAGGATGGCTACACCGAGTGTAAACAAAAGTACCCACACATTTAGACCGATGACCGCTTCTGCCGGGATAATATCTTGCGGCATCAGCGCCACGAGTGATTTCAAACCACCCCAAGCGAGGAGAACCCCTACGGCCGCACCAGCGAGAGCGAGGATAAGACTCTCGACGATGAGCTGGCTAATCAAACGCCGGCGGCCAGCACCAAGAGCGGAACGAATGGCAAATTCCTTTTCGCGGGTGGTGGCTCTGGCGAGAAGGAGGTTGGCCACGTTTCCGCAGCCGATGAGGAGGAGCAAGCCAACGGCAGCGAGGACAATATAAAGAGTGGTGCGAAATTGCCCGACGACCAGATCGGTGAGAGATTGAATCTCCACGGAAAAGTGCTTGGGGTAATCCTTGGGGTAGACCGTGGCAAGACGGTTGGCAACAATGGTGACATCCGCTACTGCTTCCTTCATCGAGACGCCGTGTTTCAAATGACCCAAGAAGAACCAGTAACGAGGGAAAGCGCCGGCGTAGGCGGTGCTCACTACGGTGGGGCTGGGTTTCTCTGGAATCCACAAGTCCGCGTCGCCCCAACCGAAACGTGGAGGCATGATTCCGATGAGAGTGCGCAGGGTGCCGTTCAGCGCGAAGTTTTTGTTGAGAATATTGGGATCGGCAGCAAATTCTTTGACCCAGGTTTTGTAGCGCAGAACGAAAACGGGAGGAGCACCAGGTTCGTAGTCGGCGGATTGCATCACGCGGCCAAGGAGCGCCGGCATACCGAGGAATTCAAAGGTCCCTGGCGTAACGTAAACTCCCTGCAAGAGCTGAGTGCCTTCGCCGGAACGGTACAGAACATCCAAGTTGTCATTGGCAATGACGCGATCAAAAACATGAGTTTGTGTCACGTAATCCAAAAATTCGGGCCCGCTGAACCCGGCGCGTCCGCCCGGCTCATTTCGTTCCGTGTCATGGATCTGGATGGACATAAAGCGCTGCGCATCGGGATAGGGGAAGGGCTCGAGCAGGATGTTTTCGAGGACGCTGAAAATGGCAGTGGATGCTCCGATGCCCAGAGCGAGGGTGAGGATGGCGACGATGGCGAAGCTGGGTGACTTGCTAAGATTCCTGAAGGCGTAACGGGTGTCTTTCCAGAGAGATTCCATGGAGCCCCCATGAGACGTCGCCGAATGCAAGTTATCCGCTGGTATCCCCGCCTGCCTCGCGCCTCAGCCCCAGATCCTATTCCAGAGGCACTAAAGGGATACACTCTCGATTGCCCTCACATTGAGATACGCACTGGAGCGCAAATTGTTCGACGCGGGGGAAAGAAATAGGTTGCCCCGGATGCGAGTCTGGAGTTGAGTTCGGCGGGGGATGAAATCATGGGCCGGCCTCACTCGTACCTTAGGGCGATCATGGGGTCGACGCGTGTGGCGCGGCGGGCGGGGATGTATGTGGCGAGAAGCGCGGCTAGTAAGAGAACCGCAGCGACGATGCAGATGGCGACGGGGTCAATCGCGGTCACTTCATATAAGACGGATTTCATGGTGCGGCCGACAAAATAGGTGCCAGCCAAACCCAGGAGCAATCCGGCTAGAGCAAGCAACATGCCCTCCTGCAGAACCATCAGGAGAACCTGTCTGGAATCGGCGCCCAGGGCCATGCGCAAGCCGATTTCGTGAGTCCGCTGAGCAACTGCAAAAGACATGACGCCATAGATGCCGATGGCCGCAAGAATCAGAGCCACGCCGGCAAAGGCGGCGAAGAGCACGGTAGCAAAACGATCGTCGGCCAAGGATTCGGCGACGAGCTGATCCATGGTGCGCACCTGGTCGAGGGGGAGATCAGAATCGAGAGATTGCACGGCGGCGGCAACGGCGGTAGTGACGTTCGCGGGATCGACGCTGGTGCGGACCGCAATGCTAGCGGAGGGCCAGGGGCTTTGCCAAAAGGGGACGTTGATTTCGGGAAAACCCTCGTTGCGAACTCCAGCGTTATGGACATCGTGGTAGACACCAACAACATGCCATTGGATTGGCCTGCCAGGACTAGTAGCGCCGGGGATCAACTGTTGCACGACGACTATTTGGGACAGTGGGTCCAGATCAGAGAAATACTTTTTCGCGAAGGTCTTGTTCACGACGGCTACAGGCAGCCCGCCAGCCACATCCTGCTCGGTGAAGCCACGCCCCTTGGCGAACTGAATGCCAAAGGTCTGGAAGTATTCGGGAGTAACCATGGTGAATCCGGCGCTGGGGCGCGAGGAGGGATCACCAGCAGGTTGACCGAGAACGCTGAAGGGCATCACGTCCTCGCTGCCGACAATGGGCATGCCGGTGGAAGCGGAAGAGGAGGAGATTCCCGGAACGGCGGCAATCCTGTCTAGCAGTTGACGGTAGAAGGAGGCAGTTTGCTCCGGAGTAGAAAAACGGCCCTCGGGAACCGGCAGATCGAAGGTGAGGATATGGTCCTGGCGAAAACCGAGAGAGACGCGAGTCAACTTCCAGAAGCTGTGGAGGACGAGTCCGGCACCGGCCAGCAGGGTCAGAGCCAGGGCAAACTCGACAACCACGAGGGCGCGACGTACTCCATGACGGCCGGAGGCGGAACCGGAGCGGCCGCCCTCTTTCAAGACGTCAGCCGGATCGGAGCGGGAGCCCTGCCAAGCAGGAACGCAGCCAGACAAAACGCCGGCGAGAAGTGTTGCCAATAAAGTGAAAAACAGGACGGGCAGATTCAAACGCACATCGGCCTCGGTGGGGATGGAAAATGGCGGGAGAAGAACCAGAATGAACTTAAGCAGAACCGCCGCGAGGGCAACGCCCAAGACGCCCCCGAGGGACGCGAGTGCAAGACATTCGGCGAGGAATTGCGAGAAGAGTTGCCAGCGGGTTGCGCCAAGAGAAGAACGAACGGCGAGTTCCTTTTGGCGGCTGGAACCACGAGTGAGCAAGAGGTTGGCGACGTTGACGCAAGCAATTAACAGAAGAAAGCCGACAGCCCCGAGGAGCAGCCAAAGATTCTTGATAGTGTCGCGACTGGTGAAGGCATTCTGGAGAGGAACGACGTTGGAGCTCCAGTTTTTGTTGGAACGAGGATAAACCTCGGCAATATGGCGTGTGATGGAGTCCATATTGGCGTTGGCTTGCTGCAAGGTGACACCAGGTTTAAGGCGGCCGATCAGCAGGAGCCAACGGTAGTCGTGGTTGATCTGATCTGGCTTGAAGGCAAGTGGAAGAAAGAGGTGGGATTCAAAACGGTCGGACATGCCGGCGGCAACGATGCCAACCACGGTGTAGGGTGTACCGTTCAGCCGGATTTGTCGGCCGAGGATGTAGGGATCGCTGCCGAAACGCTCTTGCCAAAGGTGATGGGTCATGATGACGACGTGTTCATTGCCGGGCTGTGCTTCTTCGGGGAGGAAGTCGCGGCCAAGAGCCAGTGGTATTCCTTGCATATCGAAGAAGCCAGGAGTGGTGATTCGAGCGCGGATAGTTTCGGGATGTCCGGAAGTGGAAAGGTTGAATCTGTCGCCACTCATGGCGATGAGATCCTGGAAGACTGAATTCTGGCGCTTCCAATCCAAGTAGTCGCCTGCGGAAACGCTATTGTTGTGATCGTTGACTCGCGACCATACCATAACAAGTTGGTTGGGATTCGGGTAGGGCAACGGAGCAAGCAGCGTGGCATAAACAACAGAAAAGATAGCGGTGTTGGCGCCGATGCCGAGGGCCAAGGTGAGCACGGCTATGGCGGTGAACGCGGGACTCTTGCGCAAAAGGCGGAAACCAAAACGCAGATTGCGAAAGAGAGACTCGACAGCGGTCGCGCCGCGGAGTTCACGCACGGATTCTTTGGTTTGCTCGAGGCCGCCGAGTTTCAGGAGGGCTTGGCGGCGGGCTTCTTGGGGGGACATGCCGGCGCGGAGATTGTCGGCGACGTGCAATTCCAGGTGGGTGGCTAGCTCGTCGCTCAGTTCGCGGTCGAGATCTTCCTTTTGAAAGAGGTTGCGAAGGCGGAGAAGGAAAACTTGCAGTGTGTTCATGGGCATAACTCATTCATACCTAAGCGCGATCATGGGATCGACACGTGCGGCGCGGCGGGCTGGGATGTAACAGGCCAGGAGAGACACGGCGAAAAGGAGGAGAGGCACGGCGACAAATGTCGTGATGTCGAAAGCCTCAATCCCATAGAGGAGGTGACGGATGAAGTACGCAGCGAAACAAGAAGTTAACAGTCCAATCGCAAGACCAATGAGGGTCATGGAGGCCCCTTGGCGCAGTACCATGCGTGAGATGGTTCCCCGTTGCGCTCCCAGTGCAATGCGAATGCCTACTTCCCTGGTGCGCTGGACGACCGAATAAGAGATGACGCCATAGAGGCCGATGGCAGTCAGTAGAAAAGCCAAAGCGGCAAAAGTGCCAAGCAGGAGGGCCTCAAAGCGAGGCGCGGAAATGGACCCACTGACGTATTGATCGAGGGTTTTGATTTCCTGCAAAGGGAGGTCTTTGTCCATGGAGCTGACAAGCGAACGCATGGTGGGAACGATTGAATCGGGATCCACTGCAGAGCGGACAACAACCGTAGTCTCCCCCATGAAGTCGACTGGTGTCTGAGGGACATAAACTTCTGGGACGGGATTGTCGCCAATGCCCCGGGATTTAACGTCGGCTACGACGCCTACGATTTCACGCATGGGTGCATCCTGACTTTCGCCGAAGGAAATGTTGGGTTTGATGCGGTGACCTAACGGATCTTCGCCATGGAAAATCCGGCGCGCCAGCGTTTCGTTCACGATGGCAAGGGACGGGCCGCCTTGTTCATCCTGCAAAGAAAAATTGCGGCCCTGCAAGAGTCGAATGCCCATCGTTTGGAAATACTGAGACTCGATGATGCGAAACGCGACGCGAGGGCGTTGAGCTCTCGGAACTGGTAGGCCGTAGACATCAAGCGTCGTGAAAGAATTTGAGTCCTCGTTCAAGGGCATGCCGAAGATGGCGCTTGCGGATTTCACGCCGGGCAACGCTCTGGCTGTTTCGAGGAGTTCGCGAACAAAAGCCGGGCGTTGCGCGCCAGGGTGGCGACTGGACGGCAAATCCAACAGAAATGTCAGCACGTGGTCTGAGCGGAAGCCCGGATCAACATGCAACAGCCGATTGAAGCTGCGCAAAAGCAGGCCAGCACCAATCAAAAGAACAAATGTAATTGCCAGTTGGGAGACGACGAGAGCACTGCGTAGTCGTACCGTACCGGCCTCAGCGCTGGAGCCGCGTCCGTTCGCTCTTAAAATCTGGTTGGAGCTGGAACGGGAAGCTTGAACCGCGGGTACCAGCCCGAAAAGAACGCCGGTAGCAAGGGCAACGAAAAATGTGAAGGTCAACACCCGGAAATCGAGCGCGATATCCGAAGTACGGGCCAAGCCTTCCGGGGCCATGGATACAAGGACGGTAGTTGCCCAGTGAGCAAGTAACAGGCCCAGAACTCCTCCCAAGAAAGCCAGGATTACGCTTTCCGCAAGGAGTTGCCGCACGATCGTCCAGTGGCTTGCGCCCAGAGCAGAGCGGACGGTGAACTCCTTCTGGCGCACGGTGGCGCGAGCAAGCAAAAGACTGGCGACATTGGCGCACGCAATGAGCAACACAAAGGCAACAGCCCCCAGGAGCGTCATTAGCACCGGGCGCATGTCGCCAGAGATTTGATCGGCCTCTGACCGAATGGCCACGCCCCGGGGACGATTTTCCGGATATTGCCGATTCAGCTGTTGCTGAACCGAGAGGAGTTCGGATTGCGCTACCGGAATTTGGATATCTGGTTTGAGCCGAGCGACGATCCAGAGATAGGAGGCGCCGCGTTGCGCTGCTATTGCCGTATTGCCGCCCTGCAGGTCATGGGCAATGGTGACCCATAGCTCCACGCGATCCTTTTCCACGGGAAACTGAAAGCGCGGGGGCATGACTCCAACAACGGAGTACTTGTCATTATCTAGCGTAAGAGCACGTCCGAGCACGTGGGGATCTCCGCCGAGGTGGCTTTGCCAGAACTCATAGCTGAGAACGACCGGTGAGTTGTCGCCGCCAGGGCGATCCTCCTCCTGGGTAAAGGTTCTGCCGAGAGCGGGCGACACACCGAGCAAGGAAAACAGATTGGCAGAAACCACGGCACACCGAATGCTCTCCGGCAGATCGGCGCCGGTGTAGGCGAAGTTGGTGACGTTCCAAACAGACATGGCTTCGAAGGAATGGGCTTGCGAGCGCCAGTCGAGAAAAGCGGGGTAGGAGATTTCCCCGCCATGAGTTGAATCTCTGAGGTCAATGGAGCGGGCGGCGACCAGGCGGGCGGGATCGTGAAACGGCAGGGGACGTAGAACGACAGCGTCGAGGACACTGAACAGCGCAGTAGTGGCGCCGATGCCGAGAGCGAGAGTAAGAATGGCGATAGCGGTAAAGCCGGGATTCTTGCGGAGCATGCGCTGGTCGAAGCGAACATCCTGGAGGAGGGATTCGAAGAAAGGAAAACCGCGCTGGTCGCGGACGGATTCCTTGGTTTGTTCGACGCCGCCTAGCGTGAGGAGAGCGATGCGGCGAGCTTCTTCGGGGGACATGCCGGCACGGAGATTATCTGCAACGTGCATTTCGAGATGGGCGGCTAGCTCGTCTTGCAGATCGCGGTCTAGCTGATCCTTGCGGAGCAGGTTGCGGAGACGGAGGAGGAGTGTGCGAATAGCGTTCATACTCGTGCCACCAGAGTCCGTGACTTGTGACTCGTCACTTGCGATTCGTGGAAGAAAAAACCAGGAGGAGAGAGACGAAAAATCGCGCCATCAGATCGTAAGAGCCCACGCTTAGAAACCAAGGGTGGGGCATCCTCAAGTTCAGGAGAGTCGTTGCTTAACGAGGAAGACCCAATCGGACGGAGACACATGAGAGTCCGGAAAAACCCAAAAGCACAGTCAGGAGTGTCTGTGCCACGAGAAGTAAGAGTCTGCGGCAGGAAGCGGAATGCACGAGGATGGGTCATGAGGCACCCTGGACAGAGGCAGTAGACTTTTCGGGGAGGAGCCAGCCGTCGGCTAGTTGGAGAATGCGATTGCCGTAGGCGGCGTTCTTTTCGGAATGGGTGACTTGAATGATGGTGGTGCCGGCGTCATTGAGTTTTTTGAAGAGCTGCATGATTTCTTCGCCTTGCGTGGAGTGGAGATTGCCGGTGGGCTCATCGGCAAGGATGAGCTTGGGATTCTGGATAACGGCGCGGGCTACACCGACGAGTTGTTGCTGGCCACCGGAAAGTTGGCTGGGGAAGAGATCTTTTTTGCCGACGATGTTGAAACGATCGAGAGCGTCGCAGACAAGGCTGGCGCGCTCCTTTTGCGGGATATTTTTGTAGGAGAGCGGGATTTCGAGGTTTTCGTAGACGGTAAGATCGTCTATGAGGTGATAGGACTGAAAGACAAAGCCGATGTTGTACTTGTGGAGTTCGTTGCGCTGCTTGGCGCTGAGCTTATGGACGGGCTGGTCGAGGAAGAAATATTCGCCGGACCATGCGGAATCCAGCATGCCCAGGATGCTCAGCAAAGTAGACTTGCCGGCGCCAGAGGGACCCATGAAGGTGACGAACTCACCGGGCTGGATTTCGAGAGAGATGCGGCGCAGGACATAAAATTTCTGCGCGCCGGCGGGATAGGATTTTTCGATATTTCTTAGTTGGATGAGTGGTTGCACGGCATCTCCTTTTTATTCGTAACGAAGAGCAATTATGGGATCGACGCGAGTGGCGCGGCGCGCGGGAAGGTAGCAGGCAAATAGGGACACGCTCGCGAGTAAGAGCGCGACGGCGGCGAGTGTCAAAGGATCTGTGGGGCTCACGCCGAAGAGGAGCCTGGCCAGGAGACGGGTTAGTCCGAAGGCGGCTCCAAGTCCGACGAGCACGCCGACCGCAGTCATTTTCGCGCCATCGACCAGGACCATGCGGAGAACATCTTCGTGCTGCGCGCCGAGGGCAACGCGAATGCCAATTTCCCGGGTTCGCTGGCTGACGATGTAGGAGATTACGCCATAAATGCCGACGGTCGATAGAATAAGCGCGAGCGCGGCAAACAGGGCGAGCAGAATCATCGAAAAGCGCCGGTCCGCAAGGGAGATGGCGATGATCTCGTCCATCGTCTGCGAAGCGAAGACGACCTGCTGACTACTCATTCGGTTGTTGATCCTACGGATGGAGTCAAAAACCATTTCTGGCTTATCCGAGCGAACCAACACCGCCAAGCCGGACGCAGACTGCGACATGGGCGCATCGGGAAGCTGCATCAGCGGGGTGTAGAGTTGGGCGCGCAGCGCTTCCTTGTCGTCGGTATCGAGCCCCCACTGATTCACGTGTGCGACGACCCCAACGATTTCTGCGATTTGGTTCGTGCTGTTGAGATGAAGACGCTGGCCAATGGGATTCAGGCCCGGGAAAAATTTGGCTGCAAGTACTTCGTCAATTACAGCGACAGAAGCGGCATGCTCATTGTCTTGTGCAGAAAAGAAGCGCCCACTGCGCAGGGGGATGCCCATGGTTTTCAGGTAATCGGAACTGACCACATAATCCAGGGCCCAATTCATCTCTGCTTCTGTCGCTGGTTTCGGTTGGCCATCAATCCAGAAAAGCCATTCATCGTCTCCGCTGAGAGGAAGGGCACCCCAAGAGAATGAAACTGCCTCGACGCCGGGAGCGGTCCGGAAATTGTCGTGGACTTCGCGGAGGGCGGCTCGGATTGCATCAGGACTTGCGTTCATCATCGAGGGCGGGAGCGAAAGCCCAAACGTCAAAACTTTGTTGGACTCGAAGCCGGGGTTCACATTGCGAAGAGCCCCCAGCGTGCGAATCATCAGCCCCGCGCCGATGAGTAAAACGAAGGCCAAGGAAATTTCCGCGGCGGCGAGCGCGCCGTGTAGCCGATGGCGAGCACCGCTACCGCCGCGCCCACCCTCCTGGAGGGCAAGCTGAGGGTCACGCCGAGCAGTTCTAAGCGCGGGGGCCAATCCGAAGAAGATGCCAGTGGTCAGAGAAATGAGCGCAGCAAAAAGCAACACATGAATGTCCAGGCCGACTTCCGCGGCACGCGGCAGAGTGGAGGGGAGGGCACGCAGGATTGCTCGGGTCCCCACCGCAGCCAAGAGAATGCCGACGGCACCACCAATCGCGGCTACCACTGTGCTTTCCACCAGAAGTTGGCGAACAAGGCGGCCTTGCGGCGCGCCAAGAGCCGCGCGAATCGCAAATTCGCGCGCACGAGTGGTCGAGCGGGCGAGCATAAGATTTGCGACGTTGACGCAAGCGATCAGGAGAACGAAGCCGACTGCACCGAATAGCACAAGAAGAAATGACCGGGAGGACCCAAGCATCCACGCGCGGAATGGGATTAAAGCGGCCCCGATGCCCTTGTCCGAATCTGGATAGGTTGACGAGAGATTGCGAGTGACACGTTCCAAATCCGCGCGAGCCTTCTCGATGCTGACGCCCGGCTTGAGGCGGCCAATTCCACCAATGCCAAGACCAGCAGCGCGATTCATGAGCAAGGGATTGTTCCACTGTCCGATCGGTAGATACACCTGGACGGAACGAAAGGTTCCGAGGAGATCGAAGGATGAGGGGACAACGCCGATGACCGTGTAATCCTTGCCGTCGAGGGTAAGGCTTCTCCCGAGGACGTTTGGAGTTGCGCCGAATTTGCGCTTCCAGAAACCGTCAGTAATCATGACGGTCGGTGCGGCTCCGACACGCTCCTCGTCGCGAGTAAACGTGCGCCCAAGGACTGGATTTACGCCGAGTTGCTCGAAGAATCCGGAGCTTAGCAAAACAGCGTTGAGCTGCTCGGCTTCGCCAAGGCCAGTGAAGATGAGCGAGCGACCACCGCGCATAGCTGCCATCGAGGCAAAAGTGCGATTGTCTTTCTGCCAATCCAGGAAATTGGGGAAAGAAATTGAGCCGGTGGCGAAATTCGGTTTGCTTTCGCGCAGAGTTACAAGCTGCTCTGGTTGCGGGTACGGTAGCGGCCGAAGTAAGACGCCATCTACGATGTTAAAAAGCGCGGTGTTGGCGCCGATGCCGAGCGCCAAGATTAAGACAGCCGCAGAGGTGAAGCCGGGGTCGTTGCGGAGCGTGCGGAGAGCGAAACGAAGATCTTGCAGGAGGGATTCGAGTAATGGAAGGGAGCGGTGGTCTCGGACTGACTCTTTGGTTTGCTCGAGGCCGCCGAGTTGCAGGAGGGCGGTGCGGCGGGCCTGTTCGAGAGTCATGCCGGAGCGTAGATTGTCCTGAACGTGCAACTCCAAGTGATTGGCTAGTTCGTCTTGCAGGTCGCGATCGAGTTGTTCCTTGCGGAACAGGTTGAAAATGCGCAGCCATGATGCACGGAGCCAGCTCACGAGGGCTGCTCCTTGGTGGTGAGGAAGCGGGCCAGGATGGCGGTGATCTGCTCCCATTCGGCGGCTTCTTTAGCGAGTTGTTTGCGGCCGGTGTGAGTGAGTTTGTAATACTTGGCCCGGCGATTGTTGTCGGACAAGCCCCACTCGGAGGCGATGTAGCCTTCTTGTTCGAGTTTGAGGAGGGCGGGATAGAGAGTGCCGTAGTTGACGGAGAGAAGATCGCCGCTGGTCATCTCGATGCGGCGAGCGATGCCGTAGCCGTGAAGCGGGCCGAGCATCTCCAGAGTCTTCAGAACCATCAGGGCGAGGGTGCCTTGCCAGACATCGGGTTTGTCGGACATGTTGCTCCTATGGGAAAACCATAGAGAAGCTACGCCAACTCCTATGGGAAAGCAATAGGGAAAATGCAGCCTCAAATCTGAAGCTGCAGAGCGATTCCTCCGCTCCGGGACGGCCGAAAGCGCCGTCCCTCCGGTCGGAATGACAGACTTTAATAGCGGATGGTGCTCTCAACGGTCGATTCGTGTGTGGCAAGCAGCAAGAAGGGGGGAGAAGCGGCGGTAAGGTATAATGCTGTACTGGGGAAGTTGCAACAAAACATGCCGCAAAAGAGGAATAAGGGAAAAGCGTCGGCGAAGACGCGGATGCGGAAGCGTTTGCGTTTCGCGAAGACACGCCTGCACGAACTTTGGATGATCGGGAAAGCACTGACGGATACGAAGCACCCTATCCTTGTGCACATCATCCCGATGCGGCGGTGCAACCTGGATTGCACGTACTGCAATGAGTACGACGACGTGTCCACACCAGTGCCGCTGGAGGAGATGAAGGAGCGGCTGGATATTCTGGCGGACATGGGGACGACGATCATTACCATCAGCGGCGGCGAACCTCTGATGCATCCAGAGTTGGATGAGATCATCCGTCACATACGGAAGCGCGGGATGATGGCGGGGCTGATTACCAACGGATTTTTCCTGAATAGAGAGCGAATCGAGCGGTTAAATAAAGCCGGTTTGGAACACCTGCAGATCAGCATTGATAATGCGGTTCCGGACGAAGTATCGAAGAAAAGCCTGAAAACGTTGGACGGGCGGCTGGAAATGCTCTCGGAGTACGCGGTGTTTCAGGTAAACATTAATTCGGTGCTCGGCGGGGGCGTAAAGCATCCGGAAGATGCGTTGACAATTGCGCACCGTGCGGTGGAGTTGGGGTTCACGAGCACGGTGGGAATCATCCACGACCACGACGGGCAGTTGAAGCCGCTGGAAAAGCGCGAGCAGGAAATATTCGAAGAGATTATGGAACTGGGGAAGCGGTCGTTTTCACGATTCAACGAATTTCAGCACAACGTTGCGAAGGGTAGGGAACACGATTGGAAATGCCGCGCGGGCTCGCGCTACTTGTACATTTGCGAGAATGGGCTAGTGCACTGGTGTTCGCAGCAGCGAGGGTATCCGGGGATTCCACTGCGGGAATATACGACGGAACGGCGACACCGGGAATATTACACGCACAAGGGATGCGCGCCGAGATGCACGGTTAGCTGCGTGCAGCAGGTTGGGATCCTGGATAACTGGCGAGGAGAGCAGACGCTTCAGCCGGAGCAGGCCGCTCCCGCGGACCTGGTACAGATTGGGAAGTGAAGATGTATCCGCAGAGGGCGAAAAGTCCGCCTGCAAGAAAACCTCTAAAACAAGGCGATTAAGTAATTGAGTCGAGCCGGAGTTGCAATCCTTGCACATTCGATGCGCATGCGGTTGACGTTCGGCGCCGGGTTGAAAAAGATATAGGCATGGCCACGCCAGCAATTGAAATCGAACACCTGTCAAAGGAATATCCCTACGGGTTTTTGAACCTGAAGAAAAAGAAATCACTGGAAGACCTGAGCATGCGGATTGAAGCCGGCGAAGTGTTTGGTTTTCTGGGGCCAAACGGGGCCGGAAAATCCACGACCATCAAGCTGCTGATGAGGTTGATCTTCCCGGACGGGGGAACGGCGCGAATCCTGGGGAAATCGATCGACGATATCTCGATGCACAGTGAGATCGGATATTTGCCGGAGCAGCCCTATTTTTATGATTACCTGACGGCGGCGGAGTTGCTGGACTACTTCGCCCGCTTCCATGGGTTGACAGCGGCGGACCGGCAAACACGTGTGCAGAACATGCTGAAAAAGGTTGGGCTTGATACGGCGAAGAAGATTCAGTTGAGGAAATACTCGAAAGGCATGCTGCAACGTGTGGGACTGGCGCAGGCGATCCTGCACGAGCCGCAGGTGGTGATACTGGACGAGCCGATGTCTGGGCTAGACCCGCTCGGACGCCGCGAGGTGCGAGACATCATCCTTGAGTTGAAGAAGGATGGGCGCACCGTGCTCTTTTCAACGCACATTCTTTCCGATGCGGAAATGCTATGCGACCAGGTTGGCGTGATCGTGGGTGGAAAGTTGCGCGGCGTAGGCACTCCGGGTGAGATGGTCGGAATCAAAACGCAGGGGATGGAAATACTTTTCGAGGTGGCGGAGGGGAAGAACTTGCCGTTGTTAGCCAAAGCGACGCGCACAGGCGAGCGCTACCGGGTGCAATTTCCGGAGGAGGAAGTATACGGAGCCATTGAGCAGTTGAAGAAGGCGGAAGCGCGGATACTTTCCGTGGCGCAAATCAAGCCGACACTGGAAGAGTTTTTCATGAACCTGGTGGAAGCGGACAGGGCGCAGGCGAATGCCGTCGAGGTGAGCGGAAAATGAATAACGTGTGGACGGTGGCCGCGAATACGTTTCGAGAAGCGGTGCGAGACCGCGTGTTGTATAACCTAGTGTTTTTTGCGCTGCTGATGATGGGGGCGGCAATCCTGGTGGGCCAGATTTCAATCGGAATCGAAGAGAGCGTCATCGTCAGCCTGGGATTGACGGCGATTTCAGTGATTGGGCTGTTCATCGCGGTGTTTATTGGAGTTGGGCTGGTGTCGAAGGAGATGGACAAGCGCACGCTGTATGCGTTGCTAGCAAAGCCGGTGGAACGTTGGGAATTTCTGCTGGGAAAATTTTGTGGGCTGGTGATGACGCTGACGGTGAACACGGCGGCGATGGCCGTGGGATTGTACTTGGCGCTATGGACAGTGAAGCACACGCTGGAAAAGAGCGACGCGTGGGTGCTGGTGGCGGTGTACTTGATTCTGCTGAAGCTGGCTTTGATTGTGGCAGTGGCGATGCTGTTTTCCTGCTTCACGACGCCGTTTCTTGCAATTTTGTTCACCGCGGGGATCTACGTGGCGGGTATATTTGCGGGAGCTCTGCGAACAATGCAAGCGGTGGATATCAGCGCAGGAGCCATGAGCCTGATGAAGGGGATTTCCTACCTACTGCCGAATTTTGAGAATTTCAATGTGATGGGGGCTGTAGCTCATGGCCGAGGAGTGCCAGGAGCGCTCGTGGGACAGGCGACGCTGTACGCGGTGTGTTACGGGGCGGTGGTGCTGGCCGGGGCGGCAGCGATATTCTCGCGGCGGAACCTGAAATGAACCAAACGTTGATCAATAGAGTGACGCTGGGATTGGTGCTGGTGTCAGGTTTTGCGGGTGTGTGGCAATTACAGAGGAAAATTGATGCGCAACGCGAGGGGCTGAACGAGGAGCGCGATGAACTTCTGCTGCGTTCACCGAAACTGATCAAGCGGCTGAGCCTGGAATACGCGCCGCTGGTGGGAGCAATGTACTGGACGCGATCTGTGCAGTACTACGGTGAGAAACATCGGCTACATGTGAAAGGTCTTGAAGAACTGTGGCCGCTGCTGGACATCACCACGACGCTGGACCCGAATCTGATTGCAGCATACCGGTTTGGGTCGACATTTCTTAGCGACGCTCCGCCGAGGGGAGCAGGTGAGCCGGACCGCGCAGTGGAGTTGCTGCAGCGCGGGTTGAGCGCCAATCCGGATTACTGGCGCTTCTACCAGGACATGGGAAACGTCTACTACTTCGACAAGAAGGACTATCCCAGGGCGGCGAAAGCTTTCGAGGAAGGGTCCAAGAACAAAGCGGCACCCATCTGGATGAAAGTAATGGCGGCAAAAATAGCGGCGGATGGGGAGTCACCGGAAACGTCGTATTTTCTTTGGTTGGACGTATACCGGACGACGAAAGACGCGCAGATCAAGAAGAATGCGGAGTTGCACCTGCGCTTGCTGAAGGTAGACATGGATTTAGGGCAGCTCAACCTTTTAGCGGATGAGTATGAACGGCGAACGGGGCGGCGAGCGACGAAGATGAGCGAACTGAGACAAGCCGGACTGCTAAAACAAGAATTGAGAGACCCGAATGGGTATCCGTATGTGCTGGGCGAAGGTGGCAAAGCGGAATTGAATCTGGATAGCCCGATGCTGGAAGAGAAGTTGATGAACAAGTAGGGCCCGCCGGGGAGTAAGCGGTTAGTCGTAAGTCCAAATCACGCCAGATTATTCCGGGACGCAGAGCAAAGTCATCTGAGGATCGATGAGGATTTTGCGCGGCTCGGTCTGCGTGTTGAAGGAAAAGTGCGTTTCATCGGGGCCGGCAATGACGGTGCCAAGGAAAACGCCGCGTCCAGAGCCGCTGCTGACGAACAGAGGCACAGGGGCGACAAAGGAGTGCGGCACGCCGGTAGCGATAAGTTTTCCCCGCACCTGAAAGCCCTTTTCAATATGGTGAGAGGTGAAGGTCACCTTGTAACGAGGAATAGCAGTTCCGCGAACATATTCGTCGAAGAACCATTCCATGGAGCGGCCGCCCTCAATATCCATTTTCGGGGTCATGACGGCTTCCACCTCGCGTTGAAATTGTTCGCTGGAAAGTGGCTTCTGAGCGTACTTGGCAACCAGTGATTTCAGCAAAGCCATGAAGCGCGCGTCGGGATTTGGTGTATTGGGCTGGCGCAGCATTTCGCGGAGCATGTGCATGATCCAAGCACCCTTGCCGTAGATCACCTGATCGTAGGCGGAACCGGACTTGGAGGAATAGAGGCGCAAGCCCATGATTGGCGCGCCGGTCTCGGCGGGAGGAAGATCTTCGCCGGGTTCCTTGGTGACTAAACGTTTGCGGTCGCGGTCCAGCCAGGAATGGAGACGGTGGTCAGGATTTTTGGCGGAATCGGCAAAAAGAAGCGCGAGATAGTTAGCAATGGCTTCGTTGATCCACTGATCGCGATAGCTGGACCAGCCCACGACATTCCCCCACCACTGGTGAGCCGCTTCGTGAAAGGGAACGATTTGAGTGAAGAGCTCCTGTGCGGTGGCGTTGAGGCCGGCGCGCTGCTGGGCTTCGGGAGAGAGAAAAGAGTATGTGGAAATGTAAAGGAGTCCCGGCCAGCCTTGTCCGAATGTGCCGGGGATTTGCGAGACGCCGAGGTGCCGAAAGGGAAAGGGGCCGGAATACTGCTCGATGAAATGGATTGAGGAATCAACGTCACGGGCAAGATGCTTTAAGGCATCCGCCGGACTCGGAGCGGGGGGAGGAACAGAGAAGTGAGAGGCCGCGGAGGGATCAGCTCCGGGAAAAGGGAGAGTGGGGGCGAAGACGATGGCAGGTTGAGACAATTGTGAAAGGATAGCCGCCTCGAGCTGCTTATTGGCGTAGACATCGACGGTATGGTTTTCCGAAGCAACGGAGGCGACAGCATATTCGCCAAGATTGAAGCCAGCCTGGGCAACCGGCAGTTCCGTCTTCCAGCGGGCTACGTGGAAGTCGCCGTCATCACGCTCATCGGATTTTTCGCCAGTGGCGACAAGACGAAGATGCCTGGGCCAACGCATGGTCATGTCGTAGAGAGAAAATTCTGAAGTGTCGCCGTGATGGGGATACCAGCTTTCGCGCTCGCCCACAAAAAGGACAGCGTTTCCGGCATTTTCGATGACGTCGCCCCGGTAATGAAAAGTCAGAGTGAAATTTGCGCCCGGAGGAAGAGGATTGGGAAGGAAGACACAGAGAGAATCATCGCCACGGTAACGCAGTTCTTTTGCGGTAAGCCCCTCATTTTGGAAGAAAGTGAGCGGAGCGCCGGAATCCAGGGATATAGATTCGACCTTGAGGGAGCGCGCGAGTTGAAAGAAAACGAACTGAGCCGTGCCGGACAGCGAGTGGAAATCGACGGAAGTATTTCCATCGAGAGAGTTGTCAGGATTAATTGTGGTGTTGATGTGGTAATGCAAAGCGGCGAAGTCCACCGCCGGAGGAGAATAGGCGGGGAGCGAGTATGAGGCCCAAACATCGTAGGACGTGATCCTATCGACGATGCGCGGTTGACCGATCATGAAATTTTCCGCGCGCATGTCATCGGCAAGGATGTCAAACGGGCCAGTAACTACGCCATCAACACCGGCATGGAAGAAATGCCGGGGAGCGGTTGAAAATTTTTCGAGCAGGATGCGTAGAGAATGGGTGGGATTCAGCCGCGAAACGTTCGGTTCCCATGCGCCGATAAAGGAGGAATTAGGAGCGGGTTGGATGCCGGCGCGCTGAAATTGAATGAGGAGGTTTGTTGCGGTGTCATCAGTAAAGCGCATGTAGGCAGAGACGAATTGCTGGTCAAGAGCTGGGGAGCCGAGAAAGCGAGCCATCTGCTGCTTTTCCGAAGGATCGTGAGGGAAGGAGAGCGCGTGACCAAGGCCAGAGAAAACAAGGCCGGTAACGCGGCCCTCATAGGGAGCGTAGAAGGCGAAACGGCCTTCCTGAAAGGCGAGAACCGCATCGCCATGGCGGATTTCGATGCGATCGCGCGCGGAGACGGTGTAAACATTCTGAGAATCGAGGGAGAGTGCATTGAGGGAGGCAAGGAGTTCGCGGGGCGAAGGATCGGCGGCGGGGCAAGTGATTGGCCACGAAAGGAGCAGGAGCAGGGAGACGGCGAAGTATCTCACGAAACGAGTGTAGTCATATTCGGCATCGAGGAACAAGGCTGAGGTGGAGGGAAGCATCTGGCGTCTTAAGATAAGAAGATGCAGCGAGAATGGAGAGCAACGAGGATTGCACTGCTATCGGCCTGTTTGCTCCTAACTGCTGGAGCCGCGCGGGCGGACAAGATCGTCCTGAAGAATGGCCGCATAATTGTAGCTTACAACGTGGTGGAAGATGGGGATAAGGTCCGCTACGAGACCTCAGCTGGGCAACTGGCATTGCCAAAATCCATCGTGGATCACATTGAACGCGGCGGCTTACTGCCAGTTACAGAATCGCCGGCAGAAGCGGCAGCGAATTTGAATATTGCGCCGCCCGCGTTGGAACCTACAGCGAGCACGGCGGAAATCGACCAGAAGGCGGTTCGCGATGGAGCGATTGACCGCGATTACATCGCACGACTTGAGGTGGACGCACGCGTAGGCAGTACGACTGCCAATGAACGCGCGGCGCTGGCGCACCATGCGGCATCCCAGTTTGAGCTTTCCCAGGGAGACCTGGAACACGCGCTGAGCGATGCGCGAGCGGCTGCTTCCTACATGCCGGGGCAGCCGGTACTCCTGATGAATGTTGCCTACATCCAGTTACAACGCAACGAGTTCCGGGAATCGCTGGTGTACCTGGATCGCGCGAAGAAGATCGCGCCAAACAACGGTGATGTGTACAAGCTTTCCGGATGGGCCTACTACGGCATGAACAAGCTGGAACCCGCGAAGAAGGATTGGGAAAAAGCGCAGTCCCTTCATCCCGATGCGGAGGTTCAGGCAGCACTGGAAAAGGTGCGACGAGATATCGAGGAAGAGGCGAACTACCGGGAAAACGAGAGCGCGCATTTTGAATTGCATTATAACGGCGCGTCGGAGCCGGCGCTGGCACGCGAAGTCATGCGCACGCTGGAGGGGCATTACCAGCAGATCGAATCGGAGCTCAACTACTCGCCGCCCGATCCCATTGGGGTGGTGCTATACACGCAGCAGGGATTTGCAGACATCACGCAAGCGCCGGGTTGGGTAGGCGCGCTGAACGATGGACGGATTCGCGTGCCGGTGCAGGGGCTGACGGGCGTGACGCCGGATCTCTCGCGTGTTCTGAGGCACGAATTGACGCACAGCTTTATTCAACAGAAAACGCACGGTCGCGCGCCCACGTGGCTGCAGGAAGGCGTAGCGCAATGGATGGAAGGAAAACGAAGCGACGAAAGCGCGAGCGTGCTGGTGCAGGTATACGAACAGGGACATGCGGCACCGCTGGGGAAGCTGGAAGGGTCGTGGATGGGTCTAACGGAAGATATGGTGCGTTATTCGTACGCTTGGGCGCTGGCAAACGTGGAATACATTGTGCAGACAGAGGGGATGGGAGGCATCGAAAAGATTCTAGACAGGATTGCAGCGGGGAATACGACCGAAGAGGGGATTCACGAAGTGCTACGAAGCGATTACGGGGATTTGATGCAAAACACGGCTGAATATTTGAAGAAAAACTACGCAAGATAAAGGACAGACGTAAAGCCGCGCGGCACGAATCGTGAATTAAGAAGACGCCAGGATAGAGGCGAGGAGCGCGGCGCGAACAGGCAGGGTGTTGGCAAGCACGTGTTCGTGGGCGGAATGCGCGCCATCGCCGACGGCGCCGAAACCATCGAGAGTGGGGACGCCAAGCGCCGCGGTAAAGTTGCCGTCAGAGCTACCGCCAGCCGCAGCTTCACCGAGTGAAAGGCCCAGCTGCTTCGCGAGGGATACAGCGCGAGCGTAGAGAGAAGCGCTTTGCTTACGTTCGAGCGGCGGACGATCGAAGCCGCCATGGATTTCAAGCTTTGCGCCACGATGAATGGGCTTTAATGCATGTAGGCGCTTTTCCAGAGCGTGCATATCGGTGTGGCGCCATGCGCGCAGATCGAAAGTGGCTCTGGCCATTTCCGGGATGACGTTGACGCCGGTTCCGCCCTCGATGACGTCGGCGTTGACAGTGACACCGCGGCGGTGATCGTTCCACTTCTCGATGCGGGCGATTTGCGCGGCGAGTTCATGAACGGCGTTGACGCCTTCTTCCGGAGCAAGGCCTGCATGCGATGAGCGGCCATGAACGATTATTTCGGCTTCGCCAACGCCCTTGCGGGAAGTTTTTACAAGGCCCCGCGGACCGAGAGAGGGTTCGAGAACAAAGACGGCGTCACTGCGGCGGGCTTCCGATTCGATGAGCGCGCGGGATGTCTGGCTGCCGATCTCTTCGTCGGAGGTCCAAAGGAATACGAGGCGTTTGGAAACGGTCGCTTGCGCTTCCTGTAAAGTTTCGAGAGCGAATAGAGCCTGAACAATTCCGGCCTTCATGTCGAAGGTACCGGGGCCGAATATCTTGTTACCCTGCTGGCGATAGGGCATTTTGACGATGCTACCGGTGGGATAGACGGTGTCGTAGTGACCAAGGACGAGGAGTTGCGCCCTGGGCGGGGCAATACTAGGCGACCAGACAATGCGGAGATGATCGCCGCGATTCTTCTGGCGAACCACCTGAACGAGCGTGCCCCGGAGCAGCCACTCATCGGCAAGGAAACCGCAGCAGCGGTCGGCGCGCTCTTTGTCCAGACTGGGAGATTCCAGGTTGGTGAGTTGACGTAGAACATCGAGCATGCTGGGCAACTTGCGGCGTAGCAAGGCGAACAGAGTTTGCGGGAGTGAACGTGTCGTCATGAAGGAGTCATGGTAACAACGCCGGTAACGCAGGGCAACCTCTGAAAGGAGGAGAAGAGGAATGGGGGTGGCGAGGAAGATAATCTTTGCTGGGAGTGCAGATTGCTTATAATGATAGGTTTGCAGGATGCAGAGGATGCGCCGTAGATAGAGCAGGCGAGTGGCGGCGCTGGAGCAAGCATGCAACTCGACATAAACGAAATACAAAAATATCTACCGCACCGTTATCCGTTTTTAATGATTGACAAGGTGCTGGAGATGGAGCGGCTGAAACGGATCGTGGCGGCGAAAAGTGTCACGATCAATGAAGCCTTTTTTCAGGGCCATTTTCCCGGGAAACCCGTGATGCCGGGAGTGCTGATACTGGAATCGATGGCGCAGGCTGGGGGGCTTCTGTTGCTGCTGGAGATTCCCGATCGCGACCGCAAGGTGCTTTATTTAGCCTCGATGTCGGACGTGAAATTCCGCCGGCCGGTGGTGCCCGGCGACCAATTGCGGATTGAGGTTGACATCGTGAC
The DNA here is from genome assembly GCA_963780315.1 of Candidatus Acidiferrales bacterium. GTDB lineage: Bacteria > Acidobacteriota > Terriglobia > Acidiferrales > UBA7541 > Acidiferrum. Next base: position 121,414 of record CAWABP010000025.1, on the reverse strand, counting down.
GTGGAAGGGCGATCTGTGCAAGATCAAGGCCAAGGCGTTTGTTGAGGGCAACTTGGCCACAGAAGCGACAATGTTGTGTGTGATGGCGGACCGCGAGCAGCCGATAAAATCCTGAACATGGGCGAGCAGCAGATCCACGCGCAAGCGATCGTATCTCCAGAAGCGAAGTTGGGCCGGGGTGTGCGAGTTGGAGCGTTCGCGGTGGTGGGAGCGGGCGTGGAATTGGGTGAGGATTGCTTGCTGCACGAGCACGCGGTGGTGCGCGGGCCGTCGAAATTCGGGGCGCGCAATGTGTTTCATCCGTTCACGGTGATCGGGGGCGATCCGCAGGACTACACATTTCGAGGGGAGCACGTCGAGCTGATTGCAGGCGACGGAAACATTTTTCGCGAGTACGTGACCATCAGCCGGGGAACGACCAAGGGTGGCGGCACAACGCGCATCGGCAATGAGAATTTCTTTTTGGCGTATTCACATGTAGGACACGATTGTCAGGTGGGGAGCAACACGCTGTTTGTGAATGGGGCGACGCTGGCAGGACACGTCACCGTACAGGATTACGTGACGATCGGCGCATTTTCGCCGGTGCATCAGTTTTGCCGGCTGGGACGCTATGCGTACATTGGCGCGTGCACCGTTATCACGCAGGATGTGCTGCCCTTCGCGCTGGTGGTAACCGAGCGAGAGACGAAATGCTTTGGACCGAACAGGATCGGGCTGGAACGCAAGGGATTCTCGGCCGAGCGGATCAAAACATTGCAGCGGGCGTTCCGGATATTGGTGCGATCCAAGAAGAATACTTCGCAGGCGCTGGAAGAGTTGCGGAAGACCTGGGGAGATTCCGCGGACGTGAAGGAGTTGGTGGAATTTGTGGAGAAGGCGGAGCGCGGGATTGTGAAGTAGAAACGCTGCTGACGGGGCTACCGCAGCCTGGATTCTGGAAATGAATGCAAACAAGGAAGGCTGGGGACTGATCGCAGGGAACGGACGATTTCCGTTTCTGGTGCTGGAGGGCGCGCGGAGCCAGGGAATTGAAATGGCGGTGCTGGCGCTGAAGGAGGAGGCTTCGCCGGAACTGGCGCAAGCCGCAAAACGTGTGCAGTGGGTGAGCCTGGGAGAATTGAGCAAGGCCATCGAGTTTTTGCAGAGTGAAGGCGTAACGCGTGCGGTGATGGCCGGGCAGGTGAAGCACAACAAGATATTCAGCGCGATCCGGCCAGACTGGAAACTTGCGAAGCTTTTGATTTCTCTACCGCGGAAGAATACGGATTCTTTAATTGGAGCGGTGGCCAAGGTGCTGGAAGAAGAAGGAATTCAACTGGTGGATTCCACCCTGTTCCTGAAACCACTTCTGCCGGATGCCGGTGTGCTGACGCGGCGCGCGCCCGACGAGCATGAAGCCGCGGACATAGCCTACGGGCTGAGCGTAGCGCGGCAAATCGCGACGATGGATGTAGGACAAACCGTCGTGATTGCAGACCGTGCGTGCGTGGCAGTGGAAGCGATGGAAGGAACGGATGAGACAATGGAACGAGCAGCGCGGTTTGCGAATGGAAGGCCGCTGGTGGTCGTGAAAGTGAGCAAACCCAGGCAGGACATGCGCTTTGATGTACCCGTGGTGGGACTGCCGACCGTCGAAACAATGAGGCGTACGGGGGCGACCGCGTTGGCCATTGACGCGACGCGCACACTGTTGTTTGACCGGGCCAAGCTGATTGAACTGGCAGACTCCGCAGGGATTGCCATTCAAGCCTTTCCTCCCGCCCAGGTTGCGGAACCTAAACAGGTTTCCGAGGGAATGAATAAAGAATGAGTGGGAATACGGGGCAGGCGGGAGATCCGCGGAAAATCCGGGTAGCGGTAGTGGGCACGGGAGAATTCGGCCGGAACCACGTGCGGGTGTATCGAGAGATGGGTGGCGTGGAGCTTGCCGGAGTATTGGACCTGGACGCGGATCGCACAAGGGCGACAGCGCAAGAATTCTCGACGAGAGCGTTCAAAGGATTAGAAGAGTTGCGCGGGGAAGTGGACGCGGCATCCGTGGCCGTGCCGACGGTGGCGCACGCGGAAGTGGGTTGCCGGCTTATGCAGATGGGTGTCGACGTTCTGGTGGAAAAACCCATGGCCAGCACATTGGCTGAGGCCGACGCCCTGCTGGAAGCCGCAGAGCGTTACGCGCGAATTCTGCAGGTAGGACACGTGGAACGGTTCAACCCGGCAGTGCTGGCGGTGGAACCGGTTGTCAGCAGACCATTGTTTTTTGAAGTACACCGGCTGGGAGTGTTTACGCCGCGCAGCCTGGATGTAGACGTAATCTACGATTTAATGATTCACGACCTGGATATTATGCTGGCACTGGTGAAGGAACGAGTGACAGAAGTGAAGGCGGTGGGAATTCCCGTGCTGACGGACAAGGTGGACATTGCGCATGCGCGGCTGGAGTTTGCAGGCGGAGCGGTGGCCAACGTGACGGCTAGCCGAGTTTCCACGGAACGCGTGCGCAAGATGCGCTTCTTCCAGAAGAATGAATACATTTCGCTGGACTACGCACGGCGCGACGCGTTGCGAATCGGCGTAAAACGGCCCGGTCCGCAGCCGGAATTTTGCTTTGAGAAGCTGGCGGCGCCGGGGGTCGAACCCCTGCGTGCGGAACTTGAAGCATTTGTGGTAGCGGTGCGAACGCGGGTCGCGCCAAAGACGGATGGCGCGGCAGGACGCGCCGCGCTGGAACTGGCGAATGCCGTGATGGCAAGCATCCGGGAACATGCGGCGCGCGTCCAACCAGTAGCATCCACCGGGGTGGAAAAAACTTGACGATGATTCCCAGAACGCTGGTACCGATTGGTGCGCGCCTGCCAAAGGAGGATGTGGCGTCGACGCGGAGACGTCCGTCCACGCTAGTGGAACGGACTCTGATCCCGTCGAACTTGCCGGTGGTGAAGTTGGATGGGCAATCAGCGATTCCGACGAACCTGCCACTGGACTCCATCGCTACGCGGGTCGTGGTACCACGGGACATCAACGTGGAATCGGTACAGAAGCCGGAGGAGTCCAACCTTCCGCTTCAACCAACGGATATGGACGAGCGCGTAACCGTGCCACAAGGCGCCGCTGCTCCCCTGGAATTTTCACCGCTGCCGCAGGTATCGGAAGACCTGATGGAGCCGGACATATTGCAAACCGGCGAAGTGTCGTTTCTTGCGCCGGAGCGGCCGTCGCAGACCTCAGTCGTGGACGCGACGACGCGCATCGTTTCCATAGCGATGCACATTTTGCTGCTTCTTCTGCTGATCTTTGAACCAAAGATATTCGGACCACACGTGCGCACGAAAGAGGAAGAGGACATCGCGCGGCGGCAAATGACGGTACTGTTGCCGCCGGGGGCATTGGAGGAGTTGAATCCTGCGCCCCGGGTGGCGCCCGCGCCGCATGAATCCGTGAGGGTGGATCCGAAGGTATTGAACCGGATTTCGCCGCCCATCCAGCCGCCTGCTCCCGCGCCTGTGCCGCAACCTGAACCGCCAAAGAGAGAATTGCCGAGCGCGCCGGTACCGCAACCCAACGCAATCGCGCCAGTACCACAGACCAATACACCGGTGGCCAAAGCGGAAACGCCCAAAGCGCCGTTGAAGCTTGAAATGCCAGACACGCCTTCGACGCCGAATGGATTGATCCTGCCGAAGCAGTTGTCGCCGGGCGACGCGATTCGGAACGCCGAGCGGAATTCGAAGATCAATTCGCCGGCTCCGGTCGGTGGAGGTGGCTCATTGCCGGCCGGAGGTGCAGGCGGCGGGGGGAGAGGGCGCGGCACCGCCAGGGCGGGAGTCCAAATGCTCACGGACACAGAGGGCATTGACTTCAACGACTACCTGCACCGGGTGTACATAAAGGTGCAGCAGAATTGGTACGCGGTGATGCCAGCGTCCGTGTATTTGGGCGACCAGGGAGTAGTGTCGCTACAATTCAAGATTATGAAGGATGGATCGGTTCCCGATGACGAGCCAGCACAGGTTTTCAGCTCTGGGAAGGAGCCGCTGGATCGCGCGGCGTTTTCTTCGATTCGAGGATCCAATCCGTTCCAGCCGCTTCCCGCAGGATTTAAGGCGCCATACATTGAGCTGCGATTCACCTACTATTACAATCTGCAGCCGCCGAACCAGTAGGCGCGGCGCGAACCTGAGTATCCTGACAGGGATTCCTTTCTTGACAGAACTGCCGACCTCTTTTTGCTGATCTGATACCATTCTGCTGAGGCAGAGGGATGAAACTTGTCCGACAACAAGTGCTCGGGAGCGTATTGATTGCGCTGATCGTGCTGGTGGTGCTGCTGATCCGGGCATGGCCAATTCTCTTCCACAAATGAAAGAATTCCGCGAATTGCCTCTTGTCGCGATCGTAGGACCCACCGCCTCGGGAAAGTCAAAATTGGCTGTGTGGCTGGCGCTGCAACTTGGCGGTGAAGTGATCGCCTGCGATTCCACGCAGATGTATCGCGGCTTTGACATTGGCACGGCGAAGAGCAGCGGTGAAGAGCGCCAGGGCGTCCGGCACCATCTGATGGATTTGTTGGATCCGGGCGGGGCGGTCACGGCGGGTGAATTTCGAGAACAGGCGATTCGTGTGCTGGTGAGCCTTCGCGGGCGGCAACGGCTGCCGATCTTTACGGTGGGGACGGGGCTATATTTGCGCGCATTGCTGGAAGGATTGGCGGATGTGCCGCAGCGCTCGGAAGGCTTACGAGAAAGATTGCGGAAAAGAGCCGCAGATCACGCTCCTGGGTATTTGCACAAAATTCTGGCACGTCTGGATCCCGTTTCCGCGCGAAGGATTGCGGCAGCGGATGAGCAAAAGCTGATTCGCGCAATTGAAGTGTGCCTGCTGGCTAAGAAACCGCTTTCAGAAGTACACCAAAGCGGAAGAACGCCGTTGCGCGGGTGGCGCGCAGTGAAGATCGGACTGCAGCCGGAGCGGGAAGCGCTATACGAGCGCGTGCACGCGCGGATGGATGCAATGCTGGACAGCGGATGGATAGAGGAAGTGCGAGGACTGGAGGCAAGCGGCTTGCCAGACGACGCAAAGCCATTTGACTTTATCGGTTACCGTGAACTGCGTGCGGTGTTACGTGGCGAGATGAAACTGGAAGAGGCGCGAGAGGCGATTCAGCAGGCCACGCGCAGGTACGCGAAGCGGCAGATGACATGGTTTCGACGGGAGGCCGGTGTGCACTGGCTGAGCGGATTCGGAGATGATCCTGAAATCCAGAGACAGGCGCTGCACATCGTTCGCAAAGAGGTGCGGCAAGCGGTTACCGAGTGAACGGACGTATAATCGAGGCGAAGAGGCTGGCAAGCGCGACGCAGAGTCGTAAGCGCGCGATGAAAACCGGCTGCCACCACACGTGAAAACACAGCACGCAACCTCATCGGCAGAACGCGTTCTACTCGTCGGAGTGGGATGGAAACGCGCGCCTCGTTTTCCGGGAATGCCGACCGGGGAGCAGGGGCGCGAGTCGCTTCTGGAGTTGGAAGAATTGGCGCGGAGTGCCGGAGCGGAGATCGCGGGCACGGTGTTTCAGGTGCGCGAGGCAGCGGACCCAGCAACGCTGGTGGGCCGCGGGAAACTGGATGAAATCCGGGCGGAAGCCAACGCGCGCGGTGCGCCCCTGATTATCTTCGACAGCGAACTCACACCAATGCAGCAGCGGAATATCGAAGAGGCCACCGAGCATCGTGTGATCGACCGCACGCAGTTGATCCTGGACATTTTTGCGAAGCATGCGCGAAGCCGCGAAGGACAATTGCAGGTGGAGTTGGCGCAGCTCAACTACATGTTGCCGCGGCTGACTGGACGCGGCACGGAAATGTCGCGGCTGGGTGGCAAGAGTGGCGGCGGAGGGTCCGGCGGTTCGGGCGGAGGAACGGGGCGCATCGGGGTGCGCGGTCCCGGCGAAAAGAAACTGGAGACGGACCGGCGGCGGATTCGAGATCGCGTGCGGAAGATTCAGGATAGCATCGGCGAAGTGCGCAAACAGCGGGCACTGCGGCGGGAAGCGCGCAATGCGGTGCCGCTGGGAACAGTCACACTCGTTGGGTACACGAATGCGGGGAAGTCTACTCTGTTCAACGCATTGAGCCGTGCTGAAGTGCTGGTGTCCTCCAAGATGTTCGCGACGCTGGACCCGACCGTGAGGGCGATTCGATTGCCCTCCAACCGGCGCATTCTCGTGTCAGACACGGTGGGGTTTATTCGCGAACTGCCAAAGGGTCTGATCACGGCGTTTCGCGCCACGCTGGAAGAAGTGCAAGAGGCGGCGCTGCTCTTGCAGATAAGCGATATATCGAACCCGCGGCACGAGGAACTGGATGTGGAGGTGGAGAAGATTCTGGAAGAGCTGGGCATGACGGGAAGGCCGCAGTTGCGGGTGTGCAACAAAGTGGACCAGTTGTCGGCGGCACAACGCGAAGAGTTGGAGGCGGCGTGGCGGAACAATGGCGCAGTAGAGCCGCCGGTGTTTGTTTCGGCACTGACGGGTGAAGGGCTGGAAGAATTGCTGAGGCGGATGGATGTGGCATTGCCGGTGGATCCTGTTGTGAAGCTTTCTCTGCATATGCCGCTGAGCGAAGGGCGTTCTCTTGCGCTGATCCATGCGTTGGGGAGAGTTGTGCATTCACAAGTGAACGAAACGCACATGGATCTGGAAGCGGAAGTTCCAGAAACGATTGCGCGACGGTTGAAACTCGAGGATTATGTGGCGAATGGAACATCGCGACCCAAAACTGCGTACAAATGAATAGGGGTAGGAACCATGGCCGCCTTCATACTGTGGTGCATTTTGCTGGTAATTTGTTGGCCGCTCGCACTCTTGGCGCTGGTTTTGTACCCGATCATCTGGCTATTGTTGCTGCCTTTCCGGATTGTGGGAATTGCAGTGGGCGGTGTGTTTGAGCTTTTGCGTGCCATCCTCTTCCTGCCGGCTCGCGTGCTGCGCGGACCTCGGGCGCTTTGAGAGGCTGCGAAAACCTGGCTCGTTACTCTGAAGTAACTCACCGAAAAGCCGAGCAATATGAACAAAATGTGACAATTAGAGGAGTCGTACTCGGCATGGGGGCGGGAGTGGCAGGCTGTGGAAAAACATGTGGAAACTTGCGAGCCCGGTTCCACCGGCGGCGAAGGCTCCCACCGCGGGGCCTGAAACGGCACCCAAGTAGCTATCCCTATCATATTGATTCTATGTATATTAAGTCGAGATAACGTGTACAGACAGGGCGAACCGGACGCCTTCTCTCTAAAATGCGCGGTTGGAATTTTGCACAGGTTTGCAGCAGCGGTGTTACGAAAGAGTATCCACCAGCCCGCTGAACCGGTACAGAGTGTAGTAACCCCAAAGTACAGCCCTGGTTGAGCTTCAACCCCTATCCTCGAGCGCCCGTCAAGCCATCTAAGAATGTAACCCTAGAGCTCCCCGTCGAGCCATTTGATATGTAACCAGAGAACGCTTGTTGTTGTTGTGGCTGTGGGAAAGTGGGAATCCCGAAGGGATTTCCAAGCTCGCGAAGCGAGCGTCTTTTCCACAGCCTTTTCGCCGGCCACTTTGTGTCTGGCGGGACGCGAGCTGCTCCTGCGCTTTCGGACTCAGCCGCCGGTTCGCCAGGCGGTAAATCCGGTCGAGTTTCCTGTCGATGATTTTGGCTAACTGAAACGGATCGAGAGATGTTCGCAGTGCTTTCAGAATGGACAGTTGCGCCGCATTCCCCTGCTTCGATGCCACCACCCGCTCGAAGGGAGTCTTCGGACCATCGTAGACGCGCCGAAGTTTCGATCCCACGTGAATCTTCTTGAGCAGCTTCACCGAGGGCAGGTACAGATTCAGCCATAAGCGCAGCTCTCGACGGTACAGGTCGTTCATAGCATCGACCGCGTTTTGCGTGTCATAGCGTTCCCACCCAAGTAGCTTCCGTACGTGCGTCCAGTTCTTTTGCTCGATGTGCGCGTTGTCGTCCTTCTTGTACGGACGCCCTCGCGTGAGTTGGATCTGCTTCCGTTCACACCAGGCCTTCAGATGCCAGTTGATAAATTCCGATCCGTTGTCCGAGTCCAGGCCCAAGAGCCGGAAGGGCAACATTCCCTCGATCTCATCCAGGGCCGCCTGGACAGCGGTTTGCCCCTTCCCCAGCAGGGCCCGCGTTTCTGTCCAGGTGGTTTGAATGTCGGTGATGTTCAGCGAATAGCCGAACTCTCCATCAGCCGAATTCCCGGAATGCGAGACCAGATCGACTTCTGTGAAGCCGGGAGACTTTACGTCCCAGTTGTCGGTTTTCACCGGGATGTGGTGCTTTAGCAAATAGCCCGGCTTGGTGCGCCCGTAAATCCGCCGCTTGTGTTGGTTTTTCTTGACCGCCAATCCACGGTCCATCTGCCGCGGACTGATTGAGAGCAATTGCTTCTCGATCTCTGGGCTTAACTTGAAACGTTTGCGGATCCAGGGCATCCAGGCCGGCAGCAGTGCCTTCAACCGCGCCGACCAGGGATAGCCGGCCGCCTCCCACACGCTCGTCAGCACGCTCAGCAGTTCGTGCCCGTAGCTCAGACCGCGTTTTCGCACGGGCCGAGCGGGTCCCTTGCCCGGCGCTGGGCCATTCAATATGCGTATGGCGTATTTTCGGTGGTAGCCCGTGGTCAGACAGAATTCGTTCAGCAAATTCATCAATAAAATAAGATAAGCTTGACGGCTCCCGGAGCGAAGTCTATAGTGAGCCGAGTGGTGGCGCGTCGCTGTATTGGCGTCGTGCACTACCGCGGCATCATGAACCTCCCAAACTCCTTGACCGTCCTGCGGATATTTTTTGTTCCGCTGCTTATTGTGGTCCTTCTGACGCGCAGCCCCAACGTGGAGTTGTGGGGCTTCCCTATGCGTTTTGAGTTCTGGGGAGTTCTGATCCTGCTGGCTGCGGCGGCCACGGATTGGGCGGACGGATTTATTGCGAGGCGACACGCGCAGATAACGACCCTCGGGATACTGCTCGACCCCATTGCGGACAAACTGCTGATTTCAGCGGCGTTCATTTCACTGGTGGACATGCATCTGGTGCCCGCCTGGATGGTGGTGATCATTGTCGGGCGGGAATTCACCATTTTGGGTTTGCGCAACATCGCATCAGCGGAAGGGTTCACCATTGCGGCCTCTGCATTGGGGAAGACGAAGATGGTGCTGCAGGTCTGCGCCGTGGCGGTGCTGATCGCGGGAGCGCGGCACCCTTCACTGAAGAAATTTGCGCTAATCCTGTTGTGGCTGGTGGTGATCAGTGCGCTGGTTTCCGCCGGACAATATTTCTCGAAGTTTTGGAGCCAACTGGACGACCGCATCAAACAGCGGCGGAAGCTCAGTCTGACGGAAACGCGGAAAAACTCGCAGGATGTCGTGCCTCTCTGATGACGAGCGAAGGGCCCTCCTGGATCTAGCGCGCCAGGCCATTGTGGAAGCAGTATGCCACGGGAACTTGGTGCGTACCATCCCGCAATGCGCTGTGCTGCAACGGCAATGCGGCGTGTTTGTCTCGCTGCATGTGAAGGGAAAGCTGAGAGGCTGCATCGGCGTGATTGACGGGCGCGAGCGGCTTGGCGAGGGAATTGTGCACTGTGCAGCAAGCGCAGCCCTGGAAGATCCACGGTTCGCACGGATGAAACCCGAGGAAATTGCGGATGTGGAGGTTGAAATATCCCTATTGACCCCGATGGAGCCTATCCGCGCCGAAGAGGTACAGATCGGAACGCACGGTTTGCTGGTGGAACAGGGAGGACGGCGCGGACTGCTGCTGCCCCAGGTGGCGGTGGAGCACCATCTAGACCGCGAGCGTTTCTTGGAAGAAACATGCTGGAAAGCCGGGCTGGCACGAGACGCCTGGAAAAGCCCAGAAACGAAGATTTACGGATTCTGCTGCGAAATTGTCGGCCAAGCGAAGTAAAGCATCATCCAAAGAAGAAGCCCGCGGCGCTGAGGCGACGCGGGCTCCAAGAACGGAAAAAGAAGAAACTTGGTTACTCGATTTCGACGTAATCACCAGCGTAGATGTCGCCGCTAGTGTGGGTGACAAACATAGTGGCGGAATTGCGGCCGGTGAAGATCACGATGCCTTCACCGAGCACTTCACGAGGTAGATCGTTCCACTCGTATTTTAGCGGCGTACTGCCGAAGCCAAATATCTTGTACTGAAAGCCCGCGGAGTTTGGAACTGTTTCAGAGAGAGAGCCCTGATAGCGGAAAATACGGAAATAGTCGCCGACCTTGACGCTCTGGTTGGTTCCGAGATTCACATAAACGATGGAATTCTGCCCATAAGTATCAGTAAATCCCTGCCCAATGACGAGCATGCCCACCGGTTTTCCACTGACAGGAGCAAAATGATCGAAATGTTCGGCGGGCTTGTAGGGCGGCGAGGGACGCTCTTGCATGGGCTTCAGGATGTCGCCGCGCTGCATATAATTACAGGTGAAAGTAATTTGAGCCGTAGAAACATTAGGCTGAACGCTGGTAACCACGAGATGCCCGGTATCGGTATACACCGTGCCCATGGCTTTCATAAGTTTGTCTTGCCACTTGAACCAGCTTGCCTTCACCGGATCGCTATCCGGTCGAACAGCATAAAAACGATCGCCCACGCGAATGCCCTGGTTGGAGCCTTTGTTCAGAAAAACGTAATCACCGCGGGCGAAGATAAGCTTGATATTGGACTGCTCACCCGAGATCAATCGCGCATCATTCTGCGAACTTTCATCGGAGACGAAGCCGGCACAGTAAACTGCCGAGAAATCAGGCGAGGTCTGGGCGCCGACAGCCTGGGTGGAAGAGACGACCTGGCTGGGAGCGTTGGTCTGCGCCGAAGCGCCTGAGGCCGCCAAGAGAATACCAAGACACAACATTGCTGTGTTTGCGCGCATCATCATCGAACTCCTTCAACTCACGCCAGAAAGGGCCGTGCGGGGACCTGCTCCTTTGAAGCTAACAAGAGCACTTGGCCACGTCAACAGAATGGGTGAGGACGCTTTACACTTTAGCAAAGGCATGCTACAAGCCCTGTTTTCAAGGAATTGGGGGTAGTCCAGGTCATGAATCCATTCGGGCAAGGGCTGGAGCGCCTTTGCGGTGTTGCCGCAGCTGCTACTGCCCGGGAATTGCGCGGGTTGCTCCGGGAGGCGTTGCGCTACACGAAGACGGTGGAACTCCGTTTGGACTGGCTGCGGAGTGACCTCGAACGTGAAGAATTCCTAACCTGGCTGAATGGATTTCGTGCCAAGGGCGCAGTATTTGTGGCAACGTGCCGGCGGCGCGTGGGCGGAGGAGAGTTTACAGGCGACGCGGGCGCCGAATTGTACTGGCTGATGAGAGCGCGGCAAGCGGGCTGCCAATGGTGCGACCTGGAAGTGGAGACGCTACGAGAACTGCCGGGGAAATCCGTGGAAGGATACGCGATTCCGCCCAAGGTGATGCTGTCCATGCATGATTTCCGGCGGACACCGAAACTTCCCAACAAGCTTGGCGTGCCGCGCGAGAAAGGGGTGGATGCCATCAAGATGGCAGCGATGTCTCGGACGATAGGCGACAGCGTAAGGCTTCTGAAAGTGCTGCGCAATTCACGACAGGTAGTGGCGGTGCCGATGGGGGAGATCGGATTGCCGGGAAGACTTCTGGCGCTGCGGGAAGGGAGCGCGCTGGCGTACGCACCGGTTGCGGCGGTGACTGCGCCGGGACAGGTACACCTCCGCGAATTCAAGGAGTTGTACCGGGCGCACGAGATAACAGCGAAGACGAAAATATTCGGAGTTATCGGAAATCCAATCGACCATTCGCTGTCGCCCGTCTTGCACAACACGGGGTATGTGGCGGCAGGAAAAAACGCGGTGCTTCTGCCATTCCTTGTGGAGCGGCTAGAGGATTTCCTGAAGGCAGTCCCAGAATTGGGAGTAGTAGGGTTCTGCGTCACAATACCTCACAAAGAAGCGGTTTTCCGGCGGCTGGATGATTGCGAACCCCTGGCGCAAAAGATCGGCGCGGTAAACACGGTGACCGTGCGGCGAGACGGATCGCTCTACGGGAGCAATTCGGATTATCTGGGAGTGTTGCGCGCGCTGGAGAAGAAACTAAGGCTGCGAGGCAGCCGTGTGCTGATTCTTGGAGCGGGCGGCTCCGCGCGGGCTGCGGCATTTGCGGCGGCCCAGGCGGGCGCTGACGTATTGATTTGTGCGCGGCGCGAGACGGCAGCACGAGAGTTGGCGCGAGCGCTGGGCGGCAGCGTCGTTCGACGGAGTGCTCTGCGCAGCGAAAAGTTTGACGCCATTCTAAATGCCACACCTGTGGGCATGCACCCGCAGGATGGAATTTCGCCGTTGAAGGCCGGCGAGTTACACTGTTCTGTTGTTATGGACTTCATCTACCGCCCGCTGCAGACGAAATTGCTGCAGATCGCGGCAGCGAAGGGAATTCAGACGGTGTCCGGAGTTGAAATGTTTTTGGCACAGGGAATCGCGCAATGGGAGTTGTGGATGGGCAGCCGCGCTCCGGAAGCGGCAATGCGCCGCGCGGTGCTGCAAACCGGAAAACAAAAGCGCTGGTGACCCAAGTTCAGCGGAAAAAACGCACGGCCCCGAGCGTTCTTTATTTTCGACTTTCAACCCTAAAACTGGAATAGTAATCGCAAAGCGATGATGCAGCCTTCCTTTCAAGAATTTCAACGGCTCGCCAAACACGGGAACTTGATCCCCGTGTATGACGTTTTCTCTGCGGACCTGCTGACGCCGGTCAGCGCTTATCTCCGCGTGGCGCAAGGGACGAGATATTCGTTTTTGCTGGAGAGCGTGGAGGGTGGCGAAAAAATCGCCCGCTACACATTTGCGGGCGCGAATCCGGAAGAGGTGTTTCGCTATGCCAATGGGGCTTGCGTGCTGGAAAGCCGCGACCGCCTTGTGTGGGAAGAGCGCGACCCCATCTCGTTCTTGCGTGATCACATGGCGCGGTTCCGTCCAGTGCGTTTGCCGGGCTTGCCGCCGCTGGTGGCCGGAGCAATCGGGTATTTCAGTTACGACATGGTGAGGCTGATCGAGCGGCTTCCGAAACGATTGCGCGACGACATTGGTTTGTTCGACGCCATATTGATGTTCTATCGGGGTATCATCGCGTTCGATCACGTGCAGCACCGCTTGTGGATCGTGCGCAATGTCTATACCGAAGGGCCGGGAACACTTCGGGGGAAATACAACAAGGCGGTAAAGGAGATCCAGCGTACCCGGAAGATGCTGGAAGAGCCGGTGGAGGGGGAGCGGCCCGCGAAGAAGAAGACGGGAAAATCACGGGCGCCGGAAGTCACCTCGAACTTCAAGCCAAAAGAGTACCTGGAGGCTGTGCGGCAGGCGAAGAAGTACATTCGCGAGGGTGACATTTTCCAGGTGGTGCTGAGCCAGCGGTTTTCGGCGGAGACCAAGGCCGCACCATTTGATATTTACAGGGAATTGCGAGCGCTGAACCCATCGCCGTATCTCTTCTACCTGCAATTGAACGACGTGCATGTAGTGGGTAGTTCGCCGGAGATGCTGGTGAAAGTGCAAGGCAGGCAAGTATTTTACCGGCCCATTGCGGGGACACGTTGGCGCGGGAACGATGAGGCGGAGGATCTGCGGCTGGAACGGGAGATGCTGGCCAGCGAAAAAGAACGCGCTGAACACATCATGCTGGTGGACTTGGGGAGGAACGATCTGGGGCGAGTGTGCGAATACGGCACGGTGAAGGTGGAAAAGTTGATGAGCGTGGAGCGCTACTCGCACGTAATGCACCTGGTATCGAGTTTGCGTGGGGAATTGCGCGAGGATGTGGACTGCTTCGACGCATTGATGTCGTGCTTTCCGGCGGGAACAGTTTCCGGAGCACCGAAGGTACGCGCCATGGAAATCATTGAGGAGTTTGAAAAGACGCGGCGGGGAATCTACGCGGGCGGAATACTCTATCTGGATTTTGCGGGGAACCTGGATTCGTGCATCGCGCTACGGACGATGGTCATCAAGAATGGAATGGCACACGTGCAGGCTGGTGGAGGAATTGTGGCCGATTCGACGCCGGAAGGGGAGTTTCACGAGTCGGTGAATAAATCGAAGGCACTGTTGCGCGCGCTCGAGTGCGCCCACGGCGGCCATACCTCTCCGGAAGTGAGACACAAACCGTGATCCTGCTGCTGGATAACTACGATTCGTTTACCTACAACCTGGCGCAATATCTGGGCGAACTGGGTTGCCGAGTGGAAGTGCACCGCAACGACAGAATTTCCGTGGAAGAGATTGCGCGGCGAAACCCGGAGCAAATTGTGATTTCACCAGGCCCGTGTACGCCGCAAGAAGCGGGGATTTCCGTGGAATTGATTCAAAAGTTGGGCGGGAAGATTCCCATTCTTGGGGTGTGTCTGGGCCACCAGGCGATCGGGGCGGCTTACGGCGGCAAGGTGATTCGCGCGCCAAAACTGTTTCATGGCAAAACGAGCGAGATCCAGCACAACGGGAAAGGAATATTCGCCAAACTGCCGAATCCGTTTACGGCCACGCGTTACCACTCGCTGATTGTGGAGCGTAAGTCCTTGCCTCGCGAGTTGGCGGTGACAGCGGAGACCGGCGACGGCATTATCATGGGCCTCACACACCGCAAGCACAAAGTAGCCGGCGTGCAGTTTCATCCCGAGTCCGTGCTCACGCAAGAGGGAAAGCAGCTCTTGCAAAATTTCCTGGCGTTGTAGCGGAAGTGGTACCAGCCGGAACGGTGTTGCTGGTACTGCCGTCACGCCGCGAGGGCTGGCGGTCATTTCCATAAGTCTTCCCGTCAGTAACTAAAAAACTAGACTAATTCAAAGATATTAAGATAATCATATATTTAACATATTAGTTAAAATAGAAGGGAGTGGCCTCCAGCGGGTTGTCCCTCCGTTTCGCCCGGCTTCGGAGGCCCTCCATGTTTGTGTTTCGATGTGTGCTGTCTCTTCTTTTCTGTCTCTCTCTTTGTCTGTATCCCTCATTAGGCGGCCCACCGGGCAAAGAACCTTTGGGGATTCTCACGCAGGCCCTTGACGCGCACTTAAATGAAGCCGCCGCCTCTCCTGGTTTATCTGTGTTTGATGGAGAGGATGTCTCCACGGAAGCCGGGGGGATGTTAAGCCTTCGTGTGGGCCCGATTACGCTGGCGCTGGGGGATTCCAGTGGCGCAACGCTGCACGGAATAGACCGCAGAACGCACGTTGACCTGAACGCGGGGACGGTTGGTTTCCTTCCGCCGGAAAACGGAATCGTGGAGATACATGCGGAGGAAGCATTCCTGCGTCCGGCAAAAAATGAACTGACGCAAGCGGAAGTAACAATTCTCGGTTCCAAAGTGCTGCAGATCCGTGTTAGGCGTGGGGATCTGGCGTTCAGCTATCGGGGGGAGTTTCAAGTACTCCCACAGGGTGAGACGTATCGAATTTATCTGGATTCGCCGGCCGAAGCGCAAACGCCAGTGGCGGGGGACGCACGCGGGTCGAGCCGGTCGCGCAAGGTTTCGTACTTCGTGATGGGAGCGGCGAGTGGGGGGCTGACAGCGTGGGGGATCAGCGAGTTTGTGCACGCCAGCGGCGGGGTCGAGCGCCCTGCCAAGCCCTGAAGAGAAGTGACTAGCCCGGCAACGAGCCGCTGGCTACGGCGAAGGGTCTTTCAGGGCGTTAACGAAAATTTTAAGTTGCTGCAACTTGGCAAGGGCTGCGCCGGAATCGATGGTCTGAGCAGCCACTTGCGCGGCGGAGCGAAAATCTTCGGCAATGCCCGCAACAACCAGAGCGGCTGCCGCGTTCACAACAACAACATCGCGGGGTGGGCCAGAATGTCCCTGGAAGATCTGCAGGATGAGCTCGGCGTTCTCCTGCGGCGTGCCACCGCGCAAGGCTTCAATCGGGGCGCGCGCGACGCCGAATACTTCAGGAGTAATTCTGAAGCGACGGATACGACCATCGCGAACTTCGGTTATGTGTGTCTCTCCGGCAAGCGAGATTTCATCTAACCCGCTGCCATGAACCACGTAAGCGCGTTTCGCGCCCAGTTCCAAAAGAGTTGCAGCCACAAGATCGACGGCCTCGTGGGCGAAAACTCCTAACACCTGACGGTCTGCTCCCGCGGGATTCGTAAGCGGACCGAGCAAATTGAACACCGTGCGCTGGCCAATCTGTTTGCGTGCCGGGGCGGCGTGTCGAGTCGCGGCATGAGCTACGGGCGCGAAGAGGAAACCGATGCCAATATCGCGGATGGCTTGGCCCGCGTGGCGCATGGGCACATCAATCCGAACGCCAAGCGCTTCCAGGACGTCGGCGGAGCCGCTGCGCGAACTGCTCGAGCGATTGCCATGCTTGGCTACGCTGGCGCCTGCCGCTGCTGCCACGAATGCCGCCGCGGTTGAAATATTGAAAGTGCCGCTGGCATCGCCGCCAGTTCCGCAGGTGTCCACCAGATTTTCCGGAGGAAGTTCTCCCGGGGCGAAGACAGGCGCGGCGTGGCGGCGCATGGTGCTGGCGAATCCGGCAAGTTCGGCGACGCTGACAGGGCGCAGGTTCATCGCCATCAGAAGGCGGACAATTGCAGGGGTGTCCACGCGGCCAGAGAGGAGTTCCTCCATGACGGACTCGGCTTCCGCCCGTGTGAGGGTCGCGCCAGCTTCCACCTTTTCGATCAATGCAGCGCTGTCGGCCATGTCATTGTGCAGTGTTGGAAAACGGCAGTGTCTCAGCTTGAAGTTAGGTAGTGCCTGGATTCGGATTCTCCGGGGTCGCCTGCGCAAAGTGCCACAACACCCCCGACGGATCGGATACGTAGGCTACGGTGAGGCCCCACGGCTCGACACGAGGCGGCGCTGGGGGCGAAACGTCGAATTGACGGGTCAAGGCCAGTGAATCGATATGTCGCCACCAAGCATCGACATCCTCGACGAGGACATGCATCATTGTGTTTTCGGCCCATTCCTTGACATAGTAGCCTTGGAGTAGGAAGGCGCGTGTCCCAAGGCTTAGTTCGGCGAGAGTCTCCCCGAGCGTATAGACTTCGAAACCAAGCGTCTTATAGAAGCGCAGACTCATCTCGAATTCCTTAGCGGGAAGGAAGGGGCGAAACGCACGGATTTCGCCAACAAGACCTGTGATGTCATCCACCGGAGACTCCTTTCGAGCACGTTAAGATACAGAAAGCCGGATTAGGCTGTCAACGAGCCGTCAATCGGGCCGGATTTCACTGTGAAACACAGCAAATCTTCAAAGTGAGACACTGCCGGAAAAATACCTGCCTTGCTGGAAGCCCGCGTCTCAAGTAAACTTGGATGTTTTGCGAGACTTCAAATAGTAGCACGCGTGCACTGCACCATCGTCGCACAGCATGGCGGCCGCGTCACGGCCGCTTAAAAGGCAGAACATTCCATGAAGATCCATGAATACCAAGCAAAAGCGATCCTTGCTCGTTACGGTGTCACCACGCCCAGAGGGGAAGTGGCGTTCACAAAAGAAGAAGCACGCGAGGCAGCGCAACGCCTGAAATCCAACGTAGTGGTGGTGAAGGCGCAGATTCATGCGGGAGGGCGCGGGAAGGGCGGGGGAGTGAAGCTGACGCGCTCCGCCGACGAAGCCGCGGATACGGCTTCGCGTATTCTGGGAATGACCTTGGTGACGCCGCAAACGGGCCCGCAAGGACGTGTTGTGCGGCGGTTGCTGATCGAAGAGGGCCTGGACATCAAGCGCGAACTCTATTTGGGTTTGCTGATTGATCGAGAGAGTGAGCGGCCGGTGTTCATGGCAAGTTCCGCGGGCGGGATGGAAATCGAAGAAGTAGCAAAGAATAATCCCGGCGCGATTCTGCGCGAGCCGATTCACCCGGCCGTGGGATTGCAGGCGTATCAAGCACGCAAGATTGCGTTTGGATTGGGAATGACGGGAGAGCAAGTGACGGTGGCGGTCCCGTTCCTGCTGGCGTTGTACCGGGCGTTCATGGATACGGACGCATCGCTGGTGGAGATCAATCCGTGCGTAGTGACAGGCGACGGCAAGATTGTGGCGCTGGACGCCAAGATGACGTTTGACGACAACGGATTGTTCCGGCACAAGGAATTGCGTGAGTTGCGGGACCTGGATGAGGAAGATCCGCTCGAAGTGGAAGCGTCCAAATACGGACTGAATTACATCAAACTGGACGGCACGGTGGCGTGCATGGTCAACGGTGCGGGGTTGGCCATGGCTACGATGGATATCATTAAGTATGCGGGCGGGTCGCCCGCGAATTTCCTGGATGTGGGCGGAGGGGCTTCCGCAGATCAAGTAAAGAATGCGTTCAGGATTTTGCTGAGCGATTCGGAAGTGAAGGCGGTCTTCATCAATATTTTCGGCGGCATTTTGCGCTGCGACGTGCTGGCAACGGGAGTTGTGGCGGCGGCAAAGGATTTGCAAGTGAAGATACCGATTGTGGTGAGGATGGAAGGAACAAACGTGGACCGAGGGAGACAGATTCTGCGCGAAAGTGGATTGAATTTCACAATTGCTGAAGGAATGAAAGATGGCGCGCAAAAGGTAGTGGCGTTGGCGGGAGGTGCGCGATGAGCATCCTGGTCAATGAAAAAACGCGGCTGCTTGTGCAAGGATTTACGGGGCGCGAAGGCACTTTTCACGCGCAACAGATGATCGAGTACGGAACGAATGTCGTAGGCGGCGTCACGCCGGGCAAGGGCGGCACCAAGCACCTGGAGCGGCCGGTGTTCAACACTGTTGCTGAAGGAGTGAAGGCGACGGGCGCGGATGCCACGGTGATTTTCGTTCCGCCGGCATATTCGGCGGACGCCATCCTGGAAGCGGCCGACGCGCAGGTGGCTCTGGTGGTGTGCATCACCGAAGGAATCCCCGCGCTGGACATGGTGCGGGTAGCAAATGTAGTGGATAAAACGAAGACGCGGCTGATCGGGCCGAACTGTCCGGGAATTATCTCTCCCGGCAAATGCAAGATCGGGATCATGCCGGGGCGCATTCATAAGCAGGGAAACGTTGGGGTGGTTAGCCGCAGCGGCACGTTGACTTACGAAGCCGTGCATCAATTGACACAACTTGGGATTGGCCAGTCCACGTGCATCGGGATTGGCGGCGACCCGATCATCGGCACAACTTTCCTGGATGCCATCAAGATGTTCAACGACGATGCAGACACGCACGCGATCGTGCTGATTGGTGAGATCGGCGGAAACGCGGAAGAACGCGCGTCGGAGTGGATCAAAGCGAATGTGAAGAAGCCCGTGGTGGGATTCATCGCCGGACAGACGGCGCCACCAGGGCGGCGAATGGGGCACGCTGGCGCGATTATCAGCGGCGGCCAAGGCACGGCGAAAGACAAATACGCAGCGATGAATGCGGCGGGAATACATACAGTGGAAACGCCGGCGGATCTTGGAGTGACGGTGGCCGGGGCGCTGAAATGAGGCAAAAAGGAGAGAAGCAACGAGGTAACGAAGTAACGATTTAGAGCAACAAGGAGATAAGGAAAACCTCGCTGCACGCGGAAGATTCGGATGTCCATAAAGACTTATAAGGATTTGAATGTCTTTCGAGAGTCTTATCAGTTGGCGTTGGATGTCTCGCGAGCGTCAAGGCTCCTCCCCGCCTATGAACAATTTGAGATTGGGAAGCAATTGCGCCGCGCGGTACGATCAATCCCGGTGAATATTGTGGAGGGTTGGGCGAAGAGAGCATCGCCGCTGGAGTTTAAGAGGTATCTGCAGATCGCGACAGGTTCCTGCGAAGAATCCAAATTTTGGTTCGAGATGTGCCGGGACGAAGGGTACTTAAAGCAAGAAGTGTGCGGAGACTTTGTGAATTGACTCAACGTTGTTGGAGCGATGTTGAGGGGCCTGTGGAAGAATTGGAATAGTTTCGCGAAGTAGAATTTTTCGTTGCTCCCTTACTTCGTTGCACCGTTACTTCATTCAGGAGAATCTTGTGGCGATTGAACGCACGTTTGCAATCATCAAGCCGGACGCCGTTGGGCGCGGCCAGCAGGGAGAAATCCTGGCGCGCATCCATAAGGCGGGATTCAATATTGTCGCAATCAAGTCCATTCGGCTGACAAAGGAAGAGGCAGGCGGGTTTTACGCGGTACACCGCGAACGGCCGTTTTTCGGAGAACTCACGGACTTCATGAGTTCGGGGAAGATTATTGCCATGGTCCTCGAAGCGGATGGCGCCATTGCGAAGTGGCGCGACACCATGGGGGCGACCGATCCGAAGAAAGCCGCGGCTGGCACAATCCGCCGCGACTTGGGCGCAAGCATTGGCAATAATTGCGTGCACGGCTCCGATGCGCCAGAGACTGCAGCTTTCGAGATCAGTTTTTTCTTTTCCGGAATGGAATTGATTTAGATTGGTGTGCGGGGTTGCACTGCGCTTCCGACCGATCGTGCGTTTTTTGGAGAGAAGTAGCTCAAATCATTATGATGACTTTCCTGCGGTCGGCGAAATCCCGGCATTTTTTCGCAGCACGATTTTATCCCCCCGCAATTCGTAACGACTGTCTCGCCAGACAGCCCGTGCTCCCGTATAACTCGCCGCCCAAACAATAAATCCAAGAAAATCGCGGATTGGGTAGTGCCAGAATTTCTTCAGAGCTACGGGATCGCGCACCACTCCCCAGCCTACGAGCCACGATTCCAGGATCCGGTTCAACACGGCCGCACCAAGAAGCGCCAGCCCAAGGCTCGCCTTGCCAAGCGCCAGCCCCGCAGCTAGGCCCAGAAGTCCGTAGGGCAAAGCAAAAATCAGGCCGCTGCCGAAATGCCCCTTGGGACGAGAGTAGCGCGTGGATTTTGCCCAGCGAAACTGGTTGTCCCACATGGTTCGAAAATGTTTCTGACTGACAACGTGATCAATGATGTGATGGGAAAGGACGACTTGGAAGCCTGCTTTGTCAATCAGGTGGCCGATCATAAAATCATTGGCGAAATAATCCCCCAAAATTTGATAGCCGCCGATGCGCGCGAGCGCTTCTTTCTTTACGGCAATTGTAGGCCCCAAGCCGAACTTCATGCCTTCCAGGAGATTGGCCACCAGTACGCCCGCGGTCATCTCAACGGACATGCCGATAGCCGTCAGCCCAGACCAGAATCCCGCCACATTCTTCCCCCGGTACACGCACGTGACCATTCCCGCCTTTGGAGCCAGAAGTGGAGCGACCACCTCGCGCAAGTAGTTGGGAGCGACTTCGATGTCGCTATCGCTCGTCACTAGAATTTCGTTTTGCGCCAGCTCAGTGAGGCGCGAGAAAGAATAGGCGGGAGGATTGGGCCAAGGCGGGATCCCATTGATCAGAATCTTGCACGGAATCTGGGGATATCGAGCGCTGACCTGGCGCACGACATCGAGAGCGGAATCGTTCTCCTCGTCGGCGGCGAAGAGGATCTCGTACACGGGGTAGTCTTGCCGAAAAAAGCCTTCCAGCTTCTCTTTAAGGCGCAATTCAAGACCGTGTACCGGCTTGAGGACAGAAACGGGTGGAAAAACTTTCACTCGAGAGATGGAATCGAGCGCGCGCCGGGCATCGCGATGAAACTTGAGTGTGCCGGCAATAGTCAATCCAAGAAAAATGGTGGACGTCAGCGTGCCGACAATTGCGATGCCGAGCAGGAAGTAAAGGACTAGCACAGGTGGCCTTTTGCGATGTGTCGGGGCCTATGGGCAAATAGTGCGGGCAACATTTCAGGACGAAGCGCGTTTTGTTGCGGCGATTCTTCCGCCTGCCGGCAACTCTTCAACCTGCTTGGCCGGACTGAGCGCGTAGCCCGACTTGACTCCGTCGTCATAAAACATCTTCACGGTTTCCAGAGAATAGTCGTGCAAATCCTTGCCAACGAGGTGCAACTTCTGCAGGATGTCGTTGCTAACCGTAATGATTTGGCATCCACACTGCTCGGCATGGTAGATGTTCAGGAGCTCGCGCGGACTTGCCCAGATCAATTCGGATTGCGGATTGTCCCGCAAAATAGAGACAGCTTCAGTCATGAGGGGAACCGGATCGCGTCCCGTATCCGCAATTCTCCCAGCAAAAATCGAAACATTAGAGGGCGCACCACCGCGCAGTGCTCTGGTGACTTCGCGAACCTGCTCCAACGTCAGCAGAGCGGTTACGTTGATCTGGATTCCATCCTGGCTCAAACGCCGGACAAGCGGATACATGCGCTCGCGGCGTGTGTTGGTCACGGGAATTTTTACGTAAACATTCGATCCCCAAGTGGCAATCTGGCGCGCTTGGGCTTCCATCGTGTCCGCGTCGTCGGCAAGCACTTCGAAGGAAACGGGGCGGTCTGGGATCAGCCTGAGGACCTGTAGAGCGAATTCTTGGTAGTCGCGCACACCCGCTTTGCGCATGAGCGTGGGGTTAGTCGTGAAGCCTTTGATAAAGGGCTTCTGGCTAAGCTCCTGAATGCTTGCGAGGTCAGCCCCATCGCCAAAAATTCTTACCTTGAGCGCAGATATTGGCTTCATCGCACTGCTCCATTGGATTTGGCCCGGAGAATCCAGTCGGCGGCTTCCCGGAGGGAACGCACGGTGGCATCCGGGCGATGTGCCGGCGTCCTTTCCTGGTAACCCTGATCGATCAAGATAGTGCGGCAGCCGGCATTGTGTCCTGCCTCCACATCGCGCCAGCGATCGCCGATCATGAAACTTGAAGCGAGATCAACATGGTGCTTGCGGGCCGCCTGGAAGAGTAAACCGGCCTTGGGCTTGCGGCAATCACAATTGTCGCTGTCCACATGAGGGCAGACGAAGAATTCGTCCACCGGCAGAGTTGCCGCGAGTTTGCGGTTGATCGTGTCTACGCTTTCCCGCGCAGCCAAACCTTTGGCAAGATCTGGCTGATTCGTAACCACCAGCAACTGGAAACCGCGGGCCTTCAATTCGCGGAGCGCTTCCAGCGTGCCTGGTGGAATATTAAGTTCGTCCAAGGTGGCTGGCGGAAACGGCTTGCCATCGCGAACAACCGCGTTGTTGAGTACGCCGTCGCGGTCCAGGAACACGGCACGCGAAAGATTTTGCGGAGACAAAGAAGCACTCGAGGTCGCTTCCCACTTGGTTTGCTCGAGCTTCACCGCGGGGTGCGTGACCAGCAAATGCCAGACAACGGCTTGAAAGGCTTCCGTGTGCGGCGTGACATGCGCCGGATTGACGGTTGGGATCAGGATACAGACGTCCGCCACTTTTCCCGTGTACCCGCCGTCGCGTCCCACGATGCCTAGTATCTTCGCTCCCACGAATCTTGCAAATTGCAGAGCCGCAACAAGATTTGGGCTGACGTTGCGTTCCACATCGCCGCCACCGACGGAAAATACCAGCAAGGCGTCGCGGGCTTGCAGCTTACTGGTCTTCAACCAACTGGCGAAGACACTGGCCCAGCCCTCGTCGTTGGTACGCGCCGTCAATTCCGAAACATTGTCTGTGGGGGCGTACGCTTCGATGCCTGCAATTTTGCGGAAATCGTTCACGGCATGGGAAGCGTTTGCCGCGCTTCCGCCTACTCCGAGAATGAACAGCCGGCCACCTGCGACGCGCACACTGGCAAGAAGTTGCGCAGCCTGCTCAATGCGGGAAACATCCAGCTTGGCAATGATTTGCGCCGCTTCCGCGAGGAACTGTTCGACAAAAGTGGGTGCGTTATTCATTTACGCATGACCCCTTGCGTCGTCTGTTGGGTGGCCAGGAAGCGTGCTGTCTCTTCCAATCCGGCAGGCGAGCCAATCTCGAAAAAGCGGTGATCCACTTCCATTCCGGCTAATTGTCCTTCCGCCAGCATCATGCTGTAGAGTTCTGCCAAGTCGAAAGACTGATCCGCGGGCACTCTGGCGAACGCTTTCGCGGAAAATGCGCCCAGACCGTAGTCAATAAACTGCATCCGGGGCGTGCGGTTTTCCTTGCTGTAAGCAAGGATGCGGCCAGCCTCGTACTCGACGTTGCTGGTGTCCCACTGTCCCTCATTTTTGAAGACCGTCATCAGGGCAAGCTTTCCGGCCCGCCGAAACTCGCGAGCCACGGCAACATAATCGCAAACCAGGTAAGAATCGCCATAGAGCACGAGAAAAGAATCTCCAAGCATCGGGAGTGCATTCTTGATGGCACCGGCCGTTCCCAAGAGCCGCTCGCCGTCAAACGAGTATTCCACTTTCAATCCGAATTCCTGTCCTTCGCGCACAACCCGGCGAATCACTTCTCCCAGATGCCCAACGCACAAGACAACATGATGGATGCCATGCGCACTTAGAAGGCGCAGTTGGTGAAAGATGAATGGCTCACCGTTCAGCTCCAGCAGCGACTTGGGCACTTTCTCTGTCACGGGCCGAAGGCGCGTGGCAAGGCCCCCGGCAAGTATGGCAACTGGCAACAAGCTTCTCCCCTTAGGAATGCGCCATGATGGTGGTGCCGGCAAAATCAAACTGTAAACGAACTTCGCGCAGATCAGCGGCGCGCATTGCGCGACGGAGCCTGGTCTTCTCTTCCGTGTAAAACAACAAGAACCCGCCGCCGCCCGCGCCCACCAATTTACCGCCCAACGCCCCATTGGCGAGCGCTAGAGTATACAGTTCATCAATCCGGGGGCTGCTCATCCCCAAAGAACGTTTCTTCTTATGTTCCCAGTGCACCGCCATTAGTTCGGCAAACTTTCGCAGGTCACCGGCGGCCAGAGCGTCGCGGCTTTGCAGTCCGATCTGCTTGGTGAAGTGCAGATTGGCGAGCATGTCGCTGGCATTTTCTTTGCTCTTGCAATCCTGTTCACGCAGGATTTCGGAAGCCGATCGCGAAGTTCCGGTAAAGAAGAGCAAAAGGTTGTCCTCCAGATTATCCAGAGCCTCGGGAGGCATGTTCAAAGCTTCCACGGTGACGGTGGAATCGCGATTAAACACAAAAGATGTGATGCCGCCGAACGCGGAAATGTACTGATCCTGTTTCCCGACGGGTTCTTTGAGGATGTCGATTTCGATGTGGCAGGCTTGCTCCGCCAGTTCCTGAGGCGAAACGAGGCGATGGTTCAGTGCGTGTAATGCCTGCAAGAGCGCCGTTGTGAAGCTACCCGATGAGCCTAGCCCCGTGCCTGCGGGAATGTCCGAGAGGCTGACAATATCCAGGTAAGGGCCAGTAACCCCGGTGAGTTTCATGGCCTCGCGGAAGATGGGATGCCGGATGTCATCCACTTTCTCGACTTCCTCTAACTTGGAGTATTTC
Organism: Candidatus Acidiferrales bacterium; assembly: GCA_963780315.1. Classification (GTDB taxonomy): domain Bacteria; phylum Acidobacteriota; class Terriglobia; order Acidiferrales; family UBA7541; genus Acidiferrum. The sequence continues at coordinate 96,137 of CAWABP010000025.1, read as the reverse complement.
AGGCGGATGATCGGCCAAAAGGCTTCGCTGATTGTGATGTAAACATAGCGCTTGATGGCCGCTGACAATACGTAACCAGTGTGGTTCGTATAGTAAGAGGGCAAGTCTGTTCCGCCTCCGCCAAGCGAAATGCGGAGCGGGCTGCGCACCATGATCATGCCGCATCCATCCTGATTGAGTTTCCCCGTGAATCCAGCGAGCTGAAGGTCCCAAAAACCCCAAATAATACGATACCATTCATGCCGTTTTTGCTCTAATCGCTTTCGCCCGGTAGCCTATCTAGGGGCCGTGTCTGGTGCCCGAGGTGTGACATGAACAGAGAGCCAAGGCACCAGTTGTTTCTCGCTTTCCTTTACCGGACCATGGCTGCATAATGTCGGGACCCGGCCGGCAGTAGCCGTCCTGGAGGTCCACATGTCTTCAATGCATCGTCGCGAATTTCTGAGATACACAGCGCGCGCTGCTTCTGGCGCGATTTTTAGTTTGCACCCGCTTGCGAAGCGATTGCTTGCGATCCCGCCGATTGCGAGCAAGTTCAACGCGAACGACACGGTGACGCTGGGCAAGACGGGGATTCAGACTTCGCGGATGGCCATGGGGACGGGTACGTCTGGCGTTAACCACCGGTCACATCAGACGGCCCTGGGAATTCAGGGCTGCGCGGCCGTGCTCCTGAACGGCTACGACCAGGGACTGCGTTTTTTTGATACGGCCGATGGCTACGGCAGTCACCCGCATGTTGCGGAAGCGCTGAAGCAAGTGGACCGCAGCAAAGTCACGGTGATGACGAAGACGGACACGCGGGATCCCGCCGGGGTGAAGGCCAACCTCGACCGTTTTCGGAAAGAGCTTGGCACAGACTACATTGACATCGTGCTGATTCACTGCGTTACAGAAAAGGATTGGAGCACAAGGTACCGCGGTGTGATGGACGTGCTCTCGGAAGCAAAACAAAAAGGGATTATTCGGGCGCATGGCGTCTCTTGCCATTCGATTGAAGCTTTGCGCGATTCGGCAAAGTCTCCGTGGGTGGAACTGGACCTGGCGCGCATCAATCCCATCGGCGCTTACATGGACGCACAGCCCGAAGTGGTGATACCAGTGCTGCGCGAGATGAAGGCGGCGGGCAAGGCCGTTATCGGCATGAAGATCATGGGGCAGGGAAGTTTGCGCAACAAGCAGGACGAAGCGTTTAAGTATGCCCTTGGCCTGGACCTGCTGGATGCGTTCACGATTGGCTCGGAATCGATTGCGGAGCAGAACGACGCAGTTCGGCGGATTGCTGCCGTCGCTTAACCTGTGGACCCTTCGCGCGAGCTGGGCCGCACGCTGCTGATTTTGGGAGCGCTGCTGGTGATTGTGGGCGCAGTGTTCTTTTTTGGCGGCCGATTGCCTTTTCGCCTGGGGCGGCTGCCCGGCGATATCGTTCACAAGGGCGAGCACACCACGTTTTGTTTTCCGATTGTGACCAGCATCGTGTTGAGCGTGGGATTATCGCTGCTCTTCTGGCTGCTCGCGCGATTGCGCCGCTGACGGTTCTTTTTCGAGACTCACACCTGATAGAGTAGTGGGCGGCCACCGCGATGGATCAACTGCAACTTAATCTGCAACCGGAACGGCGCGTGTTTTCGGTCAGCGACCTGACCGCGCGCATTCGCGACCTGCTGGCCAAAAACTTCACGGACATTTCGGTGCAGGGAGAAATTTCCAATTGCCGCGAGGCACAATCCGGGCATTTCTATTTCACGTTGAAGGATGACCGCGCGCAGATTCGCTGCGTTCTGTTCAAACAGCAAAAGCGCGGCATGAAATTCCGGCCGGAGGATGGAATTCAGGTCACGGTGCGGGGTTCTCTGAGCGTCTACGAGGCGCGTGGCGAGTATCAGATTTATGTGGAGGTGCTGGAGCCGGTGGGGCGCGGGGCACTGCAACTGGCTTTCGAGCAGTTGAAGAAACGGCTGGAAGAAGAGGGATTGTTCGCGGCAGCCCGCAAGAAGCCTTTGCCGTTGTTGCCAAACCGCATTGGAGTGATTACGTCGCCAAAGGGCGCGGCGGTGCGCGATGTGGTGCGCATCCTGACGCGGCGGTTCCCCAATGTCCATTTGACGGTGTATCCCGTGCGCGTGCAGGGCGAGGGAGCCGCGGAGGAGATTGTCGATGCGCTGAACTACTTCCGCAAGAAGCGCGCGGCGGATGTGGTTTTGCTCGTGCGCGGCGGCGGCTCAATGGAAGACCTTTGGGCGTTTAACGAAGAGACGGTGGCGCGGGCGATCGCGGCTTCAGTCATCCCGGTGATATCCGGCGTGGGACACGAGACTGATTTCACCATTGCGGACTTTGTAGCGGATGTGCGAGCGTCCACGCCGTCCGCGGCAGCGGAACTGGTGGTGCAGACGCGGCGCGAATTCGACAAGCATGTTGCGGACTTGCGGGGAACACTGGAGAGCCTGCTGCGGTACCGGATCTCGGAACTCTCGAGGCGCGTACATGCGCTGGTGGGCAGGCGCGGTTTCCGGCGACCCCTGGATTTGCTGCGGCAACGGCGGCAGCGTGCGGATGAATTGACTTCTCGGCTGGCGCTCGGCTTGCGCGCCCGGTTGGAGTTTTCGCGGAAGCGCTTTACGAAGGCCCATTTGCGAGTGGCTTCGTTCGATTTTCGGGCGAAGGTGGGCGTGCTTCGTTTGCGGTTGCAAAAGCGCAGCCAGGAATTGGGAGGACGCGCGGAACACATGCTGCGGAGGAAGCGCGAACGCTGGCAGCGGCTGGCGCTGCAATTGCAGGAGCGCGGCCCGCTGAAAGTGTTGGAGCGCGGCTACGCCATTGTCACGGACGCCGCGGGCATTGTGTTGCGGGACGCGGCGCGAGTCGAAATTGGTAGCGAAGTGAATATCCAACTTCACCGCGGCCGGCTCTCTGCGGAAGTAAAGCGAAAGAGCTAGCTATGCTGCTTCGTCAGAGGAAACTTTGAGGACGGCGAGGAAAGCTTCCTGGGGGATGTACACCCAGCCGAGGCGCTTCATGCGCTTTCAGCGATAGATCTCCTTTCGGTGACCGACGCGCAGAATTGTGACTGTTTTGGTGGCGTCATCTATTTCGTAGACGATGCGGTACTCCCCGGCACGAACTCTCCATCCTGGATAATCTTTAAGCTTGCGGCAACCAGGGGGGACGCGGTTCCTCCGCCGAAGCCCAGATCTTCTTCTTGATGGAATCGTATGGTTTGGCATCGAGTGTGGCCAACTCTTTTTCAGCTCGCGACAGGATGCGAAGAGTGTGGCTCAGCTTCGATTTCGTTCTATGCGGGCGACTGCTTCATCAAATGGCACGGAAGTCTCGCCTGACGCCTTGGCTTCTTCGTAGTCGCGTATGGCCTCAAGGTCTTTTAACTCCTCGAGCATCTTCTCGTAGTCTTCAATACTGATTACAACGGCAACCTTCTCGCCGCGCTCGTTAACCACGAATTGGCGTTCCCTGCTCATTTTAAACTCACTCCCAGCGAGTCTACACTCCGGCAGATAAGGGGGCAACGAACTTATCAAAACTTATCAAAACAGGTCAGAGAGTTATCTATTGCTGAAAATCATGTGAGAACACGAGGGGCTCGAAGCGAAAATCAAGGTCAGTCCTCTTCGTCGGAGGAAACTTTAAGGACTGCGAGGAAGGCTTCCTGGGGGATATCCACCTGGCCGACGCGCTTCATGCGTTTTTTGCCTTCCTTTTGTTTTTCGAGGAGTTTCCGTTTGCGCGTGATATCGCCGCCATAGCACTTGGCCAAGACGTTTTTGCGCATGGCCGCGACGGTTTCGCGGGCGATGATGCGGCTGCCGATGGCGGCCTGGATGGGCACCTCGAACATCTGGCGGGGAATCAGCTTGCGCAGGCGGGTGGCGAGTTCGCGGCCGCGTTCGTAAGACTGGTCGCGATGGCAAATCAGCGCGAGAGCGTCAACAGGTTCGCCGCCGACCAGCACATCCAGCTTTACGAGATCAGATTCTTTATAGCCGGCCAGGTGATAGTCGAGCGAAGCGTAGCCGCGTGAAACGCTTTTCAGCCGGTCGTAGAAATCCATCACAATTTCGTTCAGCGGAAGCTCATAGGTGAACATCACGCGCGTCGGTGAAAGATACTCGAAGTTTTTCTGTATGCCGCGCTTTTCCTGGCAGAGACGCAGGATGCTGCCGACAGATTCGTCGCTGGTGATGATCATGGCCTTGATGATGGGTTCTTCGATCTTGCTAATGTCGCTGGGATTGGGAAATTTCGCCGGGCTATCAACTTCGATGACCTCGCTGCCAACGCGAGTGATGCGGTAACGCACGCTGGGCGCGGTGGTGATCAAGTTCAGGCCGAATTCACGCTCCAGGCGCTCTTGCACAATTTCCATGTGCAGAAGGCCCAGGAAGCCGCAGCGGTAACCGAATCCGAGGGCGACGGAATTTTCCGGCTCGTAGAAAAACGAGGCATCATTCAATTTCAGTTTGCCGAGGGCATCACGCAGCGGTTCGTAGTCATCAGCCAGAACCGGGAAGAGACCGGCGAAAACCATCGGCTGGATGGCCTCAAAACCGGGGAGTGGCTGCGCGCTGCTGCCCGCCTCAATGATCGTGTCACCCATGCGCGCATCGGCCACCTGCTTGATATTGGCGATGACGAAACCAACATCGCCGGTTTCAAGTTCCTCGAGCGAGATTGGTTTGGGAGTGAGCGTGCCGAGCTGCTCGACTTCGTAGGTTTCATCTCCGGCACACAATCTGATCTTCATGCGGCGGGCGATGCGGCCCTGCTTCACGCAAACGAGAACGACCGCGCCGCGATAAGGGTCAAACCAGGAATCGAAAATCAGCGCTTGCAGAGGGTTTTCGACACTTCCTTTTGGTGACGGGACACGCTGCACGACGGCCTCTAGCACGTCTTCCACGCCAATTCCGCTCTTGGCGCTGATCAGCAAGGCGTCTTCGGCGGGAATGGCCAGCACCGTTTCAATTTGTTCCTTGACGAAATCGGGCTGCGCGGCGGGCAGGTCGATCTTGTTGATCACCGGAATGATGGTGAGGTTGTGGCCGGCTGCGAGAAACGTGTTAGCCACGGTTTGCGCTTCAACGCCCTGGCTGGCGTCCACCACCAGCAGTGCGCCTTCACAGGCGGAAAGCGCGCGGGAAACTTCGTAAGAAAAATCCACGTGGCCCGGGGTATCAATCAAATTCAGGCGATAGGTGTTGCCATCCTTGGCCTGGTAATGGAGGCGGATGCTTTTGGCTTTGATGGTGATGCCGCGTTCGCGCTCCAGGTCCATGGAATCGAGGACCTGTTCGTGCATCTCGCGTTGCGTAAGGGCGCCTGTAAGTTCCAGGAGGCGATCGGCCAAGGTGGATTTGCCGTGGTCAATATGCGCGATGATGCAGAAATTTCGTATGAACTTTGGGTCCATTCGCTTCCATTACCGCCAGGGTTGTGCCTGATGGTGTTCCCGTGAGATAGACGGCGGGCTCAGGCGCTGGGGCGAGCACCTCTCACCCTGCTCGAAGCTTGCCGTGTAAACACCTAGTTTGCCACAAACGCAGAGGGACGTCAGCCGGGAGGGGTGCGAGGCCGTGAGTTAGTCTCCAGTACGCACACGAATCATAGGCTGCGTAAACACCAAGTCCACCATAATGAGCAGATTCGCAAGCCAAAGATTTACTCGGATGGCGCATCTCGTTGGACCAAAACGATGCGCTTCACTTGATTACGATTGATGTTTTGAATGGCTCCGCCGATGCGTATAAAGAGATCGGTGGCGGACATGGATTGTACGTCGCCGCTCAAGACGGAACCGTCGCGCAGTTCGACGGTGTCGTGGGCAGATATGCCAAGCTCAAAGCTTACGCTGCCTCCGGAGACATCGTTGGGAGTAATCTCCAGGGGAAAGGTGCCGGGATTGAAGCCCTCTTTGCTGAAGACCAAGGTGTGTTTTCCCGGTGTGACTTGTACGATCTTTGGCGTTGTTCCCTGGGGGATGCCATCCAATTTGACGTCCGCTCCCTGCGGCACGGAATTGACGGTTATGGATATTGGTTTGGGAGGAAGAGCCGGTTGCAGCTCTGGCGGAAGCGATTGCGGAACAAGTTCGACCGTACTGATGGCGCCAGAGGCAGTAATGGTGGTCTGGAATTTGACCACGCTCGCGGGGCTCATGTCACTGATGGAAATCCACCCCTCGCCGATCCTAACTTTGGCTTTGTCGAAGACATAAAGAGTGAATTCAGCCCGCGAGATTTTCTTGCTCCAGAGATTTTCGGCAGTGACATCTGTTGTGTAAACGTGCTGCTTCCCGGCAGAGCTAAGTTCCTTGAACTTTGCAAAACTAAAACGCAAAACGGCAGGTCCGGAAGTTGGCCAATCGATCACCAGAGGCGGTGGTTCCTTCGCGCTCGCAACGGCAAGAAAAACAATACTAAGGGCAACAAACCACCTTGCTAGGCTACGTGGATGCATGAGCACACCTTTCCGACAGTATAAACCGATAGCTTCGTTCGTCAGCCCCCGAGTAGAAATTAGAGGCTGACCCAGTCAACTGACGGGGCGGCGCGGAAGAAGTGGCGCGGTGAGATAGAGAAAGCACTGACCAAAGGGCCACCTTGCCGGATTCCCCATCGGGGTGCCAGTCCGGTTTTGCCGGGTTTCGGGGCGGGTATATAGTGAATGAAGGTTTCGTGCCCAGCCGCGGACCTGTAGTATCCAAAGCCACAGAAGCATTCAGAGGCAAAACGGACAGATGGGCGGAGACGTCAACAAGCATCTGGAACGCGCGAAGAAGTATCTGGAAAAGAACCGTGTCGAGGACGCGATTGAAGCGTACCTGGCGGTTCTGAACGAGGCGCCGCTGCACGCCGAGGCAACCCAGGCGCTGGGGGATTTGTACACCCGCGTGGAACAGCCGGAACGCGCGGCCGTTTACTACGGACACCTGTTTGACCTGCTTGTCGAGCCCAAGGACGAAACCAAGGCACTGGCCATTTACAACCGTTTTCTGCGGCATTCCCAGGCGCCGCAATCGCCCGAACGCATTGCGCGCTACGCATTCCTGCAGCAGAAGCAAAATCGGCCGGAAGAGGCCATCGAACAGTACACGGTGGCTGCGGAACTTTTCAGCCAGGCTGGCCGGGGGGAAGACGCGCTGTTCTGTTGGGAACGCACGGCGCAACTTGATCCGGACAATCTGACGCGCCAACTGAAAGTTGGGGAGTCCGCGGCGCAACTGGGAAAAAACGCGCTGGCAGCGCGGGCGTTTCTGCACGCGGGGCAATTGGCCATTGTCGGCGGCGACACGCAAGCAGCAATGAAATTCCTGGGCCGCGCGTATGAACTGGCGCCGCAAGAACGCGGAGTCGCTCTGCTCTACGCCGAAGCGAAATTGCGAAATGGAGAATCGGCGGAGGCGGCGGCGCTGCTGGAGCCATTTGCATCGAGCGAAAGCGATGTGGCTTTCCTGGGCACGTTTGCGGAGGCCCTGCGGCAAGCCGGGCAACTGGACCGCGCTCGAACAATCCTGGAACGTCTGCTGCGCGAAAAGAACGAAGGCATCCTGCGGCTTTTTGATCTTGCTGACGACTATTCGGACGCCGGGCAAGACGCCAAATCGGTGGAAATCCTGGAGACGCTGAAGCGGAGGATGTTCGCGGACAGGAAAAGCGCGGAATTCATGCCCCAGCTTGAGGAATTGGGCAAGAAACATCCGGAGTCGTTGCCTATCCTGGAGTTCTGGGCGGCGGTGTACAACGAACTGAACCGCGAGTCGCAATATTTTGAAGTGCTGATCAAACTGTTTGACGCGAATTTCAACTCCGGGAGCTTTCAGAAGGCCAGCGAAATACTCGAGCGCCTGGTAGAGATTGACTCGTACGATTATCGCAATCAGCAGCGGTTGGAGCAGCTTCGCGGGCACGTAGATGATGTATTCCTGCGACGCGTCGCCGGGCGGATGGCGAAAACGGCGTCGGCGACTGCAAATGCGGCCACTGCTCCCAAGGCAGCAACGAGCCAGGAAATCGCGGAAGCAAATCCGGTGACGGAAGAAGGGCGCAAGCTGCAAGCGCTGGAAGACTTGATCGTGCAGACGGAGATTTTCCTGCAATATTCGCTGCAAAGCAAAGCAATTGAACGACTGCAGAAAATCGCGGCGATGTTTCCGGGCGAAGAAAACCGCAATGAACGGCTGCACAACTTGTATCAACTGGCGAACTGGTGGCCAAAGACGCCAGGGAAGGTTGAGGCCGCTGTAAAAACGACGAACGCGCCGGTTGCGGAAGCACAGCCCACTCCAATTACCGGGCGAACGGGAAGTTATTCCGCCGAAACTTTGCGCGACCTTACGAAGATTTCGGAGATCAACCAAAAGATTTTCCGCCAGCAGACGCCACGGGCCATGTTGAACACGACCGTGAATGAAGTGGGCACCTACATGAAGGCGGCGCGGACGATTGCGGTGATTGGAACGCCCGGCCGGCCGCCGGAGATGGCTGCGGAATATTGCACATCAGGATTGAAGCCCGCGCCCGGTGCGCAAGTCGTCTTCATGCTTGCTCAGATGGAAAAAGCCGTACCGGACGAACTTGGCGGGCTGGTGGTGGACTCCAGCGAAGGATCTATCCTGGACGAACTGGGATTGCGGACCGCATTGGGCGTAACGATTACGGACAAAGAGACGCAAGTCCCTGCGGGAATGCTGATTGTGGCCCACGCTGGGGAACACCGTTGGAAAGCGAATGAAACGTACTTCCTGCAAGCGATTGGCGACCAGATGATGATGAGCGTAAGCCACACGAGGCTGCGCTCGCTGGTGCGCCGCATGGGAGTCTCCGACGAACGTACCGGCTTGCTCAGTCGCAGTTCATACGTCGGATGTTTGCTGAATGAAGCGGACCGCGCGCGTACACAAGGCACGCCACTGTCGCTGGCTGTCCTGCAAATCGACCGTGGGGCAGAGATGCTGCGCCAACAGGGAGAAGTGCCGCTGGAGAAATTTCTGGAACAGTTGGCACGCTCACTGCAGCCCATGGTGCGGCAGAACGATATGGCCGTGAAGTACACCTCATGGGCATTGGCGTTTATTCTTCCGGACACTTCGGTTTCCGGCGCGCAAAACCTGGTGGAAAAGTTGCGACGTGCGGCGGCGGGGGTGCGCCCCCCGTGGGATTCCACGCAAATCACTCTGAGTGCGGGAATCGTGGAAGCGGTGGCGAAGCAAGAGTATGACAGCGAAGATATCGTGACCGACCTGATCAACCGCGCGGAATTCACCGTGGACGAAGCACGAAAACGCGGGGGAGACACTGTGGTAGTCGCGGAAATTCAGCAGCCGTGAAACCAAACTTGGACGGCAACAGCACTTAGTTTTGAACTCAACACCGACGAGGCAAACATGTTTCCAAGCGATGTAGTGATTATTGCGGGTGCGCGCACGCCCCTGGCGCGATATACCGGAGCGTTCTCGGAGGTTTCCGCTATTGAATTGGGCGCGCATGCGGCCAAAGCAGCAATTCAGAGCTCCGGAGTGGACGCAGGCGAGATCGATCACGTCATTTTCGGGAATGTTTTGCAGACGAGCGCGGATGCGATTTACGGCGCGCGGCATGTGGGTTTGCGGGCGGGATTAAAGATTGAAACGCCGGCAGTGACCGTGAATCGCCTGTGCGGGTCGGGGATTGAAGCGATTGTGCAAGCGGGGCAGCGATTATTGTTGGACGAAGCAAATCTTGTATTGGCAGGCGGGATGGAGAATATGACGCAAGCGCCGTTTGTAATTCGGGGGGCACGCACGGGATTGAAACTTGGGGGCGGCGCGTTGGAAGATTTTCTTTTTGTCGGATTGACGGATACTTTTTGCGGGTTGCCGATGGCGCTGACGGCAGAGAAGCTGGCGGAGCAGAAGGGAATCACGCGAAAGGACGCGGATAGGTATGCATTGCGTAGTCAACAGGCCGCCGAGGCCGCAGCCAAGACTGGATACTTCAAAGAAGAAATCGCGCCGGTGGAAGTGAAGCAAGGGAAAAAGATGACGCTGGTGAGTGAGGACGATCATCGCCGCCCGGAAACGACGATGGAGACGCTGGAGAAGCTGCCGCCTTCGTTCAAGAAAGATGGAATTGTTACTGCGGGGAACGCCAGCGGAATTGTGGATGGAGCGGCGGCAGTAATCGTGACCAGAGAGAAAACTGCGAAGGAGCGCGGGCTGAAGCCGATGGGAAGAATTGTGTCCTGGGCGGTGACGGGGGTAGATCCGAGCATCATGGGGATTGGACCTGTACCATCGACGCGCAAAGCGCTGCAATTGGCGGGCCTGAAGTTGGAGCAGATGGATCGCATTGAGGTGAACGAAGCGTTTGCCGCACAGTATCTAGCGGTTGAAAAAGAACTTGGCTTGGAGCGCGACAAAACGAATGTGAATGGAGGAGCAATCGCGCTTGGGCATCCGTTGGCTGCATCGGGCACGCGGCTTGTAATTACGGTCTTGAACGAACTGCGCCGCAAGGGTTTGCGTTACGGCTTGGCAACTGCGTGCATCGGCGGCGGTCAGGGAATTGCCATGATTGTGGAAGCCATCGGGAATTGACCAACCGGGAGTTCCAGGGAAACCTTTGGTACACTTTTGCGGGGTTGTTGTCCCCGCCGCATGAAGCGGAATTCGCGACCGTGAGGAAAGAGAATGACGATTCGGAAGGTTGGAGTTGCAGGGTGTGGGCTGATGGGCTCTGGGATTGCGCAGGTATGCGCGCAAGCGGGATTTCAGACGGTGGTGCGGGAAGTGAGCGCAGAGCTTGTTGAGAGGGGGCTGAATGGGATTGAGAAGAATCTGACGCGGCTGGTGGAAAAGGGTACGTTGACGGAAGCATCGAAAAGTGAAATCCGGGGGCGATTGAAGGGCACCACTTTGCTGGGCGACTTGAAAGATTGTGATGTGATCCTGGAAGCAATTATCGAGCAACTGCCGGCGAAGCGAGAATTCTTTTCGGCGTTGGACGCGATTTGCGGACCAGATACCATTTTTGCGAGCAATACATCCTCGCTAACGATTACCGAAATTGCCGCCGCCACGAAGCGACCCCAGCGCTTTGTTGGCTTGCATTTCTTCAATCCAGTGCCGGTGATGAAGTTGGTGGAAGTGGTGCGGACGATTGCCACGGATCCCGGCGTGTACGAGGAGATGGTCGCGTTTGGCGCGAAGCTGGGGAAGACGCCGGTGCGAGCACAGGACGGCGGAGGGTTCATCGTCAACCGGCTGCTTGTGCCGTACCTGTTGGACGCGATTCGAGCGCTGGAAGAAGGTGTGGGCTCCGTGGTGGACATTGATAATTCGATGAAGCTGGGTTGCGGTTACCCGATGGGGCCGTTTACGCTGCTTGATTTCGTCGGCCTGGACACTACGTATTACATTTCTCAGATCATGTTCGATGAGTTCAAGGAAAAGCGCTTTGCGGCGCCCCCGCTTTTGAAGCGCATGGTGCTGGCAGGCTGGCACGGCAAGAAGAGCGGCCGCGGATTCTACGACTACAGCGATCCGAACAATCCGAAGCCCATGCAACTCTAAGGAAGACATGATGGCCTACGAAAACCTGTTGTACGAAAAAAAGGGTGGCATCGCCTATATCACGTTTAACCGACCAAAGGTGCTGAACGCGCTGAACCGGAACACCATCGAGGAATTGCTCGAGGCGTTGCTCGATGCGCGTGAAGACGCTGCCGTGCGCGTGCTGATCCTGACCGGGTCCGGCGAGAAGGCATTTGTAGCTGGCGCGGACATCAATGAACTGGCGCAGCAGACACCGGTGAACGGCAAGGAATTTTCCATTTTTGGACAGGGAGTGTTGCATTTGCTGGAAACACTTGGAAAGCCGTCCATTTGTGCGATTAACGGATTCGCGCTTGGCGGTGGGTGCGAACTGGCGCTGGCGTGCTCGATTCGACTGGCCAGTAAGACCGCGAAACTCGGCCAGCCCGAAGTGAGACTCGGAATCATTCCGGGATACGGTGGATCGCAACGATTGGCGCGGCTTTGCGGTAAAGGTGTGGCGCACGAACTTTGCCTGACGGGTGAAATGGTTACGGCTGAAGAGGCCCAGCGCATTGGATTGGTGAACCACGTATACGAGCCCGCGGAGTTGTTGCCAGCCGCTGAAACACTGGCAAAAAAGATTATCGAGAAAGCGCCGCTAGCCGTGAAATACTGCATGGAGGCGATTGAGCGAGGATTGGACATGCCGCAGGAAGAAGGGCTCTTTTTGGAGGCCACACTGTTTGGGCTATGTTGCGCCACGGAAGATATGCGTGAAGGCACGAAAGCATTTTTGGAGAAGCGCATCGCAGCCTTCAAAGGGAAATAGTAGTAGCGGCATAGAAAGGGCACATCACGTTTCGGAGTGGCGGATCAAACATGGCGGAGAATCAACAATTCAGGAAAATCGATGGCGGCTTGAGCGCTGAGGGATTGCGATTTGCGATCGTCGTCAGCCGGTTCAACAGCTTTATTACCGAACGGCTGCTGCAAGCTGCCGTAGACGTACTGGAGCGCACCGGAGCGGGTAGCAAAGAGATTGATGTGGTGCACGTGCCGGGATCGTTTGAATTACCGCTGACGGCAAAGAAGCTTGCCACTAGTGGAAAATACGATGCGTTGATTGCCATTGGCTGCGTAATCCGCGGAGAGACCGCGCATTACGATTATGTTTGCTCGGAAACGGCGCGAGGTTTGCAGCTTGCGCAGATGGACACAGGGATTCCGATCATGTTTTGCGTGCTGACCTGCGACACGCTGGAGCAAGCCGTGGATCGCGCGGGCTTGAAGGGCGGCAACAAAGGATTTGAAGCGGGGCTGGGGGCGATTGAGATGGCGCAGCTATCTCGAAGGTTGCGCAGCGGGGCAAAGCCTGCGGAAACGCGTAAAGGCCGGCGAATCTAACGTGTCTCTGCGAACAAAATCCCGCGAGTTTGCAATGCAAATGCTCTTTCAGTGGGAGATGAGCCAGCAGGAGCCCGCGAAACTCGAGGTAAAATTTTGGAAGGGTGCGAAAGCAGCGGAGCAGACGCGCACCTTTGCGAATCAGTTGTTTGAAGGTGCGGTGCACGATTCCGCGGCGCTTGACGAATTAATTTCCGAAAATGCCACAAACTGGCGGTTGGAGCGCCTTTCGGTGATTGATCGCGCCATCCTCCGGCTGGCGCTGCACGAGATGCGCGCAACAGACACGCCGCCGAAAGTGGTAATCAATGAAGCAGTCGAGCTTGCCAAGAAATTTTCGTCGGAAGAAGCAGGCGGTTTTGTGAATGGGATACTGGACACCTGCCGCAAATCATTTCAAGAAAAATAGTTCAAGGATTTTGCGGACCTGGTGGAAGCCTGTCGCACTGCAATCTTCACTAATTGGATCGCGTCAGGTGCGGATCACGCCTTCAAAGACTTTCACTGCTGCGCCGCTGACCCGCGGAGTGAGTTTCTTGCGGTTTTGCGATACTTCCACCTCTATTTCGCTCGGGCGTCCCATCTCCACTCCCTGCAAAACATGGAGCGTATGGCCTGCGCCCAACTTGCCATGCTTCACCAGATACGCGCCCAGTGAGCCGGCGGCGGAACCAGTTGCGGCATCTTCGTAGAGTTCCCACGGCATCATGCCGCGGGCAAAAGCAGACGTGCCGTTGCCCAGCGCGAAGCAATAGGCAAGCGCGCCCTGCTTCTCGATCAACCGCGCCAACCCCATCATGTTCATTTCGATCTTCGCCAGCGCCGCGCGATTTCTCAACGGTACCATCAGATTGAAAATGCCGGTAGACACAAATTCGGGTGGCAGCTTCGGATCGAAATCAGTCGGCTTCAAGCCGAGCACATGGGCAAGTTTCTTCTTATCAATTGTCGATGGTTTGAAGGCAGCTTCTTTTTGCGTCATGGTTACACGTTGCGGCCTGCCGTCCTTAAAGCGAATCTCCACGGGTAGAATACCCGCGCCCGTTTGCTGCAATACATGCACACCGCCTTCCTGAGCGGGAACAACTCCCAAAGCTGCGAGGAGAAACCATGTCCCGATGACCGGGTGGCCGGCCAGCTTGAGTTCCTCTTTCGTGGTGAAGATGCGCAAACGCGCCAGTGCGCGATCGTCCGTGGGCTTCTGCACAAAGACGGTTTCCGAAAGGTTCATTTCGCGGGCGATAGCCAGCATTTGGTCCTGCGAAAAGCCGTCGCCGTCGGTGATGACCGCCAGGGGGTTGCCCTGAAAGCGCGTAGTGGTGAAAACATCCAAAGTGAAAAAGCGGTGATCCATGTACGCTCCGTTCCCGTGGTCGAGCGGCGTGTTTCGATTCAGATCCGCTCGAGTTGATTGACAGTCCTCTCGTTGTTGATATTCCCCGTGTTCAACGTGGTCCCCGGTTCAAAAAGAACAATATGCACTTCTTCGTCGGCTATCGGCAGATGCTCGACGCCATGAGACACAATGATGAACTCGCCCGCGCGAACAACCGTTTCGTGATCGCGAAACTTCATTCGCAGAGTTCCTTTGACCACCAGGAAAAGCTCATCCTCAGTTTCATGGTGGTGCCAGAGAAATTCGCCCTTCAGCTTCACGGCCTTCACATGAAAGCTGTTTACCTCGCCGATTAGATGGGGTTTCCAGCAATCCTGGAACCTGGCGAATTTTTCGGCGAGATTCACTGTCTCCATGCGGTTCCCCTAGAGGCCTTGAATTGCCGCAACCGTGGCCTGCAGAACTTTCTGAGTGGTCTCCACCTTGTTTGTTTCAGCATAAATTCGCAGCAGATTCTCCGTACCGGAAGGGCGCACCATAACCCAGCCAATTTCGCCAAGATAAACCTTGATACCATCCATGGATTCGCGGCGCACGATCGGCCATTCAAGTAGCTGACGCAGCTTGCCATCGGAAAAGTGGGAGATGGCCTTTTCTTTTTGCGCACGCCTGACATCCAGATCGATGCGGCCGTAGCGGTGTTCGCCAAATTCGGAGTGGAGCACGGCAATCAACTCGCCAAGGGACTTGCGGTGCCACGCCATGAGTTCAGCGAGCAGGAGGGCGGAAACGGTGGCATCGCGCTCGGGAAGATAGAGACTAGTGCCGATGCCGCCGCTTTCCTCCCCGCCGATCAGGATATTTTGTTCCAGCATCAGTTCGCAGATGTATTTGAAGCCGATAGGGACTTCGTGGAGTTTGCGCCCGTATTTCGCAGCAAGCTTGTCGATCAGCTTGGTAACGGAAAAAGTCTTGGCAATGTCGCCGGGAAGATTGCGAGTACCGATGAGGTGCCAAACCATCAACGCAAAAATCTGGTGAGGATTGATGAAGGTGCCGTCGCGATCGATCGCGCCAATGCGGTCGCCATCGCCGTCCGCGGCCAAGCCCGCGTCATATTTCCCGGCAAGAACCGCTTTGCGCAAGGCTTCGATGTGCGGCTCGATCGGCTCGGGATGCACGCCGCCGAATTGCGCATCGCGCGTTCCACGAATTTCATCACAGTGCACGCCATTGCGGGTGAAAAGTTCGCGAAGCAGTCCCGCCGCGGAGCCGTGCATGGGATCCACGACAAACCGAAAATTTGCCTCGCGCAACTTTTGCCAATCCACTAATTTCTCGACCGTATCGAGATAGGGCGCTCTGGGGTCAAGCGAGTGGATCAAATCCTTCCGCGGCGGCAAAGGCGGCACACCCGTGCGCAAGGCCTCTTCCAGTTCTTTTTCGATTTGCGCCACGATGGATGGCAAGGCGCTGCTGCCATAACTCGCCTTGTACTTAATGCCGTTCCACTGGGCTGGATTGTGGCTGGCGGTGACCATGAGTCCGCCCGCCGCGCCGCGTTGCCGCACTAACAGGGAAATGGCGGGGGTAGGACAAGGCTTGTCCACTAGCCAGACGGGCGTGCCCGTCGCGCTGATAAGCTGGGCAATTTCGGCGGCCGTAGTGTCCGCATACTGGCGGTGGTCGTAGCCAATCAGCACACCCTTGCGGGCGTCTTCGCCACGAACTACATAGCGAGCGATGGCATAGGCCACCAGCCGCGCATTTTCCGGCGTGAAATCCTCGCCGATCACCCCGCGCCATCCATCGGTTCCAAACTTAATGTTCGTCATTACTTGTGAGTATACGCGAAGCGAAGGAAGGGCCAAACACCACAATGGACTGTTCAGAAGAGGTGGCTTTTATAGAAGTTTTTTAAGTTTTTTTTCTTCCAGCACTTTAACGAGCTTGCTGACGTCCTGGGCTCGCTCGCGGGGACAAATGAGCAACGCGTCGGGCGTCTCGACCACCACGAGATTGTGCACGCCAATGGCGGCGATGAATTTGCCCGGACTCCAGAGAAAATTACCCGTGGAGTCAAGCGCATGGCCCTTGCCGGAAAGGACATTTTCGTCGGGCTGCTTTGCGACGAGTTCATATACGGCGGTCCATGAACCGATATCGCTCCAGCCAATCTCAGCAGGGATCACGAAGACGCGGCTAGCGCCCTCTTCGCGTGTGGCGCGCTCCAAGACGGCGTAGTCCACCGAAATATTTTCGAGTTTTCTGTAAATTCTTTTCAACGCGGCGTCGTATGTGCGCTTGCCGATGTGCGCAGAAAGCGCTTCCAGAGCATCGTGCGTCTTGGGAAGGAATTTCTTCAGCGCCTCCATGAAAGTAGAAATTCGCCAAAAAAACATACCGGCATTCCATTCGTAGTTTCCGGAGGCGAGATACTGCTTGGCGATTTCAAGCTGTGGCTTCTCTGTGAATCGCCGGACGGCGTACACAGGGAATTCGTCCACGTGCAGCGGCTCGCCCATCTTCTCGACATAGCCAAAGCCCGTTTCCGGACGCGTCGGTGGGATGCCCAGCACAACCATGCGATCCGGCTCCTGCGCAACCTGAAGAGCGGCACGCACAATCCTGCGGTAGAGTTCGGGCAGCGCAATGTAATGATCCGCAGGCAAAACAGCGAGCAGCGCATCGCCCTTTACCGAATGACGCACGTGAATCGCTGCCAAGGCAACGGCGGCAGCCGTGTTTTTGCCAACGGGCTCGGTCAAGACGCGGCGGCGAGCGGCCACTGGTAGTTGCCTGCGTAAGGAGGTGGCTTGCTCTGCGTTGGTTACCGACCAGATGTGGTCGACAGAAAGGATGGGGCGGAGCCTTGTTACCGTCTGCTGCAGCATCGTGGTATTTCCCACGATATTGAGCAATTGCTTGGGCGTGCGCGTACGGCTGCGCGGCCAGAAGCGCGTGCCGCGACCTCCGGCGAGGATGACGGCGTGAGTGCTGAGCGGGTGGATAGTCATAGGGCGTTATTCGACCAAGACGCGAGAAATGGCTGCTTCCCCGAAGCCCATACTCCGGAGTTGTTTATGGAGCGCGATGGGATCAGGCACGTAAATGCGCAAAAGCGAAGTGGCGCTTGCAGGTTGCAGAACAGTGACCGGGACAGAAGCGGGAATGAACCACGATTCGCCGGTCCGGTAATCAAACGAAATGTCCGTGTCGTGGAGCTTGCCGTGGCCCTCAAGGATAATCAACAACTGGAAGCGCTCCGGATCGCTCTCGATCATGGTGGTCCGGTGACAATCCCAGCGCTCCGTGGCAAAAAACTCGCAAGCTGCCAGCAATTGTTTCTTGGCATCGGGAGAGTGCAGCGCGAGCGGGCTCAGCCTGCCACCACGCGACTCGCCAAAATTCGTCACTTCCAGCGCCTTATCGATGTGCAGTTCCCGCGATTTGCCTGCAGCGTCTACACGGCCAAAATCGTATACCCGATAGGTCAGGTCAGAGTATTCCTGCACTTCACAAAGGACCATGCCGGGGCCGATAGCATGCTGCGTGCCTGCGGGAAGAAAATACGTTTCACCGGGGCGCACCGGATGACGCACGAAGAGGTCTTCAACCGTGCCCTTGGTGAGGCTTTCGCGAAACACGTCTTTGGTGACTCCGGGTTTTAAGCCGATCAGCAATTCGGCGCCGGGCTGCGTGGAGAGGATGTGCCACATTTCGGTTTTGCCGCGACCGCCTGCAGCTTGCTCAAACTTCGAGGCATAAGCGTCGTCCGGGTGCACCTGGATGGAAAGCATGTCGCACGGGAAGATGAATTTCACGAGCAGCGGAAAATCGCGATAGTGGTCCAGCCGAGTGCCACGCCAGTCCGCAGGCATGGTTCGCCAACTTTCGCCCAAGGATTTTCCTGCGAAGGGGCCATTGGCGATGGGTCGGTCCATGCTGGTGAGCCATGCCTCACCCAACAATTCCTTCAGCTCCGTTTTCTCTGGGAAATAAGGAGCCAGCGAGCGCGCACCCCAAGGACGCGGGCTGAAGAAGGGTTCGATTCGTGCTGGAAGGGGCTCGATCACGGCTCAGGACGCCGCCTCAACTCGCGTGAATGCTTTGCGCAACCGGCGAAGGCCTTCTTCAATACGTTCCAATGACGTTGCGTAAGAAATCCGCAAATAGCCTGGAGCGCCAAATGTCTCGCCCGGAACGAGCGCCACGTGCGCCTGCTCCAAAAGCAATTTCGCCAGATCCGTGCAGTTCTTCGCCAAGGCATCCTTGTCTTCGCCAAGATGCGCGGAAACATTGGGGAATGCATAGAATGCGCCGCCGGGCCACTCGCAAGTGACGCCTGGAATGGCGCGGAGCCCTTCGACAATGCGTTTGCGCCGCGCGGTGTATTCCGCGAGCATGATGGGTACGTTGTCCATGGTACCGCGCATGGCCTCCAGCGCCGCGTATTGCGCGATGGAAGTGGGATTGGAAGTGGATTGGCTCTGCACTTTAATGATCGCCTGAATCAACTGCTCGGGCGCCAGAGTATAGCCGATGCGCCAGCCGGTCATGGCAAACGTTTTGGAAACTGAGCCGATTACAATGACGTTGCTCTTCGATTCCTTAGCGCTTGCGACGGAATACGGCTTGTGCGGCTCGTATACGAAATGGGAGTAGCATTCGTCGGCCATCAGCCAGATACCGTGTTTCTTACAGAGCGCCAGGATGCGCTCGTACTCCAGAGGGGTGACGACAGCCCCCGTGGGATTGCAGGGTGAATTGATGATGACCATTTTCGTTTTTGGCGTGATGGCCTTCTCAATGTCTGCGGCTTTGGTCGCGAATCCATCCTCCGCGCGTGTTTGTACGACTACCGGCGTTCCGCCGGCATATTTAATGATGTCCGGGAAGCTTACCCAGTAGGGAGCAGGCAGGATTACTTCGTCGCCGTGCTGAACAAGGACGCTCACCGTGTTAAAAATCGAATGCTTGCCGCCAACGTTGACAACACATTCCTTCGCCGAATAGTCAGAACCCAACTCTCGTTTGTGCCAAGCCACGATCGCTTCACGCAGCGGCATGATTCCGCCGGTGGCCGTGTACTTGGAGCGGTTCTCCTCGATGGCTTTGATGGCGGCCTTCTTGATGTGATCCGGCGTGGGAAAGTCTGGTTCCCCAGGACCGAAATCGGCGATGTCCACGCCTTTAGCCTTGAGTTGTTCGGCGGCATTGATGACCGCCGCAGTGGGCGAGATCCGAATACGGTTGATGCGATTGGTAAGCTGCACAGTCACTCCCCGGAGCGGGTTGGCATACGTAACCCAACAGTTTTCAGGAAAACGGGGGGAAATTCAATCGAGAAGAACGTTGCGACAGGTCGCACCATGTGACGGGCAACCATGTGCATTTTCCAATCTCGATTGGGTTATGCGCAGACGCGCGTTCAGGAGATTTTTGTGCGCAGGCGCTGCTCGACTGACGCGGGAACCAATCCTGAAAGCGGCCCACCTAGTTGCGCGAGTTCGCGGACAATCTTGGCGCTCAAGTAGCTGTAGGCTTCGCTCGGCAACATGAAAACGGTTTCCATGCGCGGCTCCAGCTTGCGGTTCATCAAGGCCATCTGGAGTTCGTATTCATAGTCGGAAATGGCGCGAATCCCGCGAAGGATGACGGAAGCGCCGCGATGGCGGGCATAATCCACCAGCAACCCCTCGAAGGGTTCCACCTCGACGCAATCCCATTTTTTCGTGACTTCGCGGAGCATTTCCACGCGTTCGGCCACGGTGAATAGAGGTTCTTTCTCGAGGTTCTTCAGCACGGCAACGATCAGGCGATCGAACATCTTTTCGCCGCGTTCGATCAGATCCAGGTGTCCGTTGGTCACAGGATCAAACGAACCGGGATAGATAGCGACGCAAGTCTTCATTGTGAGGGTGTCCGTCGCACATTCTATCCTAATTCATGCGGCAAGGCGGCCAGGAACTTGCAATATTCCGTGTCCAGACAGGAATGCGACTTAAATGCTTTTTGCAAAGGAAAAAGAAGTGTGCCAAGCTCATCTGTTTGGCATTGCAATGAAAATCTCTCTTGGTTGCAGTTAACGGATTTCTGGAGGTCCGCCCCATGCGGAATCTACTTTTCGGCACAATCACGGTCATGCTTCCAGTTTTGTTGCTGGTGTGCGGCGCGATTTCGATGAGCGCGCAATCTCCCACGACATTGAATCTCATGCCCACCCCCGCCAAGGTGCAAGTTGGCGCCGGCTTTCTTAAGGTTGACGAGAGTTTCCGGATCTCGTTCACCGGCTATCAGGAGCCTCGCCTTGAAAGGGCAGGTCAGCGCTTCCTTGAACAACTGCATCGTCAGACTGCACTGGTGCTGCAAAGCCGCGCCACCGGAGATCCCACAAAGGCGGCGCTGCAAATCACCACCGATCAAGAGAGCAAGGCGATTCAGGAATTGGGCGAAGATGAGTCGTACACGCTGGGCGTAACAGCCTCCGGTGCAAAGCTCCATGCCGCGAATCCACTCGGTGTGTTGCGTGGCTTGCAGACATTTCTTCAGCTGGTCACGGTCACGCCAGACGGATTCGGCGCGCCGGTTGTAAGTATTCAGGACAAGCCGCGATTTCCGTGGCGCGGATTGATGATCGATTCTGGCCGTCACTTTACCCCCCTTGCGGTGCTGGAGCGCAATCTGGACGGAATGGAAGCCGTCAAACTCAACGTCCTCCATTGGCACTTGTCAGAAAATCAGGGCTTCCGCGTGGAAAGCCACAAATATCCAAAGCTCCACGAAATGGGCTCCGACGGGTTGTACTACACGCAAGACGAAATACGCGGCGTGATTGCCTATGCACGCGATCGCGGCATCCGCGTGGTGCCGGAATTTGATATGCCCGGCCACAGCACCGCCTGGTTTGTGGGCTACCCTGATCTGGCCAGCGGCCCCGGACCTTACCAGATCGAGCGGAGATGGGGCGTTTTTGATCCGGCGATGGACCCGACCAGCGAGAAAACGTACAAGTTCCTGAACGAGTTCATAGCAGAAATGGCCAAGCTCTTTCCGGACGCGTTCTTCCATATCGGCGGTGACGAGGTGAACGGAAAGCAATGGGACGCCAATCCCGCGATTCAGGAGTTTAAGAAGGCTCACAACATCAAGGACAACAACGGCCTGCAGGCGTATTTCAGTCAACGCGTGCAGGAACTGGTCGTGAAGCACGGGAAGATTCCCGTCGGCTGGGATGAAATCCTGGTGCCGGGCGCGCCGAAGACCATCGTTATTCATTCTTGGCGCGGGCCCGAGTCATTAGCCGCCGCGGCGAAACAGGGGTATCGCACAATTCTTTCAAACGGCTACTACATTGATCTTGGATGGAGCGCGGCACGGCACTATGCCGTAGACCCGCTAAGCGGGGAAGCAGCAAGCCTCACGCCAGAAGAGCAGAAGTTAGTGCTCGGTGGAGAGGCGACTATGTGGTCGGAGCACGTGAACGCCGAGACCATTGATTCACGCATTTGGCCGCGCACCGCGGCGATTGCGGAGAGATTTTGGTCGCCGGCGGATGTTCGCGACCCAGCTTCGATGTACGCCCGGTTGCCCATCATCAGCGAGCGGTTGGAATGGTTGGGCCTGACTCATCGCACCTACCAGCGAAGGATGATTGAGCGCATGGCGGGACCGGCTTCGGCGGAGGAATTGGCCACTCTGACGGCGCTGGTGGATGCACTTGAGCCCGTGAAGGACTATTCGCGTGAGGAAATGGGACCGGAGCCAACCAGCCAGACGCCTTTGAATCGCCTTGTCGATGCCGTGCATCCTGAAAGCGAAGCCTCGCGATTGTTCTCGGTGAGAGTGGATGAGTACCTGGCGAGTTCGTGCAAAGATGCCGCGACGGGCGCCGAACTGCGTGGGCGGCTCTCGCAGTGGGCCGGAATCGATGCGCGCTTGCGACCTCTGACCGAGCGTTCCTTCTTGGTGAAGTCGGCCAGCCCCGCTCCCTCAGCGTTTTCCCAGGCAGCGGAACTTGCCCTCGGCGCGCTTGACCGGATCAATCAGGGAGTCCCCTTCACTCCGGAGCTCAAAAAACCGCAAACAGACAGTTTGAATGCTCTGGAACAACAGGCGCACAAGGCCCAAGTGACGATCGCGGCGTTGCCTGCGTTTCAGGAGTTGTTGAACGCTGCCACCGTCGGAGGAGCTTGCGCGGGGACAAAGTAGGAGTTGGTCACCCCAAATCCGGTGACGCCGAAACCCAGCTCACCTGTGGCCTTGGTTAAGACTATTGTAAGAGTCGAGAATCCAAGCGAGAACCCACCCCATTTGAGGCAGCCAGGCGCCGTTCACCCTGAAGAAACAGCCATTTAACGAAAAGTGCTGAATACCAGACTGAAATAGTCTTATTCTAAACTGAAGCAAAATAACACTTTGCTTAAGGAGCGGGAGAGTTTTGAGTTGACAAAAGGGCTCCCCAAGGGATATATTCTAACTGCGACTAGAACAGTCGTATATTTATAATGTGGTTTGGGGGTTCTACTCCGGCAGTATGTTCAAACTCTCCAAGAAGGCGGACTACGGCTTGATTGCGATGAAGCATCTGGCGAATCATCGGCACCAGCATGCGTGCAGCGCCACCGAAATTGCCGAAGAGTATGGCATTTCTGGAACGTTGATGGCCAAGGTGCTGCAGAAACTGGCGCGCCAGCATCTGGTCACCGCTAAGCACGGTTCTACTGGCGGGTACCAATTGGCGAAAGCGCCGGAGAAGTTGAGTGCATTAGAGGTGATTACAGCGATTGATGGGCCGGTGCTGATCACTTCTTGCGTGACGACGCACGGGAATTGTGACGCAACCGAGCGCTGCTCCATCAAAGAACCATTGCGGCGCGTGAATGAAAGCATTTTGAGTGTGTTGGGCACGGTGACCATCGCGCAGTTGAGCGAGGACACGCCGGAGCCAGTCGCGCTAGTGGAATTGAAAGGGATGGACCGCCTGGCGGTAACGAGCTGAGCGGGAGCTACCCAACTGGATAGGAGAACAGGGAAATGGCCGTCAAGCTGCCGATTTACATGGACAATCACGCCACGACACCGATGGATCCGCGTGTGTTGCAGGCGATGTTGCCCTATTTCACGGAGAAGTTTGGGAACGCCGCCAGCCGCAACCACTCGTTCGGCTGGGCAGGCGAGGAAGCGGTAGAAACCGCGCGGCAGCAAATCGCTTCCCTGATCAATGCGACGCCAAAGGAGATTATCTTCACCAGCGGCGCAACGGAATCCGACAACTTGATGCTTAAAGGCGTCGCGGAAATGTACCGCGAAAAGGGCAATCACATCATCACCCAGGCGATCGAGCACAAGGCTGTGCTGGACACCTGCAAGAACCTGGAGAAGCACGGCTTCGAGGTTACTTATCTGCCAGTGCAAAGGGACGGCCGGGTGGATCCCGAGGAACTGCGCAAGGCCATCAAGCCGACCACGATCCTCATCAGCGTTATGTACGCTAACAATGAAATTGGCGTAATCAATCCCATCGCGGAAATCGGCAAGATCGCGAAAGAGCACGGCATCTTCCTTGCGGTAGACGGCGTACAAGCCGTGGGCAAGATTCCCGTGGACGTCCAGAAGGACAACATTGACCTCCTGGCGATCAGCGGACACAAGATTTACGGACCCAAGGGCGTTGGCGCGCTGTACGTTCGCCGGCGCAACCCTCGCGTGCAGCTTGCGGCCATCATTGATGGCGGCGGACACGAACGCGGGATGCGCTCGGGCACGCTCAACGTGACCGGCATCGTCGGCCTGGGCAAGGCCTGCGAGATTTGCCAGCAGGAAATGCCGGAAGAGACCAAGAAGATGCTGGCGCTTCGTGAGCGGCTGAAGAGCGGTCTGGAAGCCAAGCTTGACGAGATTTTTATCAACGGTTCGATGGAGCATCGCCTCCCGAATAACCTCAACATGAGCTTCGCCTATGTCGAAGGCGAATCGCTCCTGATGGGTATCAACGACGTTGCGGTTTCCAGCGGTTCCGCGTGCACCTCGGCAACCCTGGAGCCCAGTTACGTACTCAAAGCCTTAGGCGTGGGCGAGGACCTGGCCCATACGTCGATCCGCTTCGGCTTGGGGCGCTTTAACACCGAGGAAGAAGTGGACTATGTGATCGACAAAATGGTGCAGGTTGTGACCAAGCTGCGCGAACTTTCGCCGCTTTATGAAATGGCCAAGGAAGGGATCGACATCTCCAAGGTCAAGTGGCAGACCGCGTAATTCAAGGGAAGATAGAAGGAAAACAATATGGCAAGCGCAAGCGCAATCGCAAGTGAAGGAACACTCAGGATTCACCGCTCCATCGCTGGAACGTCGGCTCCGTTTCGCGTGACGTTTCAGGCTTATCAGGATGGCGACGAGCCCGCACCCGCTGCGGAACGCGCGTTCCATCACCTACAGGAAGTGCGGCAATTCCTGCATGTGTTGGGACTCACCGCGGATTACATCCGCGAGGCGCTGCGGGAACTTACCGCGGGCCGTTCCGCGTTTCTGACCAACATCGCTTTGACGGAAAAGGCGATTAAGAATGCAGGATTTGGCTCGCTCGTCACCGTGACGAAGGGCTGAAGTTCGAAAACGAAAAGGCAGAAGGAGCAAGAGGTCCATGGCATACAGCGAAAAAGTGGTCGATCATTACAATAACCCGCGCAACGTCGGCAGCCTGCCCAAGGAAGATCCCAACGTTGGGACTGGCCTGGTGGGCGCGCCGGAGTGCGGCGACGTGATGAAGCTGCAGATGCGCATCAATCCAGAGACGCAGGTCATTGAAGAAGCCAAGTTCAAGACCTTCGGCTGCGGTTCGGCCATCGCCAGCTCTTCGCTCGCAACGGAGTGGGTGAAGGGCAAGACGGTGGAAGAAGCGCTCTCCATCAAAAATACGGACATCGTCCGCGAGCTCTCCCTGCCTCCGGTTAAGATTCACTGCTCCGTGCTCGCCGAGGATGCCATCAAGGCCGCCATCGGCAACTGGAAGAAAAAGCATGGAGTCGAAGTTCCCGAGCATGAGAAAGCGTCGCATTAATTCTCTGCTCGGTGTTAGTGGCGTCTTCCGGCGGTGAAGAATGGCCGTCGGAGGATGCTGTCGAGTATGATTTGTGGTGTGAGTTGTAAGGGTTGAAAAATGGCGACGGAAGTTAAGACAGAGGCTGCTCCGAAAATCGGGCCGGTGATTCACATGACCGAGCACGCGGCGAAAAAGATTCAGGCACTGCTTGCGAAGGAAGGTGTATCTCCAGGAACCGGCGGGCTGCGAGTGGGCGTGCAGGGCGGCGGCTGCTCCGGGTTGTCGTATGCCATGCGGCTGGACACGCAGGCGAGGGATCGCGACAAGGTTTTCGAGGAATTTGGCGCGCGGATATTTGTGGACCCCAAAAGCCTGCTGTATCTGAATGGCACAACCCTGGAGTACGAGGAAACGCTCATGCGGCAGGGATTTGTTTTTCAGAATCCCAACGCTGCGCGGAGTTGCGGCTGCGGTAGTTCTTTTACGGCTTAGCGGTAGCACGGACTGCAGTCCGTGCCCGGGCGGTTTCTGACTCGGTCTGACCAGTGGTTGGCCACCGCAATCGCCAGCCACTTTTTTTATGTGTGAAGGGCGGTACGGGAAAATATTATGGCCACGCCACTATCCACCACGAATCCTCCACTGGTCTGCTGGAATTGCCACGAGCGCACCATTGGAACGCATTTCTGCCCGGGATGCGGGAAATTGCTGCAACTTCCACAGGGTAGCGATTACTTCGCCATGTTTGAGCTGCCGCGGAAGCTGTGGATTGAAATGGGCGCGCTGGAGCAGAAGTTTCTGCAACTGAGCTGGAAGCTGCACCCGGATAACTTTGTCGGCGCAACCGAAAAGGAGCGCGAAATCTCGTTGCTGCGCAGTTCGGAGCTGAATGATGCTTATCGCACGTTGCGCGAACCTATCGCGCGCATCGAATACCTGCTGGCAATCGAGGGCACGCGCAAGAATGGCGAGAACAAGCAGCAGGCGCCTCCGGAATTGCTGGAAGAAGTTTTTGAGTTGAACGAATCTCTGGACGAACTCCGCGAAGCCAAGGCCGAGGGAAGCGACACGGCTTCCCTGAAGCACAAATTGGAAGACGCGGAGAAGAATTTTGAAGAGAAACTTATGCAAGTCGACACAGAATTGCAATCGGCTGCACTCGAGTGGGATCAGGTCGTTGATTCTGCAGCGGATGAGGCGACTCGCCGAAAGGCGATGAGCAAACTGAACGAACTCCTCAATCGGCGTTCCTACATCAGGAATCTGGTTGTGAATGTTCAGAAGGAATTGTTGTGACGTGATTGTCGGGCCAGGGTACAGACTTAAAACTGATTACTGGGAACTGATAACTTAGCCATGGGACGAATCGTCGGTATCGATCTGGGAACAACGAACAGCCTGGTGGCATACGTGGATTCGCGGACTGGCGAACCGAAGTGTATTCCTGGGCCAACTGGCAGCACGCTTTGCCCTTCGATCGTGAGCCTTGATCCGGACGGCAGCATCATCGTTGGGGAACCCGCACGACGGCGCTTGCTGACCCAGCCGGAACGCTCCATTTACTCGGTAAAACGGCTGATGGGCCGCGGACCTTCCGATGTTCAGAGCGAGCTGAAACTCTTTCCCTTCCGCATTGACCCCGCGAGCAAGAATGTGATCCGCGTGCAGCTTGGCGACAAAGTGTTCACGCCGCCGGAAATCTCTTCATTCATACTGCGCGAACTGAAAAATTGGGCGGAATCCTATTTTGGCGAACCCGTGGATCGCGCGGTAATCACCGTGCCTGCCTATTTTAACGATGCGCAACGCCAGGCTACGAAAGACGCAGGGAAGCTTGCTGGACTGGAAGTGCTACGCCTGGTAAACGAGCCGACCGCCGCGGCGCTTGCGTATGGCCTGCACGAAAAACAGCGAGGAAAAGTCGCTGTGTACGATTTGGGCGGCGGCACGTTTGATATTTCCGTGCTGAAACTGATTTCCACGGGCGAAGGGGACATTTATCAGGTGCTGTCCACGAACGGCGATACGCATCTGGGCGGCGACGACATTGACAACCTGCTGCAGGCTTTTGTCCACGAACAGATTTTGCAGCACGACCAGATTGACTTTTCGCCGCACGGCGAGTTGGCGCAGGAACTTCGCAAAGCGCTGATTGACATCAAGCACCAGCTTTCCGAAACAATGACAGCTACGCTGCGATTCCCCTTGCCCAATGGAAATGTGTTTGTGCGCGAATTCACGCGGGGCGCGCTCGAGGCGCTGATTCGCCCTGTGGTGGATCGCACCATGGCACCGGTAAAACTTGCACTGGCCGACGCGCACTTGAAACCGAGCGAGTTGGATGAAGTAGTCCTGGTCGGCGGCACAACGCGTACGCCCATGATTCGCCGCACTGTGCAGGAGTTTTTCGACCGCAGACCGCACACGGAATTGAATCCAGATGAAGTCGTGGCACTGGGTGCCGCGGTGCAAGCCAACATCCTGGATCAAGGCGTGAAGAATATGTTGCTGCTGGACGTGACGCCGCTTTCGCTCGGGATTGAGACGTACGGCGGCGCAGTGGCCAAGGTTATCCCACGCAATTCCACGATTCCCGCGAGCGCGCAGGAACTTTACACGACGGGCGTGGACAATCAGACCGGGATCGACATTCATGTTCTGCAGGGTGAACGTGAATTGGCGAAGGATTGCCGATCGCTGGCTCGTTTTACTCTACGCGTTCCCCCGGCACCTGCGGGGCTTCCGCGCATCGAGGTAAAATTCCTGATTGACGCCAATGGAATCCTTCAGGTGGCCGCAAAAGACTTGCGCAATGGCGAGCAACACATCATTGAAGTGCAGCCGAGCTATGGCCTGAATGATGCGGATATCGAGCGCATGCTTGAGGAGTCCATCGAGTATGCCGAGCAGGATTTTGCCGAGCGCCAGCTGATCGAAGCACGCACCGAAGCGGAATCCATCCTCGCTGCTACGGCGAAGGCTCTCGCAAATCCGCAGGCGGCACAATTGCCCGCTACGGAGCGGTATAAGGTAGACGCCAGCGTTACCGCACTACGAGAAGCGGGGAAGGGCGTTGACTACAAGCTGATCCGGCAGCACATTGATGAATTGAACGGCGCTACCGAACATCTGGCCGAGTTGCTGATGAATACCGCAGTGCAAACGGCCCTTGAAGGCAAAAAGTTGGCGGAGGTTTAGCGATATGGGCGGCAGCAATCCATACATCGAGGAAGTGAAATACAAGAAGGCGACGAGAAAATACAAGGTCACCTTTTTGCCGAGCGGCAAAACCGTGGAGGTGGACCCGGACAAGTTTCCTTACGGCCACAACGGCCTTCCCGGCAGCATCCTGGACATTTCCGAGGGCTTCAAGATAGGGCTGGACCATGCGTGCGGCGGAGTCTGCGCTTGCTCTACTTGCCACGTGGTTGTGAAGGAAGGGCTGGAATCCTGCAACGAAGCGACCGATGCGGAACTCGACGAACTGGATGAGGCGCCGGGCATCACGCCGAAGTCACGGCTCGGTTGCCAAACCGTACCCGATGGCACCACGGACATTGTGGTGGAAATCCCCGATTGGAACAAAAACTACGCGAAAGAGTTAGACCATTGAAGACGTGACTCGTGATCGGTGAGCCATGACCCGTGACTTGAAAAAACAACACAGAGCGAGTCAGCATTCGAGGGTTCGCTTGTTTGTAGCGGCCGCCTTCTGAGGCGGACGCCTTTGATCTTTCTGGAGAGCATTGCATGCCGCAAACTTTTGATTGGGACAGCCTCGACGATATTGCCATTGGCTTGACAGATGCACATCCCGACATCGATCCGCTGACCGTCCGTTTTACCGACATGTACAAATGGATCACGGAATTGCCTGGGTTTGCGGGTGATCCGCAAAAGTCCAATGAGAGCAAGCTGGAAGCGATCCAGATGGCCTGGCACGAAGAGTGGCAGGACAGGCAGGGGTGAGAGAAGTTTTCAGTTGCAAGTTTTCAGTCTTAAGTAAAGCCAATCAGCGAAGTGTAAAGCCGCAGTTCTGGCGCAACTCAGTAGTTTTCCGAATCTTAAAACTTACAACTTAAAACTTAATACCTAATACCTAATACCTAATACCGAATACCTAATACCGAATACCGAATACCGAATACCGAATACTTTTGCACCTGCGTGGCGCGTCGCGCGCCTTTCTCGTATACTAAAAAGGTTGTAGTTCCCACGGTTGTGGCGCTATGGTGCAACGGTTAGCACGCGGCCCTTTCAAGGCCGAAATACGGGTTCGATTCCCGTTAGCGCTACCAGGACTTTCCTTTGCAGGCTATGCAATCCATGCCTTTTTCCTGCGATTTCCTGCGTTAATATTCCCAGGAAGCCGCGGTGTTATCCTTGTATGTGCGCCTGATTTACTAGCGGGAGGAAATTTCGATGGCAGAGCTGTTTCGCTCCAATAATCCTGTTCTGAAAGAAAAACTGTTTGCCGCGCCGATTGCCACTGGCGAAACGATGACCATTCAGGGCACGGTGAACAAGACAGGGTTGCTGCTCTTTCTAGTAGTGATTTCGGCCGCGTGGACCTGGGGCTTGAGCCATTCGGCAACTCCGGAAGCTTCGTATCCCTGGATGATCGGCGGGGCGCTTGGCGGGTTTGTGCTGGCCTTGGTGACGGTGTTCAAGAACAACTGGTCGCCAATCACCGCGCCGATCTATGCACTGCTCGAAGGGCTATTCCTCGGCGGGATTTCCGCGCTGTTTGATAAATCATATCCAGGCATTGCTACCCAGGCGATTGGCTTGACCTTTGGCGTGTTGTTTGTCCTGTTGCTGGCTTACAAATTCGGCATTGTGCGCGCCACGCGGGGATTCAAGCTGGGCGTTATTGCCGCAACCGGCGCCATCGCGCTGGTGTACGCGCTCAACATGATCATGATGCTTTTCGGCCACTCGCAAATGTCTTTTCTCTACAGCAGCACGCCGCTGGGCATCGGAATCAGCGTGGTTGTGGTGATCATCGCGTCGCTAAACCTGGTACTTGATTTCGACATGATCGAAACCGGCTCGCGCATGAGCGCCCCAAAATACATGGAATGGTATGGCGCGTTCGCGATGATGGTGACGCTGATCTGGTTGTACCTGGAAATCCTGCGCCTGCTGGCCAAGACGCGCCGCCGGTAACACACTGAAAAGCGAAAGCGGTTCGCATTGCTGAGTCGAATCCTGTCCTCCTGGCACAGGGGAGTCGGGCTGGAAAGCTGTCGTCGGGGCACAACGCGGTACACTTCCGAGGATTACATTCGCTCATGACTCCGCCAGCCGCCAAGACGCTGAAACTGTTCACGCTGGGGCACTCCAATCTGGAGATGTCCGATGTGCTGGGCACGCTACTTCGCCACGAGATAAGGGTACTTTGTGATGTGCGTAGCCGCCCGGGAAGTTTCAGATATCCACAATTCAATCGCCAGCCGCTGGAAGCGAGGCTCTCCGCCGCTAAAATACGTTATGAGTTTTTTGGCGAGCAACTTGGCGGGCGTCCGCTGGATCCGCAATTCTATTTGCCAAATGGTCTGGTAGATTATGCCAACCGGCGCCGCGCCCCTGATTTTCTGGAGGCCGTGGATCGCACCCTTGCCCGTGCCCGGGAAGTGAACACGGCACTCCTGTGCGCGGAGGAAGACCCGTTGCACTGCCATCGGTTTCTGCTCATTTGCCCCGCGCTTGTGAAAAAAGGAGCGTTGCCAATGCATTTGCGGCGGGGCGGCGCGATTGAAACGCACCGTGATGCCGAGGATCGCCTTCTTCAACTACATGGCTTCGCTGACGTAACCAGTGATTCGCTATTCGCTCAGGGAAGGGAAGCCGCCCTGGAAGACGCCATGCGACTACAGGCAGAACAGTACGCCTTCCGTACTTCTCCAGAAGCGATCGAGTGTTTTTAGAGGGACGCGGCGGCGTGAAAATCAGCGATCCGGGCTGGAAATCGCAGTGCATCTGCCGGATGATAGAATCCTGACCGTTTGAAGATACTGCCTCAGCCTGCGCTGCATTGTTTTTGCAGCCGCTGAGAAACGTAAGGGGTCCGCGCTTGCCATCATCAAAAGTCTTCGTCGTCGGATCCAACAGCGCCTTCGGCTCGCGGGTGGTTCCTTCCGAACAAGTGGATCACGCCTTCGGCATGCCTTCCGGCAAGTTGCGCCATCGCGCCGGAATCATCTCTCTGGCGTACGCAACCAAAGAGGAAAATGAGGGCACATTGGCTGCGCAAGCGGCGTCGCCCCTGCTGACCGCCGGCAAAGAGAAGGGGCAGGGCGTAGATTGGATCGTGGCCGCCAGTGAAACTCACCACGCCTATCCCTCGCTCTCTGCAATTTTGCATGCACGACTTGGCTTGCCAGAGACGTGCAGCGTGCTCGATGTCGGGAGCGGTTGCCTGGCGGTTGTGCAAGCACTTGCGGTGGCACAGGCGCTGCTGGTGTCTGGCCGAGGCACGCGCGCACTGGTGGCGAGCGGGGACGTACACAGCCGAGCGCTTCGTCCAGGCCGAGCCGAGGGGGAATTTGGGGGACTATTCGGCGATGGAGCGAGCGCGTTTTTGCTGACAAGCGTGAAGCCGGATGCGAATCGCCCGGCCTACCGCTTGGGAGAATACTTTTTTGGGTGCGCCTCGCAGTACGCGGAAACGATTTCGGTGAGTGATAACGGCGGCTCCCGGCTGAACGTGCAATTCGACGGGGAAGCGCTATCGCGAGCGGCCGTGAATCGCATGGTGAAGATTCTTCATGAGGTTGAACGGCGCAGCGGTGTTTCCCGCAAGGATGTTAGCGCATTCGCCACGCATCAACCCAATCCACGGCTGGTCACGCTGCTGGCTAAGCAGTTGAAAGTGCCGGCAAGCGCATTTCCGCCAATCGCCGCCACGAGCGGGAATCTGGGCGCCACAACCTGCGGAGCGGCGTTACATGCAGCGCTGCTCCATGCGTCAAAACAGCCTGCGGAGCAGCGCAAGCCAATCTTCGTGGCTTCCCTGGGGCCGGGATTGGTGTTTGGTGGCGGCTGGATGGTTCCGGCTTAGCGCTAGGCAAAATTCCAGACAACCTGGAGCAAATGTGGGCCCTGCGATTTAACGGCCGGATCTTCCAGGCTGCTTAAGGCGACGACCGCGTGCTAGTAGTGAAGGCAGTATCTACGGGCGGCACCACGCATCCTTGCAATGGTGGCCAACCAGGGTCCGTCGCGGAATTGCGACACAGCGATACTAGAGCATTGCTCACCTCACTGGGAGCAAGGGCGCCATCCAGGGGTTCCGCGTAGATCTCGTAAGTCCGTCCCAAAGGCAAAAGGTTTGCAACGCGCCCAGTTCGACACTTGCTGTCCCCGGCGTATTCGACACGGCGATATCACTGGAAACGCTCACGCTGGCAGTCGCAAATTTTGAAGTATCAGCGTGGCTTGTGGCAGTCACTTCTACCGTCCCGCCCTGGGGCAGATCCGCAGGCGCCATATACAGTCCATCGGCGGAAATTGTGCCGGCTTGAGAAGATCCGCCCGTGACGCCGTTGACACTCCAGATCACAGCGGTGTCCGTGGAGTTGGAAACGCTGGCAGTGAACGGGAATGTTTCACCGAGCAACACTGTTCCGGACTTTGGAGTCACCACGACTTGAATGGGGGGAGGTGGGGGCGGCTGGTGCGTTACGGAGCCTGCGCTTCCCCCACCGCAGCTCAGAGTCCACGCACCCATCGCGAGGAGAGCACAGGCCAAAGCGAGCCGGCGCACAGTAAACGCAAGTTTCGTTTGGGCTGGAATCTCTATGAAATCCCTCGCTTCTCGGGTTTGCGAAAGGGGCCGCATGATTCCTGTGAAAGCAGGCGAAGTACCAGCGAAGTTGCCCGGGGCCACGTCTCTCACGTACACCGCGAACTTGCCACGACATGCCCGGTAAAGCCTTTGGAACGATGTGCTTGGGATTACTGACGGGATGGGTCGAGCGGTTCTGGAGAGTGGGTGTCCAGCGCCACGGAGCGCGCACCAGTGCCGAACTGAAATCCGGAACGCAGCAAGAACCCGAAGTGGGAATTGCCACGCGCTTTCATTGACATTCCCTTACGCCCCCTGAATAATTCGCAAATGACGCGGCCAGACGCCGTCCGGCGAGTGAAGAGCTACTCGGCATCGAGCGGCTACGTCTACCAGTATTGTTTCTACGAAGTGAACCGCATCACGTACCCGGGCGGTCCTGCTGGCGAATTTGTTTATGCTGTTTCCGCCGATCGCAAGACGACATTTCCTCTGCACATCGTGGTTCTCCAAGCGGCACTGGAAGAGTGGGCCAAGGCCAATGGCCGCCGGCTGACCAGCAGCGAAGAGTACGCGGTCGCCAAGATGCGTTTGTTCCAGGCGTTCGACGATGGCGAAGTGCCGGTCAGCGCCCCGGAAGCGGAGCGACTGCGCCTCATCGTGGACGGCTCCCGGCTGGAAGAACTGCTTCGAATGTTGAATATCTGACCGCATCGTATCGCCTGCCGATGAACTGAAAGGCAGACCGCGACGTCTAGTTCATATAGGGCATAGCGGGGATGGCAATCCCGCCACAGGGGAAGCATGCAGGAGCTCGTTCTGGTCCAACCGGGTCAATCCGTCGAGGGGACAGCCACGCGCGAACTGGAACGCGCTGATTCCCGCGCTGAGTTTGAAGCCCGGCTTGCCGAATGCGGCCCGCTGGGATTCCGGATTGCACAGGGCGTTCTGCGAAATGCCGCGGATGCAGAAGACGTTGCGCAAGAGGCGTTGCTGAAGGCTTTCCGCAGCTTTCACCGGTTGCGCGATCCGCTGAAGTTTCGCGCCTGGCTGGTGCGCATCACGTTTCGCATGGCCCTGGATCGCTGGCGTTCCGCGAAGCGGCGAGAGGTGCGCGAGGCGAAGTGGGCTATGCCGGAGTTGCGGCCTCCCCCTCCGACGGCGGAAGCTCTTGCCGCCTCCAGTGAATTCCAGTTTCGTCTGGAGCGCGCCATGGAGGAGTTGCCGGAAAAGCTACGACTGGTTCTGCTGCTGGCGGCTATGCAGGGCTATACCCTCGAAGAGGTTTCCGCGATGTTGGGCATTCCCATGGGCACAGTGAAGTCACGGCTATTTTTTGCACGGAAAAAGTTAGTGGAGAAGTTGCGATGAATTGCCAAAAAGCAAGAGAACAGATCAACGATACTCTGGCTGCTGGTGAAGTGAAGCTTGCGGGAGAACTCGCGGTCCATTTGCAAGGCTGCGAAGCATGCCGGGCCTTTCACTCGCAACAAAGACAATTGTTCCGCGACTTGGATTCCGGACTGAATGCCATTGCCAATGAAACAATTCCCCCTTCGCTGCTTCCGGGCGTTCGCGTGCGCATGGAAGTGGCTCGGCCGACCAGTCCTTGGATCTATCGGCTGGCGCCAATCGGAACAGTTCTTATTGTTGCCGCCCTGATTGCTCTCCCCGTTGTGCGGCATGCAATCCGACATAATGGCGTCCAGGAAGCAGTCAATTCCAAACCCAGCGACCAAAATAATGCGCCTCGACAAATGCTGCTGGAACAGCCGGAGCAATCGGCCAATCGCACTACTGCGGGAGTTCTACCAGTTCGCCGCGCGGCGCTGCCTCCCGCTGAGAAAAGGAAAACGCGCGCGGCTGCTGTCCCTATCCTCGTAGACCCCGAGGAATCCCAGGCAATCCTCGAACTAGCGGCGACCGTTCGCGAGCATCCTGCTTGGGCTGAAGCGATGGTGCATCCGGCCGCGGAGCCTTCGAGCGAAATGCTGCCCATCGCGCCAATCGCGATTACGGATTTGGAAGTGAAGCCGTTGGCAGAGGAAGATCAGCAGAATTTACCAGAGGCTTCTGGAACGCAGATTCACAAATGATAAGGGAGGGTCGAATGAAGCGAATCATCACTGGCAGTTTTCTGGGAGCTTGCTTGCTAATCCTTGCAGCTCCCGTCAAGCCTCAGGACAAACCTAATCCCGCGAAGGACGAAAGCAAGAGCGCGGAGGTGCGGCCGGAAGAGCCTTTGGTCAAAGTTCTGATTGTCTTCGCCGAATATGAGGGCGACAAGAAACTGAAAAGCCTTCCATATACGATGCTGATTCACTCTGATCGCACCAGCAAGACAAGAATCGGCAGCCGCGTTCCCGTTGCCACTGGAAAAGATGGTGGATCGGTACAATTTCAATACATCGATGTCGGCACTAATCTGGACTGTTCCTTCGAATCCGGAAAGGATGGAAAGTATCAGCTGAGAATGTCTCTAGAGCGCTCCTGGGTTGAAAGCAACGTCGCACTGGCCACCGAGAATTCTCCTTCTGCGGAAGGCGGCGGAGGCACATTTCGCGAGCCGGTCATCCACCAGGTTAAGTTTGACAACACGATTTCCCTGCGGGACGGCCAGAGCCTGGAACTAAATTCAGCTACTGACCCAGTGAGCGGCAAAATCATCAAAGTGGAAGTCACGCTCAACATTGTGAAGTAAACCATCGGCTATTGCTTGCTGAAAAATCCTAGCAAGTTGTCCTTGTAGGGGCGCAGGACTCCTGCGCCCCAAATGCCCAGACTTCGACTGTCGTCATCGTCTACTTGGTCCCAAAAACCGCAGCGAGTGCCCCAGCCAAATCAGGCTGCAAAAAGCGATAACCAAGTTTTTCCAGTTGTTCAGGCATCGCTCGCTGGCTTGATAGAAGTAATTCATCCGCCATCTCTCCAAGCACGAGACGCAGCGCAAACGCCGGGGCAGGGAAGAGCGCCGGACGGTGCAAGGCTTTCGCCAGCGCTTCGGTGAACTCAGCATTGCGCACTGGTAGCGGCGAAACCACATTCAGCGGCCCCCGCGCCGCGCCATTCTCCAACACGAATCGCAGAATGCCGACGGCATCCTGCAGAGTTATCCAACTCATCCACTGTTCGCCGGAACCGATTCTTCCGCCAACGCCCCATAAAAACGGTCGCGCCATCTGCGGCAAGGCTCCGCCATGTTTTGCCAGGACAACGCCGAATCGCGCACGAACCACGCGAATGCCAAGCGCTTCGGCCTTAGCCGCTTCCGCTTCCCATTCCTGCCCCAGGCGGCTTAGAAAATCCTGACCGAGCGGGCTCTCTTCCGTCAGCACCTGGTCGCCGCAACTTCCGTAGTAGCCGATCCCGGAAGCGGACACGAGCACGCGAGGCCGCGCCGCCATTTTGGACAATGCCTGCACCAGGGCACGCGTCGTATCCACGCGGCTGGCCAGCAGCAGCTTCTTGCGTTCAGCGGTCCAACGACCCTGCGCAATCGAGGCCCCGGCAAGATTCACCACCGCATCCGCGCCCACCGCCGCGCCGCCCAGTTCGCCCGTGGCGGGATTCCAGTTCACATCGAAGCCGTCGGTTCCCTGGACTTTTTCCTTTGTGGTGCCCGGCCGCACCAACCGGCAAACCGTATGCCCGGCGCGCTGCAAGTCAAGGCCCAGCGCCATGCCAACGAATCCCGTCGAACCAGTCATAAGAATCTTCACTGTTGTCCCTCGCCGCCGCCCGCTGTTCTATCCACTGGGCCTTTCGCTGGAAGGCCGCACCTGCTCAGGTTACAATTTCCGCATGGCATCCGTCTCGTCCAGCATTCGCGTAAAGGTGCTCTTCTTTGGCCGCGTCCGTGAACTTACCGGCCTCATGGAAGAAGAGGGAGAGGTGCGCGAAGGGACTACACTCACCGATCTTCTGGAGCGGTACATGCGACGCTACCCACAACTTGCTGGCTTTCGCGCCTCACTGGTGGTTTCGCGCAATCAGGAATTCGCCGAGTGGGATACGCGAATTGCGAGCGGCGATGAGATTGCTTTCCTGCCACCCGTAAGCGGAGGCTGAGCAAAGTCATCCATGGCTTCGACGCCTGATAACGATCTTTACGAATTTGTGCGAGCAGCCATCGATCCTGCGGCGCTGGTTCGCCGCGTCCGCGCGGGGCAGGATGGAGCCATCGTTACTTTTGATGGCTTCGTGCGCGATGAATCTCATGGCCGTGCCACGAAGCACCTCGAGTACGAAGCCTACGAACCCATGGCGCTGGCCAAAATGCGGGAGATCGGCTCGCAGATTCACCAGAAGTTTGCCATTCACTGCGTCGCCATGGTCCACCGTCTCGGCAGGATGGAGATCGGCGAAACCAGCGTTTTTATTGCCGTCAGCGCACCTCACCGTGCCGCCGCCTTCGATGCCTGCCGCTTTGCCATTGATACCCTGAAGCGAACTGTACCCATCTGGAAGAAGGAGTATCTCCAGGATGGGGCCATCTGGGCGGAGGGTGAGATTCCCCCGGCGGCACCAACAGCAAAACCTGCATCTTAGAAGAGAATGACCTTCCAGCCCAAGAACAGCCTCCGCATGGTGTTTGCCGGAGTCTTTCTGCTAGCCCTTGCCCGTGGGCTTGCGGCACAGGAGAAGCCCGACCGGCCGCCCTGGGCTCAGCCTGCCAACAACGGAGAGGCAAAGCCCGCTGACACGCAAGCCAAGGAGAAGAACCAGGAGCCAGCGTCCCTACGGGGCACGATCAAGGTGAACGTCAACCTGGTGAACGTGCTGGTCAGCGTGCTGGACGATCACAAGCATCCCGCCCCGGATCTTCCCCTAGACGCTTTTCAACTCTTCGAGAATGGCGTGCAGCAGAAGATTGACATCTTTGAAACGGAAACCAAGCAGCCCCTCGACCTGACGCTGATGATTGATGCCAGCCTCAGCGAGCATCAGGAGATGCCCCAGGAGCGAGCGGCGGCCGCGAA
The DNA here is from genome assembly GCA_963780315.1 of Candidatus Acidiferrales bacterium. GTDB lineage: Bacteria > Acidobacteriota > Terriglobia > Acidiferrales > UBA7541 > Acidiferrum. Next base: position 58,058 of record CAWABP010000025.1, on the reverse strand, counting down.
CTTTATCAAGCAGATTCTGCGCCCCGAAGACCGCATGAGTGTCTACTACTTTGACGAGACGGTTACCCGGTTGGTTGACTTCTCGGGGAGCGTTGCCGCACTCCAGGACGCGGTACGAAAGATTCCGGCCGGCGCAGGGACGTCCATTTATGACGCAATCCTGCTGGGCTCGCGCGCCATGGAGCGGCGTCCCAGCGACCACAGGCGTGTAATCGTACTGGTGACCGATGCCGGTGAAACCACCAGCCGCGCCGATTTTGATGCGGCGCGCAAAGCCGCCTTACGCGCCGAAGTCTTGCTCTATACCATCGTGATGCGCGTGGTGAAGAATGAGAATGGACGCAACACCGCCGGCGAACATGCGCTGCAAACCATCACCGAGACGACGGGCGGAGCAATGTTCTTTCCCGATTCCGCGCAAGAGCTTCCGGTTATATTCGACCGCATTGACCAGGAACTCCGCACGCAATATCGCCTGGCGTACTACCCCAATCCGCGGGGACCGGCGAATACCTATCGCACCATCGAGGTGAAGGTGCTGCCAGGCTATACAGCGCGGCATCGCACCACCTATCTAACGGGACCCCAGTAGGGTTCGCAGCAGGGCTTCCGATTCTCAGTAGCAACCTGATACTGTATTACTGCGCAGTTTTCAGTCTGCGTTGGCCAAGGAAAACTAAGATTGTCAGCGGCATTAGTTAGAACTTCAAACTTACAACTTACAACAGATTCAATGACCAAAACTTTCCTCCAGGCTGCCGTTGAAATCGCCAAAGGCGCCGGCGCGATCCTGCGCGAAGAACTCGAACATACGCCCGACATTGCCTACAAAGGGGACTTTGACCTCGTGACACAAGCCGACCGGCGCTCCGAAGCCTGGATTGTTGGCCGCTTGCAAGAGTTCTTCCCGGATCATGCCATTGCCGCGGAAGAAGGCACCGCCAAGGACAAGGAATCGGAGTACCGCTGGCACGTCGATCCGCTCGACGGCACAACCAACTTTGCGCACGGCTACCCGTGTTTCTGCGTTTCCATGGCGCTGGCCCGCAAGAATGAGCTGATTCTCGGCGTCGTTTACAATCCCGTTTACGAGGAGTCGTTCACGGCACAACGCGGGGAAGGCGCCTACTTTAATGGAAAACGGATCCATTGCTCGCGCATCAATATGCTGAAAAACAGCCTGCTATGCACCGGGTTTCCGAATCACAAGCGGCACGCCCACCCCAATATTTATTACTATTGGGATTTCACGTTGCGATCGCACGGTGTTCGTCGTGATGGTTCGGCGGCCTTGGACCTGGCCTACGTCGCTGCCGGACGATTTGACGGCTTCTGGGAATTCGGCCTAAAACCGTGGGACACCGCCGCGGGCGTCGTGCTTGTCGAAGAAGCGGGCGGCACAATCAGCGACCTTGAAGGACAGCCTTACACCATCGGGGGCAAGACCATTCTGGCGTCGAATGGGCTCATCCACGCGGAGATGAAGCAGCTCGCTCTAGAAATCGCCAAGCGCCCGATGCCACCTCTCTGATATTCAAGACGAAATTCTGTTCGTAACGCCCTGGGTAAAGCCTTCCCATAGATTCTGTTACAGTCACACACTCCAAACCAAATCAACGAACGGAATATTCCACGCCAGAAGCGCCCGGGAGATCGCTGCAGGCAAGATAACGTATAATAAATAGTATATTAGAGTAATATAAAGTCAAGGAAGGATTCTCACAAGGGCTCGGAGATGCTTTTTGAGGGAGGCGAGGAAGAAAAGTGCTCGTCCGGAGGGCGGTTATATGTCACAACGAAAAGTGATAAAGATCACACACTTCTGCGGCAAATCACTCAGGGGTGACGTTGATCCAGAGCCCCACCGGCACCTGAGTACGGATGTCAACTCGTAGTAAGGGGTGTATTTTGTGTATGTTACACATAACAGAGTAAATCGGCCAATTTAGTCCATTTCGGCCTTTGAGTTGCCTTTTCCCAGAGAGCAGCGAGAGACGAGAAGGGGAGAAGGACTTACCAAATGTCGAATACCATGGTTGCGGAAAGACCGGAAGTTTCCAATTTGCGCCAGACGACGGAGTTCCGGAGCAGGACGCGGACGCCCTATGGCTTGCCGATTGAAGACGATTGCGGAGCCTGCAAAGTCCGCAGCACACAGTTTTTCTGCGGATTCTCAGAGCGCTCGCGAGCGGCCTTGCGCCCGATCATGCACGTGAGCACTTACCCCGAAGGCGCCCTAATTGTTATGGAAGGCGAAGCGGCGCGAGGCGTACACCTGCTTTGTCAGGGACGCGCAAAGCTGCTTACCACTAATAGCGACGGAAAGACGTTCATCCTGAAGATCGCCAATGCCGGAGAAGTGATCGGCCTGAATCCGATCCTGACGGGAATGCCCTATGACATCACCGTGGAAACGCTGCAGCCTTGCCAATTGGCATTTATCCCGCGCGAAGAATTCTTGAGGTTCATGAGAGAACACAACGACGCCTCGTTTCAAGTGGCCCAACACCTGGGGCGCGATTGCCAGATGGCCTATGAAGTCATACGTTCGATCGGTTTAAGCAATTCGGCCGCGGAAAAACTGGCGCGGTTTTTGTTGGAGTGGGCCGGCGATGGACGTTCCAGTGCTGGTGCGATCCGCGTGAAGCTGACCTTAACCCATGAAGAAATGGCGCAATTGATAGGGTGTTCGCGCGAAACAGTAAGCCGCACTTTGGGTGAATTCAAGCGTCAACGCATGGTGGAAATAAATGGCTCAACGCTTGTGCTTCGAGATTTAACGGCCTTGCAGGACCTTGCTGCAAACTAAAGGATGTCCCGGGCGTTCTGCCCAGTCATCGCCCGGGATCCTGACCCCTTATCCCTATCCCTTGCATTTCCAATTGCCTTCAGAGTAGTGAAACATCTTTGGTCAGCGGCTTTTGGAACGCTCCATATGGCCTGATGGAGTCTCTCTCTGCTTCCGAGGCTACTGTCCAAGAGCATGTGGGAAAGCTGTAACCAAGCGAGACACGTCAGGTTGACGCCCAGTTGGTGCGTTCAAGGAACGTGGGCGGCTCGTACGTTTTGCCCTTGGCTAACCGGCGCTCTTCGCGCCGCGAAGTCCACAGTAGCAGGGGGCCGATCGCCCGCGCACTGAGCCGCGCAAAGAAACCAGACTCACTCTCAACTTCCTTGCGAAGGGCCTGAATCTTTTCGCTGACGCTGCGATTCACAGAGCGAAGTTGGTGCTCCATGGCCCAAAGCGCGGCGTTATAGCCTGTTCGGAGTTTCTCCATCTCGCGTTCAAAGCGCTCGCGAATGCGGGGATCGGGATAGTCGTGATACCGACGCCAGCCTTGCAACATGGTCTGGCACATGCGATAGAGGCTGGGGCCGTTGGCTTCAAAGTCGTGCCAGAAAGCCCAGTCGAGAAAACGCTTGGAATCTTCGCGGGATATGGCGGCATGCTGGAAGTTGAATTTGAACTGGCCATGAATGTCGGCAAAGTCTACGGAGTCCAGCAAGCGCCCCTGTTCCTTCATATCGCGATAAAGCGGCGTGCCGGGCACCGGCGTGTACAGCATAAATTGGTGGAAATCGGTTTCGTGGCTGCACGCGTGTTCGATTTCGCCTGTGATGTTGTCGGGGGTATGGTGCTCCAGACCGATAATGGTGGAACCTTGCACGCGAATGCCGTGGCTGCGCAACTCGTGTGTCAGTTCGCGGGTGTCCGTGCCCTTCAGCTTGCTGTACACAGAGTGGGGCGATTCCAGGCCCATCCACACCCAGGAAATGCCCAGTTCCACAAGTTCCAGCATCGAGTAAGCCTTGATGGCATTCGCGGAAGCAAACACTGCCATGCTCCAGCTTTTGCCCGCAGCTTTCATGCGTTCCAGAAGTTGCAAGGCGCGCTTGCGGTGCAGCAGAAAATTCTCGTCCATAATGAAAAAGGTCTGCACGCCCAGCGAGGATTCAAAGCCATCCATAATCTCAAAAAGCTCGTCGCCGGTTTCGTAGAAATTGTAGAAATTACCCTTGCCGCCGAAAAAGGAGGAAGTCGTGCAGAAGCCGCATCCCATGGGGCAGCCGACCGAAGGGATGATCGTGGCGGCGGTGGAGCCCCGGCGCTCTGGGAGGCGCATGCCCATGGCGCGGGTCCGAAGGCCGGAGACGATGGCGGGATGCTTGATGGGCGCGGACTCGTCTTCGCCCAGGTAACGCCGCATCCAGGAGATGCCTTCACCCCGGACGTACTGATCGGCGTCTACCATATGCTCGATGCCGGGAATTGCGGTGACGTGGCCACCGACGATAATTGTGGATTTCGGCGAGAGCTTGCGCACCATCCGGCACATTTCGCGGACCTTACCGATGTTAACGATGATCGAGGAGATGCCCACGATCTCGTATTCGTGCGAGGTCAATTCGCGCGCAAAGGCTTCGCGCGTGGGGAAATCGAGGAGCGTACAGGGCGCGGAGATATTGGCCTGAATCATCATGATGCCCCACGAGCGGTGGAACATTCGCAAGGAAAAGGCCCCTTGCGCCCGGGTCACCTGATTGTGATACAGCTCCATGGGATTGATGGCGCGGCTGCCAAATTCGTCGTCCTGGGCATACGGGCCAAAAACGGAGCTTAGAAGCACGCGCGCACGTGTACCTCTGGGATGGGTCACGCTACTGCTAGAATTCTGCGGATTCATAGATTGGAAGTTCAGAATAACACAGGAAGATAGAAGCCCTTTGTGACGAATGAACATGAACATGTGACCGTCACTGTGCTGTTTAGAACACTCCCGCCGCTATCGAATTGACGAATAACCGGCCAGTATTCGGCGATTGTTTGTCGTCTCGCATTCAACAAAGAGCGCGGAAGGGGTTCGGGCTTGCTTGCGAAGGGTTACAGGGCGTGCGAAAATAAAAAACTGTGGCTGCGCCGTCCCAAACGGCGGTTGGCTACAATGGCGATATCGTCTAGGGGTCCAGGACGCCGCCCTCTCACGGCGGAAACCCGGGTTCGAATCCCGGTATCGCTACCAAACCTTCAAGCAACCAGCATTACCAAAGGGAAGGGTAAAAGGTATTAGCGTTTTTTTGCTAATCCTTTTTACTTTTTTCCGCTGCTTTTCCGATCGACGCAATATCAGGGAGGAAAGCAGATATGTCAAACGTGACTCTCATGCTGAGCGCAAAGCATAGTGGCAAGTGGCGGTTCCCACGCGGAGCAGCCTCAGGTACTCCGTTCCAACGCTTGTGGACATGGAAGTGCAGAGTTGACTTATCGTATCTGGGATGTCCGTCAGTTCGAAAAGCTAGTGCGGAAGGTGTTGGTTCGACTCGTAGTCAAGTCCAACGACGCTCTGCGCATCGACCAGGCGGCCCGAAGTCGAGAAGACATTGCGAATCGTCGCGCCCTTTCCATTTCGCAACGATATCGAGGCGAACGACAGCGAACTGGCTTCGCCTTGAAATCCGTCAACAACAAGACCTTTAAACCCATCCACCCGGATTGCATGTTGGTAGAAGGCCGGGAAGTTCCCAACCCAATGCACTTGAATGCCACCCAAAAAGAGATCGGACACATTGCAAGCGAATACCGCGGAGAGGTCGTGACGTGTCAATCCCAATGACCTTGGATCCGTCGGTTGAAGGTCGATATTCCCTCCGAAAAGCGCCGTCAGCGGTCCCGCCTTGATCGTGAGCGTCAAATCGCGGAAACCAACGTCGGCGATGCGGTCAGGCTCCGTGCTGTACAGAATGATCGGCGATTCACTGTTCGCGATCACATTCGAGAAGCGCACGTGGCGAACCTCTCCGAGAGTGACGGGAGTTTTCCACGACGCATAGTTCCAGCTTGCGACCGAAATGGTAATCGGCTCGCCCGCGCCCCACCAGGGGCCGTCGATCAGCCGCGTCTCGATGGACAGGTTGGAGAAAAGCAGATTCTCGATGACCTCGGAGCTGCGGGCCTGGATACCTATGCCGCGGTTACTGTCACGGATGATGACGTTTTGAAAGGCAAAGTTTCGCACATCCTTTGCCGCCGGGCCAATGCGAATCGCAGCGGAGCGGCTGCGCAGCGTAACGTTGCTAACGGTGATGTTTTCCGTCGGTTCCTGGCACCACCCATCCGCGCAGGGACCGCCAACGACGAGGGCATCGTCGCCCGCTTCAATGTAAGTGTCCGAAACTGTGGCGTTGCGCGAAGTCGAGATGTCCAAACCATCGCTGTTTGGCACCAGCAGGCTATTCCGAATATCCAAGCCGCTCACGAAGATGTGGTCGCTACAGCCGATGTGGATGCTCCAGTTCGGACTGTCGACGACGTGAAAATCGCGAAGCAGAAGTCCATCCACATGGAGCGCGAGGAAGAGAATCCCCGGCCTAGGCAACATGCGAACTGGCCCTTCACGGACTTCCCGCATGCGCGCCACTAGAGCATCGCCCTGGCGGGTCTGGGCGGGATCGAAGAAGGGCTCGAAATGCGCGTGAGTGGCGTCCGTGAATAAGCGGCCGTTGCCGTCGATGGTTCCCTGGCCAATAATTGCGACGTTGTGAACATTTTCGGCCAACAACAACGTCGTGTCGCGCTCCTCTGAAGGATTTTCCATCCGAGGATAATCGCGGAGATCGGAACTGCCCAGAATGATGGAACCCGGCTCGAGCTTCAGCGTGATGTTGTCCAACAGACGAATTGTGCCGGTCCGGTATGTGCCGGCTTCAAAGACAACTGTCCCGCCACCACGTGAATGACAGGCTTGAATTGAAGCGTTAATTGCCGAGGTATTCAGTTTTTGACCATCTCCGGCTGCACCAAAGGCGCGCACGGAACACGTGCTCGATGTGGTCTCGGCACGGTCAGGCCCACCTGCCATGGCCACGAATACGGCGATAATCGGGATTCTGCAGAGCAAGCGCAGTAAGAGAACCCAAGTGCTCGAACGAACTGCTTTTTTCTCTTCGACAAGCATTCTTCTCCTTCCGCGCCTCGGATCTGGACTCGAATTTACATGGGAATTTCCCCAACGACCGCTACCTGGGCATCTTCCGTAACATTACCCACATCTCGGCACGTGTCAATGAGTTTGAGACAAGTGCTCACGAAGTTAGTGAGCTTTTCATGCGTGCCGGGCCGGCTTGTTGACGGCCAGCTCCAGCGGTGAACTTAACCCTCCTGCGACTTCGAGCCCACGGCGAACCTTCGGTGGGGATGACACCTGTGAGGACGTGTGCGAAAGCAATGAATCCAGCCTTTTGCAGACTGCGACGCGACGGGATGTTCTTGGGGTTGCAACGCGCAGGGAATAGAGCCAAGGTCATAGGCCGCGCGCTTCAATTCCTGCGCGAGGTACGAGCGGAGTCCAACGATTCTGGTTACGGCCTCACACACAAGAAGCTGATGACGAAGCGCTGTCGAGCCATTTTTTCACTCCGATGAAAAAAACACTATTCGGAGAAGAGGTATATTTGCGGAGCGGATGCGATAAGAGTTTTCGACGAAGTCTATCGTTGGCCTGAACCCCAATTTCCTTTTTGCTAGTTTTACCAAAAGTGGGCGGAGCGGGGCTTTCCAGCGCTAAGAGGAGCTATGAGCGTTTGAGCGCACATTAGCACCAACTAACTGGAAAAGCACGATTTCCTTCGTTTTTGCCGCGTTTCTGAAGATTCTTCCGGTCGATCCCGGTAACGCCACCAACCCAGAACGCAGGACTCGTTTCTTGCTGATGATTTTCAGCGGGGCAGTGCGCAGAAGCCTACGCGTTCACCAGTGCCGCGTGTTTTGTTTCCTTTGCTTCCTGAGAACCCTCTTTGGTCAAGTCGCGCTCTCCGAAACTGACTCCAATTTTCTTCAGGAATGCCGTGGGCGGTTCGCCGCCGGCAAAGATCCACACATAATCGTTGGGCAAAGTTTGTTGTTCTCCGTTTACGTCTATCAGGACGCTATCGGAGCGGAACTCCACGGGATTCGAGTTGAAGAGTACGTTCACCTTGCCCTTGCGAATGCACTCCTGGATTCGCTGGGCGTTGCGATCTTTGATGCGTGAAAACGCGGCCTGACGGTAGGACATGGTGACACTGTTGCCCACCTGGTTTGCCAGTCCCATTGCGGCTTCCACGGCTGAGTCTCCGCCACCCACAATCAGTATCTTTTTGTTAACGTAATGATCCGCCTCAATCAGGCGGTACATTACCTTCGGCAGGTTCTCACCCTTCACGCCCAGTTTTCTCGGGCTGCCAGATTTGCCCAGCGCCAGAATCACATGGCGCGCGCGGTATTGGCTTTTGGGGGTGGTGACAGTGAAAACGCCGTCCCCGTCTTTTTCAATGTGTTGCACTTTTTCGCCGGTGCGGCATTTGAAATCCGCCCGCTGCATTACTTTCAACCAGAACTCCATCAGGTTTTCCTTCGGGAGTTCCGTCTTCTTGAATTTGCCGTACAACGGGAATTCGACGGGGCTGGTCATCACCAGCTTTTGGCGGGGATACTTCGCGACTGTTCCCCCGATTTCGGATTCTTCAATCGTGATGTAGTTCAGTTTCTTCTCGATAGCTCGCAGCGAAGCAGTCAGGCCCGCGGGGCCGGCGCCGACGATTACGAGGTCAGCAACATCCGGTGCAGCCGTTGCGCCTTTGTTTGCGGTCAACCTTGCTTCCACGGTGTCAACACACTCGCGGCCCTGATTGACCGCGTTCTTGATAAGGGCTAGGCCACCCAATTCGCCGATGATGAACATGTTATTGATGGAGGTCTCGTACTCGGAGGTGAGTGTTGGGAGACTGGCGCCAACACTTGGGCTGGCCAAGACCATGGTGATTGCGCCTACGGGGCAAGCGTCGGCGCAAATGCTGTGACCGATACACTTGTACCCGTTAATGATCATCGCCTTTCCGCCAATCATGCCTAGGACATCGCCTTCGGGGCAGACCATCGTGCAAGTGGCGCAGCCAATGCAGTACATGTTGTCAATGTGTGGGTGTTGCGACTGCGGGCCGTCCGAGCGCAGTTTGCCCTTTTCCGCGGACTCTTGCGTCTTAGCTGCTTTTTTCTTTTCTTCCCTGAGGTAGTAAAGAAGAAATGCCCCAATAATAGCGGCCGCGATCAAAAAAGAAAACAGATTGTCCATGGCCCCTTCATCCTAAATTCGATAACCCATATACAAGGCCAGCCCGATATGCATAAGGGCCAGGATTGCGAAGGCATAGCTGAATGGGCGATGCACCACATGCCACAAGTTGAACACTTGTTGCGTGCGCGCCAAGAAAACAATCCGTTTCGAGAGCTTAGCCTGCTTTTGCGCGACTCCGATGGCGCGCTCCAGTTGTTCGTCGCGCGTCCGCATCAGCCCAAAAAACGAAATCACCCAGGAAGCGAACCCAGTAGCTTGGAGGCGGAGAAGTGAACGGCGAAACGGCCGCTTCAAATCGATCAGGATCATGTAGGCCAGCGCCACCAACATGGGCATGTGCTCGACATCTTGCTTGGTGGGAAGGTCATAGAGGCTTTCCATCCGCTTGCCGAAAGCCATGTTATGCACCGCCAAATCGCGCCTCATGGACTCTTCGATGTCCACCATTTCCTTCATGGTGAGTTCCGCAGCGTTGAGGTTGCGCGGAATCTGGGCGTAAAGGTAGCGTCCCACAAAACCGGAAATCGTGACCGCGAGCATGCTCCAGAATGCCATCCCCGCAATATTCCCGAATTTAAACGACGAATGAAACGCGATAATCAGCGGTGCGGTAGTTCCCAGCACGACGTGAAAATCCAGCCAGTGGCGCGAATTGCCCTGGCGCCCAAGCCAGCCCCACTTCTTTCTCAGTGGATAGAGGTAGATCAGGAAAAACAGGAACACTCCGAGCATTCCCAGCTTGATGCCAATGTATCCGCTAGGCCGCAACGCTTCGTGCTTTGGGGAAAATGGCCGGTTGACCGCGCTCAGGGTGTAATAATCCATGCCATAGCCGGCGATTACGAGGACCACGGCCAGCGCCAGGAGCCACGCAAGCAGCACACGAATCCGGTGTCCCCGTTCGGCGTCCTCCCGCACGAGGACATTACTTCCGACGCTTGCTCCAACACTCATGGTTTGCCTTCCCCTATTTCCACCTGGATGGTTGCCCGGAACCGGCGGTAGTCCGTAAAGCGATGGATATTGCGCCAGTGTTGTTTGGGCGTTTCCACATCAATGACGGCCGAAGCGGGCATCCAGTACGCTTCGTCCGGATCGCGGAACTGTATGATGGAATAGTGGATCTCGCTGCGGATGTCGCGCAACCCCAAGTCCGTCAAGCTGCCGTCCAGCGAGGAAACGAGCTTTACCACCGCGCCGCTCTCCTCATCAATCCAGATGTCCCCAGTTAGAGGCAAAGGGTAATCACGTCCGCGCAACTGAATCGCAGCGGGTGAAGCCGCCCCAGGCACGGGCTTGAAATGCACCTTAGCCAGCGTTCGGCTCTCGATGGTTTCCTCGGCAACAGGTGTAAAGACATAGCTCGCTTCGTAATTCTGGTGGAGCACAAGGAGCATGCTGGCAAAACCGTTTGTGATCAGCAGGGTCGTATTCGGGTCCCGGAACGCCACCTTCTTGGAATCTCGCGTTTCCGTCAGCCTCAGCGAGCCATTGCGGCTGCTGGTTTGCATCTGGTATTCAAATGCAGATTCTTCTCGGTACATCGCCTTGTTGTTCTTTCCCACCAGCGATTGCGAGACAGTTTCCATGCACACGACGTTCGAAGTCTGTTCAAAATACTTGTCGATCAGATTTCGCGCATGGATGATGGCGGTATTAGCGCGTTCCGCAAACACAGGATCCAACCCGTTGGTTGCAGGGGCGGAGGCGGGCTCGCCTTTGGCGGGTGAAGGTTCCTGGGCGCGAACGAGGAAAGCGCAGGCCAGGACCGCGGCCAGAATGGTGAGCAGCGCCAAGAAAACTCTGGGCCGATGAGACGATATACGATTCATTTTCTCGTGCCTCCCCACCGGTACCCAAAAAGGGTGGACCACTGGTTGTAGTTCAACGTGTTTCCGTTGTACCAGCCAAACGTGCCTTCCACGAAATACCTGCGGCTAAACGACCAGTCCACCGTGGCATTCACGAATTTCGCGTTGGTGTTCGTGGTCATCGTGGAATTGAACAGTTGATTGCCTCCTTGTATTTGGAGGCGCAAAGCGTCCGAAAGGTTTTTCGAGAGGGAAACCGATTCGTATTGACCGCTTCCGAATGAACTGTTGAATTTGGAATAGTGTAGATCCGCCATCAGACCGGTATGCCAGATGTTTCCGAAGGTCACTCCAAATGCGTCATTCAGGGACTGTTTGGTGTCGGTTGACGCCTTGCTGCGGCCCACGGCGCCGTAAAGACTAATGTGCTTCGGCAAATCCAGCCGCAAATCGCCGCTGAGGCCCTGGAACAAGTACTGATCCAGGAGCCCCGTCGCGATCAGTTTCGGGTCAAACGTCGGAAGGCTCCGGAAATAGTTGTAATTCGCACCGACGGTGATGAGCTTGATTGGCTGGAAGTGCACGGAATTGTAGGTTTGCGAAATTCCCGTGGGATTACTTCCGCCATTCACCAGCGGAGAAGTTCTCGCCTCGTCCACCTGCATTGAACTGTATAGAGAGAAGAAACGCTTCCAGTTCAGGTTGTTCTCGAAGAAAGCGAACTCGCGAGCCACTCTCCACTGGATGGAGGTCATTGCCAGGCCGGCCGTGCTAATCATGTGGAAGGAGTTATAATCTCCGCGTTCGACGCTGACAAACGACCCGGCAATTTGCTGGTCGGGATTGTAGCTCCACGATGTTGGGTCTGGAGTAGAGCCGCCAAAGACACCGACGGTCGTGTAGTTTCCGATTTTTCGTCCGTAATAGCCCCCGTCAATCGTGCTCAGGCTGGGAGCCCAGGGCAGAAATAATCGACCTACTCCCAGAATATTCGGCGAGTATGGACTCTGGTAAGTGAATCCGATGTGGTAGGTGCGGTTGACCAGATCCGTCAGAGTTTGCGTCCCAGCACCGGGGATTGCATTTGAACTGGTGTTGTAATATCCCCGCCAAAAGCCGTTGAAATTCCAATATGTTCCCCCGATGTGGGTCAAGTCCGCGTCAATCATCGTCCCCAGTTGCGTGGAGTGCATTCCTCCCTCTTGGATGCCACCATAACTAAACCCAAACCGCGCTCGCGCTACACCAAGTGGAGATTCCATCAGGTTGGGGTTGACGGCCTTTGTCGAGCGAAGTTCCGCATCCAGCGGGTCGCCCGAAGTGAATCCGACGGTGATGGGGTAATCCGCAGCTTCCCTCGCATTTTCTGCCAAGTGCCGGTCTTCAACGCTCCCCGGCGTGAGGAAGGCCAACTGTCCCACCTTCAATTCGCCATTGGTCGAAATCACATCGCAGACCGCGGAAGTGTCTGACAACGAACTTACGTTGAGTTCCGCGACGTGCTGGTAACCGCGGAAGCGGATGCCGTCGTTCACCATGCCATCAGCGGGCGGATCGATGACCGACAACTTCATACCTTCCTGCAGATCAGCGTTCCTGCCCGCGTCTATATACAAGCTCCCTTCAGAGACATACGTCACACGGAAAATCACTGGTTTTGCCCGAGGGGCTTCTTTCGTGGGAGATTGCTGTGCCTTCGCGAGGGAAAAGAAACCGCCAGCTATCAGGCAGGCCAGGAGAATCGCTGCCAGCTTAAACGCGGAGTTTGTTCGCATACTAACCCCCGCCGCCGTTCTTGTGGCAGTTGTAGCAAGTGGTGGGGCCGTAGGTATAGCCGCCCACGCCCCGATGCGTGTTGTCCGTCTGGGTCTGTTGGTGCGCCGTGGTCGTATGGCAATTGATGCAGGTGAAGCTAGAATAGTCCGTGGATACCTGGTGGCAATCGTTGCAGACCGAGCCGTGGTGTGGAATCGGGAAATAAGTGTGATTGAAAGTCGCTCCCAGCCAACTTGTTGTCGTGTGGCAGGAGTCGCAGGTTGTGGGATAGTTGGCCGTGATGTGGTTTGGTACCGCACCGCCCAGCGTTGCCGTACTGTTCCAGTCAGCAACGTGACAACCGTAGCAAACCGTGTTCGTCGCCGTCAGCGAATAGTTGTTGCTGACGTGGCATTGCGTGCAAGAAGTGATAATGCCGCCCGCAGCGGGCACCATCTGGTGCCCACCGGTAAGCGCCCAGCCCGTCGTGCTGTGATCAAACTTGCCGTCGGCCCAAAGCAGCGTGTCATGGCAGGTCGAGCACAGGGAAGTGGGGAATTGCGCGGCCACGTGATTCGGCACTGCCCCTCCTAAGCTCACCGTGCTGTTCCAGTCCGCGGTATGACAGCCGGACGTATAGCAGTCCGTGACAGTAAGGTTGTAGTTGTTGCCGACGTGGCACTGGACACAATCAGTGGCTGCACCTGCTGGCGCCATCTGATGGTTGCCGGTCAAAGTCCAACCGGTGGAACTATGATTCCAAGTCGTTGTAGTGAACAGAGCGGTTGTCGTATGACAATTCGCACAATTCGCGGCGGCAAAAGTTGGGCCAGCGGCAGAGTGCACCGGAATTGTCGTGGTCGTCCAATCGTTGAGGTGGCAACCGGAATTCGCGCAATCCGTGGGGGCAATCTGCAAACTGTAATTGCCATTGATATGGCACTGTGCACAAGTCAACGGAGGACTCGCGTGCTCGCCCGTCAGTGCGAAACCCGTGGTGCTGTGATCAAACGTCGAGGTTGCCCAACTCGTAGTGTTGTGGCAGGTGGAGCACTGGGCGATTGGGAAGCCGGCGGTAACGTGATTCGGGATGTTGCCGCCCAGCGTCGTGGTGCTATTCCAGTCCTTCAAGTGGCAGGCGGAATTGCCGCAGTCGGTGGGAGCAATCATCAAGGTGTAGTTGTTGCCGACGTGGCAGGAGACGCAGGGTGTCGGTGTCGGCGATATGTGCATGCCGGTGAGCGTAAAGCCGGTTACGGCGTGATTAAAGGAAGTCAGATCCGTCCAGGCAATGGTGTCGTGGCACTGTGAGCAATTCGAAGCTGCAAAGGCGGAGCCGGCAGTCGAGTGGGTCGGATTATTGGTGGTCGTCCAATCCGTGAGGTGGCAGCCGGAGTTTCCGCAGTCCGTGGGAGCAATTTGCAAGTTGTAGTTTCCGTTGATGTGGCACTGCGCGCACGTTAGCGGCGGACTAGCGTGGGAATTTGTCAGTAGGAAGCCGGTCGTGCTGTGATCAAATGTTGCAGTAGCCCAACTCGTGGTGTTGTGGCAAGTCGAGCACTGAGCAATCGGGAAGCCGGCGGTAACGTGGTTCGGGACGCTGCCGCCCAGCGTTGTGGTGCTATTCCAATCTTTCAAGTGGCAGGCAGAATTGCCGCAGTCCGTTGGGGCAATCTGCAAAGTGTAATTGTTGCTGACATGGCAGGACGCGCAAGGTGTCGGTGTCGGCGATATGTGCATGCCCGTCAGCGTAAATCCAGTGACGGCGTGGTTGAAAGCCGTCAGGTCTGTCCAAGCAATGGTGTCGTGACAATTAGTGCAATTGGAAGCGGCAAAAGCCGAACCAGCAGTCGAGTGCGTAGGGTTATTGGTGTTCGTCCAATCCGTGAGGTGGCAACCGGAATTCCCGCAGTCCGTGGGAGCGATCTGCAAGTTGTAGTTGCCGTTGATGTGGCACTGTGCGCAGGTTAGCGGCGGACTTGCATGGGAATTGGTCAGCGGGAAGCCGGTCGTGCTGTGATCAAAGGTTGCAGTAGCCCAACTCGTGGTGTTGTGGCAGGTCGAGCACTGAGCCATCGGAAAACCGGCCGTGATGTGATTCGGGATGCTGCCGCCCAGCGTTGCGGTGCTGTTCCAATCTTTTAAATGGCAGGAAGAATTCCCGCAGTCTGTGGGAGCAATCTGCAGCGTGTAGTTGTTATTGATATGGCAGGAAGCGCAAGGCGTTGGGACCGGCGATACGTGTTGCCCGGTCAGCGTGAAGCCTGTTACGGCATGATTAAACGAAGTCAAATCCGTCCAGGCAATCGTGTCGTGACACTGCGAGCAGTTGGAAGCGGCAAAGGACGGCCCGGCGGTCGCGTGGGTCGGATTATTGGTCTTCGTCCAATCCGTGAGGTGGCAGCCAGAGTTTCCGCAGTCCGTGGGAGCGATCTGCAAGTTGTAGTTGCCGTTGACATGGCACTGTGCGCAGGTTAGCGGCGGACTTGCGTGTGCATTGGTCAGCGGGAAGCCGGTCGTGCTGTGATCAAATGTCGCGGTAGCCCAACTCGTGGTGTTGTGGCAGGTCGAGCACTGAGCCATCGGGAAGCCGGCCGTGATGTGGTTCGGGATGCTGCCGCCCAGCGTTGCAGTGCTATTCCATTCCTTCAAGTGGCAGGTAGAATTCCCGCAATCAGTGGGCGCAATTTGCAGAGTGTAGCTGTTGTTGACGTGGCAGGAAGCGCAAGGCGTCGGGACGGGCGAGATGTGCATGCCAGTCAGCGTAAAACCCGTTACGGCGTGATTAAAAGAAGTCAAATCTGTCCAGGCAAGCGTGTCATGACATTGCGAGCAGTTGGAGACGGCAAAGGCGGGCCCGGCTGTCGAATGGGTGGGATTGTTGGTTTGCTGCCAAGTGGTCAGGTGGCAGCCCGAATTCCCGCAGTCTGTCGCGGCAATTTGCAGGTGATAGTTATTGCCGACGTGACACTGCTCGCAGGGCACACCCGCGTGCCCTCCCGTAAGCGGGAAATTGATCGGCGGCCCGGCATGGTTTCCGGTGAAGACAGCTCCCAGCCAACTGTCAAACGTTGTGTGGCAGCCTTGGCAACTTGCCGCAGGAAAGTCGGCCGGGTCAGACGCATGGGGGGGATTGGTGGTTTTCTGCCAGTCCTTCAGGTGGCAGGAATCACACTGCGTGGAAAGGCCATAGAAGATTCCGGTCGCTGCTTGTGTGTGGCACTCATCGCACTGAACTGCGGCATGCGCTCCCAGCAGTGGGAAGCGATTCTGGTGATCCTTGACCTGCTGCACCGCGATATTCCAACCTTGCACCGTGTGGCATTGTTCGCAATTCGGTCCCATCTGTCGACGGTGAACGTCTTCGTGGCAATCCGCACAATTCTTTCCCACGTTTGTGAAAACAGGCTTGACGTGGCACTCCACACACTTCACTTTTTCGTGCATCCCGCGCAGCGGATACTGTGTCTTGTTGTGGTCGAATTCAGGGACAGCGCGGATAGGGCGCCAAGCGACCGCCGTATGGCAGTTCTCACAAGGGATGGCAAGCGGCCCGTGAGGGCTGCGTGTGGTTTGTTCCTGCGGGTCACTACTACCAAATCCAGCAGCGTGCGTTGCCGTGCCCTTGGTCGCTGGAGTGCCTGGAAATGCCAACAAAGCCCAGAGGGCGACTTGGAGTAGTGTGAGCGTAGACTGCTCCTTACCCAAGGCAATCGCGTCAGCTTGGGGCAATGCCGATAGATATTACAACACGGCACCGATTAAAAACTCAACAAAGTATCGGCGGCTCCCTAACCCCTAGCAACTGTACCAAGGGACAGTCCGTGGACAGGGAGCATACATGCACCCCGTACTGAGATGAATCTCATTCTGCAAGGGGTGCTTTCGCTATGTTGCATGCACACTTCCGAAGGTTGCTTTGCGCTGGGTCAAATCGTCGGGGATTAAAGACCTTATTTCCGATGCCTTGCACCCGTTCTTTCATCCCAGGTTTTCCACAGGCTGGACTTACCCTCCCCCAAGGCCGGAATTATTACCAGAGTCGAGAAGAAAGTACTCACGTCGCTGGGGGAGTCTTGCCGCCCTCTTTCTGGTCGGAGTGGCAGTCAACGCACTTATTTGGTGTGCGCTTGTAGATGACCACTTCTTTGTCCGCAACCAGGCGAGTTTGCTTATGACATTTGGCACATGCTACGTTTGCGTGCCCGCCCGTCAAGGGCAAATGTGTCTTCGAGTGGTCAAACGTCGAAGGCACCCAGCGCTGGTCGTTGTGGCAATCCGCGCAATGCGTCTGATTATCTTTCGCCAATACAAACTGGCCATCATGAGCATCTTTGTGACATGCCTCGCATGCGTGCGGCGTGCCCTTAAATCGCGATTCGTAAGGGGCAGTGGGTTTGTGACAGTCAGCGCATGCCACGGTACGATGCGCCCCCAACAAGGGGAATTTTGTCTTTGAATGATCGAAGCCGTTAATATCCCCCCACGACTTGACGGTGTGGCAAGCTTCGCAACCAAACGGCTTCCCATTTGCCCGTTTGCGCGCCATCTCCTTATCGAATTCGCCCTTGTGCGGGTCCTTGTGACAGGCCGTGCAGGTCATATCCTCGAATCGGAAAGGAAGGATTTTATCCGTCCGTCCGCCGAGGCCCACCTTGTGGCAATCGGCGCAAGTTACCGCCGCGTGCGCTCCCGTTAGAGGGAAACGAGAGTTGCGATGTTTCGCAATCGTATAGGAAGTGCGGTGCCAGTCCTGCACCGTGTGACATTCTTCGCAGCGATTCTTGAACGGGGCGCCCGCGAACTGGTTGTCATGCGCATCTTTGTGGCAATCCGCACAGAACTCAAATTTCACCTTGTAAATCGTATCTTTGCCAGCGGGAATGTGACACTTTGCGCATTCTACCTTTATGTGTTTGCCCTTCAGCGGGTATTGCGAGGTGTCGTGCTCCTTCACGCCGAATAGGGAAGGCTTCCAGCCGTCCACCGTGTGGCATTCTTCGCATTCACCCTTCTTCGGACGCGCATCAAACTGGCCCTTATGCGGATCCGGCGTGTGGCAATCTTTGCACTTCGCAAACGGGATCTCCCGCTTGAAATCATCTTTAACGTGACAGGCCGAGCAGGCCACCTGCGCGTGTTTGCCGAGCAGCGGATATTTGGTTTTCGAATGATCAAAATCATCACCTGGTAGCATCGTCTTCCAACTGCTGGTGGTGTGGCAGGCATCGCACGCTTTCTTGAACTCACCATGGTGTGGATCGCCGTGGCACGCTGAGCAGGTGTCGAACTTCATGTCTCTATAACGCACGGGCCCGCCGGGGGTATCGGGCTTGTGACACTTTTCGCAGGCCACCTTAATGTGCAACCCAGTCAGCGGATAGCGGGTCTTCGAGTGGTCGAATTCCTTCGTTGTCTGCTTCCAATCTTCCACGTTGTGGCACTTGGTGCACTCATTTCCCAACTGCCCCTTGTGCGGGTCGCTGTGGCATGGCGTACAAGTGGTCGCTTGAGCGAAAAACGATCTGGATGGGTCCTTGTATTTGACCAGCGCTCTCAGAGACGGAATCATGTGGGCGGGTGTGTGACACTTTTCGCATGCAACGCCGGCGTGCTTTCCCTCCAGTTTATATCCCGTCAGTCTGTGGTCGAACTTCTGCTCGGAAGGCTCCCAATGGACCAGGCTGAATTTCTCGCCGTTGTGCTCCAGGTGGCATCGCACGCAGTCTTTCCCATTCGGATTCTGCATCTGCATCTGGAAATGGTAACCATGCTTATGGGAAAGTGCTTCCGCAATCTCCTTATGGCAATCCAGACATTTGAAAGTCGGCGTGCTTGTGCCGAACACGTGGCAGGAGTTGCATTGCGTCGTTCCGCTCAGCGATTCATGGGCCTTCGATAAAGGACCCGGGGAAATCTGCGCGTGCGACGGGGTGGCAAGCAGCAGAGAGCTTGCCAGCACCACGAGCAGGAACGCGATGTAATGTCCAAGAAACTTCTTTACTCTTGACGACACTTGCGCGGGGAGCGAGCTGTGCCGCACATGTCCCTCCGTGTTCGAGCTTTCAAACCCATTTGCTAACCCATCGCCTAAACTGTTTCAAGTTCATTCCACAATGCCAGCAATACTAGGAATATCAGGGGAATGCCGTGCCGCGAAAGCTGTACCGGAGTCCAGTCTCCGCGCGTCCATTCGGGTTACTCGCGCTTTATCGCATGGGTTTATACCGTGTTTGCAGCGAAGTAACCAATTCCTGCTCGAGTACACCTTTCGAGTTCAGTGACCAGACTGACCCCGGTTGGCCTCCTAATCTGTCTCTCACGCTACCCTCTCCCTGGAACTGCGCAACAATTTGCACACGCGAGAACCCTTCCCCAATGTCTGTCGTCCGCAGGGTCACTGCAGCTTTTCCGCCGGTAAACTGAACTCGTTCGATTAGTATCTTTGTGTCGGCATATTTTTCCAGCTCGTCGGGGCCGAAGTAGCGGACGTACGTCCAGGTGTCCTCGGAAACCCGGTTTTCGCCAACTCGCCACAACTGCTCCCGCGCCAGGTCCTGCAGAAATTCCTGGATCTCCAGGCCTTGGCCTCTGACTTCGATGCAGACAGGTGCTGGTTGAGCCGGCAATGGACGGTTTGAATGGCGCGAGCCTTTCTTTTTTTCGACAGCGACCAGCACCGGATTTGCACTGCAGGGGCGGGTCGCAACTATCGCGCTTGTCGGATTCTCGGGTGCATTTTGTGGGAGTGCCAGAGCGTCGGCGCTGCACAAAAATAAACCAGCGAGAAGCAAATGAGTCCGCACTTTTTTCCTCGACCTCAATTTCTGCACGCTCCTTGACCTGTGAGGCTACCGAATTCAGGTACGAAATGTCCAGCACGCCACTACGGAAGCTACTTGGGTGGGAACGCTATGACACGCAAAACGCGGTCGATGCTATGAACGACCTGTACCGTCGAGAGCTGCGCTTATGGCTGAATCTGTACCTGCCCTCGGTGAAGCTGCTCAAGAAGATTCACGTGGGATCGAAACTTCGGCGCGTCTACGATGGTCCGAAGACTCCCTTCGAGCGGGTGGTGGCATCGAAGCAGGGGAATGCGGCGCAACTGTCCATTCTGAAAGCACTGCGAACATCTCTCGATCCGTTTCAGTTAGCCAAAATCATCGACAGGAAACTCGACCGGATTTACCGCCTGGCGAACCGGCGGCTGAGTCCGAAAGCGCAGGAGCAGCTCGCGTCCCGCCAGACACAAAGTGGCCGGCGAAAAGGCTGTGGAAAAGACGCTCGCTTCGCGAGCTTGGAAATCCCTTCGGGATTCCCACTTTCCCACAGCCACAACAACAACAAGCGTTCTCTGGTTACATATCAAATGGCTCGACGGGGAGCTCTAGGGTTACATTCTTAGATGGCTTGACGGGGCACGCAACTGCTTTGGCCTGACCTTGTAGAAACCTGTTTTGGAGGTTCACGGCCATTGGCTGTCCGCCTGCCACGCCCCTGACCCTCTACCTTCATTCAGGTTTTAGTACTCGGCCGGCGCTCCCAACTAGGATGTTTGACATCAATAGCTTCTGCCCCGGGCGCCGATGGGTGGCGAAGCTTAGTGTGGTGGTCCGAAAAAATCGACTTATATGACGACGAGCAAGGACAGGGTTGCGGTGAATCATTTTAACTCAAAGGTGGCAAGCACCTCTCCCTGGTCCCAAGGAGCGAAATGGCTAATCTAACTGTTGCGAATCGCCGAAAGACGGATCGTCACAACCTGAGAATCCCGCTACACCTGCGCGTTCGTGGATCCTTGGATCCGGGTCAGATGACGGAATCGGTTGATATATCGGAACGAGGAGCCTTAGTTGAGACGGACCTACCCCTGCGAGTGGGCTGGGTTGTGGATCTGCAAATAGTGTTTCTCGGCGAGATTACCGGGGAACAAACTACCGAGTGGCATTGCCGTGGCCGCGTGGTGCGCACTGTAGACCCTAACGGCAAGGCGAGAATGAAGGCAGGTGTGCGATTCGAACAACTAGGAATACTCCGAGTGGCTGGCCGCCAAAGCCGAGGGGTTTGGGAGAAGGTTGCTCTAGCGCAAGGACAACCCCAACTCCAGGCTGAAACCTAAGAGGATGGGCGTCCCGGGATGAGGGAATCGCCTAATGGAGGAATTTTCCCCTGTACATGAGGCTTAGGCACATAACCATCCTTACCTTGGCGTGGGTGTCGTTCGCGAGCTTTCCGGCTTGCGCAGACGAACTGGCGATTTTACGGAACGGCTCTGCCATACGTCATACACGTCACGAGGTACGCGACGACGTTACACGCCTCTACTTGACGGATGCGCCAGGCAGCTTCGTGGAAGTTCCTACGGAACAGGTTGAACGCTTTGAGGAAGTGGAAGTGGCCCCACCTGTGGTGCCGGCAGTTATCAAGGAAACTCCTGCGGCAACAAGTAGCTTAAAGGAGGCCATCAACACGGCCAGCAGCCGAAGCCGGCTTGACCCCGATTTGATCGAAAGCATCATTAGCGCGGAGAGCGGATTCAACGTGAGGGCCATTTCCCCGAAAGGCGCGCAAGGATTAATGCAGTTGATGCCGGGAACTGCGGCCCAGTTGGGAATCGAGAACGCGATGGACCCTGTTGCGAACGTCGAAGGTGGAACGCGCTATCTGCAGGAACTGCTGTTCCGCTATAACGATGACCTTATTAAAGCGCTGGCGGCCTACAACGCGGGACCCAAGCGCGTGGAACAATACCACGGCGTGCCGCCGTACCGGGAAACGCACGCCTATGTTGCTAAAGTCATTAACGATTTCAACCGCAAAAAGCTGGCTCAGGGACGAACCCAACAACCACAGGCCAAGCAACCCCCGGTTAATCGGGCACCTGCTAGCAAAGCAGCCAAAACCCAAGAGGAATCCAAGCAAGCGCACCGTCCTGCTGCCACCGGATAAGTGAGAGCGTGCGGCGCGAGAACTGACCTGGGGGTGGGAATTCAAAAGTCAACCCAGGAGGCATAACTCTTTGCGCCAAGTCAAATACTGCCATGAACGCGTAGCTTATGATGCCGAGACCTGATCCGAGTGGCCGCAACCGGATGAGTTGAGTTCTCATTCTCACGGCCGAATGGTTCCGCTGAGGGGCGGAATTCCGGCGGTGAGTAATTTGACGGCGTAGCTATCTGAGGGACGAATCTCAGAAGTTACGGAGGCAGCGAACCATGAAGTGCCTGCGGCTGTTAGTAGCAGCGATCCTGATCCTAAGTTTGGGCGCGCCTGGCTTTGCGGATCAAGCGAGTGCGGCGTACAAGCGTGGTGCGCGCGCAGAGTCCCAAAAAAAGTACGACGAAGCATTTGAAGCGTTTCGCGAAGCCTACAAGCTGAAGCCCAGGGATGCGAAGTATCAAATGGCCTACCTGCGAATGCGCGGAACCGCATCCTCACAGCATGTAAACAATGGCATAAAACTCCGCGAGGATCAGAAACTCTCGGAGGCGCTGGCGGAATTTCAACGCGCAACTCAGATCGACGTTACGAATTTTGTGGCCACGCAGGAGCTGCAGCGGACGGCAACACTCATCAAGAAACAAGTTGAAGCTGCAAATCCTCCCGCCCCTAAGCCCGAATCCGCCCTCTCCAAATTGGTAATGGAAGCGGAAGGCCCACCGGAGCTGGAACCTTCTCCGAACACTCCCATTACGCTGCGAATGACGACCACCGCCGATAATGTCTACCGGACAATCGGAAAACTAGGCGGGGTCAATGTTTTGTTCGACCTGGACTACAAACCGCAGAAAATAACCATCGAGCTAAACGAGGTAATGATGCGGGAAGCCTTGCGGATGGTCGCGCTGGAATCCAAGACATTCTGGCGCCCAATTTCTTCGACGGCCATCTTCGTGGCATCGGAATCGAAACGCAAGGAAATTGAAGAGAACGTAATGAAGACGTTCTACATCCGCAACGCATCGACCTCAAGTGAATTGCAGGAAGTCGCGGGGACCCTGAAGGGGATGCTGGACATCAACCGAATTCAAGTGAATGCCTCGCACAGCTCCATCACGGTACGTGGGACCCAAGACCAGATGGTTCTGGCGGAAAAACTCGTGTCGGATATGGACAAGCCCAAGGCGGAAGTCGTGATTGATATCGAGGTGATGGAAGTAAACCGCGACCGTATCAACAATCTGGGGACGACTGTACCGACGTCCATGTCAGTCAGCCCGGTGACGGCAGGAGCAGGTGGCTTGGCAGGACTGGTGAAGATAGGGTCGGTGAACGGAACCAGCTTTGCTACGGCCCTTCCCAGCGCCACTTTTACGATCCTGTCGTCTGACACCAATTCGAAACTATTACAAAGGCCGCAGATCCGGGTTCTTGATAACGAAAAGGCCACGCTAAAGATCGGAGACCGGGTACCGGTCGCAACGGGTTCATTCGCGTCGGGGATAGGCGGCGGCGGTGTCAGCCCGCTAGTGAATACGCAGTTTCAGTACATCGATGTAGGCGTGAATATAGATATTACGCCGCACATCCACTCCGACCATGAGGTCACTCTGAAGTTGTCTCTGGAGATTTCGTCGGTGACGAGTGAACAGAACATCGGAGGAGTTACGCAGCCCGTGATTGGCCAGCGGCGCATCGAGCACGAAACGCGCCTGGAGGACGGCGAAGTCAACCTTATAGGGGGCATTCTTGAGGATACCGAGACGCAGTCCATGAGCGGTTATCCCTGGCTGATGAAGATCCCACTTCTGAAGTACTTGTTCGGCCAAGATAACAAGGAGCACATTCAGAATGAAATCGTCTTCGCAATAACGCCCCACATCATCAGATCGGAAGACATTACCGACGAGAACGTGAAGCTGATTGATATCGGGACCGGCAACACAATCGGGTTGCGTTACAAGGAACCCAAGCCAACGAAGACGACCAAAACGGCCCCAGGTCCCGGGACCACAGGGTCGAGCCGGACGCGACCAAACAATGGAACACAGACTCCAGGGCAACCGGCAGCGCCTGCTACACCTGTCGCCGCAATCGCGCCTCCATCTGGTACTTCTTCCTCCGCAAAGGAAGTTCTCCACCCGAACTAGCAAGGTATTTCTGGTTGTGTGTTGAAGTTCCAGGTTTCCCCAGGCCACAGTCGTTAGGTGTGAGTCATGCAGCTAGACACCTGCATGACGCATGACGATGGAGAACCCAACACTTCCTAGAGCAGCTTAGGTACAGTAGCCGAACTGTTGAAAAATTAAACACTCTAGCGGTAGCCCTAGGATCGGGCACTGTACTCAGCGCTTACTGCCCCAAGACAAGGTGGACAATTTGACTAAGTGCAAAGAAGTTCCCGATATATGCACCAGGGTTCACAAGTCCGTGATGCACGTCCTTGGGCCGCGTGATGTAAGTCACAAATTTACAAGGAGCTTACAAGATTTACAGGAATGGCCTGCAACTTGCGTAGTGTCAAACAGCCGAATGGGGGAGTCAGCCTATTGGACAGAGTAGGGCTCCTCTCGGCAGTGAAGTCCAGGCGCGGTGCGGGATTTGTTTCGGTCAGTTGATTAACAGTGTGGTCGGTTAGCCAGGTTTCCAAAAGTTTAGTTCTGCAGTTTGAGTTTGTCATGCTGTGTCTTGGTGTGGATTTGTGGGGTCGGTGCTCGGCGGCTGTCGACTTTTTCAACGATCTCGCCGAAGCAACAAACAATTCGATGACGGAGGCAAGATAGATGGGTGATCAATTACTCCGGGGACCTGGTCTTGGAATGCGTGCGTCAGCGCCGTGTCAGTTCCCTGGAACTGCCCTCCAGCGCAAGGTAGAAGTAGTTCAGAATTCCCCGTTGTTCTCGAATATCCCAGATGCGCAATGCAGGGAGATCGTAGCCGGAGCGCACGAAAAAGAATTCACGCGGCGCCAGACGATTTTTCTGGAAGGCGATCCGGTACGCCACGTCATCCTTTTGACGTCTGGCTGTGCGAAGACGCTGCAATGCGGCCAAAATGGCAGCGAAGTCATTCTGAGGCTGACCGGGCCAGGGGAACTTGTCGGAACCATTGGCCCTTGCACGTCATCGCAACATTGTTCGATGGCGCGTGCGCTAAGTGCTTGTACGGCACTGGTATGGGACGCCAACGCCTTCGAGGCCGCCACCGACAGATTCCCCCTCTTAAGGCGGAACGCATTGCAGATTCTCTCGAAGCGTCTCCATGAGATGGAGGAGCGTTACCGCGAGATATCCACGGAAAAGGTGGCTGGGAGACTGAGTCATCAACTCGTCCGGCTTATGAATCAGGTAGGCAAGGAAGTGAACGGGGCAATGGAAATTTGCTTGTCTCGCGAAGAACTGGCGCAGTTGACGGGGACGACGCTCTTCACAGTGAGTCGCTTGTTATCCGACTGGGACGAGCGTGGGATCGTCAGCACGAGGCGAGAGGCGGTGTCTGTCAACAACATACAGGCTTTGCTGGAATTGGGTGACATTGAGTGAATTAAGACGGAACTTGGGCTAGCAAAAGAGAGTGATTGACCGAAGCAGGGGAAAATGTTACGAAGCCTCCTTCTGGAGGCAGGACGAGAAGGTCCGGAGTTGAGTTTTCGATGGGTGCGAGGCGACACTGGCAAGGCTTGGACGATGTTAATACCAAAAGTCCAACTTCGCGGGTGGTAGCTGGCAGGAAGGTGGCGGGGGATGAACATACCGTCCAGAATCCAAGAAGTCCTTATGATGGTTGCGGGGCTGGCGGTTGTAGGCGCGTCTCCGCCGTGCCTGGCGAACACTGTTCCTGCGGGGTCAGCGGATAAACAGTCGGCGCAAACACGTGTCCCTGCGGCAGTAACCAAGGCGCAGCCAGAAAGCAAACCGCAGGTGGTCGGCACGCCGGCAACAGCCGCGCCAGCGGAGCCCGCCGCCGAGTCAACAGAGACAAATCAAGTGGAATCCAAGCCACCGCAAGTTACCTACAAAGATGGGGAACTGACCATCGCCGCGGAAAACGCAACACTCTCGGAGGTGCTTGCAGGGGTACGCACAGCGATGGGCGCAGACATCGATTTGCCCTCGGGATCAACGGGGCAACGAATTTGGGTTCGTCTCGGACCTGGGCCGGCACGCACCGTGCTTCGCGATCTCTTGGACGGCACGGAATTCAACTACGTAATTCAGGCTTCGGAAAACGATAGCGATGGAATTCGGAGCGTGTTGCTGACGTTGCGCAGCAAAAACCCGGAACCGGGGAACACGGCAAACGCGGGGACACAGCTAGCGAGAGGACCGATTCGCAATGGGCAGCCTGGCAGTTCGGGCCCCACGACGGAAGCCCCGGAACCGGAAACAACTGCGGCCGCAACTCCAGCGACCACAGCACCTGCACCAGCGGTGGCCGCTGCTGATACTGCTTCAGCTCCGCCAGAAGTACCGTCTCCGCCGAGCGTACAGGCCGCTGCAAGCAATCTTCCGATGACCCAGGGAAGTGCAATGCCCGGAATCAGCAGTCCTGGGGGGGGCAATTCGGAACAGATGATGCAGCAATTGCAGAGCATGTACGAGCAGCGAAGGCAGTTGCAGATACAACTGAATCAGAGCACGAAACCCCAAGGCAGCAACTAGATCTTGCCTTTTCGATGCTTCAACCCACCATCTTGCGCACCTTAGGGGTCAAGCCCCCCGGATTCGCAGGTTTCTTCCCCCAGACTGAGACAGGCTACCTTCTTTGCGTAGAGCTGTTCCCACCCGGAGGCCATTCATGAGATGGCTTCCTAAGAGCTCACTGAAAAGGCGAAGTGTAGATGCGGGACGCACCGGCCGGAGCAGTCGGCATGGCAATGCCTCGGCGTGATGTGGCTCTTGAGGCGCTCACAGGTGCGGCAACTCGCCAGGATTATGAAGGTTTTGCGGACCCGAATCGCAGCCGCATGAGCAGCGAAGTTACCTTTTTCGAAAGTCATGGATCAGGGCCTAGAAGTCCCTTGCGCAAGGAGGAAGCAAAGATGTACTCCATTTTCCGGCCACACGATACAGTGCACCCCTGGAACAAGCCCCGAAGGAAGGGCAGGGCAGTGAAGGGCTTGCTGCTGTTGCTGGGGATATTGGCGGCAGCTCCGCTCGTGCGAGGGCAGCAATCTACTGACTCAACGGCTTTCGATAAGGCGACGATGCAGCTGTTGCTGCAGAGGATTGCGCAACTGGAGGCCAAAGTCGAGAAGGTGGATCAACTGGAGGCCAGAATCAAGGAATTAGAAGCCGCAAGGGCGCAATCGTCCGCGGCAGCGGGAACGGGGGTTGCCACCGCGCCTCCTGTCGTGAGTGCCCCCGGGGTATCCACGGTAACAACATCTTCCAATGCTTCCGTTGCCTCAGCGCAACAGAATACACCCCAAGAAAATCAAAGCGAAGCAACGAGCGAGCACATGATGTCAGAGCGGATGGATGTAAGCAAAACGCTGTTGCGCATACGCGGGTTTGGCGACATTGGGCTGTATGGCGACGACCTGAGAGGGGGCCACACGTCGTTCACATTGGGGCAATTGAACTTGTTCATTACGTCGGACATATCGGAAAAGTTCAAGTTCCTTAGCGAAATAGTTTTTGAAGGAGGACCGGACAACATTTACGGGGTCTACCGGGGACAGAACAACGCATTCGGTGTCGACGTCGAACGTATGCTTTTACAGTACTCGTACAATGACTACTTCCATCTAGCGGTGGGCCGGTATCATACGGCGATCGGTTACTACAATACGGAGTTTCACCACAGCACGTGGTTTCAAACGACGGAAGACCGCCCATTCCTGTTCCAGTTTGAGGACCGAGGGGGGATTCTGCCGATCCATAACGTAGGAGCTTCGGCGTCCGGATTGATTCCGTCGGGCCCGTTGGGGCTGCACTATGTGGTGGAAGTGGGAAATGGCAGGGAGTCTCGCTCGCCGCTAACGGAAGAGCCGGTACAAAACGTCATAGATGAAAACAACCGCCAGGCAGTAAACGTCGCAGTATTTGCGCGGCCTGAGGGAGTTCGCGGCCTGCAAACGGGGTTTTCTGTCTACCGTGACGTATTGACCCCGTTGGCACAGCCGAAAATTGGAGAGACCATCCTGGCGGCCCATGCCGTCCTGGTTCGATCCAGATTCCAGTGGCTGAACGAAGCGTTAATGATTCGCCATGCGCCTGAGGGAGTGGGCCACGTATTTAATACCTCGGGGTTTTATACCCAGGTTGGCGAACAGTTTGGCGTGTTCACGCCCTATTTCCGCTACCAATATGTGAACGCGCCGGTGAACGAACCGGTGTTCCCGGAAGTGGGGCTGCAACGGGGTCCCTCGATCGGGCTGAGGTACGATGCCAGCGAATCGGTAGCCGTGAAATTGCAATACAACTATATGTCCCTGCGGGGGCAGCCATCGGTGAACAGTCTCGGGTTGCAGGTCGGGTTCACATTCTAGAAAAGCCGACTATGCGTCGCTTCGCATTTTTGCTGTTTCTTTTCTTTGACGCCAGCTTGCTGCTTGCAGCTTGGCCGCACTGGCCTGCGCAGCAAAAGCCGGCACCGCGCGAAGAACCAGCGGTGGCCACGCAGAACCTGGCCATCGTGGTGAATCAGTCCAATCCCATTAATAGCTTGTCCACTGCAGAGCTACGACGGATCTTTCTGGGGCAGCGCGGGCATTGGTCTAACGGGCGCCGCATCACCATCGTGATGATGGAACCGGGCCATCCGGAGAGGGAAGCAGTACTCAGCGAGATTTGCCAGATGTCAGAGACGGAGTTCAGCAACCATTTCTTGCACGGTCTGTTTACAGGTGAGGTGCTGGTTTCACCGAAGACTCTGGCGAGCCCGCAAGGCGTAAGGAAGTTTGTTATATACGTGCCAGGCGCGATTGGCTATTTACGTGCCTCTGACGTCGATTCGACTGTCAAGGTCGTCAGGATTGACGAGAGGTATCCGGGGGACAAGGGGTATCCGTTTCACGTGGCAGCGGCGGCATCGCGATAGCATGACTGAAAAGAACAAACTCGGCACACGGAGAAGCGCGGCGGAAACGGGAGCAGCCACCCGCGCAGGTTTTGCAACATTCTTCGGCTACAGAGCTGGGGGGATGCTGGTGCTGTTTTTGTTCGTGGTAATCGTCGTGGGGGTGTATGTACCCCACGATATACGCAACACGGGTACGGAAGCGGAGAAGATGTACGCGGGGTCGGTGCTGGGGCTCCGCAGAATCGGCGATCTGCAATACGAAGCCCAAGAGACCCGGCGCAGCACTTTCTACGCGTTAAGTACGAATGACAGCAATTTGCACGTGAAATATGCGGATGAGTCGCGCGAAGCGGATCAACGAGTCACGGAAGGCATCACCAAGTATCTGCGGGAGGCAAAAACGCCCGGAGAATTGGAAGTTGGGAAACGATTGGAACACGACTGGCTAGCGTATCTGAGCGTGCGCGACGAGGTGCTGGCATCGATATTGGAGGGCAGCACGAAAGAAGGCATTGAACTGGAGCTGACAGAAGGCTTGCGATTGTTTGATCGCGTACGAAGCGACCTGGAAGAAACAGAGCGGCTCTACGACGAGCAAGCCTCGCAGCAGCTGGCGAATGTGGCGGCGAGTTTGCGAAGGACGATGATCCGTCTGGTCGGTGTGCTGGGCATCACGCTGGCGTTCGCGGTGGCGACGGCGTGGGCGATTCAAAGGAGCCGGCTGGAGGGAGCCTTGCAGCTAGCGAAACTGCAAATGGAATTCGTGGCATCCATCTCGCACGAGTTACGGACTCCGCTCGCGGTGATCTCATCCGCCGCGGACAATATCGCGGACGGACTTGTGGAAGGGAAGCAAGAGCAAAAGGCTTACGGGGCGGCGATTCAAAACCAAAGCCGGCAGATGACCGAGCTGGTGAACCAGATCCTGCTGTTCGCAGCGACGAAAGCACGTGAAAACCAGTACGTGATGCAGGCGATGCAACCTTCGGAAATTGTCGAGTCGGCGGTGCGGAAGACTGCGGAACTCGCCAAGCGTTCTGGGTTCACCGTAGAGGTCCAGATCGAAGATTATCTGCCCAGCATAATTGGCGACGGGCCAGCGCTTTCCCAGTGCCTCGAGAATCTAATCGGGAACGCCGTCAAGTACAGCGGGGAAAGCCGCTGGATCGGAGTTCGAGCCTTTGTGGCGGAAGCGCCAGAACGCGGGGCGAAGGAAGTCCGGATCGCTGTCGAGGATCACGGGATGGGGATTGAACGCGGCGAGTTGCACCTTATTTTCGAGGCCTTTTATCGGAGCCCCGCCGTGAAGGCGGAGCAGATCCACGGAACAGGGCTTGGATTATCGCTGGCCAAGAGCATTGCGGAAGCCATGGGCGGGAGGCTGACTGTCACAAGTGGGCTTAGCGTGGGAAGCACCTTCACCCTGCATCTGCCGGTCGCGGAGAGCGAGCATTCGCAAGCCGCGGGCACAATTTCAAGAGAGGATGGATACTCGCAGAAATGAACGAGAATATTTTGCTTGTTGAAGACGAAGAAGCTCTCCGGATGACCTTGAGCGATCGTTTGCGAAGCGAGGGGTATGTGGTGGACCTCGCCGCTGATGGCGATCAAGGATTCCAGAAGGCCATGCGATTGCCCTATGACCTGGTGATCCTTGATATCATGCTGCCGCGGCGGAGTGGGCTGGACGTATGTCGGGGAATCCGGCTTGCCGGCTTGGACACGCCGATATTGCTGCTGACGGCGCGCGGACAGACTGTTGACAAAGTCGTGGGGCTGAAACTTGGAGCGGACGACTACGTCACCAAACCCTTTGACACCATGGAACTCATCGCCCGTATCGAAGCGATATTGCGGCGCTCCACCACCAAGCCCACACAGGACGTTCTCCAATTTGAGACCATTCGTGTGGATCTGCGTGGGACCGAGGTAACGCGAGACGGAAAACCCGTGCCGCTTTCTCCGCGCGAATTTCAACTGTTACGCTACTTGATCGAGCATGAGGGGGCAACGGTTTCGCGTGCCGATATACTTCATGAGGTTTGGGGCTACGAAGAGGGCACATTCACGCGAACCGTGGATGTGCACGTAGCAAGTCTGCGGCAAAAACTCGAGGAGTCTCCCAAAAATCCGAAAATGATTCTAACCATACCCGGATTGGGCTACAAGTTTCAGGGAAGTTGAGTGCCTGAAGAAGGATTCAGTGGCAAGGAACCTTCCTTTGTCAGGCTTCGCGGCGCGCCGCAGTTCGCCATGATTGCCGCCGCCGGGTAGAGTTCGACCGCAGCGCAGCAATGGGGGGAGCTGCAGGATTGATAAGGCGCAAGGACGAAGTGGCGGATAGAAGGGATGCTAAGTAGTTTCTCCAAGCGCCAGGCGAAGGTAGTAAAGGAACAGACTAGTGAGCTTACGGTGTCCTGGTTGTACGGAAAAGTAGTAATTACTTGATGGAGATGCTTCGCATGATGCTGACAAGACTACTTGGAGCGGCAGTTCTGCTACTGGCAGGAGCAGGTATGTTGGTGGCGCAGGAACAGCAAGCGGAGAATCCGGCAGCGACGGAGCCTCCGAACCTTGTGCTCCTGGTGCGCCAGGAAATTCAGCCCGGAAAAAGCGGAGACCGAGAAAAGTTAGAGGTCACCATCGCGCGCGCCTGCGACCGGCAGGAGATTCCCAGTTACTGGATCAACCTGCAATCCCTGACGGGAGGGCACGAGGCCCTGTTCATCGACCCGTTTGACTCCTTCGATCACTTGGAGCAATCCGGCTCCGGTTGGCGTCAGTTTTATGCAGTGCATCCTGAACTGGCCCATGCGCAGGAAGAGATCCAAGGGCTGCTTGAGAGCCAACAAACGATTGTGGCGGTCAGACGCGATGACATGGGGTACTTGACCGATAAGATCGACTTCTCGACGACCCGGTTCATGCGTGTTATCGAGGTGCACCTTTTCCAGGGGCATGAGAACGAGTTTGTGGAAGCTTCCCACGTTCTGGCGGAAGCCAACAGAAAAATTGAAACGGCAACCCCATGGGTGGTCTATCAGGTGAACGCAGGAATGTCGGCTCCGGCCTTTCTCATATTCATGCCCATGACAAGACTCGCGGAAAATGACGACATATTGAACTCCAAGGGAGACTTGTGGAACGCGGCGGGTGAGGAAGCCGTGAGCAGGCTGGAGCAGATTGCCCGCGAGTCGTATGCCAATACGGAGAGCAACCTGTATGAGGTGCGACCGGAGATGTCCCACGTCTCCAAAGAGTTTGCCGGAAAGGACCCGGATTTTTGGCGCTCCAGGAGGGAACCGGATACCAAGCCGGACACGAAGCCAACAGTCAAACCCGCAAAAAAAGAGTCGTAGAACTATCCCGTTGGTATGAAAGCAAGGCTGCTCAGCAACGAACCAGCTATCTCGGCGCGGGTGTTGAGTGAATGTGTACAGTGAAGTAGACTGGCAGCATCGGCAAGGAGCAACAAAGTGGCCGCGTTGACAAACGTATCTTCTTGGCGCGACGGAATTTACAAGAACGCCCGCCTACAACGCGTGATGAACTGGCTCGACGAACTGGCTCACCCGCTCTTGGCCATCGAGATCAGCCGCGACCGAATCGCCGGAGTGCGCTGGACGCGCAAAGGGGGGATCGCGGGCATAGCCGTGGAGAAAGTCCCGTCCGGGGCGATCGTACCTTCGCCTGTCGAGCCCAACCTCGTGGACTTGGAAGCGGTGCGCTCCTCACTCAGCGATGTGTGCCGCAAACTACAAGCCCAGGACGAAGAAGTGGCGTTGCTGCTGCCCGATCCGATTGTTCGCGTGTTCGTCCAGAAGTTCGACGAGTTCCCGCGAGCACCACAAGAAGCGATCGCGATGTTGCAGTGGAAGTTGAGGAAAAGCATCCCCTTTGAGGCTGGGGAAATGTGGGTCTCCTACAGGAGAAAGCCGGCCCGCGAGGGTGGAGTGGATGTGGTCACGGCGCTGGCACGGTTGCGGATCGTGAAGGAATACGAAGAACTTATCAAGTCCGTGGGTTTGCATACAGGCGTAGTGCAAAGCTCTTCGCTGGCCGCTGTCGCATTGATTGAAGACTCGCGGCCAACACTGCTGGCGCGAGTTTCCGATGGAATGCTGACGATAACCGTGGTCCGGGATGGCGAGCTCTGCGGGTATCGCTGCAGAGAACTTCCGGCGCGTGGATCCGAGCTTACCCCGCAGATGCTTCTGGATGAAATATTTCCATTCGCTGCCTACTATCAGGATTTGTGGAAGCAAGATATCCATAGCGTTCTGCTGGGAGGACTGGGTGGGAGCCTCCCGGAATTTGCCAAATCCCTGAAGGACGAATTCCATTGCAATGTGGAGTCGCCGCTTGAATCCGGCTTGGCGAGTAACCGCATCCCCGTAGAGGCGCGGCCGTTGGTGGAGCACGAACTGGAAGGGCTGGTAGGCTGGATGATGAATCGAGTTTAGGGCGCAGTACCAGGCGAGGAATTTCAGGAAATGATCGTTCCATTCAATTTAGCCACGGAGCCCCTGCAAACGCACCGGCGTTTTTTGGTGATGTCCTGGGCTGTGGGAATTGTGGCCACGCTCATGTTCCTAGCGCAGGGACACCATGTCTATGAAGTGCGCAAGGTGGACGCCGCTTATCGATTCCAGCGAGAAAAGAGCGACCGGGAAATCGAGCGTCTAAGCGAGCAGCGTCACGATCTGGACGCCTTTTTCTCCCGGAGGGAAAATGCGGATCTCCACGACCGGGCTGCATTCGTGAATACCATCATTGATGCGCGGAGCTTCAATTGGACGCGCATGTTCGTCGACCTGGAAAAGGTGCTTCCGAACGGAGTGCGCGTGATGGACATTTCGCCCAGTCAGGTGAATGGACAAGCAGCGGTGAAGTTGACCGTGGGCGCAGTGAGCGAAGAGGCCAAGATGGACTTTCTGAAAGCCCTTGAAGGGTCCGGTGTGTTCTCCCATCTGGAGTTGAGTGCGGTGCGCGCGCCGGTTCAGGAAGGCACTGGAGACAAGCTGGTGCTGGAATTGACAGTAATTTATTCGAGGGCTTGATGCGAAGGGATTTCAGCGTACGGCGAAACGTGATACTCGCGGTTCTGGGTGTGCTGCTCGTTGCAGACGCTGCCATGGCTGTGTACTCCGTACAAATGGCCTCCTCCAAGATGTCTCCCCAACAGGAACTCACTGTGCGAGCGACTCAAGTAAAACTGTTGAAGGCCGACGTGGAGCGCGCAGCGGCCATACGGCGGGACATGCCAAAGACCAAATCGGACTGCGACCAATTTGAAGGCTCCCTTCCTCCGGCCAGTGGCGGGTATTCGGTGATCTCTTCGGAACTTGCCGATCTGGGGCGCGAGGCAGGTCTTAAAATCAGCGAGTTGGGCTTCCATGCCAAGGAACTTGGCGGAAGGGGTGTGACGGAAATAGCGGTGGACGCAACTGTGACCGGCGAATACAAAAGCGTGGTGAAATTCCTCAACGGGATGCAAAGGTCCAAGAACTATTATGTAGTAGATAGCCTCGCCCTCGGAACGGATTCGCGAACTCTGCAACAGCGCACGGGCCAGTGAAGGTAGTGTTGCATTTGAGGTCGTTCTTCAAGAACAGTGCATGACGAAGAAAGGCAAAATCGAAAGCGGTACGCTGGCAGCGCTGGTGTTGATTGCCGGGGCGATTTGGTATTACTACCGCTTCCCTGGCGGCGTGTCGGCACGCGCTGGGGCGCTGGCGATGGTCGATTACAAGCCTATGGGAGTGGAGAATTCGAAAATCCATTGGGAGCGATTGGCCGAAGCGCAACAGACCGAATACAAGAATTCGGAAAGAGATATTTTCAGCGTAGTTTTGCCCCCCATTCCAGCACCTGCGCCGTTTCATCCGCCTGAGCCTGGAGACAAGGACTACACGCCGCCACCACCTCCGCCGCCACCACCTCCGCCGAAGTTCCCGCTGAAGTATTTTGGGTACGGAACCGTACCGGAGGGCTTAGAGCGGCGCGCATTCTTGACGGATGGGGACGCGGTGTACGTGGTGGCCGAGGGAGACACGGTCCTAGGAAGGTATCGGATCGTACGGATCAGCCACGCTAGCCTCGAGTTTGAGGAAATAGCCAGCAAGCGGCACGGCACGGCCACTTTGGAAGATCAGGGACCCGCAATTTGAAGCAGATTTCAGATTGGGAAGTTCTTTGCCGTTTATGCCAACTTTGAAAATGCCGGCTGACACAAAAGAACGAGCAATACTTCTGTTCAGCTGATCTAAAGTGTCCAGGATGAACTGCGGGCACAGACATTCCTCCTAAACTCGTGCATTCCCGGCAAGTTTCAAGAACCCATTACGAGAGTCAGAGGCTACGGCTAGTTAGCGATTGCTGCAGGCCATTACCTCTCCGTGGTGCCAACCTGCGGCGTCCGCCGCAGCGTCAGAAACCCTGAATTATCCTGGCGTTTCGGCGCTCCTGCCCTTCCCGGCAATCAAGGCAAAAGACGGTGTGCTGCGCAAACCCTCCTCGACGCAAACCAATTTTGAGATCCCCTCTGGAGGGATGCGCGCTCCTGCGCGTTCAATCAAAAACTCCTCAGTTCTGCTGGCTGCGGCAGCTCTCGCCCCTTAGCTACGCTGGAATTTTCCAGAGGCCGCAAGTTTTTACATGGCGTGTTTGATTCTGAGCAAAGACGCCGAGGGGGGTCTAATGAGCAAATGCACGCGGTCGCTTTTGCTCGGGTGTGAAGGTCGGCTTAAATAGAAGAAAGCGGTTTTTGAGAATTCTGGGGCTGTTTGTTCGCGGGCAAAGACGTTAGACGAGGCTGCGGGCAATATGGGTTCCCGGAATTCAGAAAAACTGTAGCAACGGTTTGCGATTGGTTGAATGGGCGCCGCAATAGACTTAGAACACCAAACGGCGGTCGAACGAGGAGGACGCATGGCAAGTAGGAAAGTGAGCACATTTTTAATCCTGGCGGGACTGATCTGTCTAGTGGCGCTGCCAGCAAGCGCTCAGTCGTTCAGGGTTCAATGTCCCGCGAGCACCATCACTCACCCGGACCCAACAAACGCCGGAGTCAATAGTTTGGAACCCGCGTACAACGGTCCGACGCAATTTACGCCGCCCAACGCGGAGGGGTATGTTACACCGACCGCGGGGACCGTGAATGGCGCGATCAAATGCCAGCAGATCTCGGGCGGCGACGGCCTCTCGACGATGGCTGACGGCACGCAGATTTTCATGTTCTCCTTCGGCCCGCTCTCCGGGCTTGCCGATATCGCGGCCGGCGGTACGGGCGCGGAGTTCCCGGCCATTTTTAACACCCCTTATCCAGGCACGCTGACGCGCGGTGACCCTGCCACGTCAGATGGGGCGACGGCCGGCAACATGCCGTGGACGGGTTTCCCGTCGGCGTATGCCCCAGGGTTTACATGGAACGGCGCGGTGGGTCTAGCCCCCGACACTCCGAACATTGTATCCATGACCGACATCATCGCGGGTCCGCTTACCGCCCCCCTCGCCGCCCCTCACTGCGCCCCTAGCGGCGCGGCGTCCGCCACTACGGTAACGGTCTTCACGGACTCGCCGCTGGGCGTTTCCGTGGGATCAAAGATCACCATCGCAAACGATGCTCATTCCACCGGGATCGGGGGCACCCCCACGCCGGCGGGCCTTTTGGGCACTTACACCGTCACCTGCGTTGATAACGGCGGTCTGTCTCCTGACGTGGTCGTCGGTGGGGGCGGTTTCAACGGCTTTGCCTTCCAGTACACTGATACAGGCGGCGCAGGACTGTCCAACGTCGGCAATGACAACGCCGGCACCGCTGCGGCGCTTGCTCCGGCGAACGATGGACACGTCGATCCCCGCCAAATCATGGATGTGGGCGTGATGAACGGCAATATCCCGGCGCCCTTGGCTGCCTTCGATGAGGACGACGAATTCTTCCTGACCCTTACCAACGTGGGCATGATCATGCGGCCGGACCTGTTCGAGCAGCACACCGTCCACTTCCACGGCTACCCCAACGCTTCCTCGTTCTACGACGGCGTGCCTGACGCTTCGGTGGCCATCAACATCGGCGCCAGCTTCACCTATTACTATCTCGCGCCGGACGCCGGGACTTACTTCTGGCACTGCCACATCACCCCGCCCGAGCACTTGCAGATGGGCATGGTGGGGCAGCTCTATGTGCGTCCGCGGCAGGACCGGGTGCCGAGCGGCGGCAACCTCTATACCTATCTTGGGTACCAGAATGGGATCTCCGAGCCCTCAACGAATCCTGTGGCCGACCTGCGGACGGCTTGCAATCCCGCTGCGGACATCCTGTGCAGCGCCACCATGCCAGCCATCAACACCGGCGCCGTCCAAGGCCTCGATAAACTGGGTAACCCCCAGAAGTATGTCTATAACGATGGCGACGGCTCGACCGCTTACGACGTCGAGTACCCCATCCAGATGCACGGCTTCGACCCCAACTTCCACTTTGTCGGCATGACCTTCAACCCGGAAATGTTTGCGGACATGAAGGACAAGTACTTCCTGCTGAACGGGCGGAGCTACCCGGACACGGTCGCGCCCGGCCCGCAGGCCACGGTGTCGACCGATGGCCAGATGCACTACTCGCAGCCGCTGCCTGCCATCATCAACATTCCGGCGGGCGGCAAGGCCTCTCTGCGCCTCGTGAACCTCGTCGGTGGCGGAATATTTCACCCTCCAGACCCTGGGGATTCCCATGAAGGTGGTGGGATGGAACGCCAAGCTCCTGCGCGATCAGGCGGGAACAACATGGAATACTACACCAACTCGATCACGCTGGGCGGCGGCGAGTCGCTAACGACGTGATTCTGGACGCCAGCGATGCAGGCTGCGGGTCTGTGGGCTGCGCTGCAACACTCTATCCGGCGGGCAGCGTGTTCTATCTCTATGACGCCCGACCTCGACAACCTGTCGAACGACGCCGAAAACTTCGGCGGGATGATGACCGAAGTCCATATCTGCAGCAGCGTGACGGGCGGCAACACCTTTGGTAACACCTGCAACTAGGAGCGCGGCAACGAGGGAGATGAAAATGAAAAAAGCAATTTCGCAATTCGCAAAAATCCTGGCGCCGCTGGTGCTGGTGTTCTCGCTCGCGGCCACCGCTTACGCTGCGGCGCCCGGCATCACCGGCCCCAGCTTTAACTTGACGGCGCAGCAAGCGCTTACTCAACCAGCCGGACGGAGAGGCGGTTTACTCCTGGGGCTACGGCTGCGACCCCGCGCACGCGCCGGCGGGTTTTCTCCCGGCGGCGATCACTGGCGCCACCTGCAACTCGATGCAGGTGCCCGGCCCCACGCTGATCGTCACGGAAGGGCAGACGGTCACGGTTACCCTGTTGAATAATCTCCCTGCGGCGGCCGGCAACACCTCGATCCTGTTTCCGGGCTTCACGGTGACGGCGACGGGCGGCGTGGCCGGCCTGCTGACCCAGGAAGCGGCACCGGGAACCACGGTCACCTACACATTCACTGCCTCAGCGCCAGGCACGCACGCCTACTACAGTGGCACGCAAGGCGACCTTCAGATCGAGATGGGCCTGTACGGCGCCGTCATCGTGCTCCCGGCCAACGTGCCTGCCAATTGTACCAGCGGGTACCACGCCGGGAACTTAACGGCGAAGGCGCACTGGGGTGAACCGGACTTTCGGCTGACGAACGCTTCGGGCGCTGCAGGCGCGGCCTACGACCACCCTGCGTCCTGCTACGACCGCGAATATCTGTTCCAGTGGGCAGAGATGGATACCAGGATTCACCGCCAGGCGCTGGCACAGGTGACGGCGCGGGCCAACTGTACGGCTGGCAGCGCGGGATGCAGTCTTGACGTACAGACCGAGCCCTACCACCCTGCCTACTTCCTGATCAACGGGCGCTCCATGCCTGACCTCATGGACCCCAACTATGCGGGCGAGTATCCGCACCAGCCCTACAACGGCAATCCGCACATGCATCCCGGCGAGCTGCTACTGATCCGCATCATCGGCCAAGGCCGGTGGCAGCATCCCTTCCACGAGCACGCCAACCACGTGCGCATCCTGGCGCGCGACGGGAACCTGATTCTGAGCAGCTCCACAACCCCCATTTCGTATAGCACCCCCGGAGGCACAGCGGTGTCGGGACCCCCGCTCGCCGGGCAAGTGATGTTCAACACGGATACGACGCCAGGCGACTCGTTCGATGGCATTTTCTACTTTACCGGCGGGGATTGAACTGG
Organism: Candidatus Acidiferrales bacterium; assembly: GCA_963780315.1. Taxonomy (GTDB): domain Bacteria; phylum Acidobacteriota; class Terriglobia; order Acidiferrales; family UBA7541; genus Acidiferrum. Next base: position 19,167 of record CAWABP010000025.1, on the reverse strand, counting down.
GATCCCTACGGTCATCACCCTATCTCCAGTACCAACGACCCTCTGGCCACACTTTCGTGTACTCCGGACATCAACGGCTACAACACGGTTGATCCCACGGCGGTCAACTATTTCGAGTGGTGCCAAGACCACAACAAGCCGGTAGAAGTGAACCCCTTCGGCGACGTGGCCGCGGGCGGTCCGGCAACGCTTCCCGATCCGAACGTGTTAACCAACGGCCCATGGTACGGCGGCACTCCCTACCTAGGTCCGGATGCGAGCCTGCGCGCCTCGATGCCCGCTTGTGCGGCTAACACGAACGCCAATTGCACCACTTTGCTTCCTTCCAACACGCAGGCCAACCCGGCCAACGAGCGCGGTTGGGCGTTTATGTGGCACTCGCACAACGAGCGCGAGATTACGACGAACAACGTTTTCCCCGGCGGAATGCTGATGATGCTGCTGGTGGATTCGAGGGAATTTGTAATTGACGAGGGGCAGTGAGCTCACGGTTAAGGGGCGAGTCTAAATTGACGGAGAGAACAATGAGAACTAGCGACTTCAAAAGCAAAGCAATTCTGAAGGCCGCCGTATTAGTGGCCGCTTTCCTTCTGTTTGGCGTGAGCGCAAGCTTCGGCCAGCAAACCGTTAATCTAACGGCGGCGCCGACGACAACGACCCTGCCGGACGGCACCACGGTGCCGATGTGGGGCTATTTCTGCGGCACGGCCGTCTCCGGCTCCACCGCAGCGTGCGCGGCGTTAAACCCGGCGTCGGCGGTTACGATCTCTGCGCCGGCCACTTGGTCCCCTGTGGTCATTACCGTTCCCTATGTCTCCACGGGGACGAGTTTGACGATCAATCTCACAAATAGTCTCTCGTTCGCGCCCGCAGGGAACACCGTTCCGACCTCCATCATGATCGTCGGGCAGGTGGGCGGCGGTCTCGGCAGTGTATCGCAGCGGACCACCACGCCGAGTCCTGACCATTCCAACGCGCAGGGGTGCGTCAGTTGGTTTATCGCCGACCCCGCGAATACCCCGCCGGGCACGCCATGCCCGCAAACGGCTACAAGTCCCGTATCAGGAGCTTATCCGCCTGTCCAGGGGAACCGCGTGCAGTCGTTCGGCACGGAGGTAGCCGCAGGAGCGACCACCGCGCTGACGTGGTCAGCGCTTCGGCCGGGCACCTATCTGCTCGAGTCGGGCACGCATCCCTCGATTCAGGTCCCCATGGGCTTGATCGGTATGCTAGTCGTCACCGCCCCGCCCTCAGGGTCGACGGTCGGCACCGCTTATCCGGCGAAGGCCGGTGCTACAGTTCTCGCAACAACTCCAGCAGTGCATTACAACGCAGAGCTTCCGCTGGAATTCAGTGAAATCGACCCCGTGCAGAACAAGGCGGTCAGCACCGCGGTCAACACCGCTGGTTTCAGCGAGACCAAGGTGTGGGACGGCCACGTCGGCGCGTGTGGCAATCCCAATTCGCCTGTGGGGGTTGCGAACACTTGCTATCCTCCAGCGGTGAATTACACGCCTTTCTACTTCCTCATAAACGGGACGGCGTTCAACAAGACCAATCCGTCGGGTTCGGTGTTCTCAGCTACGGCTGGCGCTGGCGTCACGACCGGAATCGCTGGGACCGTCTTGGTACGCATGGTGAATGCTGGTTTGCGTATGCACGTGCCCTCGATCGTCGGATCGCAAACACAGGGCTTTAGCGGAGCAGGGGCGGCTGCCACGGTGAGTGGATTCACCTTGATCGCGGAAGATGGCAACGTCATCCCCGGCGTCGCTGTTGCCAGCACTACCACAACCCAGTCGGCTCCGCGCGTACAGACCGATGTCTTCATGGCGGCGGGCAAGACTTTTGACGTGATGATCAATGCGCCGACCAGTACGACGGCGCCTGCTCTTCCAGTATTCGACCGCGAGTTGAGCCTGTCTGCCAATTCCTCCACCCGTGATGCAGGAATGCTGGCCTACATCGGTGTCAATGGCTCCGGACTCCCGGTAGCTGCAGGCACGGGTGTGTTCGCGCCCGCGCATGCCAACCCGGATAGCTACGCCGGAGTGGTTGCATGCAGTGCAGCTCCTTGTGTACCCCTCGTCGTCTCTGACGTTTCAAAGGGCGTAATCGCCAACGACATCAACGTGTATGGCGTTCAGCTTCTTGCGCCCCCAACCAGCGGCACAGTTACCCTGAACGCGAATGGTACCTTTACGTATGTTCCGGGAACTGCCGCCTCAGACTCCTTCACCTATTGCGCCAACGGTTCGGTGACGGCCGCAGTGTGCTCCTCCGGTATAACCGCGACGGTGACCCTAGGCGCGTCTACGCTTACCGGAAACCCCACCGCGATCTCTCAGTCTTACACGGCAAAGATAGCCACGTACCTAAAGATTCCATCGCCCGGCCTACTGCTGGGGAACACGGACCCGAACAATTTGCCCTTATCCCTTGTGCAGTCCGCTTCTATCCCCGGAGTCATTATGGACCAGGATGGCGGATTCACCGCTTCGGGAACAGCGGGCTCAATCCTTGCCTTCCAATACACGGTGAAGAATTCCCAGGGGAGGACGACCACCGGAAATGCGAGTGTCACCTTCCCGCAGCCGAGCAACCTAATGGTGAAGGTCCTGGATGCCCAGGCTTACAATAACTGCAATGGCCTCGCTACCTGCATCAGTGGATTAACTCCCATTACTGACTATCGCTGGATCATTGAAGAAGACAAGACCTTCTGGGTCGACCCCAACTGCACAACCAACTCCAGCATTACCGTCCCGGGCTGCCCCGCCGTTGTGGGCGCCGGAGGGACTATCCCCACCCAAGGGGTACAGTTCCACACGAGCACCATGGATTATGTCGCCGTGGGCTGCACGGGGGCGAAATCGTGCGAAAGCGGCCAGGCCGTATTGGATACCAATCCGTCTTCGTCGACGTTCGGCCAGCATGTGCCGGCCGCCTGTGACTTGGGCAATGGCGCTTGCCGAACGACGGTCGATCCAACAACTGGCGGAACGACAGCCTCTTTGCCGAGTTCGGTGCATCTCGATCCCAGCAAACGCTATTACATCTCTGTGTTGCCGGGCGATGCGGGCGACCCCTTCCCCGCTACCGTGACCCCGCCGGATTGTACAGCAACCGGTGCGAATCCTGGGGATCTCGGGTGCGGCCACGCCATGGCCGGCGCTCCGATTCCTCCGGCCTGCAACATACTGGGTGGGCCTAATGCATGTACCACAACCTCCGCCTTTGCGCCCGTAACGGTGCTGTCGGTGCCCACTCCGCTTCCAACAGGCAAACTCTCGCTAATCGTGTTTGAGGATGACTTCCCACTGAATGGCGAGCAGGATGCCGGGGGCGGTGTCGACGTTTTATCTCCCAACGAGCCCGGTCTGGGCGGCTTTGAAATCATCTTGTGGGACACCTATGGCTCGCTCGGCGACGTCACCGGCCAGGATACCCACGACATGTTCAACATGCCGTTGTCGAACAGTTTGGCGGGAACCATCGACCCTTCAACGGGGTTTGACGCCTGCCCGGTTTCGGCGCAGGCCACGACGGATCCCACGCAGGCGGGCATCACGGGTAGGATCGTAACCTGCCCGAAGTATGAATCCGACGGGAAAACTCTATCTCCCTTGGCAGGCCAAGCGGTGGTTGCCAACCTCATGGCGGACAAATTCAGCGTCCAAGCCTACCCTGCGGCCGACCGGATTGCGCGCGGAGAAGAGTGGATCCAAACTAACACTCTGGACGGACAGCACCCCCACGATTCTTTCATCCGCGTTGGGGAGCCCGGCTATTTCCAGGAGTATGGGCCTGCTGGCTACCACGTGAGCATTGGCTTTGCCAATCCGAAGATCATCAATGACCGCCACGATGCGGTCTGTGCCGGCTCCTTCGGTGCTGTCGGCCCTTGCACTAACATCATTGAAGGGCAGGTGGATGTCCAGCGCCTGAGCCGGACACCGGACCAGAGACTCTACCCCAGCGGATCGCGCGATGCGCTCGCTTGGACCCAGTGCTGGGTGAGCTTGGGAGACCCGGACGCAGAAGACTTCATGTTCACCAAGTGCGATGCCAACGGGAACTTCAAGTTTACGGGCGTTCCCGGCGGCAACTGGAGACTGACCCTCGGCGACCAGTGGAATGACCAGATCATTGACGGCCTCTCGACGCCGGCCAACGTTGGCTGCGTCCCCGTCGCGCCCGCGACCACCTGCACCGGCGGGATTAACGATCTCAAGATGGGGCAGATTGGCGCCCAGCAGTGGCAGGCGAATGTCTACACGCGCACTTTCGTTGACGATAACAAGGATGGCATCCGGCAAGACGACGAGATCGGGATTCCGTTGGTCTATACCATGATTCACTATCGCGACGGCAGCCGCGCCAACGTTTTGACGACGGACTTCGACGGCGTTGCCAACTTCAACGAGACGTTCCCGCTGTTCAACTGGTATGTCGTGGAATGCGGACAGCGGCCGCTACAAGACGACGGGCATCCACACTGTTTACGACGCGGGCGGACCGGCCGACGGCTCGACGTACTGCGGGGGGGCGGGTCGCAATTGCGGCACCTCGACCGCTTACAACTTCTTGGCGAACACCTACGAGGCGGTTCCTTTGCCCGCCGACCTGTCTGTGCCTGGCGCAGTCTATTGCGCCAAAGCGGATTGCACAGCTGAGGCTCCTGGATTCGCAGCTGGCACGGCGAAACCCAGCTCGTCAACTGCTTCCACCGGCCGCATCGACCCGCCGTGGGTTGCCGCGGAGGGCTGGTCGGGCGAGACAAGCCAGGGCAACTGGATTGAATTCGGCAAGGCGCCCTTTGCGGAATGCAACCCCGCCCTACCCGCAAGTCCAACAAACTTCTGCGTGAACGTGCCCAATCCATTGTACAACCCCACCGCCGGCGGAACTACTCCTTCCACGATCCCGGTGGGCGAGAACGGCGGCATCCATGGACTTGTCAAATATGCCGCGACGCGTCCCTTTGACGACGCCTCGATGATGATTGAACAGCCGTGGGAGCCCAATGTGGCGCGCGTCAGGGTCAACCTCTACCAGGAAGGCTTTGCGGCAGACGGCGTGACCCCGACTCTCAAGCTGGTGGACACTACGCAGAGCAGCAGTTGGGACGACTGGGCCCAAGGGTTCTACCCCGGCAGCACCGCCGGCTCCGGAACAGGGGTAGGACAAAAGCCCTACATGAACTGCCCCGGCCAAGGAACCGCTACTGGCGCCAACGCAGACCTTTTCTTCTTTACGCTGTTTGACCAACCCAACTACTTGAATTATTACAACTCCCTGCACGGCGGGCCTCCCCTGAGCACCACGACTCTGCCGTACAACTCGCAGTATAAGTGCTATGACGCGATGCACATCTGGAACCAGGTCCAGCCGGCGCCATACGACGGCATGTACTCGTTCCCCAGCTCCATCGGCATTAACCCGACCACCGGAAAGGCTGTTACGCCCGCAGGTTACATCAACCCAATCACCGGTGCGACCCCAACGATAACCGGAACCAACTGCACGATCTGCGTGGCGAATCCTGACACGACGGATAAGTATCGGGTCGGCACGCCCATGCTGCCACCCGGCAAGTACGTGGTGGAAGTGATCATGCCCCCGGGCTATGAGGTCGAGAAGGAAGAAGACAAGAACCTCCTGATCGGCGACAACTACATCGCGCCGGCCACGCAGGAGTTCCCCGGCTTGGGTGGCTCCATCTTCATCCTTCCGGACCAGGCGTCGGTGGCTTCGCTTTACGACGAAAGCGGCGCCGGCTACAACCCCACCAACTACCAGAACGCGACTACGGCCGAGGGGATGGCGCAAGAACTCGCACTCCCAGGTTACCCCGGCTTCCAGGATCCAGTGTGGCCGTGCGTCGGCGAGATGCGCGTGGTGCCCGACTACCTGAGTCTGTTCCCGCAGGTGCAGGAAACTGCTCCGTTTGCCGGCGCTACTCGTCCCCTGTGCGACCGCAAGGAAGTCACGCTGCCCAGCCAGATGTCGGTGAGTGCGAAGTTCTACGTCTTCACCTCGACGCACATCGCCTCCCACTTCACCGGCGTCATCACGGATGATTTCACTTCCGAATTTGATCCCTTTGCGCCTCAATTCGGCGAGAAGTTTGCCCCTCCCAACATGCCGATCTCGACGCGGGACTATCTCGGAAACGAAATCTCGCGTGTGTATTCCGACCACTGGGGAATTTATGACGGTTTGACTTTCTCGAGCTGGGACGTGAACCCGCCCAACATCACGGGATACTCGCCCGCGATGATGGTGCAATGCATGAACGACTACGGGCCGATCCTGGACACCAATTCGACCAGCCTGACATTCGGCAAGATGATCAACGACCCGCTGTATAACCCGGCCTATAGCGATTTCTGCTACGAAGAGCCGTACATGCCGGGGACGACAACTTACCTCGATACACCTGTGGTGCCCACGCAAGCTTTCGTGGGCGCGGGGTACAACAATCCCGATTGCGCCTATCCGGATGCCACGCCGGCCATCAATGAAGTGGACGGCGACGGAATCGGACCCTGGGTAAGTGCCGCCGGTAAAAAACTAACGATCACCGCCTTGGGCAACGCAACTGTGGCGAATACGGGTACCTGCACCGTCGCGAGTACCAGCGCCGATGTAGCCGTGAACAACTTCGCTTACGCTGGGCCCTCGGCCACAATGCCGCCCTTCGATTGCAAGACCGTCAGCCGCCACTATGGCTTTGGGACTGCAGCCGGAACAGTTGTCTTGGTCGGGAGCGATGGCGTTTCACATCCTCTCACGAGTGTAGGGTGGTCCGACGCAACGATTACTGGCACTGTGCCTAGTGGTCTGCCGGCCTGCACCATCCAGCAACAATTACAATACGGAGGTCCGGGCGCATTGGTAAGTGGAGCCCCGGTCCCAACCGCGCTATGCGCTGAGCTGCGGATCACAGCTGCCAACGGCAAGCAATCGATCGATACTGTGACCGTCACCGTCGGCGGCAAGAAACCCGTCCACGTTGCCGCCACAGGCACGATCCAGAATGCGATTGACGCTGCCTGCTCCGGGCGATCTGATCATCGTCGACCCGACTTGCACCACAGGTACCGAGCAGTGGTTCCGTGCACGACTACCGGTGCTACCAAGTCTGGCGCTACTCACACTGAGATGGTGATTATGTGGAAGCCCGTCCGGCTGCAAGGCGTTGGCGCAGCTTCCACCATCATCAATGCCAATGCCATTCCCGCCGGCAAACTGCTCGATCCCTGGCGCCGGCATATCAATTGCCTGTTCGGCTTGACGCTTCAGGGTGTGCCGTACACTTCGGCGACGCGGTGGACATCCGTACGATCGAACCGGGCCTACAGCTGTCCTGACACGGGTTGGAAATACTTCACCGCCCAACCCAATGTTCCGCAGATTGACCGGTTGCCGCTTGAGGCTACCGTCGGCTGGGACGCCACACTGAACGGCAACCTGGCCGAACTCTTGCAAGAGCCCTCGCTGATGGGCGCCTATGAAGGAGCGGGAATCACGGTCCTCGGGAAAGGGCTGGATTTCCACGGTCAGGATCCGTGGAACGACGGCACCGAGGCGGGCGCGTTCCCGGCAGTGACCACGCTGCTGACGGGGGTCGTAAGTAATCCAGCTTCCACCACCGGAGCGGGCCACCTCATGGTGGGCGATAGCAACCCCCTCTGCAAAAATGGGACAAGCGGGACCAACCGGTTCCCAAGCAACTTCATCTGCAACCCCTCGAGCATCGATGGCTTGACCATCACCAACAGCTCCCAGGGCGGCGGCGGAATCTTCGTGCACGGCTGGGCGCATTACCTGAAATCGCCAACAACCGGATCTACAACAATGCCGGAACTCTCTCGGGCGGCATCAGTGTCGGCCAGGGTGAATTCGCTGGCCCGTACATGCCAGGGTGGCACCGCCAACGCCGCACCCGGCTCGCTGCAGCAATGGGGCGGGATTGGTAACCAACCAGCATCTGCCGTATTGCTTGCAGATACATCCGAACGTCCACAACAACTTGATCACGGACAACTCCTCGATCGGCGATGAACTGTTCTCGGCACGCTGTCGGGCGGCGGGCGGCGTCAGCTTCTGCACCGGCACCGACTACTACAAGTTCAACTACAACTGGGTGTGCGGCAACATCAGCGCCGGTGAGGGCGGAGGCGTGGTTCACCTCGGATTAAATCTACAACGGCGACATCGAGCACAACTCGATCCTGTTCAACCAGAGCAGCCAACCCCACCATTCCCACCAACGGCGGCGGGATCATGATTCAGGGCACGCCGGACACCGACCCGACCTGCGGCACCATACCCGACGCGGATTGCCCGCCAGGATTGAGCGACGGCACTGGTCCGGGCCTGGTGATCAATGCCAACCTGATCCAGGGCAACTCGGCCGACAGCGGCAGCGGCGGCGGCATCCGTCTCCAGGGCGTCAACGGGACGGACGTAGCCACCTTCAATAGGCGACCGAACCTATGGCACGACGTGACCATCACCAACAACATCATCGTGAACAACGTGGCGGGTTGGGACGGCGCGGGAATATCGTTGCAGGACGCGTTGAAGGTGAACATCGTCAACAACACCATCATGCACAACGATACCCTTGCCTCCTCCGGCGTGCTCACCAACAGCATCGGAACGCCCCTGGCCAGCGCCCCTGCGGGGAACTGCACCATGGCCGGGCCAACGGGGACGAACACGGCATCCTGCCCGCAGTCGGCCGGGGTGACCAGCACGCCCAACACCTCGCTGCTGACTACGACCTTTGTGGTGCCCATCACCTGCCCCTTGGGACACCCCAATTGCACCGGCTTCTCGAACCCCATTCTGCTTGGTAATGCAATCTCGCAGAACCGCTCGTTCTATGTCGGCGTGGGCACAGTTGGGAATGGAACGCTGAACCAGCAGAACCAGATTTCGCTCTACAGCGCATTCACCACTACGCTAGCTCCGACCCAGGCGACCACCGGCGCATGCTCTGCAACGGGCGTCACCTATTGGGACCTCGGTGTGCGCGGCGACAGGACACTAACCGGCCACGAATCGCACTTCACGATGACTCCAGTGGCCTCGTACGCGAGCGATGCGAATCCAGGCGTAATCGCCCAGTATTGCAACGGCTCGCGCGTTCCTCCGGAATGCACATTGGCGGATGGATGCGGAGGGCTCCACGGCTTTGGGGTTCCTCCGGGCATCCCCGACTCGCTAGCGGGAGCGCCACTGTTTAGCCTCGTACCATCGGCAACGGTCGACGAGGGCAACAACTGGATCAACGTGAGTTGGGGCCCGCTGTCGTTGTCGAACCCGTCGCTGACCGGCGGGACGTACGGAAACTATGGCGGCGGACTGCCGCTCGGCAATTACGGTCCGGCAGCGAGTGGCTCGCCGCTGGTTGACTTTGTCACTTGCAGCAACGCTAACGCGACCGGGGTGGGCTGCCAAGTCCCTGTTGTCCCCGGGCTCACAATCACACTCCCGACGACCGACTTTTACGGCAATGCGCGGCCCGACCCCAACGCCGGTCAACCGAAGAAGGCTAACGCAGGCGCGGTCGAAACGCCTTAGTTGGTCCGTGCTGACAACCCGTGCAGGCCGGACATCTGATAAAGTTGTCCGGCTTGTGCGATAATAGTCGGCTTAAGTTCTAAAGAGTAACCAGGTTCCGGGAATTGGAGAATTGCCAAGTCCCGGAACCTACTGCTTTGAACGGAAGCGGTGAAAGACAATGAAAAAGTATTGGAAGAATAGGGTAAGACCAGAGACAAAGATGATGCTTGTTGCAGGGATTCTCGCCAGTAGCATTTTCGCTTCAACGACTGCGGCTCAGGCCGCTGCCCCGGCGAAACCCGTGCCGGCGGCTGGTAAGACTGACTTGGCCAGCAGCGTTTCCGGGCGAGCCCGCATGTATTACCAAGGCGCCTGGGGAGTTGACTCGTTCCGCGTCAAGTACACGGAGTCGGGCGAGATCATTCGATTCAGCTACCGCGTGGTAGACCCGGAGAAAGCCACCGCGCTCAATGATAAGAAGTCCGAGCCCACCTTAATCGATCCGCGGGCCGGTGTCAGCCTGGTGGTTCCGGAGGTGTCAAACGTCGGGAAAATGCGCCAGACCAGCACACCGAAGGCAGGTATGACCTACTGGATGGCTTTTTCTAACTCGGGTCGGCCGGTAAAGCGTGGAGACCGGGTTGACGTGGTCATTGGGAAATTTCGAGTTACCGGACTCGAAGTCGAATAGCGAATGCTGCGGCCAGTTCCAACGAGCTTCGTTTCTTTTGGTTAGCTGGAGAAATTGTGTATCGCAGGTGATTGGGCATTTTCGAGCCGTTCGATTCAGAGAGTAGTTCTGCCACTTCCTCGATCCCAGCACCCTAGCTTTCCCGAAGCTTGAGCCAGCGCAAAGAACATTCTTTTGCTGGCTTTATACTCAAATGGGATTCATATCTGATTCTGCCGAGAGGAACCGCAAATGCTCCGAAAGACTTTGACCATTCTTATCTGTACGGCGTTTTCGCTTTCACTTAACGCTCAACCGCGTACACCTTCAACTGTGCCTACATTGTCCGCGGCCCAGATCGTGGAAAAGAACGTTGCGGCCCGAGGCGGTTTGCAAGCCTGGCGAGCGGTCGAAACCATGACGTTGACGGGGAAAATGGGCGCCGGGGGCAATCGGCGGGCTACTCTTGCCCTTGCAATCCCTGAAAAACACCGCGACGAAGCGGCCCAGCAGGGGGCTCTTCAGCGGCCGGTCGACGAGGTTCAACTGCCGTTTGTTATGGATCTGGCGCGCCCTCACAAGCAGCGGTTTGAACTCGTGTTCAAAGGACAGACGGCAATCCAGGTGTATGACGGCACTCACGGCTGGAAGCTGAGGCCATTCCTAAACCGGCTCGATGTGGAGCCCTTCACCAGCGAAGAAATGAAGACCGCTTCCAGTCAGGATGACCTCGGTGGCCCCCTAGTCGATTATCAAGCCAAGAACACTAAGATCGAGCTCGTCGGCACAGAGGAGGTTGAGGGTCGCAATACCTATAAGGTTAAGCTGACCACGAAGGACGGGAACTCGAAGCATGTGTGGATTGACACCCAGACCTTTTTGGAAACGAAAATCGAAGGGCAACCCAGGCGTCTCGATGGCACCTATCATCCCGTGGAAGTCCACTTCCGCGATTACCGCCAGGTAAGTGGCCTTATGATTCCCTTTGTTGTGGAGACTCACGTTCTCCCGGTGACCAAAACTGCTACGGGGCTCCGGGATACCCCCGTTCCCGTGGAGAAAATCACCATGGAAAAGGTCGTGGTGAATCCAAAGTTCGATGGCTCGGTCTTCGCGAAACCGGAAGTTACTGTCGCGCAGAAGACCAAGCAGGCTGCAACGAAGTGACCGGGAACAATTTGTCTCGAACAGCTGGACGACGTCTAGGTTGAATTTCTCCGGCCCCTGCTGAATGTAATTGTATTTCGGAGGACGCATTAAGTTAACACTGCTGGCCGTGCTCGAGAAGCTGCTGGGCGTTCAAATAATCTACGTTTGGATTCCACGGCGGATGGGCGCTGGCTGATTCTTCCCCGTTACACGCAGCCGGAAGCAGAGACCAAACTTCCGCGTGGAGAAGCTTAACTTGGAGACCTAACCCAACTTGACCAGTTGCGTGCGATTTTCTGCGGTTTCGCCGTGATTTCCACTGTTAAATCGTCTGTTTTCATCGTCGCTTTTTGAAAAACGGTAGAGTGAAGACCAAGTGTCTTCCTTTGGCGCCGGAGTTCTGGCAGTCTGTTGTCAGCATGTTTCTGCGTAGCATTCATCGCAAAAAAGATGGTAAAGATCATCGCTACTTCAGCATCGTAGAAAATCACCGCATCGCTTCCGACAAAACGGTTCAGCGAACCGTTCTCTATCTCGGTGAGATCAACGATCAACAACAAGCGGCCTGGCGCAAGACGCTGTCGGTGTTTGATGAACAGGAGCAAGAGTATGCGAACTTGAGTTTGTTTCCCGACGACCGCGAGATTCCCGCCGATGCCGTCGACAGTCTGCAAGTGAAACTGAGCGGCCTCGAACTGCGATGCCCTCGGCTGTTCGGTAGCTGCTGGCTCGGATGTCAGTTGTGGCAGCAACTGGGCCTGGATGAGTTTTGGAATGCACGACTTGCCGGAGCCCGAGAAGAGGTCCCTTGGGAAAAAGTGTTGCAGCTACTGGTGGTGAGCCAACTGCTGGATCCGGGCAGCGAATTTCGTGTACATCACCAGTGGTACCTGACCACCGCTATGGATGCACTACTGGGAACGAATTTCGCGGTGGCCGAGAAAAACCGCTTGTATCGCTGTCTGGATCGCGTGCTGGAACACAAGCAGGAACTGTTTTTATGGTTGCGCCAGAAGTGGGCCGATCTATTCCAGGCGGAATTCGAAGTACTGCTCTACGATCTGACGAGCACGTACTTTGAAGGCCAGATGGAAGAGAACCCCAAAGCCAAGTACGGTCACAGTTCTGATCGGCGGACGGATTGTTTGCAGTTGGTGATTGCGCTGGTGATCACCACCGATGGTTTCCCGTTGGCCTACGAAGTGATGGACGGCAATACCAGTGGGCGCACCACGCTCGGCGATTTTCTGGACCACATTGAGAAGACCTATGGGAAAGCAAAACGCATGTGGGTAATGGACCGCGGTATTCCGACCGAAGAGATCTTGCAGGAGATGCGGGATCCGGCACGCGAGATTTTCTATCTGGCGGGGACAGCGAAAGGCAAGATCCAATAGTATGAAAAGAAATGGCTCGATCTGCCCTGGCAGCAGGTTCGCGAGTCGGTGGACGTGAAACTATTTGAGCAAGACGGCGAACTCTATGTGCTGGCCAAGAGTGAAGGAAGAAGAGCTAAAGAGACCGCTATGCGCCGTAAGCGCCTGGTCCGCTTGCTCAAAAAGCTCCGTGCCATGCGACGCAGCCTGCCCTCTCTGGTCCAGCTGCTGATGCGCTTGGGTGCTGCGAAAGCTCAAGCGGGCCGCGCCTTCCAGTTCGTGCAACTGCAAGTACCGAAGGAAGGCCAGGAGGTCACGCGGGAGACCTTCCAGTTTCGTGTGGATAAGAAAAAGCTGCAAGAGGCGGAATGGCGCGACGGACACTACTTGCTGCGCTCCAATCTTACCGCCGCAGATCCCAGCGTGTTGTGGACCCGCTACGTACAGTTGACCCACATCGAGTCGGTCTCCCGATCTCTCAAAAGTGAACTTTGCATCCGCCCGATCCGTCATCAACTGGAGCATCGCGCCGATGCACACATTCTGATCGCCTTTCTCGCCTATTGCTTGCAAGTGACGCTAAAGCAGCGTCTGCTGCTGCACGCCCCGGGGTTGACACCTACGGCGGTGCTGGAAAAGTTGGCCGAAATCAAAATGATTGACGTGTGGATTCCTACGGTTGATCAACGCTGGTTGATTCTGCCGCGTTACACACAGCCTTCTCTCGACACCAAGCTACTCATCGAGAAGCTGAAATTGCAGTTGCCAAGCCAGCCGCCACCGCGCCTGGTCGGGCAAAAACAGAGCTACGAAATCGCGATACCAACCGTCCGGTAGGAGGCTATTTGTGGTGAAGACCTTTTGACCACCTCGACTGATTCCACAGCACTTAGCTTCATCAGAATCGCCCAACTGGTCAAGTTGGGCTAACGGCAATACTGTTCACTTAAGAAATAATAGAGTATTCTGTCTGGCAGGAGGACAGAATATCGCCATGGCTCGCACTCTTGCCAGTTTGCCCACCGGAAGCCGCGTCACGGATTACATCAGCCTTGGGGTGGTCAGCCGAGCGATTCCTCGGGAGAAAATCGATTCGATTTTGGCCTCGACCGGTAAGGCCAGCGTCCGGCAAAGAGAACTACCAGCGCATCTCGTGGTGTACTACGTGATCGCGCTGGCGCTGTACATGCAATCTTCTTATCGGGAAGTGCTGCGCTGCTTGCTGGAAGGCATCCAGTGGCTGACCAAGCCCGAGGAAACCGTTCGGGCCACCGGCAAGAGCGGCATTTCGCAAGCTCGCTCACGTCTTGGCGCGGAACCCTTGCGGCGGCTATATGAGCAGGTAGTTGTACCGATCGCTTCGGAGAAAACGCGAGGGGCGCGGTATCGAACGTGGCGACTGATCAGCTTGGACGGCAGCACGTTGGATGTCGCCGACACCGAGGAGAACGAAAACGAATTCGGACGGCCACAAGCCAGCCGGGGAGCGAGTGCTTATCCGCAGTTGCGTTTCGTCGCGCTTTTGGAGAATGGCACTCATGTGTTGCTGGGTGGCCGGATGGGAAGCTACGCAACCGGCGAGATCACTCTGGCCAAGGAAGTGGTCCCCCAACTGAAGCCCGGGATGTTGTGTTTGGCGGATCGATTTTTCTTTGGTTTCACGCTGTGGACTAAAGCCCAGGCTAGCGGTTGCGACTTGCTCTGGCGAGTGCGGAAGCACCTGCGACTAGAGGTTCACGAACGATTGAGCGATGGCTCTTATCTCAGCGCCATCTATCCTTCCGAGAAGGATGCGCGGCACAAAACGAAAGGTGTACGAGTTCGTGTCATTGACTATCAGCTCCAAGGCATACCCGGCGCCGAACCGATCTACCGGCTGGTGGCAACCATCCTTGATCCGCTCCGGGCGCCGGCCGAAGAACTGGCTGCGCTCTATCACGAGAGGTGGGAGATAGAAAACACGTTTGACGAATTGAAGACCCATCTCCGCGGGCGCCAGATCGTGCTGCGCAGCAAAACCCCGGAACTGGTACGGCAGGAGTTCTATGGTTTTTTGCTGGCGCATTTCGCCGTCCGCCAGTTGATGCACGAAGCGGCGTTGTCTGTTGCGGAAGATCCGGACCGACTCTCTTTTCTTCATGCGGTACGCGTAGTTCGCCGTAAGCTATCGGTCTGGGATGCTATTCCCCCCTCGGGCGAGAAAAAACCTGCACCACACGATTCTTGACGAAATACTCGAAGAACGCGTGGTCTCCAGCCGCAAACGATGGAATCCGCGTGGCGTGAAGCGCAAGATGAGCAAATACCCGTTGCGGCCGAGACACCGAGTGCCAGGCAAGTGCCTCAGCATCGCAAAATGCATCGCTATCCTTAAGTGAACAGTATTGGGGCTAACGGGACTTTACTTCCGTAGTGCCATCCTCGGTCTGCTGTAGTCGGGCAACCCTCTCCGAATAAAGCACTTGTTTGCGCGCAAGTTTGCTAAAATGTGTGTTGCCCTACGTAATGATTTAGCCTACTGGCAAAAATAATATCAGCACTTACATGGGTGCATCCTAAGATCAAGCTCCAGGCCAATGCCGAGATTCTCAAGGGCTTATCCTCGAATTCAGGCCCCCGTTATTGGTGGAACTTCGGTTAAAGCAGCTTAACCCACATTTCTCACCGCTTGGCAGAAGAGAAATAAAGTTTGTTTAGGTTAGAGTCGCGAGATAGTTTCGCACCACGCGGTCGTGTCGCTGATCCGTTTTTCGTTGGGAGTTTATATTTCTCCGAGGCAGTTTCGGCGCACCCCTCGCTACCGGTTGCCAAGAACCAGAAATAAGTTGGTCGGGATATTTCTTTTTTCAATACTTTAGCGGTACGGCGCAGAGCTTTTCATCGTTCGGTTCGGTGACACCGGAGATCCGCTCCGGCCTTAAGCCCGCTTTGCTGAAGCGAGAAATTCAGAGTGCCTCCGAGAACGTCTCAACGGAATTTAACCTGCAGTATCTGGGGATGTCCGCCCAACCCGAGCTATTTCCACTCTGGGGAACGCCCTGACGCTTTCCGAGGCGCGTACCTCGCCAGGTGCACGAGAGCGTAGCTTGTCTCAGCGACGCATGCCGGAAGCGCCGGGACGGACTCCTCCGGAGCTACAATCGAACCCGTGACGAGGATGCTTCTTGAAACGGACTACCTGTCTCGAGCAAACCAACGAGTTGTTAGGGCTACGAGTAGCTGTCATCGTTCCTGGTTTCGTCGGTAGACGAGGGAATTGCGTTGACATCAGCCGCGCCGAGGGCTTCGCCGTTGATACCCTTGGTCGCTATTTATGAGGAGCTGCGCTGCAGCAGCGACGATTCTGTGGATTTGATCATTTGAATGTCTACTTCCACCTGCGTGCGTATTCCGGGGCATCGTGATCAGTGATTCCGGGCGATCGTGATCACGATTCCGGGATGATCGTGATCAGTGTTCCGAACTGATCGTGATCACCGATTCCGATGTGATCGTGATCAGTTTTTCGTGATCTCTGGAATGGTGATCACGATCAACTTGGAATGTTTTCCACAGGGCGAGGTGGCGCTGGACATCACACCAGGCAAACTGTTTCTCCTATGTACCTTACGGGAGAGACCGAGTGCCAACCAGGAGAATGTCCATGCGTAAGATCAAGGAAGTCCTGCGCCTCCGCTTCGAACTGCAGCTGGGCCAGCGAGAGATCGCCCGCGCTTGTTCGATTAGCCAGGGTGCAGTCCATAACTATCTGAAGAAAGCCGCAGCGGCCGGGATTGGCTGGCCGCCGCCGGAAGACTGGGATGAAAAACGCATCGAAAAAACACTTTTCGGTGATCGCCATCCCATCGAACGGCGGCAACGCACCCTTCCCGACTTTCCCGCACTCCACGAGCAGTTCCAGCAACATCGTCATCTGACTCTGCAGTTGGCTTGGGAAGAGTATCGGCAAGTCCATCTGGACGGATACGGCTACAGCCGCTTCTGCGAACTGTACGGGCGGTGGCTCCAGAAGCAGGACGTGGTTCTACGCCAGAACCACACCCCTGGAGAGAAGGGTTTCGTCGATTGGGCCGGAAGAACCATCCCCCTCCAGAATCCTCAGACGGGCGAAATCCGTGGAGCTGCGCTGTTTCTGATGGTGTTGGGCGCGAGCAGCTACACCTATGCCGAAGCCACCTTGGATCAGCAGATGGCCGCCTGGCTCCGTTGCCACATTCACGCTTTTGAATATTTTGGAGGCGTGCCGAGGCTGCTGGTTCCCGATAATACACGAACCGGTGTGAGCCGCGCGTGCCGCTATGATCCGGATCTCAACCCAACGTACCAGGAAATGGCGATGCATTACAGCGTCGGAGTTGTTCCGGCACGTCCGTATCGTCCAAGGGACAAGGCCAAAGTAGAGTCAGGGGTGCTCGTAGCCGAACGTTGGATCATCGCCGCTCTGCGTCATCGCACCTTCTTCCGGCTCGAGGATTTGAACCACGCGATCCGGGAACTGCTGGAAAAGCTGAATCATCGACGCTTCAAAAAACGTGACGGATCGCGCGCGAGTGTATTCGAAAACGTCGAGCGTGCCGCCATGCGGCCCCTCCCGGCTGAGCCGTTCGACATGAGTCAGTGGTCGCACGCACGGGTGAACATCGATTATCACATCGCCTTCGACCACAACTTCTACAGCGTGCCGTACCGCCTTAGTGAGGAACCGGTGGAAGTTCGATCGACACCGACCACGGTAGAGATCTTCCACAAGGGGAAGCGCGTGGCATCGCATCCCCGTGGCCGCGGGAAAGATCAAGCGATCACGCAGAATGAGCACCGACCAAGGAGCCACCAGGCACATCTGGAGTGGACTCCCACACGCATGGCGCACTGGGCGGAACAGATCGGACCGCACACTGCTCAACTCATCGAGCGCATTCTGTCGGAGAAGCCGCATCCGGAGATGGGTTATCGCTCGTGCCTGGGCATCATCCGGCTCGCCGAACGCTACTCGGCAACGCGCATGGAAGCAGCCGCCCAGCGCGCCTTGGAAAGCAATGCCTGTCGCTACCAGAGCGTGAAATCGATCCTGAAGAACTCGCTCGACCAGCAACCATTCACACAACTCCCTGCGTTGCCGCCACCGCCGCCACACGACAACATTCGTGGCGGCGAGTACTTCGAGTAAGGAGGGGAGCGTCATGCTACAGCAACCGATGATGGAAAAACTCCAATCTCTCAGGCTGCAAGGGATGATCGAAGGACTCGAACAACAAGAACAAGACGTCGCCTCGCGGGAGCTGAGCTTTCTGGATCGCTTGGCGTTGCTGGTCGATCAGCAGTGGACCTGGCGGCAGAACCAAGTGTTGGCCCGGCGGCTGAAGACCTCTCGCCTGAAGGGCTCTGCTTGCGTGGAAAACATTGATTACCGCGCCGAACGCGGGTTGAATCGCAGTGTAATCCGTGCACTCGCTCAAGACTCTGCTTGGGTGAAGAACCACGAACACATCTTCGTTCTCGGTCCAACCGGCGTAGGCAAAAGCTATGTGGCTTCGGCCCTGGCGCAGAAAGCCTGCCGGGACGGCTACTCGGTCTACTACACCCGGACGGCCGCGCTGTTCCGGGATCTGAACCTGGCGCGGGCCGATGGCAGTCTACGGCAACTCCTGAGGCGGCTGAATCGCATCGACGTGCTCGCGGTGGACGACTGGGCGATGGCCCCGATGGCAGAATCGGAACGGCGGGATTTCTGGGAGATCGCGGAAGATCGTTACCAGGCCCGCTCGATGATCCTGACCTCGCAACTGCCAGTGTCCCGCTGGCACGAACAGATCGGAGATCCCACGCTGGCGGACGCCATCCTGGATCGCTTGGTGCACAACGCCCATCGCATCGAGCTGCGCGGCGACTCGATGCGCAAGCAGGGAAACGACAAAAAGATATAAAGAGGCGGGAGGAGGACAAACAGCACATGCTGTGGGCCGATCGAGCCGGCGATCGTCGTTTCTAGACGATCCTGACGCGAAGATTTTTGCAAAAAAATCGTCCGGCGCCAAAGCTGTGGAAAAGCCGCTCCGTGGAAACCCCAAAAAGCGGGGTTCCCACTCCGCTTGGAAATCCCGCAAACGGCGCGGGATTTCCACTTTTCGCACAGCTTCAACAACAACAACCTTGACGATCGTGATCACTTTCTGCAAAATGCAACCGCCAGCGTCGCTTCGCTCCGAGGACTGATCACATCAATCCCGGAACGCTGATCACGATCAGTTCGGAATCCTGATCACCTTCATCGGAATACGCACCTGCGGAAGGATCGCTGGGTTCCGCGTTGATGTCGGTAAGGAACGGGTTGTTTTCCATGGTGCAGAGGCAGCTGTCTGCTTTAAAACTGGTGATGGCTATCCAACAAGGCAG